>NZ_CAXUQU020000001.1:5357500-6512500 GCF_964253305.1 Acidovorax sp. LjRoot66
CGCCGGGGCGCATGATGCCGCTAGGGATCAGGTGCAGTGCGGTCTTCACGCCATTGATGACCAGCGTATGGCCGGCATTGTGGCCACCCTGGAACCGGACCACGCCTTGCGCGCTCTCGGTGAGCCAGTCGACCAGCTTGCCCTTGCCTTCGTCACCCCATTGGGTTCCGACCACCACTACGTTGCGACCTTTGGTTGCTTTCATCTCAGACCCAATTTTCAATTGCAATTAACTCAAACAGCCTGCACGACCCACTGGCCCGCAATCTGCACCAGCTCTCGGTCACAGTGGAACTCATCGACTTCGCTCCCATGCCCAGGCAGAACACATACCACCGTCTCGCCTTGGCGGCGCAGCTCGGCAATGGCGGCATTCACGTCGCTCGCCTCGCCCCAGGGCGCGCGGATGGCGGCCTTGAGGGCGCGCGGGGACACCACGCTCACCAGTTGCTTGATGTCCAGGCTGAAGCCGGCCGCAGGCCGGTTGCGGCCGAACACGGCACCCACTTCGTCATAGCGGCCGCCACGCACCAGCGCATCGCTGGCACCCTTGCCATAGATGGCAAAGCGGGTGCCGCTGTAGTACGCATAGCCACGCAGGTCGGCCAGGTCGAAGGTGACCACGGCGCCGTCCAGCCGCGAGGCCAGCCAGCGCAGGTGCGACAGCACTTCAGCCACGCCGGCGATGTGCTTCAAGGCCTTGTCGGCCTCGGCCAGCACGGACTCGTCACCATACAGCTGAAGCAGCGCCAGCAGCCCCTGGCGCGATGCCGCAGGGAAATCACGGGTCAGCGTTGCCAGTTCGCTCGCGTCCTTGGCCGCCAGGGCGGCATGGATGCGGCTGAGCAACGGCGCATCCACCGCCACACCGGCCAGCAGGCTGCGCACGATGCGCACGTCGGCCAGGTCGATGGTGGTGTCGCGCACCTCGGCCACGCGCAGGCATTCACGCGCCAGCTGCAGGGCTTCGAGGTCGGCCTCCAGCCCGGCATGGCCATAGATCTCGGCGCCAAATTGCAGCGGCTCGCGCGTGGCATGGGGGCGGTCGGGGCGGGTGTGCAGCACGGGGCCGCAGTAGCACAGCCGTGTCACACCCTTGCGGTTGAGCAGGTGGGCATCAATGCGCGCCACCTGGGGCGTGGTGTCCGCACGCAGCCCCATGGAGCGGCCCGACAACTGGTCCACCAGCTTGAAGGTCTGGAGGTCCAGCGCCTCGCCGGTACCGGTCAGCAGGGATTCCAGGTGCTCCAGCAGCGGCGGCATGACCAGCTCATAGCCATAGCAGCGCGCCGTGTCGAGCAGCCCGCGACGCAATTCTTCGATGTGCCGCGCTTCGGACGGCAAGACATCGGCAATGTGATCCGGCAGGACCCAAGCAGACATGAGAAAAGGGGAGGCTGTTAAAACCGTGATTCTACCGGCACCGGCCAAGGCCCCTCCAACGGGGACCGACCAACAAGGCCATCAAGCGCGCGAAACACATGGAGTCACCCCGTCCCGCAGGAGGTAGAGCGGCCAAAAAAAACGGCAGCCCTGCAATGCAGAGGCTGCCGCTGTGCGCCTGGCGCCGCTTTTTTACTTGCGCGGGGCTGCAGGCTGCGCCGTAGAAGCCGTGCCGCCGCGGAAGGCCTTGAAGAACTCCGACGACGAGGGATCGACCACCATCACGTCGCTCTTCTTGTTGAAGCTCGATTTGTAGGCTTCCAGGCTGCGGTAGAACTGCGCAAACTGCGGGTCGCGGCCAAAGGCCTCGGCGTAGATGCGAGCGGCCTCGGCATCGCCCTCGCCCTTGATCTTCTGGGCATCGCGGTAGGCGTTGGCAATGGCGATCTCGCGCTGGCGATCCGCATCGGCGCGGATTTTTTCGCCTTCGGCCGCACCGGTGGAGCGCAGTTCGTTGGCCACGCGCTTGCGCTCGGCCTCCATGCGGCGGTAGACCGACTCGGTGATGGCCTCCACATAGTCAACGCGCGTGATGCGCACGTCCACCACGTCCACGCCCCAGGGCTTGGCGCCGCGCACGGTTTCCAGCACTTCACGCTTCACATCGGCCATCAGCGCTTCGCGCTTGAGCGAGAGCAGCTCCTTCACGGTGCGCTTGTTGATCTCTTCCTGGAAGGCATTGCGTACCACGCGGTTGAGCTGCATGGCACCGGCGCTTTCATCCAGACCGACGTTGCGGATGTACTGGGTGGGCTCGGAGATGCGCCAGCGCACATACCAGTCGATCACCACGCGCTGCTTTTCTGCCGTGAGCATAGGTTCCGTATCGGGGCTGTCCAGCGTGAGCAGACGCTTGTCGATGTAGGTCACGTTCTGGAACGGCGGCGGCAGCTTGAAGTTCAGGCCCGGCTCGGTGATCACTTCCTTGATCTGCCCAAGCGCGTAGAGCACGCCGAACTGGCGCTGGTCCACCACGAAGAGCATGGAGCTCATGAGTGCAAGCACCACCAGGAGGGTGGATGCGATAAATCCGACTCTGTTCACGAGCTGCTCCTAGCGGGATTCACGTTCGCGTGTGCGACTGCTGTCACGCGCCCGGGGGTCATTCGAAAAAGGGGCCGCAGGCGCAGCCGGAACCACCGTGGTGGCCGCAGCACTGGCGGGCTGCGCATCCAGGGCGCCTGGCGTGCCGGTGGCCACGCTCTGCATGATCTTGTCCAGCGGCAGGTACAGCAGGTTGGAGCCCTGGCGGGAATCCACCAGCACCTTGGTCACGTTGCCGTAGATCTGCTGCATGCTCTCGATGTACATGCGGTCACGGGTGACCTGGGGCGCCTTCTGGTACTCGGCCAGCACCGACGAGAAGCGCTGCGCATCGCCCTGCGCCTGGGCCACGATGCGGGCCTTGTAGGCAGCCGCCTCTTCATTGAGGCGCGATGCGGAACCCACGGCACGCGGGATCACGTCGTTGGCATAGGCCTGGGCATCGTTCTTGGCACGTTCGCGCTCCTGGCCGGCCTTGAGCACGTCATCGAAGGACGCCTGCACCTGCTCGGGCGGGCGCACACCGCCCTGCTGCAGGTTGATGCCCACCACTTCGACACCCACCTTGTAGCGGTCCAGGATGGTCTGCATCAGCGTGCGCACGCGCGGCGCGATCTGGTCGCGCTCTTCGGCCAGGGCCGTGTCCATGCGCATCTTGCCCACCACTTCGCGCACCGCCGTTTCAGCGGCCTGGATCACGGCGTCCGAGGGGTTCTTGCTCTCGAACAGCCAGGCGCGTGCATCGCTCAGGCGGTACTGCACGGCGAACTTGATCTCGACGATGTTCTCGTCTTCGGTGAGCATGGCCGACTCGCGCAGGCCCGTGCTCTTGATGATGTTGTCGCGGCCCACGTCGGCCGAGCGGATCTGCGTCACGAACACCAGCTCATGGCGCTCGATCGGGTACGGCAGGCGCCAGTTGAAGCCCGCACCCACCGTGCTCTTGTACTTGCCGAACTGGGTGATGACGGCCTGCTGGCCTTCCTGCACGATGAAGAAGCCCGTACCCATCCAGATCACGAAGACGATGCCGGCGATCAGGCCCACGCCCACACCCGCGCTCTTCATGTCGGGCGGCTGGAAGCCGCCGTTGCCAGCGCCCCCCGTGCCCCGGCCACCGCCGCCGCCCTTGCCGCCAAACAGGCCGCCGAGCTTGCGGTTGAGGTCACGCCACAGTTCATCCAGATCCGGTGGCTGGCCATTGCCCTGGCCCTTGTTGTTCTCGCGCCCGCGATTGCCTGCAGGGGGCGGCGCCGGCGGGCGCTCGTCCGGGCGTGCGCCGTCGTCCGGCTTGTCTTCGCCACGGCCCCAGCGGGGATCGTTCAGATTGAACATGCCCCGGATACGTTCTGGCAGCGAAGCCCAGCGTAGGGTGCGATTTTGGAAATTCATGCGCAAAGTCTCTGGTTCTCTGGTGGCATCGATCAAAACGGCATTGTGCCCAATCACTCCTCTTGGGCCGGCAATGGGGCAGCATCAGCTGGGGTCATGTCCTCCTGCGCCGCCAACACCCGTGCGGACAGCACACGGCGAAGGGAGTCCAGGCCCTGGCCGGAGCGTGCGCTCACGAACAGGCGGGGCACCATCTGCCCCTCCACTTCGTACTGGTCTTCCAGCAGCGCGGGCTGCTGTTCGGCGTCGAGCGCATCGAGCTTGTTGAACACCAGCAGTTGCGGAATGTCGGCCGCGCCAATCTCGTGCAGCACGCGCTGCACCTGGTCCATCTGCTCGGGAAAGTTGGGGTTGGAGGCATCCACCACATGCAGCAGCAGATCGGCATCCACCGCCTCCTGCAGCGTGGCCTGGAAGGCATCTACCAGGCCGTGTGGCAGGTCGCGGATGAAGCCCACCGTGTCGGACAGCGACACCGAACGCCCCGCATCGCCCAGGTAGAGCTGGCGCGTGGTGGTATCGAGCGTGGCAAACAGCTGGTCGGCCGCGTACGCGCGGGCCTTGACCAGCGCATTGAACAGCGTGGACTTGCCGGCGTTGGTATAGCCCACCAGCGAGATGGTGAAGGTGTCGCGCCGGTCGCGCTGGCGGCGCTGGGTCGAGCGCTGGCGCTTGACCTTGACGAGCCGCTCGCGCGTGCGCTTGATGGCCTCGCCGATCATGCGGCGGTCGAGCTCGATCTGCTTTTCGCCCGGACCGCCGCGCGCACCGATGCCGCCGGTCTGGCGCTCCAGGTGCGACCAGCGGCGCACAAGGCGCGTGCTCAGGTACTGCAGCCGGGCCAGTTCCACCTGCAACTTGCCCTCATGGCTGCGGGCCCGCTGCGCAAAGATTTCGAGGATCAGGAAGGTGCGGTCAGAGACCGGCAGCTCCAGGTTGCGCTCCAGGTTGCGCTGCTGCGCAGGGCTGAGCGACTGGTCGAACAGCACCTCCACCGCACCGTGCATCTGGGCCAGGGTGCGGATTTCATCGGCCTTGCCGCTGCCCACGAACAGGGCGGCATCGGGTGCCTTGCGCTTGCAGGTCAGGCGCGCCACGGGGTTGAGCCCCGCAGTTTGCGCAAGCAAACCCAGCTCTTCGAGCTCGCCATCGAAATGGGGAAGACCGAAATCCACCCCCACCAGCAACACCGAGGCACCACCCGCGTCAGAAGATGCGGGGGTACTCAAAGCGGATGGCCTCCGCCCATGACCATCTGACCCAGAATTGAATGCTGAACTGGATGCCGCAACTCAGGTGCCGGCGCCGTCTGCATCAGGGGTTTCGGCCGTCGAGAAATTGACTGCACGACCGGGCACGATGGTGGAGATCGCATGCTTGTAGACCATCTGCGTCACGGTATTGCGCAGCAACACCACATACTGGTCGAACGATTCGATTTGCCCTTGCAGCTTGATACCGTTCACCAGGTAGATGGAAACAGGTACATGCTCCCTACGCAGTGCGTTCAGGAAAGGATCTTGCAAAAGTTGGCCTTTATTGCTCACGATATTCTCCGTGTTCAAAGATGTTGTTGTAAACCACCACCTTACCACAGCAAAGTGGGACTTTTGCCGCCTGGTGACATGGCCTTTCGCCAACCCGGCCTTTCTGCACGCCGAACCGAGGTTCTCACCAGGGAATACCGCGGATGAATATGCGGCGACAGAAACAGATAGTTACTTCTGCGCGCCATTCACCAAACCAGGGCGATGCAATAACCATGCTGCAATGCAGCATATGCCGTGGCCACGAAGGAGCCGTGCGGCGCCCTCTCCCCGGGGTCAGCCCTCGTCCTTGTCCGCGTAGGGATTGTGCGAGGTCTTGACCTCGATGCGCAGCGGCGTGCCCACCAGGTCGAACTCCTTGCGGAAACGCCCTTCCAGGAAGCGCTTGTAGGCCTCGGTCACATGCTCCAGCGAGTTGCCGTGGATCACGATCACCGGCGGGTTCATGCCGCCCTGGTGCGCATAGCGCAGCTTGGGGCGAAACATGCCCGCGCGCTTGGGCGCCTGGAACTGCACCGCCTCCAGCAGCAGGCGGGTGAGCACGGGGGTGGACATCTTGCAGGTGGCCGCCTTGTGCGCCTGCACGATGGAGGTCCACAGCGGGCCCAGGCCCTGGCGCTTCTTGGCTGAGATGAAGTGCATCGAGGCGAACTTCAGGAACGACAGGCGGGTTTCGATGGAGCGCTCCAGCAGCGTGCGCTGGTATTCGTCCACGGCATCCCACTTGTTCACGGCCAGCACCACGGCGCGGCCGCTCTCCAGAATGTAGCCGGCAATGTGCGCGTCCTGGTCGGTCACGCCCTGCGTGGCATCGAGCAGCAGCAGCACCACGTTGGCCGACTCGATGGCCTGCAGCGTCTTGACCACCGAGAACTTCTCGATCGCCTCGAAGACCTTGCCCTTGCGGCGCAGGCCTGCCGTGTCCACCAGCTCGAAGCGCTGGCCGTTGCGCTCGAAAGGCACGGTGATCGCATCGCGCGTGGTGCCCGGCATGTCGAACGCGACCAGGCGCTCTTCGCCCAGCCAGGTGTTGATCAGGGTGGACTTGCCCACATTGGGGCGGCCCGCCACGGCAAGCTTGATGATGCTCTTGTCGTCGGAGGCATCGGCCTCGTCAGGGTCGGGCAGGTTCAGCGGCTCGAGCGCAATCTCCACCAGGCCCCTGATGCCCTGGCCATGCGCAGCCGACACCGGGAACACCTCGCCCAGCCCCAGTTCATAGAACTCGGCCAGCTGCACGCCCTCGACCATGCCTTCGGCCTTGTTGGCAACCAGCACGCAGGGCTTGGACAGCCGGCGCAGGTAGTTGGCGATGTCATGGTCCTGCGCCGAGACACCGGCGCGCGCATCCACGACGAAGACGACCACGTCGGCCTCGGCCACGGCCTGCTGCGTCTGCTTGGCCATCTCGCGGTAGATGCCGGTGGAGGCATCGGGCTCGAAGCCCCCGGTATCGATGACGATGTACTCGTGCTTGCCCTGCTTGCCATTGCCGTAGTGGCGGTCACGCGTGAGCCCGGCGAAGTCCGCCACGATCGCGTCGCGGGTCTTCGTCAGGCGGTTGAACAGCGTGGATTTACCGACATTCGGCCGCCCCACGAGGGCGATAACTGGCTTCATTGAATACGATCCATCATTCTGGGCGGAAGCCGAATACTCCGCCATTGCGGGTGACCACCACCAGGGTGTCTGCTGCAGCCACCGGCGCTGCGGCAATGCCGGAGCCATCGGTGGTCATGCGATTGAGGGGCGCGCCATCGGTGCGCGAGAGCAGGTGCACCAGACCCGTGTCGTCGCCCACCACCACGGAGCGGCCCAGCAACAGCGGCGTGGTCAGCTTGCGGTGCTTGAGGCGATCCGAGCCCCACAGGCGCGTGCCGTCATTGCGGTTCCAGGCCACCATCGAGCCATTGCTCTCGGTTCCGAAGATCGCATCCTTGTCACCGTCGATGCCCTCGGCGCCGGCGGCGCGCTGGGTCCAGGCGACGTTGCCGCGCACCGTGTTCACGCAGCCCACGGCCGACTGGAAGGCACGGGCGCACACCGATTCGCCGACGCGGCTGCTGCGCCCCACCAGTTCCACCAAGCGCTCCACGTCGTTGGTGCCGCGCGAGCTGGCCAGAGGGGCCTCCCAGCGGGCACTGCCGTTGTCGGGGTTCAGGCCCACCAGGCGGCCGGACAGGCCCACCACCAGGGTATCGCCCACCGCCAGCAGCACGCCATCCTGGCGCAGCACCAGGGGCTCGCCGGGGCGCTGCTGCGTCCACAGGCGCTTGCCGGTGGCGGCGTCGAAAGCGATCACGGTGCGGTCAGCCGCCAGCACGAACACGCGGCCACCCGCCACCAGCGGCGCGGTGAAGACCTGCGAGGCCATGGGCTGGCGCCAGCGCTCACGGCCGGACTCAACGGCGATCAGCGCATTGCTGCGTGCCACCACGGCCGCCAGCTTGCCATCGCTGCCGACACCGGCCGACAGCGGCTCGGCCAGGGCCAGGCGCCAGATGTCGCCGCCCGTGCGGGCATCGATGGCAGCCACCGTGCCGTCGGCCGAGGCCAGGGTCACCGTGGTGCCATTGACGCGCACATCCAGCGACAGGCCCGCCACCGCCCCGACCTTGCTGGTCCATGCCTGGCGCACGCCCAGCACGGGCACATTGGCACCGAGGTCGGCAGGCACGGGCTTGGGGGCGCCCCAGAACGAGCCGCCGGGCATCACCGAGCAGCCGGCCAGCGCCGCCGCCAGGGCCAGCAGCGCCAGGCCACGGACCGGACGAAGGTGGGTGCGGATCAGAGTCTGCGCGCTCATTTTGCAGCCTCTGCCGTCTTGGCGGCCGCCACGGTATCGGCGGCAGGGTTGGCGCCCAGCGTGTTGAGCTTGACCTCGACCAGGCGGCGGTATTCCACGTCTTCGTTCATGGCCTTGTAGGCCTTGGTGTACTGGGCCAGGGCCTCGGTGCGCTTGTCCTGCAGCATCAGGATGTCGCCACGGTGGTCTGCAGCCACGCCTTCGAACGCGGCAGGCAGCGAGCCCGAGAGCTGGGCCAGCGCTTCGTCGTATTTCTTCTGCTCGGTCAGCACGGAGGCCAGGCGCAGCCTGGCCAGCGCCTTGAAACCATCGTCGCCGGCATGTTCGGCCACCCAGGCGAGCGCTTCGCGCGCGCCATCGGGCTTGCCCGCTTCCATGAGGTTGCGGGCCACGGTGAAGCCCGCCTGGGCCGCCTGGGGCGTGCCCGCGTAGCCGGCCTTGAGGTCGCCGAAGGCCCGTTCCAGGCGTTCCTGGTCCTTGGCACGGCTGGCCACGTCGACCGCATCGAACAGCGCCGCCGCCTTCGTGGCCTGGCTGCTCTGCCAGTACTGGTAACCGTTCCATGCCGCCAGCGAACCGCAGACCACGATCAGCACGCAGCTGATCAAGGTACCCCAGTTGTTCCAGAAGTGCTTGAGCTGGTCGAGTTGTTCCTGCTCTTCGAGGTCTAAATGATTTGCCATGGAGGTAGGTAAGAATTAACGGTTGGATTGTAGGGTGGCGGCCCAATCGGCCACATTGGCGATGGTTTGCTCCACCTGGGCGCCGGCGCCATCGCGCAGGGACTTGACGCCCACCACGCCGCGCGCAAGCTCCTCGTCGCCAAACACCAAAGCATACTGCGCGCCGCTGCCATCGGCTTTCTTGAACTGGGACTTCATGCTGCCCATGCCCTCGCCCGCCATTGGCGCGCCGTGCATCTGCACCTCTATGCCCTGGGCACGCAGTTGTTCCAGCACCCGGCTGGCCACGGGCAGCGCCGCACGGCTGGGGATGATGGCATAGACATCCGGCACCAGCGCCGGCACCTGGGCGCCCTGCTCTTTGACCAGCTCCAGCACGCGCTCCACACCCAGGGCCCAGCCCACGGCCGGGGCCGGCTTGCCGCCGATCTGCTCGATCAGGTAGTCGTAGCGCCCACCGCCGCAGATGGTGCCCTGCGAGCCCAATTGCTCGGTGATGAACTCGAACACCGTGAGGTTGTAGTAGTCCATGCCGCGCACCAGGCGCGGGTTGACCGTCCAGGCCACGCCATTGGCGTCCAGGATGGCCTTGACCGCGTCGAAGTGCGCCAGCGACTCGGCGCCCAGGAAGTCGATGAGCCGGGGCGCGGCATTCACCAGCGCCTGCATGGCCGGGTTCTTGGTATCCAGGATGCGCAGCGGGTTGGCGTGCAGGCGGCGGCGCGCCTCCTCGTCCAGCTGGTCGGCGTTCTGCTCGAAATAGGCGATCAGCGCCGCACGGTGCGCCTTGCGCTCCTCGGGCTGGCCCAGGCTGTTGAGCTCCAGGCGCACGTTGGTCAACCCGATCTCCTTCCACAGCGCGTTGGCCAGCAGGATCAGCTCGGCATCCACCTCGGGCCCGCCAAAGCCCAGGGCCTCGGCACCGATCTGGTGGAACTGGCGGTAGCGACCGCGCTGGGGGCGCTCGTGGCGGAACATGGGGCCCATGTAGTACAGGCGCTTGCCGCCTTCGTAGAGCATGTTGTGCTCGACCACCGCACGCACCACGCCGGCCGTGGCCTCGGGGCGCAGGGTCAGGCGCTCGCCGTTCAAGCGGTCTTCGAAGGAGTACATCTCCTTCTCGACAATGTCGGTCACCTCGCCCAGGCCGCGCACGAACAGCGGCGTGGGCTCGACGATGGGCGTGCGCATGTTGCGGTAGGCATAGCGCGCCATCAGACTGCGCACCTTCTCCTCCAGCCACTCCCAGCGGGCAGAGTCGGGCGGCAGGATGTCATTCATGCCCTTGACCGCCACCAGTTTCTCGGGCTTGGCGGCGGCGGCAGATACGTCTTTACTCACGGCAATGGTTTCCAGTTGAATAGGGGTACGGGAGGCGGCTCCGGGGAGGCGCCTCGCTGGGCCGTTCGGGCCCGCAGGGTGCGATTGTCGCAGGGGCGTCGGCCGCCGCCGGGTCAGGCGAGCGCGCTGTCAGGCGCACCCACCGCCGGGGCAGCCACCGGATGGGAGCCGCCGAAGCGCTTTTCAATGTAGTTTTCCACCAGCTGGTGGAACTCGGCGGCGATGTTCTCGCCGCGCAGGGTCAGGGCCTTCTCGCCATCGATGAACACCGGGGCGGCCGGGGCTTCACCGGTACCGGGCAGGCTGATGCCGATGTCGGCATGCTTGCTCTCGCCGGGGCCGTTGACGATGCAACCCATGACCGCTACCTTGAGCTTTTCCACGCCCGGGTACTTCACGCGCCACACAGGCATCTGCGCGCGCAGGTAGTCGTCGATCTGCTTGGCCAGGTCCTGGAAGGTGGTGCTGGTCGTGCGGCCACAGCCGGGGCAGGCAGTCACGCTGGGCACAAAGATGCGCAAGCCCAGCGACTGCAGGATCTCGGAGGCCACCACCACTTCCTGGGTGCGGGCCTCGCCGGGCTGCGGGGTCAGGGACACGCGGATGGTGTCGCCAATGCCTTCCTGCAGCAGGATGGAGAGCGCCGTGGCCGACGCCACCGTGCCCTTGGTGCCCATGCCGGCCTCGGTCAGGCCCAGGTGCAGCGCGTAGTCGCAGCGCTGGGCCAGGGCCCGGTACACGGAAATCAGGTCCTGCACACCGCTGACCTTGCACGAGAGGATGATCTGGTCGCCGTTCAGGCCCATTTCTTCCGCACGGCGGGCGGATTCGATGGCCGAGGTGATCAGCGCCTCGTACATCACCTGGCGCGCCTCCCAGGGCCGGGCGCGGCGGCTGTTGGTGTCCATCAGCTCGGCCAGCAGCTCCTGGTCCAGGCTGCCCCAGTTCACGCCGATGCGCACCGCCTTGTCCCAGCGGATGGCGGCCTCGATCATCTGGCCGAACTGGCGGTCGCGCTTGTCGCCCTTGCCCACGTTGCCGGGGTTGATGCGGTACTTGGACAGCGCCTGCGCGCAGTCCGGGTAGTCGGTCAGCAGGCGGTGGCCGTTGAAGTGGAAATCCCCCACCAGCGGCACGGTCTCACCCATGCGGTCGAGCTGCTCGCGAATGTAGGGCACCGCCTGCGCCGCCTCGGGCGTGTTGACGGTGATGCGCACGAACTCGGAGCCGGCCTGCGCCAGCTCCTTGACCTGGATGGCGGTGCCGATGGCATCCACCGTGTCGGTATTCGTCATGGACTGCACGCGCACCGGCGCATCACCCCCGACCGTGACCACGCGCGAGCCCCAGACCACACGGGCCTGGCGGGAGCGCCGAGGGGCGGGCTGGGCAATGGCAATCGGGGCCAGATCGATCAGGGACTTGTCCACTTATTTCACCTCAAAGCGCGCAACGTTGTCGCGCGAAACGGTGGTCAGCGCGAATGGCTTGCCACGCACAAACACATCGGTCACATCGGCCCGGCCAATCACCACCGCCAGAGGGAGCGTGCCCGAAACGGCCACCGACTCCCCTACTGCCAGATTCTTCTGCAGCGCAATGGTTCCGCCAGCATCGCGCACCTGCACCCACGAGGCGCCGCGCGCACTCAGGGTCAGCACGCTGGAGGCCGAGGCAGCCGCAGCCGCTTCGGGGGTCGATGCCGCCACGGCCGGGGTGGCCGCACTGGCTGCCACCGCAGCGGAAGGGCTTGCCGCAGGCACAGGGGCCGCAGACGTCGCAGCAGGCGCGGCCACCACAGCCGCAGCGGGTGCGGGCACAGCGGCCGGGCCGGAGGCCGCAGCCACGGGGGCTTGCGGCTCCTGGGCAGCCACGGGTGGAGACGCCGGCGCATCGTCTCCCGCGCTGCCGCCGAACGGATTGCGGTCGGCAGGGACAAACATGATGGCCAGGGCACCCGCCAGCAAGGCCAGCACCACCACGGCGATGGCCCAGGACTTTTTGCCGCCCGAGGACGCTGGAGCAAAGGAGCCATTGCCCGCACTGGAGCTGCTGCCCTTGACCGGCGCGTTGATCCCCGCATTGCCCGCCACCAGGCGCGGGCTCTTGCTTTGCGGCAGCAGCGCCAGAATGGGCGCCGGGTCGATCTTGAGGGTGCGGCACACGCTGGATGCCAGAGCCCGCACGAACACCGTGTCAGGCAGCACCGCGAAGTTGTCGGCCTCCAGGGCCTCCAGCTTGGCCACCGGCACCTTCAGGGCCACGGCCAGCGCCGCAATGTGCAGGCCCGCCTCCATGCGCGCTTCGCGCAGCAAGGTACCGGCCGTCCGCCCTCCAGCCATCTCTTGTGCCTCTGCGTGCACCGAAACCCCTGTCACCGAATCACTCATTGAAAGCCCCACGCTGATAGGCACCCGTCTCACGCGCTTCCGGGAAACGCCTGCGCAATTGATCACCCAGCTGGCGCATGGCCACCGTGTCGCCCAGGCCGCGCTCGACCTTGATGCCCAGCCACAGCGTTTCCGCATTCGAGAAATCGCTGTTGTTCAGGCGGCGGATGTAGAACTGCGCCCGCGTGAGCTCATTGCGGCGCATCAGCAGCGACGACAGGTGGTAGCCCACCACCGGGTTGGCAGCATCGAGCTCATAGGCCTTGAGCAGCGACTGCTCGGCTTCGGCCACCTGGCCGGCTTCCATCTGGCACAGGCCGCGCGCCATCAGTGTCTTGCTGCGCGCGGTATAGGCCGGGTTGGCGAGGGCCGTCACGAAGCTCTGGTCGGCCTCGGCGTACTTGCGCTGCTGGCAATGCAGCCAGCCCAGGTTGTGCAGCAGATTCGGATCGTTGCTGCGCAGGCCGAGCGCGCGACGAAAGCTCTCTTCGGCCTGGCCAAACTCGTTGAGCCGCAGGTAGATCAGGCCGCGCAGGTTGAAGGCGTCGGAATAGGTGGGGTCGGCGACCAGGGCCTGCTTGACCTCGTCCAGCGCCACGGTGGTCTGCCCGTTCTCGAAGTAGTTGGTCGCCAGCTCCAGGCGGATGCGCGCGCGGCGGCGCGCCTCGGGCTCATCGGACTGGGTGAAGACAGCACCGCCGGGCTCGCCGGCCGAGGGGCCACTGCCGCCGCTCGCACAGCCCGAGAGCCCTGCCACGCCAGCCACCACCCCACAGGCCAGGAGCGCACAGCGGCCCATGCGCTGCCAGCGTTCAACCAATCCCACCATGTAGAGCCTCCTTCAAGTTCGTTGTGTCATGTCACCAGTTTGAGCGCGATTGTGCGCTGTTTGGCCATGCGTTCCGCCGCTTTTGTGCGATCTTTGACGTCACCGGCCAATTGACCACAAGCGGCGTCGATATCGTCGCCGCGCGTCTTGCGCACCGTGGTCACGATGCCCGCGTCGCTCAGCAGTTTGCCAAAGGCCAGCACCTGCGCCTGTGACGAACGCAAAAGGCCCGACGCCGGGAACGGGTTGAAGGGGATCAGGTTGAACTTGCAGCGCACGCCCGCGCCGCGTACGGGCTTGACCAGGTCGATCAGTTGCTGCGCATGCTCGAGTTGGTCGTTGACCCCGTCCAGCATGCAGTATTCGAAGGTGATGAAGTCGCGCGGCGCGTGTTCCAGGTAGCGGTTGCACGCGGCCAGCAGCTCTTCGATCGGGTATTTGCGGTTCAGTGGAACCAGGTTGTCACGCAGCGGATCGTTGGGTGCATGCAACGAAACGGCCAGGGCCACGGGGCAGTCCTGCGCCAGCCGGTCGATCATGGGCACCACGCCCGAGGTGGACACCGTCACGCGGCGGCGCGACAGGCCGTAGGCATGGTCGTCCAGCATCACGCGCAGCGCCGGCACCAGGGCCGAGTAGTTCTGCAGAGGCTCACCCATGCCCATCATCACCACGTTGGAGATGATGCGCTCCGTCTTGCCCAGGCGCGCGCGCAGCGCGTGCTCGGCAAACCACAACTGGGCCACGATCTCACCGGTGGTGAGGTTGCGGCTGAAGCCCTGGTGGCCGGTGGAGCAGAACCGGCATCCCACGGCGCAACCGGCCTGGGAGGAAACGCACAGCGTACCGCGGTCGTCCTCGGGAATGAACACCGCCTCGACCGCATTGCCGCCGCCCACGTCGAACAGCCACTTGACGGTGCCGTCGGCAGAGACATGCTCGGAGATGACCGGCAGCGCCTGCACGTGCGCGCAGCCCTTGAGCTTGTCGCGCAGGGCCTTGGCCAGATCGCTCATGGCATCAAAATCGCGCGCGCCGCGCTGGTGGATCCAGCGGAACAGCTGGGTCGCGCGAAAGCGCTTTTCCCCGAGCTTTTCGCAGAAGGCGGCCAACCCGTCGAGATCGAACTCCAGCAGGTTGGTGGTCTTGGCCGGGGTCGCTGTCGCTGGCGCGGCAACCACAGCGGTGGCGGTTTCAGTCGTGGTCATAGCGGCATCCCTTCGGGTAACCGCTCGCAGTCGTCCCCATGGTGCGGCCGCCCCACCGGGGTGGGCTCAAGCATGGGGACCACCATCTCAGCGGGTGTAAATGTTCAGGCCGGGGAAGAAGAAGGCGATTTCGACGGCAGCCGTTTCGGCAGCGTCGGAACCGTGCACGGCGTTGGCGTCGATGCTGTCGGCGAAGTCCGCGCGGATGGTGCCGGCTTCTGCCTTCTTGGGGTCGGTGGCGCCCATCAGTTCGCGGTTCTTCAGGATGGCGTTTTCGCCTTCCAGGGCCTGGATCATCACGGGGCCGGAGATCATGAAATCGACCAGGTCCTTGAAGAAGGGACGTGCCTTGTGCACCCCGTAGAACTGCTCGGCTTCCAGGCGCGACAGGTGCACCATGCGGGCAGCCACGACCTTCAGGCCGGCAGCTTCGAAACGGGCGTAGATCTGGCCGATCACGTTCTTGGCGACTGCGTCAGGCTTGATGATGGAGAGAGTGCGTTCGATTGCCATGGTGTTTTTCCTGATTGGATTGATATAAACGATGCGGATTCTTTTGCCCAGCGGACAAAACCCTCGATTCTAACCGTGCGCCGGGTAACCCCTGTGAATCAGCGGCCACGGCCACGGCGCGGGCCGCCACCACCGCCGCCACCGGGGGCGCGCTGGGCCTGGCGGTGGCGCGAGAGGCTGTCGGTGCCGATGTAGCCGACCGAGGTCTTCATCGGATCGGGCTGGGCCGAGCCGCCACGCGCGCGGTCGGCATTGTTGTTGCCACCACCATTGCCACCCCGAGCACCCTGGCCACCACCGCCGCCATCGCGGCGGGGCTTCTGGCCGCGCGGGCCGTTGGCACCGGCGCCCGGAGGTTGGTCACGGCGGCTGCCGTCGCCGCGCGGGCCGCCACGGCGGATGTTGCCGCGCTTGTTGCCTGCGGGGGCAGCTTCGCCCGGCGCGGCATCGCCACGGTCTTCCAACGGGTCGCGCCCGGCGCCTGCGGCCTTCACCAGTGCGCGGATGTCGCTTTCGTCCAGCTCCAGGAACGCGCCGCGCTTGAGGCCGCGCGGCAGCACCATGGCGCCATAGCGGATGCGGATCAGCCGGCTGACCGCATGGCCCACCGACTCCAGCATGCGCCGCACTTCGCGGTTGCGGCCTTCGGAAATGGTGACGCGGTACCAGCAGTTGGCACCTTCGCCGCCACCGTCCTCGATGGAGCCGAAGGCGGCCATGCCGTCGTCCAGGCGTACGCCCTCGATCAGCTTGGCTTTTTCTTCATTGCTCAGGGCGCCGAGCACGCGCACGGCGTACTCACGCTCCAGGCCAAAACGCGGGTGCATGAGCTTGTTGGCCAGCTCGCCCGAGCTGGTGAACAGCAGCAGGCCTTCGGTGTTCAGGTCCAGCCGGCCCACGGACTGCCACTTGCCCTGCTGCAGGCGCGGCAGCTTGCGGAACACGGTGGGCCGGTTCTGCGGGTCGTCGTGCGACACCACTTCACCCACGGGCTTGTGGTAGGCGATGACACGTGCCGGTGGCGGGTCGATGCGGTAGCGGATGGGCTTGCCATTGACCTTGACCTGGTCGCCGAACTGGATGCGCTGGCCGATGTGGGCCGGCTCACCATTGACCGAGATGCGGCCCTCCAGGATGAGCTGCTCCATCTCCAGCCGCGAGCCCAGGCCGGCCTGCGCCAGCACCTTGTGCAGCTTGGGTGTCTCCACTTGGGGCAGCAGCACGCGCTTGAGGGGCACCTCCTCGCCGGACTCCTCGTCCGCATCGAACTGGCCAGACACCACGTCCTCGAACTGGTAGCCCTGCACGCCGTGTTGCGGCCTGGGTCCCTTGGGCCCCTGACCTTGGTGGTTCTGCCCCTTGCCATGGCTTTCCTTGCGGCCCTCCCGGCGCTCCTGCGCATCGCCGCGCGCTGCGGCGGGGGCGTCGCCATAGATGCGCGCGCCGGGCGCACGGTCGACCAATACCACGGCCGGCACGGGCGCCCTGTCCACTGCGTCGCCATCGACCGCTGCGGGAGCATCCAGGGCAGCTGAGGGCTCTGCAGGCGCCACGGCCAGAGGCGGCGCGGACTCCACCGCCTCGGCTCCATCGGCCACATCGGCAGCCACGCGGGGCTGGCGCGGCTTGCGTGGCTTTTTCACCGCAGGCTCGCTACCGGCATCCAGTGCCGACGATGCCTCGGCGGGCGCCACGGGAGCCTCCACGGCGGCGGCTTCATCGGCCTGCACCACCGCCTTCTTGCGCGGCGCGCGGCGCGGCTTGGCGGGCGGCGTGGCCGCCTCGGGCGGTTGCTCGGTGCCGGGGGCGTCGGGCAATGCGTCGGGTGTCGTCGAATCGTTCATGGAAGCTTTCCCTGGATGCCACGGCGGGCATCGTCATCGTCATCGCGCAGCTCTTCATCGCTCTGCGCGCTCTTGTTCAAATCATCCGCAGCGGGTGCGGAGTCTGCCGGGCCGGTACCGCCCGTCGTGTCTTCTTCACCGCTGCCGGCCAGCAACTGGCTGTCCGGCTCCAGCCGGGCGGGCGCCTCTTGCGCCGCACCGTCGGCCGGCACATCGGGCACCGCAGCCTCGCCTTCAAGCTGGCCATCCAGGTCGAGCAGGTTCTGCTGCGCCTGCGTGCCACCCTCGCCGGCATGCCCACCGTCTTCGACGGATGGCACGGGGGCGGCGGCTTCACCGCCCTCCCCGCCTTGCGGCGCAGCCTGGGCACCGGGTTCCTCACCCACAGCCTCCCCGGCAGCACCCTCTTCTTCCTCTGACCCGATCACGCCCTGCGCTGCAGCGGCCATGGCCTCCAGCACGTTGGCATGGCCCGAGGCATCCTCCAGCATGGGCAACTGGTCCAGCGAGGCCAGGCCCAGATCGTCGAGGAACTGGCGCGTGGTGGCAAACAGCGAAGGCCGCCCCACCGTCTCGCGGTGGCCGATCACCTCGACCCAGCCACGGTCTTCGAGCTGCTTGATGATCAGGCTGTTGACCGTCACCCCACGAATGTCCTCGATGTCCCCGCGCGTCACCGGCTGGCGGTAGGCAATGATGGCCAGTGTCTCCAGCACGGCGCGCGTGTACTTGGGCGGCTTCTCGGGGTGCAGCCGGTCCAGGTATTCGCGCATTTCGGGGCGGCTTTGCAGGCGCCACCCGGTGGCCACCTGCACCAGCTCCACCCCGCTGTGGGACCAGTCGCGCTGCAGGTCGAGCAGCAGCAGCTTGAGCGTGTCCGTACCCAGGGCGTCGTTGAACAGCACCCGCATTTCGCGCAGCGGCACGGGCTGCTGCGCGCAAATCAGGGCAGTCTCAAGGACCCGTTTGGCATCCACCGTGTTCATGGTTCAGCGATTCCGGGAAAAAAGGCGGCACGTGTCGTGACAAGGGGCCACACCAACAGCAGGGATCCATCAAAGGGGCGCATATTGCGCGGCCGCTGGCGCGACGCGGGGGCCCGGCGGGATTCCGTCTTCGGGTTCAGGGCGTGGTGTTCACGCCCCAGGGCCGGTCAGGCCTGGAAACACAGATACCTGCGTTTCGCTATGCGCCATTGTAACGCAGGCCCCAAAAAGACAGTGCATCGCGCATATCCAGGGGCAGCGGTGCATGCAACTCCAGCGGCTGGCCCGTGACCGGATGGGTGAACGCCAGGCGAAAGGCATGCAGCGCCTGGCGCTGCAGCGCGCCCACAGGGACGCCGCCATAGAGCACATCGGCCACCAGCGGGTGGCCGATGGAGGCCATGTGCACGCGGATCTGGTGCGTGCGGCCGGTGTGCAGCGTGCACTCCACCCAGCAGCCTTGGTCCGCGCCCTCCAGCAGGCGAAAATCCGTGCGCGCCGGCTTGCCGGCATGGCTGGCAAGGTCGACCACGGCCATGCGCAGGCGGTTGCGCGGGTCGCGGCCGATGGGCTGCGCCACCGTGCGGCGGGCATTGCCTGCCCAGGGCTTGTGCGCCAGCGCCAGGTACTGGCGGTGCACGCTGCGCGCGGCGATCATGGCCACCAGCGCGTCCATGGTGGCGCGCTCGCGCGCCACCACCATCAGGCCGCTGGTGTCCTTGTCCAGCCGGTGCACGATGCCCGCGCGCGGCACCAGCAGCGCCTTGGGGTCGCGCGCCAGCAGGCCGTTGAGCAAGGTGCCGCTCCAGTTGCCGGGGGCCGGATGCACCACCAGGCCAGCAGGCTTGTTCACCACCAGCAGGTGCTCGTCCTCGTAGACCACGTCGATGTCCATCGCCTCGGGCCGAAAGGCCTGGCTCTGCTGCGTGGGGCGCATCTCCAGGGTCAGGCCGTCGCCCGCCTTGACCTTGAGCGATGCCTTGGTGGCCGGGCTGCCGTTCAGGCGAACCAGCCCCTGGGCCAGCAGTTGCTGCAGGTAGCTGCGGGACAGCTCGGGCACCAGCTCGGCCAGCGCCCGGTCCAGCCGGGCCGCATGCTGCGCCGTGCCCACCTGCATCTGGCGCAGCTCGGCATCGGCCCCGCCCGCTTCCTCGCTCGCCCACTCCTCGCCGGCCCCCTCCTCGTCCGGCCCGGGCAGGCCGGGCTCGGTGCCGGGGTGCGCGGGCGCCACCACGGCGCTCAACGCGCCGACAGGTAGCGTGCGGGGTCCACCGGCTTGCCCTGGCGGCGGATCTCGAAGTGCAGCTTCACGCGGTCGGCGTCGGTACTGCCCATCTCGGCGATCTTCTGGCCCTTGCGCACGGTCTGGTCTTCCTTGACCAGCAGCGTCTGGTTGTGCGCATAGGCCGTGAGGAAGGTGTTGTTGTGCTTGAGGATCACCAGGTTGCCATAGCCCCGCAGGCCGGCACCCGAATACACCACGCGGCCATCCGCAGCGGCCAGCACCGGGTCACCGGCCTTGCCGGAGATGTCGTAGCCCTTGTTGCGGGCCTCGTCGAAGCCCGCCAGCAGCGAGCCCGATGCGGGCCAGATGAAGTTCAGGTCGTCCTCACCCGCGCTCGGTGCCGGTGCGGCAGCCACGGCTGGCGCAGGCGTGACAGGCTTGGCGCCGCTGGCGGTGGATGCGGGCGGCAATGGGGTCGCCGTCGGGGTCGATGGGGTGATGGTCGTGGAGGTCACCGGGCGGGTGACCACGCCGGTATCGGCGGCAATCACGGGCGGCGGGTTCGTGCCGGGTGCGACGACGCGCAGCACCTGGCCCACCTCGATCAGGTCGGGGTTCGTCAGGTTGTTCCAGCGGGCAATGTCCTTCCAGCCCTGCCCGTTCTCCAGGCCGATGCGGATCAGTGTGTCACCGGGCTTGACGGTGTAGTAGCCGGGCTTTCCGGCATTCTCTGCCCCCGGCAGGGGTTTGATGGGCGCGGCCACCACCCCGGGCTGCGGCGATCCGTTCGTGGTGGTCATGGCACCGGCATAGGTTCCCCGGTCCTCCACAGGGGCCTTGGTCATCCGTGTTCCACAGCCCACCAACAGCAACGCCACGGTAAACCCTGCAACAAGACCACGCGATACCAACATAAGCATTTTCCCTTCAGGCAATCCCCGATTTTAGAGGGACAAAGTGAACCGGCTCGAGCACGCTTTGTTTCAACCCGTGTGGGGTCTTGTCAATTACCAGCAACATCTGCTGCCCACCGGCCACCGCCATGGGCGCCACCAGCCTTCCGCCCATCGCCAACTGGTCGCACCATTCCTGCGGTACGGCGTCGCCTCCGGCTGCGGCGATGATGGCCGCATAGGGGGCACCCTTGGCGTAGCCGAGCATGCCGTCGCCCAGCATCAGGTGCACATTGGCCAGGCGAAACGGGCGCAGGTTGTCGCGCGCCTTGTCGTGCAGGCCGCGCAGGCGCTCGATGGTGTAGACCTCGCGCGCCAGCAGGCCCAGCACGGCCGCCTGGTAGCCACAGCCGGTGCCAATCTCCAGCACGCGGCCCAGCCCGGCGGGTCGGGCACTCTCGGCCGAGAGCAGCAGCTCGCACATGCGCGCCACCACGCTGGGTTTGGAAATCGTCTGCCCCAGGCCGATCGGCAGGCTGGTGTCTTCATACGCCTGGTTGACCAGGCCACTGTCCACGAAGCGGTGGCGCTCCACCGTCGCCAGGGCCTGCAGCACGGCAGGCGAGGTGATGCCCCCGGCCGCGAGTTTTTGCACCATGCGGTTGCGCACGGCCGCCGAATCGAGGCCCACGCCCACCGCCGTAGCAGCCGGAGCCCGCTGGCCCAGCCCGGCCCCGGTGCCCTTGGGTGCGCCCGCGCCCGCCCCTGCAGGGCGTGGTGCGGGTGCTCCGCTGCCCGGGAGCCTGGCGGGAAATCCGGGACGCCGCTGCATCACATGCCCGCCGCGAGCTTCGAGGCGGTCTGCGCCCAGTAGCCCAGGTTGTCGTGGTCCGTGAGGTCTACCTTCAAGGGGGTGATGGCCACATGCCCCTGCGCCGTGGCATGGAAATCGGTGCCCTCGGCATCGTCCTTGGCCGCGCCCGCGTTGCCGATCCAGTACATGGCCTCGCCGCGCGGGCTTTCCTGCACGATCACGCGCTCGGCCGCATGCCGGCGCCCCAGGCGGCACAGCTTGATGGGCTTGAGCGCCGCCAGCGGCATATTGGGAATGTTCACGTTGAGCAGCCAGGGTACTTCGGTCACCAGGCTCTGCGCCAGCATCTGCTCCACGATCTCGCGCGCCTTGGCGGCGGCCGCCTCGATCTCGCCCCATCCCTTGTCCACCTGCGAGAAGGCAATGGCCGGCACACCGAAGAGATAGCCCTCCATGGCTGCGCCCACGGTGCCCGAGTAGATGGTGTCGTCGCCCATGTTGGCGCCGTTGTTGATGCCCGAGACCACCAGGTCGGGCCGGTACCCGAGCAAGCCCGTGAGGGCGATGTGCACGCAATCCGCCGGCGTGCCGTTCACATAGCGAAAGCCGTTGGCCGCCTTGGTCACGGTCAGCGGCGAATGCAGGGTCAGCGCGTTCGACTTGGCACTGTTGTTGTGCTCGGGCGCGACCACTTCCACCTCCACGCCCGCCAGCGTCTTGAGCGCGCCATGCAGCGCCACGATGCCAGGGGCCTGGAAGCCGTCGTCGTTGGAAATCAGGATCTTCATGGAGTGTGGTCGGGGTTTGCCGTGGATTGTAGGACGCGACCGACACGGGTGCCCCCGTCGCTCGGGGGACATCGCACGGCCAGACGCCGCGCCTATCATCCGGCGCATCACTGACAGGAGACTTTTTCCATGCACGCTTGGCTTTGCACCAACCCCACCGGCGTCGAGGCCCTGGCCTGGACGGAACTGCCCACGCCCACGCCCAAGGCGGGTGAGGTACTGATCGAGATCAAGGCCGCCAGCCTGAACTTCCCGGATCTGCTGATCGTGCAGAACAAGTACCAGATGAAGCCGCCGCTACCCTTCGTGCCCGGCTCGGAGTACGCGGGCGTGGTGCAGGCCGTGGGCGAAGGCGTCACCCACCTGCAGGTGGGCCAGAACGTGGCCTGCCTGTCGGGCACCGGGGGCTTTGGCACCCACACGATTGCACCGGCCGCGCTGTGCATGCCGCTGCCGCCGGGCTTCTCGCATGTGGATGCTGCTGCCTTCATCATGATCTACGCCACGTCCTACCATGCGCTGGTGGACCGGGCGCAGCTCAAGGCAGGCGAAACCGTGCTGGTGCTGGGCGCCGCAGGCGGCGTGGGCACCTCGGCCATCCAGATCGCCAAGGCCATGGGGGCGCGCGTGATCGCCGCCGCCTCCAGCGACGAGAAATGCGCGCTGTGCACCTCCATTGGCGCCGACGCCACCATCAACTACAGCAAGGAGAACCTGCGCGAGGCCATCAAGGCGCTGACCGATGGCAAGGGCCCCGATGTGATCTACGACCCCGTGGGCGGCGATTTCGCCGAGCCGGCGTTCCGCTCCATCGCCTGGCGCGGGCGCTACCTGGTGGTGGGCTTTGCCTCGGGCCCCATCCCGGCGCTGCCGTTCAACCTGGCGCTGCTCAAGGGCGCCTCCATCGTCGGCGTGTTCTGGGGCGACTTCGCCAAGCGCGAGCCCAAGGCCAATGCCGCCATGATGGGCGAGCTGGCGCAGTGGTACGCCAAGGGCAGGATCAAGCCCGTGATCGACCGCACCATGCCCATGGCCGAGCTGCCCGCCGCCTACGCCCACATGGGCTCGCGCGGGGTGATGGGCAAGTTGGTCATGGTCAACTGAGCGGCACCGAAAACAGACGCCATGGCGGCGTCTGTAACGGAAAGCATGGCGCTGTGTCAAACTCGCGGTTCAACGCAGCCCCTGTTACTGGTGCCCGCCCATGGCCGACCGTCAACCCTACGAAATCGCACGCGAAACGCTCAAGCAGTTGGCGGCCCGCCGACTGGCGCCCACACCGGACAACTACCTGTCCATCTACGATGAAATCGCAGGTGCGCGCAGTGCTGCGCCGTTTCCCGACGCACAGCTGGCCAGCATTCTGCGGCTGATTCCCGCCCAGACCCCGGCGCAAAAGCGCCTGCTCGGCCAGTTCGAGAAGGCCGTCACCAACAAGGACTGGAGCGGCCTGCAGAGCGTGCTCGTCGGCTATGCCAACCTGGGCCTGAGCCCTGCCGCCGCCGCGCCTGTCGAGGTGGCAACCCCCGCCCCCGTCAGCGTCCTGCCGCAGGACCTGGCCGAACTGCTGGCCCGCCTGATCGACAACCTCCTGCCAGCGCTGGGCGAGGACGATGCGCGTGTGCACGACATGGCCGGGCAGCTCACCACGTTCCTGCGCGAGCCCTCGCCGCTGATCCCCACGCTGATGCTGATGCTGGGCAACTTCACCTACCGGCTGTCGTTTGCCACCGAGGACCAGGCTGCCATCCGCGCAGGGCTGCTGGAACTGCTGCACATGGTGTTCGAGAACATCGCCGTGCTCAGCGCCGACGACCGATGGCTGCAAGGCCAGGCCGAGGCGCTGATGACGGCGTCCACCCCGCCGCTCACGCTGCGCCGGCTCGACGATGTGCAACTGCGCCTGAAGGACGTGATCTTCAAACAGACCGAGGCCAAGGCGCGCACCATGGAAGCCCAGGAGCAGATGAAGGAGCTTCTGGCCACCTTCATAGAGCGCCTGGCACTGATCACCGCGTCCAGCACCACCTACCAGGGCACCATGGAGCGCTGCGCCGACCTGATCGGCAAGGCCGCCAGCCTGCAGGAGATCGCGCCGGTGCTGGAGGAGGTGATGACCGCCACGCGCAGCATGGCCCTGGACACCAAGCTCACCCGCACCGAGCTGCTGGACCTGCGCGAGCGCACCGAGGCCAAGCACGCCGAAGTCACCAAGCTGCAGCAGGAGCTCGACCGCGCCAGCGCCCAGGCACGGCATGATCCGCTCACCGGCACCCTCAACCGCAAGGGCCTGGACGAGGCCATGGAGCGCGAGATCGCCCGTGCCCGCCGCATGGGTGCGCCACTGTGCTTTGCGCTGCTGGACATCGACAACTTCAAGCTCATCAACGACCGCCTGGGCCACAGCGTGGGCGACGCCGCCCTGGTGCACCTGGCGAAGGTCACGCGCGAGGTGATGCGCCCGCAGGACCTGCTGGCCCGCTACGGCGGCGAGGAGTTCGTGCTGCTGCTGCCCGACACGGCGGTGGAGGCCGGCGTAGCCGCGATGACGCGCCTGCAGCGCGAGCTGACCACGCGCTTCTTCCTGCAGGGCAGCGAAAAGATCCTGATCACCTTCAGCGCAGGCGTGGCGCAATTGCATGACTCAGAAACCAGCTTCGACGCCATCAAGCGCGCCGACCAGAGCATGTACCTGGCCAAGCGCTCGGGCAAGAACCGCGTGATGGCGGCATGAGCCCCCGCCGGTGACGCCGCAGCAACGCCGCTCGTTCCTGCTGCTGGCGGCCCATGGCGCGGCCGCCACCACCCTGCCCCGCTGGGCCTGGGGCCAGCCGCAGCGCCAGCAGAGCAACCCCTTTGCGCTGGGCGTGGCCAGCGGCGACCCCAGCGCCGGCGGTGTGGTGCTCTGGACCCGCCTTGTCACTGCGGAGCCCGGCCAGGCCAGCACGCCCCTCACCGTACACTGGGAACTGGCCGACGACGAGGGCTTCCAGCGCATCGTCCAGCGCGGCCAGGCCACGGCCCTGCCGGGCCTGGGCCACAGTGTGCATGTGGAGCTGGCCGGCCTGGCGCCGGGCCGCTGGTACCACTACCGCTTCATGCATGGCGACGCCGTGAGCGCTACCGGCCGCACGCGCACCGCGCCGGCGGCCGATGCCCTGCCCGAACGCCTGCGCGTGGCCTTTGCCTCGTGCCAGCGCTGGGAGCATGGCCACTACGCGGCCTGGCGCCATGTGCGCGCGGATGCGCCCGACCTGGTGCTGTTTCTGGGCGACTACATCTACGAGTACGCCAGCCCGCGCGACAGCACAGGCCTGGCCCGCGTGCACGGCCTGCGCCTGGCCACCACCCTGGCCGACTACCGCGACCGCTACGCGCTGCACAGGAGCGACCCGGCCCTGCAGGCCGCCCACGCCGCCTGCCCCTGGCTGGTGACCTGGGACGACCACGAGGTGCAGAACGACTACGCAGGCAGCACAGGCAAGGGCGAGCCCGAAGCCTTCCTGGCCCAGCGCAGCGCCGCCTGGCAGGCGTTCTACGAGAACATGCCCCTGCGCGCCGCCAGCCTGGTGCAGCGCGACACCACCGCCCTGCAGCTGTACCGGCGCCTGGCCTGGGGGCGGCTGGCACAGCTGCATATGCTCGATGCGCGCCAGTACCGCAGCGTGCAGGCCTGCCGCACCGCCAGTGCCAGCGGTGCCGGCGCGGTGCGCACCAGGGACTGCGCCGAACTGGCCGAACCCGCCCGCAGCTTTCTGGGCACCGCCCAGGAGCAGTGGCTGGATGCGGGCCTGGCGGCCGACGCAAAGGACGGCCGCACCCGCTGGAGCGTGATCGCCCAGCAAACCCTGTTCTCGCCGCGCCACTACCCCTCGGGCGTGGTTTCCACCGACAGCTGGGACGGCTACCCCGCCGCGCGCGCCCGCCTGCTGCAGTCCATCGCGCAGCATGCCCCACGCAACACCGTGCTGCTGGGCGGCGACATCCACCAGAACTATGTCTGCCGCGTGCTGGCCGATGCGGCGCGACCCGATGCCCCGGTGATCGCCAGCGAGTTCTGCGGCACCTCGATCAGCTCGCGCTCTGGCACCACGCAAGAGAAGGTGGACGCCGTGGTGCGCAACAGCCCGCACGTGCTGCTGGCCCGCTGCGAGCAGCGCGGCTATGGGCTGGCCGACATCACACCCACTCGCTGGACCACCACCTTGCGCGTGCTGGACGACCCGTTGCGCGAGGACAGCGGGGCCCGCACGCTGGCGCGCTTTGTCGTTGAAGACAGGCGCGCAGGGCCTGTTGCCGCCTGATCAATCGCTACCAAACCAATAGCAATATAGCCCCTGGTGGTGGACCTCCTGCGTGGATACGGGTTCAATCCTTGCCTCTGCCAGCAACACCCTGCGCTTGTAGCAGCCTGGAAAAAGGGAGCGCTGCGACCGTGCCTGCGATTTACCATGGTTCTTATCCCAGCCCCCTTGGAGACAAGCCATGCGCAAGACACCCACCCTGACCCTGCTGGCCCTGGCCGCACTGCTGGCCGGCTGTGCCAGCGCACCCCGGTTCGAGTACACCGTGCCCGCCCAGCCCGAAGGCTCCTCGGGCTACACCGACAAGCCAGGCTGGGCCACCGAGAAGTTCGCCGTGGCCGCCGCCAACCCGCTGGCCACCGATGCCGGCTACCAGATCCTCAAGGCCGGCGGCTCGGCCATGGATGCGGCGATTGCCGTGCAGATGGTGCTCACGCTGGTGGAGCCGCAATCGAGCGGCATCGGCGGGGGCGCCTTCCTGCTGCACAGCGCAGGCGCCAAGGTGGAGGCCTATGACGGCCGCGAGACCGCGCCGGCCGGGGCCGACGAAAAGCTCTTTTTCGGCGCGGACGGCAAGCCCGTGCCGTTCTACGACGGCGTGGTGGGTGGCCGCTCGGTCGGCACACCGGGCACCGTGCGCATGCTGGAGATGGCGCACAAGGAGCACGGCAAGCTGCCCTGGGCCACGCTGTTCCAGCCCGCCATCACCCTGGCCGAAGGCGGCTTCAAGGTCAGCGCGCGCTTGAACACGCTGGCTGCGGCCGATGCCCACCTCAAGAAGGACCCGGTGGCCGCCGCCTACTTCTACAAGCCCGATGGCGATGCGCGCGACGTGGGCTTCAACCTGCGCAACCCCGAGCTGGGTGCCGTGCTGCGCCGCATCGCGGCCGAGGGCAGCAAGGCCCTGCACGAGGGCGAGATCGCCCAGGCCATCGTGGACAAGGTGCAAAAGCACCCCACCAACCCCGGCAGGCTGAGCATGGCCGACCTGGCCGGCTACCAGCCCAAGAAGCGCGAGCCCCTGTGCCACGACTACCAGGTGGCGAGCAAAAGCTACCGCATGTGCGGCTTTCCGCCACCCAGCTCGGGCGCCATCGCCATCGCGCAGATCCTGGGCATCCTCAGGAACACCGATGCCGCCGCCATGCCGCTCGAAGATGGCCTGCCCACGGCCGACTGGCTGCACCTGTACACCGACGCTGCGCGCCTGGCCTTTGCCGACCGCGCCCTGTACGTGGCCGACCCCGACTTCGTGCAGCCGCCCGCCGGTAACTGGGCCAGCCTGATCGCGCCGGCCTACCTGGCCGAGCGCGCCAAGCTCATCGGCACGCAAAGCCTCAAGCTCGCCCAGCCCGGCAAGCCCGGCGCCGTGGCCACCAGCTACGCGCCCATGCCCGAGCAGCCCGAGTACGGCACCAGCCACATCAGCATCGTCGATGCCTTCGGCAATGCGGTGGCGATGACGACGACCATCGAGGACCAGTTCGGCGCGCGGCAAATGGTCAAGGGCTTTTTGCTGAACAACGAGCTCACCGATTTCAGCTTTGCGCCGGCCGATGCCCAGGGCCAGCCGATCGCCAACCGCGTGCAGCCGGGCAAGCGGCCGCGCTCGTCGATGTCGCCCACCCTGGTGTTCGACAAGGCCACGGGCGAGTTGCTGATGAGTGGCGGCAGCCCGGGTGGCGCGGCCATCATCCACTACACGGCCAAGACCTTGTACGGGGTGTTCAACTGGGGGTTGATGCCACAGCAGGCGATCAACCTGCCCAATTTCGGGTCGATGAACGGGCCTTCGCTGCTGGAGGAGAAGCGGTTCCCCTCGCTTACCGTGGAGACCTTGCGGGCGCGGGGGGCGGAGGTGCGGGAGATGAACATGACCAGTGGGTTGCAGGCCATTGCGCGGGGGCATGCGCATGGGAAGATGCTGTGGTTTGGGGGGGCGGATCCGCGGCGGGAAGGTGTTGTGATGGGGGATTGAGCTGGTCTGGCCGCTGATTGGGAATCAGGCCGTTTGCTTGATTGATTGGCGGAGGCCGGGGTGTGCGCCCGGCGGCGCACCTACTTTCTTTTTGCGCAAAAAGAAAGTAGGCAAAGAAATAGCGCCCCACCGTCTGCGTCCCTTCGCTTCGCTGCGGGCAACCTGCGATGCTCGGTCCTGGGGTGGTGCCGCAGAACTCACTGCGTTTGGCCGTTGGCCAAACTCCGTTCAAACAGCTGCGGCAAGCCAGATCACGAAGCGTGTGTGTCCTTCGGCACACACGCCCACCCCAGGCCCTGCGCTTCTCGGCGCAGCCAGCAGGGGTGGGGAGCGGGTACCACCCGGCTGCTGCTTCGCAGCTGCGCCGGGTGTCGGGTATGCGCTGCGCGCTGCCGACGGCTGGGCACTATGTCTCAGCCCAGGCCAAGCGCAGCGAGGCAGTTGGGGCCGAGCGAAGCAATGGCCCGTGTGGAGCCTGCTCCCACCCCCTTCTGACCGTGCCGAGAAGCGCAGGGCCTGGGGTGAGCGCGTGCCGAAGGACACGCGCATCGTTGTCTGACTCACCGCGGTTGTTTGAGCGGAGTTCACCCGCAGGGGGAACGCAGCGAGTTCCGCGGTGCACCCCAGGACCGAGCATCGCAGGTTGCCCCGGAGCGCAGCGCAGGGGACACGGGCAGCGGGGTCGCCTTTCTTTTGGGCACTTTTCTTTGGCGACGCAAAGAACAAGTGCCTCGGCCGCCGGGCCGAGACCCGGCCTCCGCCCTCAGCTAAAGCATGCAGTTCAAAACAGGTCGCACACGCATGCAGGGAAATTACTGCTCAGCAATCACATCCACAAAGACCAGTGGCTCCGTCCCCGTATTCGTAAGCCCGTGCGATTCGTTCTTGCGCACGATGGTCACGTCCCCAGCCTTCACCGCAATGTCCTTGCCATCCTTGTCCTTGAAGGTGCCTCGGCCCGAGATGATGATGTAGGTGTCTTCATTCGTGGTGTGCTTGTGGTAGCCAATGGAGTCGCCAGGCTTGAGGGTAAGCCAGCTGATTTCCTTGATCGCCTGGTCCTTCAGGGCCTTGTCGCGCGTGAAGGCGTATTCACCCATCAAGGTGCCCTTACCGCCACCGGCAGCCTCCTTGTTGACCTTGATGAGCTCCTCCTTGGTGAACACGTCAGCCAGGGCCGGTGTGGCAGCGAGGGACAGGGCCATGGCTGCGCACGCAGCCCATGCAGAAATTGCTTTTGTCATATGTCTCCAGTGTTGTTGTCGCGGCAGCGCATGGCGCTCTGCCGGTGGAGATATTAGGGCCGACTGCCCAGCCTGCGTGCAGGTTGTCAGGAATCTGAAGGCCCCGTCATCCCACCAGCCTGGGCAGCGCCGATGCCAGCATCGCCACGCCCGAGAGCGTGAGCATGCCCAGCACGATCTGGCGAAAGCGAGCTTCGCTGATGCCGCGGTACAGCCGCGCGCCCAGCAGCACGGGCACCAGCATGGACGGCAGCGCCACGGCCAGGTAGGGCAGCATGGGCGCCGTGACCATGCCCGTGGCCAGGTAGGCCAGCATGGTCACGAGCAGCATGGCCAGGTTGAAGTTCTGGATCACGGCGCGCTGGGCGTCCTTGTCCCAGCCGCGCAGCGTGCACCAAAGCGTGGGCAGCACGCCGGTGAAGCCGCCGATGCCGCCCATCACTCCGCCCGCCATGCCCACCACCGCATCGGCCAGCCGGCCGCCGCGCGTGAGGCGCGGCAACTGCCTGGCCATCAGCATGGCCGGGCACCACAGCACCAGCAGCACGCCCAGCACGAGCTTGAAGGCGTCCATGTCCAGCCGCGGCAGCAGCGCCACGCCGATGGGGATGCCCGCCAGCCCACCGAGCACGAAGGGCATCAGGCGCAGCTTGTCGAAGCCCCGGCGCACCGAGAACGCCGCGAGCACCTGGCCCGTGAGCGAGCCAGCGACCACCAGCACGGCGGCCAGGCGCGGCTCCAGCGTCCAGGCCCAGAGCGACATCGCCGTCAGGCCAAAGCCGAAGCCCGAGAGCCCCTGCACAAAGCCTGCGGCGACTGCGCCCAGGGCCACCACGATGAATACCGAATCCATTGCCTCTCCCTTGTTGTACGGTGCCTGCCCGTCCAGCACCTGCATCGAATTGTGGTCGGTTCGTATAAGCAAACCATCAGCAATTACTATTCACCCATGCGATTTTCCGCATATCCTATTCACCATGCCATCCCATGACACCAATGCCGCCCAGGCCCTGCAGGCCCGCCTGGCCTCGCGCCTGAAGATGCGACACCTGGTGCTGCTGCAGCAGATCGAAACGCACGGCACGCTGACCCGCGTGGCGCACCACATGGCCACCAGCCAGCCGGCCATCACGCATGCGCTGGCCGAAATCGAGTCGATCTTCGATGCGCCGCTGTTCGAACGCTCAGCGCGCGGCATGGTGCCCACCGCGCTCGGCACCCTGGCGCTGGCCCGTGCGCGCGCCATGCTGCAGGACCTCACCCACTGGGCGCTGGACATCGAAGCCGCCAGCGCTGGCCGCGCCGCGCATCTGCAGATCGGCGTGATCCCCTTCGTGCCCGGTCGCCTGCTGGCCGCCGCCATCGGCCAGACGCGGCCGCGCGGGCTGCGCGCCACCGTCAGCATCCACGAGGGCACCAGCGACCACCTGCTGCAGCGCCTGCGCGCGCACGAACTCGACTGCGTGATCGGCCGCGCCTCCGCAGTGCTCGACATGGATGGACTGGTGCACGAGGTGCTCTACCACCAGGAGCCCCGCCTGATTGCCCACCGCCGCCTGTCGGCGCGGCTGGCGCGGCGCCCGCTGTCATGGCCCGAGCTGGCCGAACTCGACTGGGTGCTGGGCGCACGCCAGACCCCCATGCGCGAGCAGATCACCGACTTCTTCCTGCGTGCCGGTGTAGCCCCGCCGCAGGCCTATGTGGAGAGCCTGTCGTCCAAGGTGATCGGCGAGCTGATCGCGGCCAGCGAGCGCGCCGTCTCCATCGTGCCGGCCGACATCGCGCAGGAGCTGGTGCGCATTGCCGGCGTGGCGATCGTGCCGCACCGCTTCGGCTGGACGCTGCCGCCCATCACGCTGTTCCAGCGCTCCGAGGGCGCGCAGTATGCGGAGGTGGCGTTGCTGGCACAGGCATTGCGCGATGCGGCGGCCGGGTTTGCAGCAGAGCAGGCCTGACCTGGGGCAGGCGCCAGCGCGGTAGACCGTGGGTTCGAGTCCGATCACGCCGTGAAAAACAAGCCCTCTTGCGAGCGCTTGTTTTCAGCGCGTCAGAACGCCGCCGTGAGCGGGTTCGGGCCGATACGCCCCTCGGCCTGGTCCAGCTGGGCGATGGCCGCCATGTCCTGTGCATCCAGCGCAAAGTCGAAGACATCGGCATTTTCGGCAATGCGGCCGGGGTTGACCGACTTCGGGATCACAACGTTGCCCACCTCAATGTGCCAGCGCAAGACGACCTGGGCCGGCGTTTTGCCATGCCTGGCGGCAATGGCCTTAATGCCCGCATCCTCCAGCAACTGGCCCTGGCCCAGCGGGCTCCAGGCCTGCGTGGCGATGCCATTTGCAGCGTGGTATTCACGCAGCCGGCGCTGTTGAAAGCGCGGGTGCAGCTCGATCTGGTTGAGCACCGGTTTGGCACCGGTCTCCTGCACAAGTCGGTCGATGTGCTCGGGCTCGAAGTTGGAGACGCCGATGGAGCGCACCCGCCCTTCGGACTGCAGGCGCACAAAGGCGCGCCAGGTGTCCACGTACAGATCGCGCGAAGGGTTCGGCCAGTGGATCAGGTACAGGTCGAGCACGTCGAGGCCCAGCAGCTGCATGCTGGCATCGAAGGCACGCAGCGTGGAATCGAGGCCCTGCTCGGCGTTCCACAGCTTGGTGGTGATGAAGACCTCTTCGCGCGCCACGCCGCTGGCACGCAGGCCCTCGCCCACGCCCGCCTCGTTGCCATAGATGGCAGCCGTGTCGATATGCCGGTAGCCTGCGGCCAATGCCGCCTTCACGGCCTGTGCGGTGGCATCGGCCGGGGTGCGCCACACGCCCAGGCCGAGCTGGGGGATGGAGCGGCCATCGTGAAGTGCGAGGGAAGGATGCTGCTGGGTCATTCAGGGTTCCTGAGGGTCTTATTCATGTCAAAGGCCGCCGCGAGGCGCTTGGAGTAGCCATCTTCTCACGCATGGTGCAAGTCCTGCTGGGGACAAATCAACCGGTCGCCCAAAGCCAGCCGAGGCCGATTGCATCCATATGCAACTGCCCCAAAACCGGGATCCCCAGCGTGAAAGCACCGCGCCACCCGGCAACGGCCCAAAACGCCTCTTTCAAAGATACGTTTGCACACGTTTTGCAATTAATTAACGCAAATTAACCGCTGCGGCCACGCCACAGCGGTAGCCGGTGAAATGGTCTTCATGCCTATGATTTGCCCACAACGAACGCACACGGATGCGGGGTGGGAGAAGCATGGAACACACGATGAAAAAGGGCGTGCACCACGGTGCGCGCTGGGGAGCCCTGGGCGCATTGGCGCTGGGCCTGGCCGCCTGCGGTGGAGGCAGCACGGACAGCAGCGGCAGTGGGCAGGAGGCTTCACAGGCTTCGTCCAACGTGGTCTACGTCCAGCACAAGTCTGCCTACGAAGCAACGGCTGCAGCGCCCAGCCAGCCGGGCGTGGCCATCAAGCCCGTGACCGCGACCTCATCGGCGGTGGAAAACCCCGGCATGGCGGCCACGGCCGCCATAGACGGCAACCTCGGTAGCCGCTGGGGCAGCACCTTCGTGGACGATGCCTGGATCCAGTTCGACTTTGGCGCCAAGGTCGACGTGGGCTACATGAAGCTGGTCTGGGAGCGCTCCTACGGCAAAGAATACGCGCTGCAGGTTTCGCAGGACGGAAGCACCTGGACGCAGATCCGCTACGTCACCAACGGCAAGGGCGGCACCGAGGAGTTCCTGAACCTGGGCATGAGCGCGCGCTACATCCGCCTGCAGGGCGTGGCGCGGGCCGGCGGCTACGGCTACTCGCTGTTCGAGGTGGAGTTCAAGACACCGGGCACCGACAACACCCAGGGCGTGGGCGCGACCTCGGCCTGGCGCTACCCGGCCCACGGCCAGGGGCTGGCGCCATTGCCCTCCGCACCCGAGGCCGCCGAGCTGACACAGTTCCGCCTGGCCGACGGCACGCTGGTGACGCGCTTCGGCGCACGCGCGCTGGGCCGCCATGGCCGCGAGCGGGGTGAAGAGTGGAACGAGATCGGCTTTGGCCCCAACGACACGGTGGACCCTGTCACGCGTGCGCCCGTGGACAAGGGCCCCGGCGCGCACTTGACCTTCGTGACCCAGTATTTCCAGAACCGCACCTGGGGCATGGAGATCCTCGACAACAGCCGCGTGGCGGGCGTGACCAAGCCAACGCTGGTGGTCAACCGCTACACCACGGTGGACTTCTTGCCGGGCGACACGGCGTTCTTTCGCGCGTTCGACCGGCCCGGCGTCACCGGCTACGGCTGGATGAACCCGGGCGAGCTGGTGGACCGCAACGTCAAGGTCTGCGCACCCACGCCCTACCCGGCCAATGGCCGCCTGGCCAGCCCCGACGGCATCAACGGCCCCTGCACCCTGCGCATCAAGGACTACCCGGGCCACGGCGGCCTGGGCGCCGATGGCCTGCCCAACGGCACCAACGTGCCCTCGCGCGCACTGGTGGCCGGGGACGCCATCGAGGTCTCTCCCGCGATGTTCAGCACGCGCGAATCCATGTCCTCCAAGGGCGACAACGGCGGCATCCGCTACTACTCGGCCGAGTGGCTGTACGTGGTGGGTACGGGCCTCGTGCCCTGGTATGGCGTGCAGCCCCGGCTGAACTCGGCGCCGCTGCCGGCGATCACGCTCTCGGGCGGCACCGGCTCGGTCTCGTACAACTACTCGGACAACGGCGCCTCGATGTTCCAGCAGCCGTTCAACAACGTGGGCATGCAGAACATGCAGCGCTTCGTCGAGGGGCGCCGGCTGATCCACACCAGCTTCGACACCGGTGCCCACAGCGAGCCGGGCAACGACCCGTACATGCCCGCCGCCAAGCTGCAGGGCACGCACTTCAACCAGTCGGCCTGCTTGGCCTGCCACGTCAACAACGGCCGCAGCCCCGCCCCCATGCAGGTCAACCAGCGCCTGGACAGCATGTCGCTGCAGACCGCCAGCCTGGGCGATGCCGGCCAGCAGCAACCGCACCCGCGCTACGGCAGCGTGCTGCAGATGAACGCCCGCGCCGCCACCGGCGAAGCGCAGGACTGGGGCAACAGCGTGCGCGTGGCCAAATTCGAGACGCGCAATGTGCGCCTGGCCGATGGCAGCGTGGTGGAGCTGCGCAAGCCCGTGCTCGGCTTCGACGGCCCGGTGCCCGCCGTGCACTCGCTGCGCGCCGCGCCCCCCATGATCGGCATGGGCCTGCTCGAAGCCGTGCCCGAGGCCGACATCCTGGCCCGCGCACGCACCGTGCCGGATGCCGATGGCGTGAAGGGCATGCCCAACTATGTGTACGACCCCGAGAGCGGCGTGGTGCGCCTGGGCCGCTTCGGCTGGAAGGCATCCAAGGCCACCCTGCGCCAGCAGGCCTCCACGGCGCTGCTGCAGGACATGTCGGTCACGTCCACCGTCTACCCCTCGCGCGACTGCAACTACGGCCCCACCGCCTGTGCATCGGGCGTGCGCAAGCCCGGCATCACCGAGGCCGACCTAGCCTCGATCTCCAACTACCTGGCCCTGGTGGCCGTGCCGGCCCAGCGCAGCCAGGCCAGCGGCTTCCCCAAGGGCGTGGCACCGCTGGACGAGCACCGCGTGAACCCGCAGCAGGTCACCCTGGGCGCCAAACTGTTCGACACCCTGCGCTGCGTGGCCTGCCACACGGCCGAGATGAAGACCGGCTCGGGCCACCTGTTTGCAGAACTGCGCGACCAGACCATCCGCCCCTACACCGATCTGCTGCTGCACGACATGGGTGCCGAGCTGGCCGACAACTTCGCGCAGGGCCAGGCCACGGGAGCCCTGTGGCGCACCGCGCCGCTGTGGGGCATCGGCTATACCGAGAAGGTGATGGGCGCTGGCCAAGCCGCCAAGGTGGGCTACCTGCACGACGGCCGGGCCCGCTCGCTGACCGAAGCGGTGCTCTGGCATGGCGGCGAGGCCGATGCGGCACGCCGCCGCTTCGAGGCACTGCCCACGGCAGACCGCGAAGCGCTGCTGGCCTTCCTGCGATCGCTGTGATCGGCCTGGAGCGGGCGCCCCGCTCGCTCCAGCCGCTCAATACAGGGTCGTGCGCTGCCGCTCGGGCAGTGCCTGGTCATAGGCCGCGCCATCGAAGCTCTGGCTGATGGCCGACAGGATGGCACCGGGCGTGGGCACGGGCCGGGGCGCACCGGGCTCGGTGGCCTCCCCCCACAAGCGCGAGCGCAGGATGGCGCGCGCGCACTGGAAGTACACGGCCTCCACCGCGATGCGCACCACGCACTTGGGCGGCTGGCCGCTGACCACGAAGCGCTCCATGAGATCGGGTGCCGTGGTGATGCTGGCGCGGCCGTTCACGCGCAGCGTCTCGCCCACGCCGGGGATCAGGAACAGCAGCGCCACGCGCGGGTCGGCCACGATGTTGCGCAGGCTGTCCACGCGGTTGTTGCCGCGCCGCTCGGGCAGCAGCAGGGTGCGCTCGTCCAGCATCTGCACGAAGCCCGGCGCATCGCCGCGCGGCGATGCATCGAGTCCGCCCGGGCCCGAGGTGGCCAGCACCGCGAAGGGCGATGCCTCGATCATGCTGCGGTACGAGGGGTGCACGAAGGGCACCTCCTTGGACAGCGAGGCCTCGCCGGGCGTGCCGAACAAGGCTTCGAGCTGGGCAATGCTCTCGATGGAATGGGCGGTATCGACAACGGTGGCGGTCATGTCAGGTTCCAGGGGTTGGTGGCGAATATTGCGGGGGGCATAGCCGCCATGGTGCAGCGCCGCACTGTCTGCGGCAAACGAGTTTACGGCCGCCCATGCGTGAGAAAATCACACGCATGACACCCCGCCTGCCCCCGCTCAACGCCGTGCGCGCCTTTGCCGCTGCAGCACGCCACCAGAGCTTCACGCTGGCGGCGGCCGAGCTGTTCGTGACGCATGGTGCCATCAGCCGGCAGGTCAAAAGCCTTGAGGAGTTCCTGGGCGTGGCGCTGTTCGAGCGGCGCGTGCGACAGGTGTCGCTTACGCCCGAAGGGCAGCGCTTCTTCGCCGAGGTGGCGCCGGCGCTGGAACAGATCGGCGCGGCCGCCCGGGCGCTGATGGACGATGCACCCGCGCGCTCGGTCACCATCAACGTGCGGCCCTCGTTCGCGGTGCGCTGGGTGATTCCGCGGCTGCCGGACTTCGTGGCGCAATTCCCGGGTATAGCCCCCAGGGTCGTCACCAGCACCGTATCGCCCGACCAGGCCAGCGAGCATTTCGATGTAGCGATCCGCCGCGGCCGCAGCGCGGGCTGGCCGGCGTCCATCGCCGTGCAGCCCTTCCTTCTGGACGAGGCACTGATCGTGGGCACGCCGGCGCTGCTTGCCAACGCACCCGTTGACGGCCCCCGCGACCTGGCCGCCCACGGCCTGCTGTGGTCGCGCTCGCGCCCCGACGACTGGGAGCACTGGAAGCGCCAGGTGGGTGCACCGCGCCTGCGGCCCGCAAGCCAGCTGCAGTTCGACCACCTGCACTTCGTGTTGCAGGCCGCGCAGGGTGGCCTGGGCTTTGCGCTGGCCCCGGTTTCGCTGGTGGCGCACGACCTGGCCGCTGGCCGCCTGGTGTGCCCCCTGCCCGCGCTGCGCCTGCCGCTCACGCGCCACTACTATGGCCTGGCGCCCGATGCAGCACCCGAGGCGCAGTGCTTTGCGCAGTGGCTGCAGAGCCAACTGGAAAGCAGCACAGGCCTGGGTTGAGGCTCAGACGTCGATGGCCTCGGCCGAGCCCGCCTGCTTGCGCAGCTCGAACTTCTGGATCTTGCCGGTGCTGGTCTTGGGCAGCTCGCCAAACACCACCGCGCGCGGCACCTTGAAGCCCGCCAGGTGCTGCTTGCAGTGGGCCACGATGTCTTCGGGCGTGAGCGTGGCTCCGGCCTTGAGCTCGACGAAGGCGCAGGGTGTCTCGCCCCACTTGGGGTCGGGCCGGGCCACCACGGCGGCGGCCAGCACAGCGGGGTGGCGGTAGAGCACATCCTCCACCTCGATGGAGGAGATGTTCTCGCCGCCCGAGATGATGATGTCCTTGCTGCGGTCCTTGATCTTGATGTAGCCGTCGGGGTACTGCACCGCCAGGTCGCCGCTGTGGAACCAGCCGCCCGCAAAGGCCTCGTCCGTGGCCTTGGGGTTCTTGAGGTAGCCCTTCATCACGATATTGCCCTTGAACATGATCTCGCCCATGGTCTCGCCGTCCTGCGGCACGGGCTGCAGGGTTGCGGGGTCGAGCACGCGCACGTCGCGCTCCAGGTGGTAGCGCACGCCCTGGCGGGCGTTCAGACGGGCGCGCTCGCCGATGTCCAGGTCATCCCAGGCCCCGTGCTTGGCGCACACGGTGGCGGGGCCGTACACCTCGGTCAGGCCATACACGTGGGTCAGGTCGAACCCCATCTTCTCCATGCCCTCGATCATCGACGCGGGTGGCGCGGCACCCGCCACCATGGCCTGGATGCCGGCGGGCACGCCGGCCTTCATGGCATCGGGCGCATTCACCAGCATGCCGTGCACGATGGGTGCGCCGCAGTAGTGCGTGACGCCGTGCTGGCGCATGGCGTCGAAGATGGCATGCGCCTCCACGCGGCGCAGGCAGACGTTGACACCCGCGCGCGCCGCCACCGTCCAGGGAAAGCACCAGCCGTTGCAATGGAACATGGGCAAGGTCCACAGATAGACCGCGTGCTTGGGCATGTCCCACTCCAGCACGTTGCTGATGGCATTGGTGGCCGCGCCCCGGTGGTGGTAGACCACGCCCTTGGGGTTGCCCGTGGTGCCGCTGGTGTAGTTCAGGGCGATGGCATCCCACTCGTCAGCAGGCAGTTCCCAGGCGTGCTGCGCATCGCCTGCGGCCACGAAGGTGTCGTAGTCGGTGCCGCCCAGGGATTGGGCAGCCGGGCCGTACACGGCGTCCTGCACTTGCAGCACCAGCAGCGGCGCAGTGGACTTGCGCCATGCAAGGGCCTTGGCGAGGGTGCCGGTGAACTCCGGGTCGACAATGATGGCACGGGCCTCGCCGTGGTCGAGCATGAAGGCGATGGTCTCGGGGTCCAGGCGGGTGTTGATGGCGTTGAGCACGGCGCCGGCCATCGGTACGCCGAAATGCGCTTCCACCATGGGCGGGGTGTTGGGCAGCAGTGCGGCCACGGTGTGGTTCTTGGCTATGCCGGCGCGGTTCAGGCTGCTGGCCAGCTGGCGGCAGCGCGCATAGGTCTGGCCCCAGGTCTGGCGCAATTCACCATGGACGATGGCCAGGCGGTCCGGGTAGACCTCGGCCGTGCGCTCCAGAAACCCGAGGGGCGACAGGGGCGCGAAGTTGGCCGGGTTCCGGTCCAGGTGCTGGTCGAACATGTGGGGCATGGCAGGGATTTCCTTCGCGGGGACGATGAACCGCCCTATTACAACGCAGGGTTCTGGCGGGCATCTGCGGGCGAACCCGGGGCCCGCCCCGGCGATAGAGGAAAATGCAGCGGTGTCCATCCCCCAGTCATTCATCCAGGAACTGCTAGCCCGCACCGACGTGGTCGAGATTGTGGGCCGCTACGTCCAGTTGAAGAAGGGCGGGGCCAATTTCATGGGCCTGTGCCCCTTCCATGGGGAAAAGTCGCCGTCCTTCAGTGTCAGCCCCTCCAAGCAGTTCTACCACTGCTTTGGCTGCGGCAAGAACGGCAATGCCATCGGCTTTCTCATGGACCATGCGGGCATGGGCTTCGTCGAGGCGGTGCAGGACCTGGCCCAGCAGGTGGGCCTGCAGGTGCCCGACGACGACATCTCCCAGCAGGAAAAGGAGCGCGCCGCCGCCGCCCGCCAGAAGCAGGCCACCCTGACCGACGTACTGGAAAAAGCCGGCGACGCCTACCGCCGCCAATTGCGCGAATCGCAGCGCGCCATTGCCTACTTCAAGGGCCGGGGCGTGTCGGGCGCGGTGGCCAAGCGCTACGGCCTGGGCTATGCGCCCGAGGGCTGGCGCAGCCTGGCCAGCGTGTTCCCGCAGTACGACGACCCGCTGCTGGAGGAAAGCGGCCTGGTCATCGTGGGCGAGGACGGGCAGGACAAGCGCTATGACCGCTTTCGCGACCGGGTGATGTTCCCCATCCGCAACGTCAAGGGTGAATGCATCGGCTTTGGTGGGCGCGTGCTGGGCGACGACAAGCCCAAATACCTCAATTCGCCTGAAACCCCGGTGTTCCACAAGGGGCGAGAGCTCTACGGCCTGTTCGAGGCGCGCACAGCCATCCGCGAGCACGGTTACGCCCTGGTCACCGAAGGGTATATGGACGTGGTGGCGCTGGCGCAGCTGGGTTTTCCGAATGCCGTGGCCACGCTGGGCACGGCCTGCACGCCCGAACATGTGCAAAAGCTGCTGCGCTTCACCGAATCGGTGGTGTTCAGCTTCGACGGCGACAACGCCGGCCGGCGCGCCGCGCGCAAGGCGCTGGACGGCGCCCTGCCCCACGCCACGGACACGCGCAGCATCAAGTTCCTGTTCCTGCCGGCCGAGCACGACCCCGACAGCTTCATCCGCGCCAATGGCACCGATGCGTTTGCCAAGCACGTGAGCGAGGCCGTGCCGCTCAGCCGCTTCCTGGTCGAGTCGGCCAGCGATGGCTGCGACCTGACCACCGCCGAGGGCCGCGCCCACATGGCCAGCAACGCCCGCCCGCTATGGACGGCGCTGCCCGACGGCGTGCTCAAGCGCCAGTTGCTGGGCGAGCTGGCCGAACTGACGCAGTTGAACGCGCGCGACCTGTCCGAGCTGTGGAACCCCGGCGGCGCCCGCGCTCCCGCCCCGGCGCCAGCCCCCCAGCAGCGCCCGGCACGCACGCAGGAAGCCGCCAACCCCTATGCCGATGAGCCGCCCTGGGGCGGCGCCCCGTCCGACCTGGACGGCTGGCACCCCCCGCACGAGCCCGATTACGTGGGCGGCGGGTACCAGGGCCCGAGCGATGGCGGCCATGGCGGCTACAGCGGTGGTGGAAATGGCGCAACCGGCAATGGCAAGCCCCCCTTCCGCAAGGGCGGCAGCGACTGGGTCAACACCGGGGGCAAGTGGAAGAAAAAGGACAAGGACTCCCCCTGGCCGCCCCAGCCGCGGCTACCGCGCACACCCGCCATGGGCCGGGCAGACCACGCCGCGCGCCTGCTGCTGTCGCACATGGGCTTTCTGGAAGAACTCACACACGACGACCACGCCGCCCTGTGCGCAAAGCCAGCTCCCCACGGGCCGCTGTTCACCTGGCTGGAGGGCCAGTTCCACGAGCACGGTCCCCAGGCCTGGGAGGTGCTGCGCGAGGGCCTGCGCGAGCACGAATGCGAAGACCTGGCGATGAAGGTGATGACCGGAGCCCACGCCCAGACCAAGGGCGAATCGCAGGAACTCCGGCTGGAACTGCGCGATCTACTGAACCGGATGCTCATCGAGGACATCAAGGAACAGCAGAAAGTGCTGATCCTTCAGGCGGCCCAGGACGCGTCGGCCCTGGAGCGCTACCGTGTGCTGGAGCAAAAACGCCTGGTTTTGTTGAACGCAACCGTCAAGGTGGCTTGAAATTGCGTCAAATGGTATAATGTAGGGTTAGGCAAGAGCGACAGCAGCACCTCCGAGCCGGGCCACCGTGACAAACGCGCACAACCGCCCACCCATCGCAAGGACTGCACACCAAATGTTCGCCCAGACATCTTGCCCCTGAGGGATACCCCTCAAGCTGCAAAAGCATCGCTTTTGCAGTGCCACCCGCGCCGGGATCTGTGGCGCTTGCGTTTTCTTTGTGTCCGTTTTTGATTCTGAGGTTGTTCATGCCCGCTCAAAAGTCCGCGAAGCCATCCAAGTCAGCCCCAGTGACCGCCGCGAAGGCCGTCTCAAAAACCGCGGCCAAGGTGCCGGCCAAGGCAACTGCCTCCAAAACAGTTGCCGCGCCCGCCCCGGTCGCCAAGAAAGTGAAAACTGTGCCCTTGAACAAGTCTGCCGAGAAGACGGAAGCCCCCGAAGAACTCAAGAAAGCCCGCGCCAAGGCTGCCGTCGACGCAGACGGTGAAGAGGCCCCCAAGAAGCGCCCTGGCCGCCCCGCCAAGGTCGCAGGTGCCGCCACGGACGAGGCCAAGGTGCCGGCCAAACGCGGCCGCAAGCCCAAGGCCGCCGCCGGTGGTGCCGCGGAAAGCAGCGACGATGCCGACCTGTCGGACATCGAATCCGACCTGGAAGGTGAAGTCGAGGTCGAGGCCGAAGCCACGCCCACGGCCGAGAAGGTCAAGCCGCTGCGCATGAAGATCAGCAAGGCCAAGGAACGCGCCCTGATGAAGGAATTCGGCCTGGACGAAACCGTCCTGACCGAAGAAGACCTGGCCAAGCGCCGCTCGCGCCTGAAAACCCTGATCAAGCTGGGCAAGACGCGCGGCTACCTCACGCACGTCGAAATCTCCGACCACTTGCCCGACAAGCTGGTCGATGCCGAAACGCTCGAAGCCGTCATCACCACGCTGAACGACCTGGGCGTGGCCGTGTACGAGCAGACGCCCGATGCCGAGGCGCTGATCATCACCGACAACGCCCCCGCAGGCGCCAGTGAAGAAGAAGCCGAAGAGGCCGCCGAAGCCGCCCTGTCCACCGTGGACAGCGAATTCGGCCGCACCACCGACCCCGTGCGCATGTACATGCGCGAAATGGGCACGGTGGAGCTGCTCACCCGCGAAGGCGAAATCGAGATCGCCAAGCGCATCGAAGGCGGTCTGATGTCCATGATGGAGGCGATCAGCGCATCGCCCGCCACCATCGCCGAGATCCTCAACATGGGTGAGGAAATCCGCGAAGGCAAGGTCGTCATCTCCACCATCGTGGACGGCTTCTCCAACCCCAACGAGGCCGACGACTATGTGGCCGAAGAAGACTTCGACGAATTCGACGAAGCCGACGACGACGATGGCAAGGGCGGCTCCAAGGCGCTGACCAAGAAGCTCGAAGAACTCAAGAAGCAGGCGCTGGAGCGCTTCGACAAGCTGCGCGACCTGTTCGAGAAGGTCCACAAGATCTACGACAAGGAAGGCTACGGCACGCCGGCCTACGTGAAGGCGCAGCACGCCCTGTCGGAAGAGCTGATGACCATCCGCTTCACCGCCAAGACCATCGAGAAGCTGTGCGACATGGTGCGCGGCCAGGTGGACGACGTGCGCAAGAAGGAGCGCGAGCTGCGCCGCATCATCGTGGACAAGTGCGGCATGCCGCAAGAGACCTTCATCAAGGACTTCCCGGCCAACCTGCTGAACCTGAAGTGGGTGGAAAAGCAGGCCGCCGCCGGCAAGCCCTGGAGCACGGTGATGGCGCGCAACATCCCGCCCATCCAGGAACTGCAGCAAAAGCTGACGGACCTGCAATCGCGCGTGGTCGTGCCGCTGACCGAGCTCAAGGACATCAACAAGCGCATGAACGAGGGTGAAGCCACCTCGCGCGATGCCAAGAAGGAAATGATCGAGGCCAACCTGCGCCTCGTGATCTCCATCGCCAAGAAGTACACGAACCGCGGCCTGCAGTTCCTGGACCTGATCCAGGAGGGCAACATCGGCCTGATGAAGGCCGTGGACAAGTTCGAATACCGCCGCGGCTACAAGTTCTCGACCTACGCCACGTGGTGGATCCGCCAGGCCATCACGCGCTCGATCGCCGACCAGGCGCGCACCATCCGTATCCCGGTGCACATGATCGAGACGATCAACAAGATGAACCGCATCAGCCGCCAGCATCTGCAGGAGTTCGGCTTCGAGCCCGATGCGTCCATCCTGGCGGCGAAGATGGAGATCCCGGAAGAGAAGATCCGCAAGATCATGAAGATCGCCAAGGAGCCGATCTCGATGGAAACCCCCATCGGCGACGACGACGACAGCCACCTGGGCGACTTCATCGAGGACGGTGCCAACACCGCTCCCATCGATGCTGCCATGCAGGCCGGCCTGCGCGACGTGGTCAAGGACATCCTGGACGGCCTCACGCCACGCGAAGCCAAGGTGCTGCGCATGCGCTTCGGCATCGAGATGTCCACCGACCACACGCTGGAAGAAGTGGGCAAGCAGTTCGACGTAACGCGCGAACGCATCCGCCAGATAGAAGCCAAGGCGCTGCGCAAGCTGAAGCACCCCAGCCGCTCGGACAAGCTGCGCAGCTTCATCGATTCGCTGTAATCGGCCTGCCAGTGAAAGCCCCTGTCGGGGGTTTTCCGGTCCTGACGCCCTGCCCCGCATCTGCGGCGCAGGGCGTTTTTCATGGTGGCGTGGCGGCCACAGATGTCATCCGCTCCAGCGTATACCCTGATACTCTGGACAGCTGAATGACAGTTTCAGCGCACACCATTGCAGATGGATACATTCGCTTACCAAGGGAACCCATGACCGCCCACACCCCCCTGAACACACGGCGCCGGCAGGTGCTGATCCGCGCGGCTGCGCTTGCCGCGCTGGCAGCACCCTTTGGCAGCACGGTGCTGGCCCAGGCCCGCCCCCCGGCCAAGGTCGCCAAGCTGGCGGGTACGCTGCGCATCGTGATCCCCGCCAATGCCGGCGGTGGCTGGGACCAGACCGGCCGCGCACTGGGCACCGCCCTGGTGGGCGCGGGTGCCGTGGACCAGGTGGAGTACGAGAACGTCGGCGGCAAGGGCGGCACCATCGGCCTGGCCCGCTACGCCGAAAAATACGCCAACGACCCCAACACCCTGCTCATGGGCGGCATGGTGATGGTGGGCGCCGTGGCGCTGCAAAAGCCGGCGGTGGACCTCACGCAGATCCAGCCCATTGCGCGCCTGACCAGCGACTACCTGGTGGCCGCCGTGCCCGCATCGTCCCCTATCCGCACGGCCAAGGACCTGGTCGCCGCCATGAAGGCCGACCTGCCCGCCCTGCCGGTGGCTGGCGGCTCTGCAGGCGGGGTGGACCACATCTATGCGGGCGTGCTGGCCCGTGCCGCCAAGGCCAGCCCCGAGGCACTGGTCTACCGCCCGTTTGCGGGCGGCAATGAGGTGGTGGATGCCTTGGTCACCGGCAAGGCCGCCCTGGGCCTGTCGGGCTACAGTGAGTTCAGCGAAGCGATTGCCGCCGGCAAGCTGCGCGCCATCGGCGTATCGGCCCGGCGCAGCGTGTTCGGCCTGCCCGCGTTCCGCGAGCAGGGGATCGATGCTGTCATGGCCAACTGGCGCGGCGTGTTCACGGGCAAGGGGGTCTCTGCCGCCCGCCTGGCCGAGATGGTGACTGCCGTGGAAGCCGCCACCGTGCATGAATCGTGGGTGCGCACCCTGAAAACCAACAAGTGGGATGCATCCTGGCTCACCGGCAAGGACCTGACCGAGTTCATGGAACTGGACCTGACCACCGCGCGTGTGATGGTCTACCTGCTCAAGCTCAAAGCCTGACCCTCCCTTCGCGAGGCTCTTGCATCGCACCGCCTACCCGCTGCCGACACTTAGGACCTCCTGATGAAAATGTCCCGCTACTCCATCGGCACGCGCATGGCCGGTGCATTGGGCCTGGTGCTGGCGCTGATGATCGGCGCAGCGCTGTTCGGCATTGCCGCGCTGTACAGCACGCTGGGTACCTACGACAGCACGGTGCAGCAGCGCGTGGCCCAGGAGCGCGCCGTGACGCGCATGGAGAGCGAGTTCAAGACCCAGGTGATGGAGTGGAAGAACACGCTGCTGCGCGGCGAGGATTCGCGCAAGCGTGAACTGCACTGGAACGCCTTCCAAGCCAGCGAAAAACGCGTGGCCGACGACGCCAAGGCCCTGGCACCGCAGCTGGTGGACAGCAGCGAGCGCGCTGCGCTGCAGAAGTTCTTCGATGCCCATACGCAGATGGCCCAGGGCTACCGCAAGGGCTTCGAAGCCTTCCAGTCGCTCGGCTTCGTGGCCTCGGCCGGCGATGCCGATGTGGCCGACATCGACCAGGGCCCTGCCAAGCTGTTGGGCGAACTGAGCCGCCAGGTGGCCGACAGCAGCGCTGCCATTGCGCAGCAGGCCGCGCAGGATGCGCGCCGCGCCTTGGTCAGCAGCCTGGTGGCGCTGGCGCTGGTGAGCGCACTGGGGGTGTTTGCCGGCTGGGTGCTCACGCGCTCGGTGGTGGGCCCGCTGCGCGTGGCCGTGTCCCTGGCCAACAAGGTGGCCGCAGGCGACCTGACGACCACCATAGTCACAGAAGGCAATGACGAACCCGCGCGCCTGCTGCAGGCCCTGGCCGCCATGCAGGAAAACCTGGAGCGCGTGGTTTCTGGCGTTCGTACCAATGCCGAAGGCGTGGCCAGCGCCAGCGCCGAGATCGCGCAGGGCAACACCGACCTGAGCATGCGCACCGAAGACCAGGCCTCGTCGCTGGACGAAACCTCCTCCTCCATGCAGCAGTTGCAGCAGACCGTGCAGAACAACGCGGCGAACGCCCAGCGGGCGAACGAACTGGCCAAGAGCGGCGCCTCGGTCGCCGAGCGCGGCGGCCAGGTGGTGGGCCAGATGGTCGAGGTGGTGCAGGGCATCCAGGAAAGCTCGCGCAAGATCGCCGACATCATCGGCGTCATCGACGGCATCGCCTTCCAGACCAACATCCTTGCGCTCAACGCCGCCGTGGAAGCCGCACGCGCGGGCGAACAGGGCCGCGGCTTTGCCGTGGTGGCCAGCGAGGTGCGCAGCCTGGCCACGCGCAGTGCCAGCGCCGCGCGCGAGATCAAGGCACTGATCCAGACCAGCGTGGAGCGCGTGGAAGCGGGCTCCAGCCTGGCACGCAATGCCGGCAGCACCATGGGCGAGGTGGTCCAGTCCATCCGCGGCGTGAGCACGCTGATGGAAGAGATCAGCCAGGCCAGCGCCGAGCAGACCAACGATATGCTGCGCGTGACCCAGGCCATCGTGCGCATGGATGACGCCACGCAGCAGAACGCCGCGCTGGTGGAACAAAGCGCAGCCGCCGCCGGCAGCCTGAGCGGCCAGGCGCATCAGTTGGTGGAGGCTGTGGCGGTGTTCCGGCTGCGCTGATCAAGACGTGGCAGGTGAGGGGCCAGCAGCCTCGCGCGCTACCGCATCCCACAGCGCCTCGGCGGCGCGCCCCATCTGCACGTGGGAGCGGTACACCCGGATCTCCAGCTCGATGCTCCACTGCGGCGAGGCCGCAGCGCAGGCCAGCCGCCCCGCTGACAGATCGTCGACCACAAGACTCTGGGGCAACCAGGCAATGCCCCGGCCCTCGAGTGCCATCGTGCGCAGCACGGAAGCCAGGTGGGCCGTGAAAACCGTCTGCGTCGAGAGCTTTCCGAGCGCACCGTCGATGGTCTTGTGCAGGATATTGCCAAGCCCCGATTCCGCACTGTAGGCCAGCAAGGGCGCAACCGCACCGGAGCGCTCCAGGCCATAGAGGGCGGCACCGTCCGGCCCTACGGCGCACACGGGCCGCAAGACATCGGTACCGACGCAGACCGATGGATAGGCCTGCGCGTGCAACAGGCTGGGGGCCTGCGCATGGGCATGGCACAGCACGAACTGCACCTTGCTCTGGGCCAGCAGCGCCTCGCAGCGGTGCAGCATGTCGGACTCCAGCTGCAGGGTCCCGGCCATGGTGTGCGCGCCATAGCTGCGCAGCCACCCCGGCATGAAGGTCAGCGACAACGCATGGGTCGCGGCAAAGCGCAGGCTCTTCGAATTCGCCTCGGCCACGGCGCGCGCCGCGCCGGGCAGGCGCGCCACCTCGGCGAGCAGCTCGGGCGCAACGCCTTGAAACCACTGGCCCGCCTCCGTCAGCCTGACCGGCTGCGTGCTGCGGTCGAACAGCTCCACCCCCAGCCACTCCTCCAAGGCACGCACGCGGCGACCGAAGGCAGGCTGCGTCATGTGGCGGTCTTCTGCGGCGCGGGAAAAATTTCCGACGGCGGCAAGGACCAGGAAATCCTCCAGCCAGGAGATGTTCATAACAAGCCCGCTGTGCTCTGAAAGCACTGAAGAGAACAAAAACGGCATTGGTCAAACACCGCGCGGTTGCGGATCATACCCATCCCGTCACCCGTTGTGACACCCCGTTTCGACACCCGGAGCACCGCATGAAAATCGTTGAGATCAGAGAGAAGACCATCCCCATCAGTTCGCCCATCCGCAACGCCTACATCGACTTCAGCAAGATGACGCTGAGCCTGGTGGCGGTAGTCACCGACGTGATCCGCGATGGCAAGCCAGTGGTGGGATACGGCTTCAACTCCAACGGCCGCTATGGCCAGGGCAAGCTCATGCGCGAGCGCTTCATCCCCCGCGTGCTCGAAGCCAGCCCCGAATCACTGATCGACGACAGCGGCAAGAACCTAGACCCGCACAAGATCTGGAACGCCATGTTCACCAACGAGAAGCCCGGCGGCCACGGCGAGCGCTCCGTGGCCATCGGCACCATCGACATGGCTGTGTGGGACGCGGTGGCCAAGATCGAAGGCAAGCCGCTGTTCCAGCTGTTGGCCGACCGCTATGGCAACGGTACACCCAATCGCAAGATCTTCGTCTATGCCGCCGGCGGCTACTACTACCCCGGCCAGGACCACGGCAAGCTGAAAGACGAGATGAAGAGCTACATCGACCGCGGCTACACCGTGGTCAAGAAGAAGATCGGCGGCGCTTCGCTCGACGAAGACCTGCGCCGCATCGACTCCATCATGGAAGTGCTGCAGGATGGCCAGAAGCTGTGCGTGGATGCCAATGGCCGCTTCGACCTGGACACCGCCATCCAGTACGCCAAGGCGCTCTCGCAATACGACCTGTTCTGGTACGAGGAGCCCGGTGACCCACTCGATTTCGAATTGCAGGCCACCTTGCGCAACTACTACAAGAACCCCATGGCCACAGGTGAAGACCTGTTCTCCATGCAGGACGCGCGCAACCTGATCCGCTATGGCGGCATGCGCCCTGACCGCGACTGGCTGCAGTTCGACTGCGCACTGAGCTACGGCCTGGTGGAGTACCTGCGCACGCTGGACATGCTCAAGGAACACGGCTGGTCCGCGAGCCGCTGCATCCCGCATGGCGGGCACCAGATGTCGCTGAACATCGCGGCCGGCCTGGGCCTGGGCGGCAACGAGTCCTACCCGGACCTGTTCCAGCCGTTCGGCGGCTTCCCCGACGGAGTGAAGGTGGTCGACGGCCACGTCACGCTGCCCGACCTGCCCGGCATCGGCTTCGAAGGCAAGGCCGACCTGTATGCGCAGATGCAGGCCCTGTCGGCCTGATCACTCCCCTCAAAAACAGAACCTGAAGGAGACAAAGCCATGGGCATTTTGAAGCAAGGGGCTGCAGCCGCAGCCATCGGACTGGTTGCGATCAGCATCAGCACAACCGCATGGGCGGAATTTCCGGACAAGCCAATTACCTTGGTCGTCCCCTTTTCTGCTGGCGGCCCCAGCGACAAAATTGCCCGTGATCTGGCAGAGGCCCTGCGCAAGCCTTTGGCCCAGACCGTGGTCGTCGACAACACGGCAGGCGCGGGAGGCACCATCGGTGCGGCGCGCGTCGCACGTGCCTCGCCAGATGGCTATACCCTGCTGGTGCACCACATCGGCATCTCCACCGCACCAGCGCTCTACAAGAAGCTGCCCTACAAGACGCTGGAAGACTTCGAGTACCTCGGACTCATCAACGAGGCGCCTTCGACCCTGATCGGCAAGCCAGGCCTGGCGGCCAGCAACTTTGCGGGCCTTCGCAAATGGATCAGCGCCAATGACGGAAAGGTCAACCTCGCGAATGCGGGCGTGGGCTCGGCATCCCACCTGTGCGGACTGGTGCTGCAGGCCACCCTGCAATCGAAGATGGTCTTCGTTCCCTACAAGGGAACGGCGCCTGCCATGACCGACCTGATGGGTGGACAGGTGGACCTGATGTGCGAGCAGGCCACCAACGCCGTGCCCCAGATCGAAGCGAAGAAGGTCAAGGCCTTTGGCGTCACCAGCAAGCAGCGCATGGCGTTGCCCGCGCTTGCCCAGGTGCCCACGCTGGCCGAAGCAGGCCTGGCCGGCTTCGAGATGTCGGTGTGGCATGGCGTGTACGCCCCCAAGGGCACGCCACCGGCCGTGCTGGCCAGGCTGAATGCCGCCATCCGCGCAGCGCTCAAGGACCCCGAACTCATCCAGCGCGAGGAGGCACTCGGTGTGCGCATCGTGACCGACGCGCGCCTGGAACCTGCGGAGCACAAGAAATACGTAGAGGGCGAAATGATCCGCTGGGCCAGGATCATCAAGGACTCCGGGGAAACTGCGGACTGACAGCCGAAGCCGGGTTGCGGATCGAATCGACCGAGGACACCACGGGCTGCCAGGCCTTGCGGCGACTCAGAACGGCACTTTGCCCAACCAGATGTCCCGGTACATCGCCCAGTCGCCCATGAAGCTGTACAGCGGCCGCTTAAAGCTGGCCGGCTTGTTCTTCTCGAAGCCGAAGTGCCCCACCCACGCAAAGCCATAGCCACACAGCAGGCCGACCAGCAAGAAGGACGGCTGCCGCGTGGCCACAGCCCAGGCCACGCAGAGAAGTGACAGGGTCGAGCCCACGAAATGCAGCCGCCGGCAGGTGCGGTTGCTGTGCTCGGTCAGGTAGAACGGGTAGAACTCCGCGAAGCTCTTGAAAGCACGCGGGTCGGTCGGGGTGGCGCTGATGTCCATGGTGCCTGTCTCCGTTGGGTATTGTTGGTTGCTCCTGCTTTATACGCCCACGCATGCAGGGGTGGGCGTGCCGTATTTGACAGCGCGCCATGGGGATCTTCCAATAGGCCGCTTCGCCGATCCACGATTGCCTCCCCTGCCTTTGCCCTCTCCCCCTTGCTCCCTGACACAGGACGCAGCCGTACCCTGCAGTCCAAATGAAAGCGGCCCCGGCCGCGAGCACGCCATCGATGCGCTGCGCGGCTTTGCGCTGCTGGGCATCCTGGTCGTCAATGCGGGCAGCTTTGCCTCGACCTACTTTGGCCTCGGCGTCGCCGACCCCGCGTTCTCGCGTCCCGTGGACCACGCCGTGCGCTGGTTCATCAGCCTGGTCTTCGAGACCAAGTTCTACCTCTTGTTCTCGCTGCTGTTCGGCTACAGCTTTGCCTTGCAGATGGACTCGGCCCAGCGCTCCGGCAGCGCCTTCGTGCCGCGCTTCCTGCGGCGCCTGGCGGGCCTCCTGCTGCTGGGCGTGGCCCATGCCTGGCTGCTGTTTTCGGGCGACATCCTGGTGACCTATGCGCTGCTGGGTTGGTTGCTGCTGGCGCTGTGCAAGTTGCGGCCGGGTACTGCGGTGGTGATGGCCGTGGCGCTGCTGGCGCTGGTGTCCGCGGGCTGGGGACTGCTCGCCTGGCTGATGTCGCTAGCGCCGCCGATGGACTGGCCGCTGGCCGAGATCCACGCCAAGGCACAGCAGGCCGCACAGGCCTACCGTTCCGGGGCGATCGAGGCCATTGCCCAGCGCGGGCGCGACATGGCCGATGGCGTCTGGTTCGTGCTGGTGTTCGTGCAGGGGCCTTGCGCGCTGGCCATGTTCCTGCTGGGGCTGGCGGCCCATCGCTCGGGCTACCTGGCCACCATTGCGCTGCAGCCGGCACGCCTGCGCCGCTGGGTGCTGTGCTGCCTGCCGGTGGGCGGCCTGGGTGCCTGGGTCTATGCCACAGCGCAGAACAGCACCGTCCGCCAACCCGATCATGTGTCGGCCGCCACGCTCGCGCTGGACCTGGCCACCGCGCCCTTCCTCACCTTCAGCTATGTCGCGGCACTGCTCTGGGCCCTGCAGAGCGGAGCTGCAGGCCGCCGACTGGGCGCCTGGCTGGAACCTGCGGGCCGCATGGCGCTGTCCAACTACCTGCTGCAGTCCCTGGTGGGGGCGGTGGTGTTCACCGCCTACGGCCTGGCGCTGGTGGGGCGGGTGTCACCGCTGGCGGTGTTGCTGGGCTGCCTGGCGTTGTATGCGGCCCTGCTCGTGCAGAGCCGCCGCTGGATGGCGCTGCACACCTACGGGCCGGCAGAGTGGCTGTTGCGTGCGTTCACGCTGCTGCGCTGGCCCGCATGGCAGCGCACGGCGCGCCCGGTCGAATAAGCTGCCTGCGCGACGGCTGCGTCACCGCCCGATGGGCACAAGCTGATCGTCCGCCATGCCCACCAGCAAGGCCTTGCCGTCCGGCTGCACACGGAATTCGCCAAAGCGCGCCTGCTCCCAGCGGCTGGCATCGCCTTCGGCGAAGTACCAGCCGTCCGTCACCAGCGTCCAGTCGCCGTTCTTGGGCGTGAGCTGGATGCGGAACTCGCCGGGGGCGATGGGCGCATCGTACTTTTCGACGCGCTCCCAGGCCACCACGCCGCGTGCATCGAGCCGGCCCACGGCATAGGGCCGGCTGCCCAGCAGGCCTTCCACGCCCGCGTCGCGCCGGTCGAAATCGACCATAGGTGGCAGGGTGAACCGCAGGCGCATGTAGTCGCCCTGCATCAGCGAGCGCGGGTCCACCGGGGCCAGGGGCACGTAGACCTTCTGGCCGTTGGCAATCGTGTTTTCCTTGTCGGCGATGCCGATGTTGGCAACGGCCACGGTGGCCACCGCACTCAGCACCAGCAGCCAGGGGCACATGCGGTGGGCCCAGTGGCGGGCGGCATGGCCAGTTTCACCGGGCATCGCAGCGGCGCGTGGCGTGCGCAACGCACTCCAGGCCAACACACCCAGCAGCGCACCGCAGCCCACGAGCACCATGGCCTTGGTGGTCAGAGGCCAGGCCAGCAGGTAGTAGAAACCTCCCATGATCCAGGTGCAGGCCAAGGCGGCCGCAGTGGCCTGGCCCCAGCGGCGGGTGGTGCCGGCGATGGCCAGGGCCAGCAGGGCACTGCCGAGCAAGGGCGAGAACCAGCACAGCAGCGCCAGCACCAGCGCCACCACGCCAGCGCGGGGCTGGCGCAGCACCGGCCAGGCGCGCTGCGCGATGGCGGCGGCAACCAGCGCCAGCAGCACGCTGGCCGCCTGCACCAGCCATTGCAGCGCAAAGGCGCGCGGCCCGACCTCCCGGCCGACCTCGCGCACCAGCTCGCCACCGATGCCGGCACCGAACGCACCGCCCACCAGGAAGGTCTGGCCCGACAGGCCGCAGATGCCCCACAGCAGCACCAGCAGCCAGCCGCAGGCCAGGGGCTCCAGCAGCGCCGCCAGCCAGTTGCCGGCCGTACCGCGGCCCAGCGCATGGCGCTGCCACAGCAGCAGCCCCACCCACACCGCGAGCACGCTGTGCACCATGCTCCAGGGCACCAGCGGCGACAAGGCCCAGCGGTCATCAGCACCGGGCCAGATGAGCACGGCGAACAGCGCCGCCGCGCCCGCACCCAGCAGCACGCGCAGCCAGGGCAAGGCCACGAGTGCGGCCACGCCCAGCGCCACCACCAGCATGAAGGCGGCCGCCGGCTGCAGGCCCATGTCGCGCCCGAAGGCAAAGCCCAGCAGGCCCGCGCCGGTCAGCAATGCCGGAAACGCCAGTTGCTCCAGAAAGATCGGCAGGTCCTTGCTGCGCAGGGCTGCCGTGGCGCCGGCCAGCACCACAGCGCCGATGAGGTAGGCACCCGCGTCCCTCACGATCCACTCGCCGAAGAACAGGCCGAACATGGCCAGCAGCGGCAGCGCGGCCAGCCAGGCGCCCAGCGCCGTGAGCAGTACCACGGGCCAGGGGCGCGCCGTGCCGCCGGCACGGTGTGCGTCTGCGGACGAGGCGCCAGGCGGCAGGATGCCTTGCGCCACGGCGGCTTGCACGATGGTTTCAAGCGCGCCGGGCTTGGGCACGGGCGCAGCGGCGCTTGCAGACAGATTCACGGGATCGATGGATGCGTCGCTCATGCCGCTTCTCCTTGCTGCTGCGCAGCGCGGCGCGCCAGGCGCATCACCAGATTCACGGTTGCCGCCAGAAGCCCTGCGGCGACCAGGCCGATGAGCAGCAGCGAGCCCACGAAATCACCGAAGCGGGAGCCCGAGAACATGGCACGTGCCAGCCCCGTCACCAGCAGGATGTTGAGCCCCAGCGCCGCACCGCTGAGCAGGAAAATGTCGAAATGCGTGCGCATGCCCATCAGCGCGGCACCCGCCGCCAGCAGCACCAGGCCCAGACCGTAGTGACCCGCCACGGGCGAGTGGAACAGGCCACCCAGCGCGGTGAGCGTGACCAGCATCAGCGCCAGCGTGCCCGCCGTGCGCAGCGCCCAGACGCCTGCACCCGTGAAGCGGTGGAGCTGCGGCAGCATGGCTGCCGCCACGGCCAGCGCAGCGCCCAGGGAGACCAGGTGCACCGTCATGTCCGCAGGCGACACGCGCCAACTGTGGCCCGTGTGCGCCTGCGCCCACAGCGAGATGCCCACCATGGCCACCAGGGTCCATGGCACCCACACCACATCGCTGCGCACGGCCAGCGCCAGGGGCAGCGTGAGCACGGCCCACACGGCAAACAGCTGCCAGGGGTCGGCCCCGGTCTGGTAGGTCTGCCCGAAGTAGGCGAACAGCGCGCCCGTGCCCAGCAGCGCCAGCATGGCCAGCGGCGCACGCGCACCGGCCCGGAACGCAGCGCCTGCGCACATGGCCAGCACGAAGCCCTGCAGCAGCGCAAAGCGCATGAAGCGGCCCAGGCTCTCCCAGTTGGCAGCGATCCACATCACCAGCCCCAGACCGCCGAGCGCCGCCGCGATGACCGCGACGGTGCGCCACAGCGTGGTGTGCAGGGCGGCGGGCGGGCGGTCGAACCCCGCCAGCCCGAGCAGGCGCGTGGCGGCCGGTCGGTCCAGCGTGTGCTGGCGGGCCAGCTCGAACAGGGCGGTGCGCAGGGTCATGGGAGGGGCCTTTGGCTCAGGACAGGGAAATAAAGTCGCGGATCGCCATCAGCGTACCGTCGGGCGCCTCGCTCATCTGGTTGTGGCCCACGGGCAGGCTGGTGGTGTGCACCACCTTGCCCGCGGCGCGTGCAGCGGCCACCAGGCCCTGCGCGGCCTTGGGCGCGGTCATCTGGTCCTGCGCGCCCAGCGCGAACAGTACCGGGCACCGCACGGCCGCCATGGCCTGCTCGCCGTTGGCATAGCTGTCGCAGGCCACGAAGCCGCGGTGGAACACGTTGACTGCCGTGTTGCTGCGCAGCACCTTGCGGCCCAGCGCCATGCCGGCGTTGTAGACCCAGAAGCCCGCGCCCGAAGGCGGCGCCAGCGTGCTGCGCGAGAACACGTTGACCATGCGCAGCGCCTTCTCGGGCTCGTTGAGCGCCGCATCGATCAGCGCGGGCGAGACCTTCATCGGGTAGGCCGTGCCCACCAGCACCAGGTGGCTCACGCGCTCGCCCAGGCGGGCCGCGGCCTCCAGCGCGATCAGCGAGCCGAAGCTGTGGCCCACCAGTGCCGCGCGCTGCACGCCTGCGGCATAGAGCAGCGCAGCGATGAAGTCGGCCCCCGCCTCCACGCTGGCCGGCGCCTCGCCCGCGCTGCGGCAATGACCGGGCAGGTCCACCGCCAGCACGTTCCAGCCATGGTTGGCCAGGTAGCGGCTTTGCAGGGCCCACACGCTGTGGTCGTTGAGCACGCCGTGGACCATGACCACGGTGGGCAGTGCGGGGTTGAACGCCTTGCCGCCGGTGTAGCAGTAGGTGGTGTGGCCGTTGACTTGGATCTGCATACGGATGGGTCCTCTTTGTTCGCTTGTCTTTGTTGCGTTGTTGTGGTGTCGGGTGCGATGCCGGCCTCAGCGCGGCGGCACGCCGGCAGCCAGGTCGTCCAGCACCTGGATCCAGCGCTGCGCTGCGTCGCGCACCTTGGCGCTTGCATCGCTGGCGGCCGTGGCCTCGGCCAGCGGGCGCTCGGCGGCCGCCTCGCTGCGCCAGTAGTCCAGGGCCAGCACGGCCAGGTAGCGCACCGTCTCGTCGCCATCGTGCGCCACGGCATGGGCCAGCGCGGGCACGGCGCGTGCACCGGCCTCGGCGCCCAGGGCCCGGTCGCCCAGCGCCATGGCGGCATGCTGGCGCACCACGGTCAGGGGCGAGTGCAGGCCGCGCACGGCTTCATCCACCTCGTGCGGGCGCAGCGTGCAGGTGCCCGAGCCGGGGCGCAGCCATTGCTCCACCAGCGGCAGCAGTACGGGCCGCACGGCGGGCAGGGACTCGATGGGGCGGTAGTCGAGCGGCAGCGGGTCGAGCGCGTGGTTGCGGAACGCGCCGTAGGGCGATGACAGGCCCTGGGCCACGCATTCATCGCTGAGCGTTCCGGCCTGGGCCTGTTCCAGCAGCCAGGCGCTTTCGCCCAGATGCGCCAGCGCACCGGCGCAGATATTGCGCCCGGCCTGGGCCCGGTGGCGCATGCTGCCGCGCGGCACGGCTTTGAGCACCTGCGTACGCAACGCGGCCAACACCTCGGGCCTGGCCGCACCGATCTCGCCCAGCAGGCGCGCGGCCTCGCATTGCGTTGACGTGCGCTCCAGCAGTGACAGCAAAGCGGGGATGGCGGCAGGTCCGAAAGCCCGCAGGGCGCGCTGCGCCGCTTCGCCATGGCGCTGGGCCTGCGCGCGCGTTAGCCCCAGTTCGGGGGCAGGCTGGTGCGCCAGGCAAGCCAGGTGGTAGCGCAGGCGCTCGGCATCGGGCAACTCTGCGACGCGCCGGGCCTCGGCCAGGTCGGCAGCATGGCCGGGCAGCAGCCGGGCAAATGCCTCTTCGCCCACACAGCGCTGGGCGATGGCGATGCCCTCGTCGCTGTCCTCGTGCAGCAGCACGGCAAAGCCGGGCGTGAGCCGGTCGGCCACGGGCGACGCTTGCAGGGCGGCACGCAACCGGTGGCACACGCTCACCAGCGCATCGACGCAGCGGCGGTCTGCGGCCTCCCATTGCGCCACGTCGCCGCCCTGGGCCTCGGTCGCCAATGCGGCCTGGGCAGAGGCCATGGCGGCGCTGTCCGAGGACATCTCGGGCCAGCGCCAGTCGGCAGGGTTCCAGCGCAGGCTGTGGAGCGTGCCGCCGTCATCTTCCGGTTCCACCTCGGCCAATGCCGCCTCGCTGCCCATGGATACGGTAGGCAGGTAGATGGGGCCATCGAGTTCGCGGTACATGCCTGCGAGCGCCACGGCGTAGACGTCGCCGCACAGCGGGTGTGCCTGCAACGCGGGCAGCACCAGCGCCAGCGCGTCGTCCAGCAGCGTCTGCTCGAAGGCCTGCCAGTCCATGGCGGGTGCCTTGTCAGCCATCACCGGGCTCAGGCCGCCTTCTCCGCGGCCTTGAGGGCGCGCTTGAGGTCGTCGATCAGGTCATCGGCATCCTCCAGCCCGATGGACAGGCGGATCGTGCCCTGCGTGATGCCGGCATTCACCAGCGCCTCGTCGCTCATGCGGAAGTGCGTGGTGCTGGCCGGGTGGATCACCAGGCTGCGGCAGTCGCCCACGTTGGCCAGGTGGCTGAAGACCTTGAGCGCCTCGATGAACTTCTTGCCCTGCTCGCGGTTGCCTTTGAGGTCGAAGCTGAACACCGAGCCCGCGCCGCGCGGCAGCAGCTTCTGCGCCAGCGCGTGGCTGGTGTGCGACTCCAGCATGGGGTGGCCCACGCGCGAGACGAAGGGCTGGCTGGCCAGGAACTCGACCACGCGCGCCGTGTTGCGCATGTGCCGCTCCATGCGCAGCGGCAGGGTCTCGATGCCCTGCAGGATCAGCCAGGCCGTGTGCGGGCTCATGCAGGCGCCGAAGTCGCGCAGGCCTTCGCGCCGTGCGCGCAGCAAAAAGGCGCCCACCGAGCTTTCCTCGCTGAACACCATGTTGTGAAAGCCCTCGTACGGCTGTGTCAGCTCGGCGAACCTGCCTGCTGCGCGCGGGCCGTCCCAGTCGAAGCTGCCGCCATCGACCACGATGCCGCCCACCACCGTGCCGTGGCCCGAGAGGAACTTGGTGGCCGAGTGGTAGACCAGGTCGGCGCCGAGCTCCAGCGGCTTCATGAGCCAGGGCGAGGTCAGGGTGGAATCCACCAGCAGCGGCACGCCCGCCTCGTGCGCGATAGCGCTGATCGTCGGGATGTCCAGCACATCCAGGCCCGGGTTGCCCACCGTCTCGCCAAAGAACAGTTTCGTATTGGGCCGCACGGCGGCGCGCCAGCCGTCGATGTCGCCGGGCTTGACGAAGGTGGTCGCTATGCCGAAGCGCGACAGCGTGTAGTGCAGCAGGTTCTGCGAGCCGCCGTACAGCGCCGTGCTGGCCACGATGTGGCTGCCCGCGCCCATCAGCGTGCAGATGGCCAGGTGCAGCGCGGCCTGGCCGCTGGCGGTGGCGATGGCGCCCACGCCGCCTTCCAGGGCCGACACGCGCTGCTCCAGCACCGCATTGGTGGGGTTGCTGATGCGGCTGTAGACATGGCCGGGCCGCTCCAGGTTGAACAGCGAGGCGGCGTGGTCGCTCGATTCGAAGACGAACGAGGTGGTCAGGTGGATCGGTACGGCGCGTGCGCCGGTGGCGGGGTCGGGTGTGGCTCCGGCGTGCAGCGCAAGCGTGTCAAAGCCGGGGTCGGAGTAACCGGGCATCCAATGTCTCCCATGTTGTCGGTGCTGGAGGCATTGTGGGCTATATTTGGTATGAACAGGCCTGCCGCGCCCTACCGAGCCCCATTGGAGACCGATCATGAAAGTCAGCGATATCCTTCGCGTCAAAGGCAACACCCTCTACACCGTCACCCCCGACGAGCCGCTGGCCAACGCCGTGGACATCATGGCCGACCGCGACATCGGCTCGCTGGTGGTGATGGAGCTCGGTGACCTGGTGGGCATGCTCACCTTCCGCGAGGTGATCCAGGCCATCGTCAAGAACGGCGGCAGCGTGGGCACGCTGCAGGTGCGTTCGGCCATGGACGACCACCCGCTGACCTGCACCCTCGAAACCGAGATGGACGAGGTACGCCGCATGATGCTGGACCGCCACGCGCGCTACATGCCGGTGATGGACAAGCGCATGCTCATGGGCGTGATCAGCTTCTACGACGTGGCCAAGGCCGTGGTGGACAGCCAGAACTTCGAGAACAAGATGCTCAAGGCCTATATCCGCGACTGGCCCGAGGAAGAATCGGGCGGCTGAACAGGTTCCGCCACTCTGGGATAATCGGTCCCATGAGCGGCAACACCATCGGTACCCTATTCGCTGTCACCAATTTTGGTGAATCCCACGGCCCGGCCATTGGCTGCGTGATCGACGGTTGCCCGCCGGGCATGCCGCTCGCCGAGGCGGACATCCAGGCCGACCTGGACCGCCGCCGCCCCGGCACCAGCCGCCACGTCACCCAGCGCAACGAGCCCGATGCGGTAGAGATCCTCTCGGGCGTGTACGAAGGCCGGACCACCGGCACCCCCATTGCGCTCTTGATCCGCAACACCGACCAGCGCAGCAAGGACTACAGCAACATCTCCGAGAGCTTTCGCCCGGGCCATGCCGACTACACCTACTGGCACAAGTACGGCATCCGCGACCCGCGCGGCGGCGGCCGCTCGTCGGCACGCCTGACGGCGCCCACCGTGGCCGCTGGGGCCGTGGCCAAGAAGTGGCTGGCCCAGCAGTACGGCACGCAGTTCCGCGCCTGCATGACGCAGCTGGGCGAGCTGCCCATCCCCTTCGAGAGCTGGGACCATGTGCGCGCAAACCCCTTCTTCGCCCCCGTGGCCGACGTGCAGCAGTACGAGGACTACATGGACGCGCTGCGCAAGGCCGGCGACTCCTGCGGCGCGCGCATCCGCATCTCGGCCAGCGGCGTGCCCGTGGGCCTGGGCGAGCCGCTGTACGACAAGCTCGACGCCGACATCGCCCACGCCATGATGGGACTGAATGCCGTCAAGGGCGTGGAGATCGGTGCCGGCTTCGAGAGCGTGGCCCACCGCGGCACCATGCACGGCGACTCGATGACGCCCCAGGGCTTTCGCACCAACCACGCCGGCGGCGTGCTCGGCGGCATCAGCACCGGGCAGGACCTGGAAGTCTCGATCGCGATCAAGCCGACCAGCTCCATCATCAGCCCACGCGAGTCCATCGACATCCACGGCCAGCCCACCGAAGTGATCACCAAAGGCCGCCACGACCCCTGCGTGGGCATCCGTGCCGCGCCGATTGCCGAGGCGCTGCTGGCGCTGGTGGTGATCGAACACGCCCTGCGCAACCGCGCCCAGTGCGCGGACGTGGTGCGCGAGGTGGCCCCGATCCAGGCGTCCTTCCTTTGAGTTCCGCCGCCCGCACCCGTGGCGCCCTGGCATGCGCCACGGCGCTGGCCCTGGCGGCAGCAGCACTGCTGGCAGGTTGCGCGTCGACGCCCGCGCCCACGCATATCGACATCGGCCTCATCGCCTTCAACGACCTGCACGGCAACCTGGAGCCGCCGCGCATGGCCCTGCAGGTGGCTGCGCCCGACGGCAGCGGCCCGGCGCGCGTGCCCGCGGGCGGCGCGGCCTACATGGCCAGCGCCATCGCGCACCTGAAGACCGTCCACAGGCACCATGCGGTGGTGGCGGCCGGCGACATGGTGGGCGCGTCGCCCCTGGTGTCGGCCTTGTTCCTCGACGAGCCGACGATCGAGGCCGTCAACCGCATGGGCATCGACTTCAATGCCGTGGGCAACCACGAGTTCGACAAGGGCTGGCGCGAGCTGCTGCGCCTGAAGAACGGTGGTTGCGAGAAGCACACCGTGCGCGAGCCCTGCCAGCTCAACCCCGGCTTTCCCGGCACCAACTTCGGCCTGCTGGCGGCCAACACCGCGCACGACGACGGCCGCCCGCTGCTGCCGCCCACCGGCATCAAGCGCTTCACCGAAGGCGGCGTGACGGTCAGCGTGGGCTTCATCGGCCTGACCCTGCGCGGCACACCCGCCATGGTGGCGCCCGCCGGCGTGGCCGGCCTGCGCTTCGCGGACGAGGCTGACACGGTCAACGCCCTCATCCCCGGCCTGCGCGCCCAGGGCGCCGATGTGATCGTGGTCATGGTGCACGAGGGCGGCGAAACCGAGGCCGCCCTGGGCGAAACCAGCTGCAAGGGCCTGAGCGGCGACATCGTGCCCATCCTGGAGCGGCTCGACCCGGCAGTGGACGTGGTGGTCTCGGGCCACACGCACCGCTCCTACCTGTGCGACTACGGCACCGTGAACCCCGCGCACCCGCTGTTGCTGACCAGCGCGGGCCAGTACGGCACGCACGTCACCGACATCAGCCTGCGCGTGGACACCGCCACCCGCCGCGTGGTGCGCAAGAGCGCGCGCCAGGTCATCGTGCAGGGCGAGGGCTTCACCAGCGGCCCCACCACCTTCGCGGTGGACCGGCGTTTCCCCGTCTTCGCGCGCGATGAGGGCGTGCACGCCATCGTGGAGCGCTACCGCGCGGCTGCCGAGCCCCAGGCCCAACGCCCAGCGGGCCGCCTCACGGGCCCGGTCTCGCGCGAGCCCGCACCTTCGCTCGAAACCTCCATGGGCAACCTGATCGCCGACGCGCAACTGCTCGCGGCCCAGGGCCCGGGCCTTGCCGCCCAGATCTCCTTCATGAACCCCGGCGGCGTGCGCGGCGTGCTGGTGCCCGGGGCCGATGGGCAGGTGCGCTACGGCCAGATGTTCACGGCCCAGCCGTTCGGCAACAGCCTGATGGTGCAGTCCTTCACGGGCGCGCAGGTCAAGGCCATCCTGGAGCAGCAGTTCGCCAGCGGCACCAACACCGCACAGAGCCCGCGGGTGCTGTCGGTCTCCAAGGGGTTCACCTACCGCTATGACCTGCGGTTGCCTGCGGGGCAGCGGGTGAGCGGCGTATTGCTCAACGGCCAGCCGTTGCGCGCCGATGCGGTCTACCGGGTGGTGGTGAGCAGCTTCCTGGCTACGGGCGGGGATAACTTCACTGTCTTCACGCAAGGCGTGGATGGGTTGGGGGCGGGGCAGGATCTGGATGCGTTGGAGGCCTACTTCACTGCGGCTGGTGGGGCTGTGGTGCCGCCGGCTACGGATCGGATTGTTCGCGTGGATTTGCCCTGATCTTTTAGGGTTCGTTTCTGGCGTCGTGCCTATGTTGAAGGCGGAGGCCGGGATGTGCGCCCGGCGGCGCACCCACTTTCTTTTGCGTCGCCAAAAGAAAGTGGGCAAAGAAAAGGCGACCCCCAGTCTGCGTCCCCCGTTCGCCCTGTCGGGCGAACGGGGGCAACCTGCGATGCTCGGCTCTGGGGTGGTGCCGCAGAACTCGCTACGTTCTTCGAACTTCGCTCAAACAGCTGCGGCAAGCTAGAGGACGAAGCGTGTGTGTCCTTCGGCACACACGCCCACCCCAGACCCTGCGCTTCTCGGCGCAGCCAGCAGGGGTGGGGAGCGGGTACCACCCGGCTGCTGCTTCGCAGCTGCGCCGGGTGTCGGGTATGCGCTGCGCGCTGCCGACGGCTGGGCACTATGTCTCAGCCCAGGCCAAGCGCAGCGAGGCAGTTGGGGCCGAGCGAAGCAATGGCCCGTATGGAGCCCGCTCCCACCCCCTTCTGACCGTGCCGAGAAGCGCAGGGCCTGGGGTGAGCGCGTGCCGCAGGACACGCGCATCGTTGTCTAGCTTGCCGCAGCTGTTTGAACGGAGTTTGGCCAAAGGCCGAACGCAGTGAGTTCTGCGGCACACCCCAGGACCGAGCATCGCAGGCTGCCCCCTCGCCACCGGCGAGGGGGACACGGGCAGCGGGGTCGCCTTCTCTTTGGTGACTTTCTCTTGGCGACGCAAGAGAAAGTTACTGCGCCGCCGGGCGCACATCCCGGCCTCCGCCCTCAAAAAAGGCAAGCCCCATCAAAGCGAAGCGACACCCCAAGGCAGATAGTCAAAGGTCAGACGATCAAAAATCGTACGTAGCCGACAACCACAACCGCCGCCCATCCTGGCTGTTCGTATAAAGATTCCGATAGTTCACCACCGCAGGCGACCCCGGCACCGTATACGGCATGTACTCCACAAAATCCTTGTTGAACAGGTTGTACACAGCCGCATTGATCGTGAACTGCGGCGTCACCTTGTAGCTGCCCCCCACATGGAACTGCGTGTACGCCTTGAAGTCCCCCAACGCTGCCTTCGCAGCCCGCGTGTCCGCAGTCGTGCCCGGATCCCGGAAACGCTCGCTGCGGAACTCCGCACGCAGCCAGACATTCCACTGCTGCGAAGGCTCCCAGTTCAGCCGCGCATTGAGCGCATGCTCGGGCGTGTCCATCAGCGGCTTGCCCAGGTTGGGCCCGCTCTTTTGCTCGCTCTTCGTGTACGTGTAGTTGGCCGTCGCCGACCAGGCGCGGGTAATCGGGATGCGGGTGCTCAGTTCGAGCCCGCGCGTCACGGCCTCGTCCACGTTGATGGACTGGCCGAAGGCATCGACCCGCGGCCAGTTCCCGAAGCTCACACAGCCGGGGCGGTTGGGCGCCACGCTGTAGCTGCAGTTGAGCAGGCCCGGGCCACTGGTGATCTTGTCCTTGAAGTCGTTGTTGAACAGCATGGCGCTGGCCGCAAAGCCACCGGGGCTGTCGAAGTACACGCCCAGCTCGGTGCTGCGGCTGGTCTCGGGTTGGAGGCCCGGGCTGCCTACCAGGGGAATCGTGCCCTGGCCGCCAAAGCCGTTGATGCCCGGCGCCAGTTGCTCCACGCGCGGCGTCTTGTAGCCGTTGCTTACACCGCCCTTCACGGTCCACTGCGGCGCGGCGTTCCACACGCCGTACACGCGCGGGCTGACCTTGCCGCCGAAGATGCTGTGGTTGTCGTAGCGCGCGCCCAGCGTGAGCTTGAAGTTCTGCAGCACGCTCCACTCATCCTCGGCGAACACCGCCTTCTGCGTGAAGGCAAAGGTGCCAGGCGCCACGCCGTCCTTCATCTCGGCGTCCCACCACTGGCCGCCCACGGTGGTCAGGTGGTTGCTGCCCCAGGGCAGCATGAGCTTGGTGTCCAGCACCTTGCTCTGCACCTCCAGCGCGCGCGCCGTGCCCTGCACCGCACCGGGGGTGCCCGGCGGGATGGTGCGGCCGATGGTCTCGGTGCGGTTGACCATGTAGCTCGTGTCCCAGGTGCCGAAACCGTAGCGGCCGGTGTGGGCCAGCGTGACCTGGTCGCGGTGGTACTTCTGCTCAGGGGCATAGCCGCCCTGCACACCCAGTGTGCCCAGTTGCCCGCGCGCGTTGTCGTAGGTCTGGCGGCCGGTGTCCAGGTCGAGCACAAGGTCGTGGTACCTGTTGGGCGTGAGCGCCAGGCGTGCACCCAGGGTGTTCACCTCGGACTTCACCGGGTTGGCACCCATGATGGGCACCACCTCGTTGCCTGCCTGCGTCATGTAGCGGATGTCCGACGCACCTCGGCGGAAGGTGCTGCCGCGCACGGTCAGGCCCAGCATGTCCTGCTGGATCGGGCCGCTCAGGTAGAAGTTGCCCGAGCGCGTGTCGCCAAAATCGGACTCCTCCTGCAGCGCATAGTCCGCCGTGACCGAGCCGGCCCAGGTCTTGCCCACCTTGGGCGTGATGATGTTGACCACGCCACCCATGGCGTCCGAACCGTACAGCGTGGACATGGGCCCGCGGATGACCTCGATGCGCTCGATGGCCGACAGCGGAGGCATGAAGCTGGTCTGCGTGCCGCCAAAGTCGTTGGGCGTGACGTTGCCGGCCGCGTTCTGGCGGCGCCCGTCGATCAGGATCAGCGTGTAGTCGCTGGGCATGCCGCGGATGCTGATATTGAGGCCGCCCGACTTGTCGGTAGCCGTGCCGATGTCCACGCCCTCCACATCTTCGAGCGCCTGCGCCAGGCTGTTGAAGCGGTTCTGCTCCAGTTGCTTGCGCGTGATCACGGTGATGGAGGCGGGCGCCTCCTTGATGTCCTGCTCGAAGCCCGAGGCCGAGACGACCACCTCACGCAAAGGGGTGCCCGTGGCGGGCTCCTGGGCCAGCGCGGAACCACCGGCACAGGCGGCGGCCACCAACATGGAAAGGGAAGACAGACGCAGCGGGCAACGGGCGCTCGCAGGCATGCGAATGGACATGAAAACACTCCAGGGAACAACGATGGAAAACAACGGAAGGGGTCCGTGCCACGCGCTCTGAAATGTTTTGTTCTGCGGCTCAACGACGGTCGGTGACAACGGCGGGCGCCATCTGCAACGCGACTGTATCAATCAATAACAAAAATCATTGTCATTACCATTCGTGTTGGATGGTTTCGCAGACACCCGCTGCAACGCGTATATACGCACGCATGCGCCGCCCTCAGTACACATCGCGCCGGTAGCGCCCGCTGCGCACCAGCTCGGCCATGGGCGCAGGGCCCAGCAGGCCGGTGAGCGCCATGTCCACCCCCTGCGCCATGCCCTGCAGGCTGCCGCACACGTAGATGGCCGCGCCTTGCTCCTCGACCCAGGCACGCACGCTGGCGGCATGCGCCTGCAGCAGGTCCTGCACATAGACCTTGTGGGCCGGGTCGTCGCGCGAGAAGGCCAGGTCAAGCCGTGTGAGAACCCCACTGGCCTGCCAGGCCATGAGCTCGTCGCGAAAGAGGAAATCGTGCGCAGCGTTGCGCTCGCCGAACAGCAGCCAGTTGGGCCCGACACCGGCCTGCGCCCGGGACCGCAGGTGGCTGCGCAGGCCGGCTATTCCCGAGCCATTGCCCACCAGGATCAGCGGGCGTGCAGCGTTGTCTTCGAGCCGGAAATTGCGGTGCGCGCGCAGGCGCATTGGCACCGCTGCGCCCACTTGCGCGCCCTCGGTCAGCCAATGCGATGCCAGGCCCGGCGTGCCATCCTCGCGCGTGGCCTGGCGCACCACAAGGTGCACAAGGCCATCGCTGGCGAGCGAGGCGATCGAATACTCCCGCGGGTGCTCCAGGTCGCCGGGCACGCACACCTGCACCAGGTCGCCCGACTCCCATGCAGCCGCCGCGCCAGCGGGCGGTGCCAGCTCCACCAGGTGCACGGGAGCCCCCTCGCTGCCGGGGTTCAGGTGGCTGCGCGCGGCCAGGGTCCATTGGCCGAATGCGGGCGCCTCCCAGGCGGGCAGCTCGCTCAGGCTCGACACCTGCGCCAGTTGGTGCTGCCAGGCCGTGAGGGCGGCCGGCGCGCCGTTGTCCATCTCCACGCGCTCGAACAACGGCGTGGCGCCGCACGCGCGCAGCCATGCGTCGAGCTGGCGGCCAAAGCCGCAGAAGTGGGCGTACTGGCGGTCGCCCAGCGCCAGCAGGCCATACTGCAGTTGCGACAGGTCCGGCGCACCGCCTTTGCTCGCCCCCATGCACGCCTCCTGGAAGGCCGCGGCATTGTCGGGCGCATCACCCTCGCCGTAGGTGCTGGCCAGGAACAGGGCACGCCGGCTGCGCGCGAGCAAGGCCGCATCGAGCTTGTCGAGCGCGCACAGGTGCACAGGCTCACCCGCAGTGTGCAGCAGGCGCGCCGTCTCGCGCGCCAGTTCTTCGGCCTGGCCGGTCTGGCTGGCATACACCACCAGCAGCGGCTGCACCCCCTCGCGCGCCGATGCCAAGGCCAGGGCCTGTGCGGCCTGCGCCTGGTGTTTGCGCCGCTCGCGCAGCCAGATGGCGGCGCAAAGGGCGGCGTACAGCAGCACCAAAGCGGCGGCAGCGGCCAGCCGCACGGCGGGGTCGGAAACGTTCATGAAAATTCGGGGAAGTGCGCAGCAAACGCCGGGCTCGCTGTCCACACCGGACCTTGCGCCGTGCGCTCACACAGCAACGCAGCCACCCCTTGCTGCGCAGCAAAGGCCAGGCCCTGCACCGGCCCCAGCACGGTGAGCACCGTGGCCAGGGCATCGGCATGCATGCATTCCTGGTGCAGCACCGTCACACTGGCCAGCGCATGCACCACGGGCTCGCCAGTGCGCGGGTCGATGGTGTGCGAGTAGCGCCGGCCCCCGTGGTCAAAGGCATGCCAGTGGTCGCCCGATGTAGCGATGGCCATGCCCTGGAGAGGCAGTACCCGGGCCGAGCCCGCGTCGCCTGCCACGGCCACGCGCCAGGGCTGGCCGCCGGGGCGTGTGCCGCTGGCGCGCAGCTCGCCACCGACCTCGGCCAAAAAATCCACCCAGCCCTGCGCCTGCAAAACCTGCACGACCAGGTCCACCGAATAGCCCTTGGCAATGCCCGACAGATCCAGCTGCAGGCCCCCGGGCTGCAGCGCCTGCTGCCCCTCGTCGCGCAGCACCAGGCCTGCGCCCACACTGTGCGGACGCAGGGCCTGCAGCTCCTGCGCCGAGGGCATCGTGGCGGGAGCCATGTGGTCGGCCTGCGGGTCGTGCCGGGGGCCGAAACCCCAGCGGCCCACCAGTTGCCCCACGCCCACATCGAACGCACCGCCACTGGCCAGCGCCCAATGCTGCGCAGCCTGCAGCACGGTGAAGAACTCGGGCGACAGCGCATGCCAGCTGCCCGCGGGCGCGCGGTTGAAGCGGGAGACCTCCGATTCGGATTCCCAATTGCTCATCTGGCGCACGACCAGGGCCAGCGCCTCTTCGATGGCGGCGCGCACGGGTGCCAGCGGCACGAACTGCGGATTGCACAGCCGCACCGACCAGGTGGTGCCCATGGCCTCGCCGACCAGGGTCTGCAAGACAGCGGGATCGGCAGCGCGCACAGGCACATGCGGGGCGGCATGGGCAGCCCCGTCGAACGATGCCAGGGCAGGAAGAGGCGCCGCAGCAAGGGCTGCGCGCCCGAACCCCTGCCCGTACTGCACCTGGATGCTCATGCGCGCCGAAACCTCAGCTGCAACAGATCAAGGCAAAACTTCGAGCGTGCCCACGTACGAGAGACGACGCTCCTTGGCCTGGGGCAGCGAGGTCTTCTCGTCCTTGGCATCGGCATCCACCCAGTACATGCCGGCGGCAGGCCAAGTCACGCTGAACTCGCCCTTGGCATCGGTGGTGGCCTTGATCTCACCGATCTTGTCGCGATAGCGGGTGGAACCGGCGATCAGCACCACTTCGATGTTGGCGGCGGGCTTGCCGTCCACGTGGAAGGCAAACGTGGCCTTCTCACCCTTCACGAGGTCGTTGGGGTGCGTCACGGGCACCAGCTCCAGCCCCTGGCCTGTGGGCTTGATGGCGCTGGGCTTGCCCACCGTCACGAAGGTCTCGATGCGGCCGGCCGACTGCGTCACCTTCAGCTCCTGCGCGTCGGCAGGCACTTCGGCCGCGAACTTCTCGGCCGTGCCGCGCCAGCGCTTGTTCTGGCCGGCCTTGTCCTTGTAGCTCGCGTTCAGGCCGCTGCTGACCACGGCCAGGTGGTAGGTGCCGGTCTGTGTAAGGTTCAGGTCGAACACGCTGCGCAGCTTGCCGCGGTGCGAGTTTTCAGGCTTGACGGCCGAGCCATCGGGGGCCACCACCACGAGGTTGTCCAGGCCCAGCGGGAAGTGGTTGAAGAAGAACAGGTCGTTGGAGACGGCGGCATCCACCGTGATCCACTCGGCCTTGGAGAGCACGGTGGTCGATGGCAGCAGCCACACGTTGTGGGCCTGGGCCGAGAAGGCACCGCACAGCAGGGCGATGCAGGTGGCGATACGGGTCTTGAATTGCATGAAGGTACTCCGGGTATTCGTCAAAGGGTTCAGGGCCTGAGGTCGAGGGTGACCTCACCGAGCTCGCTGCTGCCCTTGGCACTGAGCTGCTGGGCCTTGGCGGCAGGCCAGGTGAAGGGAATCGTCACCAGCTCACGGCCGCCGACCTCGCGCGAGGCCTCGACCACCAGCTTGTAGCTGCCGGCGGGCAGCGTGGCCAGTTGCTTGGTGCCTTCGTTGAAAGCCACCTGGTGCTTGCCGACGGGGCGCGTGGGGCCGGTCACGCCATCGATGGGAACCGTGAGCTCACGGCCCGTGCGGCGCCACCACTGGCGCAGGTCCTTGAGCCACTTGGCGCCCTCTTCGTTCTTCATCTTCACGTCGTACCAGACGGCCAGGGTCGATGCCACCGAGTTGTCGGCACGCTCGACCCACATCGCCACGTAGGGGCGGTGGTACTCGGCCACGTCCAGGCGCGGGATCTCCACGCCCACGCCCAGGCCAGCTGCAAACGCCGGGGCGCCCAGGCATGCGCCCAGCGCGATGCTGTAGCGCAGGTGCAAATGCTTTGTCACAGGCATTCTTTTCTTCTTTCGGTTCAGTGGATAAACAGGAGCGCCAACACCACCGGGATCACCAGCCCCATGCCCACCATGGGCCAGGTGAAGGGGCGGTTGCCCGCGTGCATCTTCAGGATGAACAGGCCGGTGACGGTGAACACCAGGCAGGCGGCAGCGAAGATGTCGATGAACCAGCTCCAGGCGGCCCCCGTGTTGCGGCCCTTGTGCAGGTCGTTGAGGTAGGAGATCCAGCCGCGGTCGGTGCGCTCGTACTCGGCCTCGCCGTCGGCCAGGTTCACGCGCAGCCAGGCATCGCCGCCGGGGCGCGGCAGCGAGACATAGATTTCATCGGCCGACCACTCGGCCTCGCGGCCAGCCATGTCCAGCGACCACTGCGTGCGCGCCCAGGCCTGCAAGGCCTCGGGCAGTGGGGCACGGTCTTTCGGCGGCGCAGGCAAGGCCTTGAGCGTGGTCAGCAGTGCATCGGGTACGGGGGCCCGCTGGCTCACCACCTTGGGTTTGGACTCGATCTGCCCGGCATGGTTGAGCGTGAAGCCCGTGACGGCAAACAGCAGCATGCCGATCAGGCACATGGCCGAGCTGACCCAATGCCATTCGTGCAGCGTCTTGAGCCAGTAAGACCGGCGCCGGTTGTCCTGTGGTTTGTTCATTCCTGGAGGGGTGCGCGCGATGGAGCCTTGTCAGGCGGTGCGCCGAGTGCGAAGCCCGTATTCTAGTTTCAGAGAATGACAACCATTTGCATTTGCAAAATCTTTACCTTGCCTGGTGCAAGGAGATGGCTTGCAGCATGACACACAAGGCTTGCAGGCACTCAATCAACAAGAATGGTTATCATTCCCAGGTTTTCAACAGCACCGCACCGCGTACCTTCCACCACTCCATGTCCTTCCCGCACGCGCTGACCGATCTCTACGTACAGCACCATGGCTGGCTGCGCAGTTGGCTGCAGCGGCGGCTGGGCCATGCGGGGGATGCGGCCGACTTTGCCCAGGACACCTACCTGCGCGTGATCGAATCGCGCACCGTGCTGGCCGACATCCGCGAGCCGCGCGCCTTCCTGACCACCGTGGCCAAGCGCGTGGTGGCCAACCACCTGCGCCACCGCGAGATCGAGCGCGCCTACCTCGAGACGCTGGCCCACATGCCCCAGCCGCTGGCGCCCTCACCCGAAGAACGCGCCATCGTGCTCGAGACACTGCTGGAGATCGACGCCATCTTGGACGGCCTGCCGCCCAAGGTGCGCACCGCCTTCCTCTGGGCACAGCTCGACGGCATGCCCTATGCCGAGATCGCCGAGCGCATGGGGGTCTCGCTCAGCTCGGTCAAGCAGTACATGGCGCGCGCCATACGGCACTGCTACTTTCCAGGGGCAGGCGCATGAGCGCCCACCTGCCTGCGCACCCCGGCACGGCCCTGCCCGCGCCTGTGGTGGATGCCGCGGTTGAGTGGCTGGTGCACCTGTGGTCCGGCACGGCCACCGCCGAGAGCCGGGCCGACTGGCAACGCTGGCGCGCCGCCCACCCGCAGCACGAGCAGGCCTGGCAACAGATCGAGGCCACCGACACACGCCTGCGCGGGCGCACGGCCGGCATGGTCACGGCCGCCACCGCCGTGACCACGCTGGCCGGACCGCCATCACCCCGCCGGCGCCATGCGCTGCGTGGCATCGGCGGCCTGGCCGTTGGGGGCGTGGCTGCGTGGTTGGGCTACGAGCAACTGCCCTGGCGCGGCTGGGGCGCCGACCTGCGCACCGCCCGGGGCGAGCAACGCAGCACCACCCTGCCGGACGGTACGCGCATCGTGCTCAACACCAGCAGCGCGCTCGACGTGCGCTACACCGCTGGCCTGCGCCGCCTGCACCTGCGCGAGGGCGAGGTGCTCATCACCACCGCACCCGATGATGCGGCCACGCCGCCGCGCCCCTTCGTGGTGGACACGCCGGCCGGACGCATCCGTGCCCTGGGCACCCGTTTCACGGTCCGGCACGATGGCATCGCCAGCGAGGTCGCCGTGTACGACGGTGCCGTGGAATTGAGCCCGCTGGACAAGCCGGATGCCACCGTGCGCGTCGATGCGGGCCAGTCGGCCCGGCTCACGCCGACTGCGGCCACCGCCCCCGGTGCCAGTGAGGCCGAGCCACCCGCCTGGGCCGAAGGCGTTCTGGTGGCCTCCGACATGCGCCTGGCGGACTTCGTGGCCGAGCTGCGGCGCTACCGCAGCGGCGTGATCAGCCTGGCACCCGAGGTGGCGCACCTGCGCCTGTCGGGCGTGTTTCCGCTGGCGGACACGGACCGCATCCTGCAATCGCTGGCCCAGGTGCTGCCGGTGGAGGTGCGGGTGCCGGTGCGCTACTGGGTGCGCATAGGCCCTTCGGCCTGAGCGCCGGTGCGCAGCGGCAGGCGTGCCGGCCTGTGAGAACTATTTCGCGCCCGGTCTGTACCTTTTGCGCCTTCGCGTGACAAGGAAGGGAATAGCGCATTCCACTCCTTCCACCTTCCATCCGACCACCATGCCCACCGCACCCCGGCACGCTGCTGCCCGTACGCCTTCTTCCCAGCCCCTCTTCACCCTGCGCCCCACCGCCGTGCTGGCGGCCACGCTGGCCGGCGCATGGTTCGCCGCTGTAGCCCTGCCCGCCCACGCACAGGCGCAGCAGACGGCGCAGGCCAGCCGCAGCGCCAGCTACAGCATCCCCGCCGGCCCGCTGGAGCCCGCGTTGACATCCTTCGCCAAGGCATCGGGCGTGCTGCTGGCCTACACGCCGGACCTGGTCCACGGCCGCAGCAGCCCGGGCCTGCAGGGCAGCCACACCGCGCCGCAAGCGCTGGCCGCCCTGCTGGTGGGCACCGGCCTGTCTGCCGTGGTGGCCGACAACGGCACCTACACCCTGCGCCGCGCCCCAACCCCCACCCAACCGCCCGGCGCAGCGGCACCCGCCGGCAGCGTCACCCTGTCCGAAGTGCGCGTGACGGCCGAGGCACCGCGCAACGATGCCACCACCGAGGGCACGGGCAGCTACACCGCACGCGGCCCGAGCGGCACGGCCACGGGCCTGGCCCTCTCGCTGCGCGAAACACCGCAGTCCGTCAGCGTGATGACGCGCCAGCGCATGGACGACTTCAAGCTCGAGACGCTGACCGACGTGATGGAGCAGACGCCCGGCATCAGCACCTACCGCCAGGGCAATGCCACCGACTTCCAGGCGCGCGGCTCCAGCGTCAACCTGCAGACCGATGGCGTGCGCCAGCTCACCAGCGGCTGGTACTACTTCACCAGCACCATGTACGCGCCGGACGACATGGCCGAGATCGACCGCATCGAGGTGCTCAAGGGCTCCTCGGGCCTGGTCAACGGCTATGGCAGCGCGGGCGCCACCGTCAACCTGGTGCGCAAGCGCCCCACCTCCGAATTCCAGGCCCATGTGGGCGCCAGCGCCGGCAGCGGGAACACCCTGCGCAGCGACGTGGACGTGGGCGGCCCGCTCAACGCCAGCGGCAGCCTGCGGGGGCGCATCGTGGCTTCGGTGTCGGATGCCGATTCGTTCCGCGACCACGAAAAGAGCAATAGCCAGATGCTGTTCGGCGCGCTGGAGGCGGACATCGCGCCGCAGACCTCGGTCAACGGCGGCTTCACCTGGCGCCGGCGCGAGCTGCGCGGCATGGGCAGCACCCAGCCCATCCAGCGCTACACCAGCACCGGCGACACCGTGGCCTGGCTGCCGCGCTCGTTCAACCCCGGCGCGCCCTGGGCCGGCTACCAGCAGGATGCACTCAATGTTTTCGGCAGCGTGGAGCACCGCTTTGCCGGCGACTGGTCGACCAAGCTGCAGTTCTCGCACCAGAGCGTGCAGATGGACGACATGCTGCTCGGCTACCTGTACGACCGCAGCAGCGTCGCCACCGCACCCTACCAGGGCATCGACAACCGCAACTGGACGGTGAACCTGGACGTGAAGGGCCCCATCGAACTCTTTGGCCGCAAGCACGAGCTGCTGATGGGCGCCGGCACGGCCCGCTACCAGGGCGAGATGCAGACCAGCAACAGCGTGCGCACGCAGCTCGCCAGCCTGGGCATGGCCTATGCCGACGGCGGTGCACAGATTCCGACGCCCGACTGGAGCCGCTACAGCTACGCGCCCAATCGCTTTTCGCGCAAGCAGCACTACGCCTATGCAGCCGGGCGCTTTCACCTGGCCGATCCGCTCAAGCTGATCACCGGCGTGCGCATCACCGACTATGCGCAACTGGACACCACCCCCTTCTGGTGGAACTACGACCTCAAGGAGCACGGCGTGGTCACGCCCTATGCGGGCCTGGTCTACGACGTGCACCCGAATGTCTCGCTGTACGGAAGCACCACCAGCATCTTCGAGGCGCAGAGCGGCCAGGACGAACAGGGCCGCGCGCTGCCTCCCGAAAAAGGCGTGACCTACGAGGTCGGCGCCAAGGGCGAATTCTTCGACAAGCGCCTGAACGCCGCCATCAGCCACTTCTGGATGAAGACCGACAACACGGCCGAGGAAACTGGCCAGCGCACCCCCTCGGGGGACATGGCCTACCGCGCCGTGACGGGCGCCACGCGGCGTGGCTGGGATATCGAGATATCCGGGGAGATCGCCAAAGGCTGGCAGGCCCAGGGCAGCTTCGTCACGCAAAGCAGCAGCCTGACCAGCGCCAGCCAGCACCCCAAGCACCAGTTCAAGCTGGGCACCACTTACCGCCTGGGCGGCAGCGCACTGCAGGGCCTGACGGTAGGCGCCGCCACCCGCTGGCAGAGCGAAACCTCCACCCGCAACGACGCCGCCACGCTGGCCCAGCCGTCCTACTGGCTGGTGGACCTGATGGCCCGCTACCAGGTGAACCGCCACCTGAGCGTGGGCGCCAACATCAACAACCTGCTGGACAAGAAGTACTTCGCAGGCGTCACCAACTTCGGCAGCCTGCACTACACCTGGGGCGCGCCGCGCAGCTTCAATCTGAACATGCGCTACAGCTTCTGAGCCTGCGGCCAGCGCCACAGCGCAGGCTGGTAGTGGCCTTGCCTTACGCGACCGCCGACGCCGCGTGCAGCGCCTGCACCTGGGCGGGCGTGTAGCCCAGGCCGGCCAGCAGCTCTGCCGTGTGCTGGCCCAGCTTTGGCGGATCCGTGCGCACAGCCATACGCTGGCCGTCCATGCGCAGCGGCAGCAGCGTCACGCGCGCCGTGCTGCCGGCACGCTCGCCGTCGGGCAGCGTGATGTCGGCCAGGCCGCCGGTGGCATTCAGGTGCGGGTCATCGAACAACTGCTCGGGCCGCATGATGGGCGCGAACGGCAGGCCATGCCGCTCGAAGATGGCCGACAGCTCCTCGGCCGTGTGCTGCGCCAGGCGCTGGCGCAGGTCGGGCAGCAGGGTGCCACGGGCGCGCACGCGGTCGTTGTTGCTGGCCAGGCCCGCATCGGCCTTGAGGTCGGCATAGCCCATGGCGTCGCAGAAGGTGGCCCACTGCGCATCGCTCACGGCCGCCAGGAAGATCTGCCCGCCGTCCTTCACGCTGAACACGTCGTACACGGCCCAGGAGGAGATGCGGTCGGGCATGGGCGCGGCGGGCTGGCCCGTCACCGCGTACTGCATCATGTGCTGGCCGACGAGGAAGACATTGTTCTCGAACAGGGCCGAGTCCACCTCCTGCCCGCGCCCGGTGGCCGCGCGCTGCATCAGCGCGGCCATGGCCCCGATGGCGCCGAACATGCCGCCCATGATGTCGTTCACGCTGGTGCCCGCGCGCAGCGGGTCGCCAGGGCGCCCCGTCATGTAGGCCAGGCCGCCCATCATCTGCACCACCTCGTCGAGCGCGGTGCGGTGCTCGTACGGGCCGGGCAGGAAGCCCGCGTGGTTCACATAGACCAGGCGCTCGTTCAGGCGCGAGAGCGCGGCATAGTCCAGGCCGTACTTGGCCATCACGCCGGGCTTGAAGTTCTGCGCCACCACGTCGGCCGACGAAGCCAGGCGGATCGCCACCTCCAGGCCTTCGGGCGTGCGCAGGTCCAGCGCAATGCTCTTCTTGTTGCGGTTGAACATGGGGAAGAAGCCGGCCCCCGCGCCCAGCAGGTGGCGCGTGCGGTCGCCATCCACCGGCTCGACCTTGATGACCTCGGCCCCCAGGTCGGCCAGCACCATGCCGCAGGTGGGGCCCATGACCATGTGGGTGAATTCCACCACGCGCAGGCCGGCCAGGGGCAGCGCGCGGGCAGGGACAGAAGAAGGGTTCAAAAGAGCATTCATGGGTCAGCACGATAAACGGTCCAGTCCGGGCCGGCGGCCCCGGGTCGGGAACAGGGACTGCCGCAGTCGGGCAATCCCGACATCAGCAGGCCGGCACTGCGCTGCCAACGGCCTTGCGCGCGACGATGGAATACATCAGCGGCATGCGCGCAATGCCCGGCGGCATGCCCCAGCGCCGCCCGCCCAGATCCTGCATCCCCTCGAAGGCGCGCCAGCCATTCAGGTACGGGTACTCCTCCAGCGCCTCGACCTGCAGGCCGGCGCCCAGCAGCGCCGTCACCACGCGGCCAAGGCCCCAGGCGAACTCGTGGCTGGGGTGGGGGTTGGCAAACACCTCGGGCACCGCTGCTTCCTGCCCTTCGCGCGCCTGCTGCGTCTCGCCCACGTAATCGCCCACGCCGGCCTCGTGCACCGGTGCCTCGTTGAAGTAGTCGTAGCGGGCCCGCCAATGCGGATCGAACACCAGCGCGGCGGGGTGGAATTCCACGAAGACAAAGCGCCCGCCCGGTCGCAGCGCCGCCCTGATGCCGCGTGCCCAGCGCGCCAGGTCCGACAGCCAGCAGATGGTGCCGTAGGAGCTGAAAACGGTGTCGAACAGCCCACCCGGCCCTGCTGAAGCCGCCAGCCCATCGAAGTAGTCGTACACATCCGAGCGCACGAACTCCGCTGCAATGCCGCTGGCATCGGACAGTGCCCGGGCAAAGGCAATGGCCTCGTCCGAGATGTCCACACCCGTGACCCGGGCGCCCAGTTGGGCGATGCCCAGGCTGTCTTGCCCGGCATTGCACTGCAGGTGCAGCACGGACTGGCCGTGCAGGTCGCCCAGCAGCGCGGTTTCCTCCGGGAACAGCGGCGAGCCTGCGGCCCGGAAAAAGGCGGCCTGGTCGCCCTTGTGGCGGTTGTGGGCACGGGTGGCGGCGTTCCAGGACAGCCGGTTGGCCTCGTGCAGGTGTTTGTGTTCCATGGATTCCTCGCAAGGCAGCGCGCCTCGATGGCCGGCATGCTACCCGCTTCACCCCGCCGTGGCAGCACCGCAACACTTCGCAAAAAAGACCCTTGGTTAAGGGGGTTGGCGCATATCAGTGCTGCGTTCAGAGCTATTAAACTTGTAGCAAAATCGTTTCCAAGCTATATTGACAGCGTCTTGCGGGCAGTGTCCGGCGGGCCGCCACTGTTTTCCATACACACCGCGCGAGGAGAAGCTTGCATGAGCTCCAAGGAAAATTTCGCCATCAACCAGCTGTTCGAGCGGCTGGAATGCCGCTATGCGCTGCGTGTGCTGTGGGCCCTGCGTGACGGACACCCCCAGACCTTCCGCCTGCTGCAGGACAGCGTGGGCGGCATCACCCCCAACACGCTCAACACCCGCATCAAGGAACTGCGTGAGGCCGGCCTGGTCGACCACGGCAGCGACGGCTACACCGTCACCCCCTCGGGCACCGACCTGCTCAAGCGCCTGAGCGACGTGCAGGCCTTTGCCACGCGCTGGGTGGCCAGCCGCGTGAAGAAGCCTGCCGCGTAAAATCAGGCCGTTCTACAGGGCCAGCGCCCTCCACCAACACCCATCAACCGGCGTTTTTCCGTTGCAATACAACGGCATCTCGCTACCAACTCCATAGCAAACAAGGATTTTCATGGCGTTCACCACCACCGCATCCGGCCTGCAGTACGAAGACACCACCGTGGGTGAAGGCGCAGAAGCCACCAAGGGCCAGAACGTATCGGTGCACTACACCGGCTGGCTCTACAACAACGGCGAACAAGGCGCCAAGTTCGACTCCAGCCGTGACCGCAACGACCCCTTCGAGTTCTCGCTGGGTGCCGGCATGGTCATCAAGGGCTGGGACGAAGGCGTGCAGGGCATGAAGATCGGCGGCCAGCGCACGCTGATCATCCCCGCAGCCCTGGGCTACGGCGCGCGCGGCGCTGGCGGCGTGATCCCTCCGAACGCCACGCTCAAGTTCGACGTGGAACTGCTCAAGGTCGGCCGCTGAGCCCAGCGCCTCCTGGCGACCGGAAAGACCAAGCGGCCTGCTGGCCGCTTTTTCATGGCCGGTTGTGACTGCTCTCAGTCAAAAAGCGCTTTGTCGAAGCGCGCAAACTTCGCATCCCCCACCGCCTCACGGATCTTGGGGGCCAGCGCGGCCAGGTCGGAGAAGCTGCCAGCCCCCTCCACCGCCAGGTTCAGGCGAAAGCCCCGCAGCCCCAGGCCGGCCGTGAGTTCCGTGGCAATCGGGTAGGCATCCGTGTAGCGCTGCTGGTCCGAGCGGCCGCTGCCCTTCACGGCCTCCATGGCCACCGTGGCTTCGTACGACGTGCTCGAGGCCGAAGTCACGGCATTGGCAGCTGCCACCGCCTGTCCCGTGCCCTTGGCGGCGGCAGCCGCAGCCAGGGCAGCGCCTGCGCCGCTGCTGGACTGCGGCTCCAGCAGGCCCAGGGCGATCATGGCCTGCACGTCGTCCTGCGTGATGCCCATGGCCGCCGTGGCCGCCAGCACCTCTCCCGTGGAGCGCTTGCCATCGAACAGAATGAAGGCGGAGCGCTGCCGCGATGTCAAACCACCCTGGCGGTCCTTGAGCGCTTCCTGCCCCGCCTGCGTTTTGACCAAAACCATGACTCTCCCCCGAAATCTTTTGAAATAGCCCACTGCGGACTGCGCACAGCCCAATCCACCGCCTCCCGTGGGAGCCGGTTTACAGGGTGTCACGTTTGCGGCGCCTTGAGAAGTCGGGTTTTTCCATGCCCCTTCGGCCTGTACCGATTTAGAGCGGCTCAGGGCCCCATCCCGCAGGCCACGGCCGCCAAGCGAAGCGCGTGGCTACATCTCCATGCGAACGCGCGGCAGCTCAGGCGCAGGCCGCGTGATGCGGCTGACCACCAGCGCCACCATCAATCCCAGGGGCACGCCGAACACCCCGGCCGAGATGGGCTGGATGCCCAACCACAGCCCATCGGCCAGCAGCCAGGCCGGCAGCAGCGTCTTCACGGCCACGACATGCGAGAGCATGTAGTACACCGCCACGCCCAGGCCCGCCAGCATGCCGGCCACCGCCCCCTGGCGTGTGGTGCCGCGCCAGAAGATCCCGAGCACCATCACCGGCACGAAGGCCGATGCCGCCAGCGAGAACGAGGCAGACACCATGGGCAAAATCTCGGCCGGCTTGAGCGCCGCCACGAAGGCCGCCGACAGGGCCACCGCCAGCAGTGCGAACTTGGTGAGGATCACCCGCTGCTCGGGCGAGGCCTCGCGGTCGGAGCCCTGGAAGTACAGGTCGCGCACCAGCGCATTGCTGATGGTGAGCAGCAGCCCGTCGGCCGTGGACAATGCCGCCGCCAGCCCGCCCGCCGCCACCAGGCCCGAAACCACGTAGGGCAGGCCACCGAGTTCAGGCGTGGCAAGCATGATCAGGTCGGCCCCGAGCCGGATCTCGCCGAACTGCACGATGCCGTCGCCATTGACGTCCTCGATCGACAGCAGCGAGCCATCCACCCGCGCCCACTGCGCCATCCAGTTGGGCAGCGCCTCGAAGCTGCTGCCCACCAGGTTGTGCATGACCTCGAACTTCACCAGCACCGCGAGCGCCGGCGCACTCAGGTACAGCAGGGCGATGAAGAACAGCGACCAGCCCACCGAGGCCCGCGCACCCGACACCGTGGGCGAGGTGTAGTAGCGCGTGAGCAGGTGCGGCAGCCCGGCCGTGCCCACCATCAGGCAGAACATCAGTGCCATGAAGTTGCGCCGGCTCAGGTCGAACTCGCGCTGCTCCTCGGGCGTGCCGTCGGGGTCGCCCGCAAAGGCCTGGCTGTGCTGTGGCAGGCCCCCGAGGGGGCGGGCGCGCTCGATGTTCTCCTGCATCTCGCGCGTCCAGCGCTCGCGTGCTGCAGCGGGGTCGCGCGGCAGCGCCGCCAGGTCACGGCTGGCCAGCACGATCAGGCCCACTTCGGCGTTCTGCGCGCGCAGCGTGCGGATGCGCTCACGGCCCTTTTCGCGCTCGCGCTCCAGGGCCGCTTCCACGTCCTTCAGGCGCTCCTCGAATTCCTGCGCACGCTGGCGGTAGATCTGCACCACCTGCTGCTCGGCGGGCGAGTCCAGCAGTTGCGCCTCCAGGTCGGCGATCTTGGTGATCTGTGCACCGTACACCAGCGGCGCCAGCGGGCTGCCCAGTTGCTTGTAGGCCAGCCAGGACACGGGGATCAGAAAGGCCAGCAGCAGCACCACGTACTGCGCCACCTGCGTCCAGGTGATGGCGCGCATGCCGCCCAGAAACGAGCACAGCAGCACCCCGCCCAGGCCGAGCATGATGCCGATCTCGAACTGCACACCCGTCAGGCGCGAGGCGATCAGCCCCACGCCGTAGATCTGCGCCACCACGTAGGTGAACGAGCACAGCACGGCGGCCAGCGCCGCGATCACACGTGGCCAGCGCCCGCCAAAGCGCACGTGGAAGAAATCGGGCACGGTGTACAGGCCCATGGCCCGAAGGTGCGGCGCGATCAGCATGGCCACCAGGCAGAAGCCCCCCGTCCAGCCCAGCAGGTAGGCCAGCCCGCCGGGCTGACCGGGCGTGCCCGCAAAGCCCTGCAGGTACAGCGCCCCCGACAGGCTGATGAACGAGGCCGCGCTCATCCAGTCGGCAGCCGCTGCCATGCCGTTGTACATGGGCGGAATGCGCCGCCCCGCCACGTAGTATTCCTCAGGGTCCGAGGTGCGGCCATAGACGCCGATGCCGGCGTACACCATGACGGTGAGGAACAAGAAGATCGGCCCGATCCAGTGGCGCGACAGCCCCTGGTGCTCGGCCCAGGTCATGAGGGCCAGAAAACCGAGCACCCCGGCGATGTACAGCGCCAGGATGCGGTGCAGGCGCCAGGAATAGGCTTTCTCCACCGCGCTCGGGCCGGCCCCAGACGCATTGCCGGAAGGCGCTCCTGCAGGGCCCTGCTTGCGCATGGCGTCAGGCCGCGTCCGCAGGGAGCTTGCCGTCCGCTGGCGGGGCGGCTTCCAGCGCCAGGCGGCGCCGTTCGTCCTGCCGCTCGAAGCGGTTCATGGCCCAGGCATACACCACCACGATGGCAATGAACACCAGCACCGCGCCCTGCGCCTCGATCCAGTAGCCCAGCGGCCAGCCGCCCGGGATGAGGAACTGCAGGTCGCGTGCGAAGTAGGTGGCCACGAAGGACACCAGCACCCAGATCACCAGCAACCCCGCCTTCAGCCACAGGTGGCGCACGTCGTGCAGGTCGGGCGGAAAAGGGCCTGCGAGCTCGGGCTCGGCAGGCTTGATGGGGGAACGGGGCAGCACGGGCATCGGATCAGCCAGGGCGCTGCATGAATTGGCGTGCCCGTGCCCGCAAGGCCTCAGCCCGCAGCCAGTTGCTGCCAGGTGGCCATCACGCTGTCGGGGTTCAGCGAGATGGAGGAGATGCCCTCGGCCGCCAGCCACTGCGCGAAGTCAGGGTGGTCGCTGGGGCCCTGGCCGCAGATGCCGATGTACTTGCCCTGCGCCAGGCAGGCCTTGATGGCCTGGTGGATCAGCGCCAGCACGGCGGGGTCGCGCTCGTCGAAGTCCTGCGCCAGCAATTCCAGGCCCGAGTCGCGATCCAGGCCCAGCGTGAGTTGGGTCAGGTCGTTGGAGCCGATGGAGAAGCCGTCGAAGAACTCGAGGAAGCGCTCGGCCAGGATGGCATTGCTCGGCACCTCGCACATCATGATGACCTTGAGGTCGTCCTTGCCGCGCTGCAGGCCGTGCTGGGCCAGCAGTTGCGTCACGCGTTCGGCCTGGCCGAGGGTACGCACGAAGGGCACCATCACCTGCACGTTGGTCAGGCCCATCTCGTTGCGCACGCGCTTCAGTGCCTCGCACTCCATCGCAAAGGCCTCGCCGAAGTCAGCGCTCAGGTAGCGCGCCGCACCGCGAAAGCCCAGCATCGGGTTCTCTTCCTCGGGCTCGTAGCGGCTGCCGCCGATGAGCTTGCGGTATTCATTGCTCTTGAAGTCCGACAGGCGCACGATCACCGGCTTGGGGTAGAAGGCCGCGGCTATGGTGGCCACGCCTTCGGCGACCTTGTCCACGTAGAAGGCGCGGGGGCTGGCATGGCCGCGGGCCACCGACTCCACGGCCTTCTTCAGGTCGGCGTCGATCTGCGGGTAGTCCAGGATCGCCTTGGGGTGCACGCCGATGTTGTTGTTGATGATGAACTCGAGCCGCGCCAGGCCCACGCCTTCGTTGGGCAACTGGCAGAAGTCGAAGGCCAGTTGGGGGTTGCCCACGTTCATCATGATCTTGGTCTTGATGGCCGGCATCTCGCCGCGCTGCACCTCGGTGACCTCGGTTTCCAGCAGGCCGTCGTAGATGTGGCCGGTGTCGCCCTCGGCGCAGCTCACCGTGACCAGGGTGCCGTCCTTGAGCAGCTCGGTCGCGTCACCGCAGCCCACCACGGCCGGGATGCCCAGCTCGCGCGCGATGATGGCGGCGTGGCAGGTGCGCCCGCCGCGGTTGGTGACGATGGCGCTGGCGCGCTTCATCACCGGCTCCCAGTTGGGGTCGGTCATGTCGGTCACCAGCACGTCGCCGGGCTGCACCTTGTCCATCTCGGAGATGTTGTGCACCAGGCGCACCGGGCCGGTGCCGATCTTCTGGCCAATCGCGCGGCCCTCGGCCAGCACGGTGCCCTGGCCCTTGAGCTTGTAGCGCATCTCGGCCTGGCCCTTGGACTGGCTCTTGACCGTCTCGGGGCGCGCCTGCAGGATGTAAAGCAGGCCGTCGGTGCCGTCCTTGCCCCATTCGATGTCCATCGGGCGGCCATAGTGCTGCTCGATCACCAGCGCATAGTGCGCCAGTTGCTGCACGTCGGCATCGGTCAGCGAGTAGCGGTTGCGCTGCTCGGTGGGCACGTCGGTGGTCTTCACCAGCTTGCCCGATGCGGCCTTTTCCTCGGCCGTGGAGAACACCATCTGCACCAGCTTGCTGCCCAGGTTGCGGCGGATCACGGCCTTCTTGCCGGCCTGCAGGGTGGGCTTGTGCACGTAGAACTCGTCGGGGTTCACGGCGCCCTGCACCACCGTCTCGCCCAGGCCGTAGCTGCTGGTGATGAAGACTACCTGGTCGAAACCCGACTCGGTGTCGATGGTGAACATCACGCCCGCAGCACCGAGGTCGGAGCGCACCATGCGCTGCACGCCGGCCGACAGGGCCACCACGTCGTGCGCAAAGCCTTTGTGCACGCGGTAGGAGATGGCACGGTCGTTGTACAGGGAGGCGAACACCTCCTTCATCTTGTGCAGCACGTCGTCGATGCCCACCACGTTCAGGAAGGTCTCCTGCTGGCCGGCGAACGAGGCGTCGGGCAGGTCTTCGGCCGTGGCCGACGAGCGCACGGCAAAGCTGGCCTGCGGGTTGCCGGCGGACAGGGTGGCAAAAGCTTCGCCAATGGCTTTTTGCAGGTCGGCCGGGAAGGGCTGGGCCTCGACCATGGCGCGGATTTCGCCGCCTACCCGGGCCAGGGCGCGCACGTCCTCGGTATCGAGGCTGGCCAGCTTGGCGCTGATCTTGTCGGCCAGGCCATCGTGGGCCAGGAATTCGCGGAAGGCATGTGCCGTGGTGGCAAAACCCGTAGGGACGCGCACGCCCTCGGGCAGCTGCGAGATCATTTCGCCGAGGGAGGCGTTTTTACCGCCCACCGACTCGACATCGGTCATTCTCAGGTTTTCAAACGGTACGACCAGGGCGGTCGGGCTGAAAAGTGCAGACATGGGAAAGCTCCAGAAGTTGAAACCGGGTCGTCTGCGCGCCCGCCCCCACCAAGGGGCACCGTGGGGCGAGCGGCCATGCACTGGCTCAGGCTTTGTCGTTGTGGTTGTGTGCCGACTGCGTGCATGGTTGAGAAATTTGGATAATTGACACAATTGTAGGCCTGCCGCGCCGGGAGCACGCAGGAACCTGTTTACGATGCCTGTAGTCCTCGCACTACGATCCACCCGAACCCAAGGCGCTGCCAAAGCGACGAAAGGCCCTGCCCCTCATGCACACGCGCACCGTATTCTTCGTCTCGGACGGCACCGGCATCACGGCAGAGACCTTCGGCAATGCCATCCTGGCCCAGTTCGAGCTCAAGCCCCGCCATGTGCGCCTGCCCTTCATCGACAGCGTGGACAAGGCACACCAGACGGTGCGGCAGATCAACCACACGGCCGAGATCGAGGGCAAGAAGCCCATCGTCTTCACTACCCTGGTCAACATGGAGGTGCTGCGCGTCATCCAGGAAGGCTGCAAGGGCATGCTGCTCGACATGTTCGGCACCTTCGTGCACCCGCTGGAGGAAGAGCTCGGCATCAAGTCCCACCACCGCGTGGGCCGCTTTTCGGACGTGAGCCGCAGCAAGGAGTACACCGACCGCATCGAAGCCATCAACTTCAGCCTGGCGCACGATGACGGCCAGAGCAACCGCGATCTGGCCGGTGCCGACGTGATCCTGGTGGGCGTGAGCCGCAGCGGCAAGACCCCCACCAGCCTGTACCTGGCCATGCAGTACGGCATGAAGGCCGCCAACTACCCGCTGATCCCCGAGGATTTCGACCGCCGCCAGCTGCCGCCCGCGCTGGAGCCGCACCGCAAGAAGATCTTCGGCCTGACCATCCAGCCCGAGCGCCTGTCCGAGATCCGCAACGAGCGCCGCCCCAACTCCAAGTATGCCGACCTGGTCAACTGCCGCCACGAGGTGGCCGAGGCCGAGGCCATGATGCGCCGCGCCGGCATCCGCTGGCTGTCCACCACCACCAAGTCGATCGAAGAGATCGCCACCACCATCCTGCAGGAGATCCGGCCCGAACGGCTGGTGTATTGACGGCGGCGGGCCATGCCCGCGCCAGCCGTCAACCCCAGGAATCGGTCCAGGCCTTGAATTCGGCTGCTGCGGCAGGCGGATTCAGGCGGGCCACCCACTGGTTCAGCACCTCGGCCGGCTCATCGCCATCCGAGACCGACACCTGCAGCAGCAGGGACTCGCGGGCGAAGGCCGGGTCTTCTCGGCGCAGGCGCTCCAGCACCTGGACCATGGTTTCGAGCAGCTGCGCACGAAAAGCCGTGAAGGCGGCATCGCCACCCTCGTCCGGCAGCGCCAGCACATGTTCACGCACCAGCGTGCACAGGTCATTGAAGGCGCCATTGGCGCCCTCGCCCTCCAGGGGCCATTCCGCTGAGCTGTAGCGGTAGTAGCCGGCCTCGTCCGGGTGGCGCGCAGTGAGTTCACGCACCTGCGATTCGGTCAACAGGGCCGGGCAGACGGTCATGGCCCCGTCGTCGGTGTACAGGGTGAAGGCACACACGGGGTCGTGCGGGCCGCAGCGCTCGGAGATATCGGCCAGGGCCGCGCGGCTGGCCTGGGCGATGCCCTCGGCCAGCGCGGCGAAATCGAAGTCGGTGGAAGCAGGCATGCTTGCATGGTAGGCCCACCCTGGGTCGCAGGCAGGCCATGCCAGCGCCACGGGGCGCCCTTTTCGTGACGCATTGCGCACCGGCTGGCGTTGGTGCCTGCTTACTTCAGCGCAAAACGCACATTCGCCGGCTTCTTGCCTGGCAGTGTCACCAGCGCCACCACCTTGGTGCCCGCCGCGACCTTGAATGTGCCCTTGGCTTCAAGCTTGCCCTCGCCGGCCGGTACCAGCACGGCCTCGGACTTTTCGGTGCCGTTGAGCAGCGTGAGCTTGGCGCCCACCCCTTCGGTCTTCACCGGCTTGCCGTGGTCAAGCAGGTGCAAGGTCAGGGTGTCGGGCCGAGCCACGAGTTCGTAGCCGATCTCGCCGGCCTCGGCCACCACGCCGCCGTGCTCGGGTTTAGGGGCATGGCTGTGCTCGCCGGCGGCAAAGGCGCTGCCAGCCAGAGTGAGTGCCAGGGCGGCCAGGAGTTGTTTGGTTGTCATGGGTGTCCTTTCAAAGGGTTGACGGGAACAGGGGAAAAGCTCAAAACGCCTCGGCGTTCTTGTCATCGAGCAGGCGTTCGGCGTCACGGCGGCCGAACAGCCAGAACAGAGCGGGGGTGAGGAAGGTGTCGAGCAGGGTCGAGCTGATCAGCCCCGAGAAGATCACCACCGCCACCGGGTGCAATATCTCGGTTCCGGGGCGCTCGGCTTCCAGCAGCAGCGGCGCCAGCGCGAAGGCGGTGACCAGGGCCGTCATGAGCACGGGGGAGAGGCGTTCGAGCGAGCCGCGCACGATCATGGCGTGGTCGAAGTTCTCACCCTCCACGCGCATCAGGTTCAGGTAGTGGCTCACCTTCAAAATGCCGTTGCGCACCGAGATGCCCGCCAGCGTGATGAAGCCGATCAGCGCCGCCACCGACAGCGGCTGGCCCGAGATCCACAGCCCCAGCACGGCACCCACCAGCGCCAGCGGGATGTTGGCCATGATCAGCGCCGACAGCATTGCCGAGCGGTAGCGCGTGTACAGCACCACGAACATCAGCACCAGCGAGACCACGGCCAGCATGCCCACCAGGCGGCTGGCCTCCTCCTGCGCCTGGAACTGGCCGCCCAGGGTGATGAAGTAGCCATCGGGCAGGCGCGTCTCGCCCACCACCTTGCGGATGTCGGCCACCACGTCGGACAGCGCCCGGCCCTGCGCGTTGGCCGACAGCACGATGCGGCGCTTGCCGTCGTCGCGGCTGATCTGGTTGGGGCCGTCGCCGTCCTCGATGCTGGCCAGGCGCGACAGCGGCACCCGCCCGCGCGGGGTCTCGATCATGATCTGCGCCAGGCCTTCAAGTGAGCGCGCGCTCTCGGGCAGGCGCACCACCAGCGCAAAGCGGCGGCTGCCCTCCACGATCTGCGTGACTTTCTCGCCCTCCACCAGGCCCTGCAAGGTGGCCAGCACCTGCGCGGCCGGCACGCCGTACTGGGCTGCGGCGGCATGGTCCACGCGCACGGTGATCTGCGGCGCCAGCACCTGCTTTTCCACCTCCAGGTCGGCCAGGCCGTCGATGCTGGCCAGGCGCGCGCGCAGCGCATCGGCCTGGCCGCGCAGGGTATCGAGGTCCTCGCCAAAGAGCTTGATCGCGATCTGCGAGCGCACGCCCGAGAGCATGTGGTCGATGCGGTGCGAGATCGGCTGGCCGATGGCAATCGCCGCCGGCATCTGCGCCAGCCGGCTGCGGATGTCGGCCTGCACCTCGGCCATGCTGCGTTTCAGCTCGGCCGCGGGCAGCAGGCCCACGTCGAGTTCGCTCACGTGCACGCCCTCGGCATGTTCGTCCAGCTCGGCCCGGCCGCTGCGCCGGCCCACGTGCGTGACCTCGGGCACCTGGCGCACCAGCACCTCGGCCTGGCTGGCCAGGGCGGCCGACTCGGCCAGCGTCACGCCCGGGTTCAGGCGCATGCCGATGAGCAGCGTGCCCTCGTTGAACGGTGGCAAAAAGGTGGTCGGAAAGAACGGCACCGCCGCCACCGACAGCACCACCGCCACTGCGCTCACGGCCATGGCGATGCGCGGCCGCGCCAGCACGCCCAGCAGCCCGCTGCGGTAGCGCGCCTTGAGCCAGGCCACCACGCGCGTGTCGCCATGGTCCAGGTTCTTCATGCGTGGCAGCAGATAGAAGGCCAGCACCGGCGTGACCGTGACCGACACCAGCAGCGAGGCCACGGTGGAGACGATGAAGGCGATGCCCAGGGGCACGAACAACCGCCCCTCGATGCCCGGCAGCGCGAACAGCGGCAGGAACACCAGCACGATGATGGCCGTGGCGTAGAGGATGCCCGAGCGCACTTCCATCGACGCGAGCTTGACCACCTCGATGGGGTGCAAGCGGTGGTTCGGGTGCTTGGCGCGGTCCATCTTCAGGCGGCGCAGCACGTTCTCCACGTCCACCACGGCATCGTCCACCAGGCCGCCGATGGCAATGGCCAAACCGCCCAGCGTCATGGTGTTGATGGACAGGCCGAAGTACTTGAACACCAGCGCCGTGATGAAGATCGACACCGGGATGGCCGTGAGCGCGATCACCGTGGGCCTGAGCGTTCCGAGAAACACGAACAAAATCACCGCCACGAACACCGATGCGCCCATGAGCTTGCCCTGTAAGGTGGTGACCGAGGCCTCGATGAAGCTGGCCTGGCGGAAGGTGACGCGCGGCGCCTCCATGCCTGCGGGCAACGACTTCTTCAAGTCCCCAAGTGCTGCCTCGATGCTGCGCGTGAGCGCAATCGTGTCGGCCGTGGGCTGCTTCTGGATACCCAGGATCACGGCCGGCTTGCCCTCGAAGCCCGCGTCGCCGCGCTTGAGTGCGGCGGCAAACGTCACCTCGGCCACCTGGCGCAGCAGCACGGGCTGGCCGTTCTTCGCGGTGAGCGCCAGGTTCTGCAGGTCTTCCAGGCGCGAGGTGCGGCCCAGGTGGCGGATCAGGTACTCGCGCCCGTTGAGCTCCAGAAAGCCCCCCGAGGTATTGGCCGAGAAACCCTTGAGCGCACCCGTGAGCTGATCGTGCGTGATGCCCAGCTCGGCCATGCGCGCCGTCTGCGGCTGCACCTGGAACTGGCGCACCTCGCCGCCGATGGGTATCACCTGCGCCACGCCGGCAATCGCCAGCAGGCGCGGGCGCAGCACCCAGTCGGCGTACTCGCGCACGGCCATGGGCGTGGTGCGCTGCACGTCGATGGGGATCGCCACCTGCATGATCTCGCCCATGATGGAGCTGATGGGCCCCATGCGCGGCGTCACGCCCACGGGCAGCCCCTCCTCCATGGACGACAGGCGCTCGGACACCATTTGGCGCGCACGGAAGATGTCCGTGCTCCAGTCGAAGGTGACGTAGATGAAGGACAGGCCGGCACTGGAGGTGGAGCGCACGCTTTCCACGCCGGGCAGCCCGTTCATCGTGGTTTCCAGCGGGAAGGTGATGAGCTGCTCCACCTCCTCGGCGGCCATGCCGCCGGCCTCGGTCATCAGGGTGACAGTGGGTTTGTTGAGGTCGGGGAACACGTCCACCGGGGTGCGCGAGAGCGTGAAGGCGCCATAGGCCATGAGCACGCCGGCCGCGATGAGCACCAGCAGCCGGTTGGCCAGGCTGTTTTCGAGTAGCCACTTGAACATCGGGTGGCTCCTAGCGGACCTGGTTGATCAGCGTGGCGCCCTGCGTGGCCACGCGGTCACCGGCCTTGAGGCCCGAGGTCACGGCCACCGAGGTGCCGTCCAGCGGCACGTAGGTGACCACCCGGGGCACGAAGCGCTCGGGCGACTCCTTGACCCAGACGATGGTCTGGTTCGCGGGGTTGCGCAGCAGCGACGCCACGGGCACCTGCACGCCGGCGGCCTGCTCGGTGGACTGCACGAACACGCGCACGGGCTGGCCCAGGGCCAGGGTGCCGAGCACCGCCGAGTCGCCCGCAAACTGCAGCGGCAGCGCCTGGTCGCGCAGGCTGCGCGCCGCGCCCAGAAAGCGCAGCGGCACGCGCTGCCCGCCCACGGCAAGCGCGGCACCGGCCACGCTGTGGGCCTGCGCCGTGTCGTAGGCCAGGGCTTCGACGCGCAAGCGCGAAGGGTCCACCACCTCGAACAGCAGTTCGCGCGCATCCACCACCTGCCCTGCCACGGCGTTGGCCGAGGCGATCACGCCCGAAACAGGCGCCACCAGCGCATCGCGCGTGGACAGGCCCGCCCCCACGGCGCCCAGGCGCTGGGTAAAGCTTTGCAGCTCGCTCTCGGCCGCCTCGATGTCCTTGCGCGGCACGGTGTCCGCCAGGTCCTTCAAACGTGCCAAGCGGCGTCCGGCCAGGTCGCGCGCGGCGCGCAGCTCGGCCTGCTGGGCCAACTGGTTGGAGCGCTCGATGGCGCCCGCTGTAGGCACCACATAGGCCAACACCTCGCCCTTGCGCACCGCCTGGCCCACGCCGGGCAGGCCCTTGGGCCCTGCCTCCAGCCGGCCGGCCAGCGCGGCCTGCACCTTGCCGCCGGCATTGGGGTCCATCACCACCGTGCCGGCCAGCTCGAAGGCCTTGGGGTGCCGGCCCTCGGCCGCTACCAGGGTGCGCACGCCCAGCTGGCGCTGCGCGGGCTTTGGCAAAAACACACTGCCATCGGGCTGGCGCTTGGGACCATTGCCGTCGGCGGCCGCAGGCGCATCGCCATGGTCATGGCCTTCGCCGGCCACTGCGCCCAGGGGGGCGTACAGGCCGGCGGCCACCAGCAAGGCGGCCAGGGTGCGGGTTGCAATAGAGTGCTTCATGCGGCACCTCCCACACGGGCGGCGCGGCTGCGCCGCAGACCCCACACGGCGCCCAGGGCCAGCAGCACGGCGCCCACGGCACCGGCCACCAGTGCGTTGCGCCGGCCTGCGGGCTCGGCATGGGCGTGCGCGGCGGCATGCACATCGATCTCGCCGGCCAGCAGATCGGTCTCGGCACCGGCCACCACGGTGGCCGTGACGGGGCTCACGCCCTCAGCCAGCGGTGCGGCCAGCGAAGCCTGGAATTCGCCTTCGGCGACGCGGGTGACGGGCACGCGCGTGCCGGCGATATCGAGCTCCAGCTGGGCCTCCTTCACGGGGCTGTTGTCGCCCGCATGGTCAAGGTAGAGCGCCAGCTTTTGCCCATCGAGCACGCCCACGAGTTCGAACAGATCGGAGGTGGCGGCAAAGCGCGGCATGGCCGGGCCGGCCGCAGCGGCGGGAGCCTCGCCATGGTCATGGCCCGCATCGGCAAGAGCGGCCGGCGGAACAAGGCCCATCACCAGGGCCAGCCCCAGCGTGGAAAGAAAAGAAAGGATTTGCATGGTGATCACAAAAATGGGGTGGAGAGAGGCTGAGCGCTCACTGCGGCAGCAAGCCCAGGGCCTGGCGCAAGGTGGAGACTGCGGCGGCGGCATCGATGCGGGCACGCGCCAACTGGCGCTCGGCCTGCACGGCTTCGAGCTCCACGCGCAGGCGCGTGGGCCAGTCGGCTTCGCCCAGGCGGAAGGCCTTGTCGATGAAGCCGCGCGTGTCACGCGCCAGTACCGCATGGCGGTCCATGGCCTCGCGCTGGGCCTGGGTGGCCTTCACGCGCGCCATGGCGGCGGCCACGTCGGCGGCCAGCCGGTCCTGCTCCACGCGGGCCCGCACCTCGGCATCGAGTGCGTCGGCACGTGCGGCGGTCTCCTTGGCGCGCGCACGGTCACCGCCGCCCAGGGGAACGCGCAGGCCGACGGTGAAGCTTTGCAGATAGCGTTCGCCCGCCTGCTCACGCCCGCGCGTGGCGGCCACGGTCAGTTCGGGGTTGGCACGGGTCTGCACGGCAGCCAGGTCGGCGGCGCGGCGCGCCACCTCGGCCTGGTCCTGCCAATCGGCCACAGCCGGATGGTCGGCGGGTAGGCCGGCCGCAGGCAGGGCTTCAGCCTCGGGCTCCGCGCCGTCGGCCAACTCCCGGTTGCCGCCCCATGCGGCCAATGCCGCCTGGGCCACATCGCGCGCTCCGGTCGCTTCGGCCACGGCGGCTTCGGCCTGGGCCACGGCGCCGTCGGCCTGGGTCTGGTCGGCACGCGACATGTCGCCGGACTTGAAACGGCGCGCCACGTCGGCCGACAGGCGCTGGGCGTTCTGCAGCCGGTCCTGGGCCAGGCCCATTTCCGCCTGTGCACGCTGCAGGGCCCACCAGGCCTCGCGCACGCTGGCAGCCAATTGCAGCTGCGCGGCCAGGCGGCGGCTCTCCACAGCCTTGATCTCGGCATCGCCCAGCGCGGCCTTGCGTGCACGCTCACCGGGTAGCCACAGCGGCAGGGCCACGCCCAGCTCGACCTCGCGGCTGCCCTGGTTGCTGCCGGGGCGGTCGGTCTTGGTGGACAGCTCCAGTGCGGCGGGCTCGGCCGTAAAGGACGATGCGCCGCTGCGCGCGGCCTGCGCCGATTCGCGCCGCAGTGCGGCCGACTGTGCCTCGGGCTGGCGCTCCCAGGCCCTGTCGAACAAGGCCTTGAGCGTGAGCGGTGGCGCAGGCGGCTGGGCCAGCGCGGCACTGCCGGCCAGCGCCCATCCCAGGGCCACAGCCGCCATGGACAGCCGTGGTGTGTGGTTCGTTCTTCTCGTTCGTTGCATCCGATTCCTCTGCAATGGCCAGGGGCCACGGGTTTGAAATCGGCAAGGCACGATGCCCGGCGCGCACGCGCGCACCGCTGCTGCCCGCCAAGGCAGCGTGGAATCGTCAGGAAGGGGCTACCCGGTGCCCCGCCTCGCCGCTCAGGCGAGGGCGGGCCAGTTGGGGCGTTCGGGGCGGGAGAGGGGTGGGTGGACCCAGGCCGGCGCCGCCTGGGACGCAGGGCGGCCCACCGACACAACGATGGCCTGGGCGCTGGCGCTCAGCGCCATGCCGCTGCCCGCGCCATGGCAGGCATGGCAATCCATGTCGGCCATGCCAGAGGTGGCAAGGCCCCTATGGTCGGGCGTTTCACTGGTCTGGGATGGTGCGGCCTGCTCATCGGCCTGGTGCTCATGCACATGGTGGCCAAAATGCGAGGCCTGCGGTGCGGCCTCGTGCCCGCAATACGGCGATGCAGCGGCCCAGATGGACTGGAGCGGCATGAACAGCAGCAGGAAGACGAGGAGCAGGCGGCGCATGGTGGTGTGCGCGCATTCTAGTGACAAGAACGTGCAGCGCAGCATGCGCAAGCGCGCATGTCCCCATGGGGCCAAGGGCATGGCCATGGCAGATGACCGAATCGTCATCTGCACATCATCCGGCCGCCACGAGAAACTGCGGCGTGCCATCGCTGGCATGCACCTCGGAGCACTCCACACCCCACACGCGCGCAATGGCCGCGGCATCCAGCGTCTCGCCGGTGGGCCCCACGTCGCAGCGCCCAGCGCCCATCAGCACCGTGTCGTGCGCATAGCGCAGCGCCAGGTTCAGGTCGTGCAGCACCGCCACCACGCCAATGCCCTGCTCCACCGCCCAGCGGCGCACCAGGGCCATGGCCTGGTGCTGGTGCGCCAGGTCGAGCGCTGCAGTGGGTTCGTCCAGCAGCAGCCAGCGTGTGGCGCCATCGGGCCTTGGTTCCCAGATCTGGGCCAGCGCCCGGGCCAGGTGGGCGCGTGCGCGCTCGCCGCCCGAGAGGGTGTTGACGCCCCGCGTCGCCAGGTGGGCCACGCCGGTGGCCTCCATCGCATCGTGGGCAATGCGCACCTCGTGCCGACTGGGCAACTGGCGGTGGGGGAAACGCCCCATCTCCACCACCTCCTGCACCGTGAAGTCGAAGGCCACCGCTGTCTCCTGCGGCAGCACGGCACGCAGGCGCGCCAGTTCCAGCGCGGCCATGGCCGAGAGCGCCCTGCCCCCCAGGCTCACCGAACCCGAGCGCGGCGCGCGCTGGCCCGAGAGCATGGACAGCAGCGTGGACTTACCCGCCCCGTTGGGCCCGAGGATGGCGGTAAAGCGGCCAGGCGCCAGGCGTGCATGCACGGTGGCCAGCAGCGGACGCCCTGGTAGGCCGACCCCCAACTGATCGCATACCAGCGGATCGCCAGGATGGAGGGAACTTGCGCTCACACTTTGCTCCTGAACTGGCGCAGCATGGCCAGGAACAGCGGCACGCCGATGAAGGCCGTGAGCACGCCGAGCGGCAGCTCGGCCGGCTTGACGATGGTGCGCGCCACCACGTCGGCCGCCAGCACCAGCGTGGCGCCCAGCAGCGCCGAGCAGGGCAGCACCACGCGGTGGTCCGGCCCGGCCACGAGCCGCACCCAGTGCGGCGCCACCAGGCCGATGAAACCGATGATGCCGGTGGCCGCAGTCACGGCACCCACCGCCAGCGCCGTCACCAGCACGGCCAGGCGCTTGGTGCGCTCCACCGGCACGCCCAGCAGCGCGGCCTGCGCCTCGCCCAGGGCAATGGCATTGAGCGGGCGCGCCAGCGCCAGGCCCAGTCCGCAGGCCACCGCGACCAAACTGCCCACCAGGGCCACAGCGCTCCAGCGCGCCCCGCCCAGGCTGCCCAACAGCCACATCTGGATGTTGCGCAACTGCTCGTCGGTGGAGATGAAATTGAGGTAGCCCAGGCCCGCCAGCGCCAGCGCGTTGACGGCCACGCCGGCCAGCAGCATCAGCCCCATGCGCGTGCCGCCATCGGCCTGCGCCAGGCCGTAGATGAGCGCGGTGACCAGCAGGCCGCCGGCAAAGGCCATGAGCACCAGGGTCCAGCTGCCCAGGGTGCGCGGCAGGTCGGGCAGAAAGTGCATGCCCAGCACGATGGCCAGGGCCGCAGCCAGCGCGGCACCGCTGCTCACGCCGATGAGGCCGGGGTCGGCCAGCGGGTTGCGGAACAGCCCCTGCATCAGCGCACCGGCCAGGCCCAGGCCCGCGCCGGCGGCCACGCCCATCAGCAGGCGCGGAAGGCGGATGTTGACGAACACCAGGTACTCGGGCGCATGCTCGGGTGCGGGCACGGCGCCCACGGCTTGCAGCAGCACCTGCCACAACTGGGCCGGCGCAATCGCGTAGGCGCCCTGGGTGCTGCCCCAGACAAAGGCCAGCAGTACCAGCCCTAGGCCCAGCGCCCATGCGGCGCGCGGGGACAAGCGCCCCGGCGCACGCCGAGGGAGGGGCTGCACGGCCGCCAGTTGGCTCACGCGGTGATCGCCTGCATGCGCGCATGCAGCTCGCGAACGGCGGCGGGCAGGCGCGGGCCAAAGCCCAGCAGGTGGCTGGCCTCCATGGCCACCAGGGCCTTGCGGCGGAACGCGGGCGTGAGCGCCAGTTCGGGCCGCTGCCAGAAGGCCGCCTCGCCGCCCAGCGCCTCGATGCCCTGCGTGCTGTTGAGCAGCACCTCGGGCGCGGCGCTGGCCATGGCCTCGGCCGTGAGCGGCCGGTAGCCTGCGAACTGGGTGATGGCGTTGGTACCGCCGGCAAAGCGGATCAGCGCATCGGCCGCCGTGCCGGTGCCGGCCACCATGGGGCTGCCACTGTGCGAGAGGATGAAGATCGCGCGCGGGCGCCGTGCGGCAGCGGCCACGCTTTTCTGCACGCCGGCCCACTGGGCATCGAGCTCGGCCTGCAGGGCCTGGGCCTCGCGTTCGCGGCCCGCCACGCTGCCCACGGTGGCCACCTTGCGCTGCACTTCGTCCCAGGTGTGGTCAGCCTTGACCAGCTCCACGCGCACGCCAGCGCTGCGCACCTGGTCCAGCACCACCGGCGGTCCCGCCTCGGTGGTGCCCACCACGGCATCGGGCTTGAGCGAGAGCAGCCCCTCGGCCGACAGCTGGCGCATGTAGCCGACCTTGGCGGTCTTGAGCGCGGCCTCGGGGAACAGGCTGGTGGTGTCGGTGCCCACCAGTTGCGCCTGCGCACCCAGCAGATAGACCACCTCGGTCAGGGCGCCGCCCAGCGAGACGATGCGCGCTGCGCCCGCCGCACGGGCCTGGCCCAGCGCGAAGAACAAGGGCAGTGCGGCAGCACCGCGCAGCACATGGCGGCGCTCGATCGACACGCTATCACGCAGCATGGGCCAGCTCCTGCAGTCGCGGCAGGCGTGCCGCCAGATCGCGCCAGCCCTGCAGCTCGGGCTTGCCGGGCTTGCGCGCGCCAAAGAACATGGCCATTAGCTCGCCCGCATGGTCAAAGGCTTCCACCGAGGTCACCACGCCGTCGGCCGTGGGTTTTTCCACCAGCCACACGCTGGCCACCATGTCGGTGCGCAGGTGCAGGTTGAAGCCGGGGTCGAGCACATTGATCCACTGCGCTCCGGGTGTGTCCAGTGGTTTGATGTTGTTCACGGGGCCGGTATGGATCTGAATGCAACCGCCGCTGCTGACGAAGACCATGATGGGCAGACCGCTTGCCGCCGCGCCCTGCAGCAGCGTCGCTACGGACTCCTTCGCCAGGCGCCAGGCAAACTGCCCCTCGACCAGGCGAAAGCTCTGCTGGCGCTCCACCGCGAACTTCTTCGTGAGGCCGAAGAACTCGTGCGTGTCCTGCATCCCGGCCCAGGCCTCGCGCAGGCCGGCGGCGTCGATCTCGGTGTCGGGTCGCGGCACTTCGGCCAGCGGCGCGGCACCGAACACATAGCCCGCGCTCGGCTGGGCAAAGCGCTGCACCACGGCATCGAGCGCGGCCAGGTCGGTGGCTTCGCGCACGAACACCTTGTGCACCGCACGCCCGTGGGCATTGAAGAACTGCAGGCTGCGCTGGGGCGCGCGTGCCGGGTCGGCGGCGGCCTCGGTCACGGCAAAGCCGGCATGCCACTGGGCGAAGAAGAGGCGCAGGTCGATATCCTCGCCCAAGGCCAGGCCCACCGGGCCGGTGGCCGAGATGTTGGTGTAGATACCGGTCTTCTCGTGCACCACGCCCTCGTTGCGCGTCAGCGCCATGAGCGGGCCGCAGGCTTCCAGCGACTGCAGCAGTTGCAGCCACGAGCCCTGCAGCGGCACGGCCTTGACCGGGTATTCGTGCTCGCCCGCGTGGGCCGCGATGGCCGCACCTTCGGACAGGCCCAGCGCCTCGGCCGCGTCCTTGGCACGCTTGCCCGTGGCACGCACGGCGGCGAACTGCTCGCGGATGGCGGGTGCGGTCTGCACGCGCATTCCGTTCGGGTCGGCGTTGTTCATCAGTACCTCGCTCATTGAACGGTCTCCGGTGCGGTCAGCCACAGCGCGCGGCGCTGCTCGGCGGCCGACAGGGCGGCGCTGGCGGCATCGCCCCCCTGCCCTGCACCCTGCTGGGCCCAGCGGCCCTGCAGGCTCCAGACCACGGTGCGAAAGTGCGGCGTGAAGCCTTCGGCATCGGCCAGCATCTGCAGGTTGGCGGTGATCTTGCGGCCCATCGCATCGCTGTGGCTGTCGCAGCAGGCCTGCACATAGCCCGTCATCAGGGCCAGCGTACCGGCCAGCAGCGCCTCGGCGCAGGGCAGGCTGTATTCCTCGTCACAGTGGCCGCCGGAGGCCGGGGCATCGGGCGTATCGTTGGCGTGGCTCATGGTCTGTCTCCTTGCGCGATGGGTTTGAGAAAGTGGCTCAGAAATCCGCCACCAGCGAGACCCGCACGGAGCGGCCGGGCTGGCTGTAGGCGTCGATGAAATTGGCGTTGGCGGCCAGGCCGCGCACGTCGGCCCAGCGCCAGTGCTTCTTGTCGGTGAGGTTGTAGATGCCGGCGTTCAGGCGCAGGTCCTTGCGGATGCGCCACTGGCCCGACAGGTCGAGCACCGTGTACGAGGGGGTGAGGTACTGCGTGCTGCCCGTGGCTACGATCACGTCGCTGGCCTTCTTGGCGGCGGCGTGCGTCAGTTCCAGGCGGGCCATCCACGCGCTGGTGTCGTAGCGCAGGCCAGCCGTCAGGCGCGAGGGGTCGACGGTGTTGACCGGCTTGCCAGTGGCGGTGTCGCGGCCACGCGTCTGGCCGTAGGCGAACGGCGTGCTCAGCTGGCCGCCCGCGAAGCTGCCCCAGCGCATGTCGCCCTTGACCTCGAAGCCATTGAGCTTGACGCGGCCGATGTTGACCGACTGGAACACCAGCGGGTTGCCCGGCGCGCCGGTGCCACCCACCTGGCGCAGGTCTTCGATGAAGTCCTTGTAGCGGCCGGTGAAGGCCGCTGCCTCGATGGACAGCGCGTCCATGCGGCCGCGCACGCCCAGCTCGAAGTTCTGGCTCTTCTCGGGCTTGAGGTTGCCGTTGGGCACCGTCTTGTAGTTGCTGACCGGGTTCTCGAAGAAGGCGTTGACCTGGCCGGCATTGGGCGCGCGAAAGCCCGCAGCATAGTTGCCGAACACGCTCCAGGCGTCTGTGGCGCGGTACAGCACGCCGAGCTTGGGCGAGGTGGCGTTGCCTGAGAGCGAGACCGCCTGCGCGCCGAAGCCGCTCTGATCGGCCTTGATGCGGAAGGTGTCGAAGCGCACGCCTGGCGTCACGCTGAAGGGGCCGCTCATGATCTCGTCCTGCACATACAGGGCGGTGCTGGTCTCGGTGGTGTCGGGAAAGCGCTTGAGCGGGAAGGTCTCGCCCACGGGCGGCGTCACGCCGTCCTGCAGGTTGGTGACCTTGGCGGACGAATGGTCGATGCCATAGGTGATCTTCTGCACCCAGTTGCCGCCCGTGCGCAGCAGCTTGCTGCCCTGCACATTGGCCTGCCAGCTGCGCTCGTCGTAGGTCACGTCGCGCACACGGTCGGCCGCGGTGTTGCGGTCCTCGAAGGCGTACTCGCGCGAATGCGCGTCCTGAAAGCTCAGCGTGGCCTTCACATCGTCGGCGAAGCCGGCGTTCAGGCGCCAGTGGCCCTCCCACGTGGCACGCGTGCGCTGCATGTCGGTGGAGGAGTTGGACGACAGCGTGGACGTGGCCGCCAGCGGCGGCTTGGAGCGTGCGGTGAGCAGTTCGTAGTCAGACGTCTTGTCCACATGCTCCAGCGTGAACACATGGCGCTGGCCGCCGCCGGGGGTGAGCACCACCTTGCCCAGCAACGCGCCGCCCTGGTCCTTCTGCGGGTTGGGCAGGGTGCGATCGGCGTTGGCCGCATCGTTGGTGCCCATGTTGTCGAGCTCGCGCGCGCGGTTCACGCTGCCGGCCACCAGCCACTGCACTGCGTCGTTGACCCGCCCTGCCACCGTGGCGCCCAGGCGCTTGCCGTGGTCGTCGCCGTCGTAGCCCGCGCTCACCTGGCCGCCCAGGGTCTTGCCGTCCTTGAGGAAGTTCTCGGGGTCCACGGTGATGAAGTTCACCAGGCCGGCCATGCCGTCCGAGCCGTACAGGGCCGAGGTGGCGCCGCGCACCACCTCGATGCGCTGCAAGAGGCCCATGTCCAGGTAGTCACGGCCAAAGGCGTTGGCGCTGAACACATAGCTGCGCGGCAGGCGGATGCCGTCCACCATCATCAGCACCCGGTTGCCATCGAGCCCGCGGATGTTGAAGCCCGCGTTCTGCTCGCGGCCGGTGGAGCCGCTGGCCAGCGAAAAGCGCGCGGGCGAACGCGTGACCGACACATTGGGCAGCTCGCGCACCGCATCGCGGATGTCACGCACCTGGCCCTCTTCGAGCGCGCGGGCGTTGATCACGTCGATGCTCATCGGCAGGTCGTCGGGGTTCTGCTCGCTGCGCGAGCCGCTGATCACCACCTCCTTGAGCGCGGGACCTGCCGCCACGAGCTGCGCCTCGGCCGTGGCCTGCGCCTGGGCGCCGGTGAAGGAGGCGCACGCCAGCGCGGCCAGCAGGGCCAGCGGACGGAGGGCGAAACGGGGGGATTGATCGATTGATGGCGCCACGGCAGGAAACCCTTTTTCTCTGAGACGGATGGAAACAGAGCTGGCTTCCGCGAGGCCCTTCAACGGGCTGGCAATGGCTGGCTATGGGGGCATTATATGAGAATAGTTATCAATACACATTGACCTTGCCAATTGCCCGGCAAACGGCAGACGTGCTGCTGCGTGGCCCCCAGGCACGCAAAAACAGAAACGGGAGCCCGCAGGCTCCCGTTCATTTACCAATCGGCGCGCAGGGTCATGCAGCCACGGCTTCCGGCACGGCTTCGGCCGTGGCCTTGGCCAGCACCGGCATGCGGATCAGGTGGTCAAAGGCGGCAAGGGCAGCCTTGGAGCCATCGCCTGCGGCAATGACGATCTGCTTGAACGGCACCGTGGTGCAGTCGCCGGCGGCGAACACGCCAGGCAGGTTGGTGCGGCCATGCGAGTCGACGATGACCTCGCCGAACCTGGACAGCTCCACAGTGCCCTTGAGCCATTCGGTGTTGGGCACCAGGCCGATCTGCACGAACACGCCCTCGAGCGGCACCAGGTGCTCCTCGTTCGTGGCACGGTCCTTGTACTTGAGGCCATTGACCTTGCCATCGGCACCGGTGATCTCGGTGGTCTGCGCGTTGGTGTGGATGCTCACGTTGGGCAGGCTCTTGAGCTTGTTGACCAGCACGGCATCGGCCTTGAGCTGGTCAGCGAACTCGACCAGCGTGACATGGGCCACCAGGCCGGCCAGGTCGATGGCGGCCTCGACACCCGAGTTGCCGCCGCCGATCACGGCCGTGCGCTTGCCCTTGAACAGCGGACCATCGCAGTGCGGGCAGTAGGCCACGCCCTTGTTCTTGTACTCGGCTTCGCCGGGCACATTGACGTTGCGCCAGCGCGCGCCGGTGGACAGGATCACCGTCTTGGAATGCAGCGTGGCACCGTTGGCCAGTTGCACGCCGATCAGGCCGCCGGGCTCGCTGGCGGGGATCAGCCTGTCGGCGCGCTGCAGGTTCATGATGTCCACATCGTAGGCACGGGTGTGGGCTTCGAGCGCGGCAGCGAACTTGGGGCCATCGGTCTCCAGCACCGAGATGTAGTTCTCGATGGCCAGCGTGTCGTTGACCTGGCCGCCGAAGCGCTCGGCCGCCACGCCGGTGCGGATGCCCTTGCGGGCAGCGTACACCGCGGCTGCAGCGCCGGCAGGGCCGCCGCCGACGATGAGCACGTCATAAGGTGCCTTGGCCGACAGCTTGGCCGCATCGCGGGCTGCTGCGCCGGTATCGAGCTTGGCAATGATCTCCTCGACCGACATGCGGCCCGAGGCGAAGACCTTGCCGTTCATGAACACCATGGGCACGGCCATGATCTCGCGGTCGGCCACTTCCTGCTGGAAGGCACCGCCCTCGACCACGGTGGTCTTGATCTTGGGGTTGAAGATGGACATGAGCGACAGCGCCTGCACCACGTCCGGGCAGTTGTGGCAGGTCAGGCTCATGTAGACGTCGAACTCGAAGTCGCCGTCGAGCGCGGCGATCTGCTCGATCACCTCGGGCTCGACCTTGGGCGGATGGCCACCGGTCCACAAGAGGGCCAGCACCAGCGAGGTGAACTCATGGCCCAGGGGCAGGCCGGCAAAGCGCAGCGAATTCGTGCTGCCCACGCGCTGCAGGCTGAACGAGGGCTTGCGTGCGTCCTGGCCATCGGTGCGCAGGCTGATCTTGTCGCTGCGCAGGGACTGGATGGTGGTCAACAGCTCCAGCATCTCGCGCGAGGTCGCGCTGTCGTCCAGGGAGGCCACCAGTTCGAACGGCTGCGTCACGCGCTCCAGGTAGGCGGCAAGCTGGGTCTTGAGTTGGTCGTCGAGCATGGTGGTGTCCTTTCGAGTTCTGGCTTATAGGGTGGGGGCCAAGGCCGCTTGTGGCAAGCCTGGGTCCGCAACAGAGCGTAAAAAATGGGCGAAAAAAAGCCGGACGGCATGGCGCACGCGCGCCATGACGCTGTCCGGCTGGGGAGCGGCCCCAAGGCCGCTCTGCCGATGCAATCAGCCGATCAGATCTTGCCGACCAGGTCCAGCGAAGGAGCCAGGGTCTTGGCGCCGTCGTTCCACTTGGCGGGGCACACTTCACCGGGGTGGGCGGCGGTGTACTGGGCGGCCTTGAGCTTGCGCACGGTTTCCTTGACGTCGCGGGCGATTTCGTTGGAATGCACTTCGGCGGTCTTGATGATGCCGTCGGGGTTGATCACGAAAGTGCCGCGCAGTGCCAGGCCTTCTTCAGGGATGTGCACGCCGAAGGCATTGGTCAACTGGTGCGTTGGGTCGCCAACCAGGGGGAACTTGGCCTTGCCCACGGCGGGCGAGGTTTCGTGCCAGACCTTGTGCGAGAAATGCGTGTCGGTGGTGACGATGTAGACCTCGGTGCCAGCCTTCTGGAATTCGGGGTAATTGTCGGCCGCGTCTTCGATTTCGGTGGGGCAATTGAAGGTGAAGGCGGCAGGCATGAAGATCAGCACGGACCACTTGCCTTTGAGATCGGCTTCGGTCAGGTCGATGAACTCGCCCTTGCCATTGCGGTTGACGAAAGCGGTGGTCTTGAAGGGTTGAACTTGCGTGTTGATCAGGGACATTGCTGTTTCCTTAAGGGTGGTTGAACTGACTACGGAATGAAGTTTAGGCCTTCTGAGGCCATCAATCCAATTAATTGATTTGATTGAATCAATTGCCTTTGACTATACTTGGAAACCCGGCCCTGCGTCTGTTGCGGGTTGAAAGCGGCTGTTTCAGGCGCCTGGGTCCCTGGCATGACTGTGGGCAGCTTCTGTGAATTTTTGGCGAAAACCCCTGGGCGAGGCACCGCGAAGAGCACCGAACGCGAACACAACTCAGCATCACACGCAGCCAATGCGAAGGTACGGGGGCTTGCCTTGCGTGCGGCGCCCGCGCTCACGACAATCAGCGGCGAATCACATAACAAGGAGGTCTCCCCATGCAAGGCGACGCACAGGTCATCGGCCATCTGCAGGCCCAGCTCAAGAACGAGCTCACCGCCATCAACCAGTACTTCCTGCACTACCGCATGCTCAAGCACTGGGGCTTCGACAAGCTGGCCAAGAAGGAATACCAGGAGTCGATCGGCGAGATGAAGCACGCCGACGTGCTCATGGACCGCATCTTCATGCTCGACGGCCTGCCCAACCTGCAGGACCTGGCCAAGCTGCAGGTCGGTGAGGACGTGCCGGAGATCCTGGCCTGCGACCTGAGCTCCGAAAAAGGCGCCCAGGCCACCATCAAGGAGGGCATTGCCCACTGCGAGACCGTGCGCGACTACGTCTCGCGCGACATCCTGCAAAAGATCCTCGACGACACCGAAGAGCACATCGACTTTCTGGAAACCCAGATCGAGCTGATCGCCAAGGTCGGCCTGCAGAACTACCTGCAGTCCCAGATGAGCGAAGAAGACTGAGCTTTCCCCATTCACGAGTCGCCCCACGAAGACAGTAGAAAAAGCAGACTCGACCATAAAAAGACTGACAAACCAGCGCCAACGACAAGTACCCCACACCTTCCACAACGGGCCTCGGCCCGTTTTTTTATGCCCGCTCGCCGGACAACAGTGGCTCGACGGCGCCAACGTTGTTGCAAACGCACACACGTTGCAAACAAACAATGAGAACCGTTCTCAATTAAGTAAACTACGGGCCCAGCCAGCAGCCCGCCTCCACAGCGCGTCCCCAGCACCGGGGCGCGTTCGTTCACGCACCCTCTCCTGCCAGCCAACCATGAACTCCGGGATGCCCCCGCATCCCGCGCCGCGCCTGTGCGCGGCCTTCATCCGTTGGCTGCGCACCGTCGTCATGGCGCCGCCGCCTTCGGGTGCCACGCCTTGGGTGTCGCCGCGCCTGCCATGCAAGCACTACCAACACCCCTGGCCGCAAGCAACCACCGAACGCGACACCAGGGAGTACCGACATGCACCGCCGCTTGCCCCACCAGAACGACCACCACCGCCTGGGCCCGTGCACCGCCTCGCCCACACGGCGCGGCGGCTTCTGAGGCAGGGAGGCTCGTCATGAAAACGACCCATCCCGGCTGGCGCTACCGCCTGGCCATCACCTCGCGCGCGCTGGCCGCCACGGCGGGCGGGTATGCGCTGGCTGCGGCCTTCACCGCCGCCCTGTCCCTCGCCCTGGCCCAGGCCATGCCGCGCGTGGAAGCGGTGCTCACCGCCACCATGCTGGCCTGGCTGGTCTACGCGGGCGCCGCAGGCTGGGCCTTCTACGCCCGCACGGCCTGGGGCGCCTGGGGCGGCACCCTGCTGCCCGCGCTGGTGCTGGGCGCCTGCGCCATGGCGCCGCGCTGGCTGGAGACACTGCAATGACCGATACCACCCCCGCACCCCCAGCGCCGCGCGCAGCGCGTGAACAGGCGCGCGAAGGCTTCCGCCAGGCCATGTCCTGGCTGCACACCTGGGCCGGGCTCGTTCTGGGCTGGCTGCTGTTCGCCATTTTTCTCACGGGCACGCTGTCGTTCTTCAAGACCGAGCTGAACCTGTGGATGCGGCCCGAGTTGCACGGCATGCCGCCCGCCAACGCCGACGTGGCCGAGCGCGCCGTGGCCGCCATGAACAAGAAGGTGCCCGACGTCACGCAGTGGATACTGCGCATGCCCGACGAGCGCCAGAATGCCGTCACGCTGCTGTGGCGCGACACGGGCAATGGCCGCTTCGAGACCCTGCTCATGAACCCGCAGACCGGCGAGACGGTGGATGCGCGCAAGACCATGGGCGGCGAGTTCTTCTACCGCTTCCACTACGAGCTGCGCACCGCGCAGAAAAGCCGTTGGGCCATCGAAGGCCGCTGGGTGGTGGGCGTGGCCACCATGCTGATGTTCATCGCCCTGCTCACGGGCGTGGTCACGCACCGGCGCATCTTCAAGGACTTCTTCACCTTCCGCCCGGCCAAGGGCGGGCAGCGCGCCTGGCTCGATGCGCACAACGTCACCGGCGTGCTGGTGCTGCCCTTCTACCTGATGATCACCTTCAGCGGGCTGATGATCTTCCACACGCTGTACATGCCCTCGGGCATCGCGGCGGCCTACCAGGGCCCCAAGGGCGTGGATTCACAGACCTATTTCGCCGACCTGCAGGGTGAAAAGCCCGAGCGGCGCGTGCGCCGCAGCCCCGGCGACAAGGTGGCGCCGCTGCCCGCAGCCATGCCGCTCGCCGCCATCCTGGAAACCGCGCGCCAGCGCTGGGACGGCGGGCGCATCGGCGGCATCCAGGCACGGCGCGACGCGCAGGGCACGCCGGTGGTGGAGGTCACGCGCCATGAGGGCGACCGCCTGCAGTACCGCCCCGAGCGCATGCTGTTCAACGGCACCACCGGCGCGCTGCTGGAGCAGACCGACGCCACCTCGCCCGCCGCCGTGACCTATGGCGTGCTCTATGGCCTGCACCTGGGACGCTTTGCGGGCCCCGGCATGCGCTGGGTGCTGGTGGGCTTTGGCCTTTTGGGCAGCCTGATGATCGCCACCGGCATGGTGCTGTGGTCGGTCAAGCGCAGCGCGCAGGGGCAGCGCAAGGGGGTCGCGGCCGATGTGCCCTTGCGTCTTCCGTTCGGCCAGCGCCTGGTGGCCAGCCTCAACATCGCCTCGCTCGCGGGCCTGCCGCTGGCCTGCGCCGTGTACATGGCCTCCAACCGGCTGATCCCGCTGGACGCGCCCGAACGGCCCGATGCCGAGCTGTCGTACTTCTTCGGCGCCTGGGGCGTGGCGCTGCTCTGGGGGGTGCTGTTCCCCAACCGGCGCGGCTGGTCGCTGGTGCTGGCCCTGGCCGGTGCCGCCTGGGCAGCGCTGCCGGTGCTCAATGCGCTGACCACCGCCACGCACCTGGGGGTCAGCCTGCCTGCGGGCGACTGGCTGTGGGCCGGCATGGACCTCAGCTTCCTGGCCACCGGTGCGCTGCTCTCCTGGCTCGCCTGGCGCCTGCGCCCGGGCCGGCCGCTGCCGGGCAAGGCAGTGATGCCCAACCGCTCGGCAGCCATGGCCACCCCCGATGCCCTGCCGGCCTCCCAGGCCTGAACGAGTCGCCATGTCCACCTTTTTCTTCTGCTTTGCCGCCTGGTCTGCCATTGCCCTGGGCATGGACCGGCACCACGAGGATGCCCTGGGCCGCCAGACCGCCACGCCCCGCCTGGCGCAACTGCGTCGCGTGGGCTGGCTGCTGCTGGCCCTCTCGCTGTGGCTGGCCGCGCGGCCCCAGTCCGGCACCCCCTCCTCGCTGGGTGTGACGGCCTGGACCATCGCGCTGTCGGTGGCCGCCGTGGCCGTCACCGCGGTGATGACCTGGCAGCCCCGTCGCGCGCCAACGCTGGCCGGCGCAGCCCTGCTGGCCGGGCTGGCCGCCTGGGCCGCCGGGTGGTGATGGGCTCCCCCTCTCCGCCCACCCCCTCTCACCGGTTTCTTTTTCTTCCATCGCTGTGTCCCGTCCAAGGTATCCCATGCCCCTGCACCCCCTGTTTTCCGCCGCACGCACGCCTGTGGCTGCGGCCCTGATCGCCGCCTTCGGCACCTCCGCCCTGGCCCAGGCCGTCCCCGCGCCCCGCGCGCCCCAGACGCTGGGCGAGGTCACCATCAAGTCAGGTGCTGCGGACGATGCCTACGCCCCCGCCGCCAGCACCACGGCCACCAAGGGCAGTGCCCCGCTGCGCGACGTGCCTCAAGCCGTCAACGTGGTACCGGGGCAACTGCTGCGCGACCAGGGCGCGCGCTCCATGGAAGACGCGCTGCGCAACGTGCCCGGCGTGGCCATGAGCCATGGCGACGGCCAGCGCGACCAGGTGGTGATCCGCGGCTTCACGGCCATCGCCGACCAGTTCGTCGATGGCGTGCGCGATGACGCGCTGTACTTCCGCGACCTGGCCGACATCGAGCGCATCGAGGTGCTCAAGGGCCCGGCCGCCGTGCTCTACGGGCGCGGATCGTCGGGCGGGCTCATCAACCGCGTGACCAAGAAGCCCGTGTTCGGTACCACCTCGGGCGAGGCCACGCTGGGCCTGGGCAGCCACGACTACCGCCGCGCCACGGCCGATGTGAACCTGGGCATCAACGATGCCGCCGCCTTGCGCCTGAACCTGGCGGGCGAGGATTCGGGCAGCTACCGCGATCAGCAGTTCGTCAAACGCCACAACTTCGCACCCTCGCTGGCACTCAAGCTCGCACCCGAGACCCAGTTGCTGCTGCAGTACACCAACGCCCGCGACCAGCGGCTCACGGACTTCGGCATCCCCGCGCTCAACGGCCGCCCCGTCAACGTGCCGGCCGGCACCTACTACGGCTCGGGCACGGCGGTGAAGGACGACACCAGCACCAGCAACGTCCAGTCCTTCACGGCCACGCTCAACCACCGCTTCAACGACGACTGGTCGGTGCGCAACGTCACCCGCGTGTACGACTACACGCTGGACCGCTACAACACCCTTCCCAGCGGCACCACCGACCCAGTCACGATGACCGTGGGCCGCACCCGCAGCCTGGTCTTTCGCGACGAGAGCGGCATGTTCAACCAGACCGACGTGACCTGGCGCAACCACCTGGGCGGGCTGCGCCAGGAATGGCTGATGGGCATGGAGCTGGGCCAGCAGAAAAAGCGCGCCGAGTCCGTCTCGGGCGGCGTGGTGGACCGCGTGAGCATCCTGAACCCCGGCAACGTGCCCACACCGGCCATCCCCGCCAGCGCCTACACCGCCACCGGCGCCATCCCCAGCCACACGGAGCAGGGCACCGTGGGCCTGTACCTGCAGGACCAGATCACCCTGGCACCGCAGTGGAAGGCCCTGGTGGGCGCGCGCTACGACGTCTTCAAGCAGGACACCCGCTTTGACCGCACCCTGGCCAGCCTTGAGCGCACCGACAAGAAGTTCAGCCCGCGCGCCGGCCTGGTCTGGCAGCCCAGCGAGCAGGTGTCGTACTACGTGTCGTACAGCAAGTCCTTCCAACCCTCGGGCGAGACCTTCGCGCTGGCGGCCAACAACACGGCCAACGAGCCCGAGATCACGCAGAACAAGGAGATCGGCGTCAAGCTCGACCTGCTCGACGGCCGCCTCAATCTCACCGGCGCGCTCTTCAACCTGGAACGCACCAACATCAAGAACACCGACCCATCCAACCCTGCGCGCCAGATCAACGTAGGCACGCAGCGCACCAATGGGCTGGAGCTCACCGGCAGTGGCCGGCTGTCCGGCTGGGACGTGAGCGCAGGCTATGCCTATCTCAATGGCCGCATGGCGAAATCCCTGGCCACAGCCGCCAGCAGCCAGTTGCCCACCGTGAACGTGCCTTCACAGGGCAAGGTGGCTGCACTGACCCCCCGCAGCTCGGCCTTCCTCTGGGCCATGAAAGATGTAGCCCACGGCCTGCGCCTGGGCGGCGGCGTGAGCCACGTGGGTGAGCGCTTCACCTCGCTGACCAACCTGGTCACCCTGCCCGCCTACACCACGGTGGACGCCGCCCTGCAGTACACGCTGGGCCAGTGGGGCCTGGACGTGAACGTGAAGAACCTCACCAACCGCAAGTACTACGTCTCAGCCCACGGCAGCAACGACAACCTGATCCTGCCCGGCTCGCCGCGCGCGCTGCAGGTCACGCTGCGCACACGATTCTGAGTTTTTTTGCACCCACCTTCAGCCACCCTGCCCATGCCATGACACACCGCCGCCTTTCCACCCACCACCTGCGCGCATCCACTGCGCCCTCGTTTCGCCTCACCACCCTGGCTCTGCTGGCCGCCTGCAGTTGCATGGCGACGGCCCAGGCGCAGGACGCCGCCCTGCCCGAGGTGAAGGTGACCAACTCCATCGACACCACCGAAGGCACGGGCCAGTACACCGCCCGCAAGCTCAGCGTGGGCAAGATGGAGCAGGCTCCGCGCGAGATTCCGCAGTCCATCAGCGTCATCACGCGCCAGCAGCTCGATGACCGCAACGTCACCAAGGTCGAAGACGCCGTCAAGTTCAGCACCGGCATCAACGTGACCCGCTTCGACGGTGCGGGCAACTACAACACCTTCCAGTCGCGCGGCTTCGATCTGGGCTCCATCCAGCTCGACGATGTGCCCATCCCGCAGGGCAACTACAGCACGCTGGACGCCGCCATGTACGACCGCATCGAGGTGCTGCGCGGCCCCGCCGGCATGCTGCAGGGCGGCAGCGAGCCGGGAGGCACCGTGAACCTGGTGCGCAAGCGCGCACCGGGCAAGCTGATGATCAACGCCGATGCGTCCGTGGGCTCCTTCGGTCTGCGCCGCGGCACGGTGGACGTGGGCGGTGCGCTCAACGCCAGCGGCACCGTGCGCGCCCGCGCAGTGGCGGTGGCGGAAGACCGCGACAGCCATGTCGACACCCTGTTCAACAACAAGCGCCTGGGGTATGGCACGCTGGAGTGGGACATCGCCCCGTCCACCACGCTGTCCATCGGCGGCGCCCAGCAGCGCGTGCGCGCCTCTATCGACCAGGGCCTGCCCACCTATGCCGACGGCCGTCTGGCCAGCCTGCCGCGCAGCGCCTTCTCGGGCCTGGCGTCCAACCGCCAGGACCTGGAAACCACCGACCTCTTCGCCGAGCTGGAGCACCGCCTCTCGGGCGGAGGCACGGTGCGCCTGTCGGCCCGCGATGTGGACCGCACCGCCTTCTACAGTGCCGCCCGCGCCAACAGCGCCCTCGCCCCCAATGGCAACTTCACCATGGAAATGGTGGATGGCCTGACCCATGTGAAGACACGCAACTACGACCTGTTCGCCAACCTGCCGGTGGACGTGGCGGGCCGCACCCACCGCCTGCTGGTGGGCGCCAGCCGCAGCGAGAACAAGAGCTACGACAACAACTTCGTCTACGGCACCCCAACCCAGGCCAACCTGCTCACGCCCAACTATGGCGCGCCCTACCCGGCTCTCGTGCTGCCCGGCTATACGGCCATCACCACGCGCAACGAGAACGCACTGTACGGCCAGGCGCAGGTCAGCGTGGCGGACGCCGTCAAGGTACTGGCCGGCGGGCGCCTGAGCTGGGCCGACGCGGTGACGCGCAGCACCAGCACCGGTGCCGCCACGAGCGTGGCCGACCCGGGCCGCCAGTTCGTGCCTTCGGTGGCAGTGCTGTACGACTTTCATCCGCAGTACACCGCCTACGCAGGCTACTCCGAGACCTTCGTGGTGCAGAGCCAGCTCGACGCGGCCAAGAACCTGCTCGCGCCACGCACTGGCAAGCAGGTGGAGTTCGGCGTAAAGGGCGAGTTCCTGGACAAGCGCCTGCAGGCGCATGCTGCCGTGTTCCGCATCATCGACGAGAACCGCGCCATGACCGACCCGAACGCGACCAATGCGTCCATCGCCGGCGGCAAGGTGCGCTCGCAGGGCTTCGAGGCCGAGGTCAGCGGCCAGCCCCAGCCCGGCTGGGACGTGGTGGCCGGCTACGCCTACAACGACACGCTCTACCTCAATGCGCCCGTATCCCAGGTAGGCCAGGTGTTCAGCCCCATCACCCCGCGCCACAGCGTGAACCTGTTCACGCGCTATGCCTTCACCTCGCCCGCGCTGCGCGGCTTCAGCATCGGTGGCGGCATCTCCTACCGCAGCGAGTTCTTCGCGCAGAGCGGCGCACTGCGCATCACCCCGGGCGACTACGTGCTGGCCAGCGCCCAGGTGGGTTACCAGATCAACGACCAGCTGGCGCTGAACCTCTCGGTGGACAACCTGTTCGACAAGACCTACTACGAGAAGGTCTCCAACACCTTTCGCCAGAACTTCTACGGCGAGCCGCGCCGCGTGACGCTGGCGCTCAAGGCAAGGTACTGAGCACACGCGCCCCGTAGCGCTTGCACAGCCCGGCGCTCCCCAAGGGCGCCGGGCATTTTTTTGGGCATCAAAACAACAGATTCATGACAACGCAAAAACAAATCATTCTTACTTGCATTGTAAAATTCGAGCCCAAACGCCCTCTCAGCCCTCGTCCATCGACATGACCCGAAGGGGTTCCACCGAGCCCCGCACCATGCTGTCACCCACCGCCATCCGCCGCTGGTCCTGGACCCACAAGTGGTCCAGCCTGGTCTGCACCATCTTCATGCTGCTGCTGTGCCTCACTGGCCTGCCGCTGATCTTCCACCACGAAATCGGCCACCTGCTGGGCACCGAGGTCGAGGCGCCCGCCATGCCCGAGGGCACGCCGCGCGCCAGCCTCGATACCGTGATCGCTGCCGCCAAGGCCGTGCACCCCGGGCGCATGGTGCAGTTCGTCTCGCAGGCCGAGGACGACGACAAGGTCTGGTTCGTCACCCTCACGCACACGCCCGAGCCCACCGAGGACTTCAAGTCCGTGGCGGTGGATGCGCGCACGGCCAAGGTGCTGTCCGACGTGCCCACCAACCAGGGCTTCATGAACCTGATGTTCCGCCTGCACGTGGACCTCTTCGCGGGCCTGCCGGGCAAGCTGTTCCTCGGATTCATGGGCCTCTTGCTGCTGGTGGCCATCGTCACCGGCGTGGTGCTGTACGCGCCCTTCATGCGCAAGCTGCAGTTCGGTGACGTGCGGCGCGACCGCTCCACGCGCGTGAAATGGCTCGACCTGCACAACCTGCTGGGCGTCGTCACCCTGGTCTGGGCCCTGGTGGTGGGCGCCACCGGCATGATCAACACATGGGCCGACCTGATGATCAAGTACTGGCAGTACGACCAGTTGTCGACCCTGCTGGCGCCCTACAAGGGCAAGCCCGTGATCGCCATGGACCAGCGCGGGCCGCTGCAGCAGGCAGTGGACGCCGCGCGCACGCACGCGCCAGGTAACAAACTGTCGTTCATCGCCTTCCCCGGAACCTCGTTCTCAAGCCCGCACCACAACACCGTGTTCCTGCGCGGCGCCGAGCCCCTGACCTCGCGCCTGCTGCAGCCGGTGCTGGTCGACGCGCACAGCGGCCAGGTCACCGCCGCACCGCAGTTGCCCTGGTACCTCACGGCGCTTCTGGTCTCGCAGCCGCTGCACTTCGGCGACTACGGCGGCATGCCCATGAAGATTCTCTGGGCGCTGCTCGACATTGCCACCATCGTGGTGCTGGGCAGCGGCCTGTACCTGTGGCTGCGCCGCAGGGCGCCTGCCTCGGCCGCCGCGCCTGCAACCGCCACGGCCACCGGCCTGCCCGCTGGCGCCACGGCCACCATGGCCCGCCCGGAGCAGTCCGCATGAAAAACGCATCCACGCCGTTTCGCACCCTGTGGGGCTGGCCCATCGTGCTGGGGCTGCTGACCGCCAGCGGGCTGGCCACCGCGCTCATCTCGGACACCTGGGGCGACTGGTGGTCCTGGGTCGGGCTGGGCGTGCCCGTGGCCGTGATGGGCTGGTTCACCTGGCGGCCAACGCCGGCCGCGGCCCCAGCGGATCCCAACCCCGGCGATGACCCTGCCACCCCTTTCTGACCCTTCTTTGCTCTTACCGCCGACCACCATGCACCACACCGCCATCACGCCCCGGGGCCCGTCCCGCACCCAGTTCCCGCACACACCGGCGGCCCTTGCTGCGGCTCTGCTGTGCATGCTGGCCCTGCCCGCCGTGCACGCCCAGACCAGTGCCGGCAGCGACAAGGCGCTCTCCACCGTCACCGTGAATGCCAGCGCCGACGCATCGGCACAGGGCCTGTCACCGGCCTATGCAGGCGGCCAGGTGGCACGCGGCGGCCGAGTCGGCATTCTGGGCACGCGCGATGCCATGGAGACGCCGTTCTCCGCCATCAGCTACACCAATGAACTGATCCAGGACCGCCACGCCCGCAGCGTGGGCGATGTGCTGCAGAACGACCCCACGGTGCGCGTGGCCCGGGGCTTCGGCAACTTCCAGGAGTCGTACTTCATCCGCGGCTTCATCCTGGGCTCGGACGACACGGCCTACAACGGCCTGTACGGCCTGCTGCCGCGCCAGTACATCGCCACCGAGCTGTTCGAGCGCGTGGAAGTGCTGCGCGGCGCATCGTCCTTCCTCAACGGTGCCAACCCCGGTGGTGGCGGCCTGGGCGGCGCCATCAACCTGCTGCCCAAGCGCGCCCCCAACGAGCCCCTGAGCCGGGTGAGCGTGGGCGTGGGCAGCGGCGGCCACAGTGACGTGGCGGCCGACATCGCGCGCCGCTTCGGCCCCGATGGCAGCGCCGGCATCCGCGTGAACGTGGCCTCGCACAACGGCGGCACCGCCGTCGACGACGAGAAGGCCAAGCTTGGCCTGGCCGCCGTGGGCCTGGACTGGCGCAGCCGCGACGTGCGCCTGTCGGGCGACATCGGCTGGCAGGACCACAAGCTGAACCGCACCCGCACCAACGTCACGCTCGGCGCAGTGACCGCTGTGCCCACCGCACCCGACGGCAACACCAACTTCGCCCAGCCCTGGGCCTTCTCCAACGAGCGCGACACCTTCGGCACGCTGCGTGGCGAGTGGGACATCAGTTCCAACATCACCGCCTGGGCCGCTGCCGGCGCGCGCAGCGGCACCGAATCGAACTCGCTGGCCAACCTCTCGGTGGCCAATGCGGCCACTGGCGCCGGCACCACCTACCGCTTCGACAACGACCGCAAGGACAACGTGAACACCGGCGAACTGGGCCTGCGCGGCAAGCTGCAGACCGGCAGCATCGGACACGAGTGGGTGCTGGCAGCCTCCTCGTTCAGCCTGGACAAGAAGAACGCCTATGTCATGGACTTCGGCAACACCCAGGCCACCAACCTCTACAACCCGCTGTACACCGCCACGCCGGCCTACAGCGGCACCGCGCTGCGCGGCGGGGTGATGGGCAACCCGCTGACCACGGGCCGCATCAAACTGAGCAGCGTGGCGCTGGGCGACACGCTGTCGATGCTGGACAAGCGCCTGCTCGTGACGCTGGGCGTGCGCCACCAGAAGTTCGACATCGCCAACTTCAACTACAACACCGGCGTCGAGACCGACCGCTACGACCAGAGCCGCACCAGCCCCCTGTTGGCTGCGTTGTACAAGCTGGACAAGAGCCTGTCGGTCTACGCCAACTATGCCGAGGGCCTGAGCCAGGGCGAAACGGCGCCGTCGACCGCAGCCAACCGGGGCACGATGCTGGCCCCCTATGTCTCCAAGCAGAAGGAAGTCGGCGTGAAGTACGACGGCGGCCGCGTAGGCGGCAGCCTGGCGCTGTTCTCCACCGACAAGCCACGCTCCGTGGTCGATGCCGCAGGCATCTTCGGCGCGAGCGGCAAGGACCGCCACCAGGGCCTGGAACTGGCCGTGCAGGGCGAAGCCGTGAGCGGCCTGCGCGTGCTCGGCGGTGCCACCTGGCTCGAAGCCAAGCAGCAGCGCACCGGCTCGGCACTCACCGAAGGCCAGCGCGTGATCGGCGTGCCCAAGCTGCAGGCCAACCTGGGCTTGGAGTGGGACGTACCTGGCGTGCGCGGCCTGGCCCTCGATGGCCGCCTGGTGCACACCGGATCGAGCTACGCCAACGCCGCCAACACCTTGCGCGTGGCCGGCTGGAACCGCCTGGACCTGGGTGCCCGCTACCTGACCGAGATGGGCGGCAAGCTCGTCACGCTGCGCGCGCGCATCGACAACGCAACCAACAAGAACTACTGGGCCTCGGTGGGCGGCTACCCAGGCTCGGGCTACCTGGTGGTGGGTGCTCCACGCGCCTTCAGCCTGAGCGCCAGCGTCGATTTCTGATGCCGGGCCGAGCCCCTCCCCGGGCCCCATGCCTTCGTCCCCTTGCTCCGCGACAGCGGGGGCCGGGGGCGTTCGTTCGATTCCGTGTTCCACATCCAACCATTGAAAGGAAGACTTCCATGACATCCTCCCTGAAACCCCTGCTGGCTGCCGCCCTGCTGATCGCCGGCGCCTCCACGGCCCAGGCCCACCAGGTGTGGCTCGAAAATGCCGGCGGCCAGGCCCGCCTGCACTTCGGCGAGTTCAATGACAACCTGCGCGAAACCTCCCCCGGCTCGCTGGACAAGTTCAAGGGCGTGCCCGTGCTCGAACAGCGCGCCGGCACCGCCAGCCAGAAAGTCGAAGGCAAGCTCACCAAGGACGCCTTTGCCTACACCGTGACCGGCAATGCCGACACCCTGTTCGCCGCCGCCACCTACCCGCTGATCGACCGCAGCAAGCGCAACCTGCCTGCGATGTACTGGCAGCCTTCGGCCCGCTGGGTCGCCAGCCTGGCCCAGCCCGTGGCGCCCGGCCAGGCGCTGGACCTGGTGCCCACCGGCAAGCCCGGCCAGCTCAAGGTCGTGTTCAACGGCAACCCCCTGCCCAAGGCCAAGGTGCAACTGGTTTCACCCGCCGGCTGGAGCCGCGAAGCCGAGTCCGCCGCCGACGGCACCGTGGAGTTCCTGACCCCCTGGAAGGGCCAGTACGTGGCCGAAGTGCACCACACCGACAAGACCCCCGGCGAAGCCCAGGGCGAAAAGTACGGTGAAGCCAGCTACGTGACCACGCTGAGCTTCGTGCAGGCCGAAGGCGCCGTCTCGCCACCCCTGCCACCCGCCCCCGAGAAGCACTGACAACTCGCGCCCGAAGGGGCGCCAACCCCCAACACAGGTGGCTGCAGGGCCATCGAACCTGGTGGGGGTCTCCAGGGCGTCCGGACCTGCACCCGGCCCTTTTTCTTTTCGCCAGCCACTGCCACCGGCAGCCTTCACGGCGCCGGCCGCGCACCGCCACACCCCAGCCAACCAGCCTTCGCCGCCGCATGGCCGCAGGCTGCACCACTGCCATCGACAACCATGCCATCCCATTGCCTCGCGCGGCTTCCGCGCACTGCCATTGCACACGCCGCGTTCCTGATGGTCTGCAGCGCCTGTGCACAGGCCCAGACCGCCACGCCCCCCGCCGCTGAAGCCACCCTCGCCCCCGTGACCGTGCAATCCGGCGCAGAGCGGGAGAACCCCACGGCGCCGGTCTCCGGCTTCGTGGCCAAGCGCGCCCTGAGCGCCACCAAGACTGACACGCCGCTGCTCGAAACACCGCAGGCCATCAGCGTGGTGACCCGTGACCAGATGGAGGCCCAGGGCGTGCAGACGCTGCGCCAGGTCACCGCCTACACCGCCGGCGCCGTCTCCAACTACTTCGACAGCCGCGTGGACAGCTTCAGCGCGCGCGGCGCCAATGTGTCCCAGTACCAGGACGGCCTGCTGCGCACCTACGGCACCTACAACAGCAGCCGGCCCGATCCGTACACGCTGGAGCGCGTGGAATTCCTGCGTGGCCCGACCTCGGTGCTCTATGGCCAGGGCAGCGTGGGCGGTGTGCTCAACCTCACGAGTAAGCGCCCCCAGGCCGAGACCGCGCGCGAAGTGCAGGTGCAGGTGGGCAGCCATGCACGCAAGCAGATCGCCGCCGACCTGACCGGCGCGCTCGATGCCAATGGCCAGTGGCTGTACCGCTTGGTGGCCGTGGGCCGCGACAGCGATACCCAGGTCAACCACGTGGCCGATGACCGCACTGTGCTGGCGCCCTCGCTGACCTGGCGCCCCAGTGCGGACACCTCGCTCACGCTGCAGGGCCTGTACCAGAAGGACAAGAGCGGATCGCTGATCGGCTTTTTCCCCTGGCAGGGCACGCAACTACCGAGCCCCTACGGCCAGATCCCGCGCTCGGCCTTCATCAGCGAGCCGGGCTGGGATGCCTTCAACACCGAGAACAGCTCCTGGGGCTACCTGTTCAGCCACCGCCTGAACGATGCCTGGACCGTGCGCCAGAACCTGCGCCGCACCGTGACCGAGGTGGACTACCGCACCATCTACACCAGCTTCGCCGCCAATGCCGCCACGGGCCGCCCAGCGCGCCCGGTGTTCAACAGCGACAACCGCAGCGTGGTGCGCGATGCCTCCTGGAACCTCAACACCGGCCGCATGCTGCTCATCGACACCCAGCTCGAGGGCAAGCTCAATGCGGGCGCCACGCAACACACGCTGCTGGCAGGCCTGGACATGCAGCGCAACCACTCGGGCCAGTCGGCCTGGCGTGCGCTGGCCCCGTCCATCGACGTGTACAACCCCGTCTACGGCAATTTCACAGCCCCCAATGCATCGGCCCTGGTGCGCCAGCCCGGCGTGGCGCAGCGCCAGCTCGGCTTCTATGCCCAGGACCAGATCACCTGGGGTCGATGGACGGCCACGCTGGGCCTGCGCCACGACAGCGCCAAGACCGACACCGAAGGCCGCCCCGTGGCCGCCGTGGACGACAAGGCCTGGACCAAGCGCGCCGGCGCCACCTACCAGATGGATGGTGGCTGGGCCCCGTACGTGGGTTACTCCGAGTCCTTCCAGCCGCTGGGCGGCGTGGACGTGTACGGCACACCCTACAAGCCCACGCGCGGCAAGCAGTGGGAGGCCGGCGTGAAGTGGCAGCCACCAGGCCAGGGCATCTCGGCCTTTGTCGCTGCCTACCAGCTGCGCGAGACCAACCGCAAGACCAATGACCCGGCAGACCCGCTCAACAGCCTGCAGATCGGCGAGGTCAAGGTCACCGGGCTGGAGGCCGAGATCACCGCCAGCCTGGCCAGCCACTGGGACGCCACCCTGGCCTACGGCTACACCGATGCCAAGATTTCTCGCAGCAACGCTGGCGACCAGGGCCTGCCCGTGGCCAGCGTGCCCAAGCACACGGCATCGGCCTGGCTGTCGCACCGCTTTGCCTCCGAAGGGCGCGGCGGCTGGACCGTCGGCGCCGGCGTGCGCTACACCGGCTCGCAGTGGAGCGGCACGTCTGCCATCACCACCCCTTCGGCCACGCTGGCAGATGCCCTGCTGGCCTACGACGCGGGCGACTGGCGCCTGGCCTTCAACGTGACCAACCTGGCCGACAAGGTGCACATCACTCAGTGCCTGGCGCGGGGCGACTGCTTCTATGGGCAGGGGCGCACCTACGCACTGACCTCGACCTACCGGTTCTGAGAGACTGAGAATCTTTCGTCCACGCCCGCCTTGCACGCCAAAACACCCCGGATCGTCGTTGCAAATGCTCGCCATAGCCCGAGCTATGGCTGTGCTTTACGCCTAGATCCGAGGCGTTGTGGCGCGCACTTCGGACACGGCCAAAAAATTCCCAGCCTCTGAGGCACCGGTCCAGCCGCTGCTGCTGCGGCGGCGGCGTGCAAAGCAAAGCTTTCAGCCGCCGCAGGGAACCGCTAGCATGGTTGTCCGAGGAGGATGTCCACGCGTTTCCCAGGGGAGGTGTCGATGAGTCTGCGCATGCCAGCCGCCCCGCACAGGGGCCGGATCCCGGGCGCCCATGCAGGGTAGCTACGACCTGGTGCTGGTGCTGCTGTCGGTCGCGACGGCGGTGGTGGCATCGTTCGTGGCGCTGGACATGGCCTCGCGGGTGGCAGCAGCCATCGGCAATGCGCGCCGCGCACTGCTGTGGCTCGGGTGCGGCGCCCTGGCCATGGGGACCGGCATCTGGTCCATGCATTTCGTGGGCATGCTGGCCTTTTCGCTGCCGGTGCCACTGGCCTACGACGCCGGCACCACGCTGGCATCCTGGCTGGTCGCCGTGCTGTCCTCGGCATTGGCCCTGCACACGGTCCGTCGGCGGCACCTGCGTTGGCAACGCTTGCTGGTTGCGGGCACGCTTATGGGCCTGGGTATCGCTGCCATGCACTACCTGGGCATGGAAGCGATGCAGATGCGCCCGCGCATCGCCTACGACCCCTGGCTGTTTGGCCTCTCGGTCCTCGTCGCCATCGCGGCCTCGAGCGCCGCGCTGCTGATCTGCTTTCGCCTGCGCCACGAAACCGTGCTGACGGGCTTTCGCAAGAAGACGGCCAGCGCCCTCGTCATGGGGGCCGCCATCGCCGGCATGCACTACACGGGCATGGCGGCCGCCAACTTCGCCCCCGGCAGCGTCTGCGGCGCAGGGCCGGCCGGCATCGGTGGCAGTTGGCTGGGCTTCATCATCAGCGGGCTGGTGGCGCTGTTCCTGGTCACCACGCTGCTGATTTCGGTCTACGGCGCCATGCCACCCACCATCCGCTCGCGCCTGGTGTTCCTGGTGGTGGCAGCCAGCCTGCCCGTGTCCCTGATGGCCGTGGTGGTCATGGTCTACGACTATCAGCGCCTGCGCGAGCAACAAGCCAGGGCGCTGGTGGTCACGGCCCGCGCCATCATTGCCACCGTGGACAAGGACCTCGCCGGTGTCGAGTCGGGGCTCAGGGTGCTGTCCACATCCCGGTCGCTGCTGGACGGCAACCTGCCCGCCTTCCAGTTGCAGGCCGAAGATGCGCTGGGCCACCTGCATGTGGCGGCCCTCGTGCTGGAGGACGGCCATGGCAGCGTGCTGATGGACACCCGTCTGCCGCCAGGCACTCACGCTACCTCCCCCTCCCCCCGCCCCACCCCCTCCTTCTCGCAAGCGGCCTTTCTGCAAACCCGTTTCGAGAAGGAGACCGCTGTCACCATCGCGGTGCCCGTTGCGCCAGGGAAAGCCGGCAAGGTCCCTGCTTCGGAGCAGTGGCTGAGGGCCAGCCTGTGGCCCGAACGGCTGACCCAGTTGCTGAACAACCAGCACCTGGCCAGGGACTGGATCGTCTCCATCCACGACGCCGAGGGGAGCATCGTCGCGCGCAGCCACGAGATGCGGCGGTTTGTCGGGGCCAAGGGCGCCCCGCGGCTGCTGGAGCGGCTGGCCCAGGTGGATGAGGACTCGGTGGTTGCCGTGACCCTGGAAGGCATTCCCGTGCTCTCGGCTTTCAGCCGCTCACCTGCCACGGGCTGGGCGGTTTCCATCGGCATTCCAAGCAGCAGCCTCAGCACCCCGCTGCTGAGCACGGTCGCGTGGCTGATCGCAGGCCTGGTGCTGATGCTGACCGCCAGCCTGCTCCTGGCCTGGCGCATCGGCGGCAGCATCGCCAATGCCGTGCAGGCCTTGACCGGGCCGGCGTTAGCCCTGGGTTCGGGCGCCCCCATCGTGGTGCCGCCCCTGGGCCTGACGGAGGCCGACAAGGTTGGCCACGCACTGCGCCAGGCCGCTCACCTGCTGGACACGGCGAAGCACGAGGCCCACCATGACATGCTGACGGGCCTGGCCAACCGGACGCTGTTCCGGCAGATCGTGCAGCAGCAGCTGGCCCAAGCCCACCGCAGCGGGGGCAACGTCTCCATCCTGTTCGTCGATCTCGATGGGTTCAAGGGCATCAACGACGCCCACGGCCACGCGGTGGGCGATGCCCTGCTGAAGCAGGCGGCCCAACGCCTGCTGCAGGGAGTGCGCGGCGGTGACCTGGTCGCGCGGCTGGGGGGCGACGAATTCGCTGTGGCACTGGTCCAGCCGGGCCTGCGGGGCACGGCCAAGGTGGCCGGCAAGCTGGTGGAAAGCCTGGCATCCCCGTTCCTGATCGAGGGCCTGGTGCTGCAGATTTCCGCCAGCATCGGCGGTGCCAGCTACGGCCCGCATGCCACCACCGGCCTGGCCAGTTGCGAGGCCCTGCTGCAGCAGGCCGACAACGCCATGTACCGGGCCAAGGAGGCTGGGAAACGGCGCTTCGTCATGGCCGAGCCCCTGCATTCCAGGTGAGGCCGGCGTGGCCCGGGCAAGCGTTTGCAGGCAACCTCGCCCGGGACTACCGCGCCAGCACGGCCACCTGCACCTCCGTGCGGGTCTGGAAACCCAGGCTTTCATAGAGCGCGATGGCCGCGTGGTTGGTGGTCCAGGCATGCAGGAACGCCTGGTCGCCACGCTGCTGGATGGCATGCGCCACCACCGACGACAGCTGGCGCGCGAGGCCGCGCCCCCGGAAGTCGGGATGCGTGCAGACCCCGCTGACCTCCGTGGCGCCCGCAAAATGCATGCGCTCGCCTGCCATGGCGGCCAGGCGTCCCTGTATACGCACACCGAAGAAGCGGCCCATGGTGTGCGTGCGCGCCAGGAAAGGGCCGGGCTCGGTCAGTTGCGCCAGAGCCAGCATCTCGGGCGCATCCTCATCGGTAAGCGCCAGAACGCTCTCTTCACCATCCAGGGGAGCCACGGGCCGCATGGCGAGCATCTGCACGCCCTGGGCACGGCGCACGGCCTGCAGCCCCGCGGGCACCTCGATGGGCGGGACCTGCAGCACGAAGACGGACTCGCCGCCCTCCACGAGGCCGGCCAGCGCTGCCAGGCTCGCGCCATCGTCGTCCCGCGCGGACGCGAACAGGTGCACATCGCGGCGGTAGCGCCTGGCGAGGTCCCCGCCTTCGGCGAGCTGCGGCGCATGCAGCAGAGAGGCCCACACAGGGCGGTCGAGGGGGCTGTTCATCGGGGTGCCTTTCCTTGGGATTGCTCGGGCTGTGCCGCGATGGATACTGCGGCACGCTGCAGCAGCGAGGTGTGTTCCAGGCCCGCCTCCAGCGCGGCCAGTTGTTCCAGCAGCGGGCCTTCGAGCGGCGCGCAGATCTGGGCTACCGAGGCCTCGATCACCGGCCAGACATCGCGCTTGGCACGCGCGACCAGTGCCTGCCCGTCGCCGCTGAGCTGCACCTTGCGGATACGCCGATCGTCCTCCAGGGAGCGGGACTCCACCAGCCCGCTGGCCTCGAGCCCCCGCAGCGAGCGGGTGACCACCGGCTGGCTGACACCGACCGCTGTGCTCAGTTCCCCCACGCCCAGCGGGCCATGCCGGTCCAGCGCCGCAAGCAACGGGAAATGGGCCGCAGGCATGTCGATGCCATGCCGGGCCATGAGCGCCTGGGTCTGTGCCTGCAGGGATTCGCCGATCCGGCGAAAGCGGGTGCCGAGCGTGAGGAACCCCAGCTCTCTGACGATGTCGTGGACCATGATATTATTTTTTAGATATATATCATGATATGTATTTGGCTAAACAAGGTCAAATGGTTTGTGAGAGACAGGGCAGATGGGCAGACCAGACACCCGTCCGATCTGCCACTGAATGGCCCCCCATCCACCCGGCCTGCACTGTGGTGCCAGCCGGGGGACAAGGCGCAGGCCTCACACGTTCATGATCGAGACCAGGCGCGTGTTCAGGTGCGCCTCGACGGCTTCGGAGCCGCCTTCGGAGCCATAGCCCGAGTCCTTCAAACCGCCGAAGGGCAGCTCGGCCGCTGGCGCGGCGGCCTGGTTGATCCACAGCATGCCCACTTCCAGGCGCTGGGACAGCAGGTGCGCGTTCTTGAGCGAGCGCGTGAAGGCATAGCCGGCCAGGCCGAAAGGCAGGCGGTTGGCTTCGGCAATGGCGTCCTCGATCTTCTCGAAGCCGCGCACGGCGGCCACGGGGCCGAAGGGCTCTTCGTTGAAGATGCGGGCCGACAGCGGCACGTTGTCGAGCACGGTGGGCTGGAAGAAATTGCCTTCGCTGCCGATGCGCTCGCCGCCGGCGGACAGTTGGGCGCCCTGCTGCACGGCGTCGGCCAGCAGGTCGGCCATGGCGGTGATGCGGCGCGGGTTGGCCAGCGGGCCCATCTGCGTGCCCTGGACCATGCCGTCGCCGACCTTCAGGCCCTGGGCGTGGCTGGTGAGCGCGGCCACGAACTCGGCGCGGATGCTTTCATGCACCAGAAAGCGCGTGGGCGAGATGCAGACCTGGCCCGCATTGCGGAACTTGGCGCCACCGGCAGCCTTGATGGCCAGGGCCACATCGGCGTCCTCGGCCACGATCACGGGGGCGTGGCCACCGAGCTCCATGGTCACGCGCTTCATGTGCTTGCCGGCCAGGGCCGCGAGCTGCTTGCCCACCGGCGTGGAGCCGGTGAACGTGACCTTGCGGATGATGGGGTGCGGAATCAGGTAGTTGGAGATCTCGGCCGGGTCGCCATAGACCAGGCCCACGGTGCCGGCGGGCACGCCGGCATCGGCGAAGGCACGGATCAGTTCGGCCGGGCTGGCCGGGGTTTCTTCAGGCGCCTTGACGAGGATGGAGCAGCCGGCCGACAGCGCGGCTGCGAGCTTGCGCACCACCTGGTTGATCGGGAAGTTCCAGGGCGTGAACGCCGCCACGGGGCCCACAGGGTCCTTGATGACCAGTTGCTGGGCCTTGAGGTTGCGCGAGGGCACGATGCGGCCGTAGACGCGCATGGATTCGTCGGCGAACCATTCGATGATGTCGGCAGACGCCATGGTCTCGACCTTGGCTTCGGCCAGGGGCTTGCCCTGCTCCTGCACCATGATGGCGGCGATCGCGTCCACGCGCTCGCGCATCAGGACGGCGGCGCGGCGCATGGTCTTGGCGCGGTCCGCTGCGGGGATGTCGCGCCAGGCCTCGAAGCCCTTCTGGGCGGCTTCGAGCGCGCGGTCCAGATCGGCCTTGCCGGCATGGGCCACACGGCCGATTTCCTTGCCGGTGGCGGGGTTGTGCACGGCGATGGTCTTGCCGTCGGCGGCGTCCTGCCACTGGCCAGCGATGAAAAGGCGTGTATCGGGATAACTCATGCGGATGCTCCTGCGTGCAAGGGAAGTGAGGGGGACGGCCGCAAAACCAACCCATCGGTCGAGCGGCGACACCCGGCACTATAGGCCCCTTGCAGCAGGCCGGGGCGGGCACCCCGGAAAGCCCCTGTCAAGCCCGCCCGCGACAACGACCGCTCAACGGGCGGGTGCCTGCGCCAGGGCTGCGCCCTTGCCATCGCCCCAGCCGCCTCCCAGCGCGCGGATCAGGCCCACGGTGGCCGTGTACTGCGCGGTGCGCACCTGCAGGGCCTGGCGGCGGTTGCGCAGCTCGCTGCGGCGCGCGTCCAGCAGTTCGAGCTGGCTCACCAGGCCGTTGCGGTAGCGCGAGTCCGACAGCTGCGTGGCGCGCACGGCCGATTGCACGGCACGGCTTTGCGCCTCGGACTGGCCGGCCAGCAGGCGCAGTGCGCTCAGCTGGTCCTCCACCTCGCGAAAGGCCACCAGCACCTGGCCACGGTGGGCAGCCATGGCCGCCTCCAGCCGGGCGCGGGCGCCCTCTTCCTGCGCCTTGCGCTGGCCACCGTCGAAAATCGGCAGCGACAACAGCGCACCGATGCCCCAGGAGCGGGCCGACCACTTGAACAGGTCACCGAGCTCGGGCGAGGCCTGCCCGGCATTGCCGGTGAGCGTGATGGCCGGGAACCAGGCCGCCTCGGCCACGCCCACGCGTGCCTGCGCCGCCAGCACCGAGGCCTGGGCGGCCGACACGTCGGGCCGGCGCGCCAGCACCGTGCCGGGCACGCCGGCCGGGATCACGGGCAGGGCCGCATCGCTGCCCGCCGGGGCCACGGCAAAGCCGGTGGCCACGTCCCCCACCAGCACCGCCAGGGCGTTGGACAGCAGCGCCTGCTGGCGCTCCAGGGCCAAGGCCTCGGACTCGGTGGCCGCGACCTCGGTCTGCACGCGCGCCACGTCGAGCTCGGCCACGTCGCCGGCCTGAAAGCGCCGCTGCGTCAGGCGCAGCGTGTCGCGGTAGGCCGACAGGCTGCCCTGCAGCAGCAGTTGCTCGGCCTGCACCGAGCGCAGTTGCAGGTAGGTCTGCGCCACGTCGGCCTGCACCATGAGGCGCGTGCTCTGCAGCAGCGCATCGCGGGACTGGGCATCCAGGCGCGCCGCATCGCTGGCCTTGGACAGGCGCCCGAACAGGTCGAGCTCGTACGAGACGTTGAGGCCGGCCGTAGTCAGCGTGGACGCCTGCGTGCTGCCCGTGGTGCCCGCACCGGCCTGGCGGCTGGCGCCGGCCGAGGCACCCACCTGGGGAGCCCGGGCCGCATCGGCCGAGCGCAACAGCGAGCGAGCCTCGGCCAGGCGGGCCGCGGCCTCCTGGATGCTGGTGTTGCCGCTGGCTGCGCGCTCGACCAGGCTGCTGAGCACCGGGTCCTGGAAGCCCAGCCACCACTCACCGCGCGGCTGCGCCTCGGCAGGGGCGGCGGTGGTCCAGGCCGGCGCGCCATCGGCCACGCTGAAGCTGGCGGGCACGGCCACACCGGCATGCTCGGGCTGCGGCGCGATGGGTGTGCCCATGCAGCCAGCGAGCACCAGGGCCGCGACCAGCGGCGCCAGGCGCGCGGCGCGCCGCACGGTCAGGGAAGGGTCGGAAAAAATCGTAGTCGCATTCATTGCAAAGGCTCCTTTGCGCTCATTCGTCATGGCCGCGCGGTGCAGCCAATATGGGGTGGGCCACGGCGCCGGGGCCGGAGGCATCCGTCAGCGGCGCGACATGGCTGCCGTGCTGCTGCAGGGGGCGGTTGCCCGCCAGGCGGCGCAGCACCACGTAGAACACGGGCGTGAGGAACAGGCCGAAGGCCGTCACGCCGATCATCCCGGCGAACACCGCCACGCCCATGGCGCTGCGCATCTCGGCGCCGGCACCGGTGGACAGCACCAGGGGCAGCACGCCCATCACGAAGGCCAGCGAGGTCATCAGGATGGGGCGCAGCCGCAGGCGGCTGGCCTCGATGGCGGCCTGCACGGGCGTGCGCCCGGCAAACTCCAGCTCGCGGGCGAACTCCACGATCAGGATCGCGTTCTTCGCCGATAGCCCCACCAGCACGATGAGCCCGATCTGGGTGAACACGTTGTTGTCGCCCTTGCTGAGCCACACACCGGTCATCGCGGCCAGCAGGCCCATGGGCACGATCAGGATGATGGCGATCGGCAGGGTCAGGCTTTCGTACTGCGCGGCCAGCACCAGAAACACCAGCAGGATGGCGATGGGGAACACCAGCATGGCGGAATTGCCGGCTAGGATTTCCTGGTAGGTCAGCTCGGTCCACTCGAAGCCGATGCCCTTGGGCAGCGTTTCGGCGGCAATGCGCTCGATGGCATCCTGCGCCTGGCCCGACGAGAAGCCGGGACCGGGCTGGCCATTCACGTCGGCGGCCAGGAAGCCGTTGTAGCGCATGGCACGCTCGGGGCCGAAGCTCGGCTCGAGCTTCATCAGCGCCGACAGCGGAACCATCTCGCCGGTGGTGGAACGCACCTTGAGCAGGCCCACGTCGTCGCTGCGGGCACGGAAGGCCGCATCGGCCTGAACGCGCACGCTGTAGGTGCGGCCGAACTGGTTGAAGTCGTTGGCGTACAGGCTGCCCAGGTAGATCTGCAGCGTCTCGAATATATCCGTCACCGGCACACCCAGCTGGCGCGCCTTGGTGCGGTCGATGTTCGCGTACAGCTGCGGCACGTTGACCTGCCAGCTCGTGAACAGGCCGGCCAGCTCGGGGGTCTGGTAGGCCTTGGCCATGAAGGCCTTGACGGCGCCGTCCATGGCTTCGTAGCCCAGCGATGCACGGTCTTCGATCTGCAGCTTGAAGCCGCCCGTGGTGCCCAGGCCCGCCACCGGTGGCGGCGGGAACATGGCGATGAAGGCCTCCTGGATGGCTCCGAACGACTGGTTCAGTTGGCCCGCCACGGCGCCGCCGCTCTGGTCGGCACGCTTGCGCTCGGCAAAGGGCTTGAGCGTGGCGAAGACGATGCCGGAGTTGGAGCTGTTGGTGAAGCCATTGATCGACAAGCCGGGGAAGGCGATGGCGTCTTCCACGTTGGGGTTCTTCTTCATGATGTCGCCCATGCGGCGGATCACGTCCTCGGTGCGGTCCAGCGTGGCGCCGTCGGGCAACTGGGCAAAGCCGATCAGGTACTGCTTGTCCTGGCCGGGCACGAAGCCGCTCGGGACCAGCTTGAACAGGCCGAAGGTCGCACCCACCAGCACCAGGTAGATCACCAGCATCAGCGCCTTGCGGCCGATGACGCGCTTGACGCCGCCGCTGTAGGCCTCGGAGCCGCGGTGGAACACGCGGTTGAAGCCGCGGAACACGCCGCCCAGCACCTTGTCCATGCCGCGCGTGAGTGCGTCCTTGGGCTCGTTGTGGCCCTTGAGCAGCAGCGCGCTGAGCGCGGGCGACAGGGTCAGCGAGTTGATTGCCGAGATCACCGTGGAGATGGCAATGGTGACCGCGAACTGGCGGTAGAACTGGCCCGTGAGGCCGCTGATGAAGGCCAGCGGCACGAACACCGCCACCAGCACCAGCGCGATGGCGATGATGGGACCGGAGACTTCGCGCATGGCACGGTAGGTCGCCTCGCGCGGGGTCAGGCCGGCCTCGATGTTGCGCTCCACGTTCTCCACCACCACGATGGCGTCGTCCACCACGATGCCGATGGCCAGCACCAGGCCGAACAGGCTCAGCGCGTTGATCGAAAAGCCCAGCAGGTGCAGCACGGCAAACGTGCCCACCACCGACACCGGCACGGCCAGCAGCGGGATGATGGAGGCGCGCCAGGTCTGCAGGAACAGGATCACCACCACCACCACCAGCGCAATGGCTTCGAGCAGGGTCTGGATCACGGACTTGATCGATGCGCGCACGAACTGCGTCGGGTCGTAGGCGATGCGGAACTCCACGCCCTCGGGCATGTTCTTCTGCAACTCGTCCATGGTCTTGCGCACGTTGGCGGAGATGTCCAGGGCATTGGAGCCCGGGGCCTGGAACACGCCCATGCCGACGGCAGGGTCGTTGTTGAGCAGCGAGCGCAGCGAATAGTCGGCCGCGCCCAGCTCCAGGCGGGCGATGTCACGCAGGCGCGTCACCGCGCCGTCGGCGCCGGTCTTGACGATGATGTCGCCGAAGTCGTCTTCGGTCTGCAGGCGGCCCTGGGCGTTGATGGACAGTTGCAGGTCCACGCCCGGCAGGCCGGGCGATGCGCCGACCACGCCGGCAGCGGCCTGCACGTTCTGGCCACGGATGGAAGCCACCACGTCGCTGGCCGAGAGGCCGCGCTGCGCGACTTTCTGCGGGTCGAGCCAGACGCGCATGGAGTAGTCGCCACCGCCGAAGATCTGCACCTGGCCCACGCCCTGGATGCGCGCGAGGCGGTCCTTGACGTTGAGCACGGCGTAGTTGCGCAGGTAGTCGATGTCATAGCGGCCGTTGGGCGAGACCATGTGCACCACCATGGTCAGGTCGGGCGCGCTCTTGACCGTGGTGACACCCAGGCGGCGCACTTCCTCGGGCAGGCGCGGCTCGGCCTGCGAGACGCGGTTCTGCACCAGCTGCTGGGCCTTGTCGGGGTCGGTGCCCAGGGCGAAGGTCACGGTCAGCGTCATCACGCCATCGGTCGTGGCCTGGCTGCCCATGTAGAGCATGCCTTCCACACCGTTGATGGATTCCTCCAGCGGCGTGGCCACGGTTTCAGCGATGACCTTGGGGTTGGCGCCCGGGTACTGGGCGCGCACCACCACCGAGGGGGGAGCCACCTCGGGGTATTCGGAGATCGGCAGGCTGCGCAGCGCGATCAGCCCCCCCAGGAAGATGAGCACCGACAGCACCCCGGCGAAGATGGGGCGGTCGATGAAGAAGCGGGATAGATTCATGGCAGGTCTTTCAGCATGGCGTGGTGTTCACGTGTGCGCTGGTGTGTCTTCTTCATGCGGCGGGCGACTTGGCGGCGCGGGCTTCCTTGCGGTCGGCAGCAGGGATCTCGGCCTTGGCGGTCATGGGGACGGATTGCGGGGCGACGACGGCGCCGGGGCGCACGCGCTGCAGGCCGTTGACGATGATGGTCTCGCCGGCCTTCAGGCCCGAGGTGACCACGCGCAGCCCCTCGACGGGTGCGCCCAGCGTGATTTCGCGGTACTCGGCCTTGTTGCCCTCGCCCACCACCAGCACGAACTTCTTGCTCTGGTCGGTGCCCACGGCGCGTTCGTTGATCAGGATGGCCTGCGAGCTGCGCGACTGGCCCATGCGGATGCGGGCGAACTGGCCGGGGATGAGTTCACCGTCGGCGTTGTCGAACACGGCGCGCACGCGCACCGTGCCGCTCTTGGCATCGACCTGGTTGTCGATGAGCTGCAGCTTGCCCACGTGCGGCGTGCCGCCCGAGGTGCCGGTGCCCATCTGCACGGGGATGCGTTCGATCAGGGTGCGCGCGCTGCTGCCGGACTTGAGGTCCTGCAGCGCCTTCACCACGATCTGCTCGTCGGAGTCGAAGCTGGCGTAGATCGGGCTCACCGAGACCAGCGTGGTCAGCACCGGCGCGCCGGCGCCCGAGGCCACCAGGTTGCCCACGGTGACTTCGATGCGGCCCACGCGGCCCGCCACGGGGGCGCGCACCTGGGTGTAGCCGAGGTTCAGGCGCGCGGCCTGCAGAGCGGCCTGAGCGGCACGCAGGTTGGCATCGGCCTCGCGCTGGGCGTTCTGGCGCTCGTCGTGCTCGCGCTGGGCGATGGCGCTTTCCTGCAGCAGGCGCGTGGCGCGCTCCATTTCGCTGCGGGTGTAGGAGACGCGGGCCTGCGCTGCGGCGACCTGGGCGTCTGCACGGTCCACCTCGGCGGCGTAGGGGGCCGGGTCGACGGTGATCAGCAGGTCGCCCTGCTTGACCAGCGAGCCTTCACGGAAGTGCACAGCCTGCACCGCGCCCGAGACGCGCGGGCGGATGTCCACGCGCTGCACGGCTTCGAGCCGGCCCGAGAACTCGTCCCACAGGGCGATGTCCTGCTGCAGCACGGCGGCCACCGAGACGGGCACGGCCTGGGGCTGCGCTGCGCCGTCAGTCGCCTGGGCGGAAGGAGACTGGAACACCAGCACGGACGAAGCCACCACGGCGGTGACAGCGGTGGCCAGCGTGGCCAGGCCCAGGGGGCGCTTGGGGAAGGGAAGATGGAAGTTCATGGTGACTTTCAGTGGCGGGGCAGTTCTCGTGGAACACGCGCCGTTGCGGTTTTCAAGATCGGGTGGAATGGATGCGGAGGAAGTCTGGGCACTGACACGGTGGCAAGGTCAACACCGGCTACACAAGACGGCAACTGGCGTGTCGGCAGTGGCAGTGCTCCCGGGTGCAGCAGCCTGCAGGTGGATAACGTTCATGGGTGATTCCTCCGTGTCATTGAAATGGGCAAAAAACAGATCAGCAAAAAATGCGGGCAACAGCCGGTCCGTACCGCTCGCAGACGGCACCTGCACTGGCTCCTGGCCAGTCATGGGCAAAGCCTCTCCCCGCCGGCGCCAATGGCCGGAAATTTCGGGGTGAGCGCTTCGCTCCGTAAGTGGGGTGGCGGGAGTATCGAACCTCAACTCAGGTTGAGGTCAACTACTTCCTACGAACCCTGGGGTCTCAGGTGGGGGCCGGACATCGGGTGTCCTCGAAAAACTGCCGGATCTGCACCAGCGCGCCTTCGGCGCAGGGGCATTCGCGCAGCCCCGACTCCAGGGCTTCGGGCATCTCACCGGCTTTGGGAAACACATGGCGCCGCACCAGCAGGCCGGCGGACTCCAGGCGCGCGGCATAAGCCAGCGCCTCGTCGTGCATGGGGTCGGTGTCGCCCACCATCACCAGCGTGGACGGCAGGCCGGCCAGGCGGTGCGCAGTGGCAGGCACAGCATAGGGGTGCTCGGCATCGCGCGGGCAGCGCAAGAAGTTGCGCCAGCCCTCGGTCCACTTGCAGCCGGTGGCATCGCCCGTGGCTTCGCGCACCGACGCGGTGCCGACACAGGGGTCGAGCATGGGCGACAGCAAAATCTGCCCGGCCAGCGGCGGGTGCGACTGGTCGCGCGCCATCACCGAGACGGCTGCGGCCAGGTTGCCACCGGCCTCTTCGCCGGCCAGGTAGATCTGCGCGCCCTGGCCGCCGAGCTTGACGCGGTTGCGAAACGCCCACTGCAGCACACCGTAGCCGGTGTTGACGGGCTGGGGGAAGGGTGTGAGCGGGTAGGCCACCGACACCACCACGGCGCCGGCGCGTTCGAGCAGGTCGGCCACGGTACATCCGGTATCCAGGTCGCCCGTGGTGAACGCGCCGCCGTGGAAATGCACCACCAGCGGCGAAGGCTTGCCGGGCTGCTTGCGGCCGTAGACGCGCACCGCCACCTCTTCGCCCTTGGCCACCTCAATGGTGGCATCGCTGCGCTGGGGGGCGCCCACTGCGGCGCCAGGGGCCTTGGAGGAGGCTCCGGCACGGGTGGGCGACGATGTGGGGGACGGACGATCGGGCTGCATGGCATGGACCCATTGGATTGACGATGGATGAAATGTAGTACCTTGCCGCTTTCGGATAAACAGGCCAAACACCACTGCACTGTTTCCAAAAGCTCAACAATCCCACCCAGGCCGCGTGTGAGAATTGCCCTGCACCCACTGGTGGGTGCAAGTACAAAGTACAAGGAGAGCCCATGGACCAGATACAGGCCATGCGCATATTCGTGCGGGTGGTGGAGGCCGGCACGTTCACCAGGGCAGCGGATTCGCTTTCGCTGCCCAAGGCCACGGTCACCAAGCATGTGCAGGCGCTGGAAGAGCGCCTGCGCGTGAAGCTGCTCAACCGCACCACGCGCCGCGTCACGGTGACGGCCGACGGCGCCGCCTACTACGAGCGCACCATACGCCTGCTCACCGACCTCGATGACATCGAGGCAAGCATGACCAACGCCCGCTCCAACCCGCGCGGACGCCTGCGCGTGGACGTGGGCACCTCGATGGCACAACTGCTCATCCTGCCCAACCTGGCCGAGTTCCATGCGCGCTACCCCGACATCCAGGTGGACCTGGGCGTGAGCGACCGCATGGTGGACCTGATCAGCGACAACGTGGACTGCGTGATCCGCGGCGGCGAGCTGACCGACCAGTCGCTGGTGGCGCGGCGCATTGGCAACCTGGAATTCATCACCGTGGCCTCGCCCGAGTACCTGGAGCGCCACGGCACGCCCACGCACCCGCTGGAGATCGAGGAAAAGCATTCCATCGTGGTCTATTTCTCGCCCCAGAGCGGGCGCCACTACCCGCTGGAGTTCCGCAAGGGCGAGGAGTCCGTGGACATCACCGGCCCCTACCAGGTCAGCGTGAACGAGACCAATGCCTATGTGACGGCGGTGGTGTCGGGCCTGGGCATCGGGCAGATCACCAGCTTCCAGGCCACGCGCCACTTCGAGAACGGCACGCTGGTGCGCCTGCTGCCCGAATGGACGCAGGCGCTCCTGCCGATCTACGTGGTCTACCCGCCCAACCGCCACCTGAGCGCCAAGGTGCGTGCCTTCGTGGACTGGACGGCCGAATTGGTCCAACGCAACTCGCACCTGCAGCGCACGACCTGACTCCCCCGGAGCCGCTGCGCGCCATCCCCCAAGGTATGCTTGGGACATGAGCGATGCCCCCGACACCCCGACGCCCGAACCAGGGACCCCGCCAGAAGCCACGCCCGCCAAACCCGCCCAGCCGCGCAACCCGCTGCATGGCGTGACGCTGGAGGCCATGGTGACGGCCCTGGTCGAATACTTCGGCTGGGAAGAGCTGGGGCAGCGCATTCCCGTGCGCTGCTTCCAGAGCGACCCCAGCGTGGCCTCGAGCCTCAAGTTCCTGCGCAAGACACCCTGGGCGCGCGAAAAGGTCGAAAGCCTGTACCTCTACATGCTGCGCGACTACCGGCGCAATACCAAGGAATAAGGTCAGGCCGGCTCGGCCACAGGCATGTAGCGTTCGATATGGCCCATGGCGCGGGCCACGTACTCTTCCTTCTCGCCCACCGGGGCGAAGTAATGCAGGGCGGCCGCCGCCTCTGCCACGCCCGCCAGGCGGGCGATCACCCAGCCGGCCAGGTACGACGATGCCAGGCAGCCCCCCGCCGTGGCGACGTTGCCATGGGCAAACAGCGGCTGGTCGAGTACCGTAACGCCCGCCGCCTGCACCCAGGGTTTGGTGGTCAGGTCGGTGCAGGCCGGCACGCCATCGAGCAGCCCGAGTTTTGCCAGCACCAGCGCACCCGAGCACTGCGCGCCCAGCAGTTGGCGACTGGGGTCCAACTGCAGCTCTCCCATCAGCGCCACGTCTTCCACCACCTCGCGGGTTTGGATGCCGCTGCCCACAAGCACCGCATCGGCGCCCTGGGCCCAGGCCAGCGAGGCATGGTGCGGCTCGACCACGATGCCGTTCATGGAGCGCACGCGGGCCTGGGGGCAGACCAGCGCCACCTCCCAGCCGGGGCGCTTGACCCGGTTGAGGATGCCCAGGGCAATCAGGGAGTCGAGTTCATTGAAGCCGTCGAAGGCGAGCAGGGCGATGCGCATGGGGGTTCCGTTGGAGGGGGATGGAGCCGCCATCGTAGGCAAAGCACTTAGTACAATCAAAGAATTGTCATAGATACATCGGGATGGCCATGGGTGTGGTTCGGTACAAGCAGGTGGTCGATGCGCTCGCAGCCGACATCCGCGCCGGCCGGCTGCGGCCTGCCACCCGGCTGCCCACGCACCGTGAACTGGCCACCAGGCACGGCTTGGCGTTGGGCACGGCCAGCCGGGTGTACGCGGAGCTGGAGGCCATCGGCCTGGTGGTGGGCGAAACCGGGCGCGGCACCTTCGTGCGCGACCCCTCGTACCCGCGGCCGGGGGCCGACCTCACCACGCCACAGGCCAGCACCATCGACCTGTCGTTCAACAACCCCAGCGTGCCCGGGCAGACCGAGCAGTTGCGCGAGGCGCTGCGCCAACTCGCGGCCTCGGGCGACCTGGAGTCGCTGCTGCACTACCAGCCCTATGGCGGGCGCCTGCACGAGCGCGCAACCGTGGCGCGGCACCTGGAGTCCAGGCTGCTCAAGGTCAGCGGCGAGCAGGTGCTCATCGTCAACGGCGCGCAGCACGGCATGGCCATTGCGGCGCTGGGCCTGCTCAACCCCGGCGACATCGTGGCCGTGGATGCACTCACCTACCCCGGCTTTCGCGTGCTGGCCGAGCGCCTGCGGCTGGACCTGGCCCCCGTGCCCATCGGCCCCGAAGGGACCGACCTCGACGCCCTGCAGCGCCTGTGCCATGCACGGCCCGTGCGCGCCATCTACACCATGCCCACCTTGCACAACCCGCTGGGCTGCGTGATGCCGGCGCGCGCACGCGGGCGGCTGGCGATGATTGCGCGCCAGCACGACCTGCTGGTGATCGAGGACGCGCCCTATGCCTACCTGGCAGGCGACGCGCTGGTGCCCATCGCCGCGCTCGCGCCGGAGCGCACGGTGTACGTGTCCAGCCTGTCCAAGAACGTGGCCACCGGCCTGCGCTTCGGCTTTGTCGCAGCAGCGCCCGCGCTGATCGCACCGCTGGAGCGCGCCATCCGCGCCACCTCGTGGAACACGGCCGGCGTGCTCACGGCGATTGCCTGCGCCTGGATCGAGGACGGCACCGTGGCCCGGCTGGAGGCCGAAAAGCGCGCCGACACTGCGCAGCGCCAGGCCCTGGTGACCAGCGCGCTGCGCGGCCTTGCGATGGTGCGCCACCCGCACTCCTACTTCGTCTGGCTGCCGCTCGGCGACGACCAGCGCGCAGACCGCATCGCAGCCACGCTGCTGCAGCGCGGCGTGACCGTCTCCACCGCCGAAGCCTTTGCCACCACGACCCACGTGCCCCAGGCGCTGCGCGTGGCGCTCGGGTCGGTCGCAGTGGACGAGCTGCCCCATGCCCTGGCGCTGGTGCGACAGGCCGTGGAGCAGGACTCATCCTAATCCTCAAAGGCGACGGTCTGGCGTGCACGCCGGTCCACGTGCAGGCTGAAGATATCGGGCCGCGCATAGTGGCCCACCACGTCGAAGTCGTAACGCGCCCGCACCAGTTCGGCCGTGTCGATCTGCGCGGTGAGCAAGCCCGTCTTGCCCTGCAGCGGGCCGGCGAGCACATCGCCCAGCGGCCCCACGATCACGCTGTTGCCGCGGATCAGCGGTCGGTCGGCGTCCCAGCCGGGGGCATCCACGCCCAGCTCGCGCGGCGATGGCTGCACCTGGCAGGCGCTGATGACAAAGCAGCGGCCCTCGTGCGCGATGTGGCGCATCGAACATTGCCAGATATCGCGCTCGTCCACCGTGGGTGCACACCAGATCTGCACGCCCTGGGCATACATGGCCGTGCGCAGCAGGGGCATGTGGTTCTCCCAGCAGATCACGCCGCCCACGCGGCCGGCGGCCGACTCGACCACCGGCAGGGTGGAGCCGTCTCCCTGGCCCCAGATCAGGCGCTCGGTGCCCGTGGGCATGAGCTTGCGGTGCTTGGCCACCAGGCCCTTCTCGGGGTCGAGGTACAGCGCTGTGCAGTACAGCGTGCTGCCCGCGCGCTCGATCACGCCGAGCACCAGCGTGGCACCCGTGCGCTGCGCCAGGCCGGCCAGGGCCTCGGTCTCGGGCCCAGGCAGGTCGATGGCACTGGCGTGGTAGCGCGCATAGGCCTCGCGCCCCTCGGGCAAGCGGTAGCCCAGGCGGGTGCCGAAGATCTCGCCCTTGGGGTAGCCACCCAGCAGCGCCTCGGGCATGACGACGAGGCGGGCCCCCGATGCCTTGATCTCGCCTTCGAAGGCGAGCACATTGGCCAGGGTCTGGGCGGTGCCCTCGGGGGAGGAGCCGATCTGCAGGGCGGCGACGGTGGAAAGGGCCATGGCAAACATCCTTTGGGGGTGAAGATGACCCCAGTGTTGCCAAGGCCCTAAGATGAATCAATGCCTCTCCATTGCTGATTGATATGAACGAGATTGATATCGGGTTCGATCTGAACGTGCTGCGCGTGTTCGAGGCGCTGTACGAGGAGGGTGGCGCCACCCGCGCCGCACTGCGCCTGTCGCTCACGCAGTCCGCCGTGAGTGCGGCGCTGGGGCGGCTGCGCAAGGTCTACGGCGACCCGCTGTTCACGCGCACGGGGCGCGGCCTGGCGCCCACGCTGCGCGCGCAGGAGCTCAAGCCCGTGATCGGCGAGGCACTCAACAAATGCCGCGAGAGCCTGGCCCTGGGCACATCGCCCGCGGCGCGCTACCAGGGCCGCTCGGTGGTGCTGGGCCTGTCGGACGATTTCGAGATCGCCATGGGCCCGTGGCTGGTGCAGTTGCTGGCGCAGCATGCGCCGGGCCTGCGCTTGGCCTTCAGGCAGACCCACAGCCACATCGTGGCCGAGATGCTGATGGCGCGCGAGATCGACCTGGCCATCACGGCCGGGGGCTTTGCCACGCGCTGGCTGAGCCACCAGTCGCTGGGCGAAGGTGGCTATGCCTGCGTGGTCGACGCACCCACCGGCCGGCGCAAGGCGCCACTGCGCCTGACGGTAGAGGACTACGTGGCGCGGGACCACATCCTCATTTCATCGGGCGGCTTCATCGGCGTGGTGGACGAGGTGCTGGCCGCCCTGGGCCACAAGCGGCGCGTGGTGGCATCGACCACGCACTTCGCCGCCCTGCCCTACCTGCTCAAGGGCACCCAGGCCGTGGCCACAGTGCCCGTGCATGCAGCCCATGCGATGACACGCCTTGCCGGCCTGACCGTACTGCCCTGCCCCGTGGCAATGCCGCGCTATGCAGTGGAGCTGGGCTGGCGCACAGATGGGCTGCGCGACTCGGCCGTGGCACAGGTGCGGTCGGTGGTGGCCGGGCAATGGGGGCGCATGCCCACACCCTCGGCAGAATGACGGCACCCGCATCCGCCGTGCGGCAGATGCGGGGCCAGGGCCTCAGTCCCCGTTGGCGACCAGGAAGTTGCGGCTGATGCCGCCACCCAGGTCGTTCACGCGGTCCAGGAACTGCGTGAGGAAGGCGTGCAGCCCGGTCGACAGGATCTCGTCGATGCGGCCGTACTGCAGGTCGGCCAGCAGGCGGCCGGCGCGGCGCTGGGTCTCGGACGAATGGTCGTTGGCCAGCACGGCCAGGTTGTCCACCACCTCGCGCATGCTGGCATGCAGCGAGCGCGGCATGTCGCGGCGCAGGATCAACAGGTCCGCCACGCGGCCTGGCGTGATCACGTCCCGGTAGACCTTGCGGTAGACCTCGAAGGCCGAGACGCTGCGCAGGATGGCGCTCCAGTGGTAGAAGTCGTTCTCCTGGTTGCGCTCGCTGGCGCGGCCGAAGAAGTCCTTCTTCACGGCATGGAACTTCACGTCCAGCAGGCGCGCGGTGTTGTCCGATCGCTCGAGGAAGGTGCCCATGCGCAGGAAGTGGAAGGCCTCGTCCTGCAGCATGGTGCCCAGCGTGACCCCGCGCGACAGGTGCGAGCGGTACTTGACCCATTCGAAGAACTGGCCCGGGTCGCGCTCGTAGGCATCGCCCTTGAGCAGGCGCTGCAGCTCCAGCCAGGTCTGGTTCTGGGTTTCCCAGATCTCGGTGGTCAGCGCGCCGCGCACGGCGCGGGCGTTCTCGCGCGCAGCGCGCAGGCAGGAGACGATGGACGAGGGGTTCTCGCCATCGCGCACCATGAAATGCAGCACGCGCTCGGGCGTCACTTCGCCATGCTTGGCGGTGTAGGCGGGGATCAGCTCGCTGATGGACAAGAGGCCTTCCCAGCCCTCCTGCGCCACAGCAGCGGACTGGGGCAGCAGCGAAGTCTCGTAGCTGACGTTCAACATGCGTGCAGTGTTCTCTGCCCGCTCGGTATAGCGGGACATCCAGAACAGGTGGTCGGCGGTACGGCTGAGCATTATGGGGTCCCTCCTTCTCCGAGAACCCAGGTGTCCTTGGTGCCCCCGCCTTGTGATGAATTGACGACCAGCGAGCCCTCCTGCAGGGCCACGCGGGTCAGGCCGCCGGCGACCATCTGCACCTCGCGCCCGCTGAGCACAAAGGGGCGCAGGTCGATGTGGCGCGGGGCGATGCCGCTTTCCACATAGGTGGGGCAGCTCGACAGGCTGAGCGTGGGCTGGCCGATGTAGCCGGCCGGGTTGGCCAGCAGCGCACGGCGAAAGTCCTCGATCTCGGCCTTGGTGGCGGCCGGGCCGATGAGCATGCCGTAGCCGCCCGCGCCGTGCACTTCCTTGACCACCAGCTCGTGCAGGTGGTCCAGCACGTACTGCAGGTCGTCCTGCTTGCGGCACATCCAGGTGGGTACGTTCTTCAGAATGGGCTCCTGGCCCAGGTAGAAGCGGATCATCTCGGGCACATAGGGGTAGACCGACTTGTCGTCGGCCACGCCCGTGCCCACGGCGTTGCAGATGCCCACGTTGCCCGCGCGGTAGGCCTCCATCAGGCCCGCGCAGCCCAGCGTGGAGGTGCGGCGGAACACCTGCGGATCGAGGAAGTCGTCGTCCACGCGGCGGTAGATCACGTCCACGCGCTGCAGGCCGCGCGTGGTGCGCATGTAGACGAAGCGGTCCTTGACCACCAGGTCCTGGCCTTCGACCAGCTCCACCCCCATCTGCTGGGCGAGGAAGGCGTGCTCGAAGTAGGCGCTGTTGTGCATGCCCGGCGTGAGCACCACCACCGTGGGCTCGTCGGCCGTGGCCGGGGCGCTGGCGCGCAGGGTTTCGAGCAGCATGTCGGGGTAGTGGGCCACAGGCGCCACCTTGTGCATGCTGAACAGGTCAGGGAAGAGCCGCATCATCATCTTGCGGTTTTCGAGCATGTAGCTCACGCCGCTGGGCACGCGCAGGTTGTCCTCGAGCACGTAGTACTCGCCCTCGCCCTGGGCGTTGGGGGCGCGCACGATGTCGATGCCGGCAATGTGCGCGTAGATGTTCTGCGGCACCTGCACACCCGCCATTTCAGGGCGGTACTGGGCGTTGTTGAGCACCAGGTCGGCCGGCACGATGCCGGCGCGGATGATGTCCTGCCCGTGGTACACGTCATGGATGAAGCGGTTGAGCGCCGTGACCCGCTGCACCAGCCCCTGTTGCATGCTGGCCCACTCGTGCGAGGGGATGATGCGGGGTATCAGGTCGAAGGGGATAAGGCGCTCGTTGCCGGCGCCGTCCTCGTCCTTGGCGCCATAGACGGCAAAGGTGATCCCCACGCGGCGGAAGATCATCTCCGCCTCGGCCCGGCGGGCCTGCATCACGTCCACCGGCTGCCTGGACAGCCATTGCGCGTAGCGCTTGTAGTGTTCTCGCACGTCGCTGCCGTCAAAAGGCAGCATGGCGTACATCTCATCAAATTTCTGCATGAACTGGCCTCCTGCTTGCAGGATAGCAAGTTGTGCGCCCAGTTTCCCGAATCGGCCTACCAAGGCACTGTGCCATCACCGGCCCTCAAGACTCAGCGCGGCAAAGCTGGCACCATGCTGTGCTGCCAATACCGCTGGCCGGATTCGCGCTGGCAGGCCACCCTCTGCGGTTGCGCCGACGACCAGGTGGCGGCTCCGCAGCGCGCCGACTCCACCACGGCAATCCCCCGCGCCTGGTAGCGGGCCAGCACATCGGGCGCCGGATGACCGAAGCGGTTGCGGTAGCCAGCCTGCACCAAAGCGGTGCGCGGCGCCACGGCATCCAGGAAAGCCCCGGTGGACGAAGTCTTGCTGCCATGGTGCGGCACCAGCAGCACATCGGCCTTGAGCGGCACGCCACGCGCCACCAGGGCCTGCTCCTGCCCGGTCTCGATGTCGCCCGCCAGCAGCGCCACGGCGGCCTGCTCCCCGCCAGCCACGATGCGCAGCACGCAGCTGATGTGGTTGGCGCGCACGACCGCGCCGGCATCCCCGGGCGCGGGGTGCAGCACCTCGAAGGCCACGCCATCCCACTCCCAGCGCTGGCCCGCCAGGCAGGGCGTGGCGGGGCGCAGAGCCTGCAGCTCATGCCCGGCCTCGATGGAGCCCGTGAGCTTGGCGCCCGGCTGCTGGGCCAGCACCGCCGCAGCGCCACCGGTGTGGTCGGCATCGCGGTGGCTGAGCATGAGCACGTCCACCCGCTCACCCAGGGCACGCAGCAGCGGCACCAGCACGCGGTGGCCGGCATCGCTCTCCAGGCTGAAGCGCGGGCCTGCGTCGTACAGCAGGGTGTGGCTGGCCGTGCGCACCAGCACGGCATTGCCCTGGCCGATGTCGGCGGCCAGCAGCTCGAACTGGCCCGGCGCGGGCCGACCGGGCTGCCACCACAGCACCGGCAGCACCAATGGAAGGGCCAGCAGGCGCAGCCGCCACGGCAGGCGCATGGCCAGCAGCAGCCCGCCGGCCAGGGCCGCCGCGCCGGCCCACAGCGGCGCCACGGGCAGGTACAGCACCGCCATCGGCCAGGTCGCCAGCCACTGCAACAGGGCGGACAGGGGCTGCAGGCTCCACAGCGCCAGATTCCACAGGGGCACGCAGAGCACCCCGCCCAGCGCCAGCGGCGTGACGACGAGCGTGACCCACGGGATCGCCACCAGATTGGCCACAAAGCCGACCACCGACACCTGGCCGAACAGCAGCAGGGACAGCGGCGTGAGTGCCAGCGTGACCACCCACTGCTCGCGAAGCAACGCCTGCACGCGCGCCCGGCCCTTGGGGGGCGTGCCGCCCACGGCCCGTGTGTCGGTGGCGAACAGCACCGCCACCGCCACGAAGCTGAGCCAGAAGCCCGCCTGGTACAGCGCCCACGGGTCCACCCAGACCACGGCCGCGCAGGCCAGCAGCCACACCTGAGGCCAGGGCCAGCGGCGGCCCGAGAGCTGCAGCAGGGCCACCGTGGCCAGCATGGTCACCGTGCGCTGCGCCGGCACGCCCCAGCCGCTGAAAAGGGCATAGGCCGCCGCCAGCAGCACCCCGGCCACCAAGGCTGCCGTGGGTGCCGGCACTGCCAGGCACAGGCGCGGCGAGCGGCGCCACAGGGCACCCACCAACAGCGCCGCTAGCCATGCGAACAGGGTGATATGGAGCCCGGAGATGCTCATCAGATGTGCTACGCCTGTCGCGCGGAACACATCCCAATCGGCCCGGTCGATGGCACGCTGGTCGCCCGTGACCAGGGCGGCCACCACGCCGGCCATGCGTGCGCGGCCCGGGTCGTCGGGGTCCAGGCCCGGGGCCAGCCGCGCCAGGATGGCATCGCGCACGGACTGGCGCGCCTGCTCCACCGGGTACTGCCAGGTGCTGGCCAGCCGCACGGGCGCCAGGTCCTTGGGGCCCGTTCGCACCGTGCCTGTCGCCTGCACGCCCTGCTCCCAGGTCCAGAGCTCGTAGTCGAAGCCGTGCGGGTTGCTCAGGCCATGCGGCGCGCGCGGGCGGATGGTCATTTCCCAGCGCTCGCCCGCATGCAGGGCCGGCGGGCGGCGCTGCGGCTCCAGCGGCCGCACGGTGGTGGTGGCGCTGGTGGCGCCGAAGAAGAAGCCGCCGTACCAGGAGACATCCATGCGTTCTGGCAACTGCACGGGCTTGCGCGCGGCCCCCGCACCCTCACCGGGCAGCCAGGCCGATTCCACCTCCAGGCGCAGGCGCACCCCCGCCTCGTTGACCTGGGGCATGGCGGCGATGATGCCGACGACGCGGATGTTCTGCCCCTCCAGCGCCGGGTCCAACGCACCCTGCAGGTAGACCGTGGCGCGCAGGCCGGTGGTGGCAAAGAGCAGGCTGGCACCCGCACAGACCACCAGCAGTTGGCACAGCCAGCGGCGGGCATTGCCGCCGGACCGGACCAGCAGGCCCGACAAGCCCCACAGCGCGACCGCGCACGCCAACACCAGCGCACAGACATGCCAGTGCCACAGCACCGGCTGCTGCAGCTGCAGTGCCGCCCCCAGCAGGCTGCCCGCCAGCAATGCGGGCAGGCGCCACAGGGCCGGCGCATGGCTGCGCGCAACGGCCACCGGAGTCCCCGTGGCGGTTGCAGCTATCACAGTGGCGTGCAGCTCCGGCATGCGCCGATGCTAAACCGCGAAGACAGCAGGCCTTCGCCAGGCACGCCGTGCGGGTATGTAACACTCACGTGCTGCCCTGGCCCGGCCCGGCGCCGCGCGCCGCCCCAGGCCAATGTCAACCACCACCTCCACCGAAGGACAACGACCATGAGCGTTTACGACAAGCTTTCCGAACTGAACATCACCCTGCCACCGGTGTCGGTGCCCGCAGCCGCCTACGTGCCCTATGTGCAGACCGGCAACCTGGTGTTCCTCTCCGGCCACATCGCGCGCAAGGACGGCAAGCCCTGGGTGGCCCAGTTCGGCAACAACATCAGCACCGAAGAAGGCAAGACCGCTGCACGCGCCGTGGCCGTGGACCTGCTGGGCACGCTGCATGCGGCCACCGGCGGCGACCTGAACCGCATCAAGCGCATCGTGAAGGTGATGAGCCTGGTGAACTCGACCGGCGACTTCACCGAGCAGCACCTGGTGACCAATGGCGCGAGCGAGCTGTTCGGCCAGGTGTTCGGCGACAAGGGTGTGCACGCACGCAGCGCCTTCGGCGTGGCGCAGATCCCCATGGGTGCCTGCGTCGAAATCGAGCTGATCGCAGAGCTGGCCTGAAGCACCTGCCGACCAGGCCCGACCGATAAGGGCCGCCTGGTCAGAACGACTCCCAGTCCTCCTCGGCCCCCTGGGCCAGGGCTGGTGAGCGTGTCGGTGCCGCCTTGGCGGGCGCAGCGGCCTTCGTCGCCGGCTTGCTGGCCGCCTGGGTGATGCGGGGAGCGGTGGACTTGGCTGCGGCTGCGGGCTTGGCCGGCGCTGCGGGCTTGTGCGCCGCGCGCATCGGCGGCGCCACGCCGCCATAGGCGGCCCCGTTGACCTTGAACACCGAGACCACCTGCGCCAGGTGCTCGGCCTGCTCGCGCAGGCTCTGGGCGGCGGCGGCGCTCTCTTCCACCAACGCGGCGTTCTGCTGCGTCATCTGATCGAGGTTGCCCACGGCCTGGTTGACCTGGTTGATGCCCAGGCTCTGCTCGGACGATGCGGAAGTGATCTCGCCGATCATGTCGGTCACGCTCTGCACCGAGCGCACGATGTCGGTCATGGTGCTGCCCGCATCGGCCACAAGGCGGCTGCCGGTTTCCACCTTTTCCACCGAGGCACTGATCAGCGCCTTGATCTCCTTGGCCGCCTCGGCGCTGCGCTGGGCGAGGCTGCGCACTTCGCTGGCCACCACGGCAAAGCCCCGGCCCTGCTCGCCTGCACGCGCGGCCTCCACGGCCGCATTCAACGCCAGGATGTTGGTCTGAAAGGCGATGCCATCGATGGTGCCGATGATGTCCGAGATCTTCTTGCTGCTGTGGTTGATGTCTTCCATGGTGGAGACCACCTGGGTCACCACCGAGCCACCGCGCTCGGCCACGCCCGTGGCGCTGGCGGCCAGGGTGCTGGCCTGGCGGGCGCTGGTCGCGCTCTGCGCGATGGTGCTGGTGAACTGCTCCATGGCCGCCGCCGTTTCCTGCAGGTTGCTCGAGGTCTGCTCGGTGCGTGCCGACAGGTCGTGGTTGCCGGTGGCGATCTCCGCGCTGGCAATGGCGATGCTGTCGGTGCTCTGGCGCACCTGGTGCACCATGCGCCCGAGCGAATCGCTCATCGCATACTGCGAGCGCAGCAGGTCGCCGAACTCGTCGCCGCGCGTGACCGAACCCTGCTCGCTCAAATCGCCGGCAGCGATCTTGGCCGCGAGGTCATTGGCCTGCGCCAGGGGCCGCTGGATATGGCCGATCAGGTAGTAGGCCCCGGCGATGATGGCCAGCAGCAAGGCGCTCACTGCCACGGCGGCGATCTTCACCGTGAGCATGCGCGAGGCCGCCATCTCGGCCAGCCGGGTCTGGGCGGTCTTTTGCTGCAGCTCCACAAAGTCGCGCAAGGTGGTGAGGTAGGCCGCCACCGCCGGGTTGTAGGTCTGCTTGACCAGGGTCACGGCTTCCTCCGCCTTGCCATCGGTCTTGAGCTGGCGGGCCTTGCCGCGCAAGTCGATCATGGTTTTGCGGGCGTCGGCGATCTTGGCCATCTGCGCCTTGTCCGCGTCGGACAGCGCCATGGCTTCGAGCGACTTCTGCACCTCGGTGATCTGCGCCGAGGTGGCGGTGATCACGTCCTTGAATTCGGCCTCCACCGCCGCATCGCTGCTGACGATGAGCGCCTGCGTGCGGGCCGCATTGGTCTCCGTGAGGCCGGCCCAGCGGATCGCAGCGCCGACACGGGTCTGCATTTCACTGGCAACTTCATCGGCCTCGGCCTGCACCTTGGCCGAACGGTAGGCCGAAAAACCCACCACGCCGGCCAGCATGACCACAATGAAGATGACGGCGAGCCACAGTTTCTGGGCAATGCGGATGCGTTGGAACATCATGGTCTCCTGTCGTTGTCGATTTTTTCAGGGCCTGCCCGCCACCACCGGGGCAAAACCCGCGCCTGGCGCCATTGCAGACACTTCTTTACATATGGTGCGCCCGTTCCAGGCTTTCGTCCAATCCGTAGCAACCCGTGGAGTGTTGCCATGCACCAAAAAAGAAGCCACCCGGGTGGGTGGCTTCCTGGCAGTCGGGGGGTGACCGCTATTCGACGCGCGTCACCGACGCGGGCTTGAAGCCCAGGTCCGCCGCCTTGCCCTTGCGCCCGCGCGCGGCCCGGGCATTGTTGAGCGAGCGGATCTCCAGCGTTTCCTCGCGCTCCTTGCCGCCCCGGCCCATGCCTTCGATGCGGATGCTGCGCGTGTAGGCCGCAGCGCCGGCCAGCGTGTCCTTGGGCTCCAGGTCGATCAGCATCAGGCCGCGCCCGCCATTGGCCATGGTCTTGAGTTCGCTGATCTCGAAAGTCAGGATGCGCCCGCCAGCCGAGGCGCAGGCCACATGCGTGGCCGACACCAGCGGCTGGCCGCCGGTGCTGCCCGCCGCATGCGAGGGTGGGCACACGGTTTCGCCCTCGCCCAGCGTGAGGAAGGCCTTGCCGCCCTTCTGGCGCGAGACCATGTTCTCCACCGAGGCCAGGAAACCATAGCCCCCCGAGTTGGACAGCAGCAGGCTGGCGCTGGCAGGGCCGGCAAAGTAATGCAGGAGCTGCGTGCCCGATTCGAGCTCGACCAGCGTGGTCACGGGCTGGCCGTCACCGCGAGCCCCCGGCAGCACCGACACCGGCACCGAGTACACCCGGCCATTGCTGCCAAAGGCCAGCAAGATGTCGACCGTGCGGCACTCGAAGGTGCGGTACAGCCCGTCGCCGGCCTTGAAGGCGAAGCTCCCTGCCTCGTGGCCATGGCCGGTGCGCGCGCGCACCCAGCCCTTTTGCGAAACCACCACGGTCACCGGCTCATCCACCACCTTGACCTCGGCCACGGCCTTTTTCTCGGCCTGGATCAGCGTGCGGCGGTCATCGGCAAAGGTCTTGGCATCGGCCTCGATTTCCTTGACCATCAGGCGGCGCAGCGAGCCGGGGTTGTTCAGGATGTCTTCGAGCTTGCCCTGGCTTTCGCGCAGCTCCTTGAGCTCCTGCTCGATCTTGATGGCTTCGAGCCGCGCCAGTTGGCGCAGGCGGATTTCCAGGATGTCCTCGGCCTGCCGGTCCGACAGCGAAAAACGCTCGATCAGCGCGGCCTTGGGGTCCTCCGCCTGGCGGATGATGGCGATCACCTCGTCGATGTTGAGCAGCACGATCTGCCGCCCTTCGAGGATGTGGATGCGGTCCAGCACCTTGCCCAGGCGGTGCTGCGTGCGGCGGGTGATGGTGCTCTGGCGAAAGGAGATCCACTCCTCCAGCATCAGGCGCAGCGACTTCTGTACCGGCCGGCCATCCAGGCCGATCATGGTCAGGTTGATCGGCGACGAAGTCTCCAGGCTGGTGTGGGCCAGGAGCGCAGTGATCAGCTCCTGCTGCGGGGTCTTGCCGGTCTTGGGCTCGAACACCAGGCGCACCGGCGCGTCCTTGCTCGACTCGTCGCGCACCACGTCCAGCACGGCCAGCATGCTGGCCTTGAGCTGCGTCTGCTCCAGGCTCAGCGCCTTTTTGCCGGCCTTGACCTTGGGATTGGTGATCTCCTCGATCTCTTCGAGCACTTTCTGCGAGCTCACGCCCGGCGGCAGCTCGTTGACCACCAGTTGCCACTGGCCGCGCGCCATGTCCTCGATCTTCCAGCGCGCGCGCACCTTCAGGCTGCCGCGGCCCGTGCGGTAGGCGTCGGCGATGTCGGAGGCAGCGCTGATGATCTGCCCGCCACCGGGGTAGTCGGGGCCGGGCACCAGGGCCAGCAGGTCCTCTGCCGAGAGCGAAGGCGTCTTGATCAGCGCCACGCAGGCGTCGGCGATCTCGCGCAGGTTGTGGCTCGGGATCTCGGTGGCCAGGCCCACGGCAATGCCGCTGGCACCGTTGAGCAGCGCGAACGGCAGGCGCGCGGGCAACTGGCGCGGCTCCTCGGTGCTGCCGTCGTAGTTGGGCATGAAATCGACCGTGCCCTCGTCGATCTCGTCGAGCAGCAGGCTGGTGATGCGCGACAGGCGCGCCTCGGTGTAGCGCATGGCCGCAGCGCCGTCGCCATCGCGGCTGCCGAAGTTGCCCTGGCCATCGATCAGCGGGTAGCGCTGGGCAAAATCCTGCGCCATGCGCACCAGCGCATCGTAGGCCGACTGGTCGCCATGCGGATGGAAGCGGCCCAGCACGTCGCCCACCACGCGGGCGCTCTTGACCGGCTTGGCCGCCGTGTTGCGCGTCGGGCCGCTGTACCCCAGGCCCATGCGGTCCATGGAGTACAGGATGCGCCGCTGCACGGGTTTGAGGCCATCGCACACGTCCGGCAGGGCACGGCCCTTGACGACCGACAGCGCATATTCGAGGTAGGCCCGCTGGGCGTAGCTAGCCAGGCCCAGGGAATCGCCGCCGTCGTCGGAGGCCGGAAAATCGAGAGTGGGTTGGTCGCTCATTCGTTCTTGCTGGATTCAGAAGGTTCGGTCATTGCGGGCGTCTGTGCCACGCGGGCGGGCGGCAGGTTGCCCCGGTTCAGGGCGCCGCCCGAGAGTTCCATGCGCACGCGCCCGGGCACGGCACGCTGGGCCAGCACGGGTGCCGGCGGCTTGAGCTGGGTGTACAGGCCCATCACGGTGCGCACGTAGTTCTGCGTTTCCTTGTAGGCCGGGATCTGGTTGCCCGCGCGCTGCACCGCTCCCTCGCCCGCGTTGTAGGCGGCCAGCGCCAGGTCCAGGCGGTTGGGAAACAGGTCCAGCAGGTGGCGCAGGTAGCGGGTGCCGGTGGGCACGTTCACCGCCGGGTCGGCGAGTTTCTTCTCGACCGAGCGCTTGGCATCGGCGCTCACGCCAAAGCGGGTGGCCGTGGCCGGCATCACCTGCATGAGGCCCACAGCCCCCTTGGGCGACACGGCATCGGCATCGAAGCCCGATTCGGTCGCGATCAGCGCCTGCAGCAACTCGTAGTCCACGGCATGCTTGACTGCAGCGGCACGCAGGTGGTGCTTCACACGCTTGTAGTCCGGCGCAATGTCGAAAAAGGCCAGCAGCCGCGCCCCCGCAGGCGGCAGGGCATAGGGCATGGCCGGCGCATCGCCGGGCACGTCGCGCGTGGAATCGAATTCGTTGCCCTTGAAGAACAGCTGGTAGTTGGCATCCACCTGCTCAGGCGCGAAATGCGTCACGCCGCGCGCATCGACGAAGGCCCAGAGGTCGGCGTGGGCAGCCGTGTGCGCCAGGCACAGCAGCAGGCCCGCGCACGCCAGGCGCAGCCGGTCAGATGTCGATCTCGACCGCATCGCCGTGCAGCTCCATCAGCTCGCGCCGCGAGGCCGCCTCGCCCTTGCCCATGAGCTTGGTGATCAGGCCCTCGGTCGCGGCGAAGTCCGTGCTGCCCAGCTGCACGGGCAGCAGGCGCCGGGTATCGGGGTTGAGGGTGGTCTCCCACAGCTGCGAGGCGTTCATCTCACCGAGGCCCTTGAAGCGGCTGATCTGGCACTTCTCGCGGGCCACGCCGTCCTTGGCGCACTTGTCGAGAATGGCGGTGAGCTCGCCATCGTCCAGCGCATACATCTTGGCGGCAGGCTTCTTGCCACGGGCCGGCACGTCCACCCGGAACAGCGGGGGGCGCGCCACATAAATATGGCCGGCGTCGATGAGCTTGGGGAAGTGGCGAAAGAACAGCGTGAGCAGCAGCACCTGGATGTGCGAGCCGTCCACGTCGGCATCCGCCAGGATGCAGATCTTGCCGTAGCGCAGGCCCGTAAGGTCGGGCGTGTCGTTAGGGCCGTGCGGGTCCACGCCGATGGCCACCGAGATGTCGTGGATTTCGTTGTTGGCAAACAGTCGGTCGCGCTCCACCTCCCAGGTGTTGAGCACCTTGCCGCGCAACGGCAGCACGGCCTGGCTTTCCTTGTCGCGGCCCATCTTGGCGCTGCCGCCGGCCGAGTCGCCCTCGACCAGGAAGACCTCGTTGTGGGCCAGGTCGCGGCTTTCGCAGTCGGTGAGCTTGCCGGGCAGCACGGCCACGCCCGAGCCCTTGCGCTTTTCGACCTTCTGGCCAGCCTTCTGGCGCGTTTGCGCGGCCTTGATGGCCAGCTCGGCCAGCTTCTTGCCGTAGTCCACATGCTGGTTGAGCCACAGCTCCAGCGCCGGGCGCACGAAACCCGAGACCAGGCGCACGGCATCGCGCGAGTTCAGGCGCTCCTTGATCTGGCCCTGGAACTGCGGGTCCAGCACCTTGGCACTGAGCACGTAGCTGGCGCGGGCAAACACGTCTTCGGGCAGCAGTTTCACACCCTTGGGCAGCAGGCTGTGCAGCTCGATGAAGCTCTTGACGGCATTGAACAGGCCGTCGCGCAGGCCGCTTTCGTGCGTGCCGCCGGCGCTGGTGGGGATCAGGTTGACGTAGCTTTCGCGCACCGGCTGGCCATCTTCGGTGAAGGCCACGCACCAGGATGCGCCCTCGCCTTCGGCAAAGCTTTCGTTGTTGCGGTCGGCAAAGCCTTCGCCCTCGAACAGCGGGATCACCGGTTCGCCGTTGAGCGTCTGCATCAGGTAGTCGCGCAGGCCGCCCTTGTACTGCCAGGTCTGGGTGTCGCGCGTCTTCTCGTTGACCAGGGTCACGGACACGCCGGGCATCAGCACCGCCTTGCTGCGCAAGAGGTGCGTGAGCTCGCCCATGGGCAGCGCGCTCGATTCGAAATACTTGGCATCGGGCCAGGCGCGCACGGTGGTGCCCTGCTTGCGCTCTCCGGCTTCCAGCGCGCGGGTCACCAGGGGCTCGACCACGTCGCCGGCCGAAAACACCAGCCGCGCGACCTTGCCTTCGCGGTGGCTGCTCACTTCCAGGCGCGTGGCCAGCGCGTTGGTCACGCTCACGCCCACACCGTGCAGGCCGCCCGAGAAGCTGTAGGCGCCGCCCTTGCCCTTGTCGAACTTGCCGCCCGCATGCAGGCGGGTGAACACCAGTTCGATCACCGGGGCATTCTCTTCGGGGTGCATGCCGAAGGGGATGCCGCGCCCATCGTCCTCAATGCTGACCGAACCGTCGGTGTGCAGCGTGACCTTGATCTTCTTGCCATGCCCGGCCAGCGCTTCGTCGGCGGCGTTGTCCAGCACCTCCTGGATGATGTGCAGGGGGTTGTCGGTGCGGGTGTACATGCCCGGGCGCTGCTTGACGGGCTCCAGGCCCTTGAGCACACGGATCGACCCTTCGGAATATTCGCTGGCGGAGACGGAAGACGGTTTGGCAGACATGCGGCGGATTGTAGTGCGGCGCAGCAAAGACTGGATAAAAATACAGCCCCACCACCCCCAACTGTACTGTTCGGCAGTGTGCGGGCAGATTGTGGCCAATCTGGCTACATTCTGCGCATGTCTATGCATCCTCCGAAACTGTCCATGTTCCAGGTGCTCGCGTGCGGCGCGGCCATCGTGACCCTGTCCATGGGCATCCGCCACGGCTTTGGCCTGTGGCTGCTGCCCATCACCCAGGACATGGGCTGGACGCGCCAGTCCTTTGCCCTGGCCATCGCCATCCAGAACCTCTCGTGGGGCCTGATCGGCATCTTCGCCGGCATGGCAGCCGACCGCTTCGGCGCCTTCCGCGTGCTGCTGGCCGGCGCTGCCCTGTATGCGGCCGGCCTGGCGGGCATGGCCCTGTCGCCCACGCCCACGCTGTTCGCGCTGACGGCCGGGGTACTGATCGGTGCAGCCCAGGCGGGCACCACCTATGCCGTGATCTATGGCGTGCTGGGCCGCCAGATCGCGCCCGAAAAACGATCATGGGCGATGGGGGTGGCGGCAGCGGCCGGCTCCTTCGGCCAGTTCCTCATGGTGCCCATGGAAGGCTGGCTCATCGCCAACTTTGGCTGGCAGCAGGCGCTGCTGGCGCTGTCGCTGGCGGTGCTGCTTATCATGCCCCTGGCATTCGGCCTGCGCGAGCCGGGCTTCAAGGGCTCGGCGCCCCCCAAGCGCGACCAGACCGTCGCCCAGGCACTGTTCGAGGCCTTTCGCTACCCCAGCTTCTCGCTGCTGATGGCGGGCTACTTCGTCTGCGGCTTCCAGGTGGTGTTCATCGGCGTGCACATGCCCAGCTACCTCAAGGACCACGGCCTGTCGCCCCAGGTGGCCAGCTATGCGCTGGCGCTGATCGGCCTGTTCAACGTGTTCGGCACCTACATTGCCGGCACCCTGGGCCAGCGCTTGCAAAAACGTTACATCCTGGCCTTCATCTACTTTGCGCGGGCGATTGCCATTGCGGTGTTCCTGGCGGTGCCGCTGTCGCCGGCCTCGGTGTACATCTTCTCGGCCGTCATGGGCACGCTGTGGCTGTCCACCATTCCGCCCACCAATGCCACCATTGCCCAGATCTTCGGCGTGCAGCACCTGTCCATGCTCGGCGGCTTCGTGTTCTTCAGCCACCAGATCGGCAGCTTCCTGGGCGTCTGGCTGGGCGGCTACCTGTACGACGCCACGGGCAGCTACGACATCGTCTGGTACATCGCCATCGCCCTGGGGGTGTTCGCCGCCCTGGTGAACCTGCCGGTCAAGGAAAGCCCTATCCAGCGCGCAGCCCCCGTGCCGGCATGATGGCGGCCTGAACCTTTGCACCCGATCACCATGCCAGCCGCCCCCGAACACGCCCCCCACCGCACCCCGGCCCTGCCGCTGGCGTGGCGGGTGCTGGCCTGGGCCGTGGCCATCCTGGCGTGCCTGGCCGTGTTTGCCATGTACACCGTGCCCGAGTTCATGGTGATGCTGGCCGACCAGGTGTGGAACTGCTTCTAGGGCGCATGCACGGATCTGACAACCCCTCGGACTGGGTGCGCCGCTGGTCGACCCTGATAGCACCCCGCAGCACCGTCCTCAACGTGGCCTGCGGTGCCGGGCGCCACCTGCGCTGGCTGCACGGCCTGGGCCACACCGTGGTGGGGGTGGACCGCTCCCCCGAGGCCGTGGCTGCAGGAGCCCCGCTCGGAGAGATGGTGTGCGCCGACATCGAAAGCGGCCCCTGGCCCTTTGCCGGACGCCAGTTCGGTGCCGTGGTGGTCACCAATTACCTGTGGCGCCCGCTGTTTCCCACGCTGGTGGCCAGCCTCGCGCCGGGCGGCGTACTGGTCTACGAGACCTTTGCACACGGTAACGAAACGGTGGGCCGCCCGGCGCGGCCCGAATTCCTGCTGCAGCCGGGCGAATTGCTGGCCGCCTGCAGCGGATTGCGCACCGTGGCCTACGAGGACGGCTTCCTCGAAGAACCCGCGCGTTTCGTGCAGCGCATCACGGCCATCAGGGAACTTGCGGACGCCGGGGCACCCTCAAGACATCTGCTGGCCAGTGCGGCTAGTTAGAATGCTCTTTTATCCCGTTCACCACTGCGGACATGACATCTTCCTTAGTGCCACTCACTGGCAGCATCGTCGCCCTCGTCACCCCCTTGCATGAGGACGGTAGCGTCGACTACCCCGCGCTGCGCAAACTGATCGACTGGCACATCGCCGAAGGCACCGATTGCATCGGCGTTGTGGGCACCACGGGCGAATCGCCCACGGTGAACGTTGAAGAGCACTGCGAGATCATCCGCGTGTCGGTGGAGCAGGCCGCCAAGCGCGTGCCCATCATGGCCGGCTGCGGCGCCAACTCCACGGCCGAGGCCATCGAGCTGGCCCGCTTTGCCAAGAAGGTGGGCGCCGACACGCAGCTGCAGGTCGTGCCCTACTACAACAAGCCCACGCAAGAGGGCCAGTACCAGCATTTCAAGGCCATCGCCGAGGCCGTGGGCGACCTGCCCACCATTCTGTACAACGTGCCCGGCCGCTCCGTGGCCGACATGCAGCACGACACCGTGCTGCGCCTGGCCCAGGTGCCCGGCATCATCGGCATCAAGGAGGCCACGGGCAATATCGAGCGCGCACAGTGGCTGATCCGCGAAGCCCCCAAGGGTTTCGGCATCTACTCGGGCGATGACCCGACCGCCGTGGCCCTGATGCTGTGCGGCGGCCACGGCAACGTGAGCGTGACGGCCAACGTGGCCCCGCGCCTGATGCACGAGCTGTGCGTGGCGGCGATTGCCGGCAACGTGCAGCGCGCCATGGAAATCCAGTTCCAGCTGATGCCCGTGCACAAGCAGCTCTTCGTCGAAGCCAACCCCATTCCCGTGAAGTGGGCCGTGGCCCGCATGGGCCTGTGCGGTGGCACACTGCGCCTGCCCATGACACCGCTGAGCCAGGGCAACGAAGCCGTGGTCGAGGCGGCACTGCGCTCCGCCAGCCTGATTTAACCCTGGCTGCGCCTGTACCAAGAACACTCCGAGGATATTCGCGTGAACGCTGTTACTACCCGAGTGGGCCTGCTGGCCCTCGCCCTGGCCCTGTCTGCCTGCTCCGCCCTCGAAGGCGACAAGATCGACTACAAGAGCGCCGCCAAGGGCTCCACGCTGGAGGTGCCCCCAGACCTGACCCAGCTCTCGCGCGACTCCCGCTACAACGTGCCGGGCGGCGCCGTTTCGGCTGCTGCCATGCAGGCCAGCCAGGCCGCCCAACCCTCGGGCACGGCCAATGCGGCCGCCACGCAGCTGGGCGACGTGCGCATCCAGCGCGACGGCAACAAGCGCTGGCTGGTGATCGACCGCCCCGCCGACAAGCTGTGGGAGCCCGTGCGCGACTTCTGGCTGGAGAACGGCTTCACGCTGGACCTGGACCAGGCCAACCTGGGCATCATGGAAACCGACTGGGCCGAAAACCGCGCCAAGCTGCCCCAGGACCTGATCCGCTCCACCCTGGGCAAGGTCATCGATTCGCTGTACTCCACGGGTGAGCGCGACCGCTTCCGCACCCGCCTGGAGCGCAATGCCGCTGGCGGCACCGAGGTCTACATCACGCACCGCGGCATGATCGAGGTCTACAGCAACACCACCAAGGACCAGACCGTCTGGCAGCCCCGCGCGGCCGACCCCGAGCTGGAAACCGAGTTCCTGCGCCGCCTGATGGTCAGGCTGGGTGTGAGCCAGGAGCAATCCAAGGCCGTCGTGGCCGCCGCCGCCGCGCCCGTGGCGCAATCGGCCACCGTGGCCACGGTGAACAACGTGCCCGTGGTACAGATGAAGGAAGGCTTCGACCGCGCCTGGCGCCGTGTCGGCGTGGCGCTGGACCGCACCGGCTTCACCGTGGAAGACCGCAACCGCAACGATGGCGTGTACTTCGTGCGCTATGTGGCGCCCAATGCGGACAAGAAGGAGTCCGGCTTCTTCGGCAAGCTGTTCACCCGCTCGCCGGACGCCGTGCCGCCGCTCAAGTACCGCATCGTCGTGCGCAGCCAGGGTGAAGCGACCACGGTGTCCGTGCTCAACGAAGGCGGCACGCCCGAAGCCTCGGCCAACGCCGAGCGCATCGTGCGCGTGATCGCAGACGAGCTCAAGTAAGCCACACCGACACCCCTCACTGGATGCGCCTGGACGCCACCCTGCGGGGTGGGGCCCAGGCGCAATTCATTTCCACATGCTGCGTTTGAAGAACCTGGCCAGCGGCAGTGCCGGCAATGCGACCATCGTGGAGGCCAGCGATGGCCTGCACACGCGCCGCCTGCTGGTCGATTGCGGGCTGGGCATACGCCAGCTGCAGACCCGCCTGGCTGCGGCAGGCCTGCAGTTGGGGCAGATCGACGGCGTGTTCATCACCCATGAGCATTCGGACCACATTGGCTGCGCGCACGCGCTGGCCCTGCGCCACCGCATCCCGGTGTGGATGAGCCAAGGCACGCACATGGCCATCGGCGCGCCGGATTTCGACGGGCTGCTGCAGCTGGCCTGCGACATGCAGGCCATCGAACTGGGCCCGCTGTCCATCCAACCCTTCACCGTGCCGCACGATGCACGCGAACCCCTGCAGCTGCGCTGCAGCGATGGCGCCATGCACCTGGCCCTGCTGACCGACCTGGGCCACGCCACACCCCATGTGCTGCAGCAGGTGCAGGGCTGCCACGCCCTGTTCATCGAGGCCAACCACGACCCCGACCTGCTGGCGGCCTCGGCCTACCCGGCCTTCCTCAAGCGCCGCGTGGGCGGCGCCTATGGCCACCTGGCCAACCACGCCAGCGCCGCCATCGTGCAGGCCGTGCGGCACGATGGCCTGCAGTGGGTGGTGGCCGCCCACCTGAGCGCGCGCAACAACACGCCCGACCTGGCCCGGCTGGCGCTTGCGGGCGCGCTGCAATGGGCACCGGAGCTCATCGTGGTGGCCGACCAGGCCCAGGGGACGGGCTGGCTGACCGTGGGAGAGCAGCCCGTGCCCTGCGGCCACCTGTCGCCGCCACCCCCGGCCACCTCGCTGTTCTGAGCAACGCAGGCGAAAAAAAACCCTGCTCTCTTACGAGGGCAGGGCTTCCGAACCAAAGGCCGGCGCCGTGGCGCGGCCAGGGTTCAGGCGTGCTTAGTTCGAAGCAGCGCTGGCAGCAGCGGTAGCGGCCGTGGCAGCTGCGTTGGCAGCGGCAGCGGCGTCCGAAGCGGCAGAAGCTGCTTCGGAAGCGGCAGCTGCAGGTGCTGGATCAGCAGCAGGCGCTGGAACCACCACGGGTGCGGGTGCTGGTGCTGGAGCGGGTTCTTCCTTCTTGCCACAAGCGGCGAGGGCAGCAGCAGCGATCAGGGCGGCCAGAACGAGAGAGTTCTTCATTGCGATTTTTCCTAGTTGGGACAGACAGAATCTTGAAAAGCCACAGCGCCCGGCTCCAAAAAAGCCTTTGCGCATTGGCACAGTGCACTTGAGTAGCACCATTTCGGCGCAGCCGCCGATTATATTGGCATTTAGTCAATACTGACTAACACGGATGCAAGGTTTACCGTGCCTTCACATGGTGCAAGGCCTGGAAACACCAAGTCGGGCGTTTGTCCTACAGGCCCAGCGTCGATGCAGGAAAGCCCGGTGCACTTTTTCCGTGCAGCCATTCATTGAGTGTTTCACGCACCAGCACGCGGCGCTCGGGCTCGCGGCCCGTCACGCCCACGCAGCGCTCCGGGTCCAGCCGGTGCATGACCCATTGCGGCGACCATAGCACACTGGGAATGTCCAGCGGGTCGGCCGAGGCGCTGCGCCGGCAGGTGATGATGTGGTCCCAGGTGCCGCGCCAGCGCACGAAGCGCGCATGGCGGCGGATCACCTCGTCGTACGAGCGGGCCAGCATGGTGAAGCGCCTGCCCGTGCGCGCCCAGGCCTGCAGCGACTCCACCACCGCCCGCTCGCCCAGGGGCCAGTCATGGAAATGGGCATCGCTGACCACGATCTCCTCCCAGCCGTCGCGCGCCGCCGTGGCCAGCGCATCGCGCACCAGTTGGATAAAGGTCTCGCGGCTGGCGAAGCGGCCCGAAGGCAGCTCGCCCGGCGCAGCGGCAGACGGTGGGTTGCTGGGATCGTGCGTCACGGTCAGTCCTCCTCGGTGTCCTCGGTATCGGAATGAGCCCATCCTGCATCGCACCAGGACGAAATCAGCTCCAGCGCGTCGTCGCTGGCACGCGCCAGCTCGCGCTCGGACAGGCGCCGGTGGTCGGCCAGGCGCCGCATCAGCGTGGCGTCGCGGCCGGCGGCGCGGTAGCTCTCGCCGTTGATGAACACATGCTGCGCGTCATACATCATGCGGGTGCGGCGATCCAGCACCACACCCTCGATCATGGCGCCGGATTCGTCGGGATCGAACCAGACATTGGGCTTGGGCTCGGTCAGGTACTCGCCCAGGGCGCGCTCCAGCGCCAATGGTTCGGCCAGGGCCCGGGCCAGCGCCTCGCGCGCGAAGTCCTGCAGGCTGGCGGGAATGGCTGCGGGCTGCTCCACCGCCTCCTGGCGCGGGTCGCGGTAGAGCACGCGGGCATCGCCCTCCTCGGCCTCTTCGGTCAGGCGCACCAGCAGCTCGTTGGCGAGCTCGGCCCGTGCCGGCGCGCGAAAGCCGATGGAATAGGTCATGCACTCGCCCTCGGCTATGCCGTCGTGGGCATAGCGCGGCGGCAGGTAGAGCATGTCGCCGGGCTCGAGCACGAACTCATCCTCGGGCTCGAACTGCGCCAACACCTTGAGCGGTATGCCCTCCTTGAGCGTGAGGTCCTTCTGGCGACCGATGCGCCAGCGCCGCCGGCCATGGGCCTGCAGCAGGAACACGTCATAGCTGTCGAAGTGCGGGCCCACGCCGCCGCCATCGCTGGCGTAGCTGATCATGAGGTCGTCCAGCCGCGCCTCGGGCACGAAGCGGAACTGCTGCATCAGCGCATGCACGCCCTGGTCGTGCAAGTCCACGCCCTGCACCAGCAGCGTCCAGTCGGGCTGCTTGAGCGAGGGCAGCGCGCGGCGTGTGAACGGCCCCTGGCGAAGCTTCCAGACGCCCTTGACCTGCTGCACCAGGCGCGACTCCACCCCCTCCTGGCCTGCCAGGTCGAACAGTGCACGAGGCTGCACCGGTGCCGCGAAGCCCGGGATCGCCTGGCGCACCAGGAGCGGCTTTTTCTGCCAATGGCGGCGCATGAACTGGGCAGGGGTGAGTCCGCCCAGAAGGGTCAGGGGTTGGTGGGCGTCCATGGGTACTGTGTGGCCCTTTGCAGGGCGGTTGGTCAAACTGCGACAATTCTCCTATGGAAATTACCGAACAATGTGTGGTCGCCCTGACCTGGATCCTCAAGGACACCCTTGGCGAGGAACTCGACGTGCTCGACGAGCCGGTGGAGTTCCTGGTGGGGGGCGATGATCTGCTGCCCCGTATCGAAGAGGCCCTGCAGGGCCACAGCGCAGGCGCCTCGGTGGCGCTGCACCTGGAGCCCGAGGACGCTTTTGGCGACTTCAACGACCAATTGCTGTTCCTGGAGCCGCGCTCGCTGTTCCCGCAGGAAATCGAGGAAGGCATGACCTTCGATGGCACCGCCCTGCCCGAGGGCTGCAATCCCGACGCACCGCGCGACGTGCTGTACACGGTGGCCGAGATCTACCCCGAGCATGTGGTGCTGGATGGCAACCACCCGCTGGCGGGCATCGCGCTGCGCCTGCAGCTCACGGTGCAGTCGGTGCGCGAAGCCACCGAAGACGAAATCGGCCAGGGTAGTGCGGGAACCGGGTTCTTCCGCGTTCAGCCCCAGGCACCCGGGAACGACCTGCTGCACTGAACGACCACGGGCCCTCAAGAGGGCCCGTTCGTTGCTCGCAGCGCGAGCGGTCGCCGGATGGATCAGATGCGCGAGATCTGGCCGTCGAACAGGCGCACGCGATCGCCTACGCGCAGGTCGCCGGGCGATGGCACGTCATAGGCGCGGTAGCCACCATGATCCAGCTGGATGGAGACCCGGTACGCCTGGGTGTACCCGCTGTTGTTGCGCCCTTCGACTGCATTGCCGGCCACCGCACCGCCGAGCACGCCCACGGCCGTGGCTGCGGCGCGGCCCGAACCGCCACCGATCGAGTTGCCGATCACACCGCCGACCACAGCGCCGATGATGGCACCGGCGCCCGAGGTGCGCCCCTGGCCCTGGGACTGCATCACCTCAATATTCGCCACGCGGCCAAACTCGGTGGGAACCGGGTTGGAAGACGAGTAGACCGGCGCCTGGGTCTGGTAGCCGCCGCCGGCGTAGTATTCCTGCGAACGCGGGGGAGCACCGCAAGCGGCCAGGCTCCCGATCAGGATGAGGGAGCCAGTCAGCGTGGCGATACGGGTCGTCTTGTTCATTGCAATCTCCTGAAGATGGATCTCGGCGGGCGACCAACTGCACCAGCGCAGCGGTCCTTGCCCGACCATGCTGAGATTGAATCACCGGCCAAGGGTTCCCGGCGCCATCCGGCAGCGGGAGGCCGCGTCAGCCATCACCTACAGGATAGGAAGCCTGCCAGGCCGCCCGCAAGCGTTTGTTCAGAAGATTACAAATGCCTGCGCAAGCTCAGGCCTTGCCGGTCGAGCCGTAGCCACCTTCGCCGCGCTCCGTCGCGGTGAACTCGGTCACCACATTGAATTGCGCCTGCACCACAGGCACGATGACCAGTTGCGCCAGGCGCTCCATGGGCTCGAGCGTGAAGGCCGTGCTGCTGCGGTTCCAGGCGCTCACCATGAGCTGGCCCTGGTAGTCGCTGTCGATCAGGCCCACCAGGTTGCCCAGCACGATGCCGTGCTTGTGACCGAGGCCCGAGCGCGGCAGGATCAGCGCGGCATACCCAGGGTCCTTGAGGTAGACGGATATGCCCGTGGGCACCAGTTGCCAGGCATTGGGTTCGAGGGTGAGCGGCGCATCCAGGCAGGCCCGCAGGTCGAGCCCCGCGCTGCCGGGTGTGGCGTAGGTGGGCAACTGGTCCGCCATGCGCGGATCGAGAATCTTGACGTCAATCTTCACTTCTTGTTTCCTGTCTTGCGCTGCTGGGCCCCTTGCCGCTGGCGCTCCTTCACGGCCGCTGGCGGCACCACTGCGGTGCCTGCCGATGCGGCAGCATTGATCACGATGCCCATGAACCACCACAGACCGGCCATCACCGCCAACCCAAACCACGAGCCCTGGCCCACCATCACGAGCGTGAGCGCATGCACCGCCGCGACCACGGCCAGCAGCGTGCGGGCGATGCGCACCATGCCGAGGAAGGGCGACACTACTTTCAGCAGATCGGGCGGCAAGGCCACGGCCAGCGCTGCGGGGCTGGCGCCGCCCTGGCGTGCCGCCGCCTGCGCGGACCCGGGCGCAACGCCGCCGGGCAATGCATGCTGCTGCGTGACCTGCGCGGAATGGGCCGCCTGCGCCCGCCCCGACTGCAGCGCCTGGGAGGCGCTCAGCCGCTCCACATAGCTGGCGAAGTCGCCATTGGGCGGAGTGTCCCATTCGGGCTTGATCGAGTGCATCGTCATAGGGCCTCCCCGCAGGGGTCAAGAAATGGGCGAAAAACCATCAGCCGCGCCGCGCGGGCAGCCGTGCAGCCACCTCGCCCACCAGGCGCTGCGCCAGGGAGCGCTTGGACGCCAGGGGCAGTTCGCGGTGGCCATGCTCATCCACCAGCAGCAGGGCATTGTCGTCCTGGCCGAAGGTGGCAGGGCCGATATTGCCCACCAGCAGCGGAATTTTCTTGCGCAGGCGCTTGGCTGTGGCATGGGCCAGCAGGTCGTGGCTCTCTGCTGCAAAACCCACGCAGTAGAGTTCGCCGGACAGCGCCTCTGGCAACCGGGCCACGGTGGCCAGGATGTCGGGGTTCTCGACGAAGGCCAGCGTCGGGGCCTGGCCCGAGCCGTCCTTCTTGATCTTTTCATCGGCCTGCGTGGCCGGGCGCCAGTCGGCCACGGCCGCCGTGGCGATGAACACCGAGGACGTGGGCGCCAGCGCCATCACCGCAGCCAGCATCTGCTGGGCCGACTGCACGTTGACCCGCTGCACGCCACGCGGCGTGGGCAGGTGCACGGGCCCAGCCACCAGGGTCACCTCTGCACCCGCTTCGCGCGCGGCACGGGCGATGGAAAAGCCCATCTTGCCGCTCGACAGGTTGGTGATGCCGCGCACCGGGTCGATGGCCTCGAAGGTCGGGCCCGCCGTGATCAGCACCTTGCGCCCGGCCAGGGGCTTGGGCGTGAAGAAGGCGATCAATTCGTCGAGCAGCTCCAGCGGCTCCAGCATGCGGCCGTCGCCGGTTTCGCCACAGGCCTGGTCGCCATTGCCCACGCCGAGCACCCGGGCGCCGTCTTTCGCGACCTGGGCCAGGTTGCGCTGGGTCGCGGGGTGGGCCCACATCTCGCGGTTCATGGCGGGCGCCAGCAGCAGCGGCACACGGTCCATGGGGCGCGCCAGGCACAGCAGGCTGAGCAGCTCGTCGGAGCGGCCCTCGACGAGCCGGGCGATGAAATCGGCGCTGCAGGGCGCGATCAGGATGGCGTCGGCCTCGCGGCTCAGGTTGATGTGGGGCATGTTGTTGGGCTCGCGCGCGTCCCACTGCGAGCCGTACACGGGCCGCCCCGACAGGGCCTGCATGGTCACCGGCGTGATGAACTGCGCGGCCGCCTCGGTCATCACCACCTGCACGGTGGCGCCCTCCTTGATCAGTTGGCGGCATAGATCGGCCGACTTGTAGCAAGCCACGCCTCCGCTCAGTCCCAGAACAATGTGTTTGCCAGCAAGCTCATTCATGGGCGCGAATTTAGCAGACGGCTAGGAGGCTGTCGGAATTGGAGCGTCGAAAGCGAAAATCGGCCCCAGCGAGGACAGTTTTTGCCGGATTTGCAGCCCCATAGCCAGGCTATGGGGCAAAAAGGCGGTGAAAAATGGACCGCTGCGGCCGATTTGCAGCCGACGATTTCCAAGTCCGACAGCCTCCTGGCCCGCAGGTGCATGGCTTCAAAAGACCTTGGCAGGCCCGGTGCCGGGCGGCCATCTATAATCCCAATTTCCCACCACCAAAAAAGACATGACCAAATTTGTCTTCGTCACCGGCGGTGTGGTGTCTTCCCTGGGCAAGGGAATCGCCTCAGCCTCCCTTGCCGCGATCCTCGAATCGCGGGGCCTCAAAGTCACCCTCATCAAGCTCGACCCGTACATCAACGTGGATCCGGGCACCATGTCACCGTTCCAGCATGGCGAAGTGTTCGTCACGGACGATGGCGCCGAAACCGATCTCGACCTGGGTCACTATGAGCGTTTCATCGAAACGCGCATGAAAAAGACCAACAACTTCACGACCGGCCGCATCTACCAGAGCGTGCTGGAAAAGGAGCGCAGGGGCGACTACCTGGGCAAGACCGTGCAGGTCATCCCGCACGTCACCAATGAAATCCAGGAGTACATCAAGCGCGGCGCAGGCGTCGGCACCGATGACGCCGTGGACGTGGCCATCGTGGAAGTCGGCGGCACCGTGGGCGACATCGAGTCCCTGCCGTTCCTGGAAGCCGTGCGCCAGCTGAGCCTCAAGCTCGGCCCGAACAATGCCGCCTTCGTGCACCTGACCTACGTGCCGTGGATCGCCGCGGCCGGCGAGCTCAAGACCAAGCCCACCCAGCACACCGTGCAGGAGCTGCGCAAGATCGGTATCCAGCCCGACGCGCTGCTGTGCCGTGCCGACCGCCGCATGCCCGAGGACGAGCGCGCCAAGATCTCGCTGTTCACCAACGTGCCCGAGTGGGGCGTGATCAGCATGTGGGACGTGGACACCATCTACAAGGTGCCGCGCATGCTGCACGAGCAGGGACTTGATGGCCTGATCTGCGACAAGCTGCGCCTGAACACGCCGCCCACGAGCTTGAAGCGCTGGGACCAACTGGTGTACGAAACCGAGCACCCACAGGGCGAGGTCACCATCGCCATGGTCGGCAAGTACGTGGACCTGTCGGACAGCTACAAGTCGGTGAACGAGGCGCTGCGCCACGCCGGCATGAAGAACCACGTGCGCGTGAAGATCGAGCACGTGGACTCCGAGACCATCAACGCCGCCGACGCGGCCGAGAAGCTCGCCAAGTACGACGCCATCCTGGTGCCCGGCGGCTTTGGCGCACGCGGGGTGGAAGGCAAGATCAGCACCGCCCGCTTTGCCCGCGAGCAGCAGGTGCCCTACCTGGGCATTTGCCTCGGCATGCAGGTGGCCACCATCGAGTATGCGCGCCATGTGGCCGGCCTCAAGGACGCCAACAGCACCGAATTCGAGCCTGCCACGCCGCACCCCGTGATCGCCCTGATCACCGAGTGGAAGGACGCCGACGGCACCATCAAGCAGCGCGACGAGAACTCCGACCTGGGCGGCACCATGCGCCTGGGCGCGCAGAGCTCGGACGTTTCGGCCGGCACGCTGGCGCACGAGATCTACGGCAACATCGTGACCGAGCGCCACCGCCACCGCTACGAAGCCAACGTGAACTACCTGGACCAGTTGCGCAAGGCGGGCCTGGTGATCTCGGCACTGACGCAGCGCGAGCAGCTCACCGAGATCGTCGAGCTGCCCAAGAGCGTGCACCCCTGGTTCATCGGCGTGCAGTTCCACCCCGAGTTCAAGTCCACCCCCTGGAACGGCCACCCGCTGTTCAATGCCTTCATCAAGGCGGCGGTGGAGCACCAAAAGAGCCTGCAGCAGCCCGCCGTGGCGGCCTGATCGGCACAACCCATCCAGAAAAGAAGAGACCCTGCCATGAAACTTTGCGGCTTTGATGTCGGCCTGGAACACCGCTTCTTCCTCATCGCGGGCCCCTGCGTGATCGAGTCCGAGCAACTGCAGATGGACGTGGCCGGGCAGCTCAAGGAGATCACGGGCGCCCTGGGCATTCCGTTCATCTTCAAGAGCAGCTTCGACAAGGCCAACCGGTCTTCGGGCACCAGCTTTCGCGGCCCGGGCCGCGACAAGGGCCTGGAAATCCTGGCCAAGATCCGCAAGGACCTGGGCGTGCCGGTGCTCACCGACGTGCACACCGAGGACGACATCACCGAGGCCGCCAAGGTGGTCGACGTGCTGCAGACGCCGGCCTTCCTGTGCCGCCAGACCGACTTCATCCGTGCCGTGGCGCAGTCGGGCAAGCCGGTGAACATCAAGAAGGGCCAGTTCCTCGCGCCGCACGACATGAAGAACGTGATCGACAAGGCCCGCGCTGCCGCCAAGGACGCCGGCCTGCCCGAGGACAGCTTCATGGCCTGCGAGCGTGGCGCGAGCTTTGGCTACAACAACCTGGTGTCGGACATGCGCAGCCTGTCCATCATGCGCGAGACCAACGCCCCGGTGGTGTTCGACGCCACGCATTCGGTGCAGCTGCCCGGCGGCAACGGCACCAGCAGCGGCGGCCAGCGCGAGATGGTGCCGGTGCTGGCACGCGCGGCCGTGGCCGTGGGCGTTGCCGGCCTGTTCATGGAAACCCACCCGGACCCCGCCAACGCCCTGTCCGACGGGCCCAACGCCGTGCCGCTCAAGCACATGAAGGCGCTGCTGGAGACGCTGGTGGCGCTGGACGGCATCACCAAGAAGAACGGTTTTCTCGAAAACAACTTTGGAGCCTGAGACATGAGCAGTGGTTACGTCATCGCATCGGTCACCGTCACCAACCCCACACAGTACGAGGAGTACCGCAAGTGGAGCACCATCGCCATGCAGGCCCATGGCGCCGAAGTCTGCGTGCGCGGTGGCAAGGTCGAAGTGCTGGAAGGCGACTGGAACCCCGGCCGCACCGTGATCCTCAAGTTTCCGAGCTTCGAAGCGGCCCGCGCTTTCTATGACACGCCCGAATACCAGAAAGCCAAGGCGGCGCGCGAAGGCGCCGCCATCATGCGCATGGTCTGCGTAGAAGGCGTATAGCCACCGCAGGCCGCAATACGTACCCGGTACGTACCGCACCTGCCCCGAACACTATCAAATCGGTAGCATAGAATCGCGACCGACGCGCGGCGGCGCCAGGCACCGCAGGTGGTTTGCCCCTCCTCCCTGCCCGTCCGGATGAATTTCAAAAACCCTCAAGGAAGATCATGAGTGCCATTGTTGACATCGTAGGCCGCGAAGTGCTGGACAGCCGCGGCAACCCCACCGTCGAATGCGACGTGCTGCTGGAGTCGGGCGTGATGGGCCGTGCGGCCGTGCCTTCGGGCGCCTCCACCGGCAGCCGCGAAGCCATCGAGCTGCGCGACGGCGACAAGAGCCGCTACCTCGGCAAGGGCGTGCTCAAGGCGGTCGAGCACATCAACACCGAGATCTCCGAAGCCGTGCTGGGCCTGGATGCCTCCGAGCAGGCCTTCCTGGACAAGACGCTGATCGACCTGGATGGCACCGACAACAAGGGCCGCCTGGGCGCCAACGCCATGCTGGCGGTCTCGATGGCCGTGGCCCGTGCAGCCGCCGAAGAATCCGGCCTGCCGCTGTACCGCTACCTGGGCGGCATGGGCAGCATGCAGCTGCCCGTGCCCATGATGAACGTGATCAATGGCGGCGCACACGCCAACAACAGCCTGGACCTGCAGGAGTTCATGATCATCCCCGTGGGCGCACCCACCTTCCGCGAAGCCCTGCGCTGGGGCGCCGAGGTGTTCCACGCACTGAAGAAGATCCTGCACGACAAGGGTATCAGCACCGCCGTGGGCGACGAAGGCGGCTTTGCCCCCAGCGTCGAAAACCATGAAGCGGCCATCGTGCTGATCCTGCAGGCCATCGAAGCCGCCGGCTACACGGCGGGCGAGCAGATCGCCCTGGGCCTCGATTGCGCGGCCAGCGAGTTCTACAAGGACGGCCACTACGTGCTCGAAGGCGAAGGTGGCCTGAAGCTCACGGCCACACAATGGACCGACATGCTGGCATCGTGGTGCGACAAGTACCCCATCATCAGCATCGAAGACGGCATGCACGAAGGCGACTGGGATGGCTGGAAGATCCTGACCGATCGCCTGGGCAAGAACGTGCAGCTGGTGGGCGACGACCTGTTCGTCACCAACACCAAGATCCTCAAGGAAGGCATCGACAAGAAGATCGCCAACTCGATCCTGATCAAGATCAACCAGATCGGCACGCTGACCGAGACCTTCGCCGCTATCGAGATGGCCAAGCGCGCCGGCTACACCGCCGTGATCTCGCACCGCTCGGGCGAAACCGAAGACAGCACCATCGCCGACATCGCCGTGGGCACCAACGCCGGCCAGATCAAGACCGGCTCGCTGTCGCGCTCGGACCGTATCGCCAAGTACAACCAGCTGCTGCGCATCGAGGAAGACCTGGGCGACATCGCCCACTACCCCGGCCGCGCTGCGTTCTACAACCTGCGCTGACCCCTGCCCGCATGCCGGCCCGACCGCCTGCCCTGTTGCGCGCCGCCCGCCCCCCACGGGGCGGCGCGGTGGCCATGGTGCGTGGCTGGTAAGCTAAAGCGCCATGGTCAACCGCCTTGTTCCCGTTGTGCTGCTGGCCCTGCTGGCAGCCGTGCACGCCCAGCTGTGGCTGGGGCGCGGCAGCCTGCCGCGCGTGAACGAGATGCAGCGCCAGATCGACGTGCAAAAGGCCGCCAACGTACAGGCGCAGCAGGCCAACGAGCGCCTGACCTCCGAGGTGCATGACCTCAAGGAGGGCCTGGACATGGTCGAGGAAAAGGCGCGCAGCGAGTTGGGCATGGTCAGGCCCAACGAAATCTACGTGCAGTTCACGCCGCGCTGAGCGGTGTCAGCGCCCTCTCACGGCCCCCTCTCGTGCCTTTGAAGATCGTGCTGCTGGGCGCGCCCGGCACCGGCGCACAGGCTCTGGCCGACGCCCTGGCGGCGCACCTGGCCGCCACGCCCTCCTCCACACCCGTGACGCTGGTCGTGCTGGCGGACTTCTCCGCCCTGGACCAGACCGCCTCCATGGCACTGCTAATGGGCCTGGACCTGCCCTGCCCGCCAGACCAGCAGCCCGCGCAGCAGGCGGCCGACGCGCAGCTGCGCGCGGCGCTCAATGCGGCGGGCGTTGCCTACCGGGTGGTGTATGGAACAGGGCCGGCCCGTCTGGCCAGCGCCTTGCGAGCGCTAGGCGCCGTGCTGGGCGTGCCTGAAAGCGATGCCGTGCAGGCCAACGAATCCCGCGCGGTCCGTCTACGCGCATATGGGTGCGAAAAATGCAGCGATCCGGTGTGCGAGCACCGGCTGTTCACTGCGCTGACCCGGCCTCCTGCGCCAGGCTGCGCTTGAGCTCCTTGAGCAGCAACACCACTTGGCTGGAGCCGTGGCGGTAGCCGCCATTGAGCACCTGCACCACGCGCGGCCATTCGCCCTGCTGCGCCAGCTCGACAATGGTGGCGGCCTGTTCGTGGAAATACTCGTGGCGCGCCACCAGCAGGGTGAAGGCCGGGCGGTCGCCCAGCAGTTCGGCACCCACACCGTGCAGCCAGCGGCCCAGGGCGTCCTGGTCGGTGCGGCGCACCATGGCCGGGTCCAGCCCCTTGGAGGAGCGGCCTTCGAGGTAGTCCATCAGCCGCTCTTTCCAGCGCTCGTGCGCGTTGATGGCGGCGTCCAGGTCGAGCACGGCCAGCACCGTGTCGGCACGCCGGGAGTCCTGCGCGAGCGAGCTTTCGTAAAGCGCCAGTGGCGGCACTCCCCTGTGGCGGGCACCCATGCCCATGACGCGACTCAGAAACCCCATGACAGCCCTTTGTAACAGGCCTTGATGGTAGACCCGCCGCGCTGCACGTGCCGGCCGCGATTGTCAACGATGGTCAGATGGCCAGCCCGGTGCGGCGGCCACCGCCCCTATTGCATGCCCGTGGGCGCTGGCGGTTGGATGATGGCCGGCTCCACGAAGATCTGCGCCGCATCCACCGCATCGAAGCGGTACTGCTGGCCGCAGAACTCGCAGCCCACCTCGATCTCGCCGCGCTCGGCCAGGATGCTCTCGGCCTCCTCTGCGCCCAGGTTGCGCAGCATGGCGCTCACGCGTTCGCGGCTGCAGGCGCACGCAAAGCGCGGGCCCGTCTCGCCCTGCTGGGGCGTAAAGCGCACCAGCTTCTCCTCCCAGAACAGGCGGCGCAGAATGGTGTCCACGTCCAGGCTCAACAATTCCTCGCGGGTCAGGCTGGCGGCGAGGTGGGCGATGCGGTTGTAGTCTTCGTTGTGGCCGATCTGGTCTTCGTTCTCGCGATGCGACAGGCCGGAGGCAAGGTTGCCCTCGCCCTTGATGGGCATGCGCTGGATCAAGAGGCCCGCCGCCACCTTGTCGTTGGCGCCCAGCACCAGCACGGTGTCGAGCTGCTCGGACTGCAGCATGTAGTGCTGCAGCACGTCCGACAGGCGATCGAGCTTCTCGTGGTGGTCGCCATGCAGCGGCACCACGCCCTGGTAGGGCTGCTGGCCGGGGTGGCGGTTCTTGGGGTCGAGCGTGATGGCGCAGCGCCCGCCCCCGCCCACGTTCACCATCTGACTCAGGCGCGCATCGGCCGGCACCTCGCTGGTGACGGTGGCGGTGGCGCGCAGCGAGAGGTCGGACTGCACCTCGGCCACGGCCAGCTTCACCGGCCCGTCGCCAAACACCTGCAGGACCAGCGCGCCATTGAACTTGATGTTCGACTGCATCAGCACGCCTGCCGCCGCCATCTCGCCGAGCAGCTCGGTAACGGGGGCGGCATAGGCGCCCGTGGCCGAGTTGCCGGCGCGCCGGGCCAGGATGTCGGTCCAGGCGTCGGTCAGGCGCACGAGCATGCCGCGCACAGGCAGGCCATCGAAGAGGAATTTGTGAAGTTCAGACACTAAGCAGGGTTCCGTTGAAAAGTCGGGATTGGCTGGCCGTTGCTCAGCCGATCCGGTGCAGGCCGCTCTGGAAGCGGCGCGCATTGTCGATGTAATGCTGCGCGCTCTGGCGCAGGCCCTCGATCTGCTCGGGGCTCAGTTCGCGCACCGCCTTGGCGGGGCTGCCGATGATCATGGAGCCATCGGGAAACTCCTTGCCCTCGGTCACCAGCGCGCCGGCGCCCACCAGGCAGTGCTTGCCGATCTTGGCGCCATTGAGCACGATGGCCCCGATGCCGATCAGCGACTCGTCGCCGATGGTGCAGCCGTGCAGCATGACCTGGTGGCCCACCGTCACGCGCTCGCCCACCACCAGCGGCTTGCCGATGTCGGCGTGCAGCACGCTGGCATCCTGGATGTTGGAGCCGGCGCCGATGGTGATGCTTTCCGTGTCGCCACGCACCACGGTGCCGAACCAGACGCTCGCGTCCTCGCCCAGCACCACGTTGCCCATGACCTGGGCGCTGTCGGCCACCCAGGCCGAAGCGGCCACCTGGGGAATCGCACCATCGAGTTCGTAAATCGCCATACCGCAGACTCCAGACAGAAAGAAAATATTGCGCGCATCGGGGCCTGCCAATGGTTACAAAGCGTTTGCAGCGTTGCAGATGGCAGGGCCTAGAATTGTAAGGATGGAGCTACGCCAACGTGCACTGCAGGTCTTGTGCCTTGCGGACCCCGAACAAAAAGCGGCGCAGTCGCTGAGCCTGCACGCGCAGGCTGCTCAGCTTTCAATAGCAGACAAAGCCCCTGAAGGCCCTGCGGACCCTGGCGCACTGCCCGGTCGCCCGGAGCGCCCGGTGTTGCTGCGGCACACCGAGTTGGCCCGCCGCTCCCCCGCCACGCCCGAAGGCCGGGCCATTTTGCTGCACGCCATCGCCCACATCGAGTTCAACGCCATCAACCTGGCGCTCGACGCCGTCTGGCGCTTCGATGGCATGCCAGGCGCCTACTACCTGGACTGGCTGCGCGTGGCGGCCGAGGAGGCCACCCACTTCAACCTGCTGCGCGAACACCTGCGCACGCACGGCCATGACTATGGCGACTTCCCGGCCCACCAGGGCCAGTGGACCATGTGCGAGAAGACGCAGGACGATGTCCTGGCGCGCATGGCCCTGGTACCGCGCACGATGGAGGCGCGCGGCCTGGATGCCACCCCGCAGATCCAGCGCAAGCTGCGCCAGGTTGGCTCGCCCGATGCGCTGGCCGCCGTGGACATCCTCGAGATCATCCTGCGCGACGAGGTGGGCCATGTCGCCATCGGCAACCACTGGTACCGCTGGCTGTGCACGCGCCAGGGGCTGGAGCCCGAGGCGCACTACGGCGTGCTGGCGCGCCAATATGAAGCGCCGCGCCTGAAGCCGCCGTTCAACGATGCCGCCCGCCGTGCCGCCGGGTTCACCGACACCGAGCTCCTGTGGCTCCAGCAGGGCTGAGCAGGCTGCTCGGACACCCGAACTTCCCTACAATGCCTCGCGTCCCCCCTCCCTTCATGCACAGCCAACGCATCCACGATCCATGTCCACCCACCCTGCCCATGGAACCACCTACCCTGCCCGGCCTGCCCCGGGCCAGTCTTCCGTGGCAATGATCGCGCGCCAGGCCATCGTCAATGGCCAGCAGATCGTGGTCGGCTACGAGCTGTTCAACCGCTCGCGCACCGAAGCGGCCCACACGGCGGCCAGCGATGTGATCCTGATCTTCAATGCCCTCTCGCATGCGGGCACCGAAGAGCTCGTGGGCAAGAAGCTGATCTTCGTGAACTGCACGCACGAAAGCCTCTCGGGCGGCCACCTGGAGCTGCTGGACCCGGACAAGGTGGTGCTGGAGATACCTCCCCTGGGCCACGCCGCAACCGATGAGGTGGCTGCGCGCCTGCCCATCCTCAGCGGCCTGCGCGAACGCGGCTTTCACCTGGCGTTCAACCATACGGTGCTGCAATCGACCTATGCCCCCTGGCTGCCGCTGGCCGACTACATCAAGCTCGACCTGTCGGTGCTGGCGGTCGACCAGCTGGCGGTGCTGATCAGCTATGCCGGGCGCCACTCCCAGGCCGAACTGATCGCCGAGAAGGTGGAAACCGCCCAGCAGTACGACACGGTCTCCACCCAGGGCGTGCAGCTGTTCCAGGGCTACTGGTTCGCCCGCCCGGCACTGGTCGAGGCGAAACTGCTCACGCCGGCCCAAAGCAGCATCATCCAGCTGATCAACCTGGTGCGCCAACAGGCCAGCACCGACGAGATCGAAGAGGTGCTCAAGAAGGATGCGGGCCTGGCCTTCAACCTCATGCGCCTGATCAATTCGGCCGGGTTCGGCATGAACCGCGAGATCACCTCCTTCCGCCAGGCGGTGATGCTGATGGGCCTGAAAAAGCTCTTCCGCTGGGCAGCCCTGCTGCTCACGGCCTCGCGCACCAGCGGCGCGCCCTCGTCCGTGGGCCAGACCGCCGTGGTGCGCGGGCGCCTGATGGAACTGCTGGCGCTGGAGACCCTGCCCCCCGACGAGGCCGACCAGGCCTTCGTCGTGGGCATCTTCTCCCTGCTGGACGTGATGCTCTCCATCCCCATGGAATCGGCCATCGGCCTGCTCAACGTGCCCGAGGCATCCGCTGCGGCCCTGCTGCGCCGCGAGGGCTTCCTCGGTGACCTGCTGAACCTGGCCGAGGCCTGCGAATCCAGCGACGACGCCGTTTTCGACCGCGCCGCCGGCACCTTGCACCTGTCCAGCCAGCAGATCAACCTGGCCCACCTGCAGGCCCTGGCCTGGGCCGACCAATTGACCGAGGACTGACCGAGGATTGACCCTGCGGTCGAGAGACGTGCAAGATGCATACAGAAGGATTACTGCAGCGGGTCTAGAATCCGATCCAGTAGCCCTCCCTGTCTATCCCTATCCAAGCGCCCATGTCGACCACCCCTGAACAAGCCGCCTCCGAAGTCGATCCGACCCAGGAGAACGTCGAAGACAGCAATCTGGCCATCATTGCGCGCCAGCCCATCGTGGACCAGCACCGCGCCGTGTATGGCTACGAGCTGTTCGACCGCTCCACCGCCACCGCCTCGCACACCGCCGCCAGCGATGCCGCCCTGCTGTTCAACGCCCTGTCGTACGCAGGCACCGAGGCCCTGGTGGGCAAGAAGACCGTCTTCATCAACTGCACGCACGACAGCCTGGCGGGCGGCCACCTGGAGCTGATCCACCCCGAAAAGGTGGTGCTCGAAGTGCCCCCGCTGCCCGACAGTGCCACCCAGGAAGAGATCGACGGCCGCGTTCCCGTGCTCGAGTCGCTGCGCGCCCGTGGCTTTCGCCTGGCGTTCAACCAGCATGCCCTGCGCCGGGCCTATGCCAGCTGGATGCCGCTGGCGGCTTACATCAAGCTGGACATGCAGGCCTTCAAGCCCGAGCTGGCAGGCCCGCTGGTCAAGTTTGCCGGCAACTACGCCAAGGCCACGCTGGTGGCTGAAAAGGTGGAGACGCCCGAGCAGTTCAAGATGATGCTCGACCTGGGCGTGAAGCTGTTCCAGGGTTTCTGGTTCGCCAAGCCCTCGCTGGTCAAGGCCACCACCATCCGGCCTTCGCAGGCCACCATCATCCAGCTGATCAACCTGGTGCGCAAACAGGCCAGCACCTCCGAGATCGAGGACCTGCTCAAGAAGGACCCCACGCTGTCCTTCAACCTGCTGCGCTTCATCAACTCCTCGGGCTTCGGCCTGTCGTGCGAGATCACCTCGTTCCGGCACGCGGTGATGATCCTCGGCCTGAAAAAGCTGTTCCGCTGGGCGGCGCTGCTCATGACTACCTCGCGCGCCGACGGCTCGCCGCCGGCCGTGGGCCAGACCGCCGTGGTGCGCGGCCGCCTGATGGAGCTGCTGGCCACCGAACTGCTGCCGCCCGAAGAGTGCGACAACGCCTTCGTGGTGGGCGTGTTCTCGCTGCTGGACACCATGCTCAACGTGCCGATTGAGAAGGCCCTGGAATCCGTGGCACTGCCCCAGACCGTGACCGACGCACTGCTGCACAACACCGGTGTGTTCGCCCCATTCCTGGAGCTGACCAAGGCCTGCGAAAGCGGCGACGAAGTGGTGTTTGCCCGCACGGCCGAAGCCCTGCACCTGTCGAACCGCCAGGTCAACTGGGCCCACCTGCAGGCTCTGACCTGGGCCGAAAGCCTCAACGCAGACTGACCGCGCACCGGCCGCGCCATGCGACAAAGGGGAGCCAGTGGCTCCCCTTTTGCATTCTTCGGGCGCTTACTGCCCCTTGATGCCCGCCGCGCGGATGATGCGCAGGTTGGCCTCGGACTCCGCGGCAATGCGCTTGCCGAAGTCGGCCGCCGTGCCGCCCAGGGGCACGTTGTCGGAAGCGTCGAGCTTGCTGCGCACATCGGGCAGGGCCAGCACCTTGTTGATCTCGGCATTGAGCCGGGCCACCACGGCGGCAGGCATGCCCGCCGGTGCGAACACCCCGAACAGCGAGGACAGGTTGGCCGCGCCCTGACCCAGCTCGGCCAGGGTGGGCACGTCGGGCAGGGTGTCGAGCCGGTCAGGCGCGCCCACGGCCAGGGCCTTGAGCTTGCCGCTCTTGATGTGCTGCAGCACGGCCGGCCCGGCGTTGGTGGACAGGATCTCGAACTGCCCGCTGAGCGCGTCGTTCATCTGCTGGCCGCCGCCCTTGTAGGGGATATGCGTCATCTGCACGCCGCTGGTGTGCATGACCTGCTCCAGCATGATGTGGCCCAGCGACGCCTGGCCCGAGGTGGCCCAGCGGATGGCGCCCGGTTTGGCCTTGGCCTGCGCCAGCAGGTCGCGAAAATCGCGCGCGCTGCTGGCCGGCGTGCCCAGCAGCAGCACGGGCGAGTACATCACGGTGGCCACCGGCACGATGTCCTTGGCCGGATCGAAGGGCGATGCGCCCAGGTGTGGATTCAGCGCCAGAGGGCTGATGGCCGCAAAGCCCAGGGTGTGCCCGTCCGTCGCCTTGGCCACGGCATCCAGGCCGATGCTGCCGCTGGCCCCGGCCTTGTTCTCGATCACCACCGGCTGGCCCAGCGGGCCCGCGAGCTTGTCGGCCAGCAGCCGCGCCACCACATCGCTCACGCCCCCGGCCGGGTAGGCCACCACGATGCGCACCGGCCGCGTGGGCCAGGTCGGCGCCTGAGCGTGCGCCAAGGCAGGCGCCAGCAGCAGCGCGGCACTGCTGGCCAACCCTCCCAGCGCAGCGCGCCGGCTGGAGTTCACGCTATGGTTGTCGGATTCCATGTTCAGTCCTTATTTTTGGATTCAATATCTCGGGGGATTGTGGCCCGATCAGCCACGCGGATGGTGCTGCGCATGCAGCGCCTTGAGCCGCTCGCGCGCCACATGGGTGTAGATGGTGGTGGTGGAAATATCGGCATGCCCGAGCAGCAACTGCACCACGCGCAGGTCGGCACCGTGGTTGAGCAGGTGGGTGGCAAAGGCATGGCGCAGCGTGTGCGGCGACAGCGGCGTGGTGATGCCGGCCACGGCCGCCCATTTCTTCACGATGATCCAGAACATCACGCGCGTCATGCCGGCACCGCGATGGGTCACGAACAGGTCGTCCGTCTGCTGGCCCGCGAGGATGGCGCCGCGCGCCTCGGCCAGGTAGCGGTCGAGCCACTGGCGCGCCTCTTCGCCAAAAGGCACCAGGCGCTCCTTGCTGCCCTTGCCCATGACGCGCAGCACGCCTTCATTGAGCCCGAGCTGGAAGGTCTTGAGCGTGACCAGCTCGGTCACGCGCAGGCCGCTGGCGTACATCAGCTCCAGCATGGTGCGGTCGCGCAGGCCCAGGGGGTTGCCCAGATCGGGCGCGGTGAGCAGGGCCTCCACCTGCGCCTGCGACAGGGTCTTGGGCACGCGCAGAGGCTGGCGCGCCGCCTGCAAGCGCACGGTGGGGTCGGCGCTGATGCGCCGCTCGCGCAGCGCCCAGTGGAAGTAGCGCCTGAGCACTGTCAGGCGCCGGTTGGCCGAGGTGGCGCGGGTCTCTTCATGCCGTGCCGCGAAGTAGCCCTGCAGGTGCTGCTCGGCCGTGCCGTCCAGGGCCAGCCCGGGATGGTGCTCGGCCAGCCACTGCGCATACAGCGTGAGGTCGCGCCGGTAGGCGGCCAGGGTGTTGCGCGAGAGGCCGTCCTCCAGCCACAGGGCGTCCACAAAGGTATCGATCGCGTTCAGGCTGGCGGTGAGCATGCCAAAACCATAGCACGTAAAAAAGCCGCCCGTGGGCGGCTTGGGTACAGCGTGGGCGCGCCTGGTTTATTCCAGCGTCAGCTTCTGCTTGACCACCACGTCCTTGTAGACCGCGAATTCGGCCTTGATCTGCTCGGCAAACTGCTCGGGCGTGTTGCCGATCACGATGGAGCCGGTCTCCTCGATGCGCTTCTTCACGGCCGGATCTTCCAGCGCCTTGCGCACGGCGGCGTTGACCTTGTCGACCACTTCCTTGGGCAGGCCCTTGGGACCGACGATGCCGTAGTAGGCCATGCGGTTCACGGGCTCCAGCCCCAGTTCCTTGAACGTGGGCACGTTTGGCAGGGCGGCGACACGCTGGGGCGCCGCGACGACGATGGGCACCAGGCGGTTGTCCTTGATGAAGGGCAAGGCCGAGGGCAGGTTGTCGAAGATCATCGGGACCTGGCCGGCCACCGTGTCGTTCAGCGCCGGGCCCGCACCCCGGTAGGGGATGTGCGTCACGAAGGTGTTCGACAGGCTCTTGTACAGCTCCATCTGCAGGTGGCCGATGCCGCCCGTGCCCGACGACGAGTACGAGTACTTGCCCGGCGACTTCTTGAGCTCGGCCACGAAGGCCTTGTAGTCCTTGGCCGGAAAGCTCGGGTTCACCGCAATGATGTTGGGCGTGGCCGCGATATTGGTGATGGGCGTGAAGTCCGTGATCGGGTTGTACGGCGTCTTGGGGTTGATGGCCGGGTTGGCCGCCGTGGTGGACACAGTGGCGATGCCCAGGGTGTAGCCATCAGGCGCCGAGCGGGCGGTTTCGCTGGCACCCACGATGCCGCCGCCGCCGGCCTTGTTCTCCACGATCACGCTCTGGCCCAGGGCACGGCCCAGCGGGTCGGCGATCACGCGCGCAATGATGTCGGTGGTGCCACCGGGGGCAAAGGGCACCTGCAGCTTGATGACCTTGTTGGGGTATCCCTGGGCGGCGGCAGATCCTGCGGCAGCCACCAGCGTCAGCGCGAGCCATTGACGACGATGCATTGATTTCTCCTTCATGAGGGGGTAACAGACAGCGATGATGGTATGCGCAATGGCAACCACCGCGCCTTATGGATTTCACATAGGTGCTTACCCGTGGACGATGCGGCGTCTCGGGTATTCTCGGAGTGTGAATTACGCCCAGCTCCTGCTCCCCGATTTCTCCCTCATCCTGTGCGGTTATCTGGTGTGCCGCTTCACCGCATTGAACCGCGCCGTTTGGCAGCCGGTCGAGAGCCTGGTGTACTACCTGTTGTTCCCGGTGCTGCTCTTCCAGTCCATCGTCAAGAGCCCGGTGGACATCGGCGCCGCATCCGGACTGATCGCCGCCGGCATGCTCACCGGCATCGCCGGCATTGCGCTGGCCTACAGCATGCCGCACTGGCCCTGGCTGGGCAAGCGCCTGGACCTGCGCGACCACGCGGCCAGTGCGCAGATCGCGTTCCGCTTCAACTCCTTCATCGGCCTGGCGATTGCCGAGCGGCTGGCCGGCGCACAGGGCCTGCTCATGATCGCCGTGCTGATCGGCGTGTGCGTGCCGCTGTTCAACGTGGCCGCCGTGTGGCCCATGGCACGGCAGGGCGAGCATGGCTTCGTGCGCGAGCTGGCGCGCAACCCGCTGATCGTGGCCACGCTCTCGGGCCTGGTGGCCAACCTGCTCGGGTTCCAGATCCCCGCCTGGATCGAGCCCACCGTCACGCGCATCAGCGCCGCCTCGCTGGCCCTGGGCCTGATGGCGGCGGGTGCGGGCATGCAGTTCGGGCTGCTCACGCGCGGCAAGGCGCTGAGCATCTCGGTGCTGGCCATCCGCCACCTGGTGCTGCCCGTGATCGCCTTCGGCCTGGCGCACCTGTTCGCGCTCAACCCGGTACAGACCACCGTGCTGCTGGCCTTCTCGGCCCTGCCCACGGCCAGCACCTGCTACGTGCTGGCCGCGCGCATGGGCTACAACGGCCCTTACGTGGCCGGGCTGGTGACGCTGTCCACGCTGCTGGGCGTGGTGAGCCTGCCGTTTGCGCTGGGAGTGCTGCGGTGAATGCCATCCACGCCCTGGTACGCAGACGCGTGCTGGCCGCCGGCCTGCTGGCGGCCGGCATCGCACCGCTGGCCGCTTGTGGACGCAAACCAAGCCGTGGGCAGACGGTCCCGTCCGGGGCCACCGTGCTCGCGCTGGGCGACTCGCTGACCTCTGGCGTGGGCGCTTCTGCCGACACGGCCTACCCCGCCGTGCTGCAGCGCCTGACAGGGTGGAAGGTCATCAACGGCGGCATCTCGGGCGACACCTCGGCCCAGGCCCTGCAAAGGCTGCCGGAGCTTCTGCAAAAGCACCAGCCCGCGCTGGTGATCGTCAGCATCGGCGGCAACGACTTCCTGCGCCGCCAGAGCGCCAGCGCCACGCGCACCAACGTGCACAAGATCTGCGCCGACGCGAAGGCAGGCGGCGCGCAGGTGCTGCTGGTGGCGATACCCGAGCTGACGATCCTGGCCACCCTGGGCCAGTTGAGTGACCATGCGATGTACGAAGACATCGCCAAGGAGCGGGGGATTCCCCTGCACCGCAAGGGCTGGTCGGGCGTGCTGGCCGACGCCAGGCTGCGTTCGGACAACATACACGCCAACGCCGCCGGGTACGAACTGTTCACCCAGGGGCTTGTGGACACCCTGAAGGACACCGGGCTGCTCGCCCGGTAGGGTGCGAGATCAGGCGATCAGGCGCAGCGCCGACTCCCAGGCCATCTGCGCGTGGGAAAGCCCCTCTTCCCGGTTGAACTGCGCCGCCGTGCGCTCGCACACCGCCACCGGCGGGTAGGTGATGGTGCGGCCGCCCGAGAGGGCCTTGGTCTGCGCCTGGCAGGCACGCTCCAGAAAGTAGATGTTCAGGAAGGCCTCGGCAATGGTGCGGCCTGCGGCCAGCAGGCCGTGGTTGCGCAGGATCATCACGCGGTGCGCGCCCAGGCTGGCCACCAGGCGCTCGCGCTCCTCCAGGTCCAGCGCGATGCCCTCGTAGGCGTGGTAGCCGATATGGCCATAGAACTTGAGCGCATGCTGGGTGATGGGCAGGAGCCCCTCCTCCTGGCACGACACGGCAATGCCGTCGGCCGTGTGCGTGTGGATCACGCAGGCCAGGTCATGGCGTGCCATGTGCACGGCAGAGTGGATGGTGAAGCCCGCCGCGTTCACGCGCTCGGCCGCATCGCCGGCCTCTACCGCCGCGCCGCTGGGGTCGATCTTCACCAGGTCCTCGGGCCGCATCTCGTGGAACAGCACGCCGTAGCGGTTGATGAGGAAGTGGTCCGGCGTGCCGGGAATGCGCGCGCTGATGTGCGTGTCGATCAGGTCGGTCATACGAAAGTGCGCAATGAGCCGGTACAGTGCCGCAAGGTCGCGCCGGGTCTGGGTTTCGGCATCCACGGATGCAGCGGGTTCGTTGGTGGTCATGGTGGTGTGCTGGTTTGCAGTTGTCGTCAGGCCAGCTCCAGGTCCGGCTGCTGGCGGATCATGGCCGCCACGGCCAGGCTCTGCGCGTCGCCCTGGGCCTCCAGCGCGGCGATCACGCCCAGTCGGTCGGCCACGGACTTGTCCTGGTTGAGCTTCATCTTGCCCTCGATGCGGGCGATGGGAATGCGCACGGCTGCAATGGCGCGCAGGCGCGATGCGGTATGGTCAGTGGGCACGCCTTCAAAGGTCCATTCGCCGCCCAGCGGCGTGTCGTAGGTGGCCACGGTGCGCGTGAGCACCGCGTGGATCGCTGCCACGTCTTCCACCACTTCAGGCGTGCCCTGCACGTGGATGGCGGTGTAGTTCCAGGTCGGAAAAGTGAGCCGGTTGGCATACCAGCTCGGCGAGATGAAGGCGTGAGGACCCTGGAAAATGACCAGCGCCGGAGCACCGGCCTTGAGGTCATGGTATTGCGCATTGCCGCGCGCCAGGTGCGTGGTCAGCAGGCCGTGCGGCCCGCCCTCCTCGTCCACCAGGAACGGCAGGTGCGTGGCATTGATCCCCTGCGCGCCATGGGTCACCAGGGTGGCGAAGCTCCACGCGCGCATGCGCTCGCGCAGCAGCGGCTCGTCCTTTTCCGCATAGGCGGGGGGCGTGTACATGGCGCGGCTCCTTACGCGTGCTGGTGGAACCAGCGCACGGTGTCGTCGAAGGCAACGCCCGCCACGTCGGCCACCGAGACGGCTTCGAGAAAACTGTGCACCGTTCCCTTGTAGACCTTGGACTGCACGTCCACGCCCTCTGCCTTCATCTTGGCCACCATGTCGATGTTGCCGTCGTACAGCGGATCGCACTCGGTGATGACCAGGAAGGCGGGTGGGATGCCGCGCAGGTCGGCATCGAGCAGGTTCATGCGCGGGTCGGTGTAGTCCTCCTTGCGGCCCAGGTAGTTGCGGTAGAACCAGACCATCATGTGCAGCGACAGCCCGTAGTCGCCCGCGCCGTAGCGCACCACCGAGTCCTGGTACAGGTCGGTGCTGAAGCCCGTGTAGTTGAGCACCATGCCGCGGATGGGGCTTGGGCCCAGGTCGCGGAAATGCAGCGCTGTGCACAGCGAAAGGTTGCCGCCGGCCGAATCACCGCCGATGAAGAACTGGTCCTTGTCGAAGCCGATCTCGCCGGCGTGGGCGATGAGCCAGTCCACGGTGTCGATGCACTCCTCGATCGGCTGGGGAAACTTCGCATCGGGTGCACGCGTGTAGTTGATGCCGATGACCACGATGCCGGCCCGCTCGGCGTACTCGCGCATCAGGCGGTCATGCGTGTCCACGCTGAACAGCACGAAGCCACCGCCGTGGATGTAGAAGAATGCGCCGGGCATGCGCTGCTCCTTGGGGTAGTAGGTGCGAATCATCACCTCGCCGTGGCGCGTGGGCACCTGGCGCTCGGTGGTGCGTGCCATCAACGGCCCGCCCGCAGTCCAGGGTGCGCGCACCTTCTCGGCGATGTCGCGGCCCTCGGCAATCGACACCGTATCGCGGCGCGGGAACTTGGATGCGTCCGCCGCCATGCGCTGCACGAACAGCTGGACTTGCGGATCGAGGGGCGCAGGCTTGGCACCCTGGGTGGATGCAGCGAAGGCGGGGTCGAGCTGATTCATGTTGGAGTGTGTTTGCAGTGGATGGATCGAAAGGCCGGCGCGGGCAGCGTCAGTAGCCGCGCGTGGTGTCTACCTGGTTGAAGAGCGCGCCACCGCTGCGCATCTGGGCGATGTTGCGGGCCACCTGGCCGGCGACCACGTCGTAGGTGGCCATGGTGGCCATGTGGGGCGTGACGACCACGCCCGGCGTGGTCCACAGCGGGTGGTCCTGCGCCAGGGGCTCCTGCTCGAAGACGTCGACCACGGCGCCGCGCAACTGGCCGCTGCCCAGCGCGGCGATCAGGTCGCCCTCGACCAGGTGCTCGCCCCGGCCGCAATGGATCAGCGCCGCACCTTTGGGCAGTGCATCGAAGGTGCGGCGGCCCAGGATGCCGCGCGTCTGCTCGGTCAGCGGCAGCAGGCACACCAGCACATCGGTCTGCGCCAGGAAGGCGTCGTACTGCTCTTGCCCGGCAAAGACCTGGATGCCGGGTACCTCGCGCGCCGTACGCGCCCAGCCGCTCACGGTGTAGCCCAGCGCGGGCAGGCGCGCGGCGATCAGGCCGCCCAGCTCGCCCAGGCCCATGAGGCCGATGCGGCAGGTGGCGGCTGGCGTCTGCAGCGGGCGCTTCCATTCGCGCACACGCTGGCTGGCCAGCGCGGCATCGAGCTTGCGGTGAAAGTACAGCACGCCCCACAGCACGAACTGCAGCATGCCCTCGGCCAGCATGGGATCGACCACGCGGCACACCGGCAGGCCGCGCAGGTCCTGCCCGGCCACGACGTTGTCCACGCCGGCCGCAATGCTGTGCACGAGCTTCAGGTGGGGCATCTGTGCATACAGGTCGGGCGGCGTCTGCCAGCAGACGGCCACCTCGGCCTGCAGTGCACGCGGATCGGGCCAGGTGCACACGTCCAGGGTGGGGTCGGCCGCCTGCAGCAGGGGGCGAAGGAAGTCGAGGTTGGCGGTACGGCTCAGAAGGGCAACGGTGGTCATGACGAGGATGCGATGAGGTGCTGTGCCAGCGCGGGGTGGGCCGACATCGGGGTGGAAGGGACTTGCATGGTAGTCAAGCCGCCAGCCTGTGCTCGAAGAAATCCAGCCCCGGCATGGCCGCCAGCAGCGTGCGCGTATAGGCGTGCTGCGGGTTGCTGAAGAGCTGGCCCGGCGCGCCGCGCTCGACGATCTGGCCGCGCTGCATGACCACCACCGAGTTCGATATCTCGGCCGCCACGCGCAGGTCGTGGGTGATGAACATCATGGTCAGGTTGAGCTCGGCCTTGAGCTCGGCCAGCAAGGCCAGCACCTGCGCCTGGATGGAGACGTCGAGCGCCGACACCGCTTCGTCCGCGATCAACAGGCGTGGCTTGAGCGCCAGCGCCCGGGCAATGGAGATGCGCTGGCGCTGCCCGCCCGAGAACTCGTGCGGAAAGCGGTCGATGGCCGAGGCCCCCAGGCCCACCCGGTCGAGCAGCGCGGCAGCGGCCTTGAGCGCTTCGGCGCGTGGTGTGCCGTAGATCATGGGGCCGCGCGCAATCGCATCGCCCACCTTCTGGCGCGGGTTGAGCGAGGCGAACGGGTCCTGGAAGATGATCTGCACCTGGCGCCGGTACGCGCGCAGCGCCGCGGCATCCTGCCCCAACACGGGCTTGCCCGCAAAGGTGATGCCGCCGCTGTCGGGCTCGATCAGGCGCATCACCATGCGGCCCAGCGTGGACTTTCCCGAACCGGACTCGCCCACCACCGACACCGTCTCGCCCTCCTCGATGGCCAGGTCGATGCCGTCGGCCGCCACCACCGTGCGCGGTGGCGCGAACAGGCCCGCCTTGGAGACGAAGGTCTTCTTCAACTGCTCGATCTTGAGCAGCGGTTCGGCCTGCGCTGCGGGCCTGGCCGTGCTGCGCGCCTGGCGGCCTGGCACGGCGGCGATCAGCGCGCGGGTGTATTCGTGCTGCGGGTTGCGCAGGATGGCGTCGCGCGTGCCCTCCTCCACCACGCGGCCGTGGCGCATCACCACCACGCGGTCGGCAATGTCGGCCACCACGCCGAAGTCGTGGGTGATGAACAGCACACCCATCTTGCGCTCGGCCTGCACCTTCTGGATCAGGTCCAGGATCTGCCGCTGCGTGGTCACGTCCAGCGCCGTGGTCGGCTCGTCGGCCAGCAGCAGGCGCGGGTTGTTCAAGAGCGCCATGGCGATCATCACGCGCTGGCGCTGCCCGCCCGAGAGCTGAAAGGGGTAGCTGCGCACGATCTGCCGGGGTGATGGCAGGCCCACTGCGTCGATGATGGCGATGCAGCGCTCCTCGATGGCGGTGGCACCGAGGTGCTCGGCGTTGTGCAGTTGCAGCGCCTCGGCCACCTGCGCGCCGATGCGCTGCAACGGATTCAGGGCGCTCATGGGCTCCTGGAAGACCATGGAGATGCGCTCGCCGCGCAGCTTGCGCATCTGCGGCGGGGTCAGCCCGGTGAGGTCGGTGCCGTCGAGCAGGATGCGGCTGTTCTTGTCGATGCCCACGCGTGGCGGCAAGAGGCCCAGGATGGCGTGCGCCGTCATGGACTTGCCCGAGCCCGATTCGCCCACCAGACAGACGATCTCGTTCTCGGCGATGTCCAGAGACAGGCGGTCCACCGCATAGTTGCGGTCGCCCGAGCTGGGCAGCACGATGGACAGGCCCTGGATCGACAGCAGGGGCGCGGCGGGGTTGGTGGCGGTCGTCATTGGCGGGAGATCCTCGGGTTCAGCACGTCGTTCAGGCCTTCGCCCACGAGGTTGATGGCCAGCACGGTGAGCAGGATGGCGATGCCGGGGAAGAAGCTCATCCACCACGCCTGGCGCAGCATGGTGCGCGCTGCGCCGATCATGAAACCCCAGCTCATGAGGTTGGGATCGCCCAGGCCCATGAAGCTCAGCGCGCTCTCGATCAGGATGGCACTGGCGATGCTCAGAGAGCCCGCCACGATGATGGGCGACAGCGCATTGGGCAGGATGTAGCGCACGATGAGCGACAGCGGCGACTCGCCCTGGCAGCGCGCGGCCAGCACGAACTCGCGCTCCTTGAGCGCAAGGAACTCGCCGCGCGTCAGGCGCGCCACCTGCGGCCAGCTGACCAGCGCGATGGCCACCACCACGGTGCGGATCGAGGGCTCCAGGATGGCCACCAGCAAGATGCACAGCATGAATGCCGGAATGGTCTGGAACAGCTCGGTGAAGCGCATCAGCCACTCGCCCACGCGCCCGCCCACATAGCCCGAGAGCGAGCCCACCACCACGCCGATGATGAGCGCGACCAGGGTGGACGTGACGCCGATCATCAACGACACCCGCGTGCCGTGCGCAATGCCGGCGGCGATGTCGCGGCCCAGGCTGTCGCTGCCCAGCAGCATGCCCTCGGTCTGCGGCGGCGTGAACGGCGCGGCCACCGTGTCCCAGGGGTCGCCCGGAAAGAAGAAGGGGGCGCTGGCCGCGAGCACGATCACCGCCAGCAGGATCACCAGGCCGAGCATGCCGCTCGGGTGGCGCAGGAAGGATTTGAGGGTCTGTTTCATCGGGGTTCTCCGCGCCGCTCAGGCAGCCTGGATGCGGGGGTCGATCACGCGGTACAGCAGGTCGGTCACCCAGTTGAAGAAGATCACCAGCACCGACAGCACCAGGAACACGCCCAGCATCACCTGGTAGTCGCGCTGCAGCACGGCGTCGTAGGTCAGGCGGCCCAGGCCCGGCCAGGCGAACACGGTCTCGATCACCACCGAGCCGCCGATCAGGGTGCCGGCCTGCACGCCGGCCATGGTCACCACCGGCAGCAGCGCGTTGCGCAGCATGTGGCGCCACAGGATGCGGCCTTCGGAGGCGCCCTTGGCGCGCGCTGTCTTCACGTAGTCCTGGTGGCTCACCTCGATGATCGACGAGCGCATGAGCCGCGCATAGATCGCCAGGTAGAGCATGCCCAGGGTGAAGGCCGGCAGCGCCAGGTGCCTGAGCTTGTCCACCACGGCGGCCCAGCCGCTGATGCTGGTGCCGATGGTCTGGTAGCCGAAAGCCGGCAGCCAGCCCAGTTGCACGGAAAACAGCAGCACCAGCATCAGGCCCAGCCAGAACACCGGCGTGGCGTAGATCACCAGAGCGAGCAGGCTGATCAGCGTGTCCGACAGCTTGCCGGCGCGCACGCCGGCCAGCGCACCGAGCACCACCCCGCCCACCAGCGAGATGGCAAAGGCCGAGAGCGTGAGCAGCAGCGTGGCCGGCAGGCGCTCGGCAATGGCGCTGGCCACGGTGCGCTGCTGGCGGTGCGAGTAACCCAGGTCCAGGGTGACGATCTTGCCCAGGTAGGTGACCAGCTGCGTCGCCATGGGTTTGTCCAGGCCGTAGTCGGCGCGTACGCGTTCGAGGAAGGCCGCGTCGGTGGCGCCGGACTGCCCGGCCATCACCAGGGCCGGGTCACCGGGCGCGGCGCGCACCAGCATGAAATTGAAGATAGCGATCAGCAGGATCACCGCCACCATCTTTGCGAGCCGCACGCCGAGCGCGCCGAGGCCCTTGAGCCATTGAAGATTCATAAGTCATGCCCGGGCGCCGGGCGCGGCACACTGCCACGCCCGTGTCCCATCAGCCCTTGAAATAGACCGTGTCGAAGCTCTCGTGGATGCCGATGGCACTCGTCACCAGGTTCTGCAGGCGCTTGTCGTGGATGGTGGGGAAGTCCATCTCCACCAGCCAGGCGATGGGCACCTCGTCGACGATGATCTTCTGCATCTCGCTGTAGAGCGCGCCGCGCTTGGCCTCGTCCACCTCCACTGCGGCCTGGTCGGCCAGCTTGTCGACCTGGGCGTTGGAGTAGCCCACCGTGTTGGTGAACAGGATCTTGCGGATGTTGGAGGTCACGTAGTTGCGCGTGACGCCCAAGGCCGGGTCCCCGAACTGGTACAGCCACGAGAGGTTGAGCTCGTAGTCCCAGTTGCTGATGCGCTGCGTGTAGCTGCCCGGATCGGTGGATTCCAGCGTGACGGCGATGCCCACCTTGGCCAGCGACTGGCGGATGTACTCGCAGGTGCGCTGCACCATCTCGCCGTAGGGCGAGACCGGCAGGCGCACGGTGGTACGCACGCCCTTGGCGTCGGGCTTGAGGCCCATCTCGTCGAGCAGGGCCTTGGCCTTGTCGATGGAGAAATCGTACTTCTTGACGTTGGGTTCGTAGTACTTGGTCTTGGAGTTCACCGGGCCGGTGGCGACCTTGCCGAAGCCGTAGAGGATCTTGTCCTTGATGAAATTGCGGTCGATGGCGTGCATCACCGCCTGGCGAAAGCGCTTGTCGTTCAGCGGTGCCGTGCGGTTGTTGATCTCCAGCCACATGATGGGCGCGAAGTACTCATAGCCCTTGGTGGTGACGGCCAGGTTGTCCTTCTTGGCCAGGCGGTTGGCGTCGAACAGCTCCAGGTCGGTCCACTGCGTGAGCTGCACGGTGCCGTTTTCGAGCGCCAGGGCGCGCGATGCACCATCGGGCACCACGCGGTAGATGATGGCGTCCAGGTAGGGCAGGCCGGGCTTGAAGTAATTTTCGTTGCGCACCAGGTGGATGTGCGAGCCGCGCACCCATTCCTTGAGCTTGAACGGGCCCGAGCCGATGGGGTTGAGGTTGGCCGGGTTCTTGACGATGTCGGTGCCGGCATAGATGTGCTTGGGCATGACCGGCAGGTTGGAGATGTCGAAGGCGCCGATGAAGGGGCCGAAGGGCTCCGTCAGCTTGAAGACCACGGTCTGCGCATCGGGCGCGGTGATGGACTCGCAGCGGCCGAAGATGGCCTTGGCGCGCGGGTGCGTGATGGGCAGGAACTCCTTGACGGTGTAGAGCACGTCCTCGGACGTGAGGGGCTTGCCGTCGTGCCACTTGGCATTGGGTTCGAGCTTGAAGGTGTAGGTCTTGCCGTCGCTCGAGATGGTCCAGCTCCTGGCCAGGCTGGGCATGGGCTTGAGGTTGACGTCGTAGGTCAGCAGGCTCAGGAAGATCTTGCCCGAGACCATCTGCGTGGGCGTGAGCTGGCTCACCGCGAGGTTCAGGATCGGCGGCTCGGGCTGCACGATGGAGTTGAGCGTGCCGCCGCGCGTCTGGCCGTGCGCTGCGGTGATACCCAGCGGAAACTCTGCCAGGCCCAGGGCGCCGGTCGCAAGCAGGTACTTGTGGAACTCACGTTTGTTCATGCTGATCCTCAGGGGGTTGGACGTGGACTGCCGCACGGGTTGCGCGGTGTGTTGATCGCGAATTCAGTGTAGGCAGCCGGCCCCGCCAAGGCGGCGCGTTTCGAGCCGAGTTCTGTTTCGCTTGGGCCATCCTTGCGATGGCTTGACGGCGGGACTTGCGCGCGTCACAGTCCGCTGCATTGCTTTGGCGCGCTTCTTGCGTGCCGAGAGGGAGTGATGAACAACAGCTTGACCACCGCCCGCAGCGTCGTTTTCCAGGACTACCAGGACATCCCGAGGCCGGTCTCCATGATCATCGTGGAGCACGACCCCGAGCCGTCGATGATCGTTCCCCGGCATTCGCACCCGCGCGCGCAACTGGCCTATTCGGTCAAGGGCACGTTCGCCCTGCACACCGAAGAAGGCGCCTGGCTCGTGCCGCCCAACCGCGCCGTGTGGGTGCCCGGCGGGGTGGAGCACGAGATGCATGCGCGCGGCCAGGCGGTATCCAACCGCTCGCTTTACATCCAGCCCGACGCCTCTCCCGACCTGCCCATCGAGTGCTGCGTGATCGAAGTGTCGCCGCTGATGCGCCACCTCATCATCGAGGCCATCGACATCCCCCTGCTTTACGACGAGGCGGGCCGCGACGGCCGCGTGATGCGCCTGATCCTCGACGAGATCTGCGGCGCCCCCAAGATCCCGCTGCACGTGCCCATGCCGCGCGATGCGCGCCTGCTGCGCATCTGCCGGGCGTTGCTGGCCGACCCCAGCCACGACGGCGACATCGAGTACTGGGCGCACCATGGCGCCCTGGGCCGGCGCACGCTCACGCGGCTGTTCCGCGACCAGACCGGCATCACCTTCACGCTGTGGCGTCAGCAGGTGCGCCTGATGGAGGCGCTGCGCCGCCTGTCATCGGGCACGCCCGTCACCACGGTGGCCTTCGACCTGGGCTACGAGAGCCCCAGTGCCTTCTCGGCCATGTTCCGCCGCGTGATGGGAAAGACGCCGCGCCACTACCTGGGGCGCAGCGACATGGACCTGGATTGACACCCTGAAGTGGTGCAGTCCGTTCAGTGGATGCACCATGAAAGTCAAAAATCCCCGCATGGCCAGCACCATTCGGGGATTTTTTCTGCCCAGCCAGCCAACTTCAGCCCAGGCGGTTGACCCCGCACCAGCGCGCCATGAAGACCGCGAGCACCGCGACCGTCTGCACCATGCTGTCGATGGAAACCCACTCGTCGATGCCGTGGATGTTGGCACCGCCCGAGGGGCCGTAGCAGATGGCCGGGGTGTCGCCGTAGAGGTTGAAGAACTTGGCGTCGGTGGTGCCGGTGAAAGCCGTGGGCACCAGTTCCGTGCCCACGATGTCCTTGTGGCATTGCGAGATGGCCACGACGATGGGCGCATCGGGCGGCACGTCGCAGCCGTCGGCCTGGAAGCCGCCATAGACCACCTGGTAGCTCAGCGCAGCGTGCGCCGGGTGGGCAGCATAGGCGGCGGCCAGCACGGCCTCGATCTCTGCCTTGGCCTTGCCGACCTTCATGTCGGGATAGAAGCCGATGCGCACGTCGGCCCGGCAGGCGGAGGGCACGGACGACGCCCATTCGCCGCCGCTGATCTTGCCCAGGTTGAAGTTCACCGGGTGCTGGTGGTGCGCATAGCTGCGGTAGCGCGCGCTGGGCGCGTTCCAGCGCGCTTCGAGCTTCTTGAGTTCACCGAACAGGTACATGGTGAAGTCGATGGCGCCCACGCCGGTCTGTGCCACAGAGGCGTGCACGGGCTTGCCCAGCACCTCGATGGCCAGCCACAGCACACCCATCTGGCAGGTCATGACGCCGTTGTCCGCCACCGGCTCGGTGATCACCGCGGCGTCCGCTCGGTAGCCCTCCACCAGGCAGGCCAGCGCACCGTTGCCGGTGCATTCCTCTTCGATCACCGACTGGAAGTACACCGGCGAGGCAGGTTCCAGGCCCATGGACCTGAGCGCCTTGTAGGCCATGGTGTAGGCCACGATGCCGGCCTTCATGTCCGACGCGCCGCGCCCGTAGAGGCGGTCCCCCTCGACCCGGCCGGAGAACGGTGAGCCGGTCCACAGCACTTCGGCGCCCGTGGGCACCACGTCGATGTGGCCGTTGAAGATCAGCGAGTTGCCCTTGAACGGGCCGCTGGGGCGGTGGATGCCCACCACGTTGGTGCGCCCCTCGTACGAGACCAGGGAGGGCGAGTAGCCGGGGTGGGCCTTGAGTTTCTCCTCGTCGATCTGGAACTCGTCCACCTGCAGACCCAGGCCGGCGAAAGCCCTGGCCATGAAGCTCTGCGCACTCTGCTCCTGGCCCAGCAGCGAGGGGTGGGTGACCAGTTCGCTGAGCATGGCGACGGCTTCGCCGCGCAGCGCGTGGGCGGCGGCAACGATGGCGGTTTCGCTCGCCACGAATTCAGGGGTGGTGGTGGTTTCTTGCATGGAAACCATTCTTTCACCGGGCCAGCGGGCGCGTTGTTCAGAACGGGCCGCGCACTGTCGCAATCGCGCCGATCTGAAAAGCGTCAATGCGCTTGCGCCAGCGCCCACGCCACATGCTCACGCACCAGCGCGCTCTCATGCCCGGCGCGCGACTGCAGCGCGCTGCGCAGGCCCTCGTCGTCGGGCTGCGCACGCAGGGCATTGCCCAGCGATACGGCCACGTTGCGCAGCCAGCGTTCATGGCCGATGCGGCGGATGGGCCCTCCCTCGGTCATGCGCAGAAAAGTGGCCTCGTCCCAGCCGAACAGATGCACCAGCTGCTGGCCCGACAGGCCGCTGCGCTCGTCGAAATCGGGCAGGCGGCTCACCTGCGCGAACTTGTTCCAGGGGCAGGCTAGCTGGCAATCGTCGCAGCCGTAGATGCGGTTGCCCATGGCCGCGCGGAACTCCACGGGGATGGGGCCGCCGTGCTCGATGGTCAGGTAGGAGATGCAGCGGCGCGCGTCGATGCGGTGCGGGGCGATGATGGCCTGCGTGGGGCAGATGGCTATGCAGGCGCTGCAGCTGCCGCAGTGCGCGGTGACGGGTGCGCTCTCGGGCAACTGCATGTCCACGTAGATTTCGCCCAGGAAGAACATCGAGCCCGCCTCGCGGTTGAGCACCAGCGTGTGCTTGCCGCGCCAGCCCTGGCCGCTGCGCGCAGCGAGCTCGGCCTCGAGCACGGGTGCCGAGTCGGTGAACACACGGTGGCCGAACGGGCCCACGGCCTCGGCGATGCGGTCGCTGAGCTTTTGCAGCCGCGCGCGCAGCACCTTGTGGTAGTCGCGGCCCCGGGCATAGACCGAGACAATGCCCTCACCCGGGCGCGCCAGGCGCGACAGCTCCATCGCCTGCCAGTCGTCCATGGACTTGCCGCGCGGCAGATAATCCATGCGTGCCGTGATCACGCTCACGGTGCCGGGCACCAGCTCCGCCGGGCGGGCGCGGCGGGTGCCGTGGGAGGCCATGTAATGCATCTCGCCATGGAACCCTTGGGCCAGCCACTGCACCAACCCTGCTTCGGCGGCAGACAAATCCACCCCCGCCACGCCGATTTGGGAAAATCCCAGCTCGCGGGCCCACTCCTGCATTTGAGGAACGAGTTGACTGTTGCACCACATACCGGCCCGATTGTAGAAAGCCCCGCGCTCCCGGCCGCGCAGGAAAGCCCTCGCACGCAAAGCCCTCGCATCTGGCACTGGCACGGCGAGGACGACACCGCCGCCTTCGCGCAGGCGCTGGCCGCCCAGCAACCCTTGCTGGCCAACGCCTTCCTCACCCTGCACGGCGACCTGGGCGCGGGCAAGACCACGCTGGTGCGCCACCTGCTGCGTGCTTTGGGGGTGCAAGGCCGCATCAAGAGCCCCACCTACGCCGTGGTGGAGCCGCACGAGGCCCCGGGCCTGGCCCCGCACGCCACCACGGTCTGGCACTTCGACTTCTACCGCTTCGACGACCCGCGCGAGTGGGAGGACGCCGGATTCAGGGACATTTTTGCCAACCCGGGCCTCAAGGTGGCAGAATGGCCGGAAAAGGCTGCAGCGCTGACCCCGCCTGCCGACCTTGCTATACACATTGAAGCAATTGACGACACCGAAAGGCAAGTCACCGTGCATGCACACACCGCCGCCGGCCACCGGCTGCTGCAAGGACTCTGAACGAATGAAGCTGCCCGCCCGCCCGGCGCCCCGCCAGCCGTCTCGCCGCACCCTGCTGCAGACGGGCAGCCTGGTACTTTTGCTGGGCACACAGCAGATCGCGCGCGGCGCCACCATCCTGGCAGTGCGCGTCTGGCCTGCCCCCGAGTACACGCGCGTGACCATCGAATCCGATGGCAAGCTGGTGGCCAAACAGTTCTTCGTGACCACGCCGCCGCGCCTGGCTGTGGATATCGAGGGCATCGACCTGAGCCCCGAGCTGCGCGAGCTGGTGGCCAAGGTCAAGCCCGACGACCCGAACATCGCTGGTATCCGCGTAGGCCAGAACGCGCCCAACGTGGTGCGCCTGGTGGTGGACCTGAAACAGCCCGCCATGCCCCAGGTGTTCACCCTGCCCCCGGTGGCCGCCTACCAGCACCGCCTGGTGTTCGACCTGTACCCTGCCGAGCCCGTGGACCCGCTGGAGGCCCTGATCGCCGAGCGCCTGCGCGATACCACGGGTGGCCGTGCAGCGCCCCCCGTGGCCGCCGCTGCCGTGCGCCCCCCTGCCGCCGCACTTGCGACGGCCCCGGCCCCGCAGGCCGACCCCCTGGGAGACCTGATCGCCCAGCACGCCAACCGCCCCGGCCCGGCCCCCGCCCCGCCGCCAGCTGCGGCGGAGCCGCCTGCGCCTGTGGTGGCAGCCGCCCCGCCGGCCAAAGGCGGCGGCAACCGCGCCACGTCCACGCAGACCGACCGCATCATCATCGTGGCACTGGACCCCGGGCACGGCGGCGAGGACCCCGGCGCCATCGGGCCCGGTGGCACGCGCGAGAAGGACGTGGTGCTGCGCGTGGCCCACCTGCTGCGCGACCGCATCAACGCCACCACCGTGGGCGGCAACCCCATGCGCGCCTTCCTCACGCGCGACGGCGACTTCTTCGTGCCCCTGGGCACGCGCGTGGAAAAGGCCCGCCGCGTGCAGGCCGACCTGTTCGTGAGCATCCACGCCGACGCCTTCACCACGCCGGCGGCACGCGGCGCCAGCGTGTTCGCGCTGAGCCAGAGCGGCGCATCGAGCACGGCCGCGCGCTGGCTGGCCAACAAGGAGAACCAGGCCGACCTGGTGGGCGGCCTGAACGTGCAGAGCCAGGACCGCCATGTGCAGCGCATGCTGCTGGACATGAGCACCACGGCGCAAATCAACGACAGCCTGAAACTCGGCAGCGTGCTGCTGGGCGAGATCGGCAACATGGCCAAGCTGCACAAGCCGCGCGTGGAACAGGCCGGCTTTGCCGTGCTCAAGGCGCCCGACATCCCCAGCGTGCTGGTGGAAACCGCCTTCATCAGCAACCCCGAGGAAGAGGCCAAGCTGCGCAGCAGCGCCTACCAAGTGCAACTGGCCGACGCGCTGATGCGCGGCATCACCCGCTACTTCGCCAAGAACCCGCCGCTGGCGCGCAGCCGCTCGGTGTAGTCGATTGCCCTCTTCAGCAGTGCGTGGCTTGCCTCATGCAGCCTTCGCAGGCACAGTGGGAGCCACGGCCCCACGACAACGGTGAAGGAGAAGAACCATGGCACTGCCCCACGCACAATCCGGAGAAGTGGCCAGCGTGCGCCCCCTGGGCGCGCAACTGGCCAGCGCCACCACCTCGGCCATCCTCAAGGCCGGCCAGCTGGAGGTGATGCGCGTGGTGCTGCCCGCAGGCAAGGCCATGCGCGAGCACCAGACCCAGGGCGAGGCCACCGTGCAGTGCCTGGAAGGCGCCGTGGAGTTCCACGCCGGCGATTCGGTGCAGCTGCTGCAGCCTGGCGACTTCGTGCACCTGGCACCGCGCTCGCCACATGCACTCAAGGCGGTCAAGGACTCGTCGGTGCTGCTGACGATCTGCCTGCTGCCGGGCTGAGTTCAGGAAAGCCGGAAGACACTCACGATCTCGGCCAGGCGCGCCGCCTGGTGCTTGAGGCTGTCGGCTGCGGCAGCGCTCTGCTCCACCAGCGCGGCGTTCTGCTGCGTGACCTGGTCGAGTTGGGTCACGGCCTCGCCGACCTGGCCGATGCCGATGGTCTGCTCGCCCGTGGCGCTGGAGATCTCGGCGATCAGATCGCTCACGCGCTTGACCTGGGTGACGATGTCCTCCATGCCCGCGCCCGCGTCGGCCACCAGCCGCGTGCCGCTGTCCACGCGTTCGGCACTGGCGCCGATCAGGGACTTGATCTCCTTGGCGGCTTCGGCGCTGCGGCCCGCCAGGCTGCGCACCTCGCTGGCCACCACGGCAAAGCCCCGGCCCTGTTCGCCCGCACGGGCCGCTTCCACGGCTGCGTTGAGCGCCAGGATGTTGGTCTGGAAGGCGATGCCGTCGATGACGCTGATGATGTCGGTGATCTTTTTCGACGAGGCCGAGATGTCCTGCATGGTGGCCACTACCTGGCCCACCACCTCGCCGCCCTTGACGGCCGCCTCGGACGCTGTGCCGGCCAGCGTGGCGGCCTTGCGGGCGGTGTCGGCATTGTTCTTCACGGTGCTGGTGATCTCCTCCATCGAGGCGGCCGTCTCTTCGAGATTGCTGGCCTGCTCCTCGGTGCGCTGGCTCAGGTCGGCGTTGCCCATGGCGATCTCGCTGGAGCCGGTGGCGATGGAGTCGCTGCTCTGGCGCACGGCGCCCACGATGCGCACCAGCGAGGTCTGCATGTGCTGCATGGCCTGCATCATCTCGGCCACCTCGCCACGCCCCTGCACGGCTATGTGCTGCGACAGGTCGCCCTCGCCGATGCTGCGCGCCACCACGGCCACCCCGTGCAGTGAAGCGCGGATGCGCCGCACCACCACCCAGGACAGCAGCATCAGCAGCGCGAGACCCACCACGCCAGCCACCAGCACCGTGGTGCGGTAGGAGCGGATCAGGCCGGAAGCCTCGGCGGCCTGGTCGGCCGAACGCTGGACCTGATAGGCCACCATCTTGTCGGCCACCGCGTTGTACTGGTTGACCACCGGGACAAAGGTGGACAGGGCAAACGCCTTGGCCGCCGCCATATCCCCGCCTTTCTTGATCGCCAGGGATTTGTCACGCGCTTCCAGGTAGGGTTTGCGCACCGTGGCCAGTTCCTCCTGGATGCGCAGGCCCTCGGGGCTGGTCTCCAGTTCGGTGTAGCGCTTTTGCACCTGCGAGGTGTCGGCCGTGGTGGCTGCGATCAGGTCCTTGAAGAAGTTCTGCAGATCGTCGCCATCGGATTGCACGACCGAGAACACCCGCGTGGAATTGACTGCAATGTTGCTGCGCCAGCGCAGCGCCAGTTGCAGGCGCTCCACCTGCTCACTGGCCAGGTGGTCCACCGTGGCACCCAGGTGCTGCACACGCACCAGGCTGAGCGCCAGCACAACGATGAGCACGGCCGCCGCCAGGGCCACGACCAGGCTGATCTGCTGGGCCACCGTGAGTTGGCCTCCCCGGGTGCTGTGGCTGCCGGGTGAGGGAAGTGCGGGGTTGCCCATGGTGTGTCTCCTTGCTTGTTATGGCCGCGTTGGCGGCAGCAGTCTTCTGCTGGAATGAGCGCAGCATAACCCTCCCCCGGCACCACCTGGCCATCGACAAGTGCCTCGCGTGCACAATTTTTGGGGACACGGCACCCGGACAGGGTCCTACAGCCGCTGCCCCCGGGTACCTACACCGCAAAAACGCCTGGCGCGTGACAGTAGAGGCACAGGTCGAACACCGAAAGCCCACGGGTTTTTGAACTTCAAGGCCTGACTCCACCCACCGCAAAGGAATCCCGCCATGACCAATACCCTTCGAACCCTTCTCGTCGCCGCTTCCGCCACCGCCGCCCTGACCATGGGCGGTTGCGCCTCCAACCCCACCAACGCACAGGTCGGCACCGGTGTCGGTGCCGTGGTCGGCGGTGCAGCCGGCAACGCCATCTTCGGTGGCCCGGTGGGCACCATCGGCGGTGCCGCCGCCGGCGCCTTGGTGGGCCACGAAATCGGTGAAGACCGCGACCAACGCCACTACTATCGCCGTTGATCTGGAGGGCTGAACCACAGCCCCGACCATGCAAAAAGCGCCGCCATCTCGCGATGGGCGGCGCTTTGCGCATGGGGGCAATGGATCAGGCCATAGCCTTGGCCTTGCGCCCGGCCCGCCAGGCACCAAAAATCGCGATCAGCCCGGGAATGAAGATCATGGCCCAGATGATCTTGTCCAGGTTCTCCTTGACCCAGGCGAAGCTGCCGAAGAAGTAGCCTGCCGTGGCGATGCCCAGCACCCACAGCAGCGCGCCGCCCACGTTGAACGCCGTGAACTTGCTGCGCGACATTTCGGCCACGCCGGCCACGAAGGGCGCGAAGGTGCGGATGAAGGGCATGAAGCGCGCGATCACGATGGTGACGCCGCCGTAGCGCTCATAGAACTCATGGGCCTGGTTGAACGCCCGGCGGTTGAACCAGCGCGAATCCTCCCACTGGAAGACCTTGGGCCCGAAATAGCGGCCTATGGAGTAGTTGCACTGGTCCCCGAGGATGGCGGCCACGACCAGCACCGCACAGGCCAGCGGAAAGTTCATGAGCCCCGCACCGCACAGCGCGCCCACGATGAACAGCAGCGAGTCGCCGGGCAGGAAGGGCATGACCACCACGCCCGTCTCGACGAAGACGATGATGAACAGCAGCGCATAGACCCAGGGCCCGTAGTTCTGCACGAACATCTCGAGGTACTTGTCCACGTGCAGGATGAAGTCGATCAGGAAGGTGATGAGTTCCATGGGGTCCGGGGCTGTTGAGGGCAGCGCGCATTATCCCCACCGGCATCCAGCCCCTGCCGGCAAGTCCCCACGGCAACCGGACCTAAAATCCGCAGGGTGACCTCCAACGCCCTTCCCTCCCCCGCAGCCGAACCCTCCGCCCGCCGTCCCATCCGCGACCTGCCCGACGAGCTGATCAGCCAGATCGCGGCCGGCGAGGTGGTCGAGCGCCCCGCTTCCGTCGTGCGCGAGCTGGTGGACAACGCGCTGGACGCGGGTGCCACGCAGGTCACCGTACGGCTGTCGGCCGGTGGCGTGCGCCTGATCACGGTGGAGGACGATGGCGGCGGCATTCCGCAGGACGAGCTGCCGGTGGCCCTGCGCCGCCACGCCACGAGCAAGATCACCAACCTCACGGACCTGGAGACCGTGGCCACCATGGGCTTTCGCGGCGAGGCCCTGGCCGCCGTGGCCTCGGTGTCCGAGATGTCGCTGCTGTCGCGCCCGGCCAGCCAGGCCACGGCCTTTCTGCTTGATGCGCGCAGCGGCGAGCTGCGCCCTGCGGCACGCGCCACCGGCACCACGGTGGAGGTCAAGGAATTGTTCTTTTCCACCCCCGCGCGGCGCAAGTTCCTCAAGACCGACTCCACGGAGCTCGCGCACTGCATCGAATCCGTGCGCCGCCATGCGCTGGCCCGGCCCGACGTGGGCTTTGCCATCTGGCACGAGGGCAAGCTGGTCGAGCAGTGGCGCGCCACCTTCGTGCCGGGCCAGGGCAGCGATGCGCAGGATGCGCTGGCAAGGCGCCTGTCCGACGTGCTGGGCGAGGACTTCGTGACCCAATCGGTGGCCGTGCAGCACCGCTCGGGCGCGGTTACCGTGACCGGCCGCGCCGGCCTGCCCGACGCGGCACGCTCGCGCGCAGACCACCAGTATTGCTATGTGAACGGCCGCTTCGTGCGCGACAAGGTGCTTACGCACGCGGCACGCAGCGCTTACGAGGATGTGCTGCACGGCCACAAGCAGCCGGTGTATGCGCTGTACGTGGAGATCGACCCGGCCCGCGTGGACGTGAACGTGCACCCCACCAAGATCGAGGTGCGCTTTCGTGACAGCCGCGAGGTGCACCAGGCCGTGCGCCATGCTGTGGAAAATGCCCTGGCCGCCCCGCGCGCCGCCGCATTGGCCGCTGCCGCCCTGGCCGCAGAAACGGCACCGGCAGCCACCGAACAAGCCCCCTTCACCCTGGCCAGGACACCGCTGCCCGACTGGCGCGCCCAGTCGGCCATGCGCTTCGAGGAGCCCGTGGGCCACCGCGTGACAGACCTGCAGGCGTTGTGGGGCACGCCGGCAACCGCCACCCCGGTCCCGTCCACCGGCTTCGCCAGTGCAGCACTGCAGGCCGATGCGCCGGTCGCCGAGCGCACGGCATTCCCTGCCAGCAGCCTTGCAGCGGCAGCACCTGCGACACCGCTGCCCCAGCGCTCGGCGGGCGATGCCCCCCTGCCCGTGGGCCGCGATGGCCAGGAAGCCGCCTGGCCCCTGGGCCGGGCCGTGGCGCAGTTGCATGGTGTCTACATCCTGGCCGAGAACGCGCAGGGCATGGTCATCGTGGACATGCACGCCGCGCACGAGCGCATCGTCTATGAGCGCCTGAAATCCCAGGTGGACAGCGGTGCGCGCATTGCCAGCCAGCCCCTCTTGATCCCCGCCACCTTCGCGGCCACGCCCGAAGAGGTGGCCACGGCCGAGGCCAGCGTGGACGTGTTGGCCATGCTGGGCCTGGAGGTGGTGCCCTTCTCGCCCAAGACGCTGGCCGTGCGCGCCGTGCCCACCACGCTGGCCCAGGGCGACGCAGTGGAGCTGGCGCGCAGCGTGCTGGCCGAGCTGGCCGCGCACGACGCCACCACGGTGGTGCAGCGCGCGCGCAACGAGATCCTGGGCACCATGGCCTGCCATGGCGCGGTGCGCGCCAACCGCCGGCTCACCATCGACGAGATGAACGCCCTGCTGCGCCAGATGGAAACCACCGACCGTTCGGACCAGTGCAACCATGGCCGCCCCACCTGGCGCCAGCTGTCCATGCGCGAGCTGGACGCGCTGTTCCTGCGCGGGCGCTAGCCGCCGACTGCATAGCCAAGGAGCATGCCGCAAGGGCGCGCTTCTCAGCCAACATACGACCAACATGCGCAACCTCCAAGCACCTGCGGGCCTCGCCCGCCTTCCCAGCCGAGCCCGCCAATGGGGCACTGCTGCCGCCCTGGCCATCGTGCTGCCGGCAGAGGCCGGACGCCCCCTGAGCGTGGACGATGCGGGCGTTGCAGAACAGGCAGGAGGCCAGTTGGAAGCGTGGTGGGAAGGAGGCCGCGGCACAAAGGGCAACGCCTACCTCGCCCCAGCCTATTCGCCCAGGCAGGGCGTGGAGCTGGGCGCCGTGCTGGCGCGCGACTTCGAGGGCCACGCCACAGTGCAGGGACTGCAGGTCAAATGGTTGTGGAATGCGTCGCAGGAGCAGGGATGCAACGCCGCCAGCACGGGCGGCCTGCTGCACACCCGCCACGCACCCGGCAACACCCTGGCCCTGGGCCTGGTAGGCACCTGCAATACGGCCTGGGGCGCCCTGCATGCCAACCTGGGTGCCCTGCGGCTACCAGCGCGGCACTGGATTCCCGCCTGGGGCTTTGCGGTGGAGCGCGCCTTGGGGCCCATCACCGTGCACGCCGAAGCCTTTGGCCAGCGCGGCAGCGCCCCCACCTTCCAGACAGGGGCCCGGTGGGAGTGGGCACCGCAGTGGCAAATCGACGGCAGCCTGGGCCGACAGCAGGGCCGCACGCTGCTGAGCATGGGTATCCAGCGCGGTTTCTGAGGGTTCGCCCGCGCAGAAAAAAGCCCGCACGCGGCGGGCTCAGGGCAAAAGCAACACAGCTCAATTGTCGCGCGCGGCCTTGGCCTGGTCGGGGAAGTCGCTGAACAGGCCATCCACACCCAGGTTGAAGAACAGCTTGTACTCGGCCTTGGGGTCGCCCTTGAAGTCCGAGGCGAGCTGCTTGGGTTCGCTGCGGAAGGTGTAGGGGTGCACGAACAGGCCTTCGGCGTGGGCGTTCTTCACCACATCGGTCGGCGGCAGCATCACGCGGTCGCGGTTGTCGATGATGCCGTCGCCGTTCAGGTCGTCGGCCTTGCCGTCGTTGTTGGCATCCACCTGCTTCGAAGGAATCAGGTACGGCTTCCAGGGGCCGATGCCGTCGGCGTAGGTCTTCACTTCCTTCAGACCGGCCGGGGTCAGCAGGCTGGCGAAGGTGCGGGCATCGCCGGCCACGGCGAAGTCGTAAGGCTTGTCGTAGGGGGCCACCAGCGACATGCTTCCGTCGGCCTTCACGTCGTCCGCGTCGACCAGTTGCACAAGGCGCACCTGGGTCTTGCTGCGCAGGTACTTGAGGTTCGCGACCTCGAACGACTGGATGATCACCGGCGAGTTCTTGGCCGTGTAGCCGTTCTTGGCCAGGATGGACAGCAGGCGGTCTTCGAGCGCCAGGTTCAGGCCCACATGGTAGGTAGGGTGCTTGGTCTCGGTGTACACGCCCACCGTGCGGTTGGCCTTGGCGCCTTCGGTCTTGGCCAGTTCCAGGATTTCCTCGTAGGTGGGGATCAGGAACTTGCCGTTGTTGGACTGGTCGCGGTCGGCCATGGGCTGCACGGCACGCAGGGTCTTGATCTCGGCCAGGGTGAAGTCGCTGGCGAACCAGCCTTCTTCCTTCACACCGTCCACGGTCTTCTGGGTCTTGCGGCTGGCGAACTCGGGGCGCTGCGAGACGTCGGTGGTGGCCGTGATGTTGGGCTCATGGCGCGCGATCAGCACGCCGTCCTTGGTGGCCACGAGGTCGGGCTCGATGAAGTCGGCGCCCAGTTCGATGCCGCGGCGGTAGCTTTCCAGCGTGTGCTCGGGCAGGTAGCCGCTGGCACCGCGGTGGCCAATGACCAGGGGCGTGGCGCCATTGAGCGTGGGGTATTTGGAATCGTTGTCGCCACCGCAGGCCGTGAGTGCCACGGCGGCCAAAAGGGCCAATGAACCGGCTTTCGCACCAGTAATGTGCATCGTCTTCTCCTCGTGTTGTGGATTGGAATCGCCGAACTGTGGGGCCGGCTTGTGACAAGACCGTGACGCCCCATTACAGGGCATTTCAGCCATCAAAGCCAGGGCTTGCGCACCACATTGAAGCAATACAGCCGTCATAATCCCCACAATTGTGCATTTGCACACATGAGTTCATGACTTTTTGACATAACCCGCGGGTCTGGCCATTTCCGCCGGGCCTTTTCCTCCTCCCTGAAGAAAGCCTTTCTCTGATATGAAGTACGAGTCCGCTGGCAGTTTCCTTGCGCAAGTGGCGCAGCGCAACCCCCATCAACCCGAGTTTTTGCAGGCTGTCACAGAAGTCATGGAGAGCCTGTGGCCCTTCATCGCCCAGCACCCGCGCTATGCCGAGCATGGCCTGCTGGAGCGCCTGGTGGAGCCCGAGCGCGTGGTGATGTTCCGCGTCTCCTGGGTGGACGACCATGGCACGGTGCAGGTCAACCGCGGCTACCGTATCCAGCACAGCATGGCGATCGGCCCCTACAAGGGCGGTTTGCGCTTCCACCCCTCGGTGAACCTGTCGGTGCTCAAATTCCTGGCGTTCGAGCAAACCTTCAAGAACGCGCTGACCACCTTGCCCATGGGCGGCGGCAAGGGGGGCTCGGATTTCGACCCCAAGGGCAAGAGCCCCGGGGAGGTGATGCGTTTTTGCCAGGCCTTCGTCTCGGAGCTGTTCCGCCATGTGGGTGCGGACACCGACGTTCCGGCCGGCGACATCGGCGTGGGCGGGCGCGAGGTGGGCTTCATGGCCGGCATGATGAAGAAGCTCAGCAACCGGTCCGACTGCGTGTTCACGGGCAAGGGCCTGTCGTTCGGTGGCTCGCTGGTGCGCCCTGAGGCCACGGGTTACGGCACGGTGTACTTCGCGGCAGAGATGCTCAAGCAGAAGGGCCGCAGCTTCGACGGCCTGCGCGTGTCGGTCTCCGGCTCGGGCAATGTGGCGCAGTACGCGGTGGAAAAAGCCCTGGAGCTGGGCGCCAAGGTGGTCACGGTGTCGGACTCCAGCGGCACCATCGTCGATGAGGAAGGCTTCACCACCGAGAAGCTGGCCATTCTGATGGACGTGAAAAACCACCACTACGGGCGCGTGGCCGACTATGCGGCCCGCACCGGCGCGAAGTTAGAGGCCGGCGTGCGCCCCTGGCATGTGCCGGTGGACGTGGCCCTGCCCTGCGCCACGCAGAACGAACTCGATGCCGACGACGCGGCCGTGCTGATCAGGAACGGCGTCATCTGCGTGGCCGAAGGCGCCAACATGCCATCGACCATCGAGGCCGCCAAGGCCTTCGAGGCGGCGGGCGTGCTCTACGCACCCGGCAAGGCCAGTAACGCGGGTGGCGTGGCCACTTCCGGGCTGGAGATGAGCCAGAACGCGGCCCGCCTGTCCTGGCCACGCGAAGAGGTGGACGCGCGCCTGCTGCAGATCATGCAGGGCATCCATGCCGCCTGCCTGCGCTACGGCAAGCGCGCCGACGGCAGCGTGAGCTATGTGGACGGGGCCAATGTGGCAGGCTTCGTGAAGGTGGCCGACGCGATGCTGGCGCAAGGCGTGGTGTAGCCATCAACGGCATCCAAAATCCCGCCAAAAGCGGGAAATAGGTAACAAAAGGGAGGCAATGCCTCCCTTTTTCGTAACAGGCACGATGCATGCAATGGAAATCAGAACTTTCCTACATGCACGCGAGTCAGTTCCTGCAATGAAACGCACCGCCCTCCTGCTCTCACTGGTCCTGGCCCTGGCGGTCAGTGCTGGTTGCTCGACCCTCGATGCCAAGCAGCGCGAGTGGATCTTCCAGCCCAGCAACCGCAGCTGGGGCGGCACGGGGGTGACCGAAGGCATGCAGGACGTGTGGATCGACTTCGCATCGCGAGCGACGGACAAGGCGGAGCGCCTGCACGGGCTGTGGATGCCCTCGGACCGTGCAGACGCACCGGTGCTGCTGTACCTGCATGGTGCACGCTGGAACGTGGCAGGCTCATCGCCGCGCATCCGGCGCATGCACGCACTGGGCTTTTCGGTGCTGGCCATCGACTACCGGGGGTTTGGCCAGAGCAGCGCCGGCCTGCCTTCGGAGGCCATGGCCGCCGAGGACGCGCACGCTGCCTGGGACTGGCTGGGCCAGCGCCACCCCCAGGCGGCGCGTTACATCTTCGGTCACTCGCTGGGCGGGGCCATCGCCATCGACCTGGCCCGCCAGGTCAAGGACGAAAAAGGCGTCATGGTCGAGGGGACCTTCACCAGCATCCCCGAGGTGCTCAGCACCTTCAAATGGGGCTGGTTGCCGGTGTCGGCATTGATCACGCAGCGCTTCGAATCGGTGCGCAAGGTCTCGGAGATCGGGTCCCCGCTGCTCGTGGTGCATGGCAGCCAGGACAGCCTGATCGCCCCGGCGCTCGGGCGCAAGCTGTACGACGCCGCCCAGGAGCCCAAGCGCTTCGTGCTGGTGGAGGGCGGCTCGCACCACAACACCAACGACGTGGGCATGGAGATGTACCGCGAGGCCTTGGTCTCGCTGTTCCATCTCACGCCGCCCGGCTACGAGGGCGATCCCGCGCCCATCGTGGGCCTCAACGCCGAACGGCCTGCGCCAGCGCCGACCACGCCTTGAGCGTGAGCGCCTGCGTGGCCGCAGCGCTGGCCACCGGGTGCGAGGAGAGCTTGACGATCACCATCTCGGCCGCCGGGTTCACATGCACCATTTGCCCATGGATGCCTGAGGCTTCGTAGGCGCCATCGGCGTTGTGCAGCACCCACCACTGGTTGCGGTAGCTGTAGCCGGCCGTGGCGTTCAGACCCGCGCCCTGCAGCGGCGTGCCCACGCCAATGTCGTGCAAGCGACGCGAAAGCCCCGTGTGCGGGTTTGTCCCGACCCATCTGGTACGCTCAGACAGATATGTCTGCCCCCTTCGCCACCGCCGGCCACCCGGCCGCGCCTGCTGCCATTTCCCCGGCCCTGGCCATCCTGATACTGGCCCTGCTGCTGAGCATCCAGCCCGTCACCACCGACCTGTACCTGCCGGCGCTGCCCGCCCTCACGCGCAGCCTGGGTGCCCCCGTGTCTGCGGCCCAGCTCACGCTCAGCGGCCTGCTGCTGGCCTTCGGCTGCTCGCAGCTGGTCTGGGGCCCCTTGTCGGACCGCTTCGGCCGCCGGCCCATTCTGCTGGTGGGCCTGGCCATCTACACCGTGGCCTCCATCGGCAGCGCGCTGGCCCCCAGCATGTCGCTGCTGATCCTGTGGCGCATCGCCCAGGGGGCGGCCATGGGCTCGGTGGTGATGTGCGCGCGCGCCATCGTGCGCGACCTGTACACCCCGTTGGAGGGCGCACGCGCCATGTCCAAGGCGCTCACCGGCCTGGGCTTCGTGGCCTGCATCTGCGCGCCGCTGGGCGGCCTGCTGGCCGAGTGGCTGGGCTGGCGCGCATCGCTCTCGGCCCTCACGGTATATGCCGTGGCCACGCTGGCCCTGGTGGCCCTGCGCCTGCCCGAGACGCTGGTGCACCGAAACCCGCGCGCCCTGCAGCCACGCACCCTGGTGGCCACCTGGCTGCAGGTGCTGCGCCACCCGACCTTCTGGGCCTTTTCGCTGCAGACCACGGCCACCTATGGGGGGCTGTTCACCTTTCTCGCGTCATCGTCCTTCGTGTTCATCGACGTGCTGGGCCTGTCGCGCACGCAGTACGGTGGTGCCATGGCATCGGCCTGCGTGGCCTACTTTGCGGGCACCTTTCTGTGCCGGGGGCTGTTGGCACGCTTCGGACTCAAGCGCTCCGTGGCCATTGCGGGCGGCCTGAGCCTGGCAGGCGGCACGCTGATGGGGCTGGTCGCCTTCATGGGCTGGCACCAGCCCTGGGCGCTGCTGCTGCCGTTCTACCTGTTCATGCTGGCGCATGGCATCCACCAGCCCTGTGGGCAGAGCGGCGCCGTGGGGCCGTTCCCCCAGGCGGCCGGCGTGGCCTCGGCGCTCAACGGTTTCATGATGATGCTGGCGGCCTTCGCCATCGGCGGCTGGCTGGGCCTGCGCCTGGATGGCACGGTGTGGCCGCTGGTCAATGGCATCTGGTTCTGGTCGGTGGTGCTGGCCGTGATCTCGTGGACGCTGGTGCAGAAATTCGGAGATCCTGGTGAGCGCGCCTGAACACATTCCTTCCATCGCGCTGGCCGGCCCCACTGCCTCGGGCAAGACCGCTGGTGCCCTCGCGCTGGCCGCCGTGCTGGCGCCGCGCATGCCGGTGGAGATCATCAGCGTGGACTCGGCCCTGGTCTACTGCGGCATGGACATTGGCACCGCCAAGCCCAGCAGCGACGAACTGGCTGCCGTACCGCACCACCTGATCGACATCCGCGACCCGCTGCAGGCCTACAGCGCGGCCGAGTTCGTGCAGGACGCCACCCGGCTCATTGCCGAGATCCGAGCGCGAGGCGCGCTGCCGCTGCTGGTGGGCGGCACCATGCTGTACTTCAAGGCGCTGTTCGACGGCATCGACGACATGCCCGCCGCCGACCCTGCGGTGCGCGAGCGCATCGAGGCCCAGGCCGCAGCGCAGGGCTGGCCCGCGCTGCATGCCGAGCTTGCGCGCGTGGACCCGGTCACCGCCGCGCGCCTGGCCCCGGCCGACAGCCAGCGCATCCAGCGCGCGCTGGAGGTGTGGCAGGTCTCTGGCCGGCCGCTGTCGAGCTTTCACTCGGCCAAGGACCGCGCCACGAGCACAGTGGCGGCCAGCACCGCCCTGTTCAGCCTGGAACCCGATGACCGCGCCTGGCTGCATGCGCGCATCGCCCAGCGCTTCGATGCCATGCTGCAGGCCGGCTTCTTGGACGAGGTGAAGGCCCTGCACGCACGCGGCGACCTGCACCCGGACCTGCCCTCCATGCGCTGCGTAGGCTACCGCCAGGCCTGGGAAAGCCTTTACGGCCCCTTCCCCATGGACAGCCTGCGCGAGCGCGGCATTGCCGCCACGCGCCAGTTGGCCAAGCGCCAGATCACCTGGCTGCGCAGCATGCCCGCGCGCCATGCCATCGCCTGCGACCAGCCCGATGCCACGGCCGCGCTGGTGCAGGCCGTGCTGGCGCGGCTGGATGCCGCCGCGCCATGACGGCCACACTGACCGTCAGCGCCCTGGGCAAGCACTATGGCGAGGCCACGGTGTTTTCCGGTGTCGACTTTGCAGTGCAACCCGGTGAGTTCGTGGCCATCGTGGGGGACTCGGGGGTGGGCAAGTCCACCCTGCTCAACTGCCTGGCGGGCCTGGATACCTGGGACACCGGGCGCATCACGCACGGCAGCACCGACCTGGGCACGCTCGACGACACGGCGCGCGCCCTGTGGCGGCGTGCGCACGTGGGCTTCGTGTTCCAGGCCTTCCACGTGCTGCCGCACTTGGACGTGGCGCAGAACGTGGCCTTGCCTTTGATGCTGCTGGGCCAGAACGACGCAACACGGGTGCAGCACATGCTCGCCGCCGTGGGCCTGGCCGAGCTGGGCGCGCGCCTGCCGCAGCAGCTCAGCGGCGGCCAGTTGCAGCGCGTGGCCATTGCCCGAGCCCTGGTGCACCGCCCCGCCCTGCTGCTGGCCGACGAACCCACGGGCAACCTGGACCCCACCACCGCCGCGCTGGTGATGGACCTGCTGCTCGCGCAGACGCGCGAACACGGCGCATCGCTGGTGCTGGTCACGCATTCGAATGCGGCCGCCGCGCGGGCCGACCGAGTGCTGCGGCTGCGCAGCGACGGCATCGGCGCAGGCTGACTGCGCCAGGCCCGCCCGCCATGCTCGCCCTGCTGCGCACCTTCTCCTGGCAGGACCTGCGCCACCACCCCTGGCGCAGCCTGGCGGCCGTGATCGCGGTGATGCTGGGCGTGGCGCTGGCCTTTGCAGTGCATGTGATCAATGCCTCGGCACTCGATGAGTTCTCGCAGGCGGTGCGCGCCGTCAACGGCCAGCCCGATCTGGAGTTGCGCGCCATGCAGGGCAGCCTGGACGAGGCCCTGTACGGGCGCCTGGCCACCCACCCGCAGGTGGCCCGGGCCAGCCCGGTGCTGGAGCTGTCGGCCGTGGCGGCACCCAACGGGGCCTCGGGGGCCCAGGCCGCGCGCGTACCGCTGCGCGTGCTGGGGGCCGATGCGTTGCTGCTGCCCGCCGTGGCACCAGCCCTTGTGCCGCGCCCCTGGGCCCAGGCAGACCGCTTCGCACTGTTCTCGCCCGCCACGGTGTTCCTCAATGCTTCGGCGCTGCAGGCGCTGGGGATATCCACCGCACCGACCGACGCGGGGGCGCCGCTGCCGCAGATCACCCTGCACACGGGCCTGCAGCGCCTGGCGGTGCGTGTGGCAGGCACGGTGGGTGCAGGCGGTGCGCCGCTGGCGGTGATGGATATCGGTGCCGCGCAAGACCTGTTCGGCCGTGCCGGGCAATTGACGAGGATCGACCTGCAGCTGCAGGCGGGCACCGACCGCCAGGCCTTCATGCAAAGCCTGCGCGCCCTGCCCGGCTGGCCAGCGCAAGCCGTGTTGGCCGAGCCGGGCGATGCGGCGCAGCGCATCAGCAACCTCTCGCGTGCCTACCGCGTCAACCTCACGGTGCTGGCGCTGGTGGCGTTGTTCACGGGGGCCTTCCTGGTGTTCTCGGTGCTGGCGCTCAGCGTGGCACAGCGCGGGCCGCAGTTCGCGCTGCTGGCCGTGCTGGGTGCCACGCCGCGCCAGCGCCTGGCCCTGGTGCTGGCCGAATCGGCGGTGCTGGGCGTGGTGGGCAGCGTGGCCGGCATCGCGCTGGGCACGGGCCTGGCCGCAGCGGCGCTGCGCCTGCTGGGCGGGGACTTGGGCGGCGGCTATTTTGCGGGCGTGCAGCCGGCACTGCAGTGGAGCGCACCGGCTGCGGCCATCTATGGCGCACTGGGCCTTGCCGCCGCACTGGCCGGTGGCTGGTGGCCCGCGCGCGCGGCGCAGACCCTGCCGCCCGCGCAGACCCTCAAGGGCCTGGGCAGTGCCACCACCAGGGCCGACCGGGGCACCGTGGGCCTGGCCCTGGTGGCTGGGGGCGTGGCGCTGTCGTTCGCGCCGCCCTTGGCCGGCATTCCGCTGGCAGCCTATGGCGCCATTGCGCTGCTGCTGGTGGGCGGCATCGCCTTGCTGCCGCGCGGCATGGCGGCGCTGCTGGCACGCCTGCAGCCGCTGGCCGCGCAACACGCCCTGCCCCTGCTGGCACTGGAGCGCGCGCGCCGCATGCGCGGCAGCGCCGCCATTGCCGTGGGCGGTGTGGTGGCCAGCCTGAGCCTGGCCGTGGCGCTCACGGTGATGGTGTCGAGCTTTCGCGGATCGGTCGCGCAGTGGCTCGATGGGGTGCTGCCCTCGCCGCTGTACGTGCGCTCGGCCCTGGGCGGTGCGGGCAGCGAGGCCGCACTGCTGCCCGCCGGCCTTGCCGAAGCCGTGGCGCAGCTGCCGGGTATCGAGCGCGTGCAGCCGCTGCGTGCCAGCCCGTTGCAGCTCGACCCCTCGCGCCCTGCGCTCATGCTCATCAGCCGCCCCCTGGGCGCCGACCCGGCGCGCCAGCTGCCGCTGGTGGGCACGGCCCTGCCGGTGCCCGCCGGCAGCATCGGCATCTACATCAGCGAAGCCGTGGTGGACCTCTATGGCCTGGCGCCGGGCATGCAGTGGGATGGGCTATCGCGGGCGTTCAGCACCCGGGTGGATGCGCCGCGCTTCTTCATCGCCGGGGTCTGGCGCGACTATGCACGCCAGTCGGGCGCAGTGGCACTGGACCGGGCCGACTACCTGCTTCTCACGGGCGACGCGCGCACCAGCGACCTGGCACTGTGGCCACGCGAGGGCGCCGACCTGGCGGTGTTGCAGCAGGCCATCCGCGACCTGGCGGCGGCCCGTGGCGCGGGCGAGCTGCCCCTGGAGTTCATGTCCGCCAGCGCGATCCGCGAGCGCTCGCTGCACATCTTCGACCGCAGCTTTGCCGTCACCTACTGGCTGCAGGCGGTGGCCATCGGCATCGGCCTGTTCGGCGTGGCAGCGAGCTTCAGTGCCCAGGTGCTGGCGCGGCGCAAGGAGTTCGGGCTGCTGGCGCACCTGGGCCTCACACGCCGCCAGATTCTGGCCGTGGTGGCCGCCGAAGGCGCGGCCTGGACAGGCGTGGGCGCAGTCGCCGGCGTGCTGCTGGGCCTGGCTGTGTCGGTGGTGCTGGTGCACGTGGTGAATCCGCAGAGCTTTCACTGGACCATGGACCTGAGCATTCCGGGCTGGCGCCTTGCGGCTCTGTGCGCGGCCGTGGTGGTGTCGGGCACGGTGACCGCCTGGCTGGCCGGGCGGGCCGCTGCGGGGCGCGATGCGGTGATGGCCGTCAAGGAAGACTGGTAAGAACCTGCGTGGACAGTGGGCACTGCGAGACAATCCCCCCATGACCGCTGCCAACAAGCCCCTCCCACCCGTGCATGCCAGCACCTGGCTGCACAACGCCATCGCCCGCATCGAAGCCGACTACCAGCGCAGTGCCGACACGCACCTGATCCCGCTGCGCCTGCCCTCGTATGGCGCGCATGGCATCGACCTGTACCTCAAGGACGAATCCACGCACCCCACGGGCAGCCTGAAGCACCGGCTGGCGCGCTCGCTGTTTCTGTACGCGCTGTGCAATGGCTGGATCAGCGAGGGCTCGACCGTGGTCGAGTCGTCGAGCGGCTCCACCGCGGTGAGCGAGGCCTATTTTGCGCGCCTGCTGGGCCTGCCCTTCGTGGCCGTGATGCCGCGCACCACCTCGCCCGAGAAGATCGCGCAGATCGAGTTCCACGGTGGCCGCTGCCACCTGGTGGAGAGTGCCGGCCAAGTGTACGAGGAGGCCCGCGCCATTGCCGAGCAGACGGGTGGCCACTACATGGACCAGTTCACGTACGCCGAGCGCGCCACCGACTGGCGTGGCAACAACAACATCGCCGAGAGCATGTTCACGCAGATGGCGCGCGAGCCCCACCCGGTGCCGCGCTGGATCGTGGTGGGTGCGGGCACGGGCGGCACCAGCGCCACCATCGGCCGCTACCTGCGCTACCAGCAGCACGCCACCGAGGTCTGCGTGGCCGACCCTGCGGGCTCGGTGTTCAGCGCCTACCACCGCACGGGCGACGCCACGCTGACGGCACCCGGTTCGCGCATCGAGGGCATCGGCCGCCCGCGTGTGGAGCCAAGCTTCATCCGCACCCTGGTGGACCGCATGCAGGAAGTGCCTGACGTGGAATCGGTGGCCGCCATGCAGGCGCTGTCGCAGCTGCTCGGGCGGCGCGTGGGGCCCTCGACGGGCACCAATTTCATTGCCATGCTGACCCTGGCCAGCGAGATGCGCGAGCGCGGCGAGCAGGGCTCCATCCTCTCGCTGCTGTGCGATGCAGGCGAGCGCTATTTGCCCACGTACTTCGACGCCGATTGGGTGGCCCGGAGTTTCGGCGACTGCACCGAGGCACAGCGCAAGGTACAGGCGCTGATGGACTGAGGCAGGCCGCATGCCGCCGTACCCAATGCTCTTTGGCATACCTCCCGCACCCTCGCGCCGCAAGGCACTCGTGTTGGGCCTGGCCGGTGCCCTGGGTAGCGCGTGGAGCGGCCACACCCAGGCACTGCCTGCCCGCACCCTGGCCTTCCCCCGCGACCACGGCAGCCACCCCGAGCTGCGCACCGAGTGGTGGTACATCACCGGCCATGCGCAAGCAGGCGGCCGCGAATGGGGCTTCCAGGTCACGTTCTTTCGCTCGCGCGTGGACGCCGCACAAGGCATCCAGTCGGCCTTTGCCGCAAAGCACCTGTTGTTCGCGCATGCCGCCCTCACCGATCTGAAGGGCCAGCGCCTGCACCACGACCAGCGCATCGCCCGCGCAGGCTTCGGCGTGGCCCAGGCGAGTGAATCCGACACAGCCATCCGACTGCAGGACTGGAGCCTGGTGCGCAGCGACCTGCCGGGTGGCGGGGGCAGCCGCTATGCCGCGCGCATAGAGGGCGAGCACTTCGGCCTGCAGCTGCAATTCGACGCCACCCAGCCCGTGCTGCTGCAGGGCCGCGAAGGACTCTCGCGCAAGGGGCCCGAGAGCGCCCAGGCGAGTTACTACTACAGCCAGCCACAGCTGGCCGTGGGCGGCGCCATCGTGCTCGATGGCAAGCGCATGGCCATCGACCCAGGAAGTGGCCGTGCCTGGATGGACCATGAGTGGAGCGAGGCGCTGCTGCACCCCGAGGCGCAGGGGTGGGACTGGATCGGGATGAACCTGCTGGATGGCAGTGCGCTCACGGCGTTCCGGCTGCGGCGTGGGGATGGGTCTGCGCTGTGGGCAGGGGGATCGTTTCGCCCCCCTGGGCAGGCGGCCCGGGTGTTCGATGCGGCCGAGGTGGTGTTCACGCCCGAGCGGTGGTGGACGAGTCCTGTGAGCGGGGCGCGGTATCCGGTGCAGTGGCGGGTGCAGACGCCTGTGGGGGTGTTTGAGGTGCGGAGTCTGCTGGACAACCAGGAGCTCGATAGCAGTGCGTCTACGGGGGCTATCTACTGGGAGGGGTTGTCGGAGTTGCTGCGGGAGGGGACAGTGGTGGGGAAGGGGTATCTGGAGATGACGGGGTATGCGAGGGCTTTGAAGTTGTAGTTGGTGGTTGGTGGTTGGTGGTTGCAGCATGCCTGTGCTGAGGACGGGAGCCGGGATGTGCGCCCGGCGGCGCACCCACCTTCTTTTGCGTCGCCAAAAGAAGGTGGGCCAAGAAAAGGCGACCCCCAGTCTGCGTCCCCCGTTCGCCCTGTCGGGCGAACGGGGGCAACCTGCGATGCTCGGTCCTGGGGTGGTGCCGCAGAACTCGCTGCGTTCTTCGAACTCCGCTCAAACAGCTGCGGCAAGTCAGTTCACGAAGCGTGTGTGTCCTTCGGCACACACGCCCACCCCAGCTCCTGCGCTTCTCGGCGCAGCCAGAAGGGGTGGGGAGCGGGGTCAAACACGGCTGCTGCTGCGCAGCTGCGCCTGGGGTCGGTTCGCGCTGCGCGCTGCCGACGGCTGGGGCGCAGCCGCCCTGTCCAGGCCAAGCGCAGCGAGGCAGTTGGGGCCGAGCGAAGCAATGGCCCGTGTGGAGCCTGCTCACCGCCCCTTCTGACCGTGCCGAGAAGCGCAGGGCCTGGGGTGAGCGCGTGCCGAAGGACACGCGCCTCGTCATCTGGCTCGCCGAAGCTGTTTGACCGGAGCTGCCTCGCAGAGGCAGCGCAGGGAGTTCTTCGGCGCCACCCCAGGCCCGAGCATCGCAGGCTGCCCCACTCGCTGCCAGGCGAGTGGGGACACGGGCAGCGGGGTCGTCTTTTCTTGGCCTACCTTCTTTTGACGAAGCAAAAGAAGGTAGGTGCGCCGCCGGGCGCACATCCCGGCTCCCGCACCACGCACAGGCACGCCATCACCAAAGCCACAGCCCGTCGAATGTCCCTCAACCGCCGGGCCGTGACCCGGCCTCCGCCCTCAACAAAGGCATAGGGGCAACAAGAACCTCAGTGCCGCGAACCCGCAGACCGCCGAGCAACCAGCCAGGCAATGATCTCCCCCATGATCCCGCGCCGGAACGCCAGCACACAGATGACGAAGATCAAGCCAGTAACCATGGTGACCGACTCACCCAGCGTCTTGAACCATTCCACGCTGGTCAGCGCAGCCAGCAAGTTACCGAACTCGCCAATCTTGTTCTCCAGCATCACGACCACAGCCGACCCGATCAGTGGCCCGGAGAGAGTCCCGAGCCCGCCCACGAGGGTCATCAGAATCACCTGCCCCGACGCGGTCCAATGCACGTCGGACAAGGTGGCAAAACCCAGCACCAGCGTCTTGAGCGAACCCGCCAGCCCGGCCAGGGCGGCCGAGAGTACGAAGGCCAGCAGCTTGAAACGGTGCGTGTCGTACCCCAGGGAGATGGCGCGCGGCTCGTTCTCCTTGATGCCCTTGAGCACCTGCCCGAACGGCGAGTGGATGGTGCGCACGATGACCAGGAAGGCCAGCACCACGATGACCAGGGCCACGTAGTACATCACCAGGTCGCTCTGCAGGCTGATGATGCCGAACAGCTTGCCGCGCGGCACGCCCTGCAGGCCGTCCTCGCCACCGGTGAATGGGGCCTGCAGGCAGGCGAAGAACAGCATCTGCGCCAGGGCCAGGGTGATCATCGAGAAATAGATGCCCTGGCGGCGGATGGCCAGCCAGCCGAACAGCAGGCCCAGCAGCGCGCCGCCGGCGGTGCCCAGCAGCAGGCCGATCTCGGGCGTCAGACCCCAGACCTTGATGGCGTGGCCGGCCACGTAGGCCGCGCCACCGAGAAAGGCGGCGTGGCCGAAGGACAGCAGGCCGGTGAAGCCGAGCAGCAGGTTGAAGGCCGAAGCGAACAGTGCGAAGCACATGAGCTTCATCACGAAGACGGGATAGGCCCCCAGGAAGGGCGCTGCGATCAAGGCGAGCAGCAGCAGGCCGTAGCCGATGGGGGCAAGGTTCTTGAGATTCATGCGAGCGGCCCCTGCTTATTTTTCTTTGCCGAACAGGCCGGCGGGGCGGATGAGGAGAACGATGACCATGATGACGAACACCACGGTGGAAGAAGCCTCGGGGTAGAACACCTTGGTGAAGCCTTCGATGACGCCCAGGCCCAGCCCGGTGAGGATGGAGCCCATGATGGAGCCCATGCCGCCGATCACCACCACGGCGAAGACCACGATGATGAGGTTCTGCCCCATCAGCGGCGTGACCTGGTAGACCGGCGCGGCGAGCACGCCGGCAAAAGCCGCAAGGGCGGCGCCGAAGGCGTAGGTCAGGGTCACCATCACCGGCACGTTGATGCCGAATGCCTCCACCAGGCGCGGGTTCTCGGTGCCGGCGCGCAGGTAGGCACCGAGCTTGGTTTTCTCGATCACATACCAGGTGGCCAGGCACACGACCACCGAGGCCACCACCACCCAGGCCCGGTAGTTGGGCAGGATCATGAAGCCGAGGTTGGTCGCGCCTTCGAGCAGCTCGGGCGTGTCATAGCCCAGGCCCGACACGCCGTAGATGGAGCGGAACACGCCCTCGATCAGCAGCGTGAGGCCCAGCGTGAGCAGCAGCCCGTACAGGTGGTCGAGCTTGTAGATCCAGCGCAGCAAGAGCCGCTCGATCACCACCCCGAACACCCCCACCACCAGCGGCGCCAGCAACAGCATCCACCAGTAGCCAAGGCCCAGGTAGTTCATGGCCATCCAGGTGATCAGTGCCCCGGTCATGAACAGCGCTCCATGCGCAAAGTTGATGACGTTGAGCAGGCCGAAGATCACGGCCAGCCCCAGGCTGAGGATTGCATAAAAGGATCCGTTGACCAGCCCCAGAAGGAGCTGGCTCAACAGGCCTGGCAATGAGACACCAAAGATTTCCATGGGCGAAGGCGGCAGGAGGTGCGAAGTGGTTCAGGTCGGTGGGAAGGGGCTTATTTCCAGAGCGGGCACTTGCTCTCGGCCTTGGTGGTGAACACCGTGTCGCCGGGCAGCTTCTTGACCAGCTTGTAGTAGTCCCATGGCTTGGTGGATTCCGAAGGCTTCTTCACTTCCATCAGGTACATGTCGTGCACGTAGCGGCCATCGGCACGCAACTGGCCCGAGCCGAAGAAGTCGTTCATCTTCATGCCTCGCCAGGTGGTCATGACCTTGTCGGCATCGATGCTCTTGGCGGCTTCCACGGCCTTGAGGTAGTTCATCGTGGCCGAGTAGTCGGCGGCCTGGATTTCGGTCGGCATGCGCTTGGTCTTCTCGAAGAAGCGGGCCGAGAACTTGCGCGTCTCGTCGTTCAGGTCCCAGTACCAGCTGGTGGTGAACTGCAGGCCTTCGGTGTTGCGCAGGCCCAGGCTGTGCACGTCGCTGATGAAGATCAGCAAGCCGGCAAGCTTCATGGTCTTGCCGATGCCGAACTCCTTGGCGGCCTTGATGGCGTTGATGGTGTCGCCGCCCGCGTTGGCCAGGCCCAGGATCTGGGCCTTGGAGTTCTGCGCCTGCAGCAGGAAGGACGAGAAGTCCGAAGCGTTGAGCGGGTGGCGTACGGCGCCCACCACGTTGCCGCCCTTGGCCTTGACCACGGTGGTGGTATCTGCTTCGAGCGCATGGCCGAAGGCGTAGTCGGCGGTCAGGAAGTACCAGCTCTTGCCGCCGGTATCGACGATGGCCGAGCCCGTGCCCTTGGCCAGCGCCACGGTGTCATAGGCATAGTGCACGGTGTAGGGCGAGCACTGCTCGTTGGTCAGTGCCGAGCTGGCCGCGCCGTTGTTGATGTAGACGCGCTTCTTCTCGGACGCCACCTTGGCCGTGGCCAGAGCGGTGCCGGAGTTGGTGCCGCCGAAGATCATCGTCAGACCCTGGGTGTCGATCCACTCGCGCGCCTTGGAGGCGGCGATGTCGGCCTTGTTCTGGTGGTCGGCGCTCATCAGCTCGATGGGCATGCCCAGCACCTTGCCGCCGAAGTCGTCGATGGCCATCTGGATGGCCAGCGCGCCGTTCTTGCCTTCCACGTCTGCGTACAGGCTGGACATGTCGGTGATGAAACCGATCTTGACCTTGTCCTGCGCGTGTGCGGCCGACGTTGCAAGACCTGCTGCGCCGAGCATCAAGGCCAGCACTTTGAGTTGGTTCTTCATGGATTTGTCTCCTGTGGGTGGGTGGTGGTGAAGAGGATGGGAGCGGGTGCTGCTGCCGTCGGGTCAGACGCCCAGCAGCTCGGTAAGCACCGGCATCTTGGCTTCGAGCTCGGCCGCACCGAACTTCTCGACGATGCGGCCATGCTCCATGACGTAGAAACGGTCGGCCAGCGGCGCGGCAAAGCGGAAATTCTGCTCCACCATGACCACCGTGTAGCCCTTCTGGCGCAGCATGGTGATCATGCGGGCCAGGGCCTGCACGATCACGGGCGCCAGGCCCTCGGAAATCTCGTCGAGCAGCAGCAGCTTGGCGCCGGTGCGCAGGATGCGGGCCACGGCGAGCATCTGCTGCTCGCCGCCCGACAGGCGCGTGCCCTGGCTGTTCTTGCGTTCAGCCAGGTTGGGGAACATGGCGTAGATCTCCTGCACCGACATGCCGGGCGTGCCGGTCTTGAGCTGCGGGGGCAAGAGCAGGTTCTCCTCGCACGAGAGGCTGGAGAAGATGCCGCGCTCTTCCGGGCAGTAGCCCACGCCCAGGTGGGCGATGCGGTGCGTGGCCATGTTCACGGTCTCAACGCCATGGATCTTGACCGAGCCCTTGCGTGCGCCCGTGAGGCCCATGATGGCGCGCATGGTGGTGGTGCGGCCCGCGCCGTTGCGGCCCAGCAGGGTGACGACCTCGCCGGGCTGCACGACGATGTCCACGCCGTGCAGCACATGCGATTCGCCGTACCAGGCTTCGAGGCCCTTGATTTCGAGTGCGGGTGTGGTGCCGGCCATCAATGTGCCCCTTGCAGTTGGCCGTCGGTGGTGCCCATGTAGGCTTCCATCACCTGGGGGTTGCTGGAGACTTCGGCGTACGGCCCTTCGGCCAGCACGGCGCCGCGCTGCAGCACCGTGATGCGGTCGGCGATGGTGGAGACGACTTTCATGTTGTGCTCCACCATGAGGATGGTGCGGCCGGCCGAGACCTTCTTGATGAGCTGGGTGACGCGGTCCACGTCCTCGTGGCCCATGCCCTGGGTGGGCTCGTCCAGCAACATCAGTTCGGGCTCCATGGCCAGCGTGGTGGCGATCTCCAGCGCACGCTTGCGGCCATAGGGCAGGTTCACGGTGACTTCGTCGGCGATGTCGGCCAGGCCGACCTCGGTCAGCAGCTGCATGGCCCGGTCGTCGAGTTGGTGCAGGCTGCGTTCGCTGCGCCAGAAGTGGAAGGATGTGCCGAGCTTGCGCTGCAGGCCCAGGCGCACGTTCTCCATCAGCGTGAGGTGCGGGAACACGGCCGAGATCTGGAACGACCGGATAACGCCGCGCCGGGCGATCTGCGCGGGCTGCTCGCGTGTGATGTCATGCCCATTGAAGCGGATGACGCCCGACGTGGGTTCCAGGAACTTGGTCAGCAGGTTGAAGCACGTGGTCTTGCCTGCGCCATTGGGGCCGATCAGCGCATGGATGGAACCCCGGCGCACGGCCAGGTTCACATCGCTGACTGCAGTGAAGCCCTTGAACTCTTTGGTCAGGCTGGTGGTTTCGAGGATGACGTCGCTCATTGCGCCTTGGCTGCTCCGTTGTGTGCAGGGTGCAAGAGCCTTGCAACAAGGTCTCCATGCATGCTTATTTGTTGCAACGCATGGTATGCGGCTGAGCCCCTGCGCAGATACTGGGACTAATGCCTATGTATAAACGCCTAGGTGACAGTGCGGGGTGGCGCGCAGCATGCCCAGGGCATGCGCGTATACCCGAATGCCGCCTCTGGAACATGGCTCGCCAATCCGGTTTCAGCACCTTGGGCCGCCACTGCGGCATGGCCGCTGGAGTGCTGACTTTTTACTGACTGGTGGGGTGCCGTGGGCCCGTCGGGACCTGTATCCACCCGTACAGGTTGGCAACGGCCCCATCAGCGCACGCAATCGCCCGGCCCCCTACACTGCGCGCATGGCATCTCCCTCCACATCCCCAGCCCGCGGTGCGCCGCGCTCCCTGAGCGGCCTGCTGCCGTTCCTGCGTCCGTACAGCGGGCGCATCGCACTCTCGGGCGTCTTTCTGGTGCTGGCGGCACTGGCCACGCTGGCGTTTCCCATCGCGCTGCGCACGCTGGTCGATGGCGGCCTGGTCCATGCCGACAAGGGCGAGCAGGCCATGGCGCTGCGCGACCATTTCGAGGCCCTGTTCGCTGTGGCCATCGCGCTCGGCGTCTTCTCGGCCGGGCGCTTCTACATGGTGAGCTGGCTGGGCGAGCGCGTGACAGCCGACCTGCGCAATGCGGTGTATGGCCATGTGCTGCAGCAAAGCCCGCAGTTCTTCGAGACCACGCAGACCGGCGAGGTGCTCTCGCGACTGACGGCCGACACCACCCTGGTGCAGACGGTGGTGGGCTCGTCCCTGTCCATGGGGCTGCGCAACGCGGTGATGGGTATCGGCGCGCTGGCCATGCTGGTGTGGACCAACCCCTACGTGATGTCATGGGTGCTGCTGGCCATCGTGCTGGTGGTGGTGCCCACCATGTGGATCGGGCGGCGCGTGCGGCGCCTCTCGCGCGACAGCCAGGATCGCGTGGCCGATTCGAGCGCCATCGCAGCCGAGGTACTCAACGCCATCCCGGTGGTGCAGAGCTACACAGCCGAGCCGCGTGAGGCGCAGCGCTTCACGCAGGCCAACGAAAACGCCTTCCACGTGGCCGTGAGGCGCACGCTGGCGCGTGCGGTGCTGGTGGCCTTCATCATCATCGCCAATGCCGCCCTGCTGCTGTGGGGCCTGTACCAGGGCACGCAGGCGGTGCTGGCCGGCCAGATGACGGCCGGACACCTGGGGCAGACCGTCGTCTACGTGGTCCTGCTGGCAGGCTCCGTGGCCGTGCTGGGCGAGGTCTATGGCGACCTGCTGCGCGCCGCGGGCGCCACCGAGCGGCTGATGGAACTGCTGGGCAGCCGCTCCCCCGTGGCCGAGCCTGCCGCGCCCGTGGCCCTGCCCGGTACCGGCAAGGGCCTGGCGGTGGCATTCGACCAGGTGGACTTCCACTACCCCTCGCGCCCGGACCAGCCGGCGCTGCACGACTTCAATCTGCAGTTGGCTGCGGGTGAAACCGTGGCCCTGGTGGGCGCCAGTGGTGCGGGCAAGACCACGGTGTTCCAGCTACTGCAGCGCTTTTATGACGTGGACACGGCGCCAAACGGTCAACCCTGTGGCGCCATCCGGCTGAACGGCACGGACATCCGCTCCATGTCGCTGACCGAGCTGCGATCGCATGTGGGCGTGGTGCCGCAGGATGCGGTGATCTTCTCGTCATCGGCGATGGAGAACATCCGCTACGGGCGCCCGGACGCCACCGACGAGGAAGTGATGGCCGCTGCGCGCTCGGCGTTCGCCCATGACTTCCTGATGGCATTGCCCGAGGGCTACGGCACCTTCCTTGGGGAGCGTGGTGTGCGCCTGTCGGGCGGGCAGCGCCAGCGCATCGCCATCGCCCGCGCCATGCTCAAGAACCCGCCGCTGCTGCTGCTCGACGAGGCCACCAGCGCCCTAGACGCAGAAAGCGAGCGCATGGTGCAGGCCGCCCTGGACACCGCCATGCAGCGCCACACCGGCCAACGCACCACCCTTGTGATCGCCCACCGCCTGGCCACCGTGCAGAACGCCGACCGCATCGTGGTGCTGGAGCATGGGCGCATCGTGGAGCAAGGCACGCATGCCGGCCTGCTGGCCGTCAACGGCATCTACGCGCGCCTGGCGGCGCTGCAGTTCACCGCCTGAGCCGAGGCCAACGCAGTCGCCCTGCCCTCAGGCAGATTCAGTGGAGGGTTTCTTTCGCTGCAGCTGGCAAGGGCAGCGGCAGCACGGCAATGCCTTCATCGATCAATTGGGCCGCCTCGTCGGGCGTAGCCTGGCCGCGGATGGCGCGCTCCTCGGTCTCGCCGTGGTGCATGCGGCGAGCCTCATCGGCGAAGCGGTTGCCCACATCCTCGGTATTGGCGGCGATCTTGCGCGCCAGCTCCAGCCAGGCGGCCTGCAGCGCCGGGGGCAAGGCCACGGACTCCTGGCCGCCAGGGGCTGCCGCCGGCTTGGCGGGTGCCACGGCCGGCGGCTTGGCGCCCAGGTTCAGCCGCGGCGCGCTCAGGCGCTTGGAGATGCTGGAATCGCCGCACCAGGGGCATTGCACGAGGCCGCGCTGGTTCTGGCTCTGGAAGTCGTCCTCCGAAGCAAACCAGCCTTCGAAGACATGGCCCTCGTGGCAGTGCAGGTCGAGCACTTTCATGGTCGAGGAGGCGCGTGAGGGAAAAGAAAGGAATGCGACCCCTGCCTAGCCGTGGCGGCGCAGCAGGTAGCGGTAGACGAAGCCGGGGAAGGCCAGCGTGAGGAACATGGTGCCGGTGATGGCATAGAACTCCCAGCCCTGCGGGGCGATCTGCCCGGCCCGGCGCTCCAGCAGCAGCGCCAGGCCACCCACCAGAAAATACGCCAGCACGAGTTCTGCGATGCGCACGGGCAGGCCCTTCCTGGGCTGCGCCACAGGCCCCACCACCAGCCAGCGCTGGTTGGCAAAGGGCAGGTTCGCAGCGATGAGGGCCGCCACGATCACCAGCCAGACGGAACCGGTCAGGGACACGGGTTCGCTCCGGCCGGTCGGTCAGGTGGCCAGGGCGCGCACGACGGCCTCGGCGCACAGCGCCATCAGGCCACCGGGCAGAAGGCCGAGTCCCAGCACCAGGGCACCGTTGATGGTGAGCACCACGCGCACGTCCAGGGGGGCGGAAACGCTGGTGGCGGTCAGCGGGGCGTCGAAGTACATGACCTTGACGACGCGCAGGTAGTAGAAGGCGCCGATCAGCGACATGACGACCGCGAACACCGCCATGGCGATGTAGGCGGCCTGGCCCGATGCCACCAGCGCCTGCAGCACCGACAGCTTGGCGTAGAAGCCGACCATGGGCGGAATGCCAGCCATGGAGAACAGGCACACCGCCATCACGGCGGCGTACAGCGGGCTGCGCTGGTTCAGGCCGGCGAAGTCGGCGATCTCTTCGCTCTCGAAACCTTCGCGGGCCAGCAGCAGGATCACGCCGAAGGCGGCCAGCGTGGTCAGCACGTAGCTCACCACATAGAACATGGAGGCGCTGTAGGCGTTCTCGACGGCGGCGGCTTCCACGTTGCCGTTGACCACACCCGACATCAGGCCCAGCAGCACGAAGCCCATCTGCGAGATGGTCGAGTAGGCCAGCATGCGCTTGAGGTTGGTCTGCGCGATGGCCGCGAGGTTGCCCACCAGCAGCGAGCCGATGGCCAGCACCGCGAGCATCTGCTGCCAGTCGATGGCCAGCGGCAACAGCCCGTCCACCAGCAGGCGGATGGTGATGGCGAACGCGGCCAGCTTGGGCGCGCCACCGATCAGCAGCGTGACGGCCGTGGGGGCACCCTGGTACACGTCAGGAATCCACATGTGGAAAGGCACCACACCGAGCTTGAAGGCCAGGCCTGCCACCACGAACACCAGACCGAACACCAGCACCTGGTGGCGGATCTGGCCGGAGTTGACGGCCTTGAACACCTGGCCGATGTCCAGCGAACCGGTGGCACCGTAGACCATGGACAGGCCGTACAGCAGGAAGCCGCTGGCCATGGCGCCGAGCACGAAGTACTTCATCGCCGCTTCGGTCGCGGTGGCGTTGTCGCGGCGCAGGGCCACCAGGGCGTAGCTCGACAGGGTCAAGAGCTCCAGGCCCAGGTAGATCATCAGGAAGTTGTTGCCCGAGATCATGATGAACATGCCCAGGAGCGCGAAGATCGACAGCGTGAACAACTCGCCGCCGCGCATCATGTCGCGGTCTGCCGCGTAGGGGCGGCCATAGACCAGGGTGACCATCACGGCCACGGTGGCGAAGCACTTGAGCCAGTTGCCCATGGAGTCGCTGACCACCATGTTGCCAAAGCCGTAGAAGGTGCTGCCGGTGCTGGCGTACATGGCCTGCAGGCCGGCCACCAGGGCCAGCGTCAGCATGGTCAGCACGTAGGTGGCCGTGCGGCGGGGGCTGTGCACCCCCAGGTCGACCAGCGCAATGACGCAGCCCATGACCAGGAGAACAATCTCGGGGTAAATCGCAAGCCAGCTGATGTTGTCAATCATCTCGAATCTCTCAGTTCAGTCTGGTCAGTTCAGCTTCGACAGTGCGACATGCTTGAGCAGTTCCGCGACCGAAGTGTCCATCACGTCCGTGAAGGGACGCGGGTACAGGCCCATGGCGAGCACGGCAATCGCCAGCAGCGCCATCACGAGGAATTCGCGGCTGTTGATGTCGGTGAGTTCCTTGACATGGTCGTTGGCCACGGGTCCCAGGTACACGCGTTTGAACATCCACAGGGTATAGGCGGCGCCGAAGATCAGCGCCGTGGAAGCCGCCATGCCGATCCAGAAGTTGGCCTTGACCGCACCCAGGATCACCATCCACTCGCCCACGAACCCGGCCGTGCCCGGCAGGCCGCAGTTGGCCATGGCGAACAGCAGCGCGAAGGCCGTGAAGTTGGGCATGGTGTTGACCACGCCGCCGTAGGCCGCGATCTCGCGGGAGTGCACGCGGTCGTACAGCACGCCGATGGACAGGAACATCGCGCCCGAGACGAAGCCGTGGGCAATCATCTGCACCAAGCCGCCGGAGACGCCCAGGTCGTTGAAGATGAAGAAGCCCAGGGTCACGAAGCCCATGTGCGCCACCGACGAATAGGCCACCAGCTTCTTCATGTCCTTCTGGACCATGGCCACCAGGCCGACGTAGATCACGGCGATCAGCGACAGGGTGATCATCAGCCAGGCCCACTCGCGTGCGGCATCGGGGGCGATGGGCATCGAGAAGCGCAGGAAGCCGTAGGCACCGAGCTTGAGCATGATGGCCGCCAGCACGGCAGAGCCGCCGGTAGGCGCTTCCACGTGCACGTCGGGCAGCCAGGTGTGGAACGGGAACATCGGCACCTTCACCGCGAAGGCGGCGAAGAAGGCGAAGAACAGCAGGGTCTGGGCCGTGGAGCTCAGGGGCAGCTGGTGCCAGGTGGCGATGTCGAAGCTGCCGCCGGACTGGTTGTACAGGAAGATCAGCGCAATCAGCATCAAGAGCGAGCCGAGCAGCGTGTACAGGAAGAACTTGAACGCCGCGTAGATCTTGTTCGGGCCACCCCAGATACCGATGATCAGGTACATCGGGATCAGCGTGGCCTCGAAGAACACATAGAACAGAATGCCGTCGAGCGCGCTGAACACGCCGATCATCAGGCCCGAGAGGATCAGGAACGCGCCCATGTACTGGTTCACGCGCTCGGTGATGGCCTCCCACGAGGCGATCACCACGATCACCGTGATGAAGGCCGTGAGCGGCACGAACCAGAAGGAGATGCCGTCCACGCCCAGGTGGTAGTGCACATTGAAGCGCTCGATCCACTCGGCTTTTTCGACGAACTGCATGGCCGCCGTACCGAGCTTGAAGCCCTGGTACAGAGGAATGGTGACCAGGAAACCGATCACCGACCCGAGCAGGGCCAACCAGCGCACGGCGGGGGCGTGCTCATCGCGGCCAACCGCGAGCAGCAGCGCGCCGAAGGCAATCGGCACCCAGATTGCAAGACTCAACAGACCCATTTTGTTCTTTTCCTTATTTCTTGATGAGCTGCATGAAGAAATCGCCCCAGACGAACCACGTCATCAGGGCAAACACGCCCAGGATCATCACCAGGGCATAGTGGAAGATGAAGCCCGTCTGCACCCAGCGCACCATGCCGGAGACGCCGCGCACCAGCTTCCACGAGCCATTGACCAGCGCACCGTCGATGATGGCCTGGTCGCCGCCCTTCCACAGGCCGGTACCCAGGGCACGCGCACCGCGCGCCAGGACGTTCTCGTTGAACCAGTCGAGGTAGTACTTGTTCTCGAACAGCGTATAGATCGGCATGCACATGCGCTTGATGGCCGCCGGCAGCGCCGGGTTCACCATGTACATGTAATACGACAGGGCCACACCGGCAACGGCCAGCCAGAACGGCGCCGTCTGCAGGCCGTGCAGGGCCATGGCCACGGGGCCGTGGAAGATCTCGGCCAGCTCCGCCATGGCGGGGTGCTTGGCCGCATCGACAAAGATCACGTCCTTGAAGAAGTCGCCGAACAACATGGGCTGGATGAACAGGAAGCCCACCACCACCGAAGGAATTGCCAGCAGCACCAACGGCACCGTCACCACCCAGGGGGACTCGTGCGGATCGTGGTGCTCGCCATGGCCGTGACCATGGTCGTCGTGGTGCGCATCGTGGTGTGCGTCGGGGTTCTGATCGAAACGCTCCTTGCCATGGAAGACCAGGAAGTACATGCGGAACGAATAGAACGCCGTGACGAACACGCCGGCCAGCACCGCGAAGTGGGCGAAGTGAGCCGCCGGCAGGTTGCTGGCGTGCACAGCCTCGATGATGCTGTCCTTGGAGTAGAAACCCGAGAACAGGGGGGTGCCGATCAGCGCCAGCGAACCCAGCAGCGAGGTGATCCAGGTGATGGGCATGTACTTGCGCACGCCGCCCATCCAGCGGATGTCCTGGTTGTGGTGCATGCCCATGATGACCGAACCGGCACCGAGGAACAGCAGCGCCTTGAAGAAGGCGTGCGTCATCAGGTGGAACACGGCGACCGAGTAGGCCGATGCGCCCAGGGCCACGGTCATGTAACCGAGCTGCGACAGCGTGGAGTAGGCCACCACGCGCTTGATGTCGTTCTGGATGATGCCCAGGAAACCCATGAACAGCGCCGTGATGGAGCCGATGACCAGGATGAAGTTGAGTGCGGTGTCCGACAGCTCGAACAGCGGCGACATGCGCGAGACCATGAAGATGCCGGCGGTCACCATGGTGGCCGCGTGGATCAGTGCCGAGATGGGCGTCGGGCCTTCCATCGAGTCGGGCAGCCAGACGTGCAGCGGGAACTGGGCCGACTTGCCCATGGCGCCGATGAACAGGCAGATGCAGATCACGGTGATCAGCAGCCAGTCGGTGCCGGGGAAGGCCAGGCCGCCGAGCTCACCCGACTTGGCGAAGATCTCGCTGTAGTTGAGCGTGCCGGTGTAGGCGGCGATCAGGCCGATGCCCAGGATGAAGCCGAAGTCGCCCACGCGGTTGACCAGAAAGGCCTTCATGTTGGCGAAGATGGCCGTGGGCTTGTTGAACCAGAAGCCGATCAGCAGGTAGGACACCAGGCCCACCGCTTCCCAGCCGAAGAACAGCTGCAGCAGGTTGTTGCTCATGACCAGCATGAGCATGGAGAACGTGAACAGCGAGATGTACGAGAAGAAGCGGTTGTAGCCCTCGTCCTCTTCCATGTAGCCGATGGTGTAGATGTGCACCATCAGCGACACGAAGGTCACCACCACCATCATCATGGCCGTGAGGCTGTCGATCAGGAAGCCCACTTCCATCTTCAGGCCGCCTACCACCATCCAGGTGTAGAGCGTCTCGTTGAAGCGCGCGCCATCGACCGCCACGCTCTTGAGCGTCATGGCCGACAGCACGAAGGCCACGAGCACGCCCAGGATGGTCAGGGTGTGGCTCAGCCGGCGGCCGATCCAGTTGCCGCCAAAGGTCGTGCCGAAGATGCCGGCCAGCAGTGCGCCCGCCAGCGGTGCCAGGGGCACGGCCAGGAGCGTCGAAGCAGAGAGGGTTTGACTCATTCTTGAGAACCTTGGGAATACGGGTGGCTCATCAGCCCTTGAGGGTGTTGAGGTCTTCCGCGTTGATGCTGGACTTGTTGCGGAACAGCAGCACCAGAATGGCCAGGCCGATGGCCGACTCGGCCGCGGCCACCGTCAGGATGAAGAACACGAACACTTGTCCGTGCATGTCACCCAGGTAGTGCGAGAACGCCACGAAGTTCATGTTGACCGCCAGCAGCATCAGCTCGATGGCCATCAGCAGCACGATCAGGTTCTTGCGGTTCAGGAAGATGCCGATCACCGCCAGGGCGAACAGCATGGCGCCCAGCGAAAGAAAATGTCCCAGCGTCAATGTCATGGCTTCTTCTCCTCAGCGGCGGGCTCGGCCGGCACTTCGGGTGCGGGCTTTTGCGTGGCGGTGACCTTCACCACTTCCAGGCGGTCCTTGGCGCGCACGCGGATCTGCTGGGATGGGTTGATGGCCTTGCTGTCCTTGCGCTGGCGCAGGGTCAGGGCGATGGCCGCAATCATGGCCACCAGCAGGATCACAGCCGCGATTTCCACGGGGTACAGATACTGGGTGTACAGCAGCTTGCCCAGTTCCTTGGTGTTGGAGTACTGCACCACCTTGCCGGCGGCGTCGAGCACCACCGCGGCTGCCTTGGGTTCTTCCATGCCGCGGAAGCCTCCCATCAGCACGGCGGCCATTTCCAGCGCGATCAGGGCGCCCACGAAGGCAGCGAGCGGGAAGTGCTTCCAGAAGCCCTTGCGCACGGTGTCGATGTGGATGTCCAGCATCATCACCACGAACAGGAACAGCACCATCACCGCGCCCAGGTACACCAGCACCAGGGCGATGGCCAGGAACTCGGCCTTGAGCAGCAGCCACACGGCCGCCGCTTGCGAAAAAGCCAGGATGAGGTACAGCACCGCGTGCACGGGGTTGCGCGCGGTGATCACCCGGAAGGCTGCAAACAGCAGCACGACCGAGAAAAGGTAGAAGAAACCAGTCTTGGCGTCCATGAATCAGGTCTTTATAGAAAGTCTGGCGACGGGATGGATGGGATCGCGACCGCTCAGCGGTACTTGGCGTCCGCAGCCTTGGCTGCAGCAATCTCACCCTCGTACCGGTCACCAACGGCCAGGAGCATGTCCTTGGTGAAGTACAGGTCGCCACGCTTTTCGCCGTGGTATTCGAAGATGTGCGTCTCGACGATCGAGTCCACCGGGCAGCTTTCTTCGCAGAAGCCGCAGAAGATGCACTTGGTCAGGTCGATGTCGTAGCGCGTGGTGCGGCGCGAACCGTCATCCCGCACTTCGGACTCGATGGTGATGGCCATGGCGGGGCACACGGCCTCGCAGAGCTTGCAGGCGATGCAGCGCTCTTCGCCGTTGTCGTAACGGCGCAGGGCATGCAGGCCGCGAAAACGCGGCGACAAGGGTGTCTTCTCTTCGGGGAACTGCACGGTCACCTTGCGGCGAAACGCATAGCGGCCCGTCAGGGCCATGCCCTTGAGCAGCTCCACGAGCATGAAGCTCTTGAAGAAATCCTTGAACGAGAAAGGTGCAGCAGCAGCAACAGCAACAGCAGTCATGTGTGTCCCCGCTTATTTCCAGATGTTCCACGGCGAGAGCAACCACCCGCCGACGATGAGCAGCCACACCAGGGTGACCGGAATGAAGATCTTCCAGCCCAGACGCATGATCTGGTCATAGCGAAAGCGCGGGAAGGTGGCGCGGATCCAGATGAACATGGACACCACGACGAAGGTCTTGATGCCAAGCCAGATCCAGCCCGGAATCCAGTTGAACAGCACGCTGTCGATGGGCGACAGCCAGCCGCCCAGGAACATCAGCGCCGCCAGGATGGACACCAGCCACATGCTGGCGTATTCGGCCAGGAAGAAGACCGCGAAGCCCATGCCCGAGTACTCGACCATGTGGCCGGCCACGATTTCGGCTTCGCCTTCAACCACGTCGAAGGGGTGGCGGTTGGTTTCGGCCACGCCGGAGATCAGGTACACCAGAAAGATCGGCAGCAGCGGCAGCCAGTTCCAGGACAGGAAGCTCAGCCCCATGTTGGCGGCCATGCCGCGGGACTGGGACATCACGATCTCGGTCAGGTTCATGCTGCCCGACACCATGATCACCACCAAGAAGCAAAAGCCCATGGCGATTTCGTAGCTCACCATCTGTGCCGAGGCGCGCAGCGCGCCCAGGAAGGCGTACTTGGAGTTCGATGCCCAGCCGGCGATGATCACGCCATAGACTTCGATGGAGGTAATCGCCATCACCAGCAGCAGGCCGGCATTGACGTTGGCCAGCGCCACATCGGGACCAAAGGGGATCGCCACCCAGGCAGCCAGGGCCGGCATGATGGCCATGAGCGGACCCAGCACGAACAGGCCCTTGCTGGCGGCCGCAGGCTGGATGATTTCCTTGGTCATCAGCTTCAGGCCGTCGGCCAGCGGCTGCAGCAGGCCCATGGGGCCGACCCGGTTGGGGCCGTGGCGCACCTGCATGAAACCGAGGAGCTTGCGCTCCCACAGCGTGAGGTAGGCCACCGCGCCCATCAGGGGCGCGACGATCACGACGATCTTGAGCAGGATCCACAGCACGGGCCAGGCCGCGCCCGTCCACCAGGCGAAGGGCAGGAGGTTCAGCCCGCCGTTGTACAGCGCGTCGATCATGCCGCCACTCCTTCACCGGCCGCCATGCGGGCATCGGCTGTCAATTGCAGCGAGGTGGCGCGGCGCACCAGGCCATCGAGCTGGTAAATCGAAGCGACTGCGGGCTCGGCCACGCTGGCCGCGCCTGCTGCGGGCGGGTGGCCCACGGCGTTGGACATTTGCTCGGCCGGCAGCATGGCCAGCTTGCCCGCCGGGGCGTTGGTGGCACGGGCCAGCACGTCCTGCGAGGTCTCGAAGTCGAAGCCCGGCACGCCGAGCACGTTGGCCAGTACGCGCAGCACCTTCCAGGCGGGGCGCGTGTCGCCCAGCGGGCGCACCACGGCGTGGAAGCTCTGCAGGCGCCCTTCGGCGTTGACAAAGCTGCCCGAGGTTTCGGTGAACGGCGCGATGGGCAGCAGCACGTCGCTGATGTCCATGTTGGCCTTGAAGGGGCTCAGGGTCACAACCATCTGCGCCTGGCCGATGGCGGCGCTGGCCTGGGCACCGTTGGCCGCGTCGAACGCGGGTTCGGTGTTGAGCAGCAGCACGGCCTTGAGGCCGCCGGCCAGCATCTGGCCTGCGTTCAGGCCGCTGCCCACTGGATGGGCGCCAGCGAACTGGGCACCCACGGTGTTGGCGGCTTCGGTGAGGTAGCCGACGGTGGCGCCGGTCTGCTCGCCGATCCAGTTGGCCAGGGCCAGCAGCGCTGCAGCCTGGCCGTGGTGCGCTGCGGCATTGCCCAGCAGCACGGCCTTGCGTTCACCACCCAGCAGCGAGCGGGCGATGGCCAGGCTGGCCTCGGAGGCTTCGGCTGCACCCTGGGGGGCGGCGACGTCCTTTTCCTGGGCGATGGCCGAGGCGATAGACCCGAGGGCTTGCACCCACTGGCTGGCGTTCTGCAGCAGTTGGTGCTTGATGGGCATGGCCCAGTCGCCCACGGAGGAGTCGACCACGCTCAGTTGGGCACCGTGGCGCACGGCATGGCGCACGCGCAGGGCGAACAGTGGATGGTCCTTGCGCAGGTTGGAGCCCACCACCAGCACGCGTTGCAGCGTGGACAGGGAGGCGATGGACGTGCCGAGCCAGCGAATGCCTTCGGGCGCCGCGAATTCGGCGTTGCGCAGGCGGTAGTCGATGCTGTCGCTGCCCAGGCCGCGCACCAGGGCGGAGGCCAGGTACAGCTCTTCGAGCGTGCTGTGCGGGCTGACCAGGGCGCCGATGCTGTTGGCACCGTGGTCGGCCTTGATGTTCTTCAGGCCATTGGCCACGTACTCGAGCGCGGTCTGCCAGTCGACGGCCTTCCAGACGCCGCCCTGCTTGAGCATGGGCTCCGTCAGGCGTTCGTCGCTGTTGAGCGATTCGTACGAAAAGCGGTCGCGGTCGGCGATCCAGCATTCGTTGACGGCTTCGTTCTCGAACGGCACCACGCGCATGACCTTGTGGTTTTTGACCTGAACGATGAGGTTGGCACCGGTGGAGTCGTGCGGGCTGACCGAGCGACGGCGCGACAGTTCCCAGGTGCGGGCGCTGTAGCGGAACGGCTTGCTGGTGAGCGCGCCCACGGGGCAGATGTCGATCATGTTGCCCGACAGCTCGGAGTCGATCGTATCGCCCACCACGGTGGTGATCTCGGAGTGCTCACCGCGGTGGATCATCCCGAGCTCCATCACGCCGGCCACTTCCTGGCCGAAGCGCACGCAGCGGGTGCAGTGGATGCAGCGACTCATCTCCTGCATGGAGATCAGCGGGCCCACGTCCTTCTGGAAGACCACGCGCTTTTCTTCCTCGTAGCGCGAGGAGGAGCCGCCATAGCCCACGGCCAGATCCTGCAGCTGGCACTCACCGCCCTGGTCGCAGATGGGGCAGTCCAGCGGGTGGTTGATGAGCAGGAATTCCATGACCGACTGCTGGGCCTTGATGGCCTTGTCGCTCTTGGTGCGCACGATCATGCCCTGCGTCACCGGCGTGGCGCAGGCGGGCATGGGCTTGGGTGCCTTTTCCACATCCACCAGGCACATGCGGCAGTTGGCAGCAATGGACAGCTTCTTGTGGTAACAGAAATGGGGAATGTAGGTGCCGGCCTTTTCGGCTGCATGCATCACCATGCAGCCTTCGGCGACTTCTACCTTCTGCCCGTCGAGTTCGATTTCAACCATATGCGTTTCTCGCGATCAGGCGGAGGCGGAAGCCTGGGGGGTCTTCTCTTGGCGGATCAGCGCTTCGAATTCCGGACGGAAGTGCTTGATCATGGCGCGCACCGGCATGGCCGCTGCGTCACCCAGTGCGCAGATGGTGCGCCCCTGGATGTTGTCTGCCACCGAATTGAGCAGGTTCAGGTCGCCATCGCGCCCCTGGCCGTGCTGGATCCGGTCGATCACGCGCCACATCCAGCCCGTGCCTTCGCGGCACGGCGTGCACTGGCCGCAGGATTCGTGCGAGTAGAAATAGGACAGGCGCAGCAGGCTCTCGACCATGCTGCGGGAGTCGTCCATCACGATGACGGCGCCCGAGCCCAGCATGGAGCCGGCCTTGGCGATGGAGTCGTAGTCCATCGTGCATTCCATGATGACGGACGCCGGCAGCACCGGCGAGGACGAGCCACCGGGAATCACCGCCTTGAGCTGGCGGCCCTTGCGCACGCCACCGGCGAGCTCGAGCAGCTTGGCGAACGGCGTGCCCATGGGCACTTCGTAGTTGCCGGGCTTTTCCACGTCGCCCGAGACCGAGAAGATCTTGGTGCCGCCGTTGTTGGGCTTGCCGCACTCAAGGTAGGCCTGGCCACCATTGCGGATGATCCACGGCACGGCCGCGAAGGTCTCGGTGTTGTTGATGGTGGTGGGCTTGCCGTACAGGCCGAAGCTGGCAGGAAACGGCGGCTTGAAGCGCGGCTGGCCCTTCTTGCCTTCGAGCGATTCGAGCAGCGCGGTTTCTTCGCCGCAGATGTAGGCACCGAAGCCGTGCGCCGCATGCAGCTGGAAGCTGAAATTGCTGCCCAGGATCTTGTCGCCCAGGTAGCCGGCGGCACGCGCCTCTTCGAGCGCTTCTTCGAAGCGGTCGTAGGTCTGGAAGATTTCGCCGTGGATGTAGTTGTAGCCCACGGAGATGCCCATCGCGTAGGCCGCGATGATCATGCCTTCGATGACGATGTGCGGATTGAACTGCAGGATGTCGCGGTCCTTGCAGGTGCCTGGCTCGCCTTCGTCGGAGTTGCACACCAGGTACTTCTGGCCGGGGAACGAGCGGGGCATGAAGCTCCACTTGAGGCCGGTGGGGAAGCCCGCACCGCCGCGGCCGCGCAGGCCCGATTCCTTGACGGTGGCGATCACCTGGTCCTGGGTGAGGCCTGCGCCTTCGCCCTGTGCCAGGATCTTGCGCAACGCTTCGTAGCCGCCGCGCGCTTCGTAGTCCTTGATGCCCCAGTTCGTGCCGTCGAGCCCCGCAACGATCTGTGGGTTGATGTGGCGGTCGTGGAAGCAGGTCTGCACGCCCGTGGCCTGGAACTGCGAGAGGATCTGTGCGGCGGTGGTCATGCTTGTCCTTCCGCAGCCTTGAGGCCGTCGACCAGCTGGTCGAGCTTGTCGTTGTCCATGAAGCTGCACATGGTGCGGTCGTTGACCAGCATCACGGGCGCATCGGCGCAGGCGCCCAGGCACTCGCACTGCTGCAGCGTGAACAGGCCGTCCGGCGTGGTCTCGCCCATGGTCACGCCGAGCTTCTTCTCGAGGTGGTGCAGCGCCTTCTGGCCGTCGCGCAGCTGGCAAGGCAGGTTGGTGCAGACGTTGAGCTTGTACTTGCCCGTCGGCTGCTGGTTGTACATGTTGTAGAACGTGGTCACTTCGTGCACCGCGATCTGGGCCATGCCCAGGTAGTCGGCGATCACGGCCTCACTCTGCACGCTGACCCAGCCCTGCTCCTGCTGCACGATGGCCAGGCAGGCCATCACGGCCGACTGCTTCTGCTCGGACGGGTACTTGGCGACTTCGCGCGCAAAACGGGCAAGGGTTGCCTCGGTGATGGCGGCGGTGCCAGCGGTCAGGTTCTTCGATTCGGTCGTACTCATCGGTCAATCTCCCCGAACACGATATCCATGGTGCCGATGATGGCCACGGCGTCGGCAATCATGTGGCCGCGGGCCATCTCGTCGAGCGTGGCCAGGTGCGCGAAGCCGGGCGCACGGATCTTCAGGCGGTAGGGCTTGTTGGCACCATCGCTGACCAGGTAGATGCCGAACTCACCCTTGGGATGCTCCACGGCGGCATAGGCTTCGCCCTCGGGCACGTGAAAGCCTTCGGTGAACAGCTTGAAATGGTGGATCAGCTCTTCCATGTTGGACTTCATGGATTCGCGGTCGGGCGCAGCCACCTTGTGGTTGTCGGTGATGACCGGGCCGGGGTTGGCGCGCAGCCAGTCCACGCACTGCTTGATGATGCGGTTGGACTCGCGCATTTCGTGCACGCGCACGAGGTAGCGGTCATAGCAGTCGCCCGTCTTGCCCACGGGCACGTCGAAGTCCATACGGTCGTAGACGTCGTAGGGCTGGGTCTTGCGCAGGTCCCATGCAATGCCGGAGCCACGGATCATGGGCCCGGTCATGCCCAGGTTCAGCGCGCGCTCGGGCGGCACCACGCCAATGCCCACGGTGCGCTGCTTCCAGATGCGGTTGTCGGTGAGCAGGGTCTCGTACTCGTCCACGCAGCCCGGGAAGCGCTGGGTGAAGTCGTCGATGAAGTCGAGCAGCGAACCCTTGCGGTTCTGGTTCATGGCCTCCAGGGCCTTGGCGTTCTTGATCTTGCTGACCTTGTACTGCGGCATGGAGTCCGGCAGGTCGCGGTAGACGCCGCCCGGACGGAAGTACGCCGCGTGCATGCGCGCGCCGGAGACGGCTTCGTACATGTCGAACAGGTCTTCGCGCTCGCGGAAGGTGTAGATCAGGATGGTGGAGCTGCCGCAATCGTTGCCGTGCGAGCCGAGCCACATCAGGTGGTTCAGCAAGCGCGTGATTTCGGAGAACATCACGCGGATGTACTGGGCGCGCTCGGGCACTTCCAGGCCCATCAGCTTTTCGATGGCCAGGCAGTAGGCGTGCTCGTTGCACATCATCGACACGTAGTCCAGGCGGTCCATGTAGGGCAGCGACTGGATGTAGGTCTTGTGCTCGGCCAGCTTTTCGGTGGCGCGGTGCAAGAGGCCGATGTGCGGGTCGGCGCGCTGGACGACTTCGCCGTCGAGCTCGAGCACCAGGCGCAGCACGCCGTGCGCTGCAGGGTGCTGCGGTCCGAAGTTCAGGGAATAGTTCTTGATTTCAGCCATGGTGGGTCACGTGGGGCGCGGGCGCCTTAGTGCAGGCCTCCGTACTTGTCTTCGCGGATGATGCGCGGCGTGATTTCGCGCGGCTCGATCGACACGGGCTCGTAGACCACCCGGCGCTGCTCTGCGTCATAGCGCATCTCGACATGGCCGGACAGCGGGAAGTCCTTGCGGAAGGGGTGGCCGATGAAGCCGTAGTCGGTCAGGATGCGGCGCAGGTCGTTGTGGCCGTCGAACACGATGCCGAACAGGTCGAACGCTTCGCGCTCGTACCAGTTGGCCGAGTTCCACAGGTCGGCCACCGAGGCCACCACCGGGAAATCGTCGTCGGCGCAGAACACCTTGACGCGCAGGCGCTGGTTCAGACTGACCGACAGCAGGTGCGACACCACGCAGTAGCGCGCGCCTTCGTTGACTTCGTCGGCGTAGGCCGAGTAGTCGACGCCGCACAGGTCGATCAGCTGCTCGAACTGGCAGCCGGGCGCATCGCGCAGCTGCTGCATGGCAGCAAGGTAATCGGCGGCGGAGACTTCGACGGTGACCTCACCGAGGGCCACGTGGATCTTGCGGACCTTGTCGCCCAGAACGGCGGCAACGGTGTCCTTGATTTTTTCAGGGCGAATGGCAACAGATGTCATCGTCAACCCTCAGACGCGCGCAATGGTGTTGGTGCGGCGGATCTTCTGCTGCAACTGGATGATGCCGTAGATCAGCGCCTCGGCCGTGGGGGGACAGCCGGGCACGTAGACATCCACGGGCACGATGCGGTCGCAACCGCGCACCACGGAGTAGCTGTAGTGGTAGTAGCCACCGCCATTGGCGCACGAACCCATCGACAGCACCCAGCGGGGCTCCGACATCTGGTCGTACACCTTGCGCAGGGCAGGCGCCATCTTGTTGCACAGCGTGCCGGCCACGATCATCAGATCGGACTGGCGGGGACTGGCACGGAACACTTCGGCACCGAAGCGGCCGATGTCGTAGCGGGCAGCCGCTGCGTGCATCATTTCGACCGCGCAGCAGGCCAGACCAAAGGTCATGGGCCACAGCGAACCGGTTTTGGCCCAATTCACCACGGAGTCATAGCTCGTGGTGATGAAGCCTTCCTTCATCACGCCTTCAATCATTGCATCAGTCCTTGTTGAAGCCCGCTGTCATTCCCAATCGAGGGCGCCTTTTTTCCACTCGTAGACAAAGCCCACGACGAGGATCGTCAGGAAAATCACCACAGCCACGAAACCGGCGGCACCCACCTCGTGCAGCGTGACCGCCCACGGGAAGAGGAACGCGATTTCGAGGTCGAACAGGATGAAGAGAATGGCGACGAGGTAATAGCGCACGTCAAACTTCATGCGCGCATCCTCGAAGGCTTCAAAGCCACACTCGTAGGGGGAATTCTTGGCGTCGTCCGGGCGATTGGGGCCCAGGACATATCCGATGGCAAGGGGAACAACGCCTACGGCGATGCCGACCAAGATGAACAAAAGGACGGGGAGGTACTGATCGAGGTTCATCTTGAGGATGTGCTCACCGCTGTAGCCTGGCCCGACATGGCCCTTGCTGGGTCATGTCGGGGAGGCCTTTGTTTTGGTGCCGTCGGCGAGACTCGAACTCGCACAGCTTTCGCCACTACCCCCTCAAGATAGCGTGTCTACCAATTTCACCACGACGGCTGGATGTATGTGCCTGGATGGCATGAGGAACCTTGCGGTTTTGGCTTTCCAGACAATCCAGAATTCTACTCCGTAAAAACCCTGCTCTGCGGTTCAGGGCCCAAATTAGTGCAGATTATTTGGTCGGGATCTGCGCCGCGCCAGAGGCCGGCACCACAGGCACAGGAATCGCCACAGGAGCGGCACCCGACGCAGCCGAGGCTGGCGCCGAAGAGGCTGCTGCAGGCGCTTCGAGCACGCTGCCGGAGCTGGCGGGCCGCGCGTTGCCGAAGTATGCCAGAGCCAGCGTGGCAGCGAAGAACACCGCTGCCAACACCGCCGTGGTGCGCGACAGGAAGTTGGCGCTGCCGCTGGCGCCGAACAGGCTGCCCGAGCTGCCGCTGCCGAAGGCAGCACCCATGTCGGCACCCTTGCCGTGCTGGATCAGGATCAACCCGATCATTACCAGGGCGGTGATCATCTGCACCGCCAGAACCACGTTCACGATCACATTCATTCTCTGTTTACTCCTGATTTGAATAGCTTCAGGCGCGGCCCGGACGGGCAGCACCAATGATCTGCAAGAAATCGACCGCCTTGAGCGAAGCACCGCCCACCAGGCCGCCATCGATGTCCGGCTGCGCCAGCAGTTCGGCCGCATTCGCAGCATTCATGCTGCCGCCATACAGCAGGTGGATGCGGTCGGCATGCTCGCTGGCCAGGGCCAACTGCGCACGCAGCACGGCATGCACCGCCTGCGCCTGCTCGGGCGATGCCGTGCGGCCCGTGCCGATGGCCCAGACGGGCTCATACGCCACCACGATTTCGCTGATGCAGTGGCCATTGAGGTGGATCACCGCGGCCAACTGCCGCTTGACGACGGCTTCGGTTTCACCCGCGTCGCGCTCTGCCAGGGTCTCGCCCACGCAGACGATGGGCGTGATGCCCAGCGCCAGCGCGCGCTGCGCCTTGATGGCCACGACGGCATCGGATTCGCCGTGGTACTGGCGGCGCTCCGAATGCCCCACCAGCACATAGCGCGCACCAAACTCCTTGAGCATGGCAGCCGACATTTCACCGGTGTAGGCCCCCTGCTCGTGCGCCGACACATCCTGCGCAGCCAGGGCCACACCCGAGCCGGCGACCAGCGCCTGCACCTGGGCCAGGTAAGGCGCGGGCACCGCCACGACCACATCGCACTGCGGCGCGGCCGAGGCCATGCCATCCTGCAATGCCTGGAGCAGCGCTTCGTTGGCGGCCAGGCCGCCGTTCATCTTCCAGTTGCCTGCGATGAGCTTCTTTTTCATGTTCACCACGTCAAAACAATCTTGCCAATGTGCTGGTTGGATTCCATCAGGGCATGCGCCTGGGCCGCATCGGCCGCTGCAAAGGTGCTGTGGATGACCGGGCGCACCGTACCGGCGGCCAGCAAGGGCCACACCTGCTCGCGCAGCGCGCGGGCAATGGCACCCTTGAAGGCCACAGAGCGCGGACGCAGGGTGGAGCCGGTGATGGTGAGCCTGCGGCGCAGCACCAGACCGGCGTTGATCTCGCTCTTGACCCCGCCCTGCACGGCGATGATGACGATGCGGCCATCCTCGGCCAGGCACTCGACTTCGCGCGCGACATAGCTGCCCGCGACCATGTCCAGCACCACGTCGACACCCTTGCCGTCGGTGATGCGCTTGGCCTCCACCACAAAGTCCTGCGACTTGTAGTTGATGGCATGGTGCGCCCCCAGGTCCAGGCAGGCCTGGCACTTGTCGTCGCTGCCCGCCGTGGCGATCACCGTGGCACCGAAGGCGCGCGCCAGCTGAATGGCGGTGACGCCGATGCCGCTGGTGCCGCCCTGCACCAGCAGGCTTTCACCCGCCTGCAGGCGGCCACGGTCAAAGACGTTGCTCCACACCGTGAAGAAGGTCTCAGGCAGCGAGGCAGCCTCGATATCGCTGAACCCGGCAGGCACCGGCAGGCACTGCTCGGCCGGCGCCACGCACCATTGCGCGTAGCCACCACCGGCCACGAGCGCGCAGACACGGTCGCCAATGGCCAGGCCCGAAAGGGCCAGCGCATCGGCGTCCCCCGCTTCCACCACACCCGCCACCTCGAGACCGGGAAGGTCGGAGGTGCCGGGCGGGGGCGCGTAATGGCCCATGCGTTGCAGCACGTCGGGGCGGTTGATGCCGCTGGCGCCCACTCGGATCAGCAGCTCGCCCGCACCCGGCACGGGCACGGGGCGCTCACCGAGGCGCAAGACCTCAGGCGCGCCGAACGAGGAAATCTCCACCGCTTGCATAGGAAGGTCCGTGGTTGATGGCATGGAAATCACCAGTCCCGACCACCGCCCGCAGGAGGCCGCTGCAAGCGGCCCACCCGATGGCGGCAGCCAAGGCGATGGATCAGCCGTTCACCTGACCGGAAGCACCATCCGATGGCAGCGACTGTTGTTGCTGCTGCTGCTGCTGGTCGGCTGGCTGGCGATCACGGCTCTGGTCGCGGCGGGGTTCACGGTCACCACGCTCCTGGGGAGCTGGGCGATCGCTGAATCCACCACCCGCAGGGCGGTCGGCCAAAGCCTTCATGGACAGCTTGACGCGGCCCTTTTCGTCGGTTTCCATGACCTTGACCTTGACGATCTGGCCTTCGGTCAGGTAGTCGCCGACGCGCTCGACGCGCTCGTGCGCGATCTGGCTGATGTGCAGCAGGCCATCCTTGCCGGGCAGCAGGTTGATCAGGGCGCCGAAGTCCAGGATCTTGGTCACAGGGCCTTCGTAGATCTTGCCGATTTCGACTTCGGCCGTGATCTGCTCGATGCGGCGCTTGGCCTCGTCGGCCTTGGCATTGTCGGTGGCGGCGATGGTGATGGTGCCATCTTCCTCGATGTTGATCTGGCAGCCGGTCTCTTCGGTCAGCGCACGGATCACGGAGCCGCCCTTGCCGATCACGTCACGGATCTTCTCGGGGTTGATCTTCATCGTGTAGAGCTTGGGCGCGAAGTTGGACACTTCGGTCTTGGCTTCGCCCATGGCTTCCTGCATCTTGCCCAGGATGTGGATGCGCGCTTCCTTGGCCTGGGCCAGGGCGACCTGCATGATTTCCTTGGTGATGCCCTGGATCTTGATGTCCATCTGCAGCGCGGTGATACCGGCGGTGGTACCAGCGACCTTGAAGTCCATGTCGCCCAGGTGATCTTCATCGCCCAGGATGTCGGTCAGCACGGCAAAGCGGTTGGCGTCCTTGATCAGGCCCATGGCGATACCGGCCACGTGCGCCTTCATGGGCACGCCGGCATCCATCATCGACAGGCAGCCGCCGCAGACCGAAGCCATGGACGAGGAGCCGTTGGATTCGGTGATTTCCGACACCACGCGCATGGTGTAGGGGAATTCTTCCTTGGTGGGCAGCACGGCCATCAGGGCACGCTTGGCCAGGCGGCCGTGGCCGATTTCGCGGCGCTTGGTCGAGCCCATGCGGCCCACTTCGCCGGTGGCGAAGGGAGGCATGTTGTAGTGCATCATGAAGCGGTCTTCGTACTCGCCAGCCAGGGCGTCGATGCGCTGGGCATCGCGCTCGGTACCCAGCGTGGTCACGACCAGCGCCTGGGTTTCGCCGCGCGTGAACAGGGCCGAGCCGTGGGCACGGGGCAGCACGCTGTTGCGGATCTCGATGGGGCGCACGGTGCGCGTGTCGCGGCCGTCGATGCGGGGCTCGCCGGCCAGGATCTGGCTGCGCACCAGGCGCGCTTCGATGTCGAACAGCATGCCTTCGACCTTGACGGCGTCGAATTCCACGTCTTCGGCCTTGAGGCCAGCCATCACGGCAGCGTAGGCTTCGCGGCAGGCTTGCGTGCGGCTTTGCTTGTTGCGGATCTGGTAGGCGGCGGCGAGCTTCTCGTCGGCCAGGGCACCGACCTTGGAGATCAGGGCTTCGTCCTTGGCGGGGGCTTGCCACGTCCATGCGGGCTTGCCAGCATCACGCACCAGGTCGTGGATGGCGTTGATGGCGACATTGCCCTGCTGGTGGCCGAACACCACGGCGCCGAGCATGATTTCTTCAGACAGCTGCTGGGCTTCGGATTCCACCATCAGCACGGCGGCTTCGGTGCCGGCGACCACGAGGTCCATCTGCGAGCCCTTGCGCGCGGTCTGGCCGGGGTTCAGCACGTATTCGCCATTGATGTAGCCCACGCGCGCGGCGCCGATGGGGCCGGTGAACGGGATGCCGGAGATGGCCAGGGCGGCGCTGGTGGCAATCAGGGCGGCGATGTCGGCGTCGACTTCGGGGTTCAGCGACACGGTGTGGATCACCACGTGCACTTCGTTGAAGAAGCCTTCGGGGAACAGCGGGCGGATCGGGCGGTCGATCAGGCGGCTGGTCAGCGTTTCGTGCTCGCTGGGCTTGGCTTCGCGCTTGAAGAAGCTGCCGGGGATCTTGCCTGCGGCGTAGGTCTTCTCGATGTAGTCCACCGTCAGGGGGAAGAAGTCCTGGCCGGGCTTGGCCGACTTGGAAGCCACCACGGTGGCCAGCACCACGGTGTCGTCGATGTTCACCAGCACGGCGCCGGAGGCCTGGCGGGCGATTTCGCCCGTTTCCATGATGACGGTCTTGTCACCCCATTGGAAGGTCTTGGTGACTTTGTTGAAAATGCTCATGTTCAGCTCCTTTTGTTGTAGCTGGCAGCACAGTGCCAGCCTGGCGTGGAGGGCAATTCAGAACACGATGCCATTCCAGCGGACCTGCCCCTGCGCACGGCGGCGGCAGGCCCGTTGGAATGACACAGCTTCGCTCTGTTTTGCGGCTCCGAAGTAAAAAACGCCTGAGCTAGCGGACTAACCCAGGCGTTTTGGCATGCAATGGGGATTACTTGCGCAGACCCAACTTGGCGATCAGGGCGGTGTAGCGGTCAGCGTCCTTGGCCTTGAGGTAGTCCAGCAGCTTGCGACGACGGCTCACCATGCGCAGCAGGCCGCGGCGACCGTGGTGGTCCTTGGCATGCGTCTTGAAGTGAGGGGTCAGTTCGTTGATGCGGGCCGTCAGCAGGGCCACTTGCACTTCTGGGCTACCAGTATCGTTGGCAGCACGGGCGTTGGCCTTGACGACTTCGGCCTTGATGGAGGATGCGATCATTACTTTTTCCTTGGATTGAGGCCCCAGGCAGACAGCCGAAGACCCCGGTTTTTACTTGCGCCACCCGCTGGAAAGGCCGGTGGCGTGCGTCTTGCACCATGCAAAACCCTCGGATTATAGCCTGCGCCTCGGCAAATCGGTCTTTTTGGGCTTGCCGAACCCCCATGGGTGCGCCCAGAATGCATTCCATCGCAGAGGTACAGCGCGCCCGAACCTCACGGATCGCGCAAAAGCAAGCGACAAAACACCAGCAAGTGCAACAGAAAGCGTGGAACACCAAGCGCATGCGATGGGCCGCTCGACAATCCCGAAGGCAGCGCCTGTGCCTTTCAGGACACAGCCCCCGGCCGCTCGTCCCGGCTTCCATGCCACTGGTCAGTACGCAATGGTCACGTCACATCCGGTCACCTAATATGAAAATCATGAAAGCACCGCCCTCCTTCCATTCGCCTGGACTACGCGCCCTTCGGGGGGTTGCACGCGCCAGCGCAGGGTTCACAGCCATTGAACTCATGGTGGTGGTGGCCATCGTGGCTGTACTGACCGCACTCGCAGCACCGAGCTTCACTCCGCTGATCGAGCGGTGGCGTGTTCGCGAGGCTGCAGAAAGCATCACCGCATCCGTCTACCTTGCACGCTCGGAAGCCATCAAGCGGGGCGGCAATGTCGTCATCCTCAAAAACAATAGCACAGCCCCGACATGCAATAACGGCACAGGACCGACGCAATGGGGATGCGGCTGGATTGTCTTCCTTGATGTCGATGCAGACGGCACGCAGGATGCCTGCGTAGCCACAGCGACACCCAATGAGTGCTCCATTCAGACAGTCACGGCTCCCACCCGGGTGGCGGTGACCCTGGCAGGGAATGTCAACGGGAAGATTGTGATCGATCGCTGGGGCATGGCATCTCACGCCGGCAGCGGCAGCACCGCGCCAACCAACATGTTTTTTGCCATTGCCCCCCAGGGCAAGACGATGACCGACCCTAGCGCAGCACGCCTGTGCGTTGGCATGGGCGGCCGCATTGTCCGCAAGAAAGGGAGCGAGACATGCTGAGCACCCGACTCACACAGAAATTCGCGCAGGTTACAGCTCCAGACTTCGCCAACACTGCGTGTGGCCACAGAGGATATTCCATGCACTCCGCCAATGTTCAGCACAAGAATTCACAGCGTGGCGTGAGCCTGATTGAGTCGCTCGTCGCCATAGTCGTCATGTCCCTGGGCATTCTGGGAATTCTGGGCGTGCAGATGCGCACCCTGGCAGATACACAGACCAGCGTGCGCAGAGCCCAGGCAATACGCCTGATCGAAGACCTGAGCGAGCGCATGAAGGTCAATCCCAGCGCCCTGGGCAGCATGGCCAGTTACACCACTGCCTGGAGCACCACACCCACCTCCCCAGCGGACTGCAAGACCACGGCCTGCAATAGCGGCCAGCTCGCGGTCTATGACTTGGCGCAGTGGAAGCAGTCGGTCAAAAACACCCTCCCCAGTGCCGATGCCAATGTCTTTGTGGTTGCCGACGAGACCGACGCCGCCAACCGCAGACAGCTGGGGGTGATGATCAGTTGGCGTGAAAACGAGCGCGACAACAGTGCGGACTATAAAGATCCGCTGGCGACATCCAGCACGGGGGCGGCCGCCGTCCTGTGCCCTGCCGGCAGCACCTGCCACCTTCAGTATGTTCAGCTGAACGCTCGTTGCGCTCCTTACACGCTGGACGCAACGCCCCAATTTTTCTGCCCGGCGTCCAAAACCTAGTCCACACAGCCAGGAAACTGTTTTGCCAACGCACCCCGCACAGAGAACTTCCACATGACTTCCAACCACCCTACAGCCATGGATTGCAGGCCCCACCGCGTGGCGGCCACCCCAGAATGGATGTCACGGCAATCCCAGCGCGGCGTCACACTCATTGAGCTGCTGGTCGGTATCACCATTGGCCTGATGACGATTGCTGTGGCCATTGGCTCGCTCATGGTGTCACGTGGCGTCTCAGGCACCGTCAGCGATGCCAGCCAGTTGCAGCAACAGGCGGCCTATACATTTCGCGTCCTGGGCCAGCAGTTGCGACAAGCGGGCTCGCTGCGCTTGAATCTGGCAGCACAGAAGCAGGCCACCGCCAGCATTGACGTGGCTGACCCCGTGGCCTTTGAAACAAAGTCCACTGATTTCGACCCCTCGATCAACACACTGTCAGGCAAGGATTCGCCCACCAGCAGCGAATTCAAGCTGGCCGTTGGCTACCGCAATTACACGGAAGCACTGTACCCAGCAGCCGCCGAGGCATCTCTGTTCCGAAACTGCCTGGGACAGCAGGATGCCGCAAAACCCACCCTGATCCAAAGCCAGTTCGCCCTGGACACCACCACCAATGAACTGATGTGCGCGGGATCCGACGGAACCCGGCAAGCCATTATTCAAAATGTGGCCGACTTCCAGGTCCGCTATCTGGTGCAAACAGATGCGGCACTGGGCCTCCCTCGAATCCAGTATGTCAATGCGACCACTGCCAATGCCGACTGGTCTCGGGTGTTTGGCGTGGAGGTCTGCATCTCCCTGTACGGCACGGAAAATATCGACATGCCGGCTGGCAGCACTTACAAGAATTGCGACGGCACCACCAATGTCGATATGACGACATTGCTTGCCCCGAGGAAGAATCGCCTGCACATGACTTTCCGCAATGTGTACCAATTGCGCAGCCAGGGCCTGACGGGCTGAAGCCACAGAGAGATATTCCATGCAACGCATGTCCACTTCCCACCCTCCTCGCCAGCGCGGCATATCGCTGTTCATCGTGATTGTTCTGGTGATGCTGTCGGCACTGCTGGCTCTTTGGGGCTCGCGAACATCTCTGTTCAACGAAATGATCGTAGGCAACGATGCGGATTACCAACGCGCCTTCGAAGCAGCCCAGGCCTTGATACAGGACGCCGAATTCGATATCCGGGGCGAACGCTCTGACGGCACGCCCTGCGTACCCGACGGCGGCAACGCCGAGGTATGCAGGGTTCCGAACGTGGTGGTCAACCCGGTCTGGATTCCAGCCGAGGACAAGGAAACCGGCGACCTGCTGGCAGAACTCGACAAAGCCACTACCAAGTGCGTCAAAGGCCTGTGCCTCAAGCGAGTTACCAACCAGGATTTCTGGAACGATAAGCCCACTTTGACCGTCATGATGGTCAATGGCGTCGGCGCACGTTATGGCCAGTTCACCGGCGCCAAAGGCGGCAGCGCCAGCAACCCCATTCTCAAGCTCAACCAGCCTAGTGACAGCCCCACCCAAGGCGGATGGTACTGGGTAGAGGTCATGCCATACGACGCCAACGCAGGAAATTCTGGGCTTATTACCAACAGCGATGCCAATCTAGCGCTCAACCTGACCCCCAACGTCGCATACCGAATCACTGCAGTAGCGCATGGCCTGAAGCCGAGCACCAAGGTCGTACTCCAATCCACTTTTGTACGGCAGAAGATCAAGAATTGAATGGAAATACTATGAAAAACAATCCTATTTTCAAGAAGACCATTTTATACGCCGTTATTGGCTCGATATGCGCACCCTATGCAGCCTTTGCAGCCCCACTGGACCTGTCGCAGCTACCACCGGGTTCGGTGGCCATTCCACCAACGCCCAATGTCTTGGTGACCGTTGACGATTCTGGAAGCATGGGTGACAGAATTGCCGGAAATGGCACCCCTGTGAAAATGGCCGAACTAAAAAAGGCCCTTGATGAAGTCTTTAAAGACAAATTGTTGTTGCCAGATGGAAAAATCCGGCTCGCCTGGCAGGTAATGTGGAACAACGGTAACGCGCCCGGTGCAGGTAGCCTGACAGCTGGAAACATCAACTCCATGAAAATTCTGGATGAAACGCATCGCAACAATTTTTTAGCTTTCGCTGCCGGCCTCACACCCAATAATGGTACGCCTTCGCACAAGATGATGAAGCGCGCGTACGATTACATGAAGACCCCCAAAGGCATTAACAGTCCGTGGGCATCCAAGCCAGGCGTTGAGGAACTGCCATACATAGGCTGTCGCCGGGCTTATCAGATTTTCATGACAGACGGCGCCTGGAACGGCTATGCCAACTCCGAGCTGCCGGGGCAAATAGACAATAACAACATCAACCTTCCCGATTCTACAGTCTACGATATAACATCCAGCCAAACCAACGTTTATAGAGGCGCACTTCAAGATCTTCTGGCCGATTGGGCCATGAAGATGTGGTCAGAGGATTTACAGCCAACCATTGCAAATGACTTAAAACCCAGCACAACCGATGGTGTTTTGGCAACGGAGACACTTGGCGGCGTAACACTTCAAAGGTATTGGAATCCAAAGCACAACCCCGCCACTTGGCAACATCTGGTTCAATATACGATTGGGTACGGCCAGGATGCATATTCTTGGCCCAGCGCTCCTAAGTGGTCATCCATGGATGATGACAATTATGGTGCAGGCGGCGACTATGCAAAACTAGTTGGAGGAACTGTACTTTGGTCACCCACCACGTTCGGCAACCTGAACGCGAACAACCCTGCGGAACTGTGGCACATGGCCATCAACAGCCGGGGCAAGTTCTACCCCACAGGCCCAGGACGCAAATACGATTTAAAAGAGGCATTCCGCAATATTCTGGAGAACATCAATCTGCAGAACACTGCTGACGTGGCCACAATGGGTGCGAGCGCAAGCACGAATGTCCGCACTGATGTCAGCCGTTTTGTCGCGGGCTTTGAGCCCAAGAAATGGTCTGGATACGTGTACGCAGATAATATCAGCACCACAGGCACTGTTAGCCCAGATTCTGGGTGGGGAGTCAATACCGGCCTGCCAGCCCCTAAAGACCGTAAAACCACGGCACAAAAACTCGATGCACTAGCATCGGTCAACAGCCGGGTCATTCTCACAACCAACGACCTGACCGAGCAAGGGGTTTCATTTGAGTGGGAGACCGGCGTGACCAAGTTGAGTGCGGCCCAAAAACTCCTGCTGGATTCAGGTAGCGTTGGGGAAGACCGGGTCAACTTCCTGCGAGGCGATCGAACCAAGGAAGGAGGCTCGGGGACCACGCCATTCCGCGTGCGGGATTCTCGCCAGGGGGATATCGTTAATTCAAGCGTCTGGTATACCGCCTCGCCATCCAGCAATTATCCCCACAAGGGTTACAAGACTTTTACGGCCTCGAACAGAAACCGCCTGCCCATGATTTACGTGGGTGGCAATGACGGCATGCTGCATGGATTTTCTGCAGTCGATGGCGAAGAGAAAATCGCATATATTCCGAAAGCAGTCATCCCAGAATTGTACAAACTCAGCGACCCCAGCTACGCGCACCGCGCCTATGTGGATGGCTCGCCATTTACCGGGGATGTCGATGTTGCAGACAAATCGGTGCCCGGATACAGCCCCGATTGGCGCACCATGCTGGTGGGAAGCTTGGGAGCCGGAGGCAAAGGCTATTTTGTACTGAATGTGACGCAACCTGGCAGCAAGGATGGCACCGTTACCTCCGATTTCACCACCGCAAAGGCAGCCAGCGCGGTGGTTCTGGACAGGACCTTGCATCCCAGCGCGCCGTTGACAGCAGGTAGTGACGATGAAGACATCGGCCATATCTTCGCGCCGCCGGTCATGGATGACGTCAACCCATTCAGGACAACCCAGGTCGCACTGATGAACGACGATCGCTGGGCCGTGGTGATGGGCAATGGCTACAACAGCAAGAATGAACGCCCCGTGCTGCTCATTCAGTACCTGGATGGCAACAAGGCTCTGAAAAAGATTGTGGCCACTGGCTCCCAAGTCGTTAGTAGCCCGGTCAACGCCGTAACGGACACCAACGTGCTGGCCAACGGACTGTCAGCCCCCAAACTGCTGGACTTCAACAGCGACGGCAAGGTGGATGTGGCCTACGCTGGCGACCTGAAGGGTAACCTCTGGAAGTTCGACCTGACCAGCAAGACTGCCTCTGACTGGAAAGTGGCAGAATTTGGCGGCAGTTCCAAGCCCCTGTTCGTTGCGACCTATATCGATGGCAAGCGGCAACCGATCTCAGCCCCTCCCATTGTCAAAGCCAATGACCGTGGCGTGGGCGGTGTGATGGTGGCCTTCGGGACAGGCGTTAATGTCACCGATGCCCATCGCATCAGCACAGAAGTACAAAGCATTTACTCCATACACGACAACACCAAGTACAAGCAGGCCGCCGACGGCACCCTGGTGGTGAACACGGTAACCAGCGATAACGGAGTCGTCCCGGTGGACGTTAGCGGCCGCACCAACTTGGTCAAGCAGGAAATGGAAACAGGCGCCACAGGCATTGCGGGCGGCGGGGTGAATGCAGACCAGCGCTTTTGGAAAATGAGCGACAACGCCGTCAATTACGACAAGACCAAAGGCACCGTGAACCAAGGCTGGTACTTCGACTTCCAAGTCAGCAGTGAACGTGTGCTCAAGCCAATGAGCTTCTTTGACGGCAGCAACAACCTCATGGTGTGGTCCGTCACACCCGCCTACGGAGGCAACGCCACCGGCGCGGAATCCTGTGAGCCAGCCGGTACTGCCGAGAAAGCCTACCTGACCTTGCTCAACATCATGGATGGAAAGCGGCCTAGCGTGCAGGTGATGGATACCAATGGGGATGGCATCTACAATAAGGCAAGCGACGGGCTCACATCGAGAATGACCATTGACCCGGGTGCGTCCAGCGCTACCACTGGGAAAAAGACCATTTCGATCAAGGGCGCGGGGAACAACAAGAACAAGGAACTGGCCCGGATGCCCGAACAGCCCATGCGACCTAGCTGGCGCCAACTGCAATAATTGAATGCAATACCAAGGAGGGCTGCCGTCTATGCGTCACCAAAACAACAAGGGCTTCACGCTGATTGAGCTCATGATCGTTGTAGCAGTCGTTGGTATCCTGACCGCGATCGCGATACCCAGCTACAGTGAGTACATTCGGCGTGGGCATCGCGCCGATGCGCGAGCTGGTTTGCTCCAGGCTGCACAGTGGCTAGAACGTGCTTCTACAGCGACGGGGGTTTATCCGACGACCATCCCGGCGAGCATGACATGGGCTGCTGATCCATCCAAGCGCTACGATATCTCCATCGGGGGCCCCGCTACCGCGTCCAACTACACCCTGACGGCAACTCGCAGAGCGGGATCGTCACAGGCCACAGACAAGTGCGGAAACCTGACACTCAACCAGGCAGGCGTAAAAGGCATGGCGACGGGAACCTTCACCCCGACAACCCTCACCCCGGCCGACTGCTGGAACAAGTGACCCCGCCACCATCTAACGAGCGCCGCATGCGCTAGCATGCACGCCACCATGGCGACCTCTTCGGAACATCAGCACACCACCCAAGCGCTTGAGTTAGCCACTCAGGCGCTTTGTCTTTCCAACCCCAACCCCCGCGTGGGCTGTGTGATCACGTCCCCCGACGGCCAGGTCCTCGGCCAGGGCTTCACCCAACTGGCCGGCGGCCCGCATGCCGAGGTCATGGCGCTGCGCGACGCGGCCGCCCGGGGCAATGAGGTGCGCGGAGCGATTGCCTACGTCACGCTCGAGCCCTGCTCGCACCAGGGCCGCACGGGGCCCTGCTGCGACGCCCTGATCGGTGCCGGCGTCGGCAAGGTGGTGGCCTCCCTGGCCGACCCCAACCCGCTGGTCTCGGGCCAGGGCTTCGCGCGCCTGCGCACTGCCGGGGTGGATGTCGTCGTGGGCCCTGGGGCCAAGGAGTCGCGCGAACTCAACATCGGCTTTTTCAGCCGCATGCTGCGCGGTACGCCCTGGGTCCGCATCAAGACGGCAGCCTCCCTGGATGGCACCACCGCGCTGGCCAACGGGCAGAGCCAGTGGATCACCTCGCCCGCAGCCCGCGCCGATGGCCATGCCTGGCGTTCCCGCGCCTGCGCCGTGCTCACCGGCATAGGCACGGTGCTCGATGACGACCCGCGCCTGGACGTGCGCGAGGTCGCCACGCCGCGCCAGCCGCACCTGGTGATCGTGGACAGCCAGTTGCAAACCCCGCTGGAGGCCCGCCTTTTCTCCGTGCCGGGCCGCACCTGCCTCATTTACACCGCAAGCGACGATGCCGCGAAAAAAGCGGCCCTGGAGGGCCGAGGGGCCACGGTGATCCACCTGCCCAACCCACAGGGCAAGGTGGACCTGCGCGCCATGCTCAAGGACCTGGGCCAACGCAGCGTTAACGAACTGCATGTGGAGGCGGGCCACAAGCTCAATGGGTCCTTTCTGCGTGAAGGGCTGGTGGATGAAATGCTGCTCTATCTGGCCCCCCGGCTGCTTGGACCGGGCCTGGGTATGGCCCAGACCACGCCCTTGCACACCCTGGCGGATGGCACCGCGCTCGAATACGTTTCGGTGGAGCGTATCGGGCCCGATCTGCGAATCGTGGCACGGGTACAGGGGCGCGATAGCTTCTGAGCAGCCGAACCCATCGGCCCATACCCGGCCCTGCGCACCAAAACAGCCCAGCACCACCCCGGTGACGCACGCCACATGCTGGCGCATTTTTTGCTTATTTTTGGTGCATTCATTGCATCCTGCAGTGAAACGCACCAAAACAGATCAAACAAACGCGTGGAGATGGTATGGAAGCACTCAAACAGGGCACGGACGCCTTGTTCATTCTGCTCGGGGCAATCATGGTGCTGGCCATGCATGCCGGGTTCGCCTTTCTGGAGCTGGGCACGGTCCGCAAGAAGAACCAGGTGAATGCCCTGGTCAAGATCCTGGTGGACTTCTCCGTGTCCACCGTGGTGTACTTTGTGGTGGGCTACAGCGTGGCCTACGGCACGCATTTCTTCGTGGGGGCAGACACCCTGGTCCAGCAAAGCGGCTATTCGCTGGTCAAGTTCTTCTTTCTGCTCACCTTCGCAGCGGCCATTCCGGCCATTGTGTCGGGCGGTATTGCCGAACGCGCCAAGTTCTGGCCGCAGCTCATGGCCACGGCCATCATCGTCGGCTTCGTCTACCCCTTCTTCGAGGGCATCGCGTGGAACCAGCACTTCGGCGTGCAGGCCTGGATCAAGTCGTTGACCGGCGAAGAGTTCCATGACTTCGCGGGCTCGGTCGTGGTCCACGCCGTGGGCGGCTGGATCGCCCTGCCCGCCGTGGTGCTGCTCGGCTCGCGCGCCAACCGCTACCGCAAGGATGGCGCCATCTCGGCCCACCCGCCATCAAACATCCCCTTCCTGGCCCTCGGGGCCTGGATCCTGGTGGTCGGCTGGTTCGGCTTCAACGTGATGAGCGCGCAGACCGTGGACAAGCTCTCGGGCCTGGTGGCGGTCAACTCGCTGATGGCCATGGTGGGCGGCACGCTGGCCGCCCTAGTGCTGGGCAAGAACGACCCGGGCTTCGTGCACAACGGCCCTCTGGCCGGCCTGGTGGCGGTGTGCGCGGGCTCCGACTTGATGCACCCGCTGGGCGCGCTGGTCACAGGCGCCATTGCCGGCACCATCTTTGTGCTGCTGTTCACGCTGACGCAGAACAAATGGAAGATCGACGACGTGCTCGGCGTCTGGCCCCTGCATGGGCTGTGCGGCACCTGGGGCGGCCTGGCGGCGGGCATCTTCGGCAGCAAGGCCCTGGGCGGCCTCGGCGGGGTGGCCTTCAGCGCGCAGCTGATCGGCACCACCCTGGGCGTGGTCTGGGCGGTCCTGGGCGGGTTGGTGGTCTACGGCGCCCTCAAGGCCACCGTGGGCCTTCGGCTGTCGCAGGAAGAGGAATTCGACGGCGCCGACCTCTCCATCCACAAGATCAGCGCCACGCCGGACCGCGAAGTGAGCTGGTAAGCAGCGACCGGGCGGCGGCACCGTTCACACAGCGTTACGTTTCGGCGCACCGTCCGACAGCGGCGACTGGGGCGGCGGGATATACCTTCTGTAGTATCCAGAAAGTCCCCTCCAATGCCAGCCCCCATCGCTCTCAAAGACCTTGCCACCACCGCCCGCTATGGCTGGATGGGGCTGGTCGCCACACTCGCGGTGGCCGTGATCACCGGTTGCGCTGGGTTGCCCCAGGACGTGGATCGCCCCGAATCCACCGCCCTCGCCTCCCCTGCCGGCACGCCGCTGGGGCAATTGGTGGAGGCCAACCGCCAGGCGGCGGCAGGTCGTTCCCCTTCGGGCTTTCTGCTGCTGGGCGGGCCCCAGGCGGCCTACAGCAGCCGCCTGGCACTGGTGGAAGCGGCAAAGAAGACACTGGACCTGCAGTACTACGCCATCCACGCCGATGCCAGCACCGAGCGCCTGCTCAAGGGCGTGGTGTCGGCCGCCCAACGCGGGGTCAGGGTCAGGGTGCTGCTCGATGACTTTCACAGCGCCGGGCGCGATGCGCAGGTCATGCGCCTGGCCTTCGTGCCCAACATCGAGATGCGCATGTTCAACCCGCTCACCGGCGCGCGCGGCTCCTCGCTGGGGCGCATGTTCAGCGCCGTGGCCGACTTTTCGCGCGCGCAGCAGCGCATGCACAACAAGCTCTTCATCGCCGACAACGCCATGGGCGTCACCGGCGGGCGCAACCTGGGCGACGCCTACTTCGGCAACGCCGATGCCGGCAACTTCGTCGACCTGGACGTGCTGGCCGCCGGGCCCATCGTGCAGGACCTCTCGCGCAGCTTCGACCACTACTGGAACAACCAGCGCGCCTACCCCGTGCAGTCCCTGGTCACGCGCGAGGAACTGGACACCATGCGCAGCCAGTACGAGGCGGCCGACGTTGCCGAACGGGAACGCGAGGTGGCCCTTGACACCACGCCACCGCCCCCTGCCGCCAGCGCGCCAGCCCCGGGCCAGGACGACCCTGGCGGTGTTGGCGCCCAGCGCAGCCGCATCTGGGACTACCAGCCCATGGACCTGGGCGCCGTGTCCTTTGTCTGGGCACCGGCTGTGGTGCTGGTTGACCAACCCGCCAAGATCCCGGCCGAAGGCGTCGCCGCCCCTCCATCTCCCGACGCAGCACCTGCCAGCGGATCCAATGCCCGGCAGGCCGCGCGCATCGCCCCTCCTGCAGGGGGCGTGGCCGCCAACGGCACTGCAGCCCTCCCGTCCACCGACGCAGCCGATGCCGGTGAGGGCGACACGGTGGTGGACGGCCTGCTGCATTTGATGGGCCAGGCCCGGCGCGAATTGCTCATCGTCTCGCCCTACTTCGTGCCCGGCCCCGACATGAAGCAGGCCTTTGCCCAGGCCCGCCAACGTGGCGTTCGTGTGCGGGTGCTCACCAACTCGCTGGCGTCCAACGACGCCCCCATAGCCCATGCCGGCTATGCCCGGCACCGGCCGGAGTTGCTGGCCATGGGGGTGGAGCTGTACGAAATGCGCAGCGAGCTCACCGGCCTGGGCAGTGCCTTCGGCAGCCCGGGCGGCTCATCGGGCCGCAGCGGCTCTTCGCCCACCGGCTCGGTGGGCAGCTCGCGCGCCATGCTGCACTCCAAACTGCTGGTGATGGATGGCCGCCTGGTCGCCATCGGCTCCATGAACCTCGATATGCGCTCGCAAAAGCAGAACACCGAGATCGCGTTGCTGATCCGCAGCACCGAGCTGTCCCGGCGCATCACCACGCGGCTGGAACCGGCCCTGGGCGAACTGGCGTGGCGCGTGGAACTGCAGCAGCCGGGCGGCCAGTTGCTGTGGCATGCGCCACAGGGCAGCGGCCTGCAGGACAGCACTACCGAGCCCGATGCCAGCGCGCCGCTGCGCCTGCTGCTGCAACTGCTCGGCCCGCTCGCCCCGGACCACCTGTTGTGATTCAGACCGTGACGCGGTCCTGCAACGCGTCCACCCAGACCGTGATGGCGCGCTGGTCCGTCATGGTCCTCACATGCTGGTACGCCGCCTCGCCCTCGGGGAAGCGCCGGCGCATCAGGTTCAGCCACTGCTTGAGGCGGCCCGCGCGCTGGCGCGGCTCCAGGTCCTCGCAGACCAGTTGCCAGAATGCGGCGATGTGCGGCAGCAGGTCGGCCCATTGCACGGTGTCCGAGCCCGGCTCCCCCGCATCCTTGGCACGGATGGCGCGCGCCAGCCCAGGGTCGGCCACCATGCCACGCCCCAGCATCAGCGCATCGCAGCCCGATACCTCGCGGCAGCGCAGCGCGTCGGCCACCGTCCATATCTCGCCATTGGCGACCACGGGCAAGGCCACGGCCGCGCGGATGGCCGGTATCTGCTCCCAGTAGGCCGGGGGCCGGTAGCCGTCGGCCTTGGTACGGGCATGCACTACCAGCTCGCAGGCGCCGCCCGCCTCCATGGCCTGTGCGCACTCGCGCATCAGGCCGCTGTCGTTGAAGCCCAAACGCATCTTGGCGGAGACCGGCAGATGCGCCGGCACGGCGCGCCGCACCGCCGCCACCAGCGCGGCAATGCGCTCGGGCTCTTGCAGCAGGGCCGCCCCGCCGCCGTGGCGGTTGACCACCTTGGCCGGGCAGCCGAAGTTCAGATCGATCCCTTCGGGCCCGAGAGCCGCCAAGCGTGCCGCATTCTCGGCCATGCTCACCGGGTCGGAGCCCAGCAACTGGGCGCGCACCGGCACCCCGGCCAGCGTGCGGCTGCCGTTGCGCAGCTCGGGCAGGTAGCGCAGGAACACCTTGTCTGGCAGCAACGTGCCCGTGATGCGGATGAACTCCGACACGCAGCGGTCCACCCCGCCCACCCGGGTGAGCACGTCACGCAGCACAAAATCGAGAAGCCCCTCCATCGGGGCGAGCAGCAGGGTCATCGCGCAGCAAACATCACAGAAAGAAAGCCCGCCCTGTGGGCGCAGCCAACCTGCGATTGTGCGGCAGGCGGGTCATCACAGCGTCATGCCCCGGTGCTGCAATGGTGGGTCATTGCCTTGCGCCTTCACCATGCTGCTCCAAAAAACCGACAAAGCCCGCCTGGAACTCTCGCCCGGTGTCCGCACGCTGAGCCTGCGCGAGCGGTCGCTGCTGCTGCTGGCCGACGGCAAATCCCTGTCGGACCTGCAGGCCATGTACAACGGCATCGGCGCGCAGATCGTGGACAACCTCATGCGCCAGGGCTACCTCACCGGCCCGGCCACCCTGCCCGAAGCGCCGCTGCCCACGGCTACAGTGGCTGCAGTAGCAACACCCGAGCCCCCCACCACAACATCGGCAGGTAAGCCCAACGACGCCCTGCGCTCGCTGGCCGGCACGCGCATGTACCTGTTCGACATCTGCGAGCGCATGTTCGCGCGTCGGGACCCCGCCCTGGCCCGGCAGTTCCACGAGGCCCTGCGCGGTGCGCGCGACCGCTCCAGCATGCTCGACGTGGGCGAAGCTCTGCTGGATGAAGTGGCGCAGATGGCAGGGCCCGAGCGCGCCCAGACCATTCGCGACCGCATGGACCAGCTGCTGCCCCAGGAACCTGCGGGCACACCGTCCCCGGCGTAATCGGCGGTTGCCGCAGGGCCTGGGTTCAGCCGATGGCCGCCAGCCGCCAGAGCGAAGTCACCTCGGCGGAGCGGGCGGCGTGCAAGGCATCACCGGCGTCGAAGGCCTTGGCATGCCGGGGCTGCACGTCGTGCCGACCCAGGATGCGCAGGCCACCCTCGGCGATCCAGGCCAGCAATTGCTCGCGCGGGCGCAGTTCCAGGTGCTCGGCCAGGTCCGACAGGATCAGCCAGCCCTCGCCGCCAGGCTCCAGGTGGGCCGCCAGACCCGCCAGAAAGCCGCGCAGCATGCGGCTGCCTTCGTCGTACACGGCATGCTCGATGGGTGAGCTCGGGCGCGCTGGCACCCAAGGGGGGTTGCACACCACCAGCGGCGCCCGCCCCGGAGGGAACAGGTCCGCCTGCAGCAGTTCCACCCGGTCGAGCACACCCAGGCGCTTCAGGTTGTCGAGCGCGCAGGCCATGGCGCGCGGGTCCTGGTCGGTGGCCACCACGCGCTGCACGCCGCGGCGCACCAGCACGGCCGACAACACGCCCGTGCCCGCACCGATGTCGAACGCCAAGGCGGTGGACGGCAAGGAGGTGTTTGCCACCAGGTCCACGTACTCCCCCCGCACGGGCGAGAAAACGCCGTAGTGGGGGTGGATGCGGTTGTGCGGGCCATCGCCCAGGGCAGGGATTTCCACGCCTTTCTTGCGCCATTCGTAGGCACCCACCAGGCCCAGCAGCTCGCGCAGCGTGGCCACCGAGCTTTCGCCGCTGGCCGGGCCCCAGGCCTCGGTGCAGGCCTGGCGCCAGTCCGGTGCGCGGCGCAGGTCGATTCCGTAGTCCGGCCCCAAGGGAATCAGGACCGACGACAGCACCCGCGCGCGCTGGGCCTGCGCCTGGCGGTGCAGGTGAAACGCCTGGGCCGGGGTGGCCGTGGCCGCCTTTTCGGCGGCCTTGGCCGCCGCCTTGGCCGGCTTGCGGTCCACCCGGCGCATCAGCGCCTGCAGCAGCATGCGGGCATTCTGAAAATCGCCCTGCCAAAGCAGGCCCGTGCCCTCGCAAGCCAAGCGGTAGGCGGTGTCGGCAGACAGGGTGTCATCGGCGGTCACCACCCGGCGGGGGGGCGGGGCGCTGCTTTCGGAGCGCCACTGGGCACTGTGGGCCTGGCCCAGGTGGTTCCACTCGATCATCGGGGCCTTAGTTGATGGGGCGCTTCAGGCGCACTTCTTCGATCTTGACGCCACCGATCACGGCGGTCTTGGCAGTTGAGAGTTCCTGCTTGAAGCCGGCCATTTCGTGGAAACGGATGGCGCGCTCATTGCGCAGCGGCACCCAGGCCGTGACATTGGTGCAGCCTTCTTCCTGAAGGCCATCACGGGCGGCATCCCACAGGGCCAGGCCTACGCCCTGGTTCCAGTGGGTGGGGGCGGCGTAGATGGCCCAGATTTCGCCCGTGGTGGGGCGGGATTTCTCATCGCGCGAGCGGTCATAGCCGACAAAGCCGACGATCTTCTCGCCATCGATGGCCACCTGCACCTGGGGCTCGCAATATTCGATGGCTTCGCGCCAGTAGGCCTGGCGCTTGTCGACGGAAGACATGGACTTCAATTGCTCGTCTGGCACCAGCCCTTTGTAAGCCTCTTGGGCGGAGACGGTGTGGATCTGGGCGATGGCTTTGGCATCGCGAAGCGTAGCGGGACGAACCTGGATACTGGACATGAAAAAACCGAACGAAAACGGGGGGTGAAAAAACAAAAGGACCGGCATTGTCGCCGCAAACGGTTTTTCACCCCTCGCCAGTAGGGTACCCGGCCCTGCGCGCCCCACGCAGGCGGGGGAGCAAAGCGGGCCGTCAGGCCATGGCCAGAGAGCCTCCGAGCCCGTCCCCAGCGCGCTCGCGGGCCGATTGGGCCAGCGCGCGCTTGTTGCGCGGGCGGGGCACTTTCACCTCCGGCGGCATGCCGTTGATGGCGTTCAGGCCCACCACCAGCGTCACGCTGCGCGAGCCACCATCGCGTTCATCCGGGGCATAGGCGCGGTAGCTGCCGCTGCCCTGGCCGTGGCTGCGTTGCACGGTATGGAACACGATGCGCACGCCGCTCACCCGGTGGCCGCTGAAGGGCAGCACGCGCAGGCGTGCATCGCGGTCCAGCGCCAGCCCCATGCAGCCAGGGCGGTTGATGAGGTCGGTGCGCACGCTGCGCCAGGTCAGGCCGTTGTCGGTGGAAAACTGCCAGTTGCCCGCCTGTGCATCCAGGTGCTCGACGATGACGCCCGCCGAGGCCAACAGGTCCGGGCAGTTGTCGTGCACGATCTGGGCCATGCAATTGCCGCCCACCCCCACTCCGGCGGAAGGCTTGTGCTCTGGCGACGAAATCGGTGGGTTCTGAAGAGCGCTGGCAGTCATGTTGTATTCCCCTGGTGGTTGATGGATGGTTGGTCCGACCCAACCGCCGCAGTGCGCAGCCGCCATGCGACATTCTGTTCACTGCATGGAGGAAAGTCTAGAAACCGCAGGGGCCGGCGTCCATCGCACAAATGGACTAGTTCGCACAGTTCCCTGGCGCGGTGTTGTGCGCAATACTCACGGGATGCCTGCCAGCCTGTTGCTTATTGACGACCACACCCTGTTTCGCACCGGTTTGCGCCTGATCGTGCAGGACCACCCCCTGGTGGGATCCATTGCCGAAGCCGGCTCCATTGCCGAAGCCTGTGCCCTGCCCCCTGCCCCGATGGACCTGGTGCTGCTGGACATCCAGCTGCCGGGCATGAGCGGGCTCGACGGGCTGCGCCTGCTGCGCCAGTCCTACCCCAGCGCCCGTATCGTGCTCGTCTCGGCCAGCATTGCGCCGGATGCGGTGTACGAGGCGCGCTCGCGCGGCGCCGACGGTTTCCTGCCCAAGTCGGCCAGCGGCGAGGACATCCTGGAGGCGATCAGCGTGTCCCTGTCTGGCGCGCCCTGTTTCCCCCCCAACAGCGGCAATGCCTCCACTACCCGCACGTCCGCTGCGCCCAGCCTCACCGCGCGCCAGCTTGAGGTGCTGTCGCTACTGTGCACCGGCAAGCCCAACAAGGTCATCGCGCGCCACCTGGGCCTGAGCGAGAACACCGTGCGCGTGCACGTGGCGGCCATCTTTGCACAGCTGGGCGTGAACAGCCGCAGTGCGGCGCTGCTGGCCGCGCAGCGCCTGGGCCTGTCCATGCCGCCGCTCCATGACATTGTCTGAAGCCCTGCCGCTGATCCCGCGCTGGCCCTGGACGCGCCGGCGCTGGGAGCGCGATGAAGTCCTGCGCGAGCAGGTCACGCTGCTGCGCCAGAACTTCCCCATGACCTTGCTGGCATCCCTGGCCACGGCCCTGGGCACCCTGTGGGTGATGGCGCGCGTGGCCGACACCCAGGTGGTCAGCATCTGGCTGGTCTCGCACGCGCTGGTGGTCATCGGGGTGTACGTCACGCTGCGCGGCATGGCACCGCAGCGCGATCCGGTGCTGCACTCGGCGCGCAAGCTCATGGCCTGCATGGCCGCCATGGGCCTGAGCTGGGGCAGCCTGGGCTACGTGGTGCTGTACTGGGGCACGCCGGAGAGCGTGATCTACGCCATCGGCATCGTCAGCACCGTCTCCTCCGGTGCGCTGGGCCTGGGGGCGCCGCTGTACCGCGCCTACATCACCTACCTCACCTGCGCGGTCGGGGGCATCTTCGTGGCCGTGGCCATGAGCGGCGGCCCGGCCATGTGGCCCGCCCTGTTCCTGGTGCTGGTGTACTACGCCCTGACCGGCCTGCAGGCCAGCACCGGCGACACCGCCACGCGCCGCAGCATCGCCCTCAAGCTCGAAAACGAGCGGCTGGTGGCCGAATTGCGCGCCGAGTCGCACCGCGCACTGGCCGCGCAGGCAGAGGCCGAGCGTGCAGACCGCGACAAATCGCGCTTTCTCGCCGCCGCCAGCCACGACCTGCGCCAGCCGCTGCACGCGATGGGCCTGTTCCTCGAAACCCTGCAGCGCAGCCCCATGAGCCCGCACCAGCTCACCGTGCTGGGCCACGCGCAGGCGGCTTCGGGCGCGGCGATAGAGATGCTCACCACCTTGCTCGACTATTCGCGCCTGGAGGCCGGTGTCGTCAAGATGCGGCCCGCCGCCTTCGCCGTGCAACCCCTGCTGACCGCGCTGGAGCAGGAGTTCGGCGTGCAGGCCGACAATTGCGGGCTGGTGTACCGCACGCACGAGACCTCCACCGCAGCCCATGCCGACCGCTCGCTGGTCATGCTGGTGATGCACAACTTCATCTCCAATGCGCTGCGCTACACGGCGCGCGGCGGCGTGCTCATTGCCTGCCGCCGCCGCGGCCGGCGCATCGCGCTGGAGGTCTGGGACACCGGGGCGGGCATACCGCAAAGCCAGTGGGAAAACATCTTCCAGGAGTTCCACCAGTTGGGCAACCCCGAGCGCGACCGCCGCAAGGGCCTGGGTCTGGGCCTGGCCATCGTGAAACGCCTGGCGCGCGAGATGGGTACCTCGGTGGAGCTGAGCTCCCGCCCCGGCCGGGGCTCGGTGTTCCGGCTCTGGCTCGACGCCTGGCAGGGCGCCCTGGAGGACGAGGCCCCGCCCTCCTTCAACCACTTCGATCTCACGGGGCTGCACGTGCTGGCCATCGACGATGACGAATCGGTGCGCCTGGGCATGCAGGCCCTGCTGCAAAGCTGGGGTTGCCACTGCACCACGGCTGAATCCAGTGCCGATGCGCTCGAACACATCGAGGACAGCACGCCCGACCTGATCATCACCGACTTCCGCCTGCGCCACGAAGAGACCGGCAAGCAGGTGCTGCAGGCCCTGCGTGCCTACCTGGGGGTGTCGGTGCCGGCCATCATCATGACTGGCGACACCTCGCCCCAGCGCCTGCGCGACGCGCAGACCACCTCGGCCCTGCTGCTGCACAAGCCGGTGTCCACCGGGCAGTTGCGCGATGCCATCGTGCAACTGCTGGTCAGCGGCACGCCGTCACCCACCGCAGCCCTGCCGACCGAAGCCGCTACAGCCAGCGGCGAAGAAGCCCCATGACCTGGTCGAAGCGCGCGCCGTAAGGCGGGTAGAACATCGAGCCCATCGCCCAGCGCGACTGCACCAGCACCGACTTCTGGTGGCAAAAGCGCAGGAAGCCCTGCTCGCCGTGGTAGGCACCCCAGCCGCTGTCGCCCACCCCGCCAAAGGGCAGGTTGTCGTGGGCGATGTGCATGAGCGTGTCATTCACCGTTACGCCACCGCTCACGGTGCGGCGCAGCACGTCGTCGCGCGCCGCCTCGCTCTGGCCGAACCAGTACAGCGCCAGCGGCCGCGGGCCGGCATTGATGTGTGCCACGGCGTCGTCCAGGCGCTCGTAGGAGATCACGGGCAGCACGGGCCCGAAGATCTCCTCCTGCATGATCTGCATGTCGGAGGTGACGCCAAACACCAGCGTGGGCAGCATCTGGCGGCTCGCGCCATCGCCCAGCGTGCCCACGGTGTTCACCACCGGCTTGCCCGCTGCGGGATCGATGGGCTGCACCTCGGCCCCCTGCGTCTGCGCCTGCTGCAGCATGGTGCGCAGCCGCGCATGGTGGCGCGGCGTGATGATGGAGGCGTAGTCCGGGTTGCCCTCGATGGTGGGGAACAGGCGCGCCACGGCGGCCCGGTAGGCATTGGCAAACTCGGTCTCGCGCCCGCGCGGCACCAGCAGGTAGTCGGGCGCAATGCAGGTCTGGCCGGCATTGAGCAGCTTGCCGTGGGCGATCTTGAGCGCCGCGTCCTGCATGTCGCAGTGGCCGTCGATGATGCAGGGCGACTTGCCACCGAGCTCCAGCGTGGTGGGTGTGAGGTTCTGCGCGGCCGCGATGGCCACCTTGCGCCCTACGGGCGTGGAACCGGTGAACACCAGGTGGTCGAACGGCAGCGAGGCAAAAAGTGCCGCCAGGTTGGCATCGCCCTGCACCACGCAGAATTCGTCGGGGGCAAAGAACTGCGCCACCAGCAGCGCCAGCTGGGCCGAGGTGTGCGGCGTGAGCTCGCTGGGCTTGAGCATCACGCGGTTGCCCGCAGCCAGTGCAGTGATGGCGGGCGCAAGCGCCAATTGCACAGGGTAGTTCCAGGGAGCGATCACGCCCACCACACCGAGCGGCTGGCGCTGTATGTGCGCGGAGGCAGGCTGAAGGTAGATGGGTGTGCGCACCTTCTGCGGCTTCATCCAGCGCGCCAGGTGCTTCAAGGTATGCGACAGCAGGGTGCGCAGCACGAAGAAATCCGCCACCTCGGTGAGCCGGGGCGAACGCATGCCGAAATCGGCCTGCACCGCCGCCGCCAGCACGGGCCCGTTTTCATCGAGCAGCTTGCGCATGCGCAGCAGGCGCTCGCGGCGCACGAGCAAAGGCACCTCGACCTGGGTGCGGCTGGCCTGCCGCTGGGTTTCAAAAAGGGCGTGGATGTCGGCTGGTGTCATGGAGCGCATGATAGAGCGCCCGGCCCCTGCCGCCGGACCATGCCGGCGCGTCTAGAGGGGCATGCCGAGCACCGCTTTCAGCGCTTGTTGCGGCTTTGCACCAGCGCTCAGCGCAGCTCGCGCGGCTCCACATCGGTCACCTCCACGGCGCTGGGCAGCACCCCGCCGCGCCGCGATGGCGCTGCCGACTCCGCGGCGCCATCGGGCGGGCGCGCAGCCCCCCATTGCGCCCTGGAGCGCATGGCAGCGCTGAATCCCGTGCGCGGGTCGACCCGCATGACCCAAGGGGTCATGGGCCGGCCCGTGAGCCGTGCCCAGGTCGCGCGCGCTGCCCACGCCAAACCCAGCACCAGCGCTGCAGCCAGCAGGCTCAGGAACACCACCAGCCCCATGGCCAGCACCAGGGCACGCAGCGCAATGCGCACCAGACCCGAAACAAGATTGTTCAAACGACACCTTTCCTTTCAACAGGGCGGGCTCCCATGGCCGCCCCTTCCCCGATCAAGCAGGCTCGGACGCACCGCCAAACTGGAACACCCCCGGGTCCAGCACCGGGTCCACCGTCACCGGGATCACGCTCTTGGGCGGGAAACGGCCTTCCAGCAGCAGCTTCGACAGGGGATTCTCGATGCGCTGCTGGATGGCCCTCTTGAGCGGACGGGCACCGAACACCGGATCGAACCCCACCTTGGCCAGTTCTTCGAGCGCCGGGGCCGAGATCTGCAGCTGCAGGTCCATCTTGGCCAGGCGCGCTTCGAGCAGTTGCAGCTGGATGCGTGCAATCGCCTCGATGTTCTTCGCATCCAACGCATGGAACACCACCGTCTCATCGATCCGGTTCAGGAATTCGGGTCGGAAATGGTTCTTGAGTTCCCCCCACACCGCTTCCTTGATGTCCTCGGCGTCCTGCCCCACCATGGCCTGGATCAGGTGCGAGCCGATGTTGCTGGTCATCACGATCACCGTGTTCTTGAAGTCCACGGTGCGGCCCTGGCCATCGGTCAGGCGGCCATCGTCGAGCACCTGCAGCAGCACGTTGAACACGTCCGGGTGGGCCTTCTCCACCTCGTCGAGCAGCAGCACGCTGTAGGGCTTGCGGCGCACGGCTTCGGTCAGGTAGCCACCTTCCTCGTACCCCACATAGCCCGGGGGCGCACCGATCAGGCGGGCCACCGAGTGCTTTTCCATGAACTCGCTCATGTCGATGCGGATCAGGTGGTCCTCGCTATCGAACAGGAAACCCGCCAGCGCCTTGCACAGCTCGGTCTTGCCCACGCCCGTGGGGCCCAGGAACAGGAAGGAGCCCGTGGGGCGGTTGGGGTCGGACAGGCCCGAGCGCGAGCGGCGGATGGCGTTGGCCACGGCGGTGATGGCCTCTTCCTGGCCCACCACGCGCTCGTGCAGTTTGCCCTCCATCTGCAAGAGCTTGTCCTTCTCGCCCTGCATCATCTTGGCCACCGGGATGCCCGTGGCGCGGCTCACGACCTCGGCAATCTCCTCGGCACCCACCTGTGTGCGCAACAGGCGCGGTGTGCTCGCCACGCCGTCCTTGCCATCTTCCTTGGCCTGGGCTTCCTTGAGCTGGCGCTCCAGGTCGGGCAGCTTGCCGTACTGCAGCTCGGCCACCTTGTTGAAGTCGCCCTTGCGGGTGAACTCCTCGATCTGGAACTTGAGCTTGTCGATGGCTTCACGCACGTGCGCACTGCCCTGGGCCTGGGCCTTTTCGGCCTGCCAGATCTCGTCGTAGTCAGCGATCTCCTTTTGCAGGCGCACGATCTCTTCTTCGATCAGGCCAAAGCGCTTGACCGAAGATTCGTCCTTTTCGCGGCGCACGGCCTCGCGCTCGATCTGCAGCTGGATCAGCCGGCGGTCGAGCTTGTCCATGACCTCGGGCTTGGAGTCCATCTCGATCTTGATCTTGGAGGCCGCCTCGTCGATCAGGTCAATGGCCTTGTCGGGCAGGAAGCGGTCGGTGATGTAGCGGTGCGACAGCTCCGCCGCGGCCACGATGGCCGGGTCGGTGATGTCCACGCCATGGTGCACCTCGTACTTTTCCTGCAGGCCGCGCAGGATGGCGATGGTCGCCTCCACCGTGGGCTCGCCCACGAGGATCTTCTGGAAGCGGCGCTCCAGCGCGGCATCCTTCTCGATGTACTTGCGGTATTCGTCGAGCGTGGTGGCACCCACGCAGTGCAGCTCGCCGCGCGCCAGGGCCGGCTTGAGCATGTTGCCCGCGTCCATGGCCCCCTCGCCCTTGCCGGCGCCCACCATGGTGTGCAACTCGTCGATGAAGACAATGGTCTGGCCCTCGTCCTTGGCCAGCTCGTTGAGCACGGCCTTCAGGCGTTCCTCGAACTCACCACGGTACTTGGCACCGGCCAGGAGGGCAGCCATGTCCAGGCTGAGCACACGCTTGCCCTTGAGCGACTCGGGCACCTCGCCAGCCACGATGCGCTGGGCCAGGCCTTCCACGATGGCGGTCTTGCCCACGCCAGGCTCGCCGATGAGCACGGGGTTGTTCTTGGTGCGCCGCTGCAGTACCTGGATAGCGCGGCGGATCTCGTCGTCGCGGCCGATCACGGGGTCGAGCTTGCCCATGCGGGCGCGCTCGGTGAGGTCCATGCAGTATTTGGCCAGCGCGCCGCGCTGGCCTTCGGCATCGGCGCTGTCCATCTTCTGGCCGCCGCGCACGGCCTCGATGGCCGCCTCCAGGCTCTTGCGCGTGAGGCCGTTGTCCTTGGCGATGGTGGCGGCCTCGCCCTTGCTGTCGATCAGCGCGAGCAGGAACAGCTCGCTGGCGATGAACTGGTCACCACGCTTGATGGCCTCTTTCTCGGTGGCCTGCAGCACGCGGCCCAGCTCGGGGCCGCCCTGCACCTGCTCCTGGCCGTGCACGGCCGGCAGGCGCTTGACGGCGCTTTCCGCAGCGGCCAGCAGGCCCTGCACATTGGCACCGGCGCGCTGCAGCAGCGCGCGCGGCCCGTCTTCCTGGCGCAGCATGGCCACGAGCATGTGCACGGGCTCGATGTAGGCGTTGTCATTGCCCAGCGCAAGGGTCTGGGCGTCGCTCAGGGCTTCCTGGAACTTGGTGGTGAACTTGTCGAGACGCATGGGTGAATGTCCTTCCGAATTGCGTCACACATGGGGACTTTCGGCACCCTTTTCAAGCATCCCGAGCCTGGGTCAGGGCCATCAGGCGGCGTCAGTCCCACCTTGTGCGCCTGCTTTGGCGGCGCGGCGCACAAAATTACCAATATTTACATGTCACCGTGGGCCGGTGCAATGCCCCAGCGGGCCAGCGCCGCGTCGTCGCTCACGCGCGCATCGACCCAGCGCGCACCCGCAGGGGTGACTTCCTTCTTCCAGAACGGCGCCTGGGTCTTGAGGTAGTCCATCAGGAACTCGCAGGCCTCGAAACTCTGGCCCCGGTGGGCACTGGTGACCGCCACCAGCACGATCTGGTCGAGCGGCTGCAGCAGCCCCACGCGGTGGATCACGCGCACGCCAAAGAGCTCGAAGCGCCCGAAGGCGGCCTCGACCATCGCGGCAATGGACTTTTCGGTCATGCCCGGGTAGTGCTCCAGCTCCAGGGAGGCCACGTCGTCGCCATCGTTGCGGTCGCGCACCGTGCCCACGAAGGCGCACACCGCGCCCACGCGGCGGTCTTCGCGGCGCAGCGCTGCGACTTCGGCGGACAGGTCGAAGTCCGCCGTCTGGATGGAGACACTGCCTGCCGGGCGGGTAGTCATGGAGAGCGGTGCAGGCGGGGGGCGGCCAGCAGGGCACGCTCCTCTTCCAGCACTTTTTCCAGTTGCACGAGCGCGGGGGTGCGTGGCAGCTTGGCCACCAGGGCCTGCAAACGCGTGACATCGGTCACCGTCGGGGCCACTTTCACCTGCGCGATGGCCGCAGGGTGGTTGCCGGATTGGATCAACGCCAGTACCTTCGTGGGCCATTCACTCTTGGGTTTTGCCATGGATCTGTTTTTTTCTGAAGGAAATGATTGTCTGTAGGATCCAGAGAACTGTACCCCTACCTGACATGGCCACACAAACCATCACCACCGAAAAATACAAGCTCTACCCGTCGCCGCGCAACCGCAGCAAGGATATCTTCGCGCATGAGGTGTTCGTGCCCTACCCCTATGCCCTGGTGGACCTGGACAGCATGGACCTGGCAGGCCAGTCGACGCTGTTCGCCGCCTGCCGGCTGTCGGACATGAAGATGGGCCAGGTGGTGACCTTCGAGCTGGATGCGGACCGAACGAAGTTCGAGCGGCTGTTCACGCCCGACTGACGGCCCGGCCAAGTCGCCAATAATGCGTGCGGTGCCGCCGGACCGGCCGCGCCATACACCGTCCTCGCAAGGGCATTTCACTCCAGCATGAAATTTTCAGACATCACGCAGCGCCTGCAATCGGTAGAACACGACAACAACATCGACGTCCTGCGCGCCTGCGCCATCCTCTCGGTGGCGCTGCACCACTTCTCGGTCTACGCCGGCATCCCGGTGCCGCTGTTCGGCCCCGATGGCGGCGGCATCGGCGTGCAGCTGTTCTTCCTGATCTCGGGCTACCTCATCATCCAGAGCGCCGAGCGCAACAGCATGGGCGACTATGCCAAGGCACGGTTCTTTCGCATCTTCCCGGTATACTGGGTCGCCCTGGTGGGCATCGTGCTGGTCGAGATGGCGTTGGTCCCCGGGTTCCGGCAACTGGTGGCCAACGACTACCCGCACTTCCTGCTCAACCTGCTCAACCTGCAGCAGCTGTCCGTGCGCAGCAGCCTGTTCTTCGACCGCGTGCACGTGGGCTGGACGCTCACGGTAGAGCTCTTCTGGTATGCCATCGTGGTGGTGCTGGCCCTGGTGGCGCACCGCGTGCGCTGGCGGCATTTCTGGCTGGGCGTTCTGGTCCTGTCCACCCTGCTGTCCATCGCCTGGATCAAGACGGCCAACACCGGCGCGCTCGACTTCCTCTACCTGGCCCAGGCGCGCAACGCCGGGGTGGAATTCACGCCCCTGCTGCAGCATGTGCTGATCAAGTCCAACATCGTGGGCTACCTGTACTTCTTCGTGATGGGCACGGTGATCTACCGGTACGAGAAGGTGCTCAGGCGCATCCCCAGCAGCATCCTGTGGCCGGTGGCGCTGCTGCTGATCTTGCTGTGGTCGCAGTGGCAGGTCGTCGTGGGGTTGGCGCCGCAGCCGCTGGCCGCCGTGGGCCTGGCCTGCGTGTTCATCCTGTTCCTCAAGCTGCCGCCCATCAAGGACGTGCTGGTGCGCTACATCGGCAAGATTTCTTATTCGCTGTACCTCGTCCATGCCAAGGTGATGGTCGTGGTCTATGCCAACCTGCAATGGTCGGGCGCAGGCGCCCACCTCACCGTCGTCATTGCCACCTTGCTGCTGGCCACTGCGCTGTACTACACCGTGGAACAGCCCATGATCGACTACGGCAAGCGCTTTCGCAGCAAGAACCGCAGCAGCGTGCCGAACAGCGCTGCGGCCTGACCCTTCCATTGCCATTTCGACCTGCCTGCGCCATGCACGACGACGACAACCAGATCCACGTCCCCCCGTCCTTCATGGCTGTATACAGCGATGCCCGCCAGCGCCTGCGCGAGCCGGCCAGCGTGGTGCGCACGCGCTACGAGCTGTGCGAAGACCTGGCCGGGCACCTGGTGGAGCATGCGCAGACGCTCTACCACGTGCAGGCGCCTTCCGAAACCGAGATCCTGCGGCGCATCCATGCCGGGCTGTGCACCGCCGAGTCCGGCGTCTCGGTACCCGAGGCCACCTGGATCGTGACGCGTCTGGCCGAGTTGCTGGCATGGCAGTGCCCCGAACTGGTCGCCCCCGTGGAGCCGGCGCCCGAGCAGGGCTGACGCGCTCCCCGCTATACTGCTCGCCATGACCACCCACTGCACCCTGGCCCTTCCTACCGCACCCGCGGTGGCAGGGCATTGCGTGGTCAAAGCCAAAAAACCAGAGCTCATCTGACCGGAGCTGTGGTTCCGTCCGGATGAGCGACGGAACCCCTGGCAGAAAGACAGCTCCCTTTACCCCTCCCCCTTTCTTTCCCGGTATTCCGCGCGCGCAGCCTGGCGGTTCTTCCCTTGGTCGAACCCTGAAAGGATGTTTTCGCATGTCCCCCCTGCCGATTGCCACTGCGGCTGTACCTGCTGCTGCAGCCAACCACCCCAACAGCCCCGTCTTCAGCGGTCTTTGGATCGCCCTGGTCACGCCGTTCAAGGACGGCGCAGTGGACCACCCTGCCCTCGCCGCCCTGACAGCCCGGCTGCGTGCCGAAGGCGTCTCGGGCTTCGTCGCCTGCGGCTCCACCGGGGAGGCCGCCGCCCTGGAAAAGGCCGAGCAGTTGCAGGTGCTGGAAACCACGCTCGAAGCCGCCCGCGATCTGCCCGTGGTGATGGGAGTCTCGGGCTACCACCAGGGCCAGGTACTGGACCAGGTGCAGGCCCTGGCGTGCTACCCGCTGGCGGGCCTGCTGGTGTCCGCGCCGCATTACATCCGCCCGTCACAGGACGGCCTGCTGCACTGGTTTCGCGCCATCGCCGACGCCAGCACGGTGCCCGTGGTCATCTACGACATTCCGTACCGCACGGGCGCCACACTCACCCCCGAGACGCTGCTGGCACTGGCGGCACACCCACGCATCCAGGCCATCAAGGACTGCGGCGGCAGCACGGCCAAGACGCAAGCCCTGATCGCGGATGGCCGCCTCCAGGTGCTGACGGGTGAAGACGCGCAAATCTTCAATACGCTGGCACTGGGCGGCGCGGGCGCCATCTCTGCCTGCGCGCACTGGCAGACACCACAGTTTGTGGAACTGGTGGGCTTGCTGCGCGGGGGCGATCTGCCCCAGGCCCGCCGCACATGGCAGGCCCTGCAACCCTGGATCGAGGCTTGCTTTGCCGAACCCAACCCTGCCCCGCTCAAGGCCATGCTCGCGCATGCAGGAGAAATGCGCAATGAGCTGCGCGCACCCATGATGGCGGCCTCGGAAGCCCTGGTACAGCGCCTGCAGGCCCTGTAGCCGGGGCCCAGCGCGCGAAAGGATCAGCCGCCCGTGACGGGTGGGAAAAAAGCCACTTCGGCACCCTCGTGCAGAGCAGCATCTTCGGTGCTGAGCACTTGGTTCAGCGCCATGCGCACGGCCCGGCCCCGGGCCAGGCTGGCGGCGTGGGCGCTGCCGCGCGCGATCAACTCATCGCGCAGTTCGCCCAGGGTCGCCGCAGCGGTGTCCACCGCTTCGCTGCCCTGGCCGATGGCCTCGCGGATGGAGGCGAAATAACGCACGGTGATCTTCATGCCAGCAGCTCCGCAAAGGCAATGAACTGCACCGTATCGCCCGGCGCAATGGTCTGGCCGGCAGGGTTGTCCACCACGCCATCACCCCAGGCGGCGGAGGTGAGCACGCCCGAGCTCTGGTTGGCAAACAGATCGAGGCCCCCCGCCGCGTTGTGCCGCACGCGCAGGAACTCGCGGCGCTTGTCGGCCCGGGGCCAGGCGAAATGCGCCGTGGCCGGCAGCGCGCGTGGGGCCACAGCCTGCACGCCCTGCAGGCGCAGCAAGAAGGGCCGCACCAGCAGCGCAAAGGTCAGGAAGCTCGATACCGGGTTGCCGGGCAGCCCCATGAAGTGGGCGTTGCCGATACGCCCATAGGCAAAGGGCTTGCCCGGCTTCATGGCGATCTGCCAGAGATCGAGCGTTCCCAGCGACTCCACGGCGGGCTTGATGTGGTCCTCTTCACCCACGGACACGCCGCCGCTGGTGAGGATCAGGTCATGGGCTTCGCTCGCACGCTGCAGGGCCTCGATGGTCGCATCGCGCCGGTCGGGCACGATGCCCAGATCCGTTACCTCGCAACCCAGGCGCAGCAGCATGGCGCGCAGGAAGAAGCGGTTGCTGTTGTAGATGGCACCCGGGCGCATCTGCTCGGGCGGCACGTCCCCCGGCATGACCAGTTCGTCGCCGGTGGAGAACAGCGCCACGCGGGGGCGGCGCGCCACCTGTAGCTGGTGCAGGCCGATGCTCGCCGCCAGGCCCAGTTCCGCCGGGGTCAGGCGCATGCCGGCAGACAGCACCACCGCGCCGCGGGTGATGTCCTCGCCAGCACGGCGTATCCACTGGCCGGCAGTCGGCACGGCATTGATCCGTACCTGACCGTCGTCCAGGGCTTCGCAGTCCTCCTGCATCAGCACCGCATCGGCGCCGTCGGGAATCGGAGCCCCCGTGAAGATGCGCGCGGCCGTGCCCGGCTGCAAAGGCGCCCCCGCACTGCCGGCGGCGATGCGTTGCGACACGGACAACACCGTGCCTGCAGTCGCCACGTCGGCGCGGCGCACGGCGTAGCCGTCCATGGAACTGTTGTCGTTGGGAGGCACCTGCAGGGACGAGACGGCGTCCTGGGCCAGCACCCGGCCGTCGGCATCGAAGGTGGTGACCGTGTCGGTACCTGCCAGCGGGGTGGCACGCTCCAGCAACTCGGCCAGGGCGTCGGCCAGGGATTTAAGGGGCTTGAAAGCGGTGAGGGGTCTCATTGGTGCAGGTCCCAGTCGTACTCGAAGCGCTCGCCATACTGCAGCAGCCAGTCCACGACCTGCGCCGGGTCGTTCAGGTCGAGCAGGGGCAGACCGGTGGGCACCGGCAACTGCCCCGGGGCATCGGTGGCCACTGCCGCCACAAAATCGTCTTCGGTATAGCGCACGGGCTTGGGGGCCTGGCCGGCCTCGGGGGCGCGCCAGACCTCGACCTTGAGCAGATCGCTGTCCTTGAAGCCCTCCACCAGCACCCAGTCCACGCCCTGGTACAACTCGGCGAGCAGGTGGTGCACGGTGAGCTCGGCCGGCCGCTCGAACTCGCGCACCAGCGCCAGGCGCCGGTCGGAGGCGGCCACCACCTCGAAGGCACCGGCCTCGCGGTGGCGCCAGGTGTCCTTGCCCACGTGATCGATGTCGAAACTGTGGTGTGCGTGCTTGACCACCGAGACCCGCAGGCCGCGCAGCCGCATCTCGGGAATGAGCTGCTCGACCAGCGTGGTCTTGCCGCTGCCGGAGAACCCTGCAAAACCTACAACCTTCATCCCATGCTCCTGCACAAGGCCATGGCATCCATGGCCCACCCAAGCTCCGTCAAAGAGCGAAAGGGGCGCCACCCTCGGCGCCCCGAATGACAACCCCTGCCCGGCGCGCCATGGCGCGGCTGGGCAGGCGGCCCCTCACTGGCAGTGGCGCTCGATGTAGGCCTGCACCAGGCGCACGTCGGCAGGCATCACCTGCACGCGCTTGGGCAGGTCCTCGATGCCGGCGAACTTCGCAGGCCGCTCGGGCGAATGGCCCAGGGCCTCGACGATGGTCTCGGCGAACTTGATGGGCAGGGCCGTCTCGAGCACGATCATGGGCACGGCCGGGTCGCTGTGGTGTTCCAGCGCCACCTTCACCCCGTCGGCGGTGTGGGTGTCGATGGTCACGCCATGGCGCTGGAAGTTGCCCCTGATGGTGGCCAGGCGGTCGGCATGCGTGCTCTTGCCGCTCTCGAAGCCGTAGCGGGTGGCCGCCTCGGCAAAGAGCGGGTCGGCGCTCAGGTCGAATTTCCCCTCCTTGGCCAGCGCATCGCCGAACAGGGCCTTGGTGCGTGCGCCGTCGCGGCCCAGCAGGTCGAACACGAAGCGCTCGAAATTGCTGGCCTTGCTGATGTCCATCGATGGGCTGGACGTTTCATGCGTGTCGGCGCTGCTGCGCACGCGGTACACACCGGTGCGGAAGAACTCGTCGAGCACGTCGTTCTCGTTGGTGGCCAGCACCAGCTTGGCGATCGGCAGGCCCATGGAGCGCGCCACATGGCCCGCGCAGATGTTGCCGAAGTTGCCGCTGGGCACTGTGAAGCTGACCTGCTGGTCGTTGCGCTCGGTGGCCTGCACGTAGCCGGCAAAGTAGTAGACCACCTGCGCCAGCAGGCGCGCCCAGTTGATGGAGTTGACGGTGCCGATCTTGTACTTGCGTTTGAAGGGCAGGTCGTTGCTCACGGCCTTGACGATGTCCTGGCAGTCGTCGAACACGCCTTCGATGGCGATGTTGTGGATGTTCTCGTCCTGCAGGCTGAACATCTGCGCCTGCTGGAAGGCACTCATGCGGCCGTGCGGGCTGGTCATGAAGACGCGCACGCCCTTCTTGCCGCGCATGGCGTACTCGGCCGCGCTGCCGGTGTCGCCGCTGGTGGCGCCCAGGATGTTGAGCTCCTCGCCGCGGCGGTTCAGTTCGTACTCGAACAGGTTGCCCAGGAGCTGCATGGCCATGTCCTTGAAGGCCAGCGTGGGGCCGTTGGACAGGGCTTCGAGCCACAGGCTGTTTTCCAGGTGGCGCAGGGGCACGATCTCGCCGGTGCCGAAGACCTCGGCCGTGTACGTCTTCTCGCACAGCGCCTTCAGGTCGGCGGCCGGGATGTCGTCGATGTACAGCGACAGGATCTGGAAGGCCAGCTCGGCGTAGCCCTGCTCGTGGTAGGCCTTGCGCAGGCGCGTGAGCATGGCGTCGTCGACCTGCGGGTAGTGCTCGGGCAGGTACAGGCCGCCATCGGGGGCCAGGCCTTCGAGCAGGATGTCGCAGAACTGCTTGCGGTCTGCATGGCCGCGGGTGCTGAGGTATTTCATGGTGGTGTCCCGTCTGCGTTCACAACGCAGGTGCCGGCTGCGTCAGTTGAGTTCTTCCTTGCGGATGCGCGTGATCGGGGCCAGCACGGTGGGCAGGGCCTGCATCTGGGCCAGCACGGTGTCCATGGTGCCTTCGCGCGTATCGTGCGTGAGGATGATGAGGTCGGTCTGCGGGACGCTACGTGTCCCCTCCGGTCCAGTGCCTTCTCCGCCCACTTCGTCGGCTTCTCGCTGCAGCATGGCGTCGATGCTGATGCCGGCTTCGGCCAGCAGGCCGGTGACCTTGGCCAGCACGCCGGCCTGGTCGGCCACGCGCAGGCGCAGGTAGTAGCTGGTGACCACTTCGCTCATGGGCAGCAGCGGCAGCGTGCCCATGGCATCGGTCAGCGTGTTGGCCTGGAAGGCCAGGTGCGGCACGCGGTGCTCGGGGTCGGCCGTGTGCAGGCGGGCGATGTCCACCAGGTCGGCAATCACAGCGCTGGCGGTGGGCTCGCTGCCCGCGCCCTTGCCGTAGTACAGCGTGGTGCCCACGGCATCGCCCTGCACCACCACGGCGTTCATGGCGCCTTCGACGTTGGCGATCAGGCGCTTGGAGGGCACCAGGCTCGGGTGCACGCGCAGCTCGATGCCCTTGTCCGCGCGCTTGGTGATACCCAGCAGCTTGATGCGGTAGCCCAGTTGCTCGGCGTACTTGATGTCGGCCGCGCCGAGCTTGGTGATGCCTTCGACGTAGGCCTTGTCGAACTGCACCGGGATGCCGAAGGCGATGGCGCTCATCAGCGTGACCTTGTGCGCGGCGTCCACGCCTTCGATGTCGAACGTGGGGTCGGCCTCGGCATAGCCCAGGCGCTGCGCTTCCTTGAGCACCACGTCGAAATCGAGGCCCTTGCTGCGCATCTCGGACAGGATGAAGTTGGTGGTGCCGTTGATGATGCCGGCGATCCACTGGATGCGGTTGGCCGTGAGGCCTTCGCGCAGCGCCTTGATGATGGGGATGCCACCGGCCACGGCGGCCTCGAAGGCCACCATCACGCCCTTGGCCGAGGCGGCCGCGAAGATCTCGGTGCCGTGCACGGCCAGGAGCGCCTTGTTGGCGGTGACCACATGCTTGCCGGCGGCGATGGCTTCGAGCACCAGCGCACGTGCGATGCCGTAGCCGCCGATGAGCTCGATGACGATGTCGATGTCGGGGTTGGCGATGATGGCGCGGGCGTCGTTGACGACCTGGATGTCAGCACCCACTGCGGCCCGGGCACGCTCCACGTCAAGATCGGCCACCATGGTGATCTCGATACCGCGGCCCGCGCGGCGGCGGATTTCTTCCTGGTTGCGCTGCAGCACGTTGAACACGCCGCTGCCGACGGTGCCGATGCCCAGCAGGCCTACTTGGATGGGTTTCATGGTCATAAAAATCAGGGTTTCCTGGAAACGGGGTTGGTGGGCAGAACCACCTTGGAAGTTCGGGCGGGCAATTGCCAGGCGCCGCCAGCAAAGCCGCGGCACAGGCTGTCGCCCGATTCGCCGGTGAGCACGAAGCCGCGGCCGTCGAAATGCCATTCCTGCATGGACCAGCAGTCGCCGATGCCGCGTCCCTTCATGGAGGAGCGGATCGACCCGTCTGCCGCATCGAATTCGCCTTCGGCGTCGAGAAGTTGCGGCTGGTAGGGCGGTCGGTCGTTGGCCAGCCAGTGCAGTCCACCGAAATTGTAGGCGCCCATGGCACAGGGGATGGACAGCAGTACCTTGCGCTCCGTGAGGCGATGCACCTGCAGGTCGGCGGGTTGGGGGGCATCGCCGTTGCAGCGCTCGCTAACGTCCTTGCGGTCGATGGCGGCGAGCAGTGGCTTGGCCAGCGCGGCATCGGCCTTGCGCTCGGGCAGCGGCCGCATGGCGTTGAGCACCGGCGCAGGCACCGGGCCCAGCACCGATGCCTCGGCCTTGTTGCCGCGCCGCACCAGGGCGCCCGGCGTGCCGACGCGGCCCTGGGCCTCGTCCATCTTCAGCAGCACGGCGCTGGCACCGGCGAGCGACAGCACCCACCGGTCCTTGCCGGCGGTGACGGTGGCTTCCTCGTTCTTCAGCAGTTCCTGCAGCAACGCCGCCACCTGGCTTGCAGGAACGCGGGGGATCTCTCCCGCAAGGCCGGACAGCGAGAGCTTGCCCACCTGGAGGTTCAGCGACGGCGGCGTGGCCTTCTCGGTCGAGACCTGCAGGTCCACCAGCACCGGGGCGTCAGGCCCGGCCTCGCGGGTCAGGCGGATGGACACCGGCTCCGAGTCACCGGCCTCGGCCTGGTAGCCCACGGCCCGGCAGGCTCGGGTGTTGTCGCACTGCAGGCCCCAGTCCTTGTGCGTGAAGCCCACCGGCTCCTTGTCGGCCGCCTGTGCTGCCGGCAACACCAGTGCCAGCGCGCACGCAAGGGGTGCCAGGTCACGGTGGGCAGGGCAGACACGCATGGGGAAGGATCTCCGGTCAACAGCCCGAGCGCCTCAGGCGGCGGTCTGCTGGCGCTTGCGGTATTGCTCCAGGAAGCGGGCCACGCGGCCGATGGCATCGCGCAGGTCCTCCTCGTGGGGCAGGAACACGATGCGGAAGTGGTCGGGCGCGGCCCAGTTGAAGCCCGTGCCCTGCACCAGCATGACCTTGGTTTCCTGCAGCAGCTCCAGGAAGAACTGCTGGTCGTCCTGGATGGGGTAGATGGCCGGGTCCAGGCGCGGGAACATGTACAGCGCGGCGCGCGGCTTGACGCAGGTGACGCCAGGAATGGCGGTGATCAGCTCGTAGGCCAGGTCGCGCTGCTTGCGCAGGCGCCCGCCATCGCCAACCAGCTCGTTGATGCTCTGGTGGCCGCCCAGCGCGGTCTGGATGGCCCACTGCCCTGGCACGTTGGCGCACAGGCGCATGTTGGAGAGCATGTTCAGGCCCTCGATGTAGTCGCGCGCCGGCTTCTTGTCGCCCGAGACCACCAGCCAGCCCGCACGGTAGCCACAGGAGCGGTAGCTCTTGGACAGCGAGTTGAAGGTGAGCGTGAGCACGTCCTCGCTGAGCGAGCCGATGGCGGTGTGCGTGGCGCCGTCGTAGAGCACCTTGTCGTAGACCTCGTCGGCAAAGATCACCAGGCCGTGCTCGCGAGCGATGGCCACGATGCCGCGCAGCAACTCGTCCGAGTACAGCGCGCCCGTGGGGTTGTTCGGGTTGATGACCACGATGCCCTTGGTGCGCGGCGTGATCTTGGCGCGGATGTCGGCCAGGTCGGGCATCCAGCCATTGGCCTCTTCGCACAGGTAGTGCACGGGCGTGCCGCCCGAGAGGCTGGCCGCCGCCGTCCACAGCGGGTAGTCGGGCGAGGGAAGCAGCAGCTCGTCGCCGTTGTCCAGCAGGGCGTTGGTGGCCATCACGATCAGCTCGCTGGCGCCGTTGCCCAGGTAGATGTCGTCGAGGGCCACGCCCTTGATGCCCTGCTTTTGCGTCTCGTGCATCACGGCCTTGCGGGCCGCGAAGATGCCCTTGCTGTCCGAATAACCGGCCGAGTTGGGCAGGTTGCGGATCATGTCCTGCTGGATCTCTTCGGGCGCATCGAAGCCGAACACCGCGAGGTTGCCGATGTTGAGCTTGATGATCTTGTGGCCGTCTTCCTCCATCTGCTTGGCCGCGTCCATGATCGGGCCCCGGATGTCGTAGCAGACGTTGGCAAGCTTGGCGGATTTCTGGACGGTTTTCATGCGCAGGAAGGTGCAGTGGACAAAGTGCGGTTCGCACCAGGGTCGGCCAAAGCGGCCAGTGGTTGGGCGAAACCTATAATTTGACCACAGATCACCTGCGAGTCGGGCCCCGGGGCCCGCGCCGCGCGCACCCACCGAACACCATGAAATTCCAGCCGGACAAAGCCAATGCACAAACCGTCACGGGGTATGGCCCGGGGTGGATCGGGGTGGATGGCGAAAAGATCACCCACAGCGTGATCGTCGGCTCGGACGGCCTGCGCCAGGCGTGGCCCTGCGCGCGCTTCGAGGACCTTACGGCCGAGCATTTCGCACAATTGGCGAAGCTCGAGACCGAGCTCATCATCTTCGGCAGTGGCCAGCGCAACCGCTTTGTGCCGCCTGCATGGCTGCAGCCACTGATGGCGCGTCGCCTGGGCCTGGAGACCATGGACACGGCCGCCGCCTGCCGCACCTACAACATCCTGGCGGGCGAGGGGCGCAACGTGGTCGCCGCGCTGCTGCTTGAATCGGCGCCTTGAAATGCCCTCCATCGCGCGCCCGAAGACACCCAAGGTACTGAACAGGTTCCGGCCTGTGTACTTTGGTTACAGAATGCGATTCGCGAAAGAGTCCGTTTCAGGGTAAAATCTCCGGTTGCGGTCAGGGGCCTTCCAAAAGCAATAACACTCCCACTCCCCTGGCTTATCAACGACTACATCCTGAGAGATTGAAGTGATATGGCGATCGTTGTCAACAAACCCCTCCCTGAATTTGAAGCCAACGCAACGGGTGGACTGAAGGTCTCCAACACCTCGCACCTTGGCCAAGTTCTGGTTCTGTACTTCTATCCCAAGGACAACACCCCGGGCTGTACGACGGAGGCCATGCAGTTCCGCGACAAGTACAAGGACTTCGTGAAGGCCGGCGCCGCCGTGTTCGGCGTATCGCGCGACAACATGAAGTCGCACGACGACTTCAAGGAAAAGCTGGAACTGCCGTTCGAGCTGATCGCCGACACCGAAGAGAAGATGTGCCACATGTTCGGCGTGGTCAAGAACAAGATCATGTACGGCAAGAAGGTCAAGGGCATCGAGCGCAGCACCTTCCTGGTCGGGCCCGATGGCCTGCTGGTTCAGGAATGGCGCGGCCTGAAGGTGCCCGGCCACGTGGACGAAGTCCTCAAGGCCGTCAAGGGCATCAAGACCCTGAAGAAGGCCGCCTGATCGCCGGCCACCCATGGCCGCTCCCTGCACTGCGGGGAACCGCCTCGGGGAATAGGCATAATGGTTCAATGCCCCTGGAAACTGGAACGCTTCCCTCCCCCAAAAAAGCCGCCTCGGCCTCCAGGCGGCTTTTTGTTTTCTGAATACCCCACTGCCCGAGGCCCTGCACACCATGCCCCTTCCTCCCGCTCCCGCACGACGCGCTGCCCTGCTCTCGCCCGAAGCCTATGACGTGACGGCCCAGCCCGGCCGCACCCCGCAACCTGCCGCCTCCGAAGCTGTGGAATCCACCGCCGCCGCGCGCGCACCCGCCCGCAAGACAGCCGCCCGCGCAGCGCTGCAGGCTGTGCCCACCACGGCACAAGCGACCGAACCACAACGGACCGCAGGCCGCAGCCGCAGCGAGCCGGTTGCAGCCCCCGCACCGGCGCCCACTCCTGTCACTGCACGCAGCACCCCGCCTGGCCGCAAGACCGCACGCACTGCCGCCACCCCCACGGCCGCCGCAGCGCCAGCCAGCCGCACCAGCGGCAGCACCAAGCGCGCGCGCCCCAGCGGCCCGTCCAAGCTGTTCGTGCTGGACACCAACGTGCTGCTGCACGACCCGACCAGCCTGTTCCGCTTCGAAGAGCACGACATCTTCCTGCCCATGATCGTGCTGGAAGAGCTCGACGGCCACAAGAAGGGCATGACCGAAGTGGCCCGCAACGGCCGCCAGACCAGCCGCACCCTGGACGCACTGGCCGGCGTGCACGGCGCCGACATCGCCCACGGCCTGAAGCTCGACTCCACAGGCCAGCGTGCCGCCGGCGGCCACCTGTTCTTTCAGACCGCACCGCTGGACTACAGCCTGCCCACCAGCCTGCCCCAGGGCAAAGCGGACAACCAGATCCTGGGCGTGGTGGAGGCATTGCGCAAGCTGCACGCACCGCGCGAGGTGGTGCTGGTGTCCAAGGACATCAACATGCGCGTCAAGGCGCGCGCCCTGGGCCTGAACGCCGAGGACTACCAGAACGACAAGACCCTGGAAGACGGCGACCTGCTGTACTCCGGCGTGCTGGCCCTGCCCCCGGACTTCTGGGTCAAGAGCGGCAAGAACGTGGAAAGCTGGCAGAGCGGGGTGCACACCTACTACCGCATCGGCGGCCCCATCGTGCCGCAGCTGATGATCAACCAGTTCGCGTACTTCGAGGCCCCTGGCGAGCCCAGCCTGTTCGCGCGCGTGAGCGAAATCCGCGAAAAGACCGCGGTGCTGCAGACCCTCAAGGACTATGGCTCGGCCAAGCATGCGGTGTGGGGCGTGACCACGCGCAACCGCGAGCAGAACTACGCCATGAACCTGCTCATGGACCCCGAGATCGACTTCGTGACCCTGACCGGCACGGCCGGCACCGGCAAGACCCTGCTGGCCCTGGCCGCAGGCCTGACCCAGGTGCTGGACGACCGGCGCTACACCGAGATCATCATGACCCGGGCCACGGTGAGCGTGGGCGAAGACATCGGCTTTCTGCCTGGCACCGAAGAAGAGAAGATGGGGCCCTGGATGGGCGCGCTCGACGACAACCTCGAATTCCTGGCCAAGGGCGATGGCGGCAATGCCGGCGAATGGGGGCGCGCCGCCACGAATGAGCTGATCAGGAGCCGCATCAAGATCAAGAGCATGAACTTCATGCGCGGGCGCACCTTCCTGAACAAGTACGTGATCATCGACGAAGCGCAGAACCTGACGCCCAAGCAGATGAAGACGCTGATCACCCGTGCCGGCCCCGGCACCAAGATCATCTGCATGGGCAATCTGGCGCAGATCGACACGCCCTACCTGACCGAAGGCTCCTCGGGCCTGACCTATGCGGTGGACCGCTTCAAGGGCTGGCCGCACAGCGGCCACATCACCCTGGCGCGGGGTGAGCGCTCACGCCTGGCGGACTTTGCCAGCGAAGTGCTCTAGAAATAGAGCACCCCCTGAGTCGCTTCGCGCCTTCACCCCTCTCTCGACTCGCTGCGCGAGTCGGGAGGGGGACGCCCCCCGGTGCGGCGGGGCGGCCCTTGCACGGGGGCACTGGTCTGGGCCGCGCCAGTTTCATGCGTCGCGGGCTATACCGCACACACTGAAAAACTGATTCCGCGCTAAAAATGCAAAAGGCCCCCGCCATTGGCGGGGGCCTTTTGCATTGGGGCGCCTCAACCTTGCGCGTCAATAGTCATCACCACCGCTGCCCATGGCGAGGTTTTCGAAGCGGGTCTGGTTCTTCTGGAAGAACAGCTTCACGGTGCCGGTGGGGCCGTTACGCTGCTTGCCGATGATGACCTCGGCCACGTTAGGCTCCTTGCTGTCCTTGTTGTAGTAGTCGTCGCGGTAGATGAACATGATGATGTCGGCATCCTGCTCGATGGCGCCCGATTCGCGCAGATCGGACATCATGGGGCGCTTGTCGGTGCGCTGCTCGACCGAGCGGTTGAGCTGCGACAGCGCGATCACCGGGCACTGCAGCTCCTTGGCCAGCATCTTCAGGCCCCGGGAGATTTCGCCCAGCTCGGTGGCGCGGTTGTCGGCACTGCCGGCGCCCGAGCCGCTCATGAGCTGCAGGTAGTCGACCACGATCAGGCCCAGCTTGCCGCACTGGCGCGCCAGCCGGCGCGCATTGGCACGCAGCTCGCCGGGGGTCAGCCCTGGCGTTTCGTCGATGTGCAGCGACACGGTGCGCAGCCGCTCGATGGCCTCGGTCAGGCGCGGCCATTCTTCGTCGGTGAGCTTGCCGGTGCGCAGGTTGCCCTGGTTCACGCGGCCGATGGAGCCGACGATACGCACGGCCAGCTGGGCGGCGCCCATTTCCATCGAGAAGATGGCGACGGGCAGGCCCTCGTTGAGCGCCACGTGCTCGGCGATGTTCACGGCAAACGAGGTCTTGCCCATGGAGGGGCGCGCTGCCAGCACCACCATGTCACCCGCCTGCAGGCCCGAGGTCATGCGGTCCAGGTCGGCAAAGCCGGTGGGCACGCCGGTCACGTCCACCGGGTTGTCGGCCATCTCCTGCACCTTGTCGAGCAGGTCGATCACCAGCTTGTCGAGCGACTGGAAGCCTTGCTTGGTGCGCGAACCCTCTTCGCCGATGGCGAAGATCTTGGCCTCGGCTTCATCCAGGATGCGCTCCACCGTCTTGCCCTGGGGGTTGAAGGCATTGGTGGAGATTTCATCGCTGGCCGTGACCAGCTTGCGCAGAATGGCGCGCTCGCGCACGATTTCCGCGTAGCGGCGGATGTTGCTCGCGCTCGGAACGTACTGCGCCAGGTTGTTCAGGTAGGTCAGGCCGCCTGCTTCCTGGGCATTGCCCAGGTTCTTCAGGTGCTCGAACACGGTGATCACGTCGGCTGGCTTGCTGCCATTGATCAGCGCACCGATGGCCGAGTAGATCATCTGGTGCTCGTGCCGGTAGAAGTGGCTCTCCACCAGCAGGTCGCCCACCCGGTCCCAGGCATTGTTGTCCAGCAGCAGGCCGCCGAGCACGCTGGACTCGGCCTCGATGGAGTGCGGTGGCGTGCGCAGCTTGGCAATCTCCTGGTCCTGTCCGGAACCGGAAGGCGGCACGAAACCCTGTTCATCGAGCGGGGGGAAGACAGCGGACATGGGGTTTCTCCGGGCAGGGGCCTGAATGGATGCATTCCGGCCACCCGCCAAGTGCGGCAACCGGGGATAAACCTTGGGGCAATCTGTGGATTACCGGTGGGCAATCCTGTACAAATGGCGGGGTCGAAAAGACAAAAGCCGCCCGAGGGCGGCTTTCGCGGCAAGTCACGCAGGTTACTACGTGCTGGCGATCAGGCGGTTTCGCCGTAGACCGACACGGTGACTTCCACCACCACGTCGGTGTGCAGAGCCACGCTGACCGTGGTTTCGCTGACGACCTTGATCGGGCCATTGGGCAGGCGAACCTGGGCCTTGGCAACCTTGTAGCCTTGCTTGCTCAGCTCTTCGGCGATGTCCTGGTTGGTCACGGAACCAAACAGGCGGCCGTCCACGCCAGCCTTTTGGGTCAGCTTGACGGTGGTGCCGGCCAGCTTTTCGCCTTCGGCCTGGGCTTGCGCCAGCTTGGCGGCAGCAGCCTTTTCCAGTTCGACGCGCTTGGCTTCGAAATCAGCCTTGGCCGATTCGGTGGCGCGGCGTGCGCGGCCCGAAGGGATCAGGAAGTTGCGAGCGTAGCCGTCCTTGACCTTGACGATTTCGCCCAGGTTGCCGAGGTTCACAACCTTGTCGAGCAGAATGATTTGCATGGGTTGTGCTCCTTAGATCTTGTGCTGGTCGCTGTAAGGCACCAGGGCCAGGAAGCGGGCGCGCTTGATGGCGGTGTTCAGCTGGCGCTGGAAGATGGCGCGCGTGCCGGTCAGGCGCGCGGGGATGATCTTGCCGTTTTCGGCGATGAAATCGCGCAGCGTGTCGACATCCTTGTAGTCGATTTCTTCAACACCGGTCACCGTGAAGCGGCAAAAGCGCTTGCGCTTGAACAGCAGGGACTGGGTGTTGCGCTTTGGGCGCTTGTCTTTGTTGAACTTCTTGAACGTGGCCATTGCGGACCCCTTGGAAAATTAATTTTGTTGAATATCCTGGATGTGGAGCACAGCGTTCCTGCCATTGCGCGGCGTGGCGAGAAAGCCGCTGAAAGTCCATCGACTTCCAATCTGCTGCCTCGCAAGCCGCTCGGCCATCGCACCGAATGCGACGGCCTTCATGGCTGCCTTGACGTCCCGCGGCTCGCCTGCCTCGTTTTGCCTGGACTCGTGTTCGAGCCGCAGGGCAACAGCAGGCAAACCGGCGGGGGTGTAGCGCAGGGCCTCAGCCTCGGCGATACAGGCCGTCAAGACGACGCGGTTCTCCACTCCCGAGAGGGCTGTGGACGATCAGCGCTCGCCGGCAGCGGCGTATTCCGCTTGGCTGGCCTTGCGGGCTTCTTCACGCTCGACGGTCTTCATCATTGAAGATGGGCCGGTGTCGGCCTTCTTCTTCTGAACCGTCAGGTGGCGCAGCACAGCGTCGTTGAACTTGAAGGCATGCTCCAGTTCAGCCATCACAGCCTGGTCGGCTTCGATGTTCACGCACAGGTAGTGGGCCTTGGCCAGCTTGTTGATCAGGTACGCCAGTTGACGGCGGCCCCAGTCTTCCACGCGGTGCACCTTGCCACCGCCAGCGGTGATCATGCCCTTGTAGCGCTCCAGCATGGCTGGAACTTGTTCGCTTTGATCCGGATGGATCAACAAAATGATTTCGTAATGACGCATGCATACTCCTTTTGGGTGAAACCACCCGCTGCGTCTAGAAGCGGTGTGGCAAGGCAAAGCCGTAGATTATAGCCCGCATCTTCGACCTTGTACACTCACCCCTGCTCCAAGAGGCTTGCCGCCCGGCCAATCCCCTCGCCCAGGTCGCCGCAGATGCCCCAGCATTGCGCGCGAACTTGAAATACCACACACACGCCCAACCTTGTGCGCGTACTGTTTTATTTACGAAGACCAAGACATGTCCGACAACAGCCAGCCAACCACCTCCCAAGACGCTACCTCCCCCGAAGAAATTGAAGCCGCCATGGCCGCCAATGCCTCTGACGAGCTGGCGCGCCTGCAAGGCGAGCTGGCCGAGCTCAAGGCCAAGAGCGCCGAGCTGGCCGACCAGTTCCTGCGCGCCAAGGCCGAGGCCGAAAACGCCCGCCGCCGCGCCGAAGACGAAGTCACCAAGGCCCGCAAGTTCGGCATCGAGAGCTTTGCCGAGAGCCTGCTGCCCGTGGCCGACAGCCTGGATGCCGCCCTGGGCATCAAGGAAGCCACGCCCCAGCAGCTGCGCGAAGGCGCCGACGCCACCCTGCGCCAGCTGACCTCGGCGCTGGAGCGCAACAAGGTGCTGGCCATCAACCCGCCTGCCGGCGAGAAGTTCGACCCCCACCAGCACCAGGCCATCAGCGTGGCGCCTGTCGAGCAGGAGCCCAATACCGTGGTGGCCGTGCTGCAAAAGGGCTACAAGATCGCCGACCGCGTGCTGCGCCCGGCGCTGGTGACCGTCACCGCCCCCAAATAAATGGTGGATAACGGCTTGAAGCCAGCCAAGTTATCCACACGTTACTAGTTATCCAAATCACTCAAACATCGCGGAGAAGAACATCATGGGAAGAATCATCGGTATTGACCTGGGCACCACCAACAGCTGCGTTTCCATCATGGAGGGCAACACGACCCGCGTGATCGAAAACAGCGAAGGCGCCCGCACCACGCCTTCCATCGTGGCCTACCAGGAAGACGGCGAGATCCTCGTCGGCGCCTCGGCCAAGCGCCAGGCCGTGACCAACCCGCGCAACACGCTGTACGCCGTGAAGCGCCTGATCGGCCGCAAGTTCACCGAGAAGGAAGTGCAAAAGGACATCGACCTGATGCCCTACAAGATCGTGCCCGCCGACAACGGCGACGCCTGGATCGAAGTGCGCGGCAACAAGCTGTCGGCCCAGCAGGTGTCTGCCGACATCCTGCGCAAGATGAAGAAGACTGCCGAAGACTACCTGGGCGAGCCCGTGACGGAAGCCGTCATCACCGTGCCCGCGTACTTCAACGACGCCCAGCGCCAGGCCACCAAGGATGCCGGCCGCATCGCCGGCCTGGACGTCAAGCGCATCATCAACGAACCCACCGCTGCCGCCCTGGCCTTCGGCCTGGACAAGCAGGAAAAGGGCGACCGCAAGATCGCCGTGTATGACTTGGGTGGCGGCACGTTCGACGTGTCCATCATCGAAATCGCCGACGTGGACGGCGAAAAGCAGTTCGAAGTGCTGTCGACCAACGGCGACACCTTCCTGGGCGGCGAAGACTTCGACCAGCGCATCATCGACTACATCATCAGCGAGTTCAAGAAGGAACAGGGCGTGGACCTGTCCAAGGACGTGCTGGCCCTGCAGCGCCTGAAGGAAGCCGCCGAAAAATCGAAGATCGAGCTGTCCAACTCGGCCGCGACCGACATCAACCTGCCCTACATCACGGCAGACGCCTCCGGCCCCAAGCACCTGAACATCAAGCTGACCCGCGCCAAGCTGGAAGCCCTGGTGGAAGAGCTGATCGAGCGCACCATTGCCCCTTGCCGCACGGCCATCAAGGACGCTGGCGTGTCGGTCTCCGACATCCACGACGTGATCCTGGTCGGCGGCATGACCCGCATGCCCAAGGTGCAGGAGAAGGTCAAGGAATTCTTCGGCAAGGAACCGCGCAAGGACGTGAACCCCGACGAAGCCGTGGCCGTGGGCGCCGCCATCCAGGGCCAGGTGCTCTCGGGTGACCGCAAGGACGTGCTGCTGCTGGACGTGACCCCCCTGTCCCTGGGTATCGAGACCCTGGGCGGCGTCATGACCAAGATGATCACCAAGAACACCACGATCCCGACGAAGTTCGCACAGACCTTCTCGACCGCCGACGACAACCAGCCGGCCGTGACGATCAAGGTGTTCCAGGGCGAGCGCGAAATGGCCTCGGGCAACAAGGCCCTGGGCGAGTTCAACCTCGAAGGCATTCCACCCGCAGCGCGCGGCACGCCGCAGATCGAGGTGTCGTTCGACATCGACGCCAACGGCATCCTGCATGTGGGCGCCAAGGACAAGGGCACGGGCAAGGAAAACAAGATCACCATCAAGGCCAGCTCCGGCCTGTCGGAAGAAGAAATCCAGAAGATGGTGAAGGACGCCGAGCTCAACGCGGCCGACGACAAGAAGAAGCTGGAGCTAATCCAGGCGCGCAACCAGGGCGAAGCCGCCGTGCACAGCGTGAACAAGAGCCTGGCCGAGCATGGCGACAAGCTCGACGCCGCCGAGAAGGAAGCGATCACCTCGGCCGCGAAGGCCCTGGAAGACGTGCTCAAGGGCGAAGACAAGGCCGCCATCGAGGAAAAGACGACCGCGCTGATGGCCGCCAGCCAGAAGCTGGGCGAGAAGATGTACGCCGACGCGCAAGCCGCGCAGGCGGCGGCCGGTGCCGGTGCGGGCGACGCATCGGGCGGCCAGCAGGCATCCTCCTCCAACAGCAAGCCCGACGACGACAACGTGGTCGATGCCGAGGTGAAGGAAGTCAAGAAGGGCTGAACACGCCCCGTTTGACCCGATCCGCCGCGCGAGTTTCCTGACCAGGGGGCTTGCGCGGCGTTCCTGTTCCAACCGGGCCCAGAAAGACCATGTCCAAACGAGACTTTTACGAAATCCTGGGCGTTCCCAAGAACGCCTCGGACGAAGAAATCAAGAAGGCCTATCGCAAGCTGGCGATGAAGCACCACCCTGACCGCAACCAGGGTGATGCCTCCAAGCCTGCGGAAGAGAAGTTCAAGGAGGCCAAGGAGGCCTACGAGATGCTCTCCGACCCGCAAAAGCGGGCCGCCTACGACCAGTATGGCCACGCCGGGGTGGACCCCAACATGCGCGGGCCCGGTGGCGCGGGCGCCGAGGGCTTCGGCGGCTTTGCCGAGGCGTTCGGCGACATCTTCGGCGACATGTTCGGCCAGCAGGGCGGGCGCGGACGCGGCGCCGGTGGAGGCCGCCAGGTCTACCGCGGCAGCGACCTGAGCTACGCCATGGAGATCACCCTGGAAGAGGCCGCGCGCGGCAAGGATGCGCAGATCCGCATCCCCTCGTGGGAGGCCTGCGACACCTGCCACGGCAGCGGCGCCAAGCCCGGCACCAGCGCCAAGACCTGCGCCACCTGCACGGGCAGCGGCACGGTGCAGATGCGCCAGGGCTTCTTCAGCGTGCAGCAGACCTGCCCGCACTGCCGCGGCACGGGCAAGATCATTCCCGAGCCCTGCACCACCTGCCACGGCCAGGGCAAGCTCAAGAAGCAAAAGACGCTGGAAGTGAAGATCCCTTCGGGCATCGACGACGGCATGCGCATCCGCAGCACCGGCAATGGCGAGCCCGGCACCAATGGTGGCCCGCCGGGCGACCTGTACATCGAGATCCGCCTGAAGAAGCACGACATCTTCGAGCGCGATGGCGACGACCTGCACTGCCAGGTGCCCGTGAGCTTCATCACGGCCGCCCTGGGCGGCGAGATCGAAGTGCCCACCCTTGCGGGCAAGGCGGCCATCGACATCCCCGAAGGCACCCAGGCCGGCAAGCAGTTCCGCCTGCGCGGCAAGGGCATCAAGGGCGTGCGCGCCAGCTACCCGGGCGACCTGTACTGCCACATCGCGGTCGAGACCCCGGTCAAGCTGACCGAGCACCAGCGCAAGCTGCTGCGCGAGCTGGAAGACTCGCTCAAGAAGGGTGGCGCCCGCCACTCGCCCAGCGGCGAGAGCTGGACGGACCGGCTGAAGAACTTCTTCAGCTGACCGCCCCAGGCAAGAGCCCCCTGCAACCGCACAGCGCCACCGGCCTGTGCGGTTTTTTCTTGCTCCACGCGCTCCGCGAAGACCCCACCCGCGATGGACGACATCGCGGTTCACGATGACCCACGGGCGCCATTTATAGGAAAATACAAAAACACCTTCTCGAAACGAGAAGCAAAAGACACCCAACCCCGATGAAAAGCTCCGAGCGCAGTTTTGCGCGCCGCATTGACCTCACTTCGCTGCAGCTGTTTGTGGCGGTGTGCGAGCTCGGCAGCATCGGCCGCGCGGCGGAGCGCGAATTCATCGCGGCCTCGGCCGTCAGCAAGCGCCTGTCGGACCTGGAAACCGCCGTGGACACGGCCCTGCTCTACCGCCACAGCAGGGGCGTGACGCTGACCCCTGCCGGCGAGAGCCTGCTGCACCACGCGCGCACGGTGCTCTTCGGCCTGGAGCGCATGCAGGGCGAACTCAGCGAATACGCCGATGGGGTGCGCGGCCATGTGCGCATGCACGCCAACATCTCGGCCATCTTCCAGTTCCTGCCCGAGGACCTGGGGGCGTTCGCGCGTGCGCACAGCCAGATCAAGATCGACCTGCAGGAGCACCTGAGCAGCGACGTGCTGAACGCCGTGCACGAGGGTGCAGCCGACCTGGGCATCTGCAACGTCGGCATGGCCACGGGCACCGGCGGCACCGGGCTGCAAAGCCGCCCCTACCGCGCTGACCATCTGGTATTGGTGGTGCCAGAGGCACATGCATTGGCACAGCACGCCGCCATCGGCTTCGAAGAGGTGCTGGACTGGGACATCGTGGGCCTGCACGCCAACAGCAGCATCAGCCTGGCGATGCGCGCAGCGGCCGCAGCCACCGGGCGCCCGCTGCGCCAGCGCATCCAGGTCACCGGCCTCGATGCCATGTGCCGCATGATCGACAACGGCCTGGGCGTGGGCCTGCTGCCCGACCGCGCCTTCGAGCTGATGCGCGGCGTGGGCCACCTGCGCGCCATCCCGCTGACCGAGGCCTGGGCCCACCGCGAGCTGCGCGTGGTGGCCCGCGATTTCGACGCCCTGCCGGTGACCGCGCGGCTGCTGGTGGAGCACCTGGCACCGCTGCAGCCCGACGTGGTGAGCGCCCACGCACATCCCGCCCCTGGCACGCTTTTGCCTGCGGGCACGCCCCATTAAAATCACATTACCCACCTGAAAGAGACACACCATGGGACGCACCCTGTACGACAAGATCTGGGACGAGCACGTTGTCCACACCGAAGAGGACGGCACCTCCATCCTCTACATCGACCGCCACCTGGTGCACGAAGTCACCAGCCCCCAGGCCTTCGAAGGTCTGCGCGAGGCGGGCCGCAAGGTGTGGCGCATGAGCTCCATCGTCGCCACCGCCGACCACAACACCCCCACCACGGGCTGGGAGAGTGGCTACGACGGCATCACCGACCCGATCAGCAAGGAACAGATCACCACGCTGAACGACAACATGGCGCAGATCCAGCCGGCGGCGTTCTTCCCGTTCATGCACAAGCGCCAGGGCATCGTGCACGTGATCGGGCCTGAGAACGGCGCCACCCTGCCGGGCATGACCGTGGTCTGCGGCGACAGCCACACCAGCACGCACGGAGCCTTCGGTGCACTGGCCCACGGCATCGGCACCTCCGAGGTCGAGCACGTCATGGCCACCCAGACCCTCTTGGCCAAGAAGGCCAAGAACATGCTGGTGCAGGTGGACGGCCAGCTCGCCAAGGGCATCACCGCCAAGGACATCGTGCTGGCCATCATCGGCAAGATCGGCACGGCCGGCGGCACGGGCTACACCATCGAGTTCGCAGGCTCGGCCATCCGCGGCCTGTCCATCGAAGGCCGCATGACCGTGTGCAACATGGCCATCGAAGGCGGCGCACGCGCCGGCCTGGTGGCCGTGGACGACAAGACCATCGAATACGTGCGCGGCCGCCCCCTGTCGCCCACGGGCGTGGAGTGGGACCAGGCCGTGGCCTACTGGAAGACCCTGCAATCGGACCCCGACGCGCACTTCGATGCCGTGGTCAAGCTCGACGCAGCCGACATCCTGCCGCAGGTCACCTGGGGCACCTCGCCCGAGATGGTTCTGGGCATCGACGCCCGCGTGCCCGATCCCGACAAGGTAAAGGACGCCAACAAGCGCGGCGCCATCGAGCGCGCGCTGACCTACATGGGCCTCACCCCCGGCAAGCCGATCAACGACATCACCATCGACAAGGTGTTCATCGGCTCGTGCACCAACAGCCGCATCGAGGACATGCGCGAAGCCGCTGCCGTGGTCAAGAAGCTCGGCCGCAAGGTGGCCAGCAACGTGAAGCTGGCCATGGTGGTACCCGGTTCGGGCCTGGTCAAGGAGCAGGCCGAGCGCGAAGGCCTGCACGAGATCTTCAAGGCTGCGGGCTTCGAATGGCGCGAGCCCGGCTGCTCCATGTGCCTGGCCATGAACGCCGACCGCCTGGAGCCCGGCGAGCGCTGCGCCAGCACCAGCAACCGCAACTTCGAAGGCCGCCAGGGTGCTGGCGGCCGCACCCACCTGGTGAGCCCCGCCATGGCCGCAGCCGCTGCCGTGCACGGCCACTTCGTGGACATCCGCCAGTTCGCCTGAACCCTTCATCCCCCCATTGATCCAACCCCCGTTGGCCTTTCCACCGCCCCTAGGAGCCCCTTCATGAAGAAGACTGCCGCATTCATCGCCTTTTCGCTGGCTTTCCTGCTGGCCGGCTGCAACACCGTCAAGGGCGTGGGCCAGGACGTCCAGCGGGCAGGCGGCGCCCTCGAGCGCGCTGCCAACAAGTAATCAGGCACACCACCATGCAGAAATTCACCTTGCTCAAGGGCCTCGTGGCCCCCATGGACCGCGAGAACGTCGACACCGACGCCATCATCCCCAAGCAGTTCCTCAAGTCGATCAAGAAGACCGGCTTTGGCGTGAACCTGTTCGACGAATGGCGCTATCTGGACCACGGCGAGCCCGGCCAGGACCCCGCCAGCCGCAAGCCCAACCCCGACTTCGTGCTCAACCAGCCGCGCTACCAGGGCGCCTCGGTGCTGCTGGCACGCAAGAACTTCGGCTGCGGATCGAGCCGCGAGCACGCGCCCTGGGCGCTGGACCAGTTCGGCTTTCGCGCCGTGATCGCGCCGAGCTTTGCCGACATCTTCTTCAACAACTGCTTCAAGAACGGCCTCTTGCCCATCGTGCTGCCCGAAGCCACGGTGGCCCAGCTGTTCGACGAGGTGCTGGCCTTCCCCGGCTACCAGCTCACCATCGACCTGGAACGCCAGGTCGTCGTGCGCCCTCAGGGCGAAGAAATTCCCTTCGAGGTGCAGGCGTTTCGCAAATACTGCCTGCTCAACGGCTTTGACGACATCGGACTGACCTTGCTGCAGTCCGACAAGATCCGCGCCTTTGAAGCGCAGCGCTTGGCCACGAAGCCCTGGCTCGCGCACACCATGGTTTCCTGAACCCAAAAACCACCAGTTCATCGACCAGTGGCCGTCGCAGCCCGGTGCAAGCCAGGGCGCGCGGCCATTCACTTTAAGAAGAAGTCCTTCATGAAAATCGCAGTTCTGCCGGGTGACGGCATCGGCACCGAAATCGTCGCAGAGGCCGTCAAGGTCCTCGAAGTGCTGGACCTCCAGTTCGAGATGGAATCGGCCCTGGTGGGCGGCGCCGCCTACGAGGCGCACGGCCACCCCCTGCCCGACGCCACGCTGAAGCTGGCCAAGGACGCTGACGCCATCCTGTTCGGTGCAGTGGGCGACTGGAAGTACGACAAGCTGGACCGCCCCCTGCGCCCCGAGCAGGCCATCCTGGGCCTGCGCAAGAACCTGGGCCTGTTCGCCAACTTCCGCCCTGCCATCTGCTACGAGCAACTGGTGGGCGCATCGAGCCTCAAGCCCGAGCTGATTTCGGGCCTGGATATCCTCATCATCCGCGAGCTGACGGGCGACATCTACTTCGGCCAGCCGCGTGGCCGCCGCATCGCCACCGATGGCCACTTCCCCGGTGCCGAAGAGGCCTTCGACACCATGCGCTACAGCCGCCCCGAGGTGGAACGCATCGCGCACGTGGCCTTCCAGGCCGCACGCAAGCGCAGCAAGCGCGTGACCAGCGTGGACAAGGCCAACGTGCTCGAGACCTTCCAGTTCTGGAAGGACATCGTGACCGAAGTCGGCAAGGAATACCCCGACGTGGAACTGGACCACATGTATGTGGACAACGCCGCCATGCAGCTGGTGCGCGCACCGAAGAAGTTCGACGTGGTGGTGACGGGCAACATGTTCGGCGACATCCTCTCGGACGAAGCCTCCATGCTCACCGGCTCCATCGGCATGCTGCCCTCGGCCTCGCTCAACAGCAGCAACCAGGGCCTGTACGAACCCAGCCATGGCAGCGCACCCGACATCGCCGGCAAGGGCGTGGCCAACCCACTGGCCACCATCCTCTCGGCCGCGATGATGCTGCGCTTCTCGCTGAACCAGGAAGCCGCCGCCCAGCGCATCGAAGCCGCCGTGCAGGCGGTGCTGGCCCAGGGCCTGCGCACGCCCGACATCTGGAGCGAAGGCACGACCAAGGTCGGCACCGCGCAGATGGGCGACGCCGTCGTGCAGGCGCTCAAGTAACAGGCATCTGCACGGTGCAAGGGGCGGCCTCGGGGCCGCCCTTTTTCGTTGTGCAATGCCGTCGCGCTGGTCCCTTGAGCGCTGTACCGGGCTTGCGATATACTCCTGACCCTATGTTTGCCGCCCACACGTTCGCCCTGAACATTGCACCCGCCGCCACGGCCGGTGTGGCTGCGCGCGCAACCATCACCAAAACCACGACCATTAAGGGCTGACTCAGCCTGGTTCGTCGTGCGCCCCTCCTGGCCTGACGAGCCAGGCGAGCAGTCCGGTCTGGCACTGTTTCTCAATCTGAAAGGGCGTTGAAATGAGCAAGTTGGTAGGTTTGGTCGGCTGGCGCGGCATGGTCGGCTCGGTGTTGATGGATCGCATGGCCGAAGAAAATGACTTCGACCTGATCGAGCCATTGTTCTTCTCCACCTCCAACGCGGGCGGCAAGGCCCCTGCGGTGGCCAGGAACGAGACCACGCTGCAGGACGCGTTCAACATCGACGCCTTGAAGCGCTGCGACATCATCATCACCGCCCAGGGCGGCGAGTACACCTCCGAAGTCTTCCCCAAGCTGCGCGCTGCCGGCTGGAACGGCCACTGGATCGACGCCGCCTCCACGCTGCGCATGGAAAAGGACGCCGTCATCATCCTCGACCCCGTGAACCTGCCCGTCATAAAGGACGCACTGGCCAAGGGCGGCAAGAACTGGGTCGGCGGCAACTGCACCGTGAGCTGCATGCTGATGGGCGTGGGCGCACTGTACAAGGCCGGCCTCGTCGAGTGGATGAGCACCCAGACCTACCAGGCCGCCAGCGGCGGCGGCGCCCAGCACATGCGCGAACTGCTCACGCAGTACGGCACGCTGAACGCCGAGGTGAAGTCCCTGCTGGACGACCCCAAGAGCGCCATCCTGGAGATCGACCGCAAGGTCATCGCCAAGCAGCGCGCGCTGACCGGTGCCGAGACGGCCAACTTCGGCGTGCCGCTGGGCGGCTCGCTGATCCCCTGGATCGACAAGGACCTGGGCAACGGCATGTCCAAGGAAGAGTGGAAGGGCATGGCCGAAACCAACAAGATCCTGGGCCAGGGCGAAGGCTTCACGGCCCCCGCCATCCCGGTGGACGGTTTCTGCGTGCGCGTGGGCGCCATGCGCTGCCACAGCCAGGCCCTGACCTTCAAGCTCAAGAAGGACGTGCCCGTGGCCGACATCGAGGCCATGATCGCCGCCGACAACGAGTGGGTGAAGGTGGTGCCCAACACGCGCGAGGCCACCATCAAGGACCTGACGCCCGTGGCCGTCACCGGCACCATGACCATCCCCGTGGGCCGCGTGCGCAAGCTGGCCATGGGCCCCGAGTACGTGGGCGCCTTCACCATCGGCGACCAGTTGCTCTGGGGTGCCGCCGAACCCCTGCGCCGCATGCTGCGCATCCTGCTGGCAGCGTAAACTACGCCCCGGCAAGCCCCGTAAAAGCGCGCGCAATGCAGATTGCGCGCGCTTTTTTGTGCCCAGCAGCCTGACACACCCAGTTACGTGACGTTGGCAATTGGCAACATCTGAATGCCCCAATCTGGTGCATGGACACCAGGGGCAAAGCTTCCGCGCCACCTCAGCTTGTCAGTGCAAAACATTGATGCTATGGTGCTTTTTACATATTTTCACGCGCCGGGGCGGGACCAGACCATGAGAAAAACAGCACCGCTCGACCGAGCCGCACAACCCAATCAGTTGATGGCAAACATGCATCGTTGGAAATTTTCTGTGCTGGCGGCTGCGGCCGTGGCCACTGCCGGGCTTTACGCCACCGATGCGTCCGCGCTCGCGCTGGGCCGCATTACCGTGCAATCCGCGCTGGGCGAGCCCCTGCGCGCCGAGATCGACCTGCCGCAGATCACCCCTGCGGAGGCAGAAACCCTGAAGGCCAGCACCGCCACGCCGGAGGTGTTCCGCGCCCAGGGCATGGAGTACTCGCCCACCATGAACAACCTGCAGGTGCAACTGCAACGCCGTGCCGATGGCTCGGCCGTGCTGCGCCTGTCCAGCGACCGCCCGGTGAACGACCCCTTCGTCGACCTGGTGCTCGATGCGTCCTGGGGCTCGGGCCGCCTGGTGCGCAGCTACACCATGCTGTTCGACCCGCCCGCCATGCGCCGCCCGGCGCCAGCGGTCACGGCATCCCCGCAGATCAGCCCTCCCGCTTCACGCCCCGAGGTTCCGCCCGCCGTCGCCGGGCGCTCTTCGGGTGCTGCATCGGCACCCGCCGCAACGCCCCGTGCACCAGCAGCCCCCCGCGCCACACCCGCCGAAGGCAGTGTGACCGTGCAGGCCGGCGACACGGCGGGCCGCATCGCCAATGCCAACCGCCAGGGCGGTGTCTCGCTCGACCAGATGTTGGTGGCCATGCAGCGCGCCAATCCGGACGCCTTCATCGGCGGCAACATCAACCGCATCAAGGCCGGCGCCGTGCTGCAGATCCCTGACCAGGCCACGGCCCAGGCCACGCCTGTGCCCGAAGCCCGCCAGATCCTGGCAGCGCAGAGCCGTGACTTCGGCGCCTTCCGCCGCAAGCTGGCCGAATCTGCCCCCTCCGCTACCGTGGCATCGGCAGAACGCTCGGCCAAGGGCTCGGTGCAGACCCGGGTGGAAGACAGCAAGCCCGCCACCACGGCCCCCGACAAGCTCACCCTGTCCAAGGGTTCGGTCAAGGGCCAGAAGGCCGCAGAAGACCAGTTGGCCAAGGACAAGCAGGCCAGCGACGCATCGGCCCGCATGGCCGAACTGTCCAAGAACATCAGCGACCTGAACAAGCTCGGCGCCGCATCGGCCGCAGCACCTTCGACGCCAGCCACGCCTGCAGCACCGGCAACCGCTCCTGCAGCGGCAGTCCCCGCAGCCAGCACGGCCCAGGTGGCCGTGCCCGGCGTGCCCGCCACGCCTGCCGCCCCAGAAGCCCCACCGGCAATGGCGGCCTCCGAACCCACCAGCAGTGCATCGGCCGAGGCCAGCGCAGCCCCTGCGTCGGACGCGGCTCCTGCCGCCCCCGCAGCCCCTGCCTCCAAGCCCATCGTGCTGCCGCCACCCACACCGGTGGCAGAACCCGGCTTCTTCGACGGCCTGCTGGACGACCCGCTGATCCCCCTGGCCGGTGGCGGCCTGCTGGCCTTGCTGCTGGGCTATGGCGCCTACCGCGTGATCCAGCGCCGGCGCAACAATGCGGGCGTGGACAGCTCGTTCCTTGAAAGCCGCATCCAGCCCGATTCGTTCTTCGGCGCCAGTGGCGGCCAGCGCGTGGACACGGCCAACAGCGAGATGACCACCGGTTCGTCCATGGCCTACTCGCCCAGCCAGCTCGATGCCGGCGGTGACGTGGACCCCGTGGCCGAAGCCGACGTGTACCTGGCCTATGGCCGCGACCTGCAGGCCGAGGAAATCCTCAAGGAAGCCATCCGCCACAACCCGGCCCGCGTCTCCGTGCACGTGAAGCTGGCCGAGATCTATGCCAAGCGCCAGGACCGCAAGGCCCTGGAGTCGGTGGCCGGCGAAGTGTTCAAGCTCACGCAGGGCGAAGGCCCCGACTGGGCGCGCATCGTCGACCTGGGCCGTGGCATCGAGCCAGAGAACCCGCTGTACCAGCCCGGCGGCCGCCCCGGCATGGTGGAGGACGAGAACCCATCGGTTCCCGGCGCGTTCGTGAGCACCTTCTCGGGCGCTCCCGTGGCCTCCGCCGCCTTGCCGCCCGATCTGGACCTGGACCTCGACCTCGATCTGCCCGACGACGCACTCACCGATGCACCACCCGCGCCTCCCGGCGGGTTTGCCGCAGCGGCTGCAGCCGCCACTGCGGCAGCGCCTGCTCCGCGCGCGCCGCAACGCACGGAGCCCGTGCTGTCCAGTGAAGATTTCGACCTGCCTGACCTGACGGGCGATGCCGCCTGGAATGCGCCCGCACCGGCCCCCACGCCAGCGCCCGCAGGCCGTGCAGCCCCCAACGACGAACTCACCATGGCGCCCACGGGCCCCATGCCCCTGGCCGAAGCCCAGGACTCCGGTCCGATGGACTTCGATCTGGGCGAGCTGTCGCTGGACCTGACGGCGCCCTCCAAGCCCATGGCCGCCCCCGCATCGCGCGAAGCGGAAATCCCCACGGCCGCCGTACCCATCTCGGAAGACGACGGATCGGCCGCCGCCCAGGACGACCCACTGGCCACCAAGCTGGCACTGGCCGAAGAGTTCAACGCCATCGGCGACACCGACGGTGCCCGCACGCTGATCGAAGAGGTCGTGGCCGAATCGAGCGGCGCCCTGCGCACCCGCGCCCAGCGCATGCTGGTCGAACTGGGCTGATGCGCTCGGCTTCCACGGCCCTGAGCTACCCCACCCCAGCCCAGGCCCGCCCATGAGGGTGGCCCTGGGTGTCAGTTACAACGGCCAGCCCTACAGCGGCTGGCAAAGCCAGCTGTCCGGCAACACCATCCAGGACAAGCTGGAGGCGGCCCTGGCGCGCTTTGCCACGCACCGCGTGAGCACCCTGTGCGCCGGCCGCACGGATGCGGGGGTGCACGGCCTGATGCAGGTGGTGCATTTCGATACCCCCCTGAACCGGCCACCCTCCTCCTGGGTGCGCGGCACCAACACCTTTCTGCCCCCCGACATTGCGGTGCAATGGGCCAGCCACGTACCCGACAGCTTCCACTCGCGTGGCAGCGCCGTGGCGCGCCGCTATGCCTACGTGCTGCTGCAGTCGCCCGTGCGCCCGAGCGTGGACGCCGGGCGCGTCGGCTGGGTCTACCACCCCCTGGACCATGCGGCCATGCGCCAGGCCGCAGACCACCTGCTGGGCGAGCACGACTTCACTTCGTTCCGCGCCTCCGCATGCCAGGCCAAGTCGCCGGTGAAGACACTGTCGCGCATCGACATCACGCAGCGTGGCCCGGGCGAGCCCCACCCCGAGCTGGGCTGGAGCCCCTGCTACTGGCGCTTCGAGTTCGAGGCGAATGCCTTCTTGCACCACATGATCCGCAACCTCATGGGCTGCCTGGTGGTGATCGGCCGGGGCGACCAGCCGCCCGGGTGGATAGAGCAGGTGCTACAGGCACGCTCGCGCGACGCGGCGGCGCCCACCTTCTCGCCCGACGGGCTGTACTTCCAGGGACCGGTCTACGACGCCGCGTGGGGCCTGCCCCAGCGCACGGCTGCGTATGATTGGCTCCCATGAGCACTTCATCGCCTTCCCACACCACGCCCCTGCCCGCCGCCCGCACCCGCATCAAGATCTGCGGACTGACGCGTGAGCAGGACGTGGACGCCGCCGTGGCGGCAGGTGCCGATGCCATCGGCTTCGTGCTGTTCGCCCAGAGTGCGCGCGCCGTCACGGCAGCGCGCGCGGCCGAGCTGGCGCGGCGCCTGCCACCCTTCGTCACGCCGGTGCTGCTATTTGTGAATGCCAGCACCGAGGAGGTGGTGGCCGCCACCGCGCAGATTGCCGGCGCCACCGTGCAATTCCATGGCGACGAAACGCCTGAGCAATGCCAGGCAGCCACCGGAGGCGGTGCCCGACCCTACCTGCGCGCTGCCCGAATACCCCTGGGCCCGGATGCGGCACAATTCGACCTCGTAAAATACGCACACGATTTTTCAAACGCCCAGGCCATCCTGCTCGACGCCCATGTCGAGGGGTACGGCGGCGGCGGCAAGGCATTCAATTGGTCACTCCTTCCACCAAGCGTCGGCTCTCACCTCGTTTTGTCTGGTGGACTCACGCCTGCAAACGTGACCGATGGCATTTTGCAAGTACGCCCGCGTTGCACCACGCTGGCGGTTGATGTCAGTTCCGGCGTCGAGGCCCATGGGCCCGATGGAAGCCTCCTGAGAGGCATCAAGGACGCCGAAAAAATCCATCGCTTCGTTGCCGCCGTGCGCGCGGCCGATGCACAACTTGCAAAGAATCCCCATGAGTTCCTATCAGCAACCTGATCCTTCGGGCCATTTCGGCTCCTACGGCGGCAGCTTCGTCAGCGAGACGCTGACCCACGCTATCAACGAACTGCGCGAGGCCTACGCCCGTTACCAGCACGACCCCGAGTTCCTGGCCGAGTTCCAGTACGAGCTCAAGCACTTCGTGGGCCGGCCCTCGCCCGTCTACCATGCCGCGCGCACCAGCCGCGAACTGGGCGGCGCGCAGATCTACCTCAAGCGCGAAGACCTCAACCACACCGGTGCCCACAAGATCAACAATGTGATCGGCCAGGCCATGCTGGCCCGGCGCATGGGCAAGCCGCGCATCATTGCCGAGACCGGCGCGGGCCAGCACGGCGTGGCCACGGCCACCATCTGCGCGCGCTACGGCCTCGAATGCGTGGTCTACATGGGCTCGGAGGACGTCAAGCGCCAGAGCCCCAATGTCTACCGCATGAAGCTGCTGGGCGCCACCGTGGTGCCCGTGGAATCGGGCAGCAAGACGCTCAAGGACGCCCTGAACGAAGCCATGCGCGACTGGGTGGCCAATGTGGACAACACCTTCTACATCATCGGCACGGTGGCGGGCCCGCACCCCTACCCGATGATGGTGCGCGACTTCCAGAGCGTGATCGGCACGGAATGCCTCACGCAGATGCCCCCGATGTTGGCCGAACAGAAGGTGCAGGGCGAGCAGCCCGATGCCGTGATCGCCTGCGTGGGCGGCGGCAGCAATGCCATGGGCATCTTCCACCCCTACATTCCGTTCGAGAAGACGCGCCTGATCGGCGTGGAAGCCGCCGGCGAGGGCCTGGACAGCGGCAAGCACTCGGCATCGCTGCAGCGCGGCAGCTCGGGCGTGCTGCACGGCAACCGCACCTTCATCCTGCAGGACGCCAACGGCCAGATCACCGAGACGCACAGCATCAGCGCAGGCCTGGACTACCCCGGCGTGGGCCCCGAGCACGCCTGGCTGCAGGAGATCGGCCGTGCCGAGTACGTCGGCATCACCGACAAGGAAGCGCTGCAAGCCTTTCACCACCTGTGCCGGGTGGAGGGCATCATCCCCGCGCTCGAATCGAGCCACGCCCTGGCCTATGCCATGAAGCTGGCCCCGAGCATGCGCGCCGACCAGTCCATCCTGGTCAACCTGTCCGGGCGCGGCGACAAGGACATCGGCACGGTGGCCGACCTGTCGGGCGAAGATTTCTACGACCGCCCCTCCATGCGCGGACTGTCCGTGAAGGGTGCAGAGGCCAAGCCATGAACCGCATCAGCACCACTTTCGACCAATTGAAGGCGCAGGGCCGCAAGGCCCTGGTGCCCTATGTCACCGCCGGTTTCCCGTTCGCCGACATCACCCCGGCCCTCATGCACGGCATGGTGGAGGCGGGCGCCGACGTGATCGAGCTGGGCGTGCCCTTTTCCGACCCCATGGCCGATGGCCCGGTGATCCAGAAGGCGGGCGAAAAGGCCCTGGCCCTCGGGATCGGCATGGCCCAGGTGCTCGACCACGTGCGCGACTTCCGCAAGCGCAACACCACCACCCCGGTGGTGCTCATGGGCTATGCCAACCCTGTGGAGCGCTATGACCAGGTGCATGGCGCGGGCGCCTTCGTGCGCGACGCGGCAGCGGCCGGTGTGGACGGCGTGCTTGTGGTGGACTACCCGCCCGAGGAATGCGAGGCCTTTGCCGCCAGCCTGCGCGCGCACGGCATGGACCTGATCTTCCTCTTGGCGCCCACCAGCACCGACGAGCGCATGGCCCAGGTGGCGCGCGTGGCCAGCGGCTATGTGTACTACGTGTCGCTCAAGGGCGTGACCGGATCGGGCGCGCTGGATACCGCTGCCGTGGAGCAGATGCTGCCGCGCATCCGCCAGCATGTGCAGATCCCCGTGGGCGTGGGCTTCGGCATCCGCGATGCCGCCACGGCCCAGGCCATCGGCAAGGTGGCCGACGCCGTGGTAATCGGTACGCGCATCATCCAGCTGATCGAGGACCAGCCGCACGAGAAGGTCGTCCCCATCACGGTCGACTTCCTGCGCGGGATCCGCAAGGCACTCGACGCATAATGTGGGCCTTGGCGCCCGCCCTCTCCGGCGGGCGCCCACTATGGTTGCACACACGGTTGTGTCTTTTCGCGTCCTGCCCTGGTGGTCCTGGATCGGTCGAAATGGCCTGAAACCCTGTCATTGACGAGGAAAACACATGTCCTGGCTTGAAAAACTCCTGCCCGCCAAAATCCAGCAAACCGACCCGACCGAGCGCCGCCAGGTGCCCGAGGGCCTGTGGATCAAGTGCCCGAGCTGCGAAACGGTGCTCTACAAGTCCGACCTGGAGCACAACCAGAACGTCTGCCCGCACTGCAGCCACCACCACCGCATCGGTGCACGGGCGCGCCTGGACGCCTTCCTGGACCCCGAAGGCCGCTACGAGATCGGCCAGGAAGTGCTGCCTGTGGATGCGCTGAAGTTCAAGGACAGCCGCAAGTACCCCGAGCGCCTCAAGGAGGCGCTGGAGAACACGGGCGAGACCGATGCCCTCATCGTCATGGGTGGTGCGGTCAAAAGCATCAACGTGGTGGTCGCCTGCTTCGAATTCGACTTCATGGGCGGCTCCATGGGCTCGGTGGTGGGCGAGCGCTTCGTGCGCGGCGTGGAGACCGCCATCGAGCAGAAGGTGCCCTTCCTGTGCTTTACCGCCACCGGCGGTGCGCGCATGCAGGAAGGCTTGCTGTCGCTGATGCAGATGGCCAAGACCAATGCCTCGCTGACACGCCTGGCCAAGAAGGGCCTGCCCTACATCAGCGTGCTGACCGACCCGACCATGGGCGGTGTGAGCGCCGGCTTCGCCTTCGTGGGCGACATCGTGATTGCCGAACCCAAGGCCCTGATCGGCTTTGCCGGCCCGCGCGTGATCGAATCCACCGTGCGCGTGACCCTGCCCGAAGGCTTCCAGCGCGCCGAGTTCCTGCAGACCAAGGGCGCCGTAGATTTCATTTGCGACCGCCGCGAGCTGCGCAATACCGTGGCCAGCAGCCTGGCCATGCTGCAGCGCCTGCCCGCAGACGCCGTGGTGTAAGCACGCAACAATCCGACAGGCATGCCTTGGCATGCCCCATGAAAAAAGCGCCTGTCGAAAGACCAGGCGCTTTTTTGCTCTGCGGGCCCAGTCAGCGCATCACGTTGGCTTGCAGGTTGGCCAGCACAATCATCAGCACCTGCAGCAGCACCAGCACCACCAGCGGCGACAGATCCACCCCGCCCAGCAGGGGAATCACCTTCTGGAACGGCCGCAGCACGGGGGCGCACAGGCGCCACACCACATCGGACAGCGGCGAGCGGGCGGAGATCCAGGACATCACCGCATGCACGATGAGCAGGCCCATGAGCCCCGACACCGCGACCTTGGCCAGGCCAAAAAGCACCAGCCAGGGCAGCCAGGCCCAGGCGGCGGCCGCGCCGACGAGCAGCAGGAACAGCACGTACTGCAGCACCTGGAACAGGACCGCCGCCACCAGGCTGGACAGGTCCCACTTGCCCACCGGGGGGATCAGCTTGCGCAGGGGCAGGATGATCCAGTCGGTGAGCGCAAAGACCAGCCCGCCGATGGGGTTGCCAAACGGCACGCGCTGCAACTGCATGTACAGGCGCAGCAGACAGGCGCCCGTGAGCAGGCCACCGACGACATCGAGCAGGAAGGAAGCGATCTGGAAGAACATGGGAGCGGCAAAAAGGAAAGCGGGCGGTGCGAAAGCAGCCCGCGCCATGGGATGATAGCGGGCGAAGAACCTGCCTTATGACACAACCCCTTTCACTGTCATCTTTGCCCCTTTTCCCTCTGGGTTCCGTCCTCTTTCCCGAGGGCCTGCTGGCCCTGCGCGTGTTCGAGGTGCGCTACCTGGACATGGTGCGCAAATGCCACCAGATGGGCGCCCCCTTCGGTGTGGTGTCCCTCACCCAGGGCCACGAGGTGCGCCAGGCAGGCGCCCCGGAGGAGCAGTTCAGCGAGATCGGCACCCTGGCCGTCATCGACAAACTCGACACGCCCCAGCCCGGGCTCATCACCCTGCAGTGCCGGGGCAGCCAGCGCTTTCGCATCGTGCAGCGCAGCCACCTGGTGCACGGCCTGTGGATTGCCGACGTGACGCACCTCGATCCCGACATGTCGGTGCCCGTGCCCGACGACCTGAAAAAGGCGTCGCAGGCCCTGGCGCAGGTGCTCAACACCCTGCAGCAGCGCGACCCGGACAGCCCCGGCGCGCTGGTGCCTACTGCCGCCCAGCTCGACGACTGCGGCTGGGTGGCCAACCGCTGGTGCGAGCTGCTGCCCGTGCCGCTGGAGCTCAAGCAGCGCCTGATGGAACTGGACAACCCCCTGGTGCGGTTGGAGCTCGTGGGCGACGTGCTGGAACGCACGGGCATCGCGCAGTGACCCGCGGATCCGGCAAAGCGGCCAGCCCGTGCTGAGCAACGTTCTGGAGTGGCCCCGCCCGGTCAAGCGGCTGGTGGTGGTGGCGCTGGACATCGCCATGGGCCTGTTCGCCATGTGGCTGGCCTTCACCCTGCGGCTGGACGTGCTGCACTGGCCCGAAGGCATGCAGTGGCTGGCCTATGCCCTGGCACCCGTGCTGGCCTTCCCCATCTTCGTGAACCTGGGGCTGTACCGCGCCATCTTCCGCTACACCGGCATCACGGCCCTGGTCACCACCGGCAAGGCCGTGGCGATCTACGGGGCGCTGCTGTTCGCCATCCTGATGGCGGGCCAGTGGGTCGGCATCCCGCGCAGCGTGGGCATTCTTCAGCCGGTGATCTTTCTGCTGCTGGTGGGCGCCAGCCGCTCGCTGGGCTGGATGTGGCTGGCCGGGCAGACCACCAAGGCCCCGCACCGGCTGCTGATCTACGGCGCCGGTACGGCCGGCGCCCAGACGGCGGCAGGGCTGGTGAGCGCGCGCAACTACGTGCTCGAGGCCTTTGCCGACGACGACCGCGCCAAAGTGGGCCGCAGCATCAACGGCGTGCGGGTGTATGCACCCATCGCGCTGGCCGAGGTGGTGAAACGCTTTGGCATCACCGACGTGCTGCTGGCCCTGCCCAGCGTGCCGCGCCAGCGCCGCCACCAGATCATCGAGAACCTGCGCTCGCTGCCCGTGCGCATACGCACCATCCCCGGTCTCACGGACCTGGCCAGTGGCCGTGTGACGGTGACCGACTTCCAGGACCTGGACCTGGAAGACCTGCTGGGCCGCGAGCCGGTGGAGCCCGACCCCGAGCTGCTGGGCCGCCACATCCGCGGCCAGGCGGTGATGGTCACGGGCGCGGGCGGCAGCATCGGCAGCGAGCTGTGCCGCCAGATCGCGCGCGAAGGCGCGGCGCGCCTGCTGCTGGTGGACCACAGCGAGTTCGCGCTCTACAGCATCCACCAGGAGCTGCAGGCCATCGTGCAGCAGGAAGCCATGGCCTGCGAGCTGGTGCCGCTGCTGGCCAGCGTGAGCCACGCACAGCACATGCTCGACCTGTGCCAGGCGCACCGCCCGCGCACCATCTACCACGCGGCCGCCTACAAGCACGTGCCCATGGTGGAGGCCAACGCGGGCGAAGGCATCCGCAACAACGCCTTCGGCACGCTGAACATGGTGCGCGCGGCCATGGACAGTGGCGTGGAAAACTTCGTGCTCGTCTCCACCGACAAGGCAGTGCGCCCCACCAACGTGATGGGGGCCAGCAAGCGCGTGGCGGAACTGGTGCTGCAGGCGGTGGCGTCCTGCACCCGCCAGCCCGATTCGCAGGGCGGCACACCGCGCACTCGTTTTTCCATGGTGCGCTTCGGCAACGTGCTGGGCTCCAGCGGCAGCGTGATCCCGCTGTTCCGCAGCCAGATCGCGGCGGGTGGCCCCGTCACGGTGACGCACCCGGACGTGACACGCTATTTCATGACCATCCCCGAGGCCGCGCAACTGGTGCTGCAGGCCGGCGCCATGGCGCAGGGCGGCGAGGTCTTCGTGCTGGACATGGGCGCGCCCATCCCCATCCTGGAGCTGGCGCAGCGCATGATCGCGCTGTCGGGCCTGAGCGTGCGCGCACCGGGCCATCCCGAGGGGGACATCGAGATCGTCTTCACCGGCCTGCGCCCAGGCGAAAAGCTCTACGAGGAACTGCTGATCGGCGATGGCGCAGAGCCCACGCCGCACCCGCGCATCCTGCGTGCCCATGAGGAACACCTCGCTTGGGAGGTGCTGGAGAGCCGCCTGCAGGCATTGGAGCGTGCCATCCACCAGGCGGACGGCGCCGCCATGATGGTCCTGCTGCACGAACTGGTACCGGGCTTCCACCAGGATCCCCAGCAGGCCTGACATGAAGCCCCCCCTGAGTCGCTTCGCGCCTTCAACCCTCTCTCGACTCACTGCGCGAGTCGGGAGGGGGACGCCCCCGGTGCACGCAAGCGAAGCGCCGCATTCGCGGCTTGGCGGCCCTTGCACGGGGGCGCTGGCTTGGGCCGTGCCGGTTTCGTGGGCCGCAGGTGGCGCGCAGCGCCATGGATCACTGACGTGAGCTCCACCCTGCTGCGCGCCACGGCCACCTTGCTGACCGGCAGTGTGGTGGCCCATGCGCTGCCCTTGCTGCTGGGCCCGGCGCTGACGCGCCTGTACACGCCGGCCGAATTCGGCCAGTTCGCGTTGCTGTGGGCCCTGGCCACCAACGTGGCGGTGGTCGGCTGTGCGCGCTACGAATTCGCGCTGCCACTGGAAAAAGCCGAGCCGGGCGCGGCCGAGCTCATGGCGTTGTGCGCGCGCCTGCTGCTGCTGGTCACGGCAGGGACGCTGGTGGCCGGCGGGGTGATAGCCGTGCTGCAGGGCATGCCGCTGGCCTGGGCCCTGCCGCTGGCCGTGCTGTCCATCGCGGCCACGCAGTGGCTCACGCTGTGGGCCACGCGCTCACAGCGCTTTGGCCTGCTGTCCGTTGCGCGCCTGGTGCAGCATGGCGGCGGTGCCGTGCTGCAGCTGGCGCTGGGCCTGCTCAAGCTGGGCGCGGCCGGACTGCTGGCCGGTGCGGTGGCCGCAGGGCTGGTGGCTGCGGCGGCCCTGGCCAGGCCGGCACCTGCCGGGGGCTGGGCGGTGCTGTGGCGCACGCCCTGGGCATCGCTGCGGGCCATGGCCGCAAAGCACCGCGATTTCCCGCTGCTCAATACGCCGCATGCCTTCATCGGTGCGCTGCAGGACACGCTGACGCTCATCGCCGTCGCGGCCTGGGCGGGCGATGCGGCAGCAGGCCTGTGGGCGCTGTCGCTGCGCTACCTCAAGGCGCCGGCCACCTTGCTGGGCGGCGCCCTGTCGCAGGCGCTGTACCCGCAGCTGTTGCAGGCCCCCAGCGCGGCACAGGCCCGCACCCTGGTGCGCAAGAGCATGCTGGCGCTGGCGGCCATCGCGCTGCCGATGGCCGCGGTGCTGATGCTCTGGGGTCCCTGGCTTTTCACCACCGCGTTCGGTGCGCAGTGGAGCGAGGCCGGCCCCCTGGTGCGCGCGATCGCGCCCTACATCGCCCTGCACTTCATCGCCTCGCCGCTGTCGGTGACCACGCTGGCCTGGCGCGCACAGGGCTGGGCCCTCAAGCTGGCGCTGGTGGGACAATTGGCCTTCTTTGCCGGGCTGCTGGCCGGGCTGGCCCTGGGCGGCCTGGAAGGCGCGGCCTGGGGCATCTCGGCATCCATGCTGCCCTACTTCGCCTACTACGTTCTCACCCTTGCCCACTGGAAACACATCCCCGATGAAAGCCTGGCTTAACCGCGCACGGCGCCGGATCTGGCAGGCGCTGATGTACCGCATGGTCTTCGGCGAGCGAACGCCGGGCGGCGTGCTGCTGGCGCACACGCGGATTGCACCCAGCACCTGCATCGAGGGCGAGCACGGCCTCACGCTGGCAGACCATGTGTTCATCGGCCAGTTCAACTTTCTCGACGCCACGGCGGGCCTCACCATCGACGAGGGCGTGCAGATCACCAATTTCGTGAGCATCGTCACGCACAGCTCGCACCGTTCCATCCGGCTGCTCGGGCGCGGCTACGCCACCCATGCGGGCGGCGAGATGCCCGGCTATGTGAAAGCGGCCGTGCACATCGGCGCCTACACCTTCGTGGGGCCACACAGCCTGATCGAGGCGGGCACGCGCATCGGCCGGGGCGCGCTGATCTGCGCCTACTCGCAGGTACGCGGAGAGGTGCCGGCGTTTGCCGTGATGGCGGGCGCGCCTGCGCGCCAGGTCGGTGACGTGCGCACGGCGGATGCGGCGCTGCTGGCGCAGTTCCCCGAATGGGCCGAACACTACCGTGCCTGGGCGGGGGAGTTGCCCCAGGCCTTGGAGGCAAGAACCCATGGCTGAAGCAAACAGGCATCTGTGCCTGCTGGGCGATGCCACCAGCCCGCACATCCAGCGCTGGGCGGTGGAAATGCGCGCGCGTGGCTACCGGGTATCGCTGGTCACAGCCCGCCCGGCCCCCATCGAGGGGGTGGAGCAGAAGGTGCTGGCGCCCGTGCGCCGCTCGACCGACTGGCTGCTGCGCGTGGGGCAGGCGCGCCGCTTTGTACAGGCCCTGGCGCCCGACATCGTGCACGCGCACTACATCACCTCCTACGGCTACCTGGCCGCGCGCTGCGGCCGCCATCCGCTGGTGATGACGGCCTGGGGCAGCGACCTGCTGGTGACGCCGCAAAAAAACACGCTGATGCGCTGGCTGACGGGCTGGAGCCTGCGCCGGGCCGACCTGATCACCGGTGACTCGCAAAGCCTGATCGATGCGGCCAAGGCCTATGGCCCTGCCTGCCCCGTGCAGGAGATCCACTGGGGTGTGGACCTGGCGCGCTTTGCGCCCGCGCCCTGGGCCGCCAAGACCGGCCTGCAGATCGTGAGCCTGCGCTCCTGGGAGCCCAACTACAACATCGACACCATCGTCGAAGCCGTGGCCACCCTGGTGGCACGCCATCCCGAGGCAGGGGTGCAACTGCACCTGCTGGGCGGAGGATCGATGGAAGCAGCGCTGCGCGCACTGGTAACCGCCAGGGGGATGGAAAGGCACGTGGTTTTTCACGGACGGCTGGACGATGCGGGCATGGCGCGGGTGCTGGCGCAGTGCAAGCTGTCGGCCTCGGTACCGACGAGCGACGCGACCTCGGTCTCGGTGCTCGAGAGCATGGCCTGCGGGCTGGCCGTGGTGGCCAGCGACCTGGATGCCAACCGCGCCTGGCTGGACGCCAGCCTGCTGGTGCCACCACGCGATGCGGCGGCGCTGGCGCGCTGCCTGGAAACCCTGGCCGCCGACGATGCCCGGATGCAGCGCCATGGACAGGAGAATGTGAAGCGCATTGCGCGCGACGGCGACCGCGCCGTACAGATGGACACGATGGATCGACTTTACCGAGAACGGATGGGCACCCCATGAGCCGGCCCCAGGACACCCCGGCATGGGTCAGCGTGATCGCGCCCTGCCGCAACGAGGCGGGGCACATCGCCGCATTCTGCGACAGTGCGCTGGCGCAGGTGCTACCGCCCGGCTGGCAGATGGAAGTGCTGGTGGCCGATGGCTGCAGCGACGACGGCACGCGCGAATTGCTGGTCGCGCGCAGCACACAGGACGCGCGGCTGCAGTGGGTGGACAACCCCGGGCGCATCGTCTCCACCGGCCTCAACGCCTGCATTGCACGCGCCCGTGGCGAAGTCATCGTGCGCCTGGACATCCATACCCGGTTCGCGCCCGACTATGTGGCGCGCTGCATCGAAACCTTGCAACGCAGCGGTGCCGACAATGTGGGTGGCCCCTGGGTGGCCGAAGGCACGGGGCCCATGGGCCGGGCCGTGGCCGCCGCCTTCCAGTGCCGCTGGGTGGTGGGTGGCGCGCGCTCGCGCGACACGCAGCACGATGGCGAGGTGGACACGGTCTACCTGGGCTGCTGGCCGCGTGCCGTGTTCGAGCGCATCGGCGGTTTCGATGAAGCCCTGGTGCGCAACCAGGACGACGAGCACAACCTGCGCCTGCGCCTGGCGGGCGGGCGCATCTGGCAAAGCCCGCTGATCCATTCGCTCTACCACCCACGCAATTCGCTGCGCCATTTGTTCGCACAGCAGCGGCAATACGGCTACTGGCGCCCCTTCGTGATGCGCAAGCACGGGCAGGCCGGCTCGGTTCGGCAACTGGTGCCGGCGGCCTTCGTGGCCGCGCTCGGCCTGTTCGCGCTGTGTCTGCCCTGGACCGTGCTGCCGCTGGCGGCACTGATCGCGCTGTATGCGGCTTACGTGACTTTGGCATCGGTGTCGGCCGCGCGCAGCGCAGGCCGCTGGCAATTGCTGGCGCGGCTGCCGGTGGTGATCGCGGCTTACCATGTGGCCTATGGCCTGGGCACCTGGCGCGGCCTGTGGGACGTGCTGCGCGCGCGTGCACCGTCGGCCCGGTTCGCCCGGATCACGCGATGAGCGACCCCACCGAGCCCCAGGCCGTGCAGGCGCGCTATGCGCGCCGCGATGCCGCGCAGGACGCGCGGCACTACCAACTGATGGCCAGCGCCTCGGCCCTGCAGGCGCAGCAGGAGCGCCTGCGCGCCATGGTGCGTTTGTGGAGTGCGCATGGCTGGACGGACCTCGCGGACAAATCCATCACCGAGGTGGGCTGTGGCAGCGGAGGCAACCTGCAGGACCTGTTGCGCCTGGGTGCCAGCCCCGCACGCCTGCAGGGGCTGGAGCTGATCGGCGAACGTGCCGCGCAGGCACGCGGCATCTTGCCCAGCGCCGTGCGCATCACCGAAGGCGATGCCACGCTGGCGCCCGTGGCCGAGGGCAGCCAGCACGCGGTACTGGCCTTCACACTGTTCAGCTCGTTGCTGGACCCGGCGTTCCGCCAGCACATGGCCGACGTGCTGTGGCGCTGGGTGGCACCGGGCGGCGGTGTGCTGGTCTACGATTTCATCGTGGACAATCCCCGCAACCCGGATGTGCGCGGTGTGCCCCTGGCCGAGCTGCACCGGCTGTTTTCCAGGGCGCAGGTGCAGTCGCGGCGGATCACGCTGGCCCCGCCGATTGCGCGCAGGCTGCCTGCGGCCTGCATCGGGCCTGCATCCGCCCTGCTCTACCCGCTGCGCACCCACCGACTGACCTGGCTGGCCAGGCCGGCTTGACCGTTGGCATCCCCGTTCCGCACTGAATCACGTTCCATGAAAATCACCGTCATCGGCACCGGCTATGTAGGCCTTGTCACCGGGGCCTGTCTCTCGGAGATGGGCAACCACGTGGTGTGCCTGGACCTCGATGCGCGCAGGATCGCATCGCTGAACCAGGGCCAGTTGCCCATCCATGAGCCGGGCCTGCTGGACGTGGTGCTGCGCAACGCGCGCAGCGGCCGCCTGGAGTTCACCACCGACATCGACCATGCCGTGGCGCATGGCCTGCTGCAGTTCATCGCCGTGGGCACGCCCCCGAGCGAAGACGGCTCGGCCGACCTGCAGCATGTGCTGGCGGCAGCGCGATCGATCGCCGAGCGCATGGCGGGCTACAAGCTCATCGTCAACAAGAGCACGGTGCCCGTGGGCACGGCCGACCAGGTGCGCGACGCTGTGGCCGCCGTACTGTCCTCCCGCGGTGCGCAGCCGGAATTTGCGGTGGTATCGAACCCCGAGTTCCTCAAGGAAGGCAGTGCGGTGCAGGACTTCATGCGGCCTGACCGCGTGATCCTGGGCACCCAGGATGAGCGCGCCACCGAACTCATGCGTGCGGTGTATGCGCCCTTCATGCGCAACCGCGACCGCCTGGTGGTGATGGACGTTCGCAGTGCCGAGTTCACCAAGTACGCGGCCAATGCCATGCTGGCCACGCGCATCAGCTTCATGAACGAGCTGGCGCTGCTGGCCGAGAAGCTGGGCGCCGACATCGAGAACGTGCGCACCGGCATCGGCATGGACCCGCGCATCGGCACGCATTTCCTGTACGCCGGCACGGGCTACGGCGGATCGTGCTTTCCCAAGGATGTAAAGGCGCTGATCCGGACGGCGCAGGATGCCGGGCAGGACCTGCAGATCCTGCAGGCCGTGAAGGCCGTGAACGAGCGCCAGAAGCAGGTGCTGGCCGACAAGATCGTCGCCCGCTTTGGCGCCGACCTCGCGGGCCGGCGCTTTGCACTCTGGGGCCTGGCCTTCAAGCCCGGCACCGACGACATGCGCGAGGCGCCGAGCCTGGACATCATCGAACGGCTGCTGGCCCTGGGTGCCGAGGTCGTTGCCTATGACCCGCAGGCCCTGGACCAGGCGCGCCAGGCCCTGGGCGAACGCACAGGCCTTTCTTTCGTGCAATTGGCCGATGCAGCGCTGCAAGGCGCAGACGCGCTCGTCATCGCCACCGAGTGGAAGGAGTTCCGCAGCCCGGACTTCGCCCACCTGGCCGCCACGCTGCGCGAACGCGTGGTGTTCGACGGCCGCAATCTCTTCGAGCCCGCCGAGCTGCGCGCCGCCGGGCTGGAATACCACGCCATCGGCCGTGGTGCTGCCCCTTCCACCCCATTGCCACCCGACCATGCCGAACGCTGAAACCACCGCCCTGCCTTTCCTCCCCTTTGCCCGTCCCGACATCGGCGATGCCGAGGTGAACGCGGTCGCCGAGGCCATGCGCTCGGGCTGGGTCACCACCGGCCCGCAAACCCGGGCTTTCGAGCAGGCCTTCACCGACTACCTGGGTGGCGGTGTGGACAGCCTGGCCGTGAACTCGGCCACCGCCGGCCTGCACCTGGCCCTGGAAGCCCTGGGCATTGGCCCGGGCGACGAGGTGATCGCCCCCACGCTGACCTTCACGGCGACCACCGAGGTGGTGCGCTACCTTGGAGCCGACCCGGTGCTGGTGGACGTGGACACGGTGACACTGAACATGGATCCGGCACTGGTGCGTGCCGCGATCACGCCGCGCACCAAGGCCATCATGCCGGTGCACTATGGCGGCCTGGCCTGCGACATGGACGCCATCCTGGCCATTGCGAAAGAGCATGGCCTCAAGGTAGTGGAGGATGCCGCCCATGCCCTGCCCACGACTTGGAGAGGGACGCTGGTGGGCCAACTGGCCTCGGATGTCACCGTGTTCAGTTTCTACGCGAACAAGACCATCACCACCGGCGAAGGTGGCATGGCCGTGACACGCGACCCGGATCTCGCCAAGCGCATGCGCGTGATGCGCCTGCACGGCATGAACCGCGATGCCTTCGATCGCTTCACCTCCAAGACGCCTGCCTGGTACTACGAGGTGGTGGCCCCGGGCTTCAAGTACAACATGACCGACGTGGCTGCGGCCATGGGCGTGCAGCAACTGGCGCGCCTGCCGGCCTTCGTGCAGCGGCGCCAGTACCTGGCGCAGCACTACCACGCGGCGCTGGCAGGCTTGCCGCTGGTGCTGCCGGCCGAGGCGCCGATGGGCGACGTGCATGCCTGGCACTTGTACGTGATACGACTGGCTCCGGGTGCGCGCCTGTCGCGCGATGCGCTGGTGCAGGGCCTGTCGGACCTGGGGATCGGCACCAGCGTGCACTATGTGCCGCTGCACCGCCACCCCTACTGGCGCGACCGCTACCAGCTCACGCCCGAGATGTTTCCGCAGGCCGATGCGGCCTACCAGGCCATGGTGAGCATCCCGCTGTTCACGGCCATGACCGACGCCGACCAGGACCGCGTGATCGCGGCCCTGCAGACCCTGCTGGGATGAGGATGCTCAAGCGCCTGATGGACATCGTGGTCTCGGGCGGCGCCCTGCTGGCGCTCAGCCCGGTGCTGCTGGCCATCGCGCTATGGGTGCGCTGGGATTCGGCAGGCGGGGCGTTGTTCCGCCAGGAGCGGGTGGGCCGGCACGGGCGCAGCTTTCACATCTACAAGTTCCGCTCCATGCACACCGGGGCCGACCGGGCGGGCCCGGCCATTACCGTGGGGGAGGACGCGCGCATCACCCGCGCGGGCCAGTGGCTGCGCCACAGCAAGCTAGACGAACTGCCGCAGCTGTTCAATGTACTCAAGGGCGACATGAGCCTGGTGGGCCCGCGGCCCGAAGTGCCGCGCTATGTGGCGATGTACCCGGCCGAGCTCAGAGCCATCGTGCTGAGCGTGCGCCCGGGCATCACCGACCTGGCCTCCATCGCATTTCGCAACGAAAGCGCGCTGCTGGCGCAGAGCGCCGACCCCGAGCGCACCTACGTGCAAGAGATCCTGCCCGTGAAGCTGGACTATGCCGCGCGCTATGCGCGCAACCACAGCGTGTGGCAGGACCTGCGGATCCTGGCGCAGACGATGCACGCCGTGCTGCGCCCGGATGCGTCGCCGGGCCAGGATACGCCGCGCTGAACCACCGCAGCGACCGCGCAGGGCCGCCCACGGTGCCTAAAACCCGGCACTGCACGGGTAAAAAACCGGGTTGCGCCCGCCAAGCCGATAAAATCAAGGGTTGGCTGCCGCAGACTCCCTGACAGCCCCTTATTTTCGACGCACCACGCTCGCACCGCATTGACAGCACCTATGTCTGAACAGAACACCCCACCAGTGCCCCCGGACGACAACAAGCTCATGGCCGAGCGCCGCGAAAAGCTCCGCGCGCTGCGCGAAACCCAGGCCCAGGGCGGCGCCGTGGCTTTCCCCAACAATTTCAAGCCGGCGAACAAGGCGGCCGAGTTGCACCTGACCTATGGCCCACTCGATGCCGAGGCCCTGGAGGCCAATCCGGCCACGGTGAGCGTGGCCGGCCGCATGATGCTCAAGCGCGTGATGGGCAAGGCCAGCTTTGCCACGGTGCAGGACGGATCCCTGGGCGACACCGGCGGCCAGATCCAGCTGTACGTGACCCGCGATGCGCTGGGCGAAGAGGCCTATGCGGCCTTCAAGCACTGGGATCTGGGCGACATCGTGGGCGCCGAGGGCACCACGTTCAAGACCAAGACCGGCGAGCTGTCGATCAAGGTCACGCGCCTGCGCTTGTTGACCAAGAGCCTGCGCCCGCTGCCCGATAAGTTCCACGGCATGGCCGACCAAGAGCAGAAGTACCGCCAGCGCTATGTGGACCTGATCACCGACGAACAGGCGCGCAGGCGCTTCATCGCGCGCAGCAAGGCCGTGAGCGGCCTGCGCGAGTTCATGGTGGACCACGGCTTCCTTGAGGTCGAGACGCCCATGCTGCACCCGATCCCGGGCGGTGCCAATGCCAAGCCCTTCGTGACGCACCACAACGCGCTCGAGCAGGAGATGTACCTGCGCATCGCGCCGGAGCTGTACTTGAAGCGCCTGATCGTGGGCGGTTTCGAGCGCGTGTTCGAGATCAACCGCAGCTACCGCAACGAAGGTATCTCTGTGCGCCACAACCCCGAGTTCACCATGATGGAGTTCTACGCGGCGTACTGGAACTACCTGGACCTGATGGACTTCACCGAGACGCTGATCCGCGAAGTGGCGCTCAAGGCCACGGGCTCGCTGCAGCTGACCTACCAGGGCCGCGCGGTGGACCTGTCGCAGCCGTTTGCGCGCCTGACGATCCGCGAAGCCATCTTCCAGTACACCGAGGCAGGCGCCCATGTGGACGACGCCGCGTGGCTGATCAGTGCACTGAAGAAGCTGGGCCTGAACGAAGAAAAGAACAAGCTGTCCACGCGTTCGCTGGCCAGCCTGCAGGTGCTGTATTTCGAAGAGACGGTGGAAGACAAGCTGTGGCTGCCCACCTTCATCATGGAGCACCCCACCGAAATCTCGCCGCTGGCGCGTGCCAACGACACCCGGCCCGAGGTGACCGAGCGCTTCGAGCTGTACATCACCGGGCGCGAGTTCGGCAATGGTTTCAGCGAGCTCAACGACGCCGAGGACCAGGCCGCGCGTTTCCACGCCCAGGTGGCCGCCAAGGACAGCGGTGACGACGAGGCCATGTTCTACGACCACGATTTCGTGCGCGCGCTGGAGTACGGCATGCCTCCCACGGGCGGCTGCGGCATCGGCATCGACCGCCTGATGATGCTGTTGACCGATAGCCCGAGCATCCGCGACGTGATACTGTTCCCGGCATTGCGGCGGGAGTCCTGAGCGGCTGCCGCGCAGTGCCCTTCGCTTCAAGGAGAGCTACCGTGCCCTTCACCCCCAGCAGCGCGCCCTACCCTGCAGCGCCCGCCTCGGCGTCCTCCCGCAACAGTTTTTCGGTACTGGTGGTGGAGGACCAGAATTCGGTGAGGGCGGCGCTCGTGGCCGAGCTGCGGCACGCAGGGGTGTCGGAGATCTTCGAGGCCCCCGAAGGTGCGGCGGCACTGCACCTGTTCAAGACACATCGGCCGGACCTGGTGCTGCTGGACATCCGGCTGCCCGGCAAGGACGGCTACTGGGTGGCCCAGCAGATGCGCGAGAGCGAGGCGGGCGACTGGACGCCGATCATCTTCCTGTCGGGCCTGGACAATGAACTCGACGTATGGCGCGGCATCGAGGTGGGGGGCGACGACTACCTGGTCAAGCCCGTCAAGCCCATCGTGCTGATGGCCAAGCTGCGCGCCATGCAGCGCCTCTTGGACATGCGCCGGCGGCTGGTGTCGGTATCGGCCGAGCTGCATCTGGCCAACCAGCGCCTCAACGAGATGGTGGAAGTGGACTCGCTGACCGGCCTGGTGAACCGCCGGGGCTTTGACCGCATGCTGCACAGCGAGATCCTGTCGGCCCGGCGCGACGGCACGCCGCTGACGCTGATGCTGTGCGACCTGGACCATTTCAAGCTGTTCAACGACGCCAGCGGCCACGTGCAGGGAGACGCCTGCCTGAAAGAGGTGGGCCGGTTGCTGCGCGAGGTGTGCGTGCGGCCGCGCGACGTGGCTTCGCGCTATGGCGGCGAAGAGTTCGCACTGATCCTGCCCAACACCCCGCGATCGGGTGCCATGACCTTTGCAAGGGCCCTGGGCCAGTTGCTCAAGGTGCGCGGCATTGCCCACCCCGACTCGCCGCTGGGCGATGCACTCACGCTGTCGGGTGGCATCACCACCTGCGTGCCCGACGACAGCACCAATGCCGAGAGCATGATCATGCGCGCCGACCAGGCACTGTATGCGGCCAAGGCCCAGGGCCGCAACCGCTTTTTCAGTTTCGAGATGCAGATGGACACCGTGGAGCAATTGCGCAGCTGATGGCGATCTTTTCCGTTTTCTGCGCGCCCGAGCGCGCCCTTTTTCCATGGCCACCAACGGTCTGCATGTTTTGAAGACGCGGCTCCCGGACTGGGTGCAGGACTGGCTCGATGTGATCGTGCCCAGCCTGCAGATCCTGCTGGTCGTTTTTGTGGCCTGGATGCTGCAGCGCCTGCTGCGGCGCCTGGTGGCGCGTGCCGCCGCCCACTACCAGTTGCCCGACGAGCTGCTGGTACCCATCAAGGGATTGATACGCTGGACCATCGTGGCCAGCGCCTCCCTGCTGGTGCTCGAACGCATGGGGGTTTCGGCCACGGTGCTGTGGACGGCCCTGACGGGCTTTGCCACCGTGGGCGCCGTGGCTTTCTTCGCGGCGTGGAGCGTGTTGTCCAACCTGTTCTGCGCGCTGCTGATCTTCACGGTGCGGCCGTTCCGCGTGGGCGACTATATCGAGGTGCTGGACACGGCAGAGAAGCCCGGCGCCAAAGGCCGGGTGGTGGACATCAACCTGCTGTACACCACGCTCGAAGACCACCTCCATGCGGGCCCGGATGGCACCTGGCTGCAGATACCCAACGCCCTGATCTTCCAGCGCGTGATACGGCGCTGGAGAGGGCCGCCCCCGCCCCTGGCGGCACCTGTCGCGGAACCCGCTCCAGCACTGCCCGCGCAGAGCGCTCCATCGGCGTATCCAGCACCCTGAGCCTGCGGCAGCAGGCCTCGAACGCGGATCAGGGCAGCAGGTCCAGCGCCTGAAGGTAGGCCGGCTGGTACATGAGGTCGTCCCAGGCCTGGGGAAGGGTCTCGGGCAGCAGGGCGATGCGGCGCGACTCGCTGTCCACATTGGGCTGCCAGCGGCCCCGGGCCTGCGCATCCGCCAGGCCGCCCAGCAGTTCGTCCACGGCCTTGCCATCGCCCACGCTCTGGTTGCACAGCAGCACCAGATCGCATCCGGCCTGCAGCGCGGCCAGGGCACCATCGGTGTAGCTGACCAGTTGGCCATCGAGGCGGCGAGCCCCTTCCATGCTCAGGTCGTCGCTGAAGATGGCGCCATCAAAGCGCATCTCGCGGCGCAGGATGTCCTGCAGCCAGCGTTGGGAGAACCCGGCGGGGCGGCTGTCCACCTTGGGGTAGATCACGTGGGCCGGCATCACGCTGGTGAGCGTGCTGCTGAGCCAGGGGTATGGCGCCGCGTCGTCGGCCAGGATGGCCTTGAGGCTGCGCGTGTCCACCGGTACCTCGGTGTGCGAATCGGCCCGGGCGAAGCCATGGCCGGGAAAGTGCTTGCCGCAATTGGCCATGCCGGCCTGCAGCAGTCCGTGCATGAGGCTCTTGGCGAGCAGGGCCACGACGCGCGGATCGCGGTGGAAGGAGCGGTCGCCGATCACGCCACTGCGCGAGCCGGCGTCTTCGTCCTGCCAGTCGAGGTCGAGCACCGGGGTGAACGAGAAATCCACGCCGCAGGCGCGCAGCTCGGTGCCCAGCACATAGCCGGCGGCCGTCGCGGCATTGGTCGCGCGCAGGGCGCCGCTGCCGGGCACCGCCTTGGCGCCCTTGCCATCGTCCATCCACATCGCGCCCAGGGCGCGCATGGGCGGCAGGTGGGTGAAGCCGTCGGTGCGAAAGCGCTGCACGCGCCCGCCTTCATGGTCCACGCAGACCAGCAGATCATCGCGCACGGCCTTGATGGCGCTGGTCAGGCCCAGCAACTGGGCCCGGTTTTCCCAGTTGCGGGCGAACAGGATCACGCCGCCAGTGAGCGGGTGGGCCAGGCGGCGGCGGTCGTCGGCGCTGAGCGCGGTGCCGGCCACATCGAGGATGACGGGTGCGTGTTCGGTCATGGGCTTGTGAAATCAGAAGGGATGGAAACTGGGCGGCCACGCTGAGAGCTGCATGCCGGCGGAAATCAGGGGGCTTTTTCGACCACGCAGAAGCTGGCGGCGTAGTCCGTCTCGTCCGTGACGCTCAGGTGGGCCTGCAGGCCACGCTCTTCGAACCATTCCTTGAGCGCACCGTGCAGCACGATCACGGGTTGGCCCGAAGGCAGCTTGGCCACTTCGCAGTGGCGCCAGGTCATGGGCATGCGCATGCCGAGGCCGATGGCCTTGCTGAAGGCTTCCTTAGCGGAAAAGCGCGTGGCCAGGTAGCGCAGGCCCCGGTCCGGCCAGCGGGCCGTGCGCGCACGCCAGGTGGCGAGTTCACCCTGGGACAGCACCTTTTCGGCGAAGCGGTCGCCATGGCGCTCCAGGCTGGCCTGGATACGGCGCACGTCGCAGATGTCGGTTCCGATGCCGTAGATCATGGCACGGCACTCAGCCTGCTGGGGCGATGCAGGCGTTGTAGGCCTGCACGGTGGCGGCGTAGCCCAGTTCCAATGCATCGGCGATCAGCGCGTGGCCAATGGACACCTCCAGCACGCCGGGCACCTCGCGCACGAAAGCGGTGAGGTTGTCGCGGTTCAGGTCATGGCCGGCATTGACGCCCAGCCCGGCATCGAGCGCGGCCTGGGCGGCAGTGCGGTAGCGCTCCAACTGCAAGGCCTGCCCGGAGGTTCCCCAGGCGGCGGCATAAGGCTCGGTGTAAAGCTCGACGCGATCAGCCCCCACGGCCTTGGCGGCGGCCATGGCTTCGGGCACCGGGTCCATGAACAGGCTCACGCGAACGCCCAGGGCCTTGCACTCGGCGATCAAGGGCGCCAGGCGCTCGGCATCCTGCGGGAAGCTCCAGCCATGGTCGCTGGTGAACTGGTCTTCGCTGTCGGGCACGAAAGTGGCCTGGTGCGGGCGCACCTGGCGGATAAAGTCCATCAGGTTCTGCGAGGGGTTGCCCTCGATGTTGTACTCCCGGTCGGGCCAGGCCTTCATCAGTTCAGCCAGCTCGAACACGTCATGGCTGCGGATGTGGCGTTCGTCCGGACGGGGATGCACGGTGATGCCCCGCGCGCCGGCTTCAAGGCACAGCTGGGCCGCACGCGTGACACTGGGAATTCCCAGGTGGCGCGTGTTGCGCACCAGGGCGACCTTGTTGACGTTGACCGACAGGGCGGTACGGTGCGGCGTGGGGTGTGGCATGTGGTGTATAGAGGTCAGAGAGACTGCAGATCCATCATGAGCTGGCGGGTGCGCAGCGTGGGACTGCCGCAATGGTATTGCAAGAGCGCCCGCAGTTGGGGCTTGAGCTCGGCGGCCACCGGAGCGCAGGCGCGCAAGGTGGCGGTGTAGCTGGATGCATTGCTGTCCAGTGCCGCCTGCAGGGCCTGCCACTGGCTGCCGGGCAGCGCGACGCGATCGCCAGATGAGGCCGCACGCAACCCCCCTTCGGCCACCAGCGTGTAGCGCGTGCCGGGGTGCAAGGGCTCCAGGGTCATGGTCTGCGCATCCAGGCTGGGCAAGAGCCCGATCTCGCGCAGCAGCAGCAGCTCGAAACTGCGCAGCACGGGCTCGAGTGCATCGCCATGCTCGCTGGCGAGCACGCGCACCACGCCGGCATAGTCATCGAACAGCGCAGTGTGTGCATCAGCCCGCGCCAGCAGGCGCAGCAGCAGCTCATTGAGGTACATGCCCGACAGCAGGGCATCACCCGTCGGCATGACATGCCCGCCAACCCACTCGGCCCCCTTGAGCGTGTGGATGTCGGCCGAGCCATCGCCCGACAGGGTGTAGGTGAGCAAGAGCGGCTGCAGCGGCAGCAGCACGGGGCGAAAATTGGAGGTGGGCTTCTTGGCGCCTTTGGCGACCAGGGCGACACGGCCCTGGCGGCGACAGAACACCTCCAGGATCAGGCTCGACTCGCTCCAGTCGTAGCTGTGCAGTACGAAGGCCGGTTCATCGGAAATGCGCTTGGCAACGGCCATGGGCGGCTTTCAGCCAGGCCGCAGGCGTTGAAGCGCCTCTGCACGGAGCAGCGCGGCGGCCATCCTCACTCGTAACCGAAGGAGCGCACACGCGCCTCGTCATCGGCCCAGCCCGAGCGCACCTTGACCCATAGCTCCAGGAACACCTTGGCATCCATGAGCTTTTCGAGTTCCTGGCGGGCTTCGGTGCCGATGCGCTTCAAGCGCTCGCCCTTGTCGCCGATGACCATCATCTTGTGGTTGTCGCGCTCGACCACAATGGTGGCGGCGATCTTCACGAGGCGCTTGTGCTGCTTGCTCGCTTCTTCCTCAAACTTGTCGATGACCACAGTGGAGGTGTAAGGCAACTCGTCACCCGTGAAGCGGAACAGCTTTTCGCGCACGGTTTCGCCGGCCAGGAATTTCTCGCTGCGGTCGGTGAGCTCGTCCTCGCCATACCACCAGGCCTGCTCGGGCAGGTATTTGGCGCAGATACCGAAGAGACGCTCGATATCGCCCTTGTTCTTGGCCGACATGGGCACGAATTCGGCGAACGGGTGGCGCTCCTGCATGCTCTTGAGCCAGGGGGCCAGCTCGGCACGGCGGTTGACCATGTCGAGCTTGTTGGCAATCAGCAAGGTGGGAATGCCGGGCTTGAACAGCGACAGCACCTTGGCGTCGGCCAGCGTGAAGTTGCCCGCCTCCACGACGAAGAGGATCAGGTCCACGTCGCCGATGGCGCCCATCACGGTCTTGTTGAGCGACTTGTTCAGGGCCGTGGCATGCCGGGTCTGAAAACCTGGGGTGTCGACAAAGACGAACTGGGTCTGCTCGCGCGTGCGGATGCCGGTGATGCGGTGGCGCGTGGTCTGTGCCTTGCGCGAGGTGATGCTGATCTTCTGGCCCACCAGTGCATTGAGCAGGGTGGACTTGCCCACGTTGGGCTTGCCGACGATGGCAATCACGCCGCAGCGCTGGCCTGGCATGGCCGCAGGTGCACCTGCAGCCGCCAGCATGGCATCCAGATCCCCCGGGGTTTGGGGATGGTCTGCAGGGGTACCGGCATCGCCCGCTGTGTCGTTGGTGGCGTTGTCGTCGTTCATAGATTCTTTGCTTTCAGTGTGGCCAGCATGGCCGCTGCCGCAGCCTGCTCACCGGCACGGCGGGAGCCGCCGATGCCACGCTCTATCAGGCCCAGTTCGGGAATATCGCACTCGACATCGAAGGTCTGGCGGTGCGCCGCCCCCACGGTGGCCACGACGGCATACTGCGGAAGCTTCATTTTGCGGCCCTGGAGCCACTCCTGCAACGCGGTCTTCGGGTCTTTGGAGGCCGCCTGCATCTGCGGGTTGATCTCCATGGCCTGGAACAGGCGGTGCACCAGGGCTTCGGCCTGCATATAACCGGCGTCGAGGTAGACCGCGCCGATCAGCGCCTCCAGCGCATCGGCAAGGATCGAAGGGCGCTGGTGGCCACCGGATTTGGATTCACCCTCACCGAGGCGCAACACCTCAGACACACGCAGGCGCAGGGACAACTGGTGCAGGGTGTCCTGCTTGACCAGGTTGGCCCGCACGCGCGAGAGGTCGCCTTCAGGCAAGGACCCCAGGCGCTGGTACAGAAGACTCGCCACCGCGAGGTTTAGGACGGAGTCCCCCAGGAACTCGAGCCGCTCATTGTGGTCGGCCGAAAAGCTGCGGTGCGTGATGGCACGTTGCAGCAGCGAGGGGTCGGAAAAGGGATGCTGCAGGCGGTCCTGCAGCGCAAGAAGACTGGGGGACACTACTTGGTCTGTCCCTCGAAGCGGTAGACGAGATAAGCCGGACCAGCGAGGGGGATCTCGCGTGAATACTTAAAACTCACCACATTCTTATCGCCACGCTTCGTGACCTCCAGGTCTTTGCCAGAGATAGAACTGATGTTGTCGATCGCACCCGCTCGGTCAAAAGCACCACGTATCCCGGCCACCGTGGTCTCTTCCTTGGCAGCCTTGGTGGCAGCCTTGTTGATCGCCTGGTACTCCAGAAAAATGGGGACAGACTGCCCACCGATGGCAAATGCGGCCACGCAGATCAGCCCGATGAAAATCACACCAATGAACGACAGACCACGCTGGCGCGAACGGCTGGCAAAACGGTTGGAATACATACTCTCCCCTCTCCGTACTTACTGATTAAAACAGGCCATGGGTCATTGGAAAGACCCGATGCGCTTGGGATTGCTGAAATTCATCCAGACGAAAAAGGCCTTGCCCACGATGTTGGCGTCGGGCACAAAGCCCCAATAGCGAGAATCCAGCGAATTGTCGCGGTTGTCCCCCATCATGAAATAGTGGCCTTCCGGCACTTTGCACACCACGCCTTCAACACTGTAGCGGCAGTTGTCACGATACGCAAAACTGGTCGCGCCCTGGATGAAGGCCGGAGCATCCGGATAGTTCAGCAATCGGTGTGCCTTGCCATCGATCTGCTCTTCGAGTTGCGGGTAGTACTTCACTTCGTCCAGAAAATCCGGGACGGCCGTGGTGGGCACCGCCTGCCCGTTGATCGTGAGGCGCTTGTTCAGGTACGCCACTTCGTCGCCCGGCACGCCGATCACGCGCTTGATGTAGTCCAGGCTGGGCTGCGGCGGGTAGCGGAACACCATGACATCGCCGCGCGCGGGCTTGTTGCCCTCGATGATCTTGGTGTTGATCACCGGCAGGCGCACGCCGTAGGTGAACTTGTTCACCAGGATCAGGTCGCCCACCAGCAGGGTCGGGATCATCGAGCCCGACGGGATCTTGAATGGTTCAAACAGAAAGGAGCGCAGCACGAACACCGCTGCGATCACCGGGAACAGCCCGGCCGTCCAGTCCAGCCACCAGGGCTGCATGAGCAGGCGCCCCTGGGCTTCCTGCACATCCAGATCCACCTTCTGGATGCCCATGCGGTCCAGTTCGGCCCGGCGCTGCACGGCAGCGTCTTCAATCGCCTGGGCTGCACGGCGGCGCTGGGGCAGGAAGTACAGCCGCTCGGCCAGCCAGAAGGCCCCCGTGACCACCGTGGCCAGGAACAGCAGCAGCGCAAAATTGCCCTCGATGAGGCCAAAGTACCAGGAACCCACGTAGCCAAGAAAGGCGGCCAGGATGGCGGCCGTCAGAATTTGCATGAACTGCATCAATCTTCCACCTGCAAAATGGCGAGGAAGGCCTCCTGGGGCACCTCGACCGAACCGATCTGCTTCATCCGCTTCTTGCCCGCCTTCTGCTTTTCCAGAAGCTTGCGCTTGCGGGAAATATCCCCGCCATAGCACTTGGCCAGCACGTTCTTGCGCAGGGCCTTGATGGTCTCGCGCGCGATGATGTTGGCGCCGATGGCGGCCTGGATGGCCACGTCGTACATCTGGCGGCTGATGATCTCGCGCATCTTGCCCACCACTGCCCGGCCGCGGTACTGCGACTGCGAACGGTGCACGATGATGGACAGCGCATCGACCTTCTCGCCGTTGAGCAGGATGTCCACCTTGACCACGTCGGATGCGCGGTACTCCTTGAACTCGTAGTCCATCGACGCATAGCCGCGCGAGACGGACTTGAGCTTGTCGAAGAAGTCGAGCACGATCTCGCCCAGCGGCATCTCATAGGTCAGCATGACCTGGCGGCCATGGTAGGCCATGTTGATCTGCACACCGCGCTTCTGGTTGGCCAGCGTCATCACCGGGCCCACGTAGTCCTGGGGCATGTACAGGTGCACGGTGACGATGGGCTCGCGCACCTCTTCCATCCGGCCCTGGTCGGGCATCTTGGACGGGTTCTCGACCATGACGGTCTCGCCATCGGCGCGGACCACCTGGTAGACCACACTGGGCGCCGTGGTGATCAGGTCCTGGTCGAATTCTCGCTCCAGGCGCTCCTGCACGATCTCCATGTGCAACAGGCCCAGGAAGCCGCAGCGAAAACCAAAGCCCAGCGCCTGGCTGACCTCGGGTTCGTAGTGCAGCGAAGCGTCGTTGAGCTTGAGCTTTTCCAGCGCATCGCGCAGCGAGTCGTACTCGCTGGCTTCCGTCGGGTACAGGCCCGCAAACACCTGGGGCTGGATTTCCTTGAAACCCGGCAGCGCTTCAGTGGCTGGGCCGGCATTGTTGGGCAGCTTCTTTTCGAGGGTGATGGTGTCACCCACCTTGGCGGCCTGCAACTCCTTGATGCCGGCGATGATGTAGCCAACCTGGCCCGCGTCGAGCGAGTTGCGCGGCTCGTTGGCGGGGGTGAACACGCCCAGGTTGTCCGCGTTGTACACCGCTTCGCTGGCCATCATCTTGATGCGCTCGCCCTTGAGCAGGCGGCCATCGACCACGCGCACCAGCATCACCACGCCCACGTAGCTATCGAACCAGCTGTCGACGATCATCGCGCGCAGCGGACCGTCGGCATTGCCGCGCGGCGCAGGCACCTTGGCCACGATGGCTTCGAGGATCTCGTCGATGCCCATGCCGGTCTTGGCCGAGCAGGGGATTGCATGCTCTGCATCGATGCCGATCACGTCCTCGATCTCGGCCTTCGCATTCTCCGGATCGGCATTGGGCAGATCCATCTTGTTGAGCACCGGCACCACTTCCACGCCGAGGTCGAGCGCGGTGTAGCAATTGGCCACGGTCTGTGCTTCGACGCCCTGCGAGGCATCGACGACGAGCAGCGCGCCTTCGCATGCGGACAGGGAGCGGCTCACCTCGTACGAGAAGTCAACGTGACCCGGAGTGTCGATCAGATTGAGGTTGTAGACCTGCCCATCCTGGGCCTTGTACTGCAGCGCAGCGGTCTGCGCCTTGATGGTTATCCCACGCTCTTTTTCGATGTCCATCGAGTCCAGAACCTGGGCCTCCATATCGCGGTCTGCAAGGCCGCCGCATCGCTGGATCAAGCGGTCAGCCAACGTCGACTTGCCATGGTCGATGTGCGCAATGATGGAAAAATTTCTGATGTGGTTCATCAACGGGAAGCGTCAAGTAATTGAATTAAAACGGCGCGCACAAGAAAAAAGGGCGCGTCGAGTGGCGACGCGCCCTGAACCAACAATCATTGGCAACTGCGATAGTTGGATCTTCATTGTAGGCAAAAAGCGAGTCGGAAGCAGCCCGGCACTGGCACGAAAAGGGTCGTTGCCTGACTGCAACAGGGATTTTATACACAGTTTATTCACAGATTCAGTCCGCGCGATGATGAACAACTTGTGGGTGAGCTGTGGATCAGCTGTGCATGAACACGGTGCATCCCGCATGGTGGAGCAGGAGCCGTTCAATATGCACATAACGGTTGAACAGACCCCTGCATTCTATCGAAACTGGTTGATGCCCCGTTCCGGAAGTTAGCGAAAGCTAACCTCTAAGTTTTTTTCAGGGCCGCAGCAGGGGCCCGCTTCCAGGGAGTTATTTGGGAAAACCCATCAAATACCGAGGGAATAGCCCATGGGACTACCCCTTTGCCCATCTGGAATTCGGCCACCTCCTCCTTCAGCGCAGAGGGCGGATCACCGCATATTGGGCCCACTCGCCGCGGCGATAGAGCAGACTCAAGGGCTTGCTCTTGTCCGCCTTGGACACGACCGACTCGAAGTCCTTGAGGCCCGCGATCTCCGTATTGGCCACAGACAGAATCACATCGCCTTCACGCAGGCCCGCCCGCGCAGCGGCATCGGTGGCCGATGCCACGGCCACGCCGCCCTTGAGCTTGAGTTCCTTCTTCTGTGCATCGGTGAGTTCAAGCACGGAAAGACCCAGTTGCTGGGCTGCCGCCGACGCCTTGGGCTTCTCCTCGCGCTCCACGGCCTTGGCGACCGGCTTGTCGGGTTCGATTTCGGCGATGGTGATGGTCAGGTCGCGCGCGCTGCCGCGGCGGAACACCGTGATGGCACTCTTGGTACCGGGCTTGGTGTTGCCCACCAGGCGCGGCAGGTCTGCCACCTTCTCGATGGGCTTGCCGTCGAAGCGGGTGATGATGTCCCCTGCCTCGACCCCGGCCTTGTCGGCCGGCGAGCCCGACTCCACCCCCGTCACCATTGCACCCTGCGACTTGCCCAGACCAATCGCGTCGGCCACGTCCTTGCTCACCGCGCCGATCTGCACGCCAATGCGGCCCCGGGTCACGCGGCCCGACGAGCGCAACTGCTCGCTGACGCGGATCGCTTCGTCCATCGGGATCGCAAACGAGATGCCCATGAAACCACCCGAACGCGAGTAGATCTGGCTGTTGATCCCCACCACCTCGCCGCGCATGTTGATCAGCGGGCCACCGGAATTGCCGGGGTTGATGGCCACGTCGGTCTGGATGAAGGGCAGGTAGTCGCCCGTGTCGCGCTGCTTGGCGCTCACGATGCCGGCGGTCACGCTGTTTTCCAGGCCGAAGGGCGAGCCGATGGCCATGACCCACTCACCCACCTTGAGGCGACTCACGTCGCCCACCTTCACAGCCGGCAACCCGGTGGCCTCGATCTTGACCACGGCCACGTCGGTGCGCTTGTCGACACCCACGATGCGCGCCTTGAACTCGCGCTTGTCGGTGAGCGTAACGATGACCTCATCGGCCCCCTCGACCACGTGCGCATTGGTCATCACGAAGCCATCGGCCGTGAGGATGAAGCCCGAGCCCACGCCGCGCGGTTGCGCCTCCTCATCCTGCTGCGGACGCTGAGGGCGCTGCTGGCGCGGCACGTTGGGAATCGGCACGCCGAAGCGGCGGAAGAACTCCGCCATCTCCTCGTCCATGCCGTTGGCGCCCGAACGCTCGGACGCCTTCTCGCGCGTTCGGATGTTCACCACCGACGGACCAACCTGGTCCACCAGGTCAGTGAAGTCCGGCAAGCCCCGGACCACGGCAGACTGCGCCATGGCCGCGCCCTGGGGCAGCACCGCCACGCTGGCCACCGTCGCCACCACGCCCGAAACGGCGAGGGCGCGCAGCATACTCCAATCAAACTTGGGCATCATCGACCTTTCAAATTGTGGGGAACGCGAAAAAGAGTGTCACAGCCTGTGAAGAGGCGGGCCTGCATTTGGTTCCCGAAAACCACGCAGTACCAGGGCTGTTCGCCGCGCCAGGTCAGCGCGCGCGCTCCAATGCACCGACGAAAAGGCGCAGCGTCTGCATGGGCACCTCACCGACGGCCGTCACCCAGGCATCGGAGGCCATGCGCTGGCCCAGCATCTGCGTGGCGCCCACACTGCCCAACTGGCCTTGTGCGCCATGCCGTTTCACATCGAAGGGCTCGATGAACAACGACACAGTCGCCAGGCCATCGGAGTACAGGCACTGCAGCACCGGCAACGCCTCTGCGGGCCCCGCAGCCGCCAGCCTCTTGTGGCAGCTTTGCGGCACAAAGCCGGCCACCGGCTGGCGCATGCGCCAACCCTCTTCCAGCGCCGTGGTCTTCACCGCCGCAGGGGCAATCACCTTGTAGCCCGATACGTCGTCCATCATGCGCGAAAGCTTGTCCAGAGGCACGGTGGCATTGAGGTCGAGTTCGGAAAAGGCCGCCTGCTCCAGCACCCGGCCATCGGTCGCCAGGGTCTGCAACTTGACCACCAGGCCCGACTCCTTTTCGCTCCAGATGCGGTAGCCGAAACGCAGGGGATCCAGCGGCTTGAACCAGACCACGTCCGCATCCAGGCCGGCCACGCGCTCCTGGCCCAGCACCTGGGCCTCATAGTGCCTGGCCAGGGACGTGCCCTGCACCGACGGCAACTGTGGGAACAGCCCGCGCGCGTCACCGCGCTCGGTGCGCACCGTGCGCTCCTCTGGCAAGAAGGTGCGCACTTCACCGTCGCGCCGGAACACCTTGCGCGGCGTGCCGCTCAGGCCATCCACCCGCTCCAGTTGCTGCTTGCCGTCACAGGCATTCCAGATGCGCGAGCTGAACATCGCGCCCGAGGAGGACAGCACCACGAAGGTACCGACATAGGGGCGATTGCGGGGCGCCTGGTGCATGCGCTCTATCCACTGGCCGATGTCGCGCACGGGACTCACCGGAGACAGGGGCGGCAACGCGGACGCTACCGAACTCTGCGCAGACTGCGCATGCGCTGGAGCAGGCCACAAGCCAGCGCACAGCCACAAGGCCAGGCCAGCGATCGCAGCACGCCGCCACACCCGTGCGGCGGCATGCGCCAGGGCAAAGTCAGAGATCCATCCCATTGTGGCGCGTCAGGTCAGGCAAATTCAGCGGCTGGGCGTGGCAAAGGTGGCATTGCGCAGGAAGCCCGCAGGCATCTGCAGCGCGGACGTGCTGCCAAACTGCTTGTGGGCCGCCAGGAGCTCGTCCAAGCGCGGATCGCGGATCATCACCTGCTGGCCTTCGTTCTCGGCCACGGCGATCATGGAGCCCGACTGCGTGACACCCTGCGGTGCCGGAGCAGTCTGGATCACAGGCGCTCCCACAGAAGCCATCTGGGCCCCCGAAACCCCGCTGCTGCCCTGCAGCATGCCGACGGAAGACCACCCGATGGCCGCCACGGCAGCCAGCGAGGCCACCCCCGCCACCATCTTCCAGCGGAACACCGAGGCATTGGCCGCAGGCAACCGGGCCTGCGCCACCACACCCAGGGCCGGTTCGGGTACCAACGCGGCAGGGCGCCGCACCGGCGCCTCCTGGGCCATCTGTTCGCGCAGGCGCGAGAGCAGCACATTGCCACTGTCGGCACGCGCCAGCTCGTTCGAGCGCAGCACATCACCCACCAGGTGGTAGAGCTGCCATGTGGCCAGCCCTTCGTCATCGCCTGTGCAGGCGATGGCATCCGCAAACGCATCGCCATGCAACTGGCCATCGGCCAACGCCGAAATCTGTTCGCGCTTCGTCGTCATCACATCATTGTTCATGGTCTCACCTGCATATCCGTCACCAGACACTGCTTTACCCTTGCCGTACACCGCACCATCACCACCTTTTGCCCGTCTGGTTTTCCAGCATCGGGCGCACGCGGGCCGAAATCGCCTCCCGCGCGCGGAAAATGCGCGACCGCACCGTGCCGATGGGGCAGCCCATGGCAGCAGCGATCTCTTCGTAACTGAGCCCCTCGATCTCGCGCAGCGTCACCGCCTGGCGCAAATCCTCGGGCAGCGCCTCCATGGCAGCATTCACCGCCTGGGCGATTTCCTGGGCGGCCAGCACCGTTTCAGGGGTCTCGTCGCTGGTTAGTTCATGCCCGACACGAGAAGTTTCATCTTCATCGTCAGAGCCCCTCAAGGCGTTCTCTGAAATCACCGGGTTGCGCTTCATGTCCATCAGCGCCTTCTTGGCGGTATTGACGGCAATCCGGTACAGCCAGGTATAGAACTGGGCGTCGCCCCGGAACTGGTGCAAGGCCCGGTAGGCGCGGATGAAGGTTTCCTGCGCGATGTCCGGGATGATGTCGGTGTCGCGCACCATGCGGCCGATCAGGCGCTCGATGCGGCGCTGGTACTTGATGACCAGCAGCTCGAAGGCCCGCTGATCGCCCGCCACCGCGCGCTCCACCAGGAGAAGATCGCTGTTGTCGGGTGTGGGAGGCGGCGTTTGGACTGTCATCGAATCTCTGGGTTCACGCCTGTCGGCTGTGGATCGGCGCGAACTTTCCGGCACTCACAGTGCCCGTTCCGGCGCGCGAATATACCGCACGCCGCAGATCCGGCCATCGCTCGGGCTGCTGGCGGCTCTCCAACCATAGCCAGAAGCGCTGGCGGCCTTGCGCCTCCTGGACGCATACCCACAAGTGGCCTTGCAGGTCCCACTGCACCTCTGGAGCGCCTTGCAGCATCACCGGCGAGCGGCCTGGAAGCAGCGCATCCAGCCACCACTGCTGGCCGTCCCAGTGCAACTCTCCGCAAAACTGGCCCAGCCACCAGTGCCAGGCACCAGCCACTGCGGCCAGCCAGGCGCTCAAACCGGCCAGTGCAGGGATCACCCCCTGCCCCGCCCCCAGCAGCCACCAGGCCCACAGCACCGCAGCACCGGCCAGCGCCACGGCGGCCAGCACAGCGCCCACGGCGCGGCTGCGCCGCACGGGCAAGCGCACGGCAGGGGCCTGGCGCGCCATGGAATTCATGGAAAGGAGGGGGAATGCAGGTACATCATCGTCCTGCAGTTTGCCGCAAACAGCATGCCAGCGCCCGCAAGGGCACTGACATCAAGCCGTCAGACCCGCTTGAACACCAGGGAACCGTTGGTCCCGCCGAAGCCGAAGTTGTTCTTGAGCGCATAGTCCATCTTCACATCACGGGCCGTGTTGGCGCAGTAATCGAGATCGCACTCGGGGTCCTGGTTGAACAGGTTGATGGTCGGCGGCACCTTCTGGTGGTGCAGTGCCAGCACGGTGAACACGCTTTCGATCCCGCCCGCTCCGCCGAGCAGGTGGCCCGTCATCGACTTGGTGGAACTGATCACCGTCTTGTAGGCGGCTTCGCCGAGGGCCGCCTTGATGGCATTGGTCTCGTTGAGGTCGCCCAAGGGCGTGGAGGTTCCGTGCGCGTTCAGGTAACCCACATCGCCGGGATTGATGCCGGCATTGCGCATGGCGCTGATCATGGCGCGACGCGGGCCGTCCATGTTCGGCGCGGTCATGTGCCCGGCATCGGCACTCATGCCAAAGCCGCTGAGCTCGGCATAGATCTTGGCGCCGCGGGCCTTGGCGTGTTCGTACTCTTCGAGCACCAGCACGCCAGCCCCCTCACCCAGCACGAAGCCGTCACGGTCCTTGTCCCAGGGGCGCGAGGCCGTCTTAGGGTCATCGTTGCGGGTGGACAGCGCGCGCATCGCAGCAAAGCCACCAATGCCCAACGGTGACACCGTGGATTCCGTGCCGCCGGCAATCACGACATCGGCATCGCCGTACTCGATCATGCGGCCGCCTTCGCCAATGCAGTGCAGGCCCGTCGTGCAGGCCGTCACCACAGCCAGATTCGGGCCCTTGAAGCCAAAACGCATGGACACATGGCCCGCCACCATGTTGATGATGGATGCCGGCACGAAGAACGGCGTGATGCGCCGTGGTCCGCGGTTGGTCAGCTCGGCATGGGTGTCCTCGATCAGCGGCAGGCCGCCGATTCCGGATCCGATCACGCAGGCGATGCGCGTGGCGAACTCGTCGTCCAGCGCCTCTCCGGTGGGCAGCCCCGCATCCTGTATGGCCTGCGCTGCCGCGACAATGCCGAAATGGATGAAGGCGTCCATCGCGCGCGCGTCCTTGGCGCTGATGTACGACTCCAGGTCAAGCCCCTTGACCTCCCCTGCGATCTTGCAGGAAAAGTTCGACGCATCGAACTTGGTGATGAGGTCAATGCCGGAATTTCCAGCGAGGACATTGGCCCAGGCATCGGCCACCGTGTTTCCCACGGGGCTGACGCAACCCAGGCCGGTCACGACAACGCGACGACGGCTCATGCGTAAAAACCTTCTGCTGATCGCTCAAGTCAGGCGCAGTGCGCCGGCTCAGGCCTTCTGATGGGTGTTGGCGTAATCGATGGCGTTTTGCACCGTCGTGATCTTCTCGGCGTCTTCGTCGGGGATCTCGATGCCGAACTCGTCTTCCAAGGCCATCACCAGTTCCACCGTGTCGAGCGAGTCGGCACCGAGGTCTGCCACGAAGGCCTTTTCATTGGTGACTTGGGACTCTTCCACACCGAGTTGTTCGGCAATGATTTTTTTGACGCGTGCTTCGATATCGCTCATGGTTTCCCTCTGGGGGTTGTGAATGAATCCGCGATTCTAGCCGCTTAAGGAGAAGCCCCTCAGCAGCCCGCCGTCCGGATGAACCGGCGTTATCTTTCAACAATTACATGTACATGCCGCCATTGACATGCAACTCCTGCCCAGTCACATAGCCAGCCTCGCGTGAAGCGAGGTAGGCGACCGCGTGTGCGATGTCCTCAGGCTTGCCCAGATGACCCAAAGCGATCTGCGTGCGCAGCGCTTTTTGCTGCTCTTCGGGCAGTCCGGCGGTCATGTCGGTTTCGATGAAACCAGGGGCCACACAGTTCACGGTGATGCTGCGGCTGCCCAGTTCACGCGCCAGTGCGCGCGTCATGCCGGCCACGCCGGCCTTGGCGGCAGCGTAGTTGGCCTGGCCTGGGTTGCCCGATGCACCGACCACGCTGGTGATGCTGATGATGCGCCCGAAGCGCTGCTTCATCATGGGACGGATGGCGGCGCGGCTCACGCGAAAGACCGCCTTGAGGTTGGTGTCCAGCACCGCATCCCAATCGTCGTCCTTCATGCGCATGGCCAGGGTGTCGCGCGTGATGCCGGCGTTGTTCACCAGCACATGCAGGCCACCCTGCTGTTTCACGATGGCATCGATGGTGGCCTCGATGGCCGCACCGTCGTTCACGTTGAGATTGACCCCCTTGGAGCCAGGATAGGCCGCCAGGGCCGCAGAAATGCGGGCAGCGCCGTCATCGGTGGTGGCCGTGCCGACGACCTGGTAGCCGCGCACGGCCAGCTCCAGCGCGATTGCCGCGCCAATGCCGCGCGATGCGCCAGTGACCAGGGCCACCTGGGTGGGTTGAACAGTTTCCGTCATGCCAGCAACTCCCATGCTTCGGCCAGCGAGGCCGTGTCAAATACTGCGGCACCAACCAGCTCGGGGTCGATGCGCTTGGTCAGGCCCGCCAGCACCTTGCCCGGGCCACACTCCACAATGTGCGTCACGCCGCGCGCCTTGAGCGCCTGCACGCACTCCACCCAGCGCACGGCACCAAAGGCCTGGCGCACCAGGGCATCACGGATCGCGTCGGCATCGCTGTGCACTGCCACATCCACGTTGTTGACCACGGGAATGGCGGGCGCTGCCAGCACTACCGCAGCCAGGGCCTCGCGCAGCTTGTCGGCTGCGGGCTTCATCAGGCTTGAATGGAAAGGCGCCGACACCGGCAGCAGCAGCGCACGCTTGGCGCCGCCGGCCTTGAGCACCTCGCAGGCCTTGTCCACCGCCGCCTTCGTGCCCGCGATCACGGTCTGGATGGGGTCATTGAAGTTCACAGCCTCCACCACCTCGGCGCTGCCAGAGCCAAATGTGGCTACCGCTTCGGCGCAACCGGCGATGACCTTGGCTGCATCCATGCCCAGGATGGCTGCCATGGCACCGGTTCCCACGGGCACGGCCTCCTGCATGGCGGCAGCACGCAGGCGCACCAGGGGCGCAGCCTGCGACAGCGTCAGCACGCCCGCAGCAACCAGCGCCGAATACTCGCCCAGCGAGTGCCCCGCCAGCGCGACGGGCGCCGCACCGCCTTCGGCACGCCACACGCGCCATGCCGCCACACCGGCGGCCAGCATCACGGGCTGCGTGTTGGTTGTCAGGGCCAGCGCCTCCTTGGGGCCCTCCCTGATCAAAAGGACAATGTCCTCGCCCAGGGCATCCGAGGCCTCGCGCAGGGTCTCGGCAACCGCAGGGTGGTCACCCCAGCCATCGAGCATGCCGACCGACTGCGAGCCCTGCCCGGGAAAAACAAATGCAAATGACTTCATGCCAGCACAGATAGATAAGAGGAATCGGGTTCTGCAGGCCGCCCAAAGGCGGCGGGCTACAGCTTCAGGAGCACAGCACCCCAGGTGAATCCACCGCCCACGCCTTCGAGCAGCAGCGTTTCACCCTTCTTGACCTGCCCGCTGCGCACCGCGTGGTCGAGCGCCAGGGGAATCGACGCTGCCGAGGTGTTGCCATGCTGGTCCACCGTGACCACCACCTTGTCCATCGACAGCTTGAGCTTGCGGGCCGTGCCCTGCATGATGCGGATGTTGGCCTGGTGGGGAATCAGCCAGTCCACATCGGCTTCGGTCATGCCGGCCTTGGCCAGAGCGGCATGGGCGGCCTTTTCCAGCACGCCCACGGCCAGCTTGAACACGGCCTGGCCGTCCATCTTGAGCACCGGGTCGCCCAGCACCTGGCCGCCCGAGACATTGCCCGGCACGCACAGGATGCCGACATGCTTGCCATCGGCATGCAGGTCGCTCGACAGGATGCCGGGCGTCTCGGACGCCTCCAGCACCACGGCACCGGCACCATCACCGAACAGCACGCAGGTGGTCCGGTCCTTGAAGTCGAGGATGCGGCTGAAGACTTCGGCGCCAATCACCAGGGCACGGTTCGCCGCGCCGGTCTGGATCATCGAATCGGCCACGGCCAGTGCATAGACAAAACCACTGCACACGGCCTGCACATCGAACGCCGGGCAGCCATTGGCACCCAGCTTGTGCTGCAGGATGCAAGCGACCGAGGGAAACACCATGTCCGGCGTGGACGTGGCGACGATGATCAGGTCGATGTCCTGCGCTTGCAGGCCCGCAGCCTGCAAGGCATTGCGAGCAGCTTCGAGACCCAGGTCGCTGGCCGTCACATCAGGGGCGGCGAAATGCCGCGCCCGGATCCCCGTGCGCTCAACGATCCACTCGTCCGAGGTTTCGATGCCATCGCGGGCCAACTCGGCCACGAGGTCGGCATTCGTGAGCCGGCGCGGTGGCAGATAGCTGCCAGTGCCGGTTATGCGGGAATAGCGTCTCATTAATGTGTCGTCGTCGCCGCAGCAGGCCTGGGCTGGGCATCGGCGGGGGCCAAGAGCGGCGCCGCATGCGCAATCCGGGTCCGGACACGGTCGAGCAGGTTGTTGCGGGCTGCATCATACGCCCGGTTCAAGGCCTGCTCGAAGGCCATGGCATCGGCCGAGCCATGGCTCTTGAACACCAGTCCGCGCAGCCCCAAAAGTGCCGCGCCGTTGTAGCGCCGGTAGTCCATGCGGATCATGAGCGCCTTTAGCACCGGATAGGCAACGATAGCAGCAGCTTTTGTGAAAATGTTGCGAGAAAACTCATTTTTGAGCCCTCCTATCACCATCGCAGCCACCCCTTCGCTGGCCTTGAGCGCCACGTTGCCGACAAATCCGTCACAGACCACGATGTCCACCGTGCCCTTGAAGATGTCATTGCCTTCGACGTTGCCGTAGAAATTGAGATCGCCCGCTTCGGCAGCAGATCGCAACAGTTCACCCGCTTTTTTGATGACTTCGCTGCCTTTGATGATCTCTTCACCAATATTGAGCAACCCAACGGTGGGCTCGCCGCCATCATCGCGCAAGGCCGACACCAGGGCCGAACCCATCACCGCGAACTGCAGCAGATGCTCTGCCGAGCAGTCCACATTGGCACCCAGGTCGAGCACCGTGGTGGCGCGCCCCTGGTTATTGGGCAATTGGGTGGCAATGGCAGGCCGATCAATGCCGTCCAGGGTCTTGAGCAGATAGCGCGCAATGGCCATCAGGGCGCCGGTATTGCCAGCAGAAACCGCCGCCCCCGCAGTTCCATCCTTGACCTGCTGGATGGCCACGCGCATGGAAGAGTCTTTTTTGCGGCGCAGGGCCACCTCGACCGGATCGTCCATGGCCACCACCTCGGTGGCAGGGACGATGGTGGCGCGGTCATGGGAAAAATCCTTCAGGCTGTCCGCCAGGCCGACCAGCAGCAAGCGGGCATCCGGGTGATTGCCAAGGAACTGACGGCACGCCGCGAGCGTGACGCGGGGGCCGTGATCGCCCCCCATGCAGTCAACAGCCAGTGTGATCATGGGCGACTTGTCCGACCAACTGCGCTGGCCGGAAGATGGATACAACGGTCAAAACAAAGGCCCGCGCTACAGAATCCGTAGCTACGGGCCTTTGAAGGGTACTGAAGATCAGGCTTCAGACTTGTTTTTGAGCACCTGGCGGCCGCGGTAGAAACCGTTGGGGCTGATGTGGTGGCGCAGGTGGGTTTCGCCGGTGGTGGGCTCCACTGCAATGCCTGGCACATTCAGGGCATTGTGCGAGCGGTGCATACCGCGCTTGGAAGGGGACTTTTTGTTTTGCTGAACGGCCATGATGGCTCCTGGTCTTAAATAGGTTGGTAAATACGCGATGAGCCCATAGAAGACACGAGGGATTCGCGCGAAGCCCTCGATTATATCCCAAATGGATTCAGTCTCCCTTGCGGTCTTTCTTGAGGCCTGCCAACGCTGCAAAAGGATTGGGCTTGTCGGCGCTTGCCGCCTCGAAGTCATCGTCCGTCGATGCCAGCGGCACAGCCGTCGGGCACTCGTCATGCTTGGGCACCACGGGCAGCGCCATGAGCAATTCGTCCTCGATCAACTCGTGCAGGTCGAACTCACGGGTCATCGCCAGCAAGTCCTCTTCGCTCTCGTCGTCGAGGGCTTCGGCGGTGGCCTCGTCGGCCACGAAGCGAAACGCACGGTCCACCTCCAGCGGCACATCCACCGGCGTGAGGCAGCGCTGGCATTCCATGGGAAAGGACGCACGCACCTTGAGCACCAGCCACACCTGGCCTGCGCCGCCAAGCGCCGTGCGCACTTCCCCCTGCGCCTGCCAGTCCACCAGCAGGTCGGGGTGCAGCCCCCGGGCCTCCTGGGCCAGGCGCTCATACTTCAAAAGGGAATCATGGCCGGCCAGGCGCGCGCCGGCCAAAGCAAACGCTTTGACGTCGAGCCGGTCCACTGAGAATTCCTTGGTCATGGCGGCAGTGTAAGAGAATCAGCGAATGCATCAATCCCCTGCCCTGCAACGCCCTGTGGTATTGGGCTCCACCTCGCGCTACCGCCGCGAACTGCTCTCGCGCCTGAACCTGCCTTTCGAGGTCGCCTCTCCCGAGGTGGACGAAACCCCCAGCCCGGGCGAGGCCCCGCGCGATCTGGCTTTGCGCCTGGCTTTGGCCAAGGCCCGGGCCGTGGCACACCTCTATCCCGAGGCCGTGGTCATCGGCTCCGACCAGGTGGCCGACCTGGCCGGCCAGCCGCTGGGCAAGCCCGGCACCCATGAGCGCGCCGTGCTGCAACTGCGCCAGATGCGCGGACAGACAGTCATCTTCCAGACCGCCGTGGCCACCGTATGCCAGGCCAGCGGCTTCGAGCAGGTGGACATCGCCCCCGTGGAAGTGCGCTTTCGCGACCTGTCGGACGATGAAATCGAGCGCTACCTGCGCGCCGAGCAGCCCTACGACTGCGCCGGCAGCGCCAAGAGCGAGGGCCTGGGCATCGCACTGCTCGACGCCATCCACAGCGACGATCCCACAGCCCTCATCGGCCTGCCGCTGATCCGCACCTGCCGCATGCTGCGCGCTGCCGGAGTGGTTCTGCCATGAGCACCCGCCCCGCCACGCCCATGGACGCACCGACCGGCGCAGCCGCCAGCGGCACTTTGTACCTGGTGCCCGCACCGCTGGACTTCGGCTGCGAGGTGGAAGCCCCCCTGCAGGACGCCCTGCCCGCCGGCACCCTGCAGCAGGCCGCGCTGCTCACCCACTGGATCTGCGAGAACGCCAAGAGCACCCGCGCATACTTGAAGCGCATCGATGCCCTGCACCCACTGGCAACACCTCTGCAGCAGCAACAAATCACCGAGCTGCCACGCGAGGTGCACAAGAAAGGCGACCACGGCGACAAGGGCTCCGCCACGTTCGACGCCAAGCCCCTGCTGGCCCCGGCACTGGCCGGCCACGCCATGGGCCTGGTCAGTGAAGCGGGCATGCCGGCCGTGGCCGACCCGGGATCGTCCGTGGTGCGCGCCGCGCACGACCTGGGCATTCTCGTGGTGCCACTGGTCGGCCCAGTCTCGCTGCTATTGGCCCTGGCCGCAAGCGGCCTGAACGGCCAGAGCTTTGCCTTTGCCGGCTACCTGCCACAGGACGGGCAGGAACGCACGCAGCGCATCCGCGAGCTCGAATCCCTGGCCCTCAAGACCGGCCAGACCCAGCTGTTCATCGAGACGCCCTACCGCAACCCCGCGCTCTGGCAAGCCCTGGTGCAGACCCTTCAGCCCCACACCCGCCTGGCACTGGCCAGTGGCCTGACGCTGCCCAGCGCCCAGATCCGCAGCCAGCTCGTGCGCAAGTGGCGCGCCCAGCCCCTGGTACCCAGCAACCGCACCCCCATCGTGTTTGCCCTGGGCCGCTGAGCCCGCTCCATGCCATGCAAAGCCTCTCAGCAGCCCTTCTGCTCCTTGCCCTGGGCACCTGTGCCACGGGCGCACACGCCATCGTCCGCTGCGAATTCAACGGCAAGAGCGTCAACCCGTCCAACGGCGCCGAGACCGCGGGCCTGACCGGCTTGCTGCGCTGCCGCGACGAAAACACCGGCCAGCTGCAGCGCGAGCAGGAACTCAAGGACGGCAAGTACCTGGGCCGGGAGCGCTTTTTCGACCGCGAAGGCAAGCTCACGCGCGAGCGCAGCGTGAACGAGCGCGGCAACAGCCAGGGCCGCGTGGCCGAGTTCTGGCCCAATGGTCAACTCAAGCGCGAGGAATTCGCCGAGAACGGGAGCACGGTCGGGGCCGTGCGCCGCTTCGATGCCAATGGCCGGCCCGAACGCCTTTCTTTCCATACGGGAGGGCAGGAGCAGTTCGTCATCGAATACAACGCCGCCGGCCAGCCCACGCGGCTGCAGTGCCCGCGCGCCAGCGTCCTGCCCGAAGACCGCAAGCCCTGCGGCTTCGAAGGCGCTGCGGACACCCCGCTGTATACCAGTGCTGGCACCAAGGCCGGCCAGGTGCGCTACGACCAGGGCCGGCTGCTGCTGTCCACCGAATGGACGAGCGATGGCGTGGTGGCGCAGCAGATGCTCTACGAGGAAGGGCGGCGCGTGCACCGCAGCTTTTTCACCGAAGGCGGCAAGAGCGTGCTGCGCGAAGAGCGCATCTTCACGCCAGATGAGCAGCGCTTCCTGCGCGACACGCGCGGCCCGCTGCACAGCCTGCGCCGTTTTGGCAGCACGGGCCAGCTGATCGAACAGCATGGCTATGCCGATGGGCGCGAAGCGCTGCTTGAGCGCTGGTACCTCAACGGGGCGGCACGCGAACGCTCGACGATGACCGGCATCGGGGAGTCCACCCGCATCCAGCGCGAACTGCGCGATGACGAGGGCCGGCTCACGCGCCGGGAACTGCTCACCGAACAGCAGCAGCGCACCGGCATTCAGCAGCAGTTCCACGCCAATGGCCGCGTGGCCCAGGAAGACCGATACACGGCACCCGACAACCGGGGCAGCACGCGGCTGGAAGCGCGCAAGCAGTGGGACGAATCCGGCAAGCTGCTGGCCGACGACACCATCCTGGAAGACGGATCGCGCCAGCGCAAGGCTGGCGGACTGGATTCCTGATCAGCGCAGCTGCGGCCCGGCAGACATCATCGCCTTGGCGGCGCCGATGCCCATGGCCGCGCCGAAGCGCTTGGCCAGGCGCTCGGCTACGTTGTCACGGCGCGTGTAGTCGATGATCTCCTCGGCCTTGACCACCTCGCGCGCCACGTAGTCGAGGTTGCCGAGCTTGTCGGCCAGGCCCATCTCCACGGCCTGCTGGCCGGTCCAGAACAGGCCGCTGAAGGTTTCGGGCGTGACCTTGAGCCGGTCGCCCCGGCCAGCCTTCACCACGCCGATGAACTGCTGGTGGATCTGGTTGAGCATGGCCTGCGCGTATTCGCGCTGCTTTTCGGTCTGGGGGCTGAAGGGATCGAGGAACCCCTTGTTCTCGCCTGCCGTGAGCAGGCGGCGCTCGACACCGAGCTTTTCCATGATGCCGGTGAAGCCAAAGCCATCCATCAGCACGCCGATGCTGCCCACGATGCTGGCCTTGTCCACGAAGATTTCATCCGCCGCCGCAGCGATGTAATAGGCGGCCGAGGCACAGGTCTCCTCGACCACGGCATACACGGGCTTGTTGTACTTGACCTTCAGGCGCACGATCTCGTCGTTGATGATGCCGGCCTGCACCGGGCTGCCGCCCGGCGAGTTGATCAGTAGCACCACGGCCTGAGAGCCTTCGTCCTCGAAGGCGCTGCGCATGGCGGCCACCACGAACTCGGCACTGGCCTCGGCACCCGAGGCGATCTCGCCCTTGATGTCCACCACCGCCGTGTGCGGCGTGCTCTTGCTCGCGCCGGTCGATGCCTGGCGCATGGCGCCCCAGGCCAGCGCAACGATCAGCAGCAACCAGGCAAAGCGGAAAAAGATCTTCCAGCGGCGGGCCGAGCGCTGCTCGCTGAGGGCCGCAAAGGCCAGCTTCTCCAGCGTGGCGCGCTCCCACCCAGGCTCCTGCACAGCCGCGCGGGCGCCGGACGGGGCGGCTGATTGCGACCACAGGTCCTGCGACGGGGGGAAATTCTTGTCGGAACCCGGGATTCCAGGCTGTTGGGGATCGGTCATTTCAGGCCTTTTGAGACACCATGCGGCCCTTGGCGGGCAGGCCGCCACAGGCAAATATGCAAAAAACAGGACGAGCCAGGGAACGCCCCTAAAACTCGACGGGCTGGAGGTTGTATGCAGTATGCCAGTGCACTGCACCATCGGACTCCGACAGGGCTATCTTCACCAGCCCGCCCCTGCACGGCCCGCCCGCGCACTGGCCCGTGTCGGGCAGGTAGGCCGCGCCATGCGTGGCGCACAGCAGCCAGTTGCCGGAATCGTCGAAAAACCGGTCGGGCTGGTAGTCCATCTCCATCGCCACATGCGTGCAGCGGTTGAGGTAGGCATGCGGCGCCCCGCTGTAGCGAATGGCAAAGGCCCTGCAGGTCTGGCCCGCGTATTTCACATCAAAGGGCACCGCCAGCCCGCCATCCACCAGATCGGCGCTGTTGCACAAGGGAATGGAGGCAGGCTCGGCAGTGCTCATGGGAGGACAACGGCAGTGGCAGATGAAGAAAGTGACCGATGAAGAGGCTATCCGTTGGCCCGCAGCCAGTCGTGCAGCTCGCGCACCGAATGCGCCACGGCCAGCGGCTGCAGCACGTGGAAGGCGTCGGGCTCGTGCGCCCCATAGCTCACGCCCACGCTGGCACAGCCGGCGTTGAGCGCCATCTGCAGGTCGTGCGTGGTGTCGCCGATCATGAGCACGCGCTCGGGCAGCACGTCGAACTCAGCCATCAGCTCCTGCAGCATCAGCGGGTGGGGCTTGCCGGCCGTCTGGTCGGCCGTGCGCGAACCGTCGAACACGCCCTTGAGGTCCTTGGAATGCAGCACATCGTCCAGGCCGCGCCGGCTCTTGCCCGTGGCCACCGTGATCAGGTGCCCGGCATCGCGCAGGTCGGCCAGCATCGGCAGCACGCCCTCGAACAGGCTCAGGTCGTCCTGGTGTTGCACATAGTGAAAACGGTAGCGATTGGCCAGCTCCGGGTACTTTTCGGGCGGCACGTCGGGCGCGGCATGGGCCAGCGCCTGCATCAGGGCCATGCCGATCACGTACGAGGCCGCCTGGTCCGTGGGCACGGTGCCGCCCACGTCCTTCACGGCCGCCTGGATGCAGCGCACGATGATCTGCGTGGAGTCGAACAGGGTGCCATCCCAGTCAAAGGCAATCAGGTCGAAACGGCGGGGGCGGGACGTGGGACGCATGGGGCAAGGCACTCAGGCAGAGGGTACGAAATCGGCCAGCTCGGGCGGCAGTGGGGCGTTGAGCGCCACGCGCTCGCCACTGGCCGGGTGGTTGAACTGTAACCGCCACGCGTGCAGGAACATGCGCCGCATGCCCAGCTTCTGCAAGCGTTTGTTCAACTCGAAATCGCCGTACTTGTCGTCACCGACGATGGCGTGGCCCTGGCTCGCCAAGTGCACCCGGATCTGGTGCGTGCGCCCGGTCTTGATCGTCACCTCCAGCAGCGTCATGGCCGGCAGGCCCTGTTCCTGGCGCGCCGGCACGGCCTGGCGCACCTTGACCAGGGTGATCGAGCGCATGCCGTCAGGGTCGTCGGCCGTGGTCACGCGCACGCGGCGCTCGCCATCGGCCTGCAAATACTTGTGCAGTGGCAGGTCGATGACCTTGTTGCTGGCGGTCCACACCCCGGTGACCAGCGCCAGGTAGGTCTTGCCGGTTTCGCGCTCGCGGAACTGGTCCTGCAGGTGCGTGAGCGCCGAGCGTTTCTTGGCCACCAGCAAAATGCCCGAGGTGTCCCGGTCCAGCCGGTGCACCAGCTCCAGGAACTTCGCGGTGGGTCGCGCCTGGCGCAGCTGCTCGATCACGCCAAAGCTCACCCCGCTGCCGCCATGCACGGCCACACCCGCAGGCTTGTCGATTGCGATCACGTGCTCATCTTCGAGCAGGATGGGGAATTCGCGCGCGGGCGCAGGCCGCTCGGCCTTCTCGGCCACCTTCTCGGAGATGCGCACGGGCGGCAGGCGCACCAGATCGCCCGCTTCCACGCGGGTATCGGCGCTGGCGCGGCCCTTGTTGATGCGCACCTCGCCGCTGCGGATGATGCGGTAGACATGCGTCTTGGGCACGCCCTTGAGGTGGCGTATCAAAAAGTTATCGAGGCGCTGGCCTGCAGAGTCCTCATCGACCTCGACGAGCCGGGCGGCGGGCGGGTTGGAAGCCGGGGCGGGGCCGGACGGCGGTTTGCCCCCTATAATGTGTTTCACCTGCGCGTTGCTGTGTAAGTGGTTGATTTGTCTGGAGTTTAGTCCACGCGATCACAACACGGGCGCAGGCAGGTCGATGCCAGCGGGTGTCGCCCACGCAGATTGCAGGCCAGATGCCTGCAATGGCCTGGGTGCCAGCCGGCGGGCTGACAGATTGAAACACTGATACGGAATCCCCCAAGCTGGCAGATGCGCCCCACCAGGGCAGGGTCTGTCAGCGGATCGAAGCGAGCATGTGGTTGTTGATGGCTTGGATTGTGACCTTGTGGCGGTGGCGCATGCCCCTGGCCATGCGCGCGCAATTGCCTGCAACATCCGTCCGGCCAGCGCAACCAGCCACCTTGTTCGTGGCAAAACTGCGCCTCTCCCACTCGCCCCCTTCCATGCGCCCCTGCCTTTCGCTGCCGCGCTAACGCGCGGCAGGCTTTCGGCATCCCCGGCAATTCCCTTCGTTTCGATGCGTCAGTCCAGGCATTCACAGCTCCTGTAGAGCTTGTTCATTGTTTTGGAACTGCGGGTGGCAGCCCGCTGCAGCTGTGTTGGCTGCGCCGCTGCCCTCCGCGAAACACAAGAAGGAAACGCATCATGAAGCGGATGCTCATCAACGCCACGCAGCCCGAAGAGCGGCGCCTGGCCATCGTCGACGGACAAAAGCTCCTCGACTACGAGATCGAGATCGAAGGGCGCGAACAGCGCAAGGGCAACATCTACAAGGCCGTCGTCACACGCGTCGAGCCCTCGCTGGAAGCCTGCTTCGTCGACTACGGCGAAGACCGCCACGGCTTCCTGCCGTTCAAGGAAATCTCGCGCAGCTACTTCGCCCCGGGCGTCTCGCCCAGCCAGGCGCGCATCAATGAAGTGATCCGCGAAGGCCAGGAACTGCTGGTCCAGGTCGAAAAGGAAGAGCGCGGCAACAAGGGCGCGGCCCTGACCACCTTCGTCTCGCTGGCCGGCCGCTACGTGGTGCTGATGCCCAACAACCCCCGTGGCGGTGGCGTTTCGCGCCGCATCGAGGGCGAGGACCGCGCCGAGCTCAAGGAGGCGATGGACCAGCTGGAGTACCCCAATGGCATGTCCATCATCGCGCGCACCGCCGGCATCGGCCGCACCGCGCCCGAGCTGCAGTGGGACCTGAACTACCTGCTCAAGCTGTGGAACGCCATCGACGGCGCTGCCAAGGGTGGCAAGGGCGCCTTCCTGATCTACCAGGAATCGAGCCTCGTCATCCGCGCGATCCGCGATTACTTCAACAACGATATCGGTGACATCCTCATCGATACCGACGACATCTACGAACAGGCGCAGCAGTTCATGGCGCACGTCATGCCCGAGCATGCCGCCCGCGTGAAGCGCTACCGCGACGACGCCGCCCTGTTCAGCCGCTTCCAGATCGAGCACCAGATCGAATCGGCCTACGCCCGCACCGTGCAACTGCCCTCGGGCGGCGCCATCGTGATCGACCACACCGAAGCGCTGGTCAGCGTGGACGTGAACTCGGCCCGCGCCATCAAGGGCGGCGACATCGAGGAAACCGCCACCCGCACCAACCTGGAAGCCGCCGACGAAGTGGCCCGCCAGATGCGCCTGCGCGACCTGGGCGGCCTGATCGTGATCGACTTCATCGACATGGAGGAGAGCAAGAACCGCCGCGAAGTGGAAAACCGCCTGCGCGACGCGCTGCGCCAAGACCGCGCCCGCGTGCAGTTCGGCACCATCAGCAAGTTCGGCCTCATGGAAATGAGCCGCCAGCGCCTGAAGCCCGCGCTGTCCGAAGGCTCGTCCATCCCCTGCCCGCGCTGCGGCGGCTCGGGCCACATCCGCGACACCGAGTCCTCGGCGCTGCAGATCCTGCGCATCATCCAGGAAGAGTCGATGAAGGACAACACGGCCGCCGTGCACTGTCAGGTGCCGGTGGAAGTGGCTTCGTTCCTGCTGAACGAAAAGCGCACCGAAATCGCCAAGATCGAGCTCAAGCAACGCGTGGCCGTGCTGATGGTTCCCAACAAGACGCTGGAAACCCCCAACTACCGCCTGGAACGCCTGAAGCACGACGACCCGCGCCTGGACCACATCGAAGCCAGCTACAAGCTCGCCGAAGAAGTGGAAGACCCCACGGCCGTGACGCGCCGCTCGCAGGAGCCCACCAACAAGCAGACCCCGGTGATCAAGGGCGTGCTGCCCGACGCACCGGCACCGCAGGTCGAGCCCCGCCCCGAAGGCGCGGCCCGCCCACCGCGCGCCGGCCAGGGCCAGCGCCCTGCGGCCACGCCAGTTGCTGCGCCCATGCCCGCACCGGCACCCGCTGCGGCAGCGCCTGCTGCACCTCAGGAGCAAGGGATTCTTGCCTTCATCAAGGGCTTGTTCGGCTTTGGTGGCGCACCGGCGGCAGCACCTGCACCGGTGGCGGCCCCTGCACCAGCAGCCGCACCCGCCGCGGAAACCACCGCCCGCGAACCCCGCCGTGATGGCCGCGGCGAAGGCCGTGGCGGACGCCGCAGCAACCGCGATGCGCCCGGCCGCAGCGATGGCCAGCGCGAAGGTGGCGGCCGTGAAGGCGGCAACCGCGATGGCGCCACAGAAGGACGTGGCCGCCGTGGCGAACGCCCGGCCGAAGGCCGTGCACCCCGCGACGCCGAAGTCCAGGGCAGCCGCCCACCGCGCGAAGGCGGCGAGCGCCGCCCCGAGGGTGAAGGCCGCGAGGGACGTGACGGACGCGGCGGCCGCAACGGCCGTGGTGGCCGCAACGACAGCGAAGGCCGCAACCAGTCCAATGGCGCCGCCCTGAATGGCGAGCAGGCAGCGGCAGTCGCCGGTGCCCAGGTGGAAGGCCCGATCGGCAGTGGCTCCGACGCCGCCGCCGGCCAGGCACCGCGCAGTGAACGTGGCGAGCGCGGCCCCCGCCGCGAGCGCGGCGACGGCTCCGGCCGCCGCGAACGTGGCGAGCGTTCGCCCCGCAACGCCGAGGGCACGGAAGCCGCTGCACCGGCAGGCGACTTTGCCGACACCTCGCCGCTGGCGCTGCTGCCCGATCTGGACCTGACGGGCAACGAGTCCGCAGCCGCAGGCACTGAAGAGCAGCGCCGTGAGCGCCGCTCGCGCGACCGCTATGGCCGTGACCGCCGTGAACGCGGTGAGCGCGGTCCACGCGACGGCGCCGAAGCCGCCGCAGCACCGGCAGCCCCCCTGCTGGACTTCGATACCTCGAATGTCCCGGCCGCAGCAACGGCAGAGCCCCAGGACGAGCCACCGCGCCGCAGCTACTTCAGCGCAGCAGCCCCTGCTGCCGCCACCGAAGCCGCAGCGCCCGTGGCGGCACCTGTCGCGGCTGCAGTGCAAGAGAGCGTCCCTGCCCCTGTGGCCGTCGCCCCCGTCGCACCGGCCCCGGCTCCTGCTGCCGCACCTGTCGTGGCAGCCCCTGCACCGGTGGTACAGGCCCCCGCCCCCATAGCAGCACCTGTGGCAGCACCTGTGGCAGCACCTGTAGCGGCCCCTGCGCCTGCAGCCGCCGCCCCCGTGGCAGCGCCGGCCCCCGCAGCGGGTCTGCCCCGTGTGCAGGCGTTCACGCTGCCGCTGGATGACCTGCAGCAGGTCGCCGAATCGTCGGGCCTGCAGTGGGTGAACTCCGATGCCGCAAAGATCGCTGCCGTGCAGGCCGCTATCGCGGCGGAACCCAAGCCCATCCATGTGCCGCGCGAGCGTCCGCAGGTGGTGGTGGCCGATGAGGGCCCGCTGGTGCTGGTGGAAACCCGCCGCGACCTCTCGGCCATGAAACTCCCGTTCGAGCAGCCTCCAGCAGCTTGATGCGGTGAGCAAGCAAGAAGGCGGCCTCGGCCGCCTTCTTGCTTTTTGGGCCCCGCCTTTGCGCTGGCGCACGGCCGATGCCGGTATCCTTGCGGCCACGACCTCGGTGTCTCACTTTCCTTCTGTTCGACCTCGACGAACCACCACGCCTCCATGCTGTTCCTGCTGTCTCCCGCCAAATCGCTGGACTATGAAACCCCGCTGCCGCCGGACATGCCGCACACGCTGCCGCAGTTCGTGGCCCAATCCACGGCCCTGATCAAGGTGCTGCGCGAGAAGTCGCACCAGGACATCGCCACCCTGATGTCGCTGAGCGACCCGCTCGCGGCCCTGAATGTGGCGCGCTACCAGGCCTTCAGGCCGCGCTTTACCGCCGCCAACTCGCGCCAGGCCCTGCTGGCCTTCAATGGCGATGTCTATGAAGGCCTGAATGCGCGCACGCTGGACAGCGAAGACCTGCAATGGGCGCAGGACCATGTGTGCATTCTGAGCGGCCTGTACGGCATGCTGCGCCCGCTGGACCGGATGCAGCCCTACCGCCTGGAGATGGGCACACGCCTGGCCACCGATGCCGGCAGCAACCTCTACCAGTTCTGGGGCAGCCGCATCGCGGAGCACCTGAACAAGCGCTTGCGGGCCGACACCACGCCGGTGGTGGTGAACCTCGCCTCGCAGGAGTATTTCAAGGTGGTGGACACCAAGGCCCTCAAGGCGCGCGTGGTCGAATGCGTGTTCGAGGACTGGAAGGGTGGCGCCTACAAGATCATCAGCTTCCACGCCAAGCGCGCACGCGGGCTGATGGCGCGCTACGCCGTGACCCACCGCCTTGCGACCCCGCACGCCCTCCAGGGCTTTGACCTGGAAGGCTACACTTTTGCTCCCGCCGCCTCAGAACCCGAGCGCCTGGTGTTCCGGCGCAAGACCAACGAGTGAGATCTGCCATGGCATCGTCTTCCGAACAGTCGCCATCCACCGCAACCACCGCCGCAGCGGCACGCCAGGCCATCACGCCCGAATTGCGCCGCTGGATCATCGAGCAGGCCGAGGCCGGCTTTGCCGCACCCGTGGTGCTGCAGTCCATGCGCGATGCCGGCTGGAACGAGGACACAGCCGCCGAGGCGCTGGAAATCACGCTGCAGGACCACCTCAATGCCCTGGCCGAGCAGCAGGGCCAGCCGTCCGCCGTGAAGGTGCCCGAGCCCCTGATGGGTGAATCGCCCGCCCAGATCGATGCCGGCGACCGCATGGTGAGCATTCTGCTGGCGATGGCCAAGCCGCGCATCGTGGTCTTCGGCAACCTGCTCTCGCCGGAAGAGTGCGATGCCCTGATCGCCGCTGCCGAGCCGCGCATGGCGCGCTCGCTCACGGTGGCCACCAAGACCGGCGGCGAGGAAGTCAACGACGACCGCACCAGCGACGGCATGTTCTTCCAGCGCGGCGAAAATCCCGTGGTGCAGCGCATCGAGGAGCGCATCGCCCGCCTGCTGGACTGGCCGATCGAGAATGGCGAGGGCCTGCAGGTGCTGCACTACCGCCCCGGCGCCGAATACAAGCCGCACTACGACTACTTCGACCCGGGCGAGCCCGGTACCGCGACCATCCTCAAGCGCGGCGGCCAGCGCGTGGGCACCCTGGTGATGTACCTCAACACGCCCGAAAAAGGCGGCGGCACCACCTTCCCCGACGTGCATGTCGAAGTCGGCCCGCAGCGCGGCAATGCCGTGTTCTTCAGCTACGAGCGCGCAGCGCCCTCCACCCGCACCCTGCACGGCGGCGCGCCCGTGATCGCCGGCGAGAAGTGGATTGCCACCAAGTGGCTGCGCGAACGCGAATTCAAGTAACCAAAGGCCTGCCGCCAGTCCTGCGGGCACGCCGCAGGCTCGCCACCAAGGGATCCCTCCATGAACGACAACACCCCCGAACAATCCCAGTTGGGCAAGGCCTCGGCCTATGTGGACCAGTACGATGCCTCGCTGCTGTTCCCCATCCCGCGCGCGGGCAAGCGCGCCGAGATCGGCGTCACCACCGCACCGCCCTTTTTCGGAGCCGACCTGTGGACAGCGTTCGAGCTGTCCTGGCTCAACCAGCGCGGCAAGCCGCAGGTGGCGCTGGCGCACATCACCATCCCCTGCGAGACGCCGAACATCGTCGAGAGCAAGTCGTTCAAGCTCTACCTCAACAGCTTCAACAACACCCGTTTTTCCGATGCCTCCGAGGTGCAGGCGCGCATCCGTGCCGACGTGAGCGAGGCCGTGTGGCGCGGTGCCGAACACCCGGCCACCGTGGGCGTGCGGCTGCTGCTGCCAGAACTGTTTGACCAGGAACCCGTGCACGAGCTCGACGGCCTGAGCCTGGACCGCCTGGACGTGGAGTGCACGCAGTACCAGCCCGCACCCGAGCTGCTGCATGCCGTGCACGACGAACCCGCCGTCACTGAAGTGCTCACCAGCAACCTGCTCAAGAGCAACTGCCTGGTGACCGGCCAGCCCGACTGGGGCAGCGTGCAGATCCGCTACACCGGCGCACCCATCGACCAGGAAGGCCTGCTGCGGTACCTGGTGAGCTTTCGCAACCACAACGAGTTCCACGAGCAGTGCGTGGAGCGCATTTTCATGGACCTGTGGACGCGCTGCAAGCCGCTCAAGCTCACCGTCTACGCGCGCTACACACGCCGCGGCGGGCTGGACATCAACCCGCTGCGCACCAGCCACCCGCAGGCCCTGCCGGGCAACGTGCGCACGGCAAGGCAGTGACTCCCCCTGAGTCGCTTCGCGCCTTCCCCCTCTCTCATATTGCTTCGCAATCTGGGAGGGGGACGCCCCCAGTGCGGCGGGGCGGCCCTTGCACGGGGGCACTGGCCTGAGTCGTGCCAGTTGCATACGCCATGTGCGATAGCGCGATGGAACGCCGATACCAGCCTTGGCAGAGCGCCAGCGTCATTGCGTCGCCTTACAGTAGCCCCTATCCATTGCCGAGCCAATCGCATCGCAATCGGTGCAGGCGGTGTGCACGGGTGCGCCACGCCACATACAGGCTGGGCAACAGGGTTCCGGCAAAACACAGGGGCATGGCCCAGGCCTCGCCAAAGGCACAGGCGGGTAGCCAGCCCACCCAGCCCATGAGCCAGAGCGTGAGCACCAGATCCCACAGGTGGTATTCCAGCGGATGCTCCACCCGGTGTTCCACATGCCACTGCTTGATGCGCTGGAGCTCGTTGAGCGTCATGACCATCTCCCGCCAGAGGAATGGTCAATGTAAGTTTGACGTAAGACTTCGTCAAGCCCCCCGCCCGTCGGCCCTCAGAACAGCGGCCGGGTGTGCGGGTCGGCCTCGCGTGCCCTGGGGGCGCGTGGTTCGGGCGGGCCGTCGGGCACCTCGCCCTCGCGCTCCAGCGTGCCCACGCGCACGCCCAGCAAACGCAGCTTCTGGTCCAGCGGCACCCGCTTGAGGCACAGGCCGGCCGTGCGGCGGATGGTGGCCGCGTCCTGGGTGTAGCGGTCCAGCGTCTGGTCGCGCGTGGCGATCCGGAAGTCGTCGTAGCGCAGCTTGATGCCGATGGTCTTGCCCACATAGCCCTTGCGCTGCAGGTCTCCGGCCACGCGTTCGCACAGGTCGGTGAAGATGCGGCCGAGCTCGGCCTTGTCGCGCACGGCGTGCAGGTCGCGGTCGAAGGTGGTCTCGCGGCTCATGCTCACGGGCTCGCTCTCGGTGACCACGGGGCTGTCGTCGCGGCCCCAGGCTACGCGGTGCATCCAGGCGCCGCTCGACTTGCCGAAGCGCTCGATGAGCCATTGCGGGTCCTGCGCGGCGAGCTGGCCAATGGTCTGTATGCCCAGGGTCGCGAGCTTCTCGCCGGCCTTGGGGCCGATGCCATTGATCTTGCGCACGTTGAGCGGCCAGATCTTCGTCTCAAGGTCGTCCTCGTAGACGATGGAGATGCCGTTGGGCTTGTTGAACTCGCTGGCCATCTTGGCCAAGAGCCGGTTGGGCGCCACCCCGATGGAGCAGGTCAGCCCCGTCACGTCGAAGATGCTCTTCTGGATCAGCCGGGCCAGCACCCGGCCTCCTTCGCGCTGGCCGCCGGGCACGTCGGTGAAGTCGATGTACACCTCGTCCACGCCCCGGTCCTGCATCACGGGCGCGATGTCGGTGATGGTGCTCTTGAACAGGCGCGAGAAGCGGCGCACCTCGTCGAAATCGACGGGCAGCACGATGGCCTGGGGGCAGAGTTTGGCCGCCTTCATCATGCCCATGGCCGAGCCCACGCCGAAATGCCGCGCCGCGTAGGTCGCCGTGGTGATGACGCCGCGGCCCACATAGTCCTTGAGCAGGGGAAAGTCGGCCACCGGGATGAAATGCGGCTCGCGCAGGCCTTCGCCGTCGGGCGTCTGGTGCAGCAGTTCGTCCACCTTGCGACGCCCGCCGCCGATCACCACGGCCAGGCCCTTGAGCTGCGGGTAGCGCAGCAGCTCCACGGAGGCGAAGAAGGCATCCATGTCCAGGTGCGCGATGCGGCGCAGGCGCGGCGCGGAAGGTTCGTCGGGCAGTGGGGAGGTCACGGCCTCCATTGTGCGCAAAAGGGCCGCCACCCTGCTATCAGCCGCCCAGCCGACAACAGGGTTGGGGCAGCGGAATTACTTCTTGGCGAGTGCCGCGTTGCGCATCCCCTGCAGCGTGCCCGTGGGCGTGATGGCCTCGGGATCGATCAGGCAGTGCAGCACGCTGGGCAGGCCGCTGGCGCGCGCACGGGCCAGGGCCGGGGCGAATTCCTCGGTGGTCGTGACACGCTCACCATGGCCGCCGAAGGCCTGGGCATAGGCCTTGAAATCGGGGTTCTTCAGGGCAGTCGCACTCACGCGGCCCGGGTACTCGCGCTCCTGGTGCATGCGGATGGTGCCGTACATGGCGTTGTCCAGCAGCACCACGATGATCGGCAGGCCGTACTGCACGGCGGTGGCGAACTCCTGGCCGTGCATCAGGAAATCGCCGTCGCCCGCGAAGATCACCACCTCGCGCTGCGGCCACAGGCGTTTGCCGCCCACGCCGGCCGGCAGGCCGTAGCCCATGGAGCCGCTGGTGGGCGCCAGCTGGCTGGCAAAGGTGGTGAAGGGCCAGAAGCGGTGGATCCAGGTCGCGAAGTTGCCTGCGCCGTTGCAGAAGATGGTGTCGGCTGGCAGCACCTCCTTGAGGTGCTGCATCACCTGGCCCATCTGCAGCTCGCCGGGGATGCGGATGGGGGTGGTATCGCTCCAGGCAAGGTACTCGGCATGGGCGGCCTCGGCATGGGCCTGCCAGGGCACGGCGGCCGTGGGGCGTACCGTGGCCAGCGCCGCAGTGAAGGCCTGGGGCGTGGCATGGATCGGTTGCGCGGGACGGTAGAGCCGGCCCAGTTCATCGGCGTCGGCATGCACGTGCACGATGGGCTGCACGGGGTTGGGAATGGCGAACAACTCATAGCCCTGGGAGGGCACTTCGGACAGGCGCCCGCCGACCACCAGCACCAAGTCCGACGCGCGGATGCGCGCCAGCAGCTTGGGGTTCACCCCCAGGCCCAGGTCGCCGCCGTAGCAGGCGTGGTTGGCCGGGAACAGCATCTGCCGGCGGAACGAGCAGTACACGGGCAGCGACCAGGCCTCGGCAAAGGCCGTGAACTCACGAACCGCCTGCTCGGACCAGCGGCTGCCGCCCAGGATGGCCACGGGCTGCTTCGCGGCGCGCAGGCGCTCGGCCAGCTCGGCCATCTGCGTGGCGCCGGGGTGGGTTTCAGCCACCTGGTAGGGCAGCGCATCGGCCACCACCGCTGCCTCGGTCAGCATGTCTTCGGGCAGGGCCACCACCACGGGGCCAGGCCGGCCCGAGGTGGCGACGTGGAAGGCGCGCGAAATGAGTTCGGGCACGCGCGCCGGGTCGTCGATCTGCACCACCCACTTGGCCATGGTGCCAAAGACGGCGCTGTAGTCCAGCTCCTGGAAGGCCTCGCGCCCCAGCGCCCCCCGCGCCACCTGGCCCACGAACAGAATCAACGGCGTGGAGTCCTGGTGCGCGATGTGCACGCCAGCCGAGGCATTGGTGGCCCCCGGCCCCCGCGTGACGAAGCAGATGCCGGGCTGGCCCGTGAGCTTGCCCTGGGCCTCGGCCATCATGGCCGCGCCCCCCTCCTGGCGGCAGACGGTGACGGCGATGTCGGCGTCGTGCAGCGCATCCAGCACGGCCAGGTAGCTTTCACCGGGCACGCAGAAGAGTTGCTTCACGCCATGGGTGATGAGCTGCTGGACCAGGATCTGGCCGCCCGTGCGGCTGGCGGCGGTGCTGGAGGTGGAGGGCGTGGTCATGTCAGGGTTCCGGAACGAGAGAAACAAACAAAAAAGAAATCGGCAAACCGTCAGCGCAGCGCATCGCACGCACGGCGGATGCGCGCGCAGGCTTCCTGCAGGTCGGCCATGGACGCAGCGTACGAGATCCGGAAGTACGGCGCCAGTCCCAGCACGCTGCCAGGGACCACCGCCACGTGGAACTCGCGCAGCAGGTAGTCGCAAAAATCCGCATCGGTGCGCAGCGTGGCGCCGCCCGGCGTGGTGCGGCCCAGCACGCCTTCGCAGCTGGCGAAGGTGTAGAACGCGCCTTCGGGCACGCGGCAGCGCAGCCCGGGCGAAGCGTTGAGCGCGGCCACCACCAAGTCGCGCCGCGCCTGGAACTCGCGGCAGCGCTCGGCCACGATGTCCTGCGGCCCGGTCAGGGCCGCCACGGCCGCTGCCTGGCTGATGGACGAGGCGCACGAGGTGGCCTGGCTCTGCACCACGGCCATGGCCGCAATCAGTGCACGCGGGCCCGCGCCGTAGCCGATGCGCCAGCCCGTCATGGCATACGACTTGGAAACGCCGTTCACGGTGAGCGTGCGCTCGCGCAGCGCGGGCATCACCACCGCCGGCGTGGCAAACGCATGGCCATCGTAAAGGATGTGCTCATAGATGTCGTCCGCCAGCACCCAGACCTGCGGGTGGCGCAGCACCACCTCCAGGATGGGCCGCAGTTGCTCGGCGCTGTAGGCCGTGCCGCTGGGGTTGGAGGGAGAGTTGATGAACACCCATCGGGTGCGCGGCGTGATCGCTGCTTCGAGCTGTTCGGCCGTGATGCGAAAGCCATTGGCCTCGCTGCACGGCACCACCACGGGCACGCCACCCGCGATCAGCACCATGTCGGCGTACGACGTCCAGTAGGGTGCGGCCAGGATCACCTCATCGCCGGGGTTCAGGCTAGCCATCAGCGCGTTGTAGATGACCTGCTTGGCACCCGCGCCCACGGTGATCTCGTTGGCGGCGAACTCCAGGGCGTTGTCGCGGCGGAACTTGAGCGCTATGGCCGCCTTGAGTGCGGGCGTGCCGTCCAGCACCGTGTAGTGCGTGTCGCCCCGCGCCATGGCCTGCTGCGCGGCCTCCTGGATGTGGATCGGCGTATCGAAGTCCGGCTCGCCCAGGCCCAGCACGATCACGGGCTGGCCCTGGCGCTTGAGCTCGTTGGCGGCCTGGGTGATGCGCACGATGTCCGACACGCCGATGGCGCTGATGCGGTCGGCCGCGCGAAAGGCCGTGGCGGGGATGGCGGCGTTCATTGCTGGTAGGACTCCAGGGGCTTGTCGTTGGGGGCGGCGAACAGCTGGCGCAGCGTGGTGCCCAGCGGCAGGTTCAGGGCCACGTTCTTGGGCGGGATAGGGTTCATGAACCACTTGGTGTAGATCTTTTCCATCTCACCGCTCTGCATGAGTTTGGTGAGCACGCCGTCCACCGCGGCCTTGAAGCTGGGGTCATCCTTGCGGAACAGCAGCGCAATCGGCTCGGCGCCCAGCGGTTCGCCCACGATGCGGTAGGCCGATGGGTCCTTGGCGTTGGCGATCATCCCGGCCAGCAGGTTGTCGTCGAGCACGAAGGCATCGGCGCGGCCGGATTCGAGCAGCAAAAAGCTTTCGTGGTGGTCCTTGCCCAGCACGGTCTTGACGGACGCACCGCCCAGGGCGCGTTCCTGCTTGCGCAGCAACTGCACGGCCGTGGTGCCGGTGGACGCGGCAATGGTGCGGCCCGCGAGCTGGCTGACGGACTTGAGGTCCGAGTCCTTGCGCACCGCCATGCGCACTTCGCTCACATAGGTGGTCACCGCAAAGGCCACCTGCTGCTGGCGCGCGGTGTTGTTGGTGGTCGGGCCGCAGCCGATGTCGAGCGTGCCGTTCTGCACCAGCGGCAGCGTGTTCTGAGCCGTCACGGCCATGTACTCGAGCTTGGCGTCGGGCACGATCTCCTTGAGCACGCGCTCGCACAGCTCGACGTGGTAGCCCACGTATTTTTCGTTGGCGCCCAGCGCGTAGGCCATGGGAGGCGAGGTTTCGCGCACCCCGAGCACGACCTTGCCGCTGGCCTTGATCTTCTCGAGCGTGGTCTGGGCGCTGGCACCTGCGGCGCACAGCAGTGCGGCCAGGGCCACGGCCATCATTTTGCGGTTGGGGGAAAAAGCCATGTCGTTGTCTCCGGTGGTTGTTGTGGATGGCGTTGGGAAAGCGGTGGGGGCGTGCCACACGAATGCGGCGTTGCTCCGATTCAGATGACGTTCTTCTCCAGCAGCGGCCGGTTCTCGGCGATGCGCGTGATGGACAGGGGCGACAGGTCCAGAATCTGGTAGCCGCCTGTGAGCAACAGCTCGGCCACGCCCCGCCCCACGGCAGGGCACTGCTGCAGGCCGTGGCCCGAAAAGCCGTTGGCGAACACCAGGTTGTCGCAGGCAGGGGAGAGGCCTACGATGGCGTTGTGGTCGAAGGTGTTCATCTCGTAGTAGCCGGCCCAGGCGCCCTGCATGCGCAGTGCCTCGAAGCCCGGGATGCGTTCTGCCAGCGTGGGCCAGACATGCTCCTCGAAGGCGTGGTATTCGGGCTCCAGCGGGGCGAAGTCGGCGTCCTGCTCGGCGGGCGGTGCAAACCCGGCAATGAAGCCTTGGCCCTCGGGCCGCAGCCAGATGCCGCTGGTGTCGATGAGCAACGGGCAGCGCGGCAGTTGGGCCGGACTGGAGAGATGGAACACGGTGCGGCGCTTGCCCACCACGGGCAAGGCAATGCCCGCCCAGCCTGCGATGGCGGCAGCCCAGGGACCGCCCGCATTGACGGCATGGCTGCAGGGCAGAGAGGCACCGCTTTGCAGCCGGACGGCGGTCACGTGCTGCACGCCATCGCTGGCGGCCATGGCAAAGCCCACGGCCTCGTCGGCGATGTAGCGCACGCCCTGGCTCTGAGCCTTCTTGCGCAGCGCGGTCAGCAGCAGGTAGCCGTCGAACCAGCCCTCGCCCGACAGGCCGAGCGAGCCCAGCACCACGTCCTGCAACGCCAGCCAGGGGAAGCGCTCGGCCAGTTCATCCGGGCCGAGCAGCGCCACATCGGCGCCATGGCGCTTTTGCAGTATGTGGTTGTCGCGCAGCGTGGCTTCGCCAGCCGCAGTGGCCAGGTACAGGTAGCCGCCCTCGTGCAGGCCGACGTCGGGCACATCGCCATTGCAAGCCAGCAGCGTGCCCACATTGCGCAGAAAGCCGATGCCATAGGCAGAGATCAGGACGTTGATGTCGGTGGAGAACTGCTGGCGGATGGAGCTGGCCGAAAACGCCGACGAGGCGCGTGCGTACGTCGGATCCCGCTCCACCACCACGACCTCGCAGCCCGGCTGCTGGCGCGTCAGTTCGTAGGCGATGGCGCTGCCGATGACGCCGCCGCCGATGATCACGATGGGCATGCCCGTGGTGCTCCCGAACGTTAGCGCTGTGCTCAGACGTCGAACTTCACGCCCTGCGCCAGCGGCAGTGCGGTGGAGTAGTTGACGGTGTTGGTGGCGCGGCGCATGTAGGCCTTCCAGCTGTCGGAGCCGGCTTCGCGGCCACCACCGGTTTCCTTCTCGCCGCCGAAGGCGCCGCCGATCTCGGCGCCGCTCGGGCCGATGTTGACGTTGGCGATGCCGCAGTCCGAGCCCGCAGCCGACATGAACTGCTCGGCCTCGCGCACGTTGAGCGTGAAGATCGAGGACGACAGCCCGGCACCCACGGCATTGTTCCAGGCAATGGCTTCATCGAGCGTGCCGTAGCGCACCACGTAGAGGATGGGCGCGAAGGTCTCGTGCAGGGCCGGGCCTTCGTGCTTTTGCAGTTCCACCAGCGCGGGGCGCACATAGTAGGCATCGCTGCCGGCCACGCCCTGCACGCGCTCGCCGCCATGCACCTTGGCGCCCAGCTCGCGGGCTTCGTCCAGCGCCTTCTGCATGCCGTCGTAGGCGCCGCGGTCGATCAGCGGGCCGACCAGGGTGCCGGTGGCGCGAGGGTCGCCCACCTGCACGTTGCCATACACCTTGGCGAGCTGAGGCACCAGGGTGTCGTAGATGCTGTCGTGCACGAACAGGCGGCGCAGCGTGGTGCAGCGCTGGCCGGCCGTGCCCATGGCGGCGAAGGCGATGCCGCGCAGCGCCAGGTCCAGGTCGGCGGAAGGGGCGACGATGGCGGCGTTGTTGCCACCGAGCTCCAGGATGGCGCGGGCAAAGCGCGCGGCCAGGCGCGGGCCGACGGCACGCCCCATGGCGGTGGAGCCGGTGGCCGAGAGCACGGCCACGCGCGCATCGTCCACCAGCACCTCGCCGATGGCGCGCTGGCCGATCAGCAGCTCCAGCAGGCCCTCGGGCGCATCGCCGAAGCGGGCCAGTGCGCGCTGGGCGATGGCATGCGTGGCCAGGGCGGTGAGGGGCGTCTTCTCGGACGGCTTCCACACCACGGAGTCGCCGCAGACCAGGGCCAGGGCCGCGTTCCACGACCACACGGCCACGGGGAAGTTGAAGGCCGAGATCACGCCGCACACGCCCAGCGGGTGCCAAGTTTCCATCATGCGGTGGCCGGGGCGCTCGGTGGCGATGGTCAGGCCGTAGAGCTGGCGCGACAGGCCGACGGCGAAGTCGCAGATGTCGATCATCTCCTGCACCTCGCCCAGGCCTTCGGAGGGGATCTTGCCAGCCTCCAGCGTGACGAGCAGGCCCAGGTCGTCCTTGGCGGCGCGCAGTTCCTCGCCCAGCAGGCGCACGAGTTCGCCGCGGCGCGGGGCCGGCACGTTGCGCCAGGCCAGGAAGGCCGTCTGCGCGCGGGCGATGGCGGCGGTGGCGTCGGCAGCCGACACCTCGTGCACGGCACCGGTGGCCTCGCCGGTGATGGGCGAGCGCACCGGCAGGTCGCCGCCGGTGTAGGCGGCACGCGGCACGCCCAGGCGCTGCAGCAGTGCATCGACATCGGTCACGAGGGAGTGGGAGACAGCAGAGGGTGCGGACATGGCAGCATTCCAAAAATCAATGCGCCCAATATCGCCCAATCGACGGGTCGCGGATAGCAAAAAATTGGAACAACTTGATTCGCAAATAGAATCAAGTCACGTCAACACCTGTGCCCACTTCGTGGATGAGGCAGGCACCACAGCGGTGCGCCAGCGGTGTAAACCCTGAGAATCATTCCCGATGAGCATGAATAGCCATGTTTCGCAAGACCTTCCTGCCACCCGTGGGCGACCTGCTCGCCTTCGAGGCGGCGGCACGCCACACCAGCGTCTCGCGCGCAGCGGAGGAACTGCACCTCACGCAGAGCGCGGTATCGCGCCAAATACGCCAGCTGGAGGAGCAATTGGGCATGGCCCTGTTCCACCGCGTGCGCCAGCGCGTGGTGCTGACCGATGCCGGGCGGGTGTACGCCGCCGACGTGCGCGCCCTGCTGCAGCAGCTGTCGGCCGCCACGCAGAAGGCCATGGCGTTTTCGAGCGCGGGCGGCCTGCTCAACCTGGCGGTGCTGCCCACGCTGGGCACACGCTGGCTGATTCCGCGGCTGTCGGGCTTCATGGCGCTGTACCCCGATGCCACGGTGAACTTCTCGGCGCGCTCCGAGCCCTTCGACTTCGCGCAGGAGCCGATGGACGCGGCCATCCACTTCGGCGCACCGCATTGGGCCGGCGCCGTGTGCGAGTACCTGATGCACGAGGAGGTGCTGCCCGTGTGCAGCCCCCACTACCGCGCCCAGCAAGGCCTGCGCACGCCGGCCGACCTGGCAGGCGCCGTGCTGCTGCAGCAGAACACCCGGCCCACGCAATGGACGGAATGGTTCGAGCGCCTGGGCGCCCCCACCCCGCAGGCGCTGCGTGGCCCGCGCTACGAGCAGTTCTCGATGATCGCGCAGGCGGCGGTGTCGGGCCTGGGCGCGGCGCTGCTGCCGCGCTTTCTGATCGAAGGCGAGCTTGCTTCGGGGGCACTTGTGGCCCTGTCCACCGACGTGCTCACCAGCAGTGAGGCCTACTACCTCGTCTACCCCGAGGCGCGCGCGCAGACGCCGCTGGTCAAGGCCTTCAGGGACTGGCTGCTGGCGCAGTGTGCAGGCATTGCCACTGCCGCCCGCCCCACCCTATAGATGGCTGTGCGCGTAGGCGTGGATGGCCTCGCCGAGAAACGCCACCATGCGCGGGTGGTAGGCATTGTGAAAAGCCTTCATGTCGGGGTTGTCGGCATAGAACAGTGCCGTGCCGATATAGGCCTCGCGCGACGGCGCATAGAAGCGTGACGCAATGGCATGGTGCCGCGCCATGAGGGCCTGGATGGCCGGCGCAAAAGGCTCGGCGCTGTCGATCAGCGGCGCCAGTTCCTCATAGAAACGCTGGAAATCCTGGTGCGCCCGGGCCTTGTCGACATGGGCCCACTGGTTGGTGGCGGCCAGCGAGGCAGCTTGTTCAGCGGCTTGCGCGTTGCGGCATTGCTGGAGGTATTCGGGGCTGGCGTCGTGCAGTGTGGTCATGGGTGCGGCACTTGGCCGTAGAGGAATGAGCACCGAATGTAGGCCGTGCACCGTGCTGCGGTGGCAGATCCATGCCACCCGCTGTGCCGGGCGTCACCGCCGCCCACCATTCGCAACGCGCACGTTGCGGGCGAACTACAGCAAGGCCGCCGCCATCATCGCCAGCCCGGCAATGCTCACGGCCCAGGTCGCCGTGCGGACATACGGAATGCCGATGTAGTACACCGGGATGTAGGCCATGCGCGCCCAGAAGAACACCTGGGCGCCCAGCACCACCTGGCTGCCGGTGCGGTTGCTGGCAGTGGCCGCCAGGCCCAGGATGGCAAAGAACACGAGGTTGTCGAAGCTGTTGCGCGCAGTGCGCTCGGCGCGGCCGGCAAAGGCCCCCGGATCGGCCAGATGATCGCGGTTGCCGAAGGCCAGCAGCAGGCCCGAGGGCGTCCAGGCGCGGGCTCGGATCAGGCTGGCCACGACCACCAGCAGCCAGGTGATGATGGCAAAGTACACGACGAGGGTGAGGATGGGGTTCATGGCAGCCTGGGACAAGGGTGGTGGAAAGCGCCGCATCCATCGCACCTGGACAGGGCAGGAGCCCGCAGCATACGCCCCCGCCGCTGCCGGACTCAGTTCGGCGAGGCCGGCACGCCGCCGGGCACCAGGCGCTGCTCGGGCTGCTGCCCCGCCAGGCTTTGCGCGGGGCGGCGCAAGGTGGCATCGAAGGGATGGATGCGCGGCCCTATGGCCGCCGCCTCGCGCTTGAGCAGCTCCACCACGGTGGGCAGGCGGTCCTCATTGAGGCGAGCCGAGATGGTGCCCACGCTGAGCGCGGCCACGGCGCGGCCCTCGCGGTCGAGCACGGGCACACCCACGCCGGCCATGCCTTCGAGCAGGCCGGTGTTGCGGGCGGCATAGCCCGTCTGGCGCACGCGCTCGATCTCGGTGCGCAGGTAGACCTCGTCGTACACGCCGTACTCGCGCACCCGCGAGAGATTGAAGCGGATCACCTCCTCGCGCTCGGCCTCGGGCAGGAAGGCCAGGATGGACAAGGCACCCTGCCCCACCCCCAGTGCCACGCGCCCGCCGATGTCACCCGTGAATGACCGGATGGGAAATGGCCCCTCGCTGCGGTCCAGGCAGATCGCATCGAACCCGCTGCGCACCAAGAGGAAGATGCTGTCGCCCAGGCTCGCGCTCAGGCGCAGCAGCGCAGGCCGGCACAGGCTGCGCAGGTCGCCCGGGTTGCCGGCCTTGGCGGCCAGCGCGAAGAACTCGGTGGACAGCCGGTAGAGCTTGCTGCGCTCGTCCTGCTCGGCCATGCCCTCGGCCACCAGCGATTGCAGCAAACGGTGCGTCGTGCCCTGGGTCAGGCCCACGGCACGCGCCAATTGGGTGACCCGCCCGCCCTCGGCCTGCACCTCGGCCAGGGCGCGGATGACGGCAAACATGCGGGGCACGCCGCCCGTGGAGGTCGAAGCTGGTTCCATGCACTGCTCCTGTGGAATAGATGGCATTTTCGAAGTGCATCATATTCCATTAAACGGAATAAATTCAATAAAAATTCTGTTTAATGGAATACCCGATGCAAGCTGGCCTGATTACTGCAATACATTGAATCGAAAGCGCAAGACAGTCCACAGAACGCTGAAACCCGCACCGCACCGGTGCATACACGGGGCAGGCACGGGTGGACCGCCGCCGCGCAGCGATGAAACAGCGACCAGAAAGGCCCGTGCATGTCCTTCCTTCAACTCACTGACGTGACCAAGTTCTATGGCAGCACCTGCGCGGTGCAGGCCATGAACCTTTCGGTGGAAAAAGGCGAGTTCGTCTCGCTGCTGGGCCCCTCGGGGTGCGGCAAGACCACCACCTTGCAGATGGTGGCGGGCTTCGAGGCGGTGACCAACGGCCGCATCGAACTCGACGGCCGCGACATCACGCACGCCAAGGCCAACACGCGCGGCCTCGGTATCGTGTTCCAGAGCTATGCCCTGTTTCCGCACATGACGGTGGCCGACAACGTGAGCTTTGGCCTGGAGATGCGCAAGATGCCCAAGGCCGAGCGCAAGGAGCGCGTGGCCCAGGCGCTGGGCCTGGTGCACCTGGAAGCCCATGCCACGCGCTACCCGCGCGAGCTCTCGGGCGGCCAGCGCCAGCGCGTGGCGCTGGCGCGCGCGCTGGTGATCGAGCCGCCGGTGCTGCTGCTCGACGAGCCCCTGTCCAACCTTGATGCCAAGCTGCGCGAGGAAATGCAGTTCGAGCTGCGCCAGATCCAGCGCAAGGTGGGCACGACCACCGTGATGGTCACGCACGACCAGAGCGAGGCCATGTCCATCAGCGACCGCGTGGTGGTGATGGAGGCCGGCCGCGCCACGCAGATCGACCACCCGCACCGCGTATACGAGCACCCGCGCACGCGCTTCATTTCCACCTTCGTGGGCAAGGCCAACCTGCTGCCAGGCAAGGTCACGGCCAGCGGCGCGGCACGCACCCATGTGGCGGTGGGTTCGCTGGCGGTGCAGGTCGAGGGCCCGGAGTTTCGACCCGGCGCCGCCGTGCTGCTCAGCGTGCGGCCCGAGAAGCTGCAGTTGGTGCCCGCCGTGCAGGGCCGGCTCGACGGCGAGGTGGGCGAACGCTTCTTCCTGGGCAGCCAGTGGCTGTACCGCGTGGCCACGCCCGTGGGCAACCTGATGGTGCTGGTGCCCAATGACGGCCGCAACGCGCTCAACGAGGGCGATCGCACAGGTGTGGACTGGCCTGACCACTGCATGCGCCTGCTGCCCGCCGACGAGGTCGCCGTGGCCGAACCCGAGGCCGAGGTGGCCCCATGAGCAGCGCCACCCGCAAGGCCGTGCCCTGGTGGCTGTCGGCCCCGGCGCTGGTGCTGTTCACCTGCCTGCTGCTGGTGCCGCTGGCGCTCACGGCCGTGCTGTCGTTCAATGCCTTCGACCCGATGACGGGCGTGAAGGCCGGCGAGTTCACGCTGGAGCACTACGCCCACGTGTTCACCGACTCGTACTACCACGCCATCTTCTGGCGCACCTTCTGGATCTCGGCGCTGGTCACCGTGATCTGCGTCGCCATCGGCGCGCCCGAAGCCTACATCCTGAGCCGCATGGGCAACCCCTGGCGCTCGGTGCTGCTGCTGGTGGTGCTGGCGCCGCTGCTGGTCTCGGTGGTGGTGCGGGCCTTCGGCTGGAGCATGCTGCTCGGGCCCGAGGGCCTGGTCAACGGCACGCTCAAGCTCGTCGGCATCGGCCCGGTGAAGATGCTCTACACCGAGATCGCCGTCATCGTGGCGCTGGTGCATGTGATGCTGCCCTTCATGGTGATCCCCGTGTGGACCTCGCTGCAAAAGCTCGACCCGGGGGTGCAGAACGCGGCCCTGTCGCTCAAGGCATCGCCCTTCACCACACTGCGCCGCATCGTGCTGCCGCAGGTGCTGCCGGGCATCCTCTCGGGCAGCCTGATCGTGTTCGGGCTGGCGGCCAGCTCGTTCGCCATCCCCGGCCTGCTGGGCGGGCGGCGCCTGAAGATGGTGGCCACCGTGGTCTACGACGAGTACCTGCACGAACTCAACTGGCCGCTGGGCGCGGCCGTGGCCCTGACCCTGCTGGTGGCCAACCTCGTGGTGATGCTGAGCTACAACCGCCTCGTCGAAGGCCGCTACAAGAAGGCGTTGGGATGACCATGACGATCCCGCAGGAAATCTGACCATGCACAAGAACGGCCCTCTCGCCCTGGCGTTCAACGCCCTCGTCATCGCCTTCATGCTCGCGCCCCTGGTGGTCGTGTGCGTGGTGGCCTTCACGCCCGAAAACACGCTGACCCTGCCGACCACCGAGTTCTCGCTGCGCTGGTTCAGGGCGGTGTTCGAGCACCCCGACTTCGTGCAGTCGTTCTGGAACAGCCTGTGGCTGGCGCTCGCATCGGCCACGCTGGCCACGGTGCTGGCCGTGCCTGCGGGCATTGCCATCACGCGCTACGATTTTCCTGGGCGCGGCTTTCTCAACGGGCTGTTCCTCTCGCCGCTGATCATTCCGCACCTGGTACTGGGCGTGGCCCTGCTGCGCCTGTTCGCGCTGGTGGGCGGCACGGGCAGCTTCGGCTGGCTGGTGCTGGCGCATGCGCTGATCGTCACGCCCTACACGCTGCGCCTGGTGGTGGCGGCGCTGGTCGGGTTCGACCGCAGCGCCGAGCACGCGGCACTCTCGCTCGGTGCCAGCCAGGCCACGGTGTTCACGCGCATCACGCTGCCGATGATCCTGCCGGGAGTCACCGGCGGGTGGCTGCTGGCCTTCATCAACAGCTTCGACGAGGTGACCATGTCGATCTTCGTCACCTCGCCGAGCACGGTGACGCTGCCGGTGCGCATGTACATGTACGCCACCGAATCCATCGACCCGCTGATGGCTGCCGTGTCGGCCCTGATGGTGGCCGTGACGGCCTTCGCCATGGTGCTGCTGGACCGCGTCTACGGCCTGGACCGCGTGCTGGTGGGGCGCAAGTAAGCCCATGGCCACGACGACCTCCCCTGCATTGCCACTGCTGCGCCGCGTGGCCGAAACCGCGCGCAAGGCCGTGCCTTTCATGCTCGATGGCCAGCCGGCCAGCGCCCTCGAAGGCGACACCGTGCTAACCGCCATCCTCACCTTGCAGGCGCGTCTGCGCCACAACGAGTTCAGCCACGAGCCGCGCGCCGGCTTTTGCATGATGGGCGCCTGCCAGGACTGCTGGGTGCAGACCGACAGCGGCGAGCGCCTGCGCGCCTGCGCCACCTTCATCGCGCCGGGCATGGCCCTGCGCACCGGGGAAGGCGCGGCATGAGCAACCCCACCCTGCAGGCCGTGATCGTGGGCGCAGGCCCCGCCGGCATACGCGCCGCGCAGACCCTGGCCGCGCATGGCGTGCGCCCCGTGCTGCTCGACGAAGCGGCGCGTGGGGGCGGCCAGATCTACCGGCGCCCACCCGCGCACTTCCAGCGTCCGGCGTCGGCCCTGTACGGCACCGAAGCCGCGCGCGCCACCGCCGTGCATGCCGCGCTCGACGGCATTGCGGACCAGATCGACTACCACCCCGACAGCCTGGTCTGGAACGCCCAGGGCGGTTTCCTCGACGTGCTGCACGGCACCACGCAGACCACGCGCAGCGTGCCCTACCGCCAGCTCATCGTGGCCAGCGGCGCGGCCGACCGGGTGCTGCCCGTGCCGGGCTGGACGCTGCCCGGTGTCTACAGCCTGGGCGGGGCGCAGGTGGCGCTCAAGTTCCAGGGCTGCACCATCGGCAGCCGGGTGGTGCTGATGGGCACCGGGCCGCTGCTGTACCTGGTGGCCTACCAGTACGCACGCGCCGGCACCACCGTGGCAGCCGTGCTCGACACTGCGCGCCTGGCCGACCAGGTGGCCGCCGTGCCGGCCATGCTGACCCAGCCCGCCGTGTTCGCCAAGGGCGTGTACTACGTGGGCTGGCTGCGCGCGCATGGCGTGCCCATCCATACTGGCGTGCGCCCCGTGCGCGTGCTGGGTGACGAACGCGTGGATGGCGTGGTGTGGAGCGACGGTACGCGCGAACACACACTGGCCTGCGACGCCGTGGGCCTGGGCTACGCCCTGCGTTCCGAGACCCAACTGGCCGACCTGCTGGGCTGCCGCTTTGCCTGGGCGCCCCTGCAGCGAGCCCATTTGCCCGAGCGCGATGGCGCCGGCCGCACCAGCGTGGCGGGGGTCTACCTGGCAGGCGACGGCGCGGGCATCATGGGTGCCGATGCGGCCGAGTGGGCCGGCGAGCGTGCCGCCCTGGCCTTGCTGGCCGACCAGGGGGGGTCCGTGGACACCGCCCGCGCCCAGGAACTCGAGGACAAGCTCACCCGTTTGGCGCGCTTTCGCGAGGGGCTGGAGCGGGCCTTTCCCTTCCCCACCGACTGGGCCGCTCAGGCACCCGACGAGCTGGTGGTGTGCCGCTGCGAGAACGTCACGGCCGGCCAGTTGCGCGACACCGTGCGCGAGACCGGCGCCGACGAGATGAACCGGCTGAAGGCGCTGACCCGCGTAGGCATGGGCCGCTGCCAGGGCCGCAGCTGCGGCGTGGCAGCGGCGGAGATCCTGGCCCACGCCACCGGCAAGCCGGTGGAACTGGTGGGCCGGCTGCGTGGCCAGGCACCGATCAAGCCGATTCCCATCCACCTGCAGGCCGCCAGCCAGCACACCGGAGCCGCTGCATGAGCGCCGCCGCACCCCACCTGACCAGCAACCCGCGCCTGATGGACACCGACGTGGCCATCGTCGGCGGCGGCATCGTGGGCGCCTCGGCGGCACTCGCACTGCGCCGCCGGGGCGTGGACGTGGTGCTGCTCGAACGCGACCTGTGCGGCTCGCGCTCGAGCGGCGTGAACTACGGCGGCGTGCGCCGCCAGGGCCGCCCCCTGAGCCAACTGCCGCTGGCACAGCGTGCCCACGAAATCTGGGGCCGCCTGCCCGAACTGCTGGGCACCGATGGCGAGTACCAGCGCACCGGCCATTTCAAGATCGCGCGCAGCGAGGAGGACCTGGCTGCGCTGGAGCGCTACGAGGCCATGAGCCGCGACTACGGCCTTGGTATCGAGCTGCTCTCGGGCCAGGGGCTGCGCGAGCGCTGCCCCTGGCTGGGCGGCAAGGCCGTGGGTGGATCGCTCTGCCGTGAGGACGGGCAGGCCAACCCGCGCCTGGTGTCCCCCGCGTTCGCACTGGCCGCCCGGCGCGCGGGCGCCCATATCTTCGAGCGCACGCCCTTGACCGAGGTGGAGCACGACGGCCGGCAGTTCGTGCTGCGCTCGGGCTCCGCGCTCACGGTGCGTGCGCCCGTGCTCATCAACTGTGCAGGCGCCTGGTCGGGCCCGCTGGCCACCCAGTTCGGCGAGGCCGTGCCACTGCAGTCGGGCCACCCGGCCATGGCCGTGACCGAGCCCCTGCCCTTCTTCATGCACTGGAGCCTGGGTGTGGAGGGCGGCAGCATCTACTGCCGGCAGGTGGCACGCGGCAACCTGGTGCTGGGCGGCGGTTCGGGCGTTGGCCTGGATGCGGACCGTGCACGCTCGGAGCGCAGCGCCATCGCGGCGCTGGCGGTGCAGGCCATCGAGCTGCTGCCGGTGCTCAAGCACGCACATTTCATCCGCACCTGGAGCGGCACCGAGGGCTACCTGCCCGACCGCCAGCCCGTGCTCGGCAAGAGCCACACCACGCCCGGCCTGCTGCACGGCTTCGGCTTTGCGGGGGCGGGCTTTCAGATCGGCCCGGCTGCCGGTGAAGTGCTGGCCGACCTGGCCCGCGACGGCCGCAGCAGCACACCCACCGACGCCTTTTCCATCGGGCGCTTTTTCCCTGCCAGCGCCCCGGCAGCCGCTGCTGCCCATTGAGTTTCGATCCCCTGACCGCTACCCTTCCAACACCCTGAAAGGAAAGACCCCATGACCTCTTCTCGCCAGACCTCTTTTGTGCGCCGTGCGCTGCTGACAACAGCCGCGGCGGCTGCGCTGGCCGCCAGCGGCATGGCCGGTGCCCAGACGAAAACGATCTACATCGGCATGAACGGCGGCACCATGGAGAAGGCGTACACGCAGTACGTCTTTCCCGCGTTCGAGAAGCTGCATGGCGCCAAGGTGGTGGTGGTGCCGGGCACCTCGTCGGACATCCTGGCCAAGGCGCAGGCCAACAAGGACAGGCCGCAGATGCACGTGATGTTTCTTGACGACGGCATCATGGTGCGCGCCATGGGCATGGGCCTGTGCCAGAAGCAGCGGCCCAACCCCCACCTCAATGAGATCTACCCCGCCGCCCGCTTCAAGGACGACCTGGCCAGCGGTGTGAGCCTGGGCATGACGGGCATCGCCTACAACACCAAGATGTTCACCGAGAAGGGCTGGGCGCCACCGACCTCGTGGATGGACTTCGCCGATCCCAAGTACAAGGGCAAGGTGGTGTTCCAGTCCATGCCCTCCTCTTCCTTCGGGCTGCATGGCTTTCTGATGTTCAACCGCATTCAGGGCGGCAACGACAAGAACGTGGAGCCCGGCTTCAACAACTGGGCCAAGACCATCGGCCCGAACGTGCTCGAGTACATCCCGAGCTCGGCCAAGATCTCCGAGATGGTGCAGACCGGCGAGGCAGCGATGTTCCCGCTGACCCCCACGGCCGTGGCCGCGCTCAAGTCCAAGGGCATCCCGGTGGAGTACGCGCAGCCCAAGGAAGGCTCGGTGGTGCTGATGGTGGGCCAGTGCGTGATCGCCAACAACAGCGAACCCGAGCTGGCGCAAAAGCTTGCCGAGTTCCTGCTGAGCCCGCTGGCCCAGGCCAACGTGCTGCAGTTCGGCGCGCAGATCCCCACCAACCCCAAGGCCCCGGCCGTGGGCGAAGGGGCAGCGCAGGTGGCCCAGATCAGCCAGTGGATGAAGAATGCCGTGACGCTGGACTGGGACAGCGTGAACGCCAACCGGCCCGCCTGGAACGCGCGCTGGAACAAGAACATCGAGCGCTGATCGGCGACTGCGGCAGGGGATCCTGGTCGCGCGGCAACCTGGTGGGGCCACGCGATCCGGGCATCCGTGACAAAAGTCACCCAGCCTGCCGACACCTCTGGCGCGCGATGCGCCAAACAGCCTGCAGGAATTCAGAATCCGCTCCATCGAGTTTCTGAGCTCATTCCTACAAGGCTTCCCCACCATGAAACGCTGGATGAAATGGACGGCTGGCAGCGCCCTGGCACTGGGCGTGCTGGTTGCCGCCACGGCCGCCACCGGCCTGTACCTGGCCGAGCAAAAGCGCAACCGCTACATCGACATCAAGCCGCGCCCCGTGGCCTACACCACCGAGGCGCAGACCATCGAGCGCGGGCGCTACCTGTTCACCTCGCGCGGCTGCACCGACTGCCATGGCGCGCAGGGCACGGGCCGCGAGTTCGTCAACGATGGCAGGGGCACCCGGCTGGCCGGCCCCAACATCACGCCGGCCGGCGTGGTGGCGCGCTACCAGCCCGAGGACTGGAACAACGCCATCCGCCACGGCGTCAAGCCCAACGGCCGCCCGCTGCTGGTGATGCCCAGCGAAGACTACAACCGCCTGACCAACGACGACCTGAACGCCCTGGTGTCCTATGTGCGCCAGTTGCCCGCCAAGGAGGGCACGCCCGCTGCCATCGAGCTGCCGCGCCCCGCCTGGGTGCTGTACGGCCTGGGCGTGATTCCCGACGCGGCCTCGCGCATCGACCACCACCAGGCGCCCTCGCGCCCCGTGCCCGCAGGCGTGACGGTGGCCAACGGACAGTACGTGGCGAACATGTGCATCGGCTGCCACGGCGCCAGCCTGGCGGGCGGCAAGATCCCCGGCGGCCCGCCGGACTGGCCGGCCGCCGCCGACATCCGCCCCGGCAAGGACAGCGCGATGGCCCGCTACCCCACGGTGGAAAGCTTCGTGGCCATGCTGCGCAACGGCAAGCGGCCCGATGGCACGCCGATCCAGGTCATGCCCTTCGAATCGCTGGGCCAGCTCAGCGATGTGGATGCGCGCGCCCTGTATGCCTACCTGCAGGCCCTGCCCGCCGATGGCAGCATGCCCCCACCTCCCGCAGCCGAGGTGGCATTGAACCGGTGAATGGATCCAGTCAGTGCGTGTGCTGCCCCGGCGGCTGCGCCTGGCTGTACGAGCCCATCGGGCCACCCGGTGCGCTGGACGGAGGCGGCGCACGGCGCACGCGAGGTACCACGCTCAGTTGCACCGTGTCGAGCACCGGCGTGGCCAGCACCTGCACGGCCTTGCGCGGCAGGTCCACCAGTTGCTCGGCATGCCACACACGCACCTGGGCCGCGCCCTCCGGCACGCTGGCAAAGCGGGCGATGCCGTTGTCGTCGGTCTTGAGCGTCCAGGCCGAATCGGTCACGAAGATGTGCCCGCGCATGGAACCATGCAGGTGGCAACCCAACAGCACCACGCCTGCAGCGTCGAGCTTTGCGTCGGCAAAGTTGGCGGGCTTGCCATCGGCCTTGCCCGCCAGCCGCAATTCGAAGCCGCTGGCGCCTGGCGCCGCGCTGGCCACGGGCGTGGCGGAGTTGCCGCGCACATGGTGGTCCCAGCGGTCCTGGTTGGTAAAACGCACCGTGGTGCCAGGCACCACCACCGTCACGGCGGGCACGAAGCGCATCTTTTCCTGCTCGATCACCGGGCTGGGCGCCATGAGGGTCGGTGCGGTACCTGCACCGACCGGGGGGTAGACCACCACCACGGCATCGGGCACCGGTTTGCCGTCCCTGTCCAGAACCTGGATCTGCACATTGCCGGCAAGGGCGCCAGTGGCCGCAGCAAAGGCGGCAAAGGCGAGAAGCGCACTTTTCGTCATCATGGGCATCCTCCTCAGCGAACGGTGATCACGTCGCGGTGCATGGGTGCCAGCAAGGCCAGCAAGCGGTTCTGCTGCGCGAAGGGAATACCCTGCGCGTCCATGGAGCCTTGCAGCACCTCGACCAGTGCGTGGAAATGGCCCTTGTTGATGTCCATGTCCGCATGCGCCGATTTCATATCGGCGCCTTCATATTTGCAAGGCCCCCCGCTGAGCTGGCAGAACTGGTCGGTCAGGCTCTCCTTGAGGGCTGCGGGCTTGACGTCCTTGAAATGGGCACCGATGCGCGGGTCTTTCACTACGCGGTCCACGAAGTCATCCACCAGCCGGGTGATGCCGGGCTTTTCGCCCAGCGCCTGGTACAGGCCAGCGGGGGCTGCGGACTGGGCCAGGGCGGGGGCTGCCAGCAGGCTGGCGAAGGCAAGGCCAAAGGCCATCAGGGTCTTTTTCATGGCTGTCTCCAAAACTACCAGGTATCCGTTGTTAAATGTGCTGCACGCCACCCGCGACGCACGAAACTGGCGCGGCCAAGGCCAGTGCCCCCGCGCAAGGGCCGCCCCGCCGCGCTGGGGGCGTCCCCCTCCCGACTCGCGCAGCGAGTCGAGAGAGGGGGAAGGCGCGAAGCGACTCAGGGGGTGTTTCATTTCAAAACGCGGCCTGGGCCGACAGGTAATAGCCCGTCTGGCGCCGGCCCTGGGTAACGCCGGGCACGATGCGGCCCAGGTCCACGTAGGCCAGTGTGAACGACAGGTGCTTGCTCGGGGCCCAGGCCACGAAGAGGTCTTTCCAGTCGTCCTCGCGCAGCCCGGCGCCCAGACCCGCTGAAGCGCCCAGCGCCTGCAGGTCGTTGGGCTTGAAGCGGTATTCAGCCCCTACGGCAACGTTCTTGCTCACCAGGTACGCTACCGAAAACTCGGGCTGCAGGCTGCGGCCGTTCTTGCCGGGCGCGGCAGAGCCGAAGCCCAAAAGCCCGTTCTGGTTGGCATTGGTGGAGCGCAGCGTGGCATTGACCAGCAGGCTCTGGGCCAGGAACAGCTTGGTGGCACTCACGTACAGATCGGTGCCGCTGTCTTTCACACCCAGGAAGTTGTAGACCGACTGGATGGAGCCGGGGCTGGCCCGCTTGTGCTCGATGCCCACCGCGATCTGCGGCATCCAGGTGTCGGCGTCGAGCACGGCGTCGCCAGCGACCTTGACCTTCAGGCCCACCACGTCCATCTTGATGTGCTGGCCCGGCGTGACGCCGAAGGCGGCGACCCCATTGAGCGCGAGTGCTGGCGAGGCATCGAAATCCTGCCGTGCCAGTGACAGTTCGACCCGGTCGTACAAGCCTACCGCCACGCCGTAGCCGGTCAGGCTGTAGTCCTGGGTGCCGACACGCGTGGCGTAGCCGCTGAAGCCGACTTCGCCCTGGGTGGCATTGCTGCCGATCACGGCCCAGGGTGTGAGGCCGCCACCGGCCGAGCCGGCAATGGTGCTGACGCCGCCGGTCAAAAGCAGCTTGCCGGTGTCGGCGCGGGCGGCGCCGGCCACCGCGACAAGGCCGATGCCCAGGCCCAGGGCAAGCGCTCGGGCCATGGGCGAAAGGGAGGAAGGAGGCAGTGTTTTCATCGGGGCGTCTCCGGGGATGTCGGTGCTGTCAGCAGATGTTGCACCTTCCATTACGCACCGTGTTCACGGCTGGATGCAACAAAAAGCATCCGCCCTCAATTTTTGCGGAAAAACCACGCCGCCGCGCCAGCCGCCCAGTCTGCTGGGCCGTCGCGCCGCCTACAGCATGCGCTGGATCAGCTCGCCCTTGAACAGCACAGGCCCCGTGGGGCCGCCCGCGCTGGGCACGCCTCCGCGCGGCTCCAGGCTGATGGCCAGGGCCGGAACCTGGCGCACGTCGGCTTCGCCGGCCGTCAGGTTGAGCAGCTTTTCCTGGCCCAGCACGCCCAGCGAGCGCGGGCCGCCCGCTGGCGGCAACGCCCACAGCTGCAGCGACTTGTCCGCCCCCTCCTGGAAGCCGCCCACGCGTTGCAGCACCAGCTGGTTGTTCTTGGGGTCGAAGGTCACCAGCATGGAGGCGGCGGCCTTGTCATCGGCCAGCACGGCCACGTACTGGATCTGCGGCGCGGCCTGCAGTTGCTGGCGCAGCTCGGCAATCTGGGCACCGCTGCTGGCACGCAGCCCGCCATTGACCTGCACGCCGACCACCACGGCCACCAGCGTGGCAAGGGCCCCCGCTGCCGCGGCGCCACGCCACAGCAGCAGGCTGCGCAGCCAGCCGCCGGGCCCGACAGCTCCTGGCAAGGCCGGCTCCTGGCTCGCCAGGCGCGCGGCCTGCATGGCCTGGGCCTGCCGGTCGGCCTGCACCAGGTTGTCGATGCGTTTCCAGACGGCCGCATCGGGCTGGGCCAGCTCCTGCAATTCAGCCAGGCCCGACCAATGGGTCTGCCACACCAGGGCGGCAGCACGCACCGCCGCGTGCTCGCGGGCCAGGGTTTCGAAGCGGCGGCGTGCGCCGCCGCGCAGGGTGCCCAGCGCGTAGCTCGCCGCCAGGCGGTCGAGCAGTTCGGGGTGTTGGGTAATGTTCATGGTGCCCCCTCAGATGTAACGGGCCATGCACTGGCGCAACTGCTCCAGGCCACGTCGGATCCAGCTCTTCACAGTGCCCAGGGGCAGTTGCAGCTGCTCGGCCAGTTCGCTGTGGCTCTGGTCGCGCAGGTAGGCCAGGCTCACCACCTCGCGCTGCTTGTGTTCGAGCTTGCCCAGGCACTGGTGCAGTGCAAAGGCTTGCTCGCTGGCCTGGGTCACGTCCATGGGGTTGGGCGAATCGCCCTCCAGGGTCTGCGCCATCTCGTCGTCGAACTCATTGGTGAGGTCGCTGCGCTCGGAGCTGCGCTTGCGCAGCGCGTCCAGGGCGCGGCTGCGCACGATCAGCCCCATCCAGGCCATGGGCGGGCTCAGCGAGGCACGGTAGTTGCCCGCACCGCGCCAGATGCTCAAAAATGCTTCCTGCAGCACATCTTCCGCCACGTCGCGGTGGCGCACGATGCGCAGCGCCAGGCCGAACAGCTTGGACGAGGTGCTCTCGTACAAGGCTTTCAGCGCGGAGTCGTCCTGCGCGGCGATGCGGTCAAGGAGGTACATCAGTTCACTGTCTGGGGTGAGGGTGCTCATGCGCCGATTGTGTGGGAAAGGCCGGAAGTCACGTAGGAAGTTCCAGGTGGTCTGCTGTGGATACGCCACAAACCGGCGTCTGGATGCACTGGCGGGCCTTTGTGCCCCCGGAAAAGCGCCACCATGCAGACAGCGCGCACTGGCTGCATCCAATGGGAGGCCTGTTGCGTATAGAGCGGGCAAGGCAAAGGGCGAGGCCTTGCAGCCGCCGCCCCTTCTCCCCATCGACCCGCTTGGCCTCATGAACAACAGCATCCCACCGAACTTCCACGCCCCCTTCACGCCACACCCTGGCATCTTGCAGGGACGCTGCGATGCGGGCTGAGGCGAAAGGGGTGATCGCGGCTTTGGCCGCCAGCGTGCTGTGGATGGCCAGCGCCAGCGCATCCGCCCAATCGGTGGAACGCGGGCGCGCCGTGTACAAAGAACACTGCGCGGGCTGCCACAGCGTGGACGTGCACCGTGAGGGCCCGGCCCACCGGGGCGTGGTGGGCCGCCGTGCTGGTGCCCTCAAGGACTACGAGTATTCACCCGCGCTGCAGAGCAGCAAGCTGCTGTGGACGCGGGCTACACTCAAGGCTTGGCTGACCGACCCCGAGGCCCTGATCCCGGGCCAGGCCATGGACTACAGCCTGGACAACGCGCAGGAGCGCGAAGATGTGGTGGCCTACCTGGCCACGCTGAGGCGGCTGACGGCCGTGCCTGCCCCCTGACATGGAACCCCGCTACCACTGGGCGCAGATGCCCACCAGCCCCGCCAGCACCAGGGCCAAGCCGATGCCTTCGGTGCGCGACAGGCTTTCGCGGAACATGCGGCGCGACACCAGGTAGCTGAACAGCACCTCGACCAAGCCCAGCGTGCGCACGTCCGACGCCGGGCGCATGGCGTAGGCCGTGAACCAGGCAATGGACGCCAGCGCCCCCATGGAGCCCGCCACCACCGACAGCCGCCAGGCACGCGCAATCGCTCCGGCCACGCCGGGCTGGCGCGCCAGCAACCAGCCGCCCAGCACAATGCTTTGCAGCAACTGCGCCCAGAACACGCCCCAGGCGCCGGCCACCCAGGGCGCCACGCCATCGCCCAACGCCAGCGACGCCCCGCGGAACCCCACGCTGGCAAGGGCAAAGCACGCACCCGAGGCCAGGCCATAGGCGACCAGCTTGCTGCCGCCGCCCTCACCGGCCCGCAGCGTGCGCCAGCCGCCCGCAGGCAGCGACAGCAGCACCACGCCCAGCGTGGCGACGGCCATGGCGCCAAAGGCCAGCGGGCCCGGCAGCTCCTGCAGCAGCACGGCCGAGAACAGCGCGACCTGCAGCACCTCGGTCTTGGAATAGGCCACCGCAAGCACGAAGTTGCGCTCCTTCATCGCCAGCAGCAGGAAGGCCGTAGCACCCACCTGCGTCAGCGCGCCCATGACCAGCCAACTTGCATAGGGCAGTGAAAAGTGGGGAACCGGGTAGCCCGCGCCCACCCAGGTGAGCCCCGCCACCCAGGCCGTGGCCAGCGGCAGCCCGTAGAGAAAGCGCACCAGCGTGGCGGCCAACGTGCCCAGCTCGGCAGTGACCGAGCGCTGGGCCGCGTTGCGCGCCGTCTGCGCGAGCGCAGCCCAGAGGGTGAGGGGAATCCAGGCCCAGGCCATCCATGAAAGCGTCATGTGTCGGTTATAGCGCGCTGCCGAGGCGCCCAGCCCACTCCAAAGGACACGGCGGCCATGCAGGCTGGAGAAGGCCCGCGAGCTTGCCGGGCGCCTACACCGGGTACGTGCCCGGCAGCAGGATCGAGCGGTCCACCGTGTTGATGTTGGTATGGCCGCAGAAGGCCATGGTGATATCGAGTTCCTTCTGGATGATCTGCAGCGCGCGGGTCACGCCGGCCTCGCCGAAGGCGCCCAGGCCGTAGAGGAAGCTGCGGCCGATCAGCGTGCCTTGCGCGCCCAGGGCGCGGGCCTTGAGCACGTCCTGCCCGCTGCGGATGCCGCCGTCCATCCAGACCTCGATGTCCTTGCCCACCGCCTGGGCGATGGCCGGCAGCGCGGCGATGGATGAAGGCGCACCGTCGAGCTGGCGCCCGCCGTGGTTGCTGACGATGAGCGCATCGGCCCCGCTGTCCACGGCCAGGCGCGCGTCCTCGGCATCCATGATGCCCTTGAGCACCAGCTTGCCGCCCCAGCGCTTCTTGATCCATTCCACGTCGCCCCAGTTGAGCTGGGGATCGAACTGTTCTGCCGTCCAGGACGACAGCGACGACAAATCGCCCACGCCCTTGGCATGGCCGACGATGTTGCCGAAGCTGCGGCGCTTGGTGCCCAGCATGCCCATGCACCACTGCGGCTTGGTGGCCAGGTTGATGAGGTTGCGCAGGGTGGGCTTGGGCGGGGTGGACAGGCCGTTCTTGATGTCCTTGTGGCGCTGGCCCAGGATCTGCAGGTCGAGCGTGAGCTGCAGCGCCGAGCAGTTGGCGGCCTTGGCGCGGTCGATCAGGCGTTCGATGAAGTCGCGGTCGCGCATCACGTAGACCTGGAACCAGAAGGGGTGGCGGCCGGTGTTCTCGGCAATGTCTTCGAGCGAGCAGATGCTCATGGTGGACAGCGTGAACGGGATGCCGAAGGCCTTGGCCGCACGCGCACCCAGGATCTCGCCATCGGCATGCTGCATGCCCGTGAGGCCGGTGGGCGCAATCGCCACGGGCATGGCCACGTCCTGGCCGAGCATGGTGGTGCGGGTGCTGCGCCCTTCCATGTTGACGGCCACGCGCTGGCGCAACTTGATGCCCTGGAAGTCGGCCGTGTTGGCGCGGTAGGTGCCTTCGGTGTACGAGCCTGAATCGGCATAGTCATAGAACATGCGCGGCACGCGGCGCTGGGCGATGGCGCGCAGGTCTTCGATGCAGGTGATTTTGGACAGGTCAGGCACGGGGTCCCCTTGTTATGAATGCAGCGCATCGTAGCCCCGCCGCAGCCGGGGCAGCATGAAGGCTTTTGCGCGTGCATTGAAATTTTTGCATGGCGGCTCACCGCCGGGCGAGTGCCACGCCAGCGATGGCCACCACAAAGCCCGCGAGCTGGATGGCCGAGAGCGTCTCGCCAAAGATGAACCAGGCCTGCAGCGCCGACAGCGGCGGCACGGCCAGCAGCAGGGCCGTGGTGCGCGTGGCCTCGCCCCGGCGCATGAGCCAGATCAGCAGCGTGGCCCCGCCAATGGACAGCACCAGCACCGAGAACGCCAGGTAGCCCCAAAGCGCGGCCGAATTGTCCCAGTGCGGCTGGCCGACCGCGCCCGCCATGGCCAGCAGCACCGCCACGGCCCCGATGTTCTGCACGGCACTGGCACTGCGCAGGTCGTCGCCCGCGGCCAGCGGCGACTTCTGCACCATGGAACCCAAGGTGAGCGAGAAGATGCTGCCCGCCGCGACCAGCACCACGGGCAGCGACAGCACGCTGGCATCGGCCGCCTGCAGCCGCGGCAGCAGCACCATGCCCACGCCGCCAAAGCCCAGCGCCAGCCCGCCCCAGGTGGTGGGCGACAGGCGCTTGCCCAGCACGGCCACCGCCAGCAGCGCCGTGAACAGCGGCTGCAGCGCACCGATGAGCGACATGATGCCCGCCGCCAGTCCCTGCGACATGGCCCACCAGCTGGGCCCCAGGTACAGCCCGCTCATGAGCGCGCCGGCCAGCAGGTGCATGGCGATGCGCCGCACCCCCTTGGGCCAGGCGGCCCGCACCCAGAGTGCCGCACCGATGAAGGCAACAGCCACACAGGCAAAGCGCAATGCCAGGAACCAGAAAGGGTCTGCATGGCTGGCCACGCCGCGCCCTGCAAGAAAGCCCGTGGACCAGATCAGGACGAACAACACCGGGGCGAGCGCATGCATGGGAGGCACTGAAAAAGCGGACAGAGCCGCCAAGCATAGACGCATGCCGCCCACTGCGCTGCGCAGGCCCCGGCAACGCGCGGGCGCGTCAACCCGGTTCGGGCAGTAGTTGCTTGATCACCCGTGGCTCGGCACCGGGACCCGCGTACAGCATGAACTGCAGGCGGCCGCTACGCTTGGCGGTGTACATGGCGGCGTCGGCGTGCTGCGTGAGCTCTTCGAAGGTGTTGCCATGCGCGGGAAACACGGCGATGCCGCCACTCAAGCCGATGGACAGGGGCTCGCCTGCGAGGTCGAACGGGGTGGCCGCCGTCGCCAGGATCTTGCGCGCCACGCTGCAGGCGCCCTCCACATCCTCCAGGCCCGGCAGCAGCACCACGAACTCATCGCCGCCCTGGCGGCACACCGTGTCCGACTCACGCACGGCGCCTTTGAGGCGCTGGGCGAACTGCACCAGCAGCCGGTCACCCATGTCATGCCCCAGGCGGTCGTTGACGCCCTTGAAGCCATCGAGGTCGATGTACATCACGGCCAGGCTGCGGCCGTCGCGCCGCGCGTGCGCAATCGCCAACTGGGCCCGGTCCTGCAACAGCAGGCGGTTGGGCAGGTCGGTCAGTGCATCGTACTGCGCCAGGTGGGCCATGCGCGCCTGCATGGCCACCGCCTCGGTCACGTCGCGCAGCACGGCCACCGCACCGGTCACCGCGCCGTGGCGGTCGGTGATGGGGCTGGCGGTTTCCTGCACGTCGAAACGCTGGCCCGACGTGCGGTGGTGCACCACGCCGCGCACCGACACCTCCTGGACCACGCCCTGGATGGCCTGGCGCAGCGGACTGGGCATGGGCATGCCGGTGGCGGGATCGTGCAGGCAGACCACGGCGTCGACCTGGCTGCCGGCGGCGTCAAAGGCCTGCCAGCCGGTGAGGCGCTCGGCCACGGGGTTCAGGTAGGTGATGGAGCCCTGCGCGTCGGTGCAGATCACTGCGTCGCCGATGGACTGCAGCGTCAGGCGGATGCGCTCCTTCTCCTCGAACAGCTGCTCCTCCATGCGCTTGCGGTCAGTGATGTCGGTGGTCTGCGAGAAGACGCCGCGCACCACGTGGCCATCCACGTCGGGCACGTAGGAGACGATGGCATGGCGCAGCACCCCGGCCTTGTCGACCATGGTGCACTCGAAAAGCTGGCGCTCACCGCGCAGCGCGCTGCGCAGGAAGGGCTCGCACATGGCGTACAGAGAAGGGCCCAGCAGCTCGCGGCAGTGCCTGCCGCGCAACTGTTCGGCGGGCACACCGAACCAGGTGTCATAGGCACTGTTGGCAAAGCGGTTGTTCAGGTCTGCATCCCAATAGCTCACCAGCGAAGGCAGGTTGTCCAGGATGGTCTGGCGGTCGCGCTCGGCCAGGCGCAGCTCGGCGCTCACGGCCTGGCGCCGCAGAAGTTCACGCACGAAGAGCATGGCCAGCCCTACGCAGCCGGCCATCAGCAGTACCGAGAACACCCCGAGCACCCAGGCGCTGCGGTGCCATTTGGCCAGGACGGTGTCGCTCGACTGCGCCACGTTCACGATCAGCGGGTACGCCCCCACATGCTCCCAGGCCTGCAGCTGGCGCGTGCCGTCGGCGCCAGCCGCATCGACCGCGTCAATACCCACCGCGTCAGCCTGCAGCCGTGCCAGGGCGGCCGTGCCGGCAATGGAGGTGTTCACATCAGCCTGGTGCGGCGGAAAACGCGAGATCAGCAGCCCATCGGTTCGGTACAGGTCCACCCGGCTGCCGGTCCCCAGATCGAGCGAACCGAACAGCCCGTCGAAGTAGCTCAGGCGAATGGCTCCGACCACCACCCCCGCGAAGGAACCGTCTGCGCGGTGGTAGGCCCTCGTCACCGGAAGAATGTACAAGCCGGTGAGGCGCGAGGGCACGGGGCGGCCCACGTGCAACCCCTGGTGGCTGCCTTTGGCAAACACAAGGAAATAGTCCCGGTCGGCAAAATTGGCCTGGCGTGGCTTCAGGGTGGAAGAGTCCAGTACCACGTCGCCCCGGTCATCGACCACCAATACCGATCCCGAGCCCGGCACCTGCAGGGAGTTGTCGAACAGCACACCGTTGCGGATATCGGCGGGCAGCGCCATGACCTCGGGGCGCTCGAGCCCTGCCACTACACCTTTGAGCGACTCGTCGAGCGAGCGGAGAGTGCCGCCAATACTGCGCTCCAGTGTGCTTGCCAGATTGGCGTTGGTGCGGCTGGCGTAGTCCCAACTGTCTTCCCGCATTGTCCAGATCGTTCGGGCAAACAGCAGGCCGATGCCCAGGGACACCAGCAGCGCCAGCCAGATCAGCCTATGGGAGAAAAACTGGCGGGAAAAATGCATGGACAAACTGGCATGGCAAGGGAGGCATTACGCACACCTCCCGGTTAGTTGCAACACAGTGTAACGTTGGCGATAGCCCGCCCATGGCCAGAAAGGCAGGGCTTTCCAGGCACTTATTTGCGCGACAGCACGCCCGCCCCCCGCACTTCGAACTGCAGCGTGTCATGCACCTTGCCATGTGCATCCACCAATTCCAGCTGGTGCCGCCCAGGCCAGGGCGGCCAGGCCCAGCGTGCACCACGCCCCTGCTCGCGCCCGTCGATGCGCCAGCGCAGGTCGCGCCCACCACTGGCCACGAACTGCAGGCGCTGGCGGTCGGGGGGGATGTCGGGATCGAGCGCAATGATCGTGCCCGGCACCGGCGCCAGGATCCGCGCCGAGGGATCGTCGGCGGCCTCCACCGCTGCTGCAGGCAAGGCCCGGGAAGGTTTGGCGCCGCGTCTGGCGACCACTGGTTCGTCGGTGGGCCCCAGGTCGATGGCGAAGCGCGCCTGCTGGGTACCGGGGACGAACCATTCCTGGCGCGCGGCCTCCAGCGGCAGCGATGCCGCAGCCCCCGCCGCACTCCCCTGCGCAGCCTGCAAGGCGCCGAACTGCACGGCCTGGCGCACCAGGCCCTTGGGAGCCGCTGGCGCGTGGCTGGGTTCGCGCGCATGCAGGAAGCCCATCACTGCGGCCCAGATGGGTGCCGCGCCGCTGGTGCCACTCACGTCATGCATGGCGGCGCCGCTGGCGTTGCCGACCCACACGCCCACGGTGTAGCGCTCGGACCAGCCCACGGCCCAGTTGTCGCGCATGTCCTTGCTGGTGCCGGTCTTCACGGCCGACCAGAAGCGCGTGGCGAGCACGCTGTCGGTGCCGAAGGTGCGCGAGCGCGCATTGCCGTCGGCCAGGATGTCGCCCACGATGAAGGCGGCGCCGGCATCGATGGCCCGCACCGGCGCAGCGCCGGGCTGTGCGGGCCACACGCGCACGGAGCCCCGGCTGCCGCCATTGGCCAGGGTGCGAAAGGCGTTGGTCAGGTGCAGCAGCGGCACCTCGGGGCTGCCCAGGGCAAGGCTGTAGCCGAAGTAGTCACCGCTCTCGCGCAACGGCAGGCCCAGGGCGCCGAGCTGGCGGTGGAAGGCATCGGGCGTGACCATGACCAGCGTGCGCACGGCCGGCACGTTGAGCGAGGCGGCCAGCGCCGTGCGCGCCGAGACCCAGCCCTTGAACTGACGGTCGTAGTTCTGCGGGATGTACAGGCCGCTGGCGGTGGCGATGTGCGCGGGCGAGTCGTCCACCAGCGAGGCCGCGGTGAGCCGCCGCTCTGCAATGGCCTGGGCGTACAGGAAAGGCTTGAGCGTGGAGCCCGGCTGGCGCAGGGCCTGCACGCCATCGACCTCGCCGGCCTGGCTCAGTTGCCCCGACGAGCCCACCCAGGCGAGCACGGCGCCCGTGGCGTTGTCGAGCACCAGCACCGCACCGTCCTCGACGTTGCGGCCCTGTAGCTCGCGCAGGTGCTGGGCCAGCGTCTGCACGGCAAAACGCTGCAGGGGCGCCCGCAGGGTGCTGGCCACCCGTTCAGGCACGGGGGCCGCGCCCGGCACGGCCTGCTGCTGGCGCAGCAGGTAGCGGGCGAAATGGGGCACAATGCCCTCGCTGGCGTCGAAGGCCCGGCGCTGCAGGGCCGCGGTGACGAACAGGTCCAGCGCATCGCAGTCCACGCGCACCGCGGGCTGACCGGGGCGCTGCTGCAGGTCGCGCAGCACGCCGCAGGCCCGCTGCGACACGAGTGCAGGCCGGGCATTGGGGGCGCGCACCAGCGCAGCGGCCACGGCCGCCTCGCGGTCATCGAGCCCGTGGGCGGCCTTGTCGAACAGGGTGCGGCTCAGCGCATCGATGCCCACCAGCTCGCTACGAAACGGCACCAGGTTGAGGTAGGCCTCCAGCACCTGGTCCTTGCGCCAGCGGCGGTCCAGCACCTGGGCGGCCACCGTCTGGCCGAGCTTTTGCACCACGCTGCGCCCGCCCGGCCCCTGGCGCCAGTCGCCGTCGAGCAGGCCGGCCAGCTGCATGGTGATGGTGCTGGCACCGCGTGTGCGCTGGTTCCACAGGTTGCCCCAGGCCGCCGCCGATGCCGCGCGCCAGTCCACCCCGCTGTGCTCGTAAAAGCGCTTGTCCTCGCTGAGCACCAGGGCCGCGCGCAACGCGGGCGATACATCGGCCAGCGGCACCCACTGGCCCCGGCGCACGGTGGCATCGGTGCGCAGGCGCTGGACGACCTCACCCTCCTGCGAGAGGACCAGGGTGTCCGAGGGTTTGAAGTCCTGGCGCACCTCGGCGAAGGTGGGGATGGCGTGGGCAGGCAGCGCCACTGCGGCCGCCAAGGCCAGCGCCAGACGGCGCCACCACAGGCATGCTTCACGCACCGGGATGCTCCCGTTCAAAACGCTTTTCCGCTTCGGTCAGGTGGTGCAGCAGCACGTGCGAGATCAGGTTCACGCCGATCCCCCCGAACACCACGGGGAGCACATACAGGGCAATCGACAGTTCGGAGAGAAACACCGCATCGTCGGCCATCGAGGGGGTATGCCGGGCCAACGCCGCAAGGCTTTGCAGCAGGTAGACGTCGACCCCGGCAATCAGCACCAGTGCAATGCCAAAGCCCAGCACCGCCAGGCGCGAGATGGCGCGGGTACGCAGCAGCGCCGCATAGATGCCCGCAGGCAGCACCAGCGAGAAGACCACCAGCACCCAGAACCGCAGCTCCACGAAGACGCTGGCGTTCATGGCCCGGGCCTGCGTGGTGGCGCTGCAGTACGAAGTGTCACTTGGCGGCCTCCACCTTCACGCGGGCGTTGGGGAACTCGCCGAACATTTCGGGCGCGTACATGGCCTCCACGCGGCTCGGGGGCAGCGCGAAGTCGCCCACGTTGTTCAGGCGCACCGTGTACTCCATCTTGACCGTGCCCTTGGGCAGGTACTGGTAGTAGCTGCGGAAGGACTCGAAGCTGCGCTCCTCGAACGCCGGCCAGCCGCTGCCGCTGCGCTTTTCACCCTGCGTAGCGATCTCGGAATCGCGGCCCAGGCCGCTGCCCAGGATGGTGGCGCCACCGGGCACCGGGTCGGTGATGGCGACCCAGGTCATGTCGGCGCTGGCGTTGACCTCCAGGGTCACGCGCAGCACGTCGCCGCGCGTGTACTGGCCGGCAGGCAGCGACTTGTTGGCCTGCTCCACCGGGGTGATGGTCTTCTTGATGGCGTAGCCGGCAGCAAATGGGGCCTTGAGCTGGATGGCCGCCACCGATTGCAGCGTGAGCCAGGGCTTGCCCGAGCCCTGGTGGGCCACGGAGAGGCTCTCCTTGCCACCCGCTGCCGCCCAGGGCAGGAACATGCTGTTGTTGCGCAGGTTGCCGGGGGCCGCCGGTGCGCCGAACCAGGTGGTCTGGTGCGCTGCACCGCTGGCGTCAGAGGTCTTGATGCGCTCGACCTTGCTCCAGTCCACGCTGGCGCTGTTGGCCCCCAGGCTGGCCTTGGTGTTGCCCGCGACCGGCGTGGCCTCGAACTTGGCCGAGAACTTCTCCAGCGCCAGGCCGCCCCAGAGGTTGGCCGTGGTGGTGTGCCAGGCACCGCCCTGCTGGCGGCTGATGAAGCCGTTGGCCAGGCGGCCCATGTCGTCCTTCCAGGTCGGATCGTCCATCACGGCCAGCATCAGGCGGGCAGTATTCACGTCGCCGTTCTGCATCAGCCACCACCAGTAGTCGTCCTGCTCGGTGCTGAAGATCAGCTTGGTTCCCTGGAAGGACAGGCGGCTGCGCAGGACCTGCATGGCTTCGGCCAGGCGCTTGTCGCGCTCGGGCACGTCGGCCACGCGGCGCAGCACGTTGACCCAGTCGATCACCGAGTGCGTGGGCCACTGGTTGGGCGCCACGGTGATGCTGCTGACCATGCGGCCCTGGGCCTTGCCGTAGCGCGACAGGGCCTCGATGGCGGCCAGCTTGCGCATGTCCAGGTCCTTGCGCGGGCTCCAGAACTCGCGCTGGATACGGCCCTCGACGAAGGCGATCAGGCCGCGCTCCATGGGTGCACGCGCTTCATCGGGCAGCGCGAAGGCCGGGTCGATGCTGCTGGCCTCGTGCGTGGCCGCCAGCAGATAGGCCGTCAGGGTGTCGCTGCCGCGGTTAGCATCGCCGTCGCGCGGCGGGAAGTAGTTGGCCAGGCCGTCGCTGTCCAGGTAGGTGGGCAACTGGGCCACCACGGTCTGCCACAGCTTGCCGTCGCGCATGCCCACGGCCTTGCTGGTCTTTTGCTCCAGGCAGATGAAGGGGTAGTTGGCCCACCAGTCGCGCACGCCGGGCAGGCCTTCGGCCAGCTTGGGCTGCAGCGACATCTTCAGGCCGCCACGGCCGGGCAGTGCGTCGGCCGGAGGGTTCACGTCGAGGTTGAAGCTGTCGTCCACCTGCAGCAGCGTGGCCTGCTGCACCGTGAGCGGGATCGCCGGGATGATGCGCTGGCGCGCCTTGAGCGCATCGCGCGCGCCACTCACCGTATCCTTGGCATCGATCTCCCAGAGGATGGCTTCGGAGCGGGTCTGCGCCAGCTGCGCCGGGGCGGTCACGTTCCAGGCCACCTCGCGCGACTCGCCGGCGGGGATGTCGATGGTCTGGGGCTTCACATCCAGCAGCGTGGCGCGGGGCGACACCTCGACCTTCATGGCCGCCTTGGTGGTGTTGCGCAGCGTGAGCTGGGCGCGGAACTGGTCGTCCTCACGCACCAGCGGCGGCAGGCCGCTGATGATCTGCAGGTCCTGCGTGGCACGGATGCTGGTGCTGCCGGTGCCGAACAGGCCCACCGAGGCGTCGGCCACAGCGACGATCTTGAAGGTGGTGAGGGCGTCGTTCAGGGGCACCGTCACCTTGGCCTGGCCATTGGCGTCGAGCTTGAGCGCGGGCTCCCACAGCAGCAGGGTCTCGAGCAACTCGCGCGTCTGCGCACGGCCGCCACCGCCGCCGGCGGGCACGGCCTTCTTGCCGTAGTGGCGCCGGCCGATGATCTCCATCTGCGCGGTGGAGGTCTGCACGCCCCAGCTGCGCCGCTGCAGCATGGATTCGAGCAGGTTCCAACTGGTGTTGGGCATCAGCTCCAGCAGCGCCTGGTCCACGGCGGCCAGGGCCACCTCGGCGTTGGCGGCGGGCTTGCCATTGGGCAAGGTGGCGGTGATGGTGACCTGCGCCTTGCCGCGCACCGGGTAGCTCTCCTTGTCGGCCACGACCTTCACGTCGATCTGGTGGGCCTTGGTGCCCACACGGATCTCGGCCAGGCCCAGGCGGAAGGCGGGCTTGGACAGGTCCACCATGGCCGTGGGGGCCTGGTATTCCTTGCCCTCGTACCAGAACGAGTTCCACCACTCGCGTGGCGACTTGAAGCCCCAGGTGAAGAAGCTGTACCAGGGCACCTCGCGCAGGCGCCCGCGCAGGGCCAGCACGCTCACGTAGACATTCGGGCCCCAGCCCTCTTCGATCTTGAGCTCGATGGTCGGATCCTGCCCGTTGAGCTGCACCACGCGGGTGTCGATGATGCCCTCGCGCTCCACGGCCACCAGGGCCGTGGCAAAGCGGAACGGCATGCGCACCTGGAACTTGGCGGTGTCGCCGGGCTGGTAGCTCTTCTTCTCGGGCAGCAGGTCGATGCGGTCGTGGTCCTCACCGCCGAACCACAGTTCGCCCTGGCGCGTGACCCAGACCGAGGACGCGGCCTCGCTGGTGTTGCCCTCGCGGTCGCTGGCGATCGCCACCAGTTCCACCTCGCCGGCCTCGTCGAGCTTGGATTCGCACAGCAGCAGGCCGCGGCTGTCGCTCTTGCCGCTGCACACGGTGCCCAGGTCCTTGGTCTCGGTCTGGTTGTCGTAGCTGTAGAAGCCGCCCACCATGCGCTTGCGCGTGGTGGTGGTGATGCGCGCCGTGGCCTTGACCTGCAGGGGCACGTCGGCCGCGGCCGACCCGTTGTGCTGCAGTGCCAGCGCCTGGAAGCGGATCTTCTGCTGGGCAGAGACCCAGCCTTCGGTCTTGATGCCGGCCACCACGCCCGCAGGCCACACGGTCTGCGTGCTGCGCAGGGTCTGCACTTCGCCATTGGGGTCGGCGTAGGTGGCCTCCATCACCAGGTCCTGGGGCTGGCGCCCCTGGGGCACGTTGTCGATGGTGACCTTGCCGGCGCCATTGCGGTCCAGCGTCACGGGCAGCTTGTCGGCGATCACGCGGCTGTCCTGGCTGGCTGCAGCCTCTTCATCGTCGCTGTTGCCGTTGCTCGACTGGCCGCGCTTGCGCGGCGGGTTGAAGCTGAAGGCGTCGTAATCGTTGTACTGCAGGGACTTGCCGCGCACCATGGCCGACACGCGCACCGGCAGGTTGGCCGCGCCGCCGCCGGCCACGTAGTTGATCTGCACGTCGGTGGGCACGGAGCGCACGCGCACCAGGGCCTTCTTGTCAGCGGGGGCAATGCGGCCTTCGAGCACCGGCAGGCGGAATTCCTCCACCCGGAACTGGCCGGTGGAAAGGCTGCGTTCATTGCCGGCGTCGGAGCGCAACTCCACCGAGTACACGCCGAGCTTGGCGGCCGGTGGCACGGCAAAGGTGTTCTGCGCGCTCAGGCCGCCCGTGGCCGTGGTGCGCCAGACCAGGGGTTGCGTGTACTGCTGGCCACTGCCGATGTGGGTGATCACCAGCGTCTCGGGCCGGGTGTCGGACACCGCGAAGCCCTTGCGCGTTTCACTGCGCAGCAGGTGCTTCATCGACACCGTCTCGCCGGCGCGCAACAGCGTGCGGTCGAAGATGGTGTGGGCGCGCTCGTTGGGGTTGGCTTCGCTGCTGGTGGGCACGTTGAAGCGCCAGGGCTCGATGCCGCGCTGCCAGTCGGTCCAGGTGAAGGCCATGTCCTCCACGTTGTCGGTGCCCTTGCTGCGCGCGCTGACGAAGTAGGAGCGCTCGCCGTCCTCGCCGCACTGCTCGGGTTCGGGCGACAGGCCTTCGATGCTGGCCACGCCCTGGGCGTTGGTGGTGCCGGTGGCCAGTTCCTTGCCGGTGCAGTCGGACACGCGCACTGTGGCGCCGGCCACGGGCTGGCCCTTGTCCAGGCTGGTCACCCAGGCCAGCGCGTTCTCGCGGCCGAGCTTGAAGTGCACGCCCAGGTTGGTCACCAGTGCCGAGGTGCGCACGTACATGGTGCGGGCGTCGCCATGGCGCTCGTCCAGCAGCGAAGTGCCGAGCTTTTGCGAGGCGATCTCCACCACGTGGAAGCCGGGCGTGAGCGGAATGCCCACCACCTCGAAGGGGCGCGGGTCGTTGCTCGCGGGCTTGGGCAGGTCCAGCGTCTTCACACCGCCCTGGCCGCCCAGCAGCGAGACCATGCGCGACTGCACGTAGTCGCGCTCGTTGTCGATCACCTTGGGCAGCGGGCCCTTGGTGTCGCGGCGCGCTTCCTTGCGGTCGATGTTGTAGTTGTCGTAGCGCTTGACCTTGCGGAACCAGGCAATGATGTCCGAATCGCTCGTGGGGCGCAGGGTGCTGACCTTGCCGGCAGGAGCAGCCGGTGTGCCGGTGCCCGCCTGCAGGCCCTGCACCTTGAGGGCGGCCTCCACGTTGCGCAGGGTCACGGGCAGCAGTGCCGGGCCTTCGGGGCCTTCGGCGAAGCGCTCGACGATGCCGAAGGGTGCGGCCGCAAACTTGGCCAGTGGCGGCATGCCGCCCGTGGCCACCTTGAGCGGGAAGCTGTCGGCATTGCGCAGCGTGCGGCCCGAGGCATCCTTGAGGTCGTTGGGTAGCTCGATGGTGAACGGGGTGTTCTCAGCCAGCGGGGCGGCGAACTGCACGCTGTTGACCAGGGCATCGGGGTTCTTGTCCTCGTCGGCGCCGCCTTCCAACTGGGGCTTGATCGTCTCCTTGGCCGATTTCAGGCGGATCGCGGCCGCCAGTTTGCGTGGCAACGGGGCGTTGAATGTCAGGGACAGGGGGCGGATGGGCAGGCAGGCGGCCTGCGCGTTCTCGCGTTCGCAGTTGAATTCGGCCGAGAAGGGCTCGCGCACCTTGTAGTCGAAGCGCTTTTCCACCGCGTTGGCCACACCGCTCGGCGTGGCCACGCCCTTGCCGAAGACGAACTGCACGCGCGAACCGGAGCTCAGGCGCCGGTTGCAGGCCAGGCTCACGTACTGCAGCGGCTGCTGCGCGGCACGCTTGTCCAGGCCCAGGGACTTGAGGATCTCGTCGCGCTGGCTGCCTTCGATGAGGCGCACGGGCACCTTCTCGCCCACCCCTTCGAGCGTGCACCAGGTGTTGGCCCTGATGCTCTCGAGCGTGGCCGGACCGTTGAGCTGCAGCACGAAGACCTGCTCTTCGTCGATCTCCTGGTAGGTACCGGGGCGCATGTTCTGCACGAACGGCCCACCGGTGTTGAACTGGAAGCTGGTGGGCCCGGTCAGCGCCGCGCCTGAGGCCGACTTGAAGCCCGCCTTGACCGCAGCGGTGCAGCGCACGCCGGGGGGCAGGTCGTTCTCGAAGTCGAAAACCCACTCCTTCTCGCCTGTCCAGCGGCCGTTGCCCTTGGTGGCGGCAGCGTCGCTGCAGCTGAGGGTCAGCGGGGCTGGGGCCTTGGGGTCGCCGAAATTGACGGCGGCCGCGTCGAACTTGGCCACCATCTGGCGCACACGGGCGACTTCACCCTGGGGGGACAGGCTCGTGATCTGCAGGGCATGGGCCGACCCCATTGCGGCCACGGTGGCCAGCAGCAGGCCGGCGGCAAACATCCAGTTCTTGGCTTTCACGCGATCCCCTCCAAAGGAACTGGCAAGCGTAACAAAACCGCATGGCATGCAGGCCTGCGTTGCAAGCACTTACGTATCCAGAGCGTGCACCACTTCACGCAGAGGTCATTTTTACGCGGCCGACAGGAGGACGGCCCATGGTCCTACCCCGTCGTGACCTTCCCTGGCGAAAGATGCTTGTTGATCCGTCCCACGACACCTTCTCTGGAGCATCCATGGCCAAGTCCCCAGCCATCCGCAAAACTGCGGATAAGCCACGTTCGACCCCTTCCACCACCCCGTCCCCAGACACCCAGCGTGGCAATGGTGACGAATTGCAACAGCAAGCCGGCGGCGATCACCCCGTCATGACCACGCAGCTGGGCATTCCGATCGCCGACAACCAGAATTCGCTGCGCGACACCCCCCGCGGGCCGACGCTGCTCGAAGACTTCATCCTGCGCGAGAAGATCACGCATTTCGACCACGAGCGCATTCCCGAGCGCATCGTGCACGCCCGCGGCACAGCCGCGCACGGCTACTTCGAGCTGACCGAGTCGTTGGCCGAATTCACCACCGCCCGCGTGCTGACCGAAGTCGGCGTGCAGACGCCCGTTTTCACCCGCTTTTCCACCGTGGCCGGCGGCGCCGGATCGGTGGACACACCGCGCGACGTGCGCGGCTTTGCTGTCAAGCTCTACACCCAGGAGGGCAACTGGGACATCGTGGGCAACAACATCCCGGTGTTCTTCATCCAGGACGCGATGAAATTCCCCGATCTGGTTCACGCCGTGAAGATGGAGCCCGACCGTGGCTACCCCCAGGCGGGCAGCGCGCACGACACCTTCTGGGACTTCGTCTCGCTGATGCCCGAAACCTTGCACATGGTGATGTGGGCCATGAGCGACCGCACCATCCCGCGCAGCCTGCGCATGATCGAGGGCTTTGGGGTGCACTCCTTCCGGCTGGTCAACGCCGAGGGCAAAAGCACCTTCGTGAAGTTCCACTGGCGACCCAAGCTCGGCATCCAGTCCACCGTGTGGGACGAGGCGGTGAAGCTGCAGGCGGCAGACAACGATTACCACCGCCGCGACCTGTTCGAGGCCATCGAGGCCGGCAACTACCCCGAGTGGGACTTTGCCGTGCAGCTGTTCACCGACGAAGACGCGGCGAAGTTCCCGTTCGACCACCTGGACGCGACCAAGCTGATCCCCGAGGAGCTGGTGCCCCTGCGCACCATCGGCCGCATGGTGCTCAACCGCTGGCCCGACAACTTCTTTGCCGAGACCGAGCAGGTGGCCTACTGCCCCGCCAACGTGCCGCCGGGCGTGGATTTCTCCAACGACCCGCTGCTGCAGGGCCGGCTGTTCTCTTACCTGGACACGCAGCTGTCGCGCCTGGGCGGCCCGAATTTCGCGCAGATCCCGGTCAACGCTCCCAAGTGCCCGTTCCACAACATGCAGCGCGATGGCCACATGCAGATGCAGGTGCCCAAGGGCCGCGTGAACTACGAGCCCAGCAGCCTGCAGGGCGATACGCCGCGCGCCTCGCTGGCCCAGGGCTTCAAACACTTTGCCGAGCGCCCCGCCGACGACGGCGCCAAGGGCCGGGTGCGCGCCGAGAGCTTCGCCGACCACTACAGCCAGGCGCGCATGTTCTTTCGCAGCCAGAGCGAGGTGGAGCAGGCGCACATGGCCTCGGCCATCGTGTTCGAGCTCTCCAAGGTGGCCACGGTGCATGTGCGCGAAGCGGTGGTGGGCCACCTGCAGCATGTGGACGCAGCCCTCGCCCAGCGCGTGGCCGATGGCCTGGGCATGGACGCCCTGCCACCCGCTCCCGCCGCCGCGGTGCAGCCACAGGACATGCCGCTTTCGCCTGCCCTGCGCATCATCGACCGCATGAAGCCCACGCTGGAGGGCCGCTGCGTGGGCCTGCTGGTGGACGATGGCTCCAACGCGAAGTCGGTTGCGACTTTCAAGAAGGCCGTGGAAAAGGCCGGTGCCACCGTGAAGATCGTGGCCCCCAAGGTGGGCGGTGCCAAGATGGACGACGGCAGCCGGCTGCCCGCCGATGGCCAACTGGCCGGCACGCCTTCCACGGTGTTCGATGCCGTGGCCTCCATCCTCTCGACGGAGATGGGCAACAAGCTCTCGCGCGAAGCCGCCGCGGTGGACTGGTTCCGCGATGCCTTCGGCCACCTCAAGGCGATCGGCGCCTGCCCAGGGTCGCAGGCCATCGTGCAGGCCGCCGGCATAGAGCCCGATGCCGGCGTGATGGACCCCAAGGACAGCAAGGCCTTCATCGCGGCCGCGCAGACACGGCAGTGGGACCGCGAGCCGAAGGTGCGCACCCTCGCCTGAAGAGCCTCCATGGCCCCCGCAACCGCTCCGTCCCCACGCAATTGGGAAATCGATGCAGCCCGGGGGCTGATGCTGCTGCTGATGACGGTGACGCATCTGCCCACGCGGTTCACCTCGCCGTTGGGCCAGCCCTTCGGCTATGTCTCGGCGGCGGAGGGCTTCGTGCTGCTGTCGGCCTACATGGCCGGCATGGTCTACGGCCGTGTGGCCTGGCGCAAGAGCGTGGCCGAGATGCACCACGCCTTCTGGCGCCGGGCCCTCAAGATCTACGCCTGCCACGCAGCGCTGCTGCTGTTCCTGTTCACCGTGATTGCCTTCATCGGCATCCGCATCGAGCAGCCTGCCGTGGTGGACCTGCTGAACTTCTACGTCAAGCAGCCGTTCACCGCGCTGGTGGGTGGGCTGCTGCTGCTTTATGAGCCGCCGCTCCTGGACATCCTGCCGCTGTACGTGCTGTTCATGCTGGCCAGCCCCTGGGTGATGGTGCTGGCCTTTGTCTGGGGCTGGCGGCCGGTGATGGTGGTGAGCGGGCTGGTCTGGTTGGCCGCGCAGTTCGGTCTGTCGCACGGGGTGTACGACGGCATCAACGCCCTCGTGCCGCTACCCGTGCCCTTCAACGAAACGGGGGCTTTCGTGATGTGGAGCTGGCAGTTCCTGTGGATGCTGGGGCTGTGGATGGGCGCCACGCGCAATGACCCGAATGCCCCGGCGTTCACGTTTCCACGCTGGTCGGTGCTGCTGGCCCTGGCCCTGGCTATCTCCCTGATGGGGTGGCGCCACCTGGTCGGGCAAATACCGTTCCATCCCGAGGGTCCGTACGCCGGGTTCAACCCCTGGTTCGACAAATGGGCGCTGGGGCCGATGCGCATGATCAACCTGTTTGCGCTGGTGGTGCTCGCCATCCACTACGGCCCTCGGCTGGCCGCCCGCATGCCGCGCCAACGTTGGCTGGAAACGCTGGGATCGGCGTCCCTGCCGGTGTTCTGTGCGCACCTGGTGCTGGTGCTCGTGGTGCTGGTGGGGGTGGGGGCGAAGTACGACCGCCCCTGGGGAGTGGACCTGGCCCTGCTGGCCGCAGCCTTCGCCGTGTTGTATGCGGTGGCGCGCGCCACCTTGTGGCTGGAAAAGAAACCCGGGGAGGACAGCACCCCGCCGGCGGTTCTGGCACCGGGACAGAAACGCCCACCCATGTATCCCCCTGCATCCGCCCGCCAGGGGGCGCAGCCCAAGCCGCGCGACCCGCCGAAGGCCAAGGTCGCGCCGGGTTGAGGCAACTGCGGGAAGCTCAGCGGCCGGTGCTGACCTGGGCGGCCGCCAGGGCAGGTACCGCGACTACCGCAGCCGCAGCGGTTTCGTTGCCCGCCTTGCCCGGTGCAGTCTGCAGCGCGGGCTGGCCACGGCCCACATAGTCGGCAATGACCGAGCGCCACAGCCGGTAGCCGGCATCGCTCATGTGCAGGCGGTCCGGCCCGAAGAGCTCGGCCCGGGGCGCGCCCTGCAGGTCGAGCATGGGCGTGAAGATGTCGATGTAATCGCTGTTGGGCAAGCTGCGCACATAGCCTGCAAGCAGGGCATTGGCCTCGCGGGCCTTGGGCATCAGCTCGGCGCGCAAGGGGCTCGGTTTGATGGAAATATAGGCAATGCGCGTGTCGGGCAGTTCGGCACGCACGGCGGCCACAAAGCCCTCAAAACTCTCGAGCACCTGCTGGGGCGAGCGGCCTTCGGCCAGGTCGTTGTCCCCGGCATAAACGAACACCTGGCGCGGGCGGTACTGCAGTACCAACTGCTTCACGAAGTACTGGCAGTCGGCCATGGTGGAACCGCCAAAGCCGCGGTTGATGACCACCGGCACGTCGCGAAAATCCTGCGGCAACTGCGTCCAGAAGCGGATGGTGGAGCTGCCCACGAAGAGCACGCCATCCTCGGCAGGCGCCTGGGCCTTGTCGGCGGAGGCAAACGCGTCCATGCTGGCTTGCCAACGCGCATAGTGGGAGGCGGACGACGACTGCATCGTCTTGGACCCGGGCGCCGAGCCCGCAGCGCCCATGGGGGCCGGCTGCACCGCAGCCGTGCTCGACACCAGCACACCCGACAGCGCAAGGCGCCGGGCGAGTTTGGAAAGGCGGGGAAATCGCTTCATGGCAGGGGTTCCAGGAAGTGGCACATCGTTATCAGATGGGGCCATTTTCGGCAATTTCACCGCATCCACCCCATGTTTTACAACTTCGGCTGGCCCGTCAGGCCAATCCAGCCATGGGCACTGCCACAGCCATCTGAGTGGATGGTTCACGGCATGGTGGAGCTGTTCAGCGGCTGCGTCGCATAGGTGTGCAACTCGGCCGAGTCGGCCAGCGTGGCCTTGCCCTTGCCGGTGCGCTTGCTGGCATACAGCGCCTGGTCGGCCCGGTCGATCAGCGCCGGCAGTGCTTCGGCCGCGTCGCCCTGGAACACGGCCACACCGATGCTGACACCGATGCGCACATGCTCGCCGTTGTCCAGGCCGATGGGTGCCAGCATGTCCTGGATGACACGCTGGGCGATTTCCATCGCGGCCTGCGGCGAAGTCACCGCATTCAACACCAGGGCGAACTCGTCGCCCCCCAGCCGTGCAGCCGTGTCATTGGCACGGGCGAGCCCCGCCAGGCGCTGGCCTACCCGCACCAGCACCTGGTCGCCGCAGCCGTGTCCCATGCTGTCGTTGATGGCCTTGAAGCCATCGAGGTCAACCAGCAGCAGCGCGCCGGCACGGTGGTCGCGGTAGGCGGCCAGCACGGCCTGGGACAGGCGGTCTTCGAACAGGCGACGGTTGGGCAGCCCGGTGAGGCGGTCGTGGCTGGCCAGCGCCAGCACCTGCTGGTGGGCACGCACCAGCCAGGCACTGAGCAGGCCCAGCAACACGGCAAACACGTACGACATGGTCACGACCAGCGCTGGCGCGCTGCCGGCGGCCTTCCAGCCACCCACGGGCACGGCGCCCAGGGTCCAGTTGCCACCCCCGGGCAAAGGCACGTCGAGCGTGGCCGGCTTGTCGTCAAACAGGGCTGCGCGGCCAATGAACACGGCCCCTTGGGCTCCGGTCGCATCAAGCCCGCGGGCTGCCACCTGGAAGCCCATCTGGTCCGTGTTGAGCCCCACATCGGCAAACAGCGTATCGGCATTCACCGCAAGCGAGACGATGCCCCAATAGCGTGGCTCCGCCCCGGGGCGGGCCCCCGGCAGGCTGGTGAGGAATACCGGCGTACGGCTGACGATCCCCAGCCCGCCCTGCACCAGCGGGATCGGGCCGGCAACCACGGTACGCCGGGTCTGGATGGCGCGCTCTACCGCGCCGCGCTGCTGGGGGTTGTCCAGGTAGCGCAGGCCCAGGGCCTTTTCGTTCCCCAAGCGCGGGTAGATGTCGCTGATGACGTTGTCCGGCGCCAGCGCCAGGTTGCGGATGTTGCGCTGGCTCTCCAGCAGCCGCCCCACCACCGAGGCGAAGATCTCGGGCTCCATCTGGCCCTGCGCTGCCACGAAGGCGGCCACGGTCTCTGGCACCGACAATGTGCTCTGCAACTGCCGGTCCAGCCGGTCGCGAATTTCGAGAAGATGGGTTTGTGCACGCGCCGCGATCTCGGTGCGCGCCTTGGTGTTCGAGATGTCGATCACCAGCCAGGCCAGCAGCATGGCCAGCGCGCAACTGGCCAGTCCCACCAGCAAGGGCAGGAAGCGGGAACGCAGCCAGTGCGCTGGCAGGCGGGCGGTGGGCATAAAGGGGATGGGAGCCGGCCTGCGCAGACGGGATTACTGGGCCACGAAGCCGGTGTCCTTGATGATCTTGGTCCAGGCGGCGGTGTAGGCCTTTTCGCGCGTTGCGAACTGCGTGGGCGACATATGGCCCACGGTCAGGCCCATGGCCGTGAGGTGGTCGCGCACCTCGGGCATGGCGATCACCTTGGCCACGGCGTTCGAGAAATCCGTGACGAACTTCTGCGGCGTGCCGGTGGGGGCATAGATGCCGTAGTAGGGCAGGTCCTCGAAGCCCTTGAGGCCCAGTTCGTCGAAGGTGGGCACATCGGGCATGGCGGCCTGGCGGGCCTTGCCCAGCACGGCCACCACGCGCACCTTGCCAGCCTTGTGGTTCTCGATGAAATCGGGGATGGAGGCCACGCCGGCACCGATCTGGTTGCCCAGCATGTCGGCCATCATGGGCGCACTGCCCCGGTAGGGTGCCGACACCAGGTCGATACCGAACTTGCCGCCCACCAGCTTCACCAGGAATTCCGGGGTGGATGCCGGGGCGGGGATACCCACGGCGCCCTTGCCGCCGCCGGCGCTCTTGACCCAGCTGACGTACTCGGCAAACGACTTGGCGGGCGTACCGCCCGAGACGGCGAAGGCATTCACGAAGGTGGCGATGCCGACCACGGGCACGAAATCACGCGCGGGGTCGAAGCCGGCGTTCTTCACGACCTGGGGCAGGATGGAGATGGTGTGGTCGTGGGTGAGAAACAACACCGTGCCGTCCGCCGGGCCGGCCTTGAGGGTCTGGGCGGCGATCTGCCCGCCTGCGCCGGGCTTGTTCTCGACCACCACCGAGGTGCCGAGCTCGTCCTTGAGCTTTTCGGCCAGGGTGCGCGCGATGGCATCGGTACCACCGCCAGCGGGGAAACCCACCAGCAGCCGGATCGGCTTGGGCTGGGCCGATGCCAGGCCTGCGGCCGCAAGGCCCAGCAGCAGCGCACCGGTGCGCAGGGTGTTGACGAGAAGACGGCGGCGAGGCGAGGTCATGCGGGGGCTCCAGCGGATAGGTAATCAGATGCAACAGGCGAGGATCGTAGCCGCACGCTGCTGCGCTGTCATGCACCGCCGGTGGGCGGCTACCTCACCATGCAAGAAATACACCCAGCCAGGAGTTACGCCAGCCGTGCGCGGTGGCGCGCCAACTGGGCGCGCACCTGGGCAGGCGCGGTGCCGCCCAGGGTGTTGCGCGCATTGAGCGAGCCGCGCAGGCTCAGCGCGTCGAACACGTCCTTCTCGATCTGCGGGTGGAAGCCCTGCAGCACGGCCAGCGGCAGCTCCGACAGATCCACCTGGTGCGAGACGGCGGCCTTCACGGCGTGGGCCACGGTTTCGTGCGCGTCGCGGAAGGGCAGGCCTTTCTTGACCAGGTAGTCGGCCAGGTCGGTGGCGGTGGCATAGCCCTTGAGCGCGGCCTGCTCCATGGCGAGTGCGTTGACGGTGATGCCGCCCTCTTTCTTGCCCGTGGCGGGGTTCAACTGGCCGCCGACCATCTCGGCGAAGATGCGCAGCGTGTCCTTGAGCGTGTCCACGGTGTCGAACAGCGGCTCCTTGTCTTCCTGGTTGTCCTTGTTGTAAGCCAGGGGCTGGCCCTTCATCAGGGTGATCAGGCCCATCAGGTGGCCGACCACGCGGCCGGTCTTGCCGCGCGCCAGTTCGGGCACGTCGGGGTTCTTCTTCTGCGGCATGATGGAGCTGCCGGTGGTGAAGCGGTCGGCGATCCTGATGAAGCCGAAGTTCTGGCTCATCCAGATGATGAGCTCCTCGCTCAGGCGGCTCACGTGCACCATGCACAGGCTGGCGGCGGCGGTGAACTCGATGGCGAAGTCGCGGTCGCTCACGGCATCCAGGCTGTTCTGGCATACGCCCTGCATGCCCAGGGTGCGGGCCACGCGCTCGCGGTCCAGCGGGTAGGTGGTGCCGGCCAGCGCGGCGGCGCCCAGGGGCAGCACGTTGACGCGGCGGCGCACGTCGCCCATGCGCTCGGCATCGCGCGCAAACATTTCCACATAGGCCAGCATGTGGTGGCCAAAGCTCACGGGCTGCGCCACCTGCAGGTGGGTGAAGCCCGGGAGGATGACTTCCACGTTCTGCTCGGCCACGTCCACCAGGGACACCTGCAGCTCCTTGAGCAGGTCGGCGATCAGGTCGATCTCGCCGCGCAGCCACAGGCGCACGTCGGTCGCCACCTGGTCGTTGCGGCTGCGGCCGGTGTGCAGGCGCTTGCCGGCATCGCCCACGAGCTGGGTCAGGCGCGCCTCGATGTTCAGGTGCACGTCTTCGAGGTCGAGCTTCCACTCGAAGCCGCCGGACTCGATTTCGGAGGCGATCTGCGCCATGCCGCGCTGGATCGAGGCATGGTCCTCGGCGCTGATGATGCCCTGCGCGGCCAGCATGTCGGCATGCGCCAGGCTGCCGGCGATGTCGGCCTGCCACAGGCGTTTGTCGAAGAAGACGCTGGAGGTGTAGCGCTTGACCAGGTCGCTCATGGGCTCGGAAAACAGCGCCGACCAGGCCTGCGCCTTGGTGTCGAGCTGGTTGTGGGAGGGCGCGGACGGCGCGCTATTGGCTTGGCTGTTGGACATGGGAGGGCAATAATCCGGTAGTTCTGACACCCGGAACACCCGGATGCCGCAATGCAAAACACGCAAATTTTATCGACCCCGCCTCCCGAAGCCGAATCGCCCCCGCCCAGAGGCCCTTCGCACAGTGGCCAGCCCCCTGCCGGAAGGGCGCTGGTGTTCGACGCCTGCCAGGTCGGCGTGGTGCTGCGGGCCGTGCTGTTCGTCGAGGTCGTGGTGGGCGTGGGCACCCTGTTCGGCGCCCAGAACCCAGCCCAGTGGCTGGCCAGCATGGCCCTGGTGACGGGCGGCGCCCTGCCCGCCACGCTGGCCTGGCTGATCACGGCCTGCAGCTTGAAGACGGTGTTGCAGAACCTGCGCACCGGCCCGCAGTATGCGGCCGGCGTGGCCCTGGGGGCACTGGCAGGCCTGTACGCCTGCGCCATGCTCACGCTGGCCGGTGTGGCCGAGCGCTCGCCCTGGGTGGCCAGTGCCGCCACGGGGGCCCTGCTCGCGGCCCTGCTGGTCGCGGCCCTGGTCCTGCGCGCGCGCGGGCGCACCCCGGCGGCCACCACGGCGCGCCTGACCGAGCTGCAGTCGCGCATTCGCCCGCACTTTCTGTTCAATACGCTCAACAGCGCGATCGCGCTGGTGCGCAAGGAGCCCGCCAAGGCCGAGTCGCTGCTGGAAGACCTGAGCGACCTGTTCCGCGTGGCGCTCATCGAGCAGGGCGAATCGACCACGCTGGCCGAGGAGATCACCCTGGCGCGCCGCTACCTGGGCATCGAGGAGGTGCGCTTCGGCAAGCGCCTGCAGGTGCAGTGGAGCCTGGACCCGCGCACCGACAGTGCCCGCCTCCCGCCCCTGCTGCTGCAGCCGCTGGTGGAAAACGCCGTCAAGCACGGTGTGGAACCCAGCCCGCGCGGCGGCAAGCTCAAGGTGATGACCGAGCTGCGCGGCAACCGCGTGGTGGTGCGCATCACCAACACCCTGCCCGCCAGCGACATCCGCTACCACGACGTGCCGCGCGGCCATGGCATTGCCCTGGCCAACGTGCGTGCGCGCCTGGCCCTGCTGCATGATGTGCAGGGAGAATTCACCGCAGGGGTGCTCGACGGCCTCTACCAGGTGCGCATCTCCCTGCCCGTCCAGGGCGCACCGGCCCGCGTATCCCGGCGCCCGAGGCGGCATGGCCGGCCCGCGACGTCCCCCTCCTCTACCCCGCCTCCTTCCGCATCTACCCGCAATGCCGCGCCATGAACATCCTCATCGTTGACGACGAAGCCCTGGCCCGCAGCCGCCTGCGCACCCTGCTGGGCGACTGCGCCGAGACACTGCACACCACCGTGTCCGAAGCCGGCAACGCCGGCGAAGCCATGGCGCTGCTGGGGCCCACCGGGGGCAGCGCCTTCGACGTGGTGCTGCTGGACATCCACATGCCGGGCCAGGACGGCCTGGGCCTGGCGCACGCACTGCAGGCCCTGGCGCGCCCACCGGCCGTGGTGTTCGTGACGGCGCACGCCGACCATGCGGTGAATGCGTTCGAGCTCGATGCGGTGGACTACCTGACCAAGCCCGTGCGGCGCGAGCGCCTGCAGCAGGCGCTGGCCAAGGTGCAGCGCACCACCCGCCCGGCCCACATACCGGCAGCCCCTTCGGCAGCCGATGGCGAGGCGCTGGTGATCCAGGACCGGGGCCGCACCGAGCGTCTGCCGCTGGCCGAGGTGCTGTACTTCAAGGCCGAGCAGAAGTACGTAACGGTGCGCACCGCCACGCGCAGCTACATCATGGACGGCGCGCTGAGCGAGCTGGAGGCGCGCTACCCCACGCGCTTCCTGCGCATCCACCGCAATGCGCTGGTGGCCCGGCGCGCCGTGCGCGCGCTCGAAAAGCACTACGACCCGGAGGAAGGCGACGGCTGGGCCGTGCGCCTGCAGGGCATGACGGAGGTGCTCACCGTCTCGCGCCGGCAGGTGGCGGCCGTGCGCGAGGAACTGGCGCGGTAGGCCAGCGCAGACCTCAGGCTGGCAGCAACTGAAGCACCATCTCCGCAGGCCGGCACAGCCGGGTACCCAGCGGCGTGGCGACGATGGGCCGGTTCATGAGGATGGGATGGGCTGCCATGGCGTCGATGAGCTGGGCATCGGTCACGCCCGGCTCGCCCAGCTTCAATTCGGCAAACACCGCTTCCTTGGCCCGCACCACGTCGATGACCGGCACGCCCATCGCAGCGATCAGCGCCTGCAGTGCGCCGCGGTCCAGCGGGGTCTTGAGGTATTCAACAACCTCGGGCTCCATACCGCGCTCCTGCAGCAGGGCCAGGGTGTTGCGCGAGGTGCCGCAACGGGGGTTGTGGTAGATCGTGACCAAGGTTCTCTCCTCCAGTTGTCCTCGTGGCCAGTTGCCTATGCAACTGGCGCAGCACTAAGCCAGTGCCCCCGCGCAAGGGCCGCCCCGCCGCGCTGGGGGCGTCCCCCTGGGGGGATGGCGCCGAAGGCGACTCAGGGGGGCTTCTCTAGTGTGCGTGGACCGCCCCACTCACAAGGGTGACGATCACCATGCCCGCGATCAGCCAGGCGATCTGGGCCACGGTCTCGCGCGCTGACAGGCGCTTTTGCAGTTGGGGAATCAGGTCGGCCAGGGCCACGTAGATGAAACTGCTCGACGCCACGGCCAGGAAGTAGGGCAGCAGGTCCTGCAACTGCCCCACGAGGTAGTAGCCGACGAGGCCGCCCAGCGCCGTGACGGCACCCGCCAGCGACACCTTGACCAGCGCCATGCGGCGGTTGGGGCTGGTCTGGCGCAGCACCACGAGGTCGCCCATGTGGTGCGGCACCTCGTGCGCGAGCACCGAGACGGCGGCGATCATGCCCAGCCGGATGTCGGCCATGAAGGCCGATGCGATCAGGATGCCGTCACCAAAGCAGTGCACGCTGTCGCCCGTGAGCACGGCCCAGCCGCCGGTGCGCGGGGCGTGGTGGTGATGGTGGTGCTCATGGGCATGGTCGTGCTCCGCATGCCCGCTGGGAACCTGCTCGGGTGCCACATGGCTGTGCTCATGCCCGTGGTGCCAGAGCTCGGCCTTGTCCAGCAGGAAGAAGAAGACCACGCCGATCAGCAGCGTGGCGAACAGGTCGTGCGCTCCGGCCTGGCTCTCGAAGGCCTCGGGCAAGAGGTGCATGAAGGCCGTGGCCAGCAGCGCGCCGGCCGCCAGGCTCAAGAGGTGTTGGGGGCCCACGCTGTCCGTGCGGCCACCAAGCCCCATGCGCATCAGCAGCGCGGCCAGCCACACGCTGCCGATACCGGCAGCCAGGGTGGCGAGGATGATTGCTATCAGAGTCATAGCTGTATGTGACCGTCCATTGAGCGATAGGTAGATGTTCTTATGTCAATCGGGGGGCACCACGGGCTCAACGCCTGCGCATGGCAGCCCCTTTCGGGGCCAGCCAGGCATCGGCGTGAAAAAAGCCGCCCCTGACGTCAGGGGCGGCTGATTGTAGGAGAGCGATCGGTCAGACGACGCCGTTCGCCTTGAACCAGGCCAGCGCACGCTTCCAGCCATCATCGGCCGCTTCCTTGCGATAGCTGGGACGGTAGTCGGCATGGAAGGCATGCGGCGCGTCAGGGTACACCACGAATTCCGAAGCCTTGGCGGCGGCAGTGCCACCGGCCAGGGCTGTTTTCATCTTATCAATCGTGTCAAGGGGGATGCCGGTGTCTTTTTCACCGTACAGGCCGAGCACCGGCGCCTTGAGGATGGGCGCGATGTCCACGGGGTGCTTGGGCGTCAGGTCGCTGGCCTGGCCCACCAGGCGGCCGTACCATGCCACGCCGGCCTTGACCGGGCCATGCGCTGCATACAGCCAGGTGACGCGGCCACCCCAGCAAAAGCCGGTGATGCCGATGCGCGCAGCGTCGCCACCGTTGGCGGTGGCCCAGGCCACGGCGCCGTCGAGGTCGGCCATCACCTGCGCATCGGGCACCTTGGAGACGATCTCGGCCATGAGCTTGGCAGCCTCGGTGTACTTGGAGGCATCGCCCTGGCGCGCATAAAGCTCGGGGGCGATGGCCAGGTAGCCGGCCTTGGCGAAGCGCCGGCAGGTGTCGGCGATGTACTCGTGCACGCCGAAGATCTCCTGGATCACCAGCACCACGGGCAGGCCGGTCTTGCCTGCGGGCGCCGCGCGGTAGGCGGGCACCTTGAAGCCGCCCACGGTGAAGCTGATCTCGCCGGCCGTCAGGCCGTCGGACGGGGTGGCGATGGCTGTCTGCGCCATCAGCGGCGTGGCGGCGGCGGCATAGCCCAGGCCGATGGCCGTCTGCAGGGCCAGGCGGCGCGTGGCGCCGGCTTCGGTGGTACGGCCGGGCAGCAGGGCCTCGGTATCCTGTCGGTGGTCGTCGCTCAGCATCGGGGATCTCCAGTGAACAGATGGAAGAAGAAGGCGAGCGCGCAGTCTAGGCGGTTTGCCGGGCGGCTGCCACCGCCGCGCCAAACCATGCCCTGCCGGACGGCTTTTCATTCCCCATTGCCTACTGGGGCACGTAGTCGGTCGGGTACTTGAGGGAATCCACCAGCAGGTGCGGCATGCGCATGCCCAGGTTGATGCCGCGCGGCGCAATGGGCGCGGTGAACCATTTGCCGTAGAGGCGGTGCAACTCCCGCGTCTGGATGAGCCGGCGCAGCTCCGCATCCACCACCGCCTTGAGCTGTGGGTTGTCCTTCTCGAAGGCAATGGCATAGGGCTCGATGGTCATGGGCTTGCCGATCACCTTGAGGTCCTCGGGCCGGCCGTGGCTGGCGCGCAGGCCGAACAGCAGCACATCGTCCATGGCAAAGGCATGCACCTTGCCTTGCACCACCCAGGCAAAGCCCTGCGCGTGGTCGGCTGCGGGCTCAATGCGGATACGGACCGACTTGGCCAGCGCCTCCTTCGCCAGCGAGTCGATGTTGGTGGTGCCGGTGGTCGACGCCACGACCTGGCCATCCAGGTCTTCGATGCGCTCATAGGGTTGGCTGCTGAGCACCACCATGCGCGAGGACGCGACAAAGTGCGGGATGGTGAAGGCCACGCGCTGGCGGCGTGCCGCCGTGTTGGTGGTGGAGCCGCATTCGAGGTCCACCTCGCCCTTTTCGATGGCGTCGAAGCGGGTGCTGGACGTGACCTGGCGATAGTCCACCCGGGTCTCGCGCAACTGGAGATACCTGCCCAGTGCCTGCGCAATGCTCCGGCAGACATCGACGCTGTAGCCCATGGGCACGCCATCCGCCACATAGGACAGGGGCACGGACGATTCGCGGTGCCCGATGATCACGCTGCCGCGCGCCTGGATGCGTTGCAGGGCACCAGCAGGCGGCTTTGCGCTGGCAGGCGGCGGGAGCTGTGCCTGCGCAACGGAGGCAGCAGCCAGCAGGCACAGGGCCGATGCCGCAGGCAGGCGGACACGCCAGCGGCTCCACAACGCACGGGATGCAGAAGTCATGTCGCGATCACCTTGAAGAATGCAGCCGGCCTGTGCAGCGCGGGCTTGCGAGTGCAACGGCAGCAGCACTGCCGATGGGGAAGGTCCGGTATCAGGCGGCCGGCACCGTGTCCACCAGGTAGGCCTGGCGCGCCAGCGCAGCCGCCAGCACGGCCGATGGATTGACCAGCGACAACCCTGGCAGCTGCGGGCTTTCCTGCAGCGCCAGCGGTATTTCCGTGCAGCCCATGACCAGGGTAGCCGCACCGTGGCGCTGCTGCAGCGCCAGGGCCACCGACCCGAAGCGCTCGCGCGCCAGTGCATAGTCGCCGGCCTTCACCCCCTCGTAGATGCCCTGCATGAGCTGTTCGCGCTCGGCCAGGCTGGGCAGGCAGCAGGCGATGCCCGCCCGCTCCAGCTCACCCTGGTACAGCCCGGCGTCATAGGCTCCGCGCGTGGCCAGCAGGCCCACGCTGCGCACCTGGCGCGCCGCAAGGCCGGCCACCACCTCCTGCACGCCATGCAACACCACCAGTTGGGGAAAGCGCTGCTGCAGCAAACCATGCCAGGCATGGGCCGTGTTGCAGGCAATGGCCACGGCGCGGGCGCCCAGCGCTGCCAGGCGGCCGGTGGCCTGCAGCATGGGCTCGGCGGGCTGGTGCGCGCCCTGGCGGGTGTCACCCAGGGCATTCGTGCGGTCGGGGATGGGCACCTGCGCCAGCCAGTGCTCGGGGTAGGCCTGGTCGTGCACGGGAATGCCCAGCTGCGCCATGCGCTCCGCGCAGGCCTGCACGAAAAGGCGCGCGAAATCCGCGCCCGCCGCCGGCCCCATGCCGCCCAGGATGCCCACCGTCTGCGTGGCGGGGCGATCGCTTGCCAACATGCTCTCGTGCTCCGCTCAGATGGCCGGCTTGTCGCTCTGCGCAGCCAGGTTGTCGCGCAGTTCCTTGCCCATGGGCAGCTTGAGGTTCTGGCCGCGCGGAGCGATCGGTGACATGAACCACTTGGTGTAGAGCTTCTCGAACTCGCCGGACTTCATCAGGCCGCCGATGACGCCGTTGACCAGGGCCTGGAACTGCGGATCGTCCTTGCGCAACATGCAGGCATAGGGCTCGACCTGCAGCGCGTCACCCACCACGTCCCACTCGGCCGGGTTGCGCGCATTGGCCATCAGGCCGTAGAGCAGGATGTCGTCCATGGCAAAGGCCTCGGCCCGGCCGGTATCCACCAGCAGAAGCGAATCCTCATGGTCCTTGCCCATCAGGATCTCCATGTCCAGCTTGTTGTCGCGGTCGTACTTGCGTACCACCTGGGCATTGGTGGTGCCCGAGGTGGTGGAGATCTTGCGCTTGGCCAGGTCGCCAAAGCCCTTGATGCCCGAGCTCTTCTTGGTCAGCAGGCGCGTGCCGGTGTAGAAGTAGTTGGTGGCGAACTGCACGTCCTTGCCGCGCACGCTGTTGTTGGTGGTGGAGCCGCACTCCAGGTCCACCGTACCGTTCTGCACCAGGGGGATGCGGTTGAGCGAGGTGACGGGCTGCAGCTCGACCTTGATGGCCGGGTTGTTCAGGCGCTTCTTCACGGCGTCGGCCACGGCATTGGAGATGTCCACCGCAAAGCCCACGGGCTGGCCAGGGCCTGCCAGGTAGCTGAAGGGCACGGATGACTCGCGGTAGGCCAGTGTGATCTTGCCGGTATCGGCGATCTTCTTGAGCGTGTCGGCACTGGCGATGGAACAGGCCAGGAGGCCGGTGGCCAGCAGTGCGGCACGGTTGACGGCGGACAGTCGCATGGGATTCCCTTCGTGAGGAGGTGGATGAGGAGAAAGAAAAAGGCAAGGCGTGAACGCACTGTAGGAACTTGCCCCCGCTTTGAACAATTCATTTCACCGGGGAGGCCATGCCGGAAAGTTATGCCTGGGGCATACCCACCCCATAACCTGCCGTCATGGCCCCCGCGTGCATCGGCATTGTTCAAACCCGGCGCCGGCTTCTAAAGTGGCCGCCAGAGCAACCAACCAAAGCAAAGAGCATGCAGGTATGTGTATTGGGCGCGGGCATCGTGGGGCTGGCCACCGCGTACGCGCTGCGCCAGCGCGGCATGGAGGTCACCGTGATCGACCGGGGCGCACCCGGTGAAGGGGCCAGTGGCGGCAATGGCGCGCAGCTGAGCTACAGCTATGTACAACCCCTGGCCGACGCAGGCATCTGGCGGCAACTGCCCAGTCTGCTGTTCTCGGCCGACTCCCCCCTGTCCGTGCGCCCGCAGTGGGACCTGCACCAGTGGCGCTGGGGTCTGCAGTTCCTGGCGGCCTGCAACCGCACCACCTCGGCGCGCAGCACGGCCGAGCTGCTGGGCCTGGCTGCGCTGAGCCGGGAGCGCTTTGACGCCATGCTGCAGGCCGAACGGCTGGAATGCGATTTCTCGGCCACCGGCAAGCTGGTGCTCTACGGCACAGCCGATGCGTTTGGCGCAGCGCGGCGGCAGATGGAACTGCAGCGCGCCTTCGGCAGCGTGCAGGAAGCCGTGGATGCCGCACGCTGCGTGGCGCTGGAACCGGCCCTGGCCCACTACCAGGGCCGGATCGCTGGCGCCATCTACACCCAGAGCGAATGCGCGGCCGATTGCCTCCAGGTATGCCAGGGCCTGCAGACCCTGCTGGCCGGGCGCGGCGTGCGATTTTTGCTGGGGACCGAAATCCAGGGCTTTGCCACCGGGCAGGGCCGCATCCGGGCGGTGCGCACCAGTCTGGGGAATGTGGAGGCCGACCACTTCGTGCTGGCCCTGGGCAGCGCCAGCCATGGCGTGGCGCGCACGCTGGGCATGCGCCTGCCCGTCTACCCGCTCAAGGGCTACAGCATCACGCTCGACGCCAGCGATGCCCCGGGGGCTGCGCCGCATGTGAGCGTGACCGACGCGGCGCGCAAGGTGGTGTTCGCGCGCATCGGCCAGCGCCTGCGCGTGGCGGGCATGGCCGAGCTGGTGGGGCACGACACGCGCATACCGCCCGAGCGCATAGCGAGCCTGTGCAATGCCGCACGTGCCGTGTTTCCGCACTGCAGCGACTTCGAGGCGACACGGCCCTGGACCGGCATGCGCCCTGCCACGCCCACAGGGTTGCCCGTGGTCGGCCGCCGCGCGAGCGCGCCGGGCAACCTGGTGCTCAACACCGGGCATGGTGCACTGGGCTTCACGCTGGCCTTCGGTACGGCGGCACGGGTGGCGGATCTGCTCGCGCGCTGACACCCCTTCAAGGCGCGGGGCTGGGCAGCCCCACGCCGCCCATGGTCTCGGCCACGGCCTGGCGCATGCAGGCGGTCATGGCGCTGGCCAGCAGCGAGGCCGGGCGGTCGACGGTGCGCAGCGACTGGATGGGCACGGGAATGTGCGGCGCCAGCGCCAGCACGTCCACCTGGCTGCGGTCGGCCGAGGCGGCCGTGCAGGCATCCACCAGCGCCACCGCATGGCCATGGCGCGCCAGCGCCAGCGCGGCGTGGTAGGTCTGCACCGTGATGGCCGTGCGCAGCCCTACGCCCGCTTCGCGGCAGGCATGGCTGACCACGGTGCCGATGGGGTCGCGCACGTCCAGGCGCACCACCGGCGTGTCGGCCAGGTCGGTGAGGTGCACGGTGCCCGAGCGCACCAGCGCGGGGTCCAGCATGCCCTTGGGCGCCACGCAGACCATGTAGCCATCGGCAATGTGCTCCTGGCTCAGCGAGGGGTGGGCGATGGAACTGAAGACGAAGCCCACGTCCGCCTCCTGCAGCACCAGGGCCGAGACGATCTGCGGCGAGTGCAGCGCCTCGATGGTGATGCCCACGTCCGGATGCTGCGCGCGAAAGCTGCGCAGCGCGCGCGGCAACACCTCGTAGCTCAGTGCCAGCACGCTCAGGATGTGCAGCTCGCCCTCGCGCCCGTCGCCCTTGAGGCTGGCGGCCAGGCGCTGCACGTCGTCAAGCTGGGTGAACAGGCGCTCGATGTGCGGGTACAGGGTCTGCGCCTCGGTGGTGGGCACCAAGCGGCCCTTGAGCCGGTGGAACAGCGCGAACCCGAGCTGCAGCTCCGCATGGGCGAGGATGCGGCTCACCGCCGGCTGGCTGACGTTGATGAGCCGTGCGGCGGCGCTCACGCTGCCGGTGAGCATCACGGCGTTGAAGACTTCAATGTGGCGAAGGCGCATGCCTTTTTACCTTGCAATGAACGCGCCAGCGCCGCGGCTTTTCAATGTGCCTTGTCCCAGTTCGGGCCCACGCCCACCTCGGCCAGCAGCGGGACCTTGAGCGCCGCCACCTCGGCCATCAGGCGCGGAATGTGGCTGCGCACCCAGTCCACCTCGCCCTCGGGCAGCTCGAACACCAGTTCGTCGTGCACCTGCATGATCATCTTGATGCCGGGCTTGTGCGCGTCCAGCTCCTTCTGCACGGCGACCATGGCCAGCTTGATCAGGTCGGCCGCCGTGCCCTGCATGGGGGCGTTGATGGCCGCGCGCTCGGCGCCGCTGCGGCGCGGGCCGTTGGGCGAATTGATCTCGGGCAGGTACAGGCGCCGGCCGAACACCGTCTCCACATAGCCCATGGACTTGGCGGCGGCCTTGGTCTCGTCCATGTACTGCTTGACGCCGGGGTAGCGCTGGAAATACTTGTCGATGTAGGCGGCTGCGGCCTTGGTTTCGATGCCGAGGTTCTTGGCCAGCCCAAAGCTGCTCATGCCGTAGATGAGCCCGAAGTTGATGACCTTGGCATAGCGGCGCTGCTCGCTCGTGACCTGGCCCACCTCCACGCCGAACACTTCGGCGGCGGTGGCGCGGTGCACGTCCAGGCCGGCATGGAAGGCATGCAGCAGCGAGTGGTCGCCGCTGATGTGGGCCATGATGCGCAGCTCGATCTGCGAGTAGTCGGCGCTGGCGATCACGCTGCCTGCAGGCGCCACGAAGGCCTCGCGCACACGCCGGCCTTCGGGCGTGCGGATGGGGATGTTCTGCAGGTTCGGGTCGTTGCTCGACAGCCGCCCGGTGACGGCCACGGCCTGCGCATAGTGGGTGTGCACGCGGCCCGTGCGCGGCAACGCCAGCTGCGCCAGCTTGTCGGTGTAGGTGCCCTTGAGCTTGACCAGGCCCCGGTGCTCCAGCAGCTTGGCGGGCAGCGGGTAGTCCTCGGCCAGCTTTTCGAGCACCTCTTCGTCGGTGCTGCGCGCGCCGGTGGCGGTCTTCTTGACCACCGGCATGCCCAGCTTGTCGAAGAAGATCTCGCCGAGCTGCTTGGGGCTGCTCAGGTTGAAGGGCTGGCCCGCGATCTCGTAGGCCTCGGTTTCGAGTTGCACGATGCGCTGGCCCAGCTCGTGGCTCTGGTTGGCCAGCGTGGGCGCGTCGATCAGCACGCCGTTGCACTCGATGCGGTACAGGGCCTCGCTGCTGGCCATTTCCAGCTCATAGATGAAGCGCAGCTTGTCGTTGGCTTCGAGCAGGGGCCACAGGGCCTTGTGCACGTCCAGGGTCTGGTCGGAGTCTTCGCACGAGTATTCGGCGGCCTTGGCCACGTCGACCTGGGCAAACGGGATCTGGTGCGCGCCCTTGCCGCACAGGTCTTCGTAGCTGATGCCGCTGCGCCCCAGGTGGCGGTCGGCCAGGCTGGCCAGGCCATGGGGCTTGTGCACTTCGAGCACATAGCTTTGCAGCATGGTGTCGTGCGCGTAGCCCTGCACCTCGATGCCGTGGTTGGCGAACACATGGCGGTCGTACTTGATGTGCTGGCCCAGCTTCAGGTGGCGCGGATCCTGCAGCCAGGGCTTGAGGCGCGCCAGCACCTCGTCGAAGGGCAACTGCACCGGCGCGTCGGGCCCTTCATGGCGCAACGGGATGTAGGCGGCCGCCCCCGGCTCCACACTGAAGCTGATGCCCACGATTTCGGCACGCATCTCGTCGAGCGAAGTGGTCTCGGTGTCCAGCGCCGTCAGGGGCGCCACGTGCAGGGTGGCCAGCCAGCGGTCGAACTGGTCCCAGGTCAGGATGGTTTCGTAGCGCTCGTTGCGGGCCGGCTTCTCCGCAGCGGCCGGGGTCCCCTCTGCGCCCTCCGCAGGCTCGGCGAACAGGTCGGCGGTGTCGGTATCGCCACCGGCTTTCTTGCGGGCAGCGGGCGTGGGCTCGGCGGCAGGCTCGGCGGCGGCCCCCCCGAGGGCGCGCGCCAGGCCCTTGAAGCCGTATTTCTCGTAGAACTCGCGCAGGCCTTCGACCTGCTGCTCGCCGATCACGATGGCATCGAGCGCGGGCAGGCCCACGATGTGCTCGACCAGGTCGCAATCGGTGCGGATGGTCACCAGCTTGCGCCCGGTGGGCAGCCAGTCGAGTGTGTTGCGCAGGTTTTCGCCGGCCACGCCCTTGATCTCGTGGGCCCGGGCCACCAGTTCGGTCAGCGAACCGTATTCCATCAACCACTTGGCAGCGGTCTTGGGGCCTACCTTGGGCACGCCGGGCACGTTGTCCACGGTGTCGCCCACCAGGGTCTGAAAGTCCACCATCAGGTGCGGGGGCACGCCGAACTCGGCGGTCACGCCGGCCACGTCGCGGCGCTTGCCGTTCATGGTGTCGATGATGGTGATGTGCTCGTCCACCAGCTGCGACAGGTCCTTGTCGCCGCTGGAGACCACCACGTCGATGCCCTGGGCGGCGGCGGTCACGGCCAGCGTGCCGATCACGTCATCGGCCTCCACGCCCGGAATCGCCAGCACCGTCCAGCCCAGCATGCGCACTACGTCGTGGATGGGATCGATCTGCGAGCGCAGGTCGTCGGGCATGGGCGCGCGCTGCGCCTTGTACTCGGGGTAGATCTCGTCGCGGAAGGTGGGGCCGCTGGCGTCGAAGATGCAGGCGGCATAGTCAGCATGCACCTCCTTGCGCAGGGCCTGCATCATGTTGATCATGCCGCGGATGGCGCCCGTGGCCGCGCTCGTGGAGTCGCCCGGCACGGCCCGCAGGTCGGGCATGGCATGGTAGGCACGGTACAGGTAGCTGGAGCCGTCCACCAGCACCAGGGTCTTTTTATTGCTCATGGGGGCAATTGTGCACGGCCAGAGGCCGCGCACCACCGCCGCCCGGCGCGCTCTACAATGGACGCATGCGCGCTGCCCACCTCTCCCTGCTGCTGGCCCTGGCCTGCGGCCCCGTACTGGCCCAGACCCCTGGCCAGAATGCCCCTGCGGGCGCTCCCAAACAGGGCGAAGCGCTCTCCACGCCCGAGTCCCTGTCCGGGCGCGGCAACCAGCGCACCGAACGCATCCAGATCGAGGACGCTGGAAGCCGCGTCGACGAGGTGCGCGTGGGCGGCCAGACGCAGAGCATCAGCGTGCAGCCCAAGACCGGCAACATGCCCAGCTACGAAGTGCAGTCGCCCGACGGCGCACGTGGCCGCACCGGCGCCCTCAACGGTGCCGAGACCAATACCGGCCCCCGGGTCTGGAACGTCCTGAAGTTCTGACCCCGGGCAGGCGGCCGCTGCGCCGCTGGCGCACGGAAATATCCTGCCCCTGCCTGTTTCTGACCCGCATTTTTCGCATTCCCAAGCTGAGCGATGGCCGTTTTCACTGAAGTCTCCAATGAAGAGGCGCGCAAGCTGCTGCGCCACCTGAACCTCGGCGAGCTGGTCGCGCTGCGCGGCATCGAAGGCGGCATCGAGAACACCAACTATTTCCTCACCAGCGACCAGGGCGAGTTCGTTCTGACGCTGTTCGAGCGCCTGACGGCCGAGCAGCTGCCGTTCTACCTGCACCTGATGAAGCACCTGGCACACGGCGGCGTGCCCGTGCCCGACCCGCGCGCTGACGCCAACGGCGACATCCTGCACAGCATGTGCGGCAAGCCAGCCGCCGTGGTCAGCAAGCTGCGCGGCAAAAGCCAGCTGGCCCCCGGCCCGGTGCACTGCGCCGCCGTGGGCACCATGCTGGCGCGCATGCACCTGGCGGGGCGCGGCTACGACCGCCACCAGCCCAACCTGCGCGGCCTGCCGTGGTGGAACGAGACCGTGCCCGTGGTGCTGCCGCACCTCGACCCCGGGCAGGCAGCCCTGCTGCGCTCGGAGCTGGCTTACCAGAACCATGTGGCGGCCTCCTCGGCCTACACGGCGCTGCCCACCGGGCCGGTGCATGCCGACCTGTTTCGCGACAACGTGATGTTCGATGGCGAGGAGCTCACGGGCTTCTTCGACTTCTACTTTGCCGGCATCGATACCTGGCTGTTCGACCTGGCCGTGTGCCTGAACGACTGGTGCATCGACCTGCCCACCGGCACGCACGACGCCGAGCGCGCCCGGCGCATGCTGAACGCTTACCAGGCCGTGCGCCCGCTCACGGCCGCAGAGCGCGAACTGCTGCCGGCCCTGCTGCGTGCCGGTGCCCTGCGCTTCTGGATCTCGCGGCTGTGGGATTTTTACCTGCCGCGCGAGGCCTCCATGCTGACCCCGCACGACCCGACCCATTTCGAGCGCGTGCTGCGCGGGCGCATTGCGCTGCCGGTGCACGCGGACTGAGCGGTTCTGCGCAGAAACAGGGCCTCTGAACGCGGATTCCGCGAGGAATGTCACGCCCTGGCGCCTTTTGCATGCCCCCATGCCACCCCGGCCATGGTGCGCTGGGGTAAATTCGGCGCAATCTCCCCCTCTTGCCTCCAGCCCGACCTGACGGCGCGGGCCGTTTTCCTGATCCGCCCTTCGCACCCATGAAACTCAACATCGTTCCCGCCCGCACCGGCATCGCCTGGGTCAAGCTTGGCATCCGGTCGTTCTGGCGCCAACCCATGGCACTGGCGGCGTTGTTCTTCATGACCATGGCCGCCATGTCGCTGGCCAGCCTGGTGCCGCTGGTGGGCCCGGCGATTGCGCTGGCCCTGCTGCCCTCGGCCACGCTGGCCATGATGGTGGCGTCGGCAGAAACCACCATGGGGCGCTTTCCCACGCCCGCCGTGCTGCTGGTGGCCTTTCGCACCGGCCAGCAGCGCCTGCGCGACATGCTGGTGCTGGGCGCCCTGTACGCCGTGGGCTTCCTGTCCATCATGGGCTTGTCGGCACTGATCGACGGCGGCCAGTTTGCCAGCGTCTACCTGGGCGGCACGCCGCTCAAGCGCGAGATCGCTGAAAGCGGCACGTTCCAGGCCGCCATGTGGCTGTCGATGCTGCTGTACCTTCCCCTGTCGCTGACCTTCTGGCACGCGCCGGGGCTGGTGCACTGGCATGGCGTCCCTCCCGTGAAGGCCCTGTTCTTCAGCCTGGTGGCCTGCGTGCGCAACTTCGGTGCCTTCTTCGTGTTCGGCCTGGGCTGGATGGGCATCTTCCTGATGGCCGGCGTGGTGGCGGCCCTTGCATCGGGCCTCATTGCCCTGGCAGGGCTTGGCACAGCCGCCAGTGGCATCATGGTCGGCACAGCCATGATGCTGGCAGCGATGTTCTTCACCTCCATCGTGTTCACGTTCCGCGACTGCTTCGAACCGCCCGCCAAACCTTCATCGGAAGAATCCCATGACGAACAGCCAGCACCAGCTCCAGGGCCGCACTGAGGACGAAGTCGTCTGGTACCAGAGGCGCAGCCTGCTGCAGGCGGCCGCCGCCTGGACGGCCGCTGGCGGGTTCACTGCGGCGCACGCGCAGCAAGGCCGCAACGTGGTGGAAATGCGCGGCGATGTGCGCCGCAACGGCCAGGCACTGGCAGCGGGCGAAGGCATCGCCCCCGGCGACCGGATCGAGACCGGGCCAGGCGCGAGCGTGGTCTTCACCGTGGGCAAGGACGCCTTCATGGTGCGCCAGAACACCCGCATCGGGCTCGAAGGCGATACCCCCATGGCAGTGAAGGTGCTGCGCCTGCTGACGGGCGCGGTGGCCAGCGTCTGGGGGCGCGGCAGCGAGCGCCAGGTGGTCATGCCCACGGCCACGGCCGGCATCCGCGGCACGGGGGTGTATGCCGAGGTGTTCCCTGAACAGGATTTTCGCAGCTATTTCTGCAACTGCTACGGTACGGTGGACATTGCGGCCGGGGGCGAATCCGTCGTCAGCCAGGCCTCCTACCACCAGGCCTTCTGGGCCGAGGTGGCGCCGCGCAACGGCCGCATGCTGACGCCAGCCGGCGCCATCAACCACACGGACGAGGAACTGGAGTTCCTGGCCCGTCTCGTGGACCAGCGCACGGCCTGGCAGATCGCCGGGCGCAAGGGCAGCAAGGATGGCGGCGGCCAGATCACCTACCCTGCAGCACCTGGCGGCAGCGGCGGTTCCGCACCGGCCTCCGGGCCCACGTCGCGCGCACGGCCACCGTCGCCGTACGGCTCCGACTACTGACCCCTTGCGACCCGTTGGCGCGCCTGCTGCCGCGCAGGTACCCATGAAAAAAGGCTGCCACGCCTGCGCGTGACAGCCTGCAAGGGCTTACTGCAAAAAGCGCCCCGTCACACCCCGATGGGGCCGCCGTCCGCCTTCTGGATGACCACCGTGGAAGAGCGGGGACGCACGGTGCCCGAGGCAGCCACCGTGGCGTCGTTCGTGCCGTAGGCCGGCCAGTTCACCGGGTGCTGGATGTTCAGGAAGATGGTCCTGTAGTCCGGCGTGAACGCGAAGCCCGTGATTTCGGCTTCGTTCGGGCCCACGAAGAAACGGCGCAGGTCGCCCTGGTTCTGGGCGTTGATGACCGGGCCGGTACCCTTGCTGTCCGTGGTCATGGCACCGGGGATCACGGCCAGCATCTGGTCGTTGGTGGAGCGCGCCACCGCATTGTTGCGGCCGCCGTCGATGCCGTTGTCGGTCTGGATCCACAGGATGCCGCGGTCATCGAAGGCCAGGCCGTCGGGGCTGGCCAGCTGGTTCAGCGCGGTGAGGCCCGAGCGGTTGGTGTCTGCTGCAGCACCGGCCTCGGAGCCGAACACGAAGATCTCCCACTTGAACGTATTGGCACCCGGGGTGTCGTGCCAGCGCACGATGTGGCCGTTGGCGTTGTTCAGGCGTGGATTGGGCGCATTCGTGCCCGTGGTGGCATTGCGGCTGGTGTTGTTGGTCAGCGTCACGTACACATCACCGTTGGAGGGGTGCACGGCCGTCCACTCGGGGCGGTCCATGGGGGTGGCGCCCACGAAGTCGGCTGCGGCGCGGGTGTTGATCAGGATCTCGTCGATCGTCTTGTACTTGTCGCCCAGCCTGGTACCGTCCTTGCCCACGCTGGCCAGCGTCAGCGGCAGCCAGGTGCCGCTGCCGTCTTCGCCAAAGCGCGCAACGTAGAGCGTGCCCTTGTCCAGGTACTTGGCGCCCACGGCCAGGCGGTCACTACGGCGTGCATCGGCCGCATCCCAGTTCGCGTCCGACACGAAGCGGTAGATGTACTCGAAGCGCGAGTCGTCACCGCTGTAGAAGGCCAGCGGCTTGCCTGCTTCGGGCTTGCCGTAGGCTGCGCCTTCGTGCGCGAAGCGGCCCATGGCCGTGCGCTTGGTGGCCACGCTGGCGGGGTCGTAGGGGTCGATCTCGACCAGGTAGCCAAAGCCGTTGACCTCGTTGCGCCAGTCGTTCAGTGCGCTGGTGCCGCTGGGGGTGACGTTGAAGCGGGCGAACTCGCCTTGCACTTCGGTGGCGTCTCCGGCGGCGGTTTCCCACTTGTAGCGGCCGGCGGCCGTGGGCACGCCCACGCGCACCTGGTGCGCTGGCTGGCTCGACGCATTGGTGTTGACGAAGCAGGCCGCCCAGTTTTCCTCGGCGGTGATGTAGGTGCCCCAGGGCGTGGTGCCGTTGCCGCAGTTGTTGTTGGTGCCGCGCACCGTGGTGCCCGTGGGCGAGTACGGCGTCTTGACCCAGTCGGTGCCGCCGACCGGCCCGTTGATGGCCATGGGCGTGGCCGAGGTGAAGCGGCGGTTGTAGCGCGAGTTCTTCACGATGGCCCAGGCGCTGCCGGTCTTGCGGATGTGCATCACTGCCACGCCATGGGCGTTGACTTCCTTGCGCACTTCTTCGGCGGGGCGCTTGCTGTTCACCGTGGTGGGGCCTGCGGGGTGCAGCGCCTTCTCGTCGATGTACTCGTGGTTGACCACCAGCAGGCCTTCGCTGGAGCTGCCGTCGAGCGGGAAGTAGTGCATGCCGTCGTGGTGCATGCCGGTGGAGTTGAGCAGGTCCTTGGAGGTGTTCTTGCCGTCCTTGTCCCACTCGGCGGCGCTGTCGTTGAGCGGCGTGCCCCAGGCGCCCAGCACCTGGGCCACGTAGCCCGCAGGCACCACGCAGGCGTCGGTCATGGAATTGGCCAGCGAGCTGAAGCCCAGCTTCAGCGGCTCGTCGTCACTGCCGCCGCAGGCGGAAAGGCTGGTGCCGGTCAGCAACGCCAGCGCTGCGCTCAGGCCGCCGCGCGTGACGGTGCGGCGTGACAGGTGGACGTCCAGGATGGCACTGAAGGGGGTGTTGCCAGCGTCGTTGCGAACAACCTTGTCAGAAATAGTCTTGCTCATGAGAACCGCACTCCTCTAGGTATTGATAAGTCATGGGAGTCGGCAGTCTAGGAATCGCATATGACCGATCTGTGACGCAAGAGCACTCGGCTCGCAGGGCGATTCGAGGGCGTGGCCGGCAGCCCGCCACAGCACCGTCAAATGCCTGTCACACAGTGTTCTTAGCATCCAGCACCAAGAGAGCGGCCCGGTGCCCTGCCATGCCTGCATGGCGAGCACCCGGTGCCCTGCCATGCCTGCATGGCGAGCGCTGACCTCTCTTCATAAAACCCATATAACAAACCACGGAAGCTGCAATCCAATGACCTCTGCGTCCATCCCTTCGCGCCGCCAGGCCCTCCAATTCCTGGCCGGCATCCCCCTGCTTCCGCTGGGCACGGGCGGCATCGCTGCCTCGCTGCTGACCGCCTGCGGCGGTGGCGATGATGGCGCGTCCTATGTGTCCACCGCGTTCACTTCGATGGCCGCGCCCACGCTGGCCAACCCTGCGGCGATGGCCACGAACACCGTGGGCTCGACCATGCAGGTCACGCTGAGCGACGGCTCGGTGCAAAGCTACGCACTGGCCTACCAGCCCTTCTTCATCACCGGTGACTCGGTGCCCAACGTCAAGGGCGGCCAGATCCTGGCCGGCAGCTACTTCGACATCAACAACCAGCCCATCATCGACACCACGGTGCCCGGCAAGGACCGCCAGTTCTTCTCCGACGCTCCGGATGGCACCTCGCTGCTGACCGTGCCCAATGCCAAGGTCGACGGCGTCAAGGGCAACCACGTGTTCGCCGTGGTGCAGTTCGAATACACCACCTGGGCCCAGGACGGCAAGACCGACATGTACGGCAAGCTGCCCTCCCCCATCGCCGTGCTCACGCTGGACCAGGACCCGAACACCGGCAAACTGAGCCTGGTGAAGTACCACAACGTCGACACCTCCAAGGTGCATGGCCTGTGGATCACCTGCGGCGCCAGCCTGTCGCCCTGGGGCACCCACCTGTCGAGCGAAGAGTACGAACCCGACGCGTTCACCATCGCCAGCAACACCCAGTTCCAGGCCTACGCCAAGAACCTCTACGGCGACGCGAGCCGCGCCAACCCCTACCACTACGGCCACATGCCCGAAGTGACGGTGAACGCCGACGGCACCGCCAGCATCAAGAAGCATTTCTGCATGGGCCGCATCTCGCACGAGCTGGTGCAGGTCATGCCCGACCAGCGCACCGCGCTGATGGGTGACGACGCCACCAACAGCGCCTACTTCGTGTTCGTCGCCGACAAGGAAAAGGACCTGTCCTCCGGCACGCTGTACGCCGCCAAGGTCGGCGCCGGCTTCACCGTCGACGCCAAGGCCACGGCCGGTGCACCGCTGACCTGGATCAAGCTCGGCTCCGCCAACAGCGCCGAGATCGAGGCCCTGGCCAACACGCTCAAGCCCACCGACATCATGACCGTGGCCACGGCCAACCCGAGCGACGCCAGCTACACCCGCATCGTGTCCAATGGCAAGGAAGAGTGGATCAAGCTCAAGCCCGGCATGGAAAAGGCCGCCGCCTTCCTCGAGACCCACCGCTACGCCGCCTTCGTGGGCGCGAGCATGGGCTTCACCAAGATGGAAGGCACCACCGTCAACGCCAAGGACAAGATCGCCTACTCGGCCCTGCAGAACGTGCAGACCTCGATGGTGGCCGGCAACGCCCTGAACGTGGCGGGCAACGGCGTGTCCGTGCCCAAGGCCATCAACGCCGGGGCCGTGATGGCCCTGAACCTGCGTGGCGGCCAGAAGGACACGGCCGGTGCCAACATCAACAGCGAGTGGATGCCCGTGGACACCAAGGCGCTGCTGGTCGGCGAAGACATCGCCTCCGACGCCCTGGGCAATACCGCCAACCCCAACACCATCGGCAACCCCGACAACCTCAAGTTCTCGGAGAAGATGCGCACCCTGTTCATCGGCGAAGACAGCGGCCAGCACGTGAACAACTTCCTGTGGGCGTACAACATCGACACCAAGCAGCTGTCGCGCCTGATGTCCATCCCCGCGGGCGGCGAATCCACCGGCCTGCATGCCGTGGACGAAATCAACGGCTGGACCTACATCATGAGCAACTTCCAGCACGCCGGTGACTGGGGTGCGATCCACAGCGTGGTCAAGCCCACGCTGGATCCGCTGATCATCGCCAACTACAAGAACAAGGCCGGCGCGGCCGTGGGTTACCTCACCGCATCGCCCAAGCAGCCACGCCTGGGCTGATACAGACGGTTCGAACGCTGCGCGGGCGCGCAGCCGGGGCGGGGTCCTGCAGCGATGCGGGACCCCGCCCTTTTCACTGGCGCCGCCCCACGGGCCATGGCTGCGCCTTGCAGGCGGCTGCAATGCCCTTTGCAGGACAATGCAAATAAATCCCATTCCTATAATCGCGGTGGTCGAGGAATTCCCGCGCATGCGGTGCGGCTGCCGGCAAACCGCTGCGGCAGCAGATCCCTCGCATACGGGCCTTGCCCTTCGACACCCGCCAGACTGCCGGGCCTTGCGCGCCCATCGGGCCAGGGACTCCTGGCCGGTCTGCCTTGTCATCATCTTCGTTGTTTCAGGAGAGAACGCATGAAAACCAAGCTACTGCACACCACCACCCTTGCTGCGGCACTGCTCGCCGCCAGCCCCCTGGGCTTCATGGGTGTGGCGCAGGCACAGGGCACGGCCGCCCAGGCCCAGCAGGCCGTGACCGCCGCCTCGGTGGCTGCGCAGTACGCCACGCTGGTGCATGCCAACTACGAAGACACGCTGGCCAGTGCCAAGGCCATGCAGGCAGCGATCAAGGCCTTCACGGCCCAGCCATCGGCCGAGACTCTGGCCGAAGCCCGCAAGACCTGGCTGGCCGCGCGCGAGTTCTATGGACAGACGGAGGCCTTTCGTTTCTACGGCGGCCCCATCGACGACGACAAGGGCCCCGAAGGCCAGATCAACGCCTGGCCCATGGACGAATCGTATGTGGACAGCGTGGAAGGCAAACCCAAGGCCGGCCTGATCAACAACCGCAAGATCGCCATCACCAAGAAGGCGCTGGCGGCGCAGAACGAGCGCGGCGGCGAAGAGAACATCGCCACCGGCTGGCACGCCATCGAGTTCCTGCTGTGGGGCCAGGACCTTTCGGAAACCGGCCCCGGCAACCGCAATTTCGAGGACTTCGTGGACGGCAAGAAGCCCAACGCCGACCGCCGCCGCCAGTACCTCACGGTGGTGACCGAACTGCTGGTCGACGACCTGGGCTTCCTCGTGAAGTCCTGGGCACCCGATGCCAAGTCCAACTACCGCGCAAAGTTCGCCAAGGGCAACATGGAGTCGGTGCGCAAGATGCTGGTGGGCCTGGGCTCGCTGTCGCGCGGCGAACTGGCGGGCGAGCGCCTGGAAGTGGCTCTGAACAGCCAGGACCAGGAGGACGAGCACTCGTGCTTTTCGGACAACACGCACCGCGATGCCGTGACCAATGCCAAGGGCATCCAGAACGTGTGGCTGGGCGAGTACCAGCGCGCCGATGGCAGCACGGTCAAGGGCGCATCGCTGCGCGACCTGGTCGCCGCCAGGAACCCGGCCCTGGCCGACAAGACCACCAAGCAGATCGCCGCCTCGGTGGCTGCGGCCGAAGCCATCCAGGCACCGTTCGACCGTGAGATCATCGGCGGCAAGGATGCACCGGGCCGCCAGCGCATCCAGAAGACCATCGACAGCCTGACCCAGCAAAGCAAGGACCTCGTGGAAGCCGCCAACGCCATCGGCATCACCAAGCTCACGCTGGTCCAACCCTGAGGCTCCCCGCCTGCGCTTTCCTTTCGTTCCATGTCGCTTTTGCAAGCCCCTGACCGCCGGCGCGCCACGCGCCTGGCGATTGCCAGCATCGGCCTTGCGGCCCTGGGCGGCCTCATGGCCGACACCCCCGCCGACCCACTCGGCGAGAAGGTCGGCGGCAACACCACGGTGTACGCCACGGGCCGCAATGCCTTTTCCTTCCCGGCCGCCAACCTCGATGACGCGGAGCGCACGCGCTTCGTGATCGGCAACTCGTTCTTCCGCCGCAACTGGGTCGAGGCACCCGCCTCCACCAAGGCGCGCGATGGCCTGGGCCCGCACTTCATCGCGCGCTCGTGCGGGGGCTGCCACGTGCAGGACGGCCGGGGTGAGCCGCCAGCCATCTTCAACCGCCTGGGCGAGACCAAGGACCCCACGGTGGCGCTGCTGATCCGCCTGTCCATCCCGGGTGCCGATGCCCATGGTGGCCCGAAGCATGACCCGGTGTACGGCGACCAGTTCAACAACGCGGGCGTGCAGGGCGTCAAGCCCGAGGGCCGCGTGACCCTGCGCTACAAGACCATCAAGGGCCAGTTCGCCGACGGCACGCGCTATGAGCTGCTCGACCCGAGCTACGGCTTTGCCGACCTGGGCTACGGCCCCATGGACGAGGGGATCATGCTCAGCCCGCGCATCGCGCCGCAGATCATCGGCGTGGGCCTGCTCGAAGCCATTGCCGAGGCCGACATCCTGGCCAACGCGGCGGACCAGGCGGCTGCGGCAGGCCCCATCAAGGGCGTGCCCAACCGGGTGTGGGATGCGCCCTCGGGCCAGATGATGCTGGGCCGCTTCGGCTGGAAGGGCAATGTCGCGACCATCGCGCACCAGACCGGTGGCGCCTTCCAGGGCGACATGGGCATCACCTCGAAGCACTTCGCCAACGAAACCTGCACCCCCACGCAGAAGGACTGCCTGGCCGCACCGAGCGGCAAGAGCGCTGCCGCGCAGGGCCAGCCGGGCGTGGAGATCGACGACAAGACCTTCGACGACGTGGTGTTCTACCAAGCCACGCTGGCACCACCCGCACGCCGCAACCCCAAGGACGCACAGGTCGTGCGCGGCCAGGCGCTGTTCGCCAATGCCCAGTGCGCCACCTGCCACCGGCCAAGCTATGTCACCAAGGAAGGCCCCTTCCCGCACCTGACGAGCAAGGCCCTGTCGGGCCAGCGCATCTGGCCGTATACCGACATGCTGCTGCACGACATGGGTGACCGCCTGGCCGACAACCGGCCCGACTTCGCCGCCAATGGCCGGCAGTGGAAGACCCCGCCGCTGTGGGGCACGGGCCTGATCAAGGACGTGAACGGCCACACCCGGCTGCTGCACGACGGCCGCGCCCGCGGCGTGCTCGAGGCCGTGCTGTGGCACGGCGGCGAGGCCGAGGCCGCCAAGGACAAGGTTCTCAAGATGAACAAGGCCGAGCGCGATGCGCTGGTCAAGTTCGTGGAGTCGCTATGAAACACCCCTCCCTTCGCGCACTGGTGACCGCCCTGGCCCTGGGCGCCCTGCTGCTGCCAGCGCAGGCCCAGACCGGCTGGAAGCGCGACGCCGTGCCGTTCTACGACACCACGCACGCGCTGCAAAGCCTGTACGGCCGCTGGGGCAAGCCGCGCGCGCAGGATCTGGCCACGGCCGCGCAGGCGCTGGCGCCGGCCGTGCGCGCGCTGTGCGAGGCACCGGCCGGCCAGTCGGCCACCGCCCTCGACGGTGCCCGCAGCGCCTGGCAGCGCAGCATGATGGCCTGGGAGACGCTGGGCGCCGTGGCCGTGGGCCCGGTGATCGCGCGCCGCACCCAGCGGCAGATGGACTTTGCCCCCACGCGCCCGGCCCTGATCGAACGCGCCATCAAGACCCAGCCGCAGGGCGCCAAGGCCTTCGAGCGCATCGGCACGCCCGCCAAGGGCCTGCCGGCACTGGAATGGCTGCTGTGGACGCAGCCCGTGGCCCCTGGGTCGGCCGCCTGCAGCTATGCGGTGGAGGTGGCACTGGACATCGAGCGCGAGGCCGTGGCCGTGGCCAGCGCCTTCGACACCGCCGCCGGCACCGACTGGGCGGCCGAGGACGAACAGGAGCGCTCCACTGCGGCCATGGGCGAGTTCATCAACCAGTGGGTGGGCGGCATCGAGCGCCTGCGCTGGGCGCACATGGAAAAGCCGCTGCGCGCAGCCCAGGGCACGCGCCCGCCCGAATACCCGCGCGCGGCCAGCGGCCAGGCTTCTGCCGCCTGGAAGGCCGAGTGGAACGCGCTGCGCACCCTGGCCGTGCTGCCGGAAAGCGCCGCCACCCCCACGCCCGGCGAGGCCCTGGTACCGCTGGAAACCTACCTGCGCGGCCGCGGCCTGAACCCGCTGGCCGACCAGTTGCTGGCCACCACGCAGCGTGTGGACAAGGCGCTGCAGGCCATCGACCAGTCCGGCGCCACCGGCAAGGCCGGTGGCGAACGGGTGCTGCAGGCGTCCAGGGAGCTGGCCGCGCTCAAGCGCCTGGCCGAGGCCGAGATCGCGCCCGCGCTGCAGGTGAGCATCGGCTTCTCGGACGCCGATGGAGATTGAGGTGAACGCCGCGCTGAGCCGCCGCGAGGCCTTGTGGTTGATGGGCGGCCTGGCGGCGATGCCGCTGGCAACCCACGCAGCCCCCGCCGCGGCGGCAGCCATGCAACTGCTGGCTGCCTGGCAGCAGGCCGATGGCAGCTACCGCATCGGCGTGCTGGCCGCACAGGCCGGCGGGCCTTCGCCCCTGCAGGTGCGCCAGGTGCTGGAAGTGCCCACGCGCGCTCACGGCCTGGCCCGCCTGCCCGATGGCAGCATGGTCGCCAGCGCGCGCCGCCCCGGCGACTGGCTGGTGCGCTGGCACCCGGGCCAGCCCGCCGACAAGGCGCAGTGGCACTGGGTGGATGCGACACGCTCGTTCAACGGCCATGTGATGGCCAGCGCCGATGGCCGCTATCTCTACACCACCGAGACCGACGTGGACACAGGCGCCAGCCTGGTGGCGCGGCGCGATGCGCGCAGCCTGGAAACCGTGGACGAGTGGGCCACGCACGGCATCGATGCACACGAGCTGATCTGGGCGCCCACGGCCCAGGGCGTCCCACCAGCGCTGATCGTGGCCAACGGCGGCGTGCCCACCGCCCCCGAAACCGGACGCACCAAGCGCGACCTGCACACCATGGATTCGAGCATCGTGCGGCTGCACGGCCAGAGCGGCGAGCTGCAGGGCCAGTGGCGCCTGCCCGATGCGCGCCTGAGTCTGCGCCACCTGGCCTGGAATGCCGAGCGCACGGTGCTGGGCATTGCCCTGCAGGCCGAGCACGCCAAGGCGGCGGACAAGGCGGCTGCGCCCATCCTCGCGCTCTTTGATGGCAAGGCCTTGCGCCTGTGCCCCGCCGGCCAGTCGATGGCAGGCTATGGCGGCAGCATCGCCAGCACCGCCGAGGGCTGGGCCGTGAGCTGCCCGCGCAGCCAGGGCGTGGCCACCTTCACGCCCGATGGCCAGTGGCGCGGCCTAGTGGGCCTGGAGGAAGTGTGCGCACTGGCGGTGGGCAGCGGCCGGCTGTGGGCCGCCGGTGTTTCGCATTCCCTGGAAGACGCTCGCTCCCCAAGCCCGCTCACGCACGCGCATGCCAAAGAACTGGCCGGCGCGCGCATGGACAACCACTGGGTTCATTTCGGCTGAGGTGGCAGAGGGCCTTCAGGCGGGCAGGCCCTTTCGCTTCGCCAGGTCCTTGAGGCTGCCGTGCAGCGCGAGCTTGCGCACGATGGCCGAGAAGGCGCGCGTGGAGGCCGACTCGCGCGCCAGCGGCGACCACAGCATGCCCGGCGTGCGCACCGGCGTGGGGCTTTCGAGCCGCACCACCACCAGCCCCGAATGCGCTGACACCACATTGGCCGCGACGATGGAGGCGAGCTGCGTCTTGCCCACCAGGTCCATCATCGGCGCCAGGGTGTTGATCTCGGCTACCACCTGCGGCTCGGCGCCGCAGGAGCGAAAGCACTCGTCCAGCATCTGCCGCGTGGCAAAGCTGGCGGGCAGCAGGGCCATGGGCATGCGGTGCAGCTCGACCATGCGCACGCGCTTGCGCCGCGCCAGCGGGTGGCCCTTGGCCACCACCAGCACCATCTCCTCGTTGTACAGCGGCTCGAACTGCAGCGGCCCGGGCACAGCCGGCCGGTAGGCGATGCCCAGGTCCAGCGTGCCCTGCTGCAGGCGCGCGGCGATGTGGTCGGCCGACAGTTCCTCGACCACCACCTTCACGCGCGGATGGCGCTCGTGGAAGGCGGCGATGCACCCCGGGATGAAACCCAGGTTGAAGGTGTGCGTGGAGCCGATGTGCAGCTCGCCCGCCACCTCCGAGCCGTTCTGGCGCAGCGCGCCCAGGCCCAGGTCGATCTCGTGCAGGGCCTTGGTGCAGTAGTGCAGGAACTCGTCGCCCGCCCCGGTCAGCGCCACGCGCTTGCCCGAGCGGTCGAACAGCGCCGCGCCGATCTCCTCTTCGAGCTGCTTGATCTGGTGCGACAGCGTGGACTGCGTGACATGCAGCCGCTCGGCAGCGCGCGTGAAGTTGAGCGAGCCGGCCAGGGCAATGAAGTAGCGCAGGTGCCTGAGTTCCATGGCGTGCCACCAGTGGTTGATCGATGCTGTCGATGGTAACCATGAAAAACAATCATTTCCAGGAATCCGCCGCGCCGCCTACAGTCGCCTCCAACCCACAAGGCCGACCCTGAAAAGCGGGCGGCCAGAGACCTACAACAGGAGACAACGAGGTGCACAAAGTCCTCAGCGGTATCAAGGTGCTGGAACAAGGCACGTTCATCACGGGCCCGGCGGCAGGCATGTTCCTGGCCGACCTGGGGGCCGAGGTCATCAAGATCGAGCAGCCCGGCGCGGGCGACCCGTTCCGCGCGTTCCGAGGCGGCCTCTACAGCCCGCATTTCCAGACCTACAACCGCAACAAGCGCAGCATCACGCTCAACCCCAAGCTGCCCGAAGATGCCGCGGTGTTCGACGAGCTGGTCAAGGATGCGGACGTGTACATCCAGAACTTTCGCCCCGGCGCGGCCGAACGGCTGGGCGCGGGCGAAGCCCGGCTGCGCGGACTGAACCCGCGCCTGGTGTACTGCGCGATCAGCGGCTTCGGCCAGACCGGCCCGGCCGCAGGCCGCCCGGCCTACGACACCGTGGCCCAGGCCGCGAGCGCCTTTCTCAAGCTGTTGGTGAACCCCGCCAACCCGCGCGTGGTGGGCCCGGCGCTGGCCGATGCGATGACCGGCTTCTATGCCGCCTACGGCGTACTGGGCGCGATTGTCGAGCGCGGCCGCACGGGCGTGGGCCGCAAGGTCGAGGTGTCCATGCTCGAGGCCATGTGCCACTTCAACCTCGATGCGTTCACGCACTACTTTTCCGAGGACGAAGTCATGGGCCCCTACAGCCGGCCCAGCGTCTCGCAGTCCTACGTGCTGGAATGCTCCGACGGCCTGTGGATCGCGCTGCACATGTCCTCGCCCGAAAAATTCTGGCAGGGCCTGGCCAACGCCATCGAGCGCCCGCGCCTGTTCGACGACCCGCGCTTTGCGACGCGCGAAGCGCGCATCGCCCACCAGGAGGACTTGATTGACCTGCTCGGCGGCCTGTTCCGCGAACAGACGCGCGCCACCTGGTGCGCCCGGCTCGAAGCCCAGGACGTGCCGCACGCCCCCATGTACGACACCCGCGAGGCCATGGAAGACCCCCAGGCCCGCCACCTGCAGCTGGAAGTGAGCGCCCCCCACCCCGCGGGCGGCCAGTGGCGCACCATCCGCTCGCCCGTGAGCTTCGACGGCGAGCGTGCGCTGGAAGTCACGGCGCCCCCCACGCTGGGGGCCGACAACGCGGCCATCGTCGGGCCGATACGCCAGCGGCTCGGGCAAGCACTCTGACCCGCCAGCCGATCCCAAGAAAAGACAAGGAGACAAAAACCCATGACCCCATCGAATGAAAACGAGCTGACCCAGGCCGTGCTGCAGCGCCTGGAGGGCGCAGGCGACCCGCGCTTTGCAGAGATCATGCAGTCGCTGGTCACGCACCTGCATGCCTTCATCCGCGAGGTGGACTTGAAGCCCGATGAATGGATGCAGGGCATCGAATTCCTCACCGCCGTGGGCAAGGCCTGCACCGGCCAGCGCCAGGAGTTCATCCTGCTGTCGGACACGCTGGGTGCCTCGATGATGGTGGTGATGCTCGACCAGTTGCGCGCCACGGCCCACGCCAAGGGCAGCCAGCGCATGACCGAAGCCACCGAGGCCACGGTGCAGGGCCCCTACTACTGGGAGGGCGCACCCGAGCTGCCGCTGGGCGCCAACCTGTCCGAAGGCGTCAAGGGCGAACCCACCTTCTACAGTGGCCGCGTGACCGACACGCACGGCCAGCCGCTGGCGGGCGCGCTGCTCGACATCTGGTCGGGCGACGGCGAGGGCGTGTACGACATGCAGGTGGAAGGCTCGGGCATGGCCGCGCGCGCGCGCGTCCGCACCGATGACCAGGGCCGCTACTGGTTCTGGTCGATCCGCCCGAGCTTCTACCCCGTGCCGGTGGATGGCCCCGTGGGCCGCATGCTCGACGGCATGGGCCGCCACCCCAACCGCCCCGGTCACATCCACATGATGGTCTCGGCGCCAGGGCATGCCCCGGTCACCACCCACCTCTTCGTGGCGGGCAGCCCCTACATCGAATCGGATGCGGTGTTCGGCGTGCGCCCCAGCCTGATCGTGGACTTCGAGCAGCACCCCGTGGGCCAGGCGCCCGACGGCAGCGCACAGGCCGCGCCCTGGTGGTCGGCGCACTACGACTTCCGCCTCGAACCGCAACACGCCTGAAAGCCGCTCCATGAAAATCGGAAAATCCACTGTCCCGCGCACCGCCATCTGCACCTCGAACGAGCACACCATCGTCGTGCGCGGCGAGGACCTGTGCCAGGACCTGATCGGCCACATCTCGTTCGCCGACTACTTCTTCCTGCTGCTCACCGGCCGCCGGCCCGATGCGGCCTGCAGCGCGGTGCTCAACGCCACCCTGGTGGCGATCGCCGAGCACGGCCTGGTGCCCAGCGTGCAGGCCAGCCGCATGACCTTTGCCGCGGCGCCCGATGCGCTGCAGGGCGCGGTGGCCGCCGGCATCCTGGGCTGTGGCTCAGTGATCCTGGGCGCATCGGAAACGGCGGGCCGCATGTTCGCCGACGTGGCGGCGCGGGTCGATGCCGGCGCCACGCTCGACGATGCGGCCACGGCCGTGGTCAGCGAGCTCAAGGCCGCGCGCCGCTCCATTCCGGGCTATGGCCACCCGCTGCACAAGGAGGTGGACCCGCGCGTGGGCCGGCTCATCGCTGTGGCCACCGAAGCCGGCGCCGACCTGCGCTACGTGCAGATCGCCCAGGCGCTGGAAAAGGTGATCCCCGCCATCGTCGGCAAGGAGCTGCGCCTGAACGTGTCGGCCGCGATCCCTGCCGTGCTGATGGGTGTGGGCTTCCCCGTGGCGTCGCTGCGCGGCGTGCCCATCCTGGCGCGCACGGCGGGCCTCATCGCCCACTTGGCCGAAGAGGCCGAGACGCCGAGCGGCTTTGCGCTGTCCTACCAGGCCACGCGCGAACTGCAGTACGAGGGCAGCCTGCCCGACGGCTTTGGGGAAGCAGCATGACGCAGCGCAGGCAGATCCTTGCCGCCACCACCCTGGCGCTGCTGGCCGCCAGTGCCAGCGCCCAGGGCAGCGGCCGCCCCCTCAAGCTGGTCGTGCCCTTTGCCGCCGGCACCTCGACCGACATCGTGGGCCGGGTGCTGGCCGAGGCCCTGGGCCGCCAGCTCGGGCAGACGGTGATCGTGGAGAACAAACCCGGTGCGGGCGGCACCATCGGCAGCGAGATGGTGGCCCGTGCAGGCGCCGATGCCAACACCCTGCTCATGGGCACCGTGGGCACGCATGCCATCAACCCCACGCTGTACAAGAAGCTGCCCTACCAGCCGCTGCGCGACTTCGTGCCGCTGGGCTTTGCAGGCGCCACGCCCACCTTGCTGGTGGTGCCGGCCAGCGCCCCATGGAAGAGTGTGGCCGACCTGCGCCAGGCCAGTGGCAAATCCGTGAGTTTCGCCTCGGCGGGCAATGGCACCTCGGGCCACCTGGCGGGCGAGACGCTGAACATCCGCCTGGCCAAGGACTTCGTGCACGTGCCCTACCGCGATGGCGCGCAGGCGCTCACCGAGCTGATGGGCGGCAACGTGCAGTTCATGTTCTACCACCCGGCCGCCGTGCTGCCGCACATCCGTGCGGGCAAGCTGCGCGCCCTGGGTGCGTCGAGCGCCAGGCGCAGCGCGGCTGCGCCCGACGTGCCCACACTGGCCGAGCAGGGCGTGGCGGATTTCGACCTGGTCGCCTGGTTCATGCTGTATGCGCCCGCCTCGATGCCGGCCGCGCAGCGCGACGCCTTGCGCGATGCCACGCAGGCCGTGCTGGCCCAGCCCGAGGTGCGCGAGAAGCTCGCCGCGCAGGGCATTGAATCCGCGGCCATGAACGCTTCGGAGATGGCCACCTTCGGCACGACCGAGGTCGCCAAGTGGGGCGAAGCAGTGAAACGCTCCGGCGCCCAGGTGGACTGATAGCGACCCACAGGCCACGCATGCCCCTCCCACAGCCCGCCCACCGGAATCGGCGGCTCTGGCGCAGCCACGCCCGGCACGAAAGGAGTGATGCCATCGATTGACGGACAGATCCACACGGTGCGGTGCACGCCATGGCGGCGTTGCGCGGTAAACGAGCGAAGCGAACAGACCACACAAGCGGACACGAACCCGCGACAGGAGACAAGAATGCGCAGAACAATGGTGATGAAGACGATGCTGGTGCTGGCCGCCGGTACGCTGCTGGCCGGCAAGGCCCTGGCCCAGGGGGCCGAGTGGCCGAACAAGCCCATCAAGATCGTGGTGGGCTTTGCGCCCGGCACGCCGCCGGACATCTTCGCCCGCATGTACGGCGACTACGCGGGCAAGAAGCTCGGTGTGCCGGTGGTGATCGACAACCGTCCGGGTACCGCCGGCAACCTGGCCTCGGACGCGGTGGCCAAGGCAGCGCCGGACGGCTACACCTTCGTGTACAACCTGTCCACGGCGTTCACGATCAACCCCTTCATCTACAGCAAGCTGCCGTTCGACCCCGACAAGGACCTGGTGCCCGTGGCCACCACCATGCGCCAGGGTCTGGTGCTGATCGCCACCAACAAGTTCCCGGCCAAGACCGTCAAGGACCTGGTGGCCGCCGCCAAGGCCAAGCCGGGTACCTACTCGCACGCCTCGTACGGCGCGGGCAGCCCCTCGCAACTGATCGTGGAATCGCTCAAGGACGAGGTCGGCATCGACATGCTGCACGTGCCCTACCGCGCCAGCCCCATCGCCGACCTGGTGGGCGGCCAGGTGGACACGCTGATGGAGCCCATCGCCACCGGCTACCAGCTCATCAGCAGCGGCAAGGTGCAGGCCCTTGCCTACTCGGGCCCCACGCGCCACCCCGCTCTGCCCGATGTGCCCACGCTGTCGGAGGTGATGCCGGGCTTCTCGATGATGTCCTGGCACGGCATCTGGGCGCCCGCCGCCACGCCGCAGCCCATCCTGACCCGCTTCAACGCGTTGCTGGTCGAGGCGAGCAAGGACCCCGACCTGTCGCGCCGCATCCGCGAGTTGCACAGCGAGCCCCTGGGCGTGACACGCACCGAGATGGCCGCCATGGTGCGCCGCGACGCGGACATCTACAGCCGCGTGGTCAAGGCACGCAACATCAAGGTGGACTGATCGCGCCAGCGGTGCCTGAGGGGGCACCGCTATTTGGCGGGTGCAGGTGCCGGCGCGGCGACCGGGGCCGGCGCCTCCTGGGCCTTGGGCTTGGGCACCTTGTCGCAGCCGGCCAGGGCCAACGCCAGCACACAGGCGCCGGCCACGGCGGCGCGGGACATGGGGGATGGATGGAACAGCATGGGCGGGGTCCTCCCTGGCCGTCGGGACGGAGGGCGTGTGCCGGACGGCGCGGGCGCAGCCCCTTGGAATCTCCATTTTTGCGGTCCCGGCCCCCGCTGTCTGTCAGAAAAGGGCGCCAAAAAGGCGAACCCCTTCAATCGACGATCGTGAGCTTGGCCACCGACAGCGCCAGCCACTTGGTGCCGTGGCGCGGAAAGCTCACCTGGGCCCGCGCATCGTCGCCCGTGCCCTCCAGCGCCAGCACCTTGCCCTCACCGAACTTGGTGTGGAACACGGCCAGGCCCACGCGCAGGCCATGCGATGGCGCGGCCTTCTGCACCGGCACCGGGGGGCTGGCGAACTGCTCCGAGCGGCCGGAGCCGAATGGGCTGCGTTCGCGCTGGCCGAACGGGTTGCTGCCCGCGTTGGGCGCATAGGTGCCAAAGCCTTGCTGCTTGGGCGTGATCCACTTGAGCGCCGCCTCGGGCAGCTCGTCGAAAAAGCGGCTCTTGATGTTGTAGCGCGTCTGGCCGTGCAGCATGCGCGTCTGCGAATGGCTCAGGTACAGGCGCTTGCGCGCACGGGTGATGGCCACGTACATCAGGCGGCGCTCTTCCTCCAGGCCTTCGCGCTCGTTGGCCGAGTTCTCGTGCGGGAACAGGCCCTCCTCCATGCCGCCGATGAAGACGCCATCGAACTCCAGGCCCTTGCTGGCATGCACCGTCATCAGCTGCACGGCGTCCTGCCCGGCCTGGGCCTGGTTGTCACCGGCCTCCAGCGCTGCATGGGTGAGGAAGGCCGCCAGGGGCGACAGCGTTTCGCCCGTGTCGGCGTCGACGATGCCGGCCACGGTGGGCAGGGCCTCGTCGGTCACCGGCGCATCGGGGTCAAGCCCCTGGCTGGCGGGGCTTTGCGTGAGGCGGTCGTTGCGCAGCTCGTCCACCGGCAGGGCCACGGCATCGCGGCCAAAACCCTCCTGCGTGACGAAGCTCTCGGCCGCGTTGACCAGTTCCTCCAGGTTCTCGATGCGGTCGGCGCCTTCCTTCTCGGCGCGGAAATGCTCCACCAAGCCCGAGGACTGCAGCATCTGCTCGATGATCTTGCGCAGGTTCATGCCCTCGGTCTGCTCGCGCAGCACGTCCACCATGGCAACGAAGGCCGAGAGATTGGCGCCTGCCTTGCCGGGCACGGCGCTCACGCCGTCGTGCAGCGAGCAACCGGCCGCGCGTGCCGCGTCCTGCAGCACCTCAATGCTGCGCGCGCCGATGCCGCGTGGCGGAAAGTTGACCACGCGCAGAAAGCTGGTGTCGTCGTGCGGGTTCTCCAGCAGGCGCAGGTAGGCCAGCGCGTGCTTGATTTCCGCGCGCTCGAAAAAGCGCAGGCCGCCGTACACGCGGTAGGGCACGCTGGCGTTGAACAGCGCCGATTCGATCACCCGGCTCTGTGCATTGCTGCGGTAGAGCACGGCGATCTCCTTGCGCTCGAAGCTGTCGCTCTTCACCAGTTGCCGGATCTCGTCCACCATCCACTGCGCTTCGGCCAGGTCGGTGGTGGCCTCGTACACACGCACCGGCTCGCCGGGGCCCTGCGTGGTGCGCAGGTTCTTGCCCAGGCGGCGGCTGTTGTGGCTGATGAGGGCGTTGGCCGAGTCGAGGATGTTGCTGTAGCTGCGGTAGTTCTGCTCGAGCTTGATCTGTTGCTGCACATCGAACTCGCGCACGAAGTCGGCCATGTTGCCCACGCGCGCCCCGCGAAAGGCGTAGATGCTCTGGTCGTCGTCGCCCACGGCGATCACGCTGCCACGCGCCTCGAAGCGCCCACCGCTGTCGTTGCCGGCCAGTTGCTTGAGCCAGGCGTACTGCAGCTTGTTGGTGTCCTGGAACTCGTCCACCAGGATGTGCGCGAAGCGGCGCTGGTAGTGCTCGCGAATCGGGTCGTTGTCGCGCAGCAGCTCGTAGCTGCGCAGCATCAGCTCGCCAAAATCCACCACGCCCTCGCGCTGGCACTGCTCTTCGTAGAGCTGGTAGACCTCGATCTTCTTGCGCGTATCGCTGTCGTTGGCCTGCACGTCGCCCGGGCGCAGGCCTTCTTCCTTGCAGCCGGAGATGAAATACGCGAGCTGCTTGGGCGGAAAGCGCTCGTCGTCCACGTTGTGCTGCTTGCACAGGCGCTTGACGGCCGAGAGCTGGTCCTGCGTGTCCAGGATCTGGAACGACTGCGGCAGGCCCGCCGGCTTGTGGTGCGCGCGCAGCAGCCGGTTGCACAGGCCGTGGAAGGTGCCGATCCACATGCCGCGCACGTTCACCGGCAGCATGGCCGACAGGCGCGCCACCATTTCCTTGGCGGCCTTGTTGGTGAAGGTCACGGCCAGGATGCCGCCGGGCGTGGCGTAGCCGTTCTGCAGCAGCCAGGCAATGCGCGTGGTGAGCACCCGGGTCTTGCCCGAGCCGGCGCCCGCCAGGATGAGCGCATGCCCCGCCGGCAGGGTGACGGCGGCGAGCTGTTCGGGGTTCAGATTGGCCAGCAGCGGCGGCACAGCGGAGGGGGCGGCGGGCGTGGAGGACTCCAGGGGCTCGGGCGCACCCGGAAACAGGTCTTGTGGGAACATGGGGGCATTGTAGAAAGCGCCACCGCCTGCCATGAAAAACATTGCCCTTGCCGCAGCCATGCTGCTGGCCCTGCACGCCCCCCATCTCGCGGCCCAGTCGAGCTGCAGCAGCGACGGCATGCCGCGCCCCGTGGCCCTGTTCGAGCGCTTCGTGAGCGCCGACTGCGAGAGTTGCTGGGCCGACAAGGCCACGCCGGCCCCCTCGGCACCCGGCACCCTGGTGCTGGACTGGATCGTGCCCGGCACCCAGGGCGACGACGCGCCGCTGTCGGCCGCCGCCACGCGCGATGCCCTGGCGCGGCTGGCCGCCCTGGGCCGCACGGCGCCCACGGCCACGGATGTGAACACCGCCCCGGTGCAGGGTGTGCAGGGCAGCCGGCTGCGGGTGTCGCACGGGCCGGCTATCAACGACTACCTGGGCGCCTCCATCGCCTTCTCCCCCGTGCCCACCCGGGGCGCTGCGCCCGCCGCAGGGCCCGATGCAGGCGCCTTCTACCTGCTGCTGGTGGAATCCATCCCGGCGGGCACCGAGGGCTCGCCCGTTGCCCGTCACCTGGTGCGCAACGTGTACCAGCGCTCGCTGGACAACCCGCACACCCTGTCCAAGGGTGAGCGCTCAGGCTGGCGCGACTCGCGCCCCATCTATATCCCTGAAAGCGCCAAAACCGACCGCCTGCGCCTGGTGGGCTGGGTGCAGGACAAGGACGGGCGGATCATCGATGCAGCACAGTCGCGCTGCGCCCCCTAGAACCCGTTCCCTATTGGAGAGATAACAGTAGGGATATACCCGCACCGGATGGCACGGGTAGAATCAGTCACCGGGCCCAAGTTTCTTGCAGCCCGGTTTTTTTTGCCTGCGCACAGCAGGGTTCGCTGCGGCCAGCACGGCCGCAGCCACAGAACCGGTCTCCAAGCCAAGCGCCCACTGCAGCAGAAATTGTTTTGCTGCAGCCCTTTATGGAGCTTGGAAATCTCATGGAAATCTTCGACTACGACAACGTGCTCTTGCTGCCGCGCAAGTGCCAGGTGGAAAGCCGCTCGGAATGCGATGCCGGCGTGGAACTGGGCGGGCGCACCTTCCGCCTGCCGGTCGTGCCAGCCAACATGAAGACGGTGGTGGACGAAACCATCTGCACCTGGATGGCGCAGAACGGTTATTTCTACGTCATGCACCGCTTCGACCTGGACAACCTGCAGTTCGTCAAGGATATGCATGCCAAGGGCTGCTATGCCTCGATCTCGCTGGGTGTGAAGCAACCCGACTACGACACCGTGGACCAGCTGGCGGCTGCGGGCATCACGCCCGAGTACGTGACCATCGACATCGCGCACGGCCATGCCGACAGCGTGAAGAACATGATCGGCTACCTCAAGTCCAAATTGCCTGCGGCCTTCGTGATCGCCGGCAACGTGGCCACGCCCGAGGCGGTGATCGACCTGGAGAACTGGGGCGCCGACGCCACCAAGGTCGGCGTAGGGCCGGGCAAGGTCTGCATCACCAAGCTCAAGACCGGCTTCGGCACGGGCGGCTGGCAGCTGTCCGCGCTCAAGTGGTGCGCCCGCGTGGCCACCAAGCCCATCATTGCCGACGGCGGCATCCGCAGCCATGGCGACATCGCCAAGAGCATCCGCTTTGGCGCCAGCATGGTCATGATCGGCTCGCTGTTCGCCGGCCACGAGGAATCGCCCGGCAACACGGTGGAAGTGGACGGTGCGCTGTTCAAGGAGTACTACGGCTCGGCCAGCGACTTCAACAAGGGCGAGTACAAGCACGTCGAGGGCAAGCGCATCCTCGAACCCATCAAGGGCAAGCTGGCGGGTACCCTGATCGAGATGGAACAGGACGTGCAAAGCTCCATCAGCTACGCTGGCGGCAAGAAGCTGATGGACATCCGCAAGGTGAACTACGTGATCCTGGGCGGCGACAACGCGGGAGAGCACCTGCTGATGTAATCCTCCGAGGGTCTGAAAAAGCCTCAGGCCCTCAGAAGGATCAAGGCCATGTGGTGCACATCGTGCCCAGGCCTGGCCAGCGCATCGACGATGCTGAAGTGGTTCAGGCCTTCCTGCACCTGGCAGCGCGGCACGGCGTGCGAGCCCCAGGCATCCTGCACCAGCCGCGCCTGGCGGATGAACTCCGGGCTCTCATCGCCGCCCACGGCGCAGTACAGCATGCCCTGGCCGGGTGCCTGCAGGCGTGCCGGGCTGTACTGCAGCACCTGCTGCTCGGTGAGTTTGAGTGTCTCCTGAAGGAAGGGCGTGTGCATCAGTGGATCGAGGTCGTGCACGCCCGAGATGGACAGGGCGCTGCGCACCGCACCGTCGGGCAGGTTGCCAATCAGGGGCCAGACGCTGGTGAGCAGCATGGCTGCCAGTTGCCCGCCCGCCGAATGCCCCGCCACCGTGATGCGGTGCGGGTCGCCGCCATAGCGCCCGATGTTCTGCCAGATCCAGGCAATGGCCTTTTCCATCTGCCGCATGATCTGGGGAATGCCGACCGGTGCCTCCGGGGTGCCGGGGCACAGCGAGTAATTGACCACCACCACGCAGACGCCTTCACGGTTGAACGCCGGCGCAATGAAGGAGTGGTCCGACTTGTCGAGCGCACGCCAGTAACCGCCGTGGATGAAGACCAGCACCGGCGCCCCCTTGCCGGAGCCGGGCGGCAACTGGGTGGTGGGAAAGATATCCAGGGTCTCGCGCGCGCCCTTGCCATAGGCCAGGTCGGCCACGCAGGGGTGGTCGGCCCGCACCTGGGCCGACTCCTTCGCCCAGCGGGCGAAATAGTTCACGTGCTCGGGCACCAGGGCCCGGTTGTTGTACATCAGCTCGAGCCAGGCGGGGTCGTGCGGCGTTTTGGTGTCCAGGGCCATGGGGTGTTCTCCTCTGGCGCAACATCATCCCGGCAAGTGGCGCCGACTGCAAGCCCGATGACAGGCTGGCAGCGCAAAAACCGCCGATGATGGCGCCAGAGACAACCGCACCAGGAGACAGACACCATGAACAACAACACCCCTCCCCTGCGCGCCGCCGTCCTGGGCATCGGCATGATGGGCGCGCCCATGGCGCGCCGGCTGCGCGCTGCCGGCCACGAGGTCCATGCCTGGAACCGCACGCGCGAGGCGGCAGAACCGCTCGCCGCCTCGGGCATCACCGTCCACTCCGATGTGCGCGATGCCGTGGCCGGCGCGGACGTGGTGATCAGCCTGCTCGCCAACGGGCCCGTGGTGGGCCAGGTGCTGTTCGAGCGCGGCGCGGCGCAGGCCCTGCGACGCGATGCGCTGTTCATCGACATGGCCTCCATCCAGCCGCGCGAGGCGCGCGACCATGCGGCCCGCCTGGGTGAGATGGGCATCGCCCACCTGGATGCGCCGGTCTCCGGCGGCACGGTGGGCGCCGAAAGCGGCACCCTGGCCATCATGGCCGGCGGACGCCCCGAGGACTACGCCCGTGCCCTGCCGATCTTTGCCGCCTTCGGGCGCGCCACGCATGTGGGGCCGCACGGCGCGGGCCAGCTCGCCAAGCTGGCCAACCAGATGATCGTGGGCATCACCATCGGCGCCGTGGCCGAGGCGCTGCTGTTCGCCGCCAAGGGCGGGGCCGACATGGCCAAGGTGCGCGAGGCCATCAGCGGCGGGTTTGCCGACAGCCGCATCCTGCAACTGCATGGCCAGCGCATGGTGGAACGCAACTTTGCACCCCAGGGCCGCATGACGGTGCAGCTCAAGGACATGCGCAACGCCCTGGCCACGGCCGGCGAGATCGGCTTCGACGCGCCCGTGACCGCGCTTTTCGAGGCGCTCTACGCCGAAGGCGTGGAGCACGGCCTGGGCGAACTGGACCACAGTGCGCTGTTCGTGGAACTCGCCAGCCGCAACGCGATGCAATAATTTTTGGGCCCTGCTTGCAAGCCGGCCAAAAACTAGTGCATAATTCGAGGCTCTGCAGCAATGCAGGCAGATCACTAAAAGATTTGGGTTCTTAGCTCAGTTGGTAGAGCAGCGGACTCTTAATCCGTAGGTCGAGTGTTCGAGTCACTCAGGACCCACCAAATCTAAGCCGCAAGGCACATGAAGCCGACGCCATGGACAAAATGGCGCCGGCTTTTTTGTTTCTGCCCCAGACGGGACCAGGCCCTGCGGCATGCCGCCTGTCACGCACCGCTGCGGCAATCCCGCCATGGCCTGCCCGCAGCGGCACCTTGCAATCGCCGCATTCGCCACCATCTGGTGTTGTCGAAGAACTGCCGCTCAAATCACGTCCCGCCGCTGGACGCCTGCGTTCTGCAGACCTTTCCCCTTCCTCCGGGTACCTGTTTGCGCCCTCCTTTGCAGAGGGTTGCTGGCGGGCGCCCGAACGCCCCACCCCGGCAACGCTGCGGGTGGCTGAGACCATTGCGCCCGCCAACCCACGGGGCGTGTTCCAAGCGAAGGAGCCTTTCATGGCAGGAAAAGAACAGAAACGCGGCAACAAGGAATCGAAGAAGCCCAAGCAGAAGCCCCTAGCGGTGGTGGCACCCGTCGCTCCCGCGAAGGCCGGCGGCGCACCGCCGCTGCGCGCAGGCAAAAAGGGCTGACCTCCACCACAGGGCACAGCCCCCGGCTGCACCACTGCTTCAGGCGCCCCGCCTGAGCGCAGCGCTCAGCGTACTTGGTCTCGCCCGAGCGCGCAGGCCCGCCAGCGTGGCAACACGCAGGCACCTTTCAACGCGGACGGCCTGGCCCGTCCGCCCCTTTTCCTGCAGCGGGCATACCACAGGGCACAGCGCGGCCCCGGGGTGCCCCGAAAGGCGCCCGTGCTTGTTGTCGATGCCCTGTCTTCCCTCTCCCATGTTCTGAGGGGCGCTGACGCGCCGCCGTGGAACGGCACCGCGCCCGTGCGCGAAGAACTCTTCGGCATGGAGCGGCTGGAGCAGCATGCGCGCAGCCTGGCCGCCGCCCAGCAGGTGAGCCTGCGGCCGCCCCGGGTGCCCTCGTTGCACCGGCGCCTGCGGTCCAACGCCAGCCAGTTGCTGGCCGCGTACCGGGCCAGCGCCGCCGAGCTGGAGTCGGGTTCCAGCGTGGTGCCCGCCGCCGACTGGCTGCTGGACAACTACCACGTGGTGGAAGAGCAGATCCGCGAGATCCGGGTCGACCTGCCCCCGGGCTACTACCGGCAGTTGCCCAAGCTGGCACAGGGGCCGTTTGCCGGCTACCCGCGCGTCTTCGGCATTGCCTGGGCCTTTGTCGCCCATACCGACAGCCACTTCGATCCGCTGGCGCTGCGCCGCTTCATCGCGGCCTACCAGGAGGTGCAGCCGCTGATGATCAGCGAGCTGTGGGCGGTGGCCATCACCTTGCGCATCGTGCTGGTGGAAAACCTGCGCCGGCTGGCCGACCAGATCAGCGCCGGCCGGGCGGACCGCGCCGATGCGCAGGCACTGGCCAACCGCCTGCTGGCCTCGGGCAGCGCGCATTCGGCCCTGGTGGGCGACATCGGCACACGCGCCAGCGGCCCGCTGTCGGAGCTGTTTGCCGCGCAATTGGCCAAGCGCCTGCGCGACCAGGACCCGCGCACCACCCCGGCGCTGCAGTGGCTGGAAGAGCGGCTGGCCCAGCAGGGCACCAGCGTGGGCCTGGTGATCGAGCACGCCCAGCAGCGCCAGGGCGCATCGAACGTCAGCGTGCGCAACGTGATCACCAGCATGCGGCTGATGTCCGACATCGACTGGGCCGACCTGGTCGAGGGCATGGGCCTGGTGGACGCACGCCTGCGCGAGAGCAGCGGCTTCGCAGCGATGGACTTTGCCACCCGCAACCTTTACCGCAATGCCATCGAGCAACTGGCACGTGGCTCGGCCCTGACCGAGTTGGCCATTGCCGAGCAGGCCCTGGCCAGTGCGCAGGCAGCCGTAGCCGCCCAAGGCACCGGGGCCACCCCCGCGCGCGCCACCGACCCCGGGTACCACCTGGTGGCCGAAGGCCGGCCCGCGCTGGAGCAGGCCATCGGCTTCAAGCCGCCCTGGGGCTTTCGCTTCAACCGCTGGCAGGTGGGCCTGGGCGTGCGCGGCTACATTGCCGCCATCATGGGCCTGGCGCTGTTGCTGCTGGGCGCGGCCCTGTGGTGGGCGGGCATGCACGGCACGCACCCGGGCTGGCTGGTGGCGCTGGCGCTGGCCGGCTTTCTGCCTGCCACCGAGGTGGCCAGCGTGCTCGTCAACCGGCGCGTCACCCGGCGCTTTGGCCCGGTGGGGCTGCCAGGCCTGGCGCTGGATGATGGCGTGCCCACCCATCTGCGCACCCTGGTGGTAGTGCCCACGCTGCTGACCAGCGAGGCCGACCTGCGCGCCCACATCGAAAGCCTGGAGGTGCACCACCTGGCGGGCGCGGGGGGCGACCTGTCGTTTGCGCTGCTGTCCGACGGGCTCGATGCCGCCACCGAGGTCGCAGGCAGCGACGCCCACCTGATTGCCGTGGCGCAGGAGGCGATTGCCGCGCTTAACCTGCGGCACGGCCCGGCGCCTGGCGGCCAGCGCTTTTACCTGCTGCACCGGCACCGCCGCTTCAATGCCGGCGAGAACTGCTTCATGGGCTGGGAGCGCAAGCGCGGCAAGCTGCACGAACTCAACCGCCTGCTGCGCGGCGCCACGGACACCAGCTTCATGGCGCTGGACGGTGGGACACAGCCCGACATCCTGCCCGATGTGCGCTACGTCATTACGCTCGACGCCGACACGCGCCTGCCGCGCGATGCCGCGCTGCGCCTGATCGGCAAGATGGCCCACCCGCTGAACCAGCCCACTTTCAGCCCGGCCGAGCAGCGCGTGGTGGGGGGCCATGCCATCCTGCAGCCGCGCGTGACGCCGGCACTGCCCATGGGGCTGGAAGGCTCGCTGTACCAGCGCCTGACCTCAGGCCCTGGCGGCATGGACCCGTATGCGGCCGCGGTGTCGGACGTGTACCAGGACCTGTTTGGCGAGGGCTCGTACACCGGCAAGGGCATCTACGACGTGGACGCCTTCGAAGCCGCGCTGGCCGGGCGCGTGCCCGAGAACACGCTGCTCAGCCACGACCTGTTCGAGGGCGTGCTGGCGCGCGCCGGCCTGGCTTCGGACGTGGAGGTGGTGGAGGACTTTCCGGCCCGCTACGACGTGGCCGTGCAGCGCCAGCACCGCTGGACGCGCGGCGACTGGCAGTTGCTGCCTTGGGTGCTGGGCCGGCGCCACCAGGGTGCCGCGTTGCCCGCGCTGGGCCGCTGGAAGATGCTGGACAACCTGCGCCGCTCGCTGCTGGCCCCGGCTGGCCTGTTGACCCTGCTGCTGTGCTGCGCGCTGCCCTGGCCGCAGGCGCCCTGGGGCGTGCTGCTGGTGCTGGCGGCCCTGGGCGTGCCGGCATTTCTGCCGGGGATGGCCGAGCTGTGGGCCAGCCGCCCCGGCATCCGCGTGGCCAGCCACCTGCGCCTGCTGGCGTCCGATTTTCGCGTGGCGGTGCTGCAGACCGTGGCCGCCATCGCGCTGCTGCCCGACCATGCCTGGCGCGCGGTGGATGCCATCGTGCGCGCGCTGGTCCGGCTGTATGCCACGCATCGGCAGATGCTGGAGTGGAAAACCGCCGCGCAGTCGGCCACCAAACCGCGCCCGGGGCCTGCGGGCTTTTACCGGCTGATGGCCGGTGGCCTGCTGCTGGCCTCGGTGCTGGCTGCTGCTACTGCCGTCTTCGCACCGGCATCGCGGCCCCTGGTGCTGCCGCTGCTGGCCCTGTGGCTGGCGGCGCCGGCACTGGCCTGGCGCTCGAGCCGCCGCTCGGTGCCGACACCTCAAAGCGCACCTGCGCTGGACAACGCGCTGGCGCTGCGGCGCATTGCGCGGCGTACTTGGCGCTTTTTCGAGACCTTCGTCACGGCGGCCGAGCACCACCTGCCGCCCGACAACTTCCAGGAAGACCCCAAGCCCGTGGTGGCACGCCGCACCTCGCCCACCAACATGGGGCTGTACCTGCTGTCGGCCGTGGCCGCGCGCGACTTCGGCTGGGCCGGCGCCGTGCAGACCGCGGACCGGCTGGAAGCCACGCTGGCCAGCATGGGCGCGCTGGCGCGCCACCGGGGCCACTTCTACAACTGGTACGACACCGGCACGGCGCAGGTGCTGGCGCCGCCCTACGTGTCGTCGGTGGACAGCGGCAACCTGGCCGGCCACCTGATTGCGCTGGCCAATGCCTGCGAGGGCTGGGTGCGCGCGCCGCTGCCCAGCACCTGGGTGCAGGGGCTGGGCGATGCCGTGGCGCTGGCGCGTGAATCAGTGACCAGCGTGCCCGCAGCCCAGGGCGCGCAGGGCCGGCGGCTGCTGGCCATGCTGGCCGAGATCGACACCGCAGTGGCTGCAGGCGCCGTGGAGATGGGCCTGCCCGCCCTGCAGCGCCTGGCCGACAAGGCGCTGAAGGAGGCGCAGGACATCGTGGTGCCGGCAGGCAGCGGCGATGGCGATGCCCTGCTGTTCTGGACAGCGGCCGTGCGCGCGCGGGTCGCCGAGCAGGGGAGCGACCTGCAGGCCACCGGGACAGATGCACCCACGCTCGACATGCGCTGGCAGGGGCTGGCCGACACGGCGCGCGCCCTGGCGCTGGACATGGACTTCGCCTTTCTGCTCGACCCCGAGCGCAAACTCCTGTCCATCGGCTACGCGGCGGTGGAAAACCGGCTCGATGCCAACTGCTACGACCTGCTGGCGTCCGAAGCGCGGCTGGCCAGCCTGTTCGCCATCGCCAAGGGCGACGTGGAGACGCGCCACTGGTTCCGCCTAGGGCGCACGGCGATCCCGGTGGGCAAGGGCTCGGCCCTGGTGTCGTGGTCGGGCTCGATGTTCGAGTACCTGATGCCCTCGCTGGTGATGCGCGCGCCTGCCGGCAGCCTGCTGGAGCACACCAATACCCTGGTGGTGCAGCGGCAGATAGCCTATGGCGCGCTGCAGGGCATACCTTGGGGCATTTCCGAGTCGGCCTACAACGCGCGCGACCTGGAGTTCACCTACCAGTATTCCAACTTCGGCGTGCCAGGCCTGGGGCTCAAGCGCGGGCTGGCCGAGAACCTGGTGATCGCCCCCTACGCCACGGGCCTGGCCTGCATGGTGGATGCCACGGCGGCGGGGCACAACTTCGCGCGACTGGCGCAGTTGGGCGCGCTTGGGCAGCACGGCTTTTACGAAGCGCTCGACTTCACGCGCAGCCGCCTGCCCGAGGGGCAGGCCGTGGCCATCGTGCGCAACTACATGGCCCACCACCAGGGCATGACCATCGTGGCCATTGCCAACACCCTGCACGGCGGGCAGATGCGCGAGCGCTTTCACCGCGAGCCCATGGTGCAGGCCTGCGAGCTGCTGCTGCAGGAGCGCATGCCGCGCCTGGTGGCCGTGGCCCACCCACGCGCCGAAGAGACGCAGACCGGCCCCGCCGACGTGCGCGACGACCTGCATGCCGTGCGGCGCATGGGCGCGCCGGGCGTGGGCGCACCGGCCACGCACCTGCTGTCCAACGGGCGCTATGCCGTCATGCTCACGGCGGCCGGCACCGGCTACAGCCGCTGGCGCGACCTGGCGGTGACCCGCTGGCGCGAGGACGCGACCAGCGAGGACTGGGGCTCGCACGTCTACCTGCGCGACGCGCACAGCGGCCGCACCTGGTCCGCGGCGGCAGAGCCCTCGGGCCGCGCTGCCGACAGCTACGAGGTGGCGTTTGCCGAAGACCATGCGGCTTTCACCCGCCACGACGGCAGCATGACCACCACCACCGAGGTGATCGTGTCGGCCGAGGCCGATGGCGAGGTGCGCCAGGTCACCCTGGTCAACACCGGCCCGCGTGCGCGCGAGATCGACCTGACCTCGTACGCCGAGCTGGTGCTGGCCCCGCCTGCGGCGGACAATGCCCACCCGGCGTTCTCCAAGATGTTCGTGCAGACCGAGTACCTGCCCGAGTTTGGCGCGCTGCTGGCCACGCGGCGCGCGCGCAGCCCGGGCGAGCCGGGGGTGTGGGCCGCGCATTTTGCGGTGGTGGAGGGCACGGTGATCGCCCCGGCGCAGTACGAGACCGACCGGGGCCTGTTCCTCGGCCGGGGCCGCACGGCGCGCAATGCGCTGGCGGTGCATGGCGGCGGCGCGCTCTCCAACACCGTGGGCACGGTGCTGGACCCGGTGTTCGCGCTGCGCCAGCGCGTGCGCATTGCCCCCGGCCAGATGGCCCGCGTGGCCTTCTGGACCCTGCTGGCGCCCACGCGCGAAGCGCTGCTCGACCTGGTGGACCAGCACCACGACCGCAGCGCCTTCGAGCGCGCGCGCACCCTGGCCTGGACCCAGGCCCAGGTGCAGCTCCGCCACATCGGCATCGGCGCCGAGGCCGCGGCGGACTTTCAGCGCCTGGCGGCGCCCATTTTGTATGCGGACGCGCGCTTTCGGGCGCCGGCCGACGCCATTGCGCGCGGCGCGGGCCCGCAGTCGGGCCTGTGGCAGCATGGCATCTCGGGCGACCTGCCCATCGTGCTGCTGCGCATCGACGACATCGAGGACATCGCCCAATTACACCAGTTGCTGCAGGCGCATGAGTACTGGCGCATGAAGCGCCTGGGCGTGGACCTGGTGGTGATCAACGAGCGTGCGTCGTCCTACGTGCAGGACCTGCAGATCGCCATCGAAACCGCCGTGCGCAGCAGCCAGTCGCGCCCGCGCCTGGGTGAGTCGCTGGCGCACGGCGTGGTGCACACGCTGCGTGCCGACCTGATGGATGCGGCTTCGCGCGCGCTGCTGCAGTCCATCGCCCGGGTGGCGCTGGTGGCGCGGCGCGGCCCCATCGCCCAGCAGTTGGCACTGATGCCCGCAGAGGCCCCCGAGACGGTGGGCAGGCCAGCATCATCGGCACCGCAGCCACAGCACGAACCGGCCCCTGCGCCGGACACCACCGGGCTCGAGTTCTTCAACGGCCTGGGCGGCTTCGACAACGATGGCACGGAGTACGTGACCATACTGCGCGATGGGGCGACCACGCCCGCGCCGTGGATCAACGTCATCGCCAACCCGGCCTTCGGCTTTCACGTGTCGGCCGATGGCAGCGGCTACACCTGGGCCGGCAACAGCCGCGAGAACCAGCTCACGCCCTGGTCCAACGACCCGGTGAGCGACCCGGCGGGCGAGGCATTCTTCGTGCGCGACGATGCCAGCGGCCACGTGTGGAGCCCCACCGCGCAGCCCATTCGCGGCAACGGAACCTACACGGCGCGCCACGGGCACGGCTACAGCCGCTTTCTGCACGAGGCCCACGGCATCGCGCTGGAGCTGCTGCAGTTCGTGCCTATCGCCGATCCGATCAAGGTGTCGCGCCTGACCTTGCACAACCGCACGGCGCAGGTGCGGCAGATCACCGTGACGCTGTATGCCGAATGGGTGCTGGGCACTTCGCGCGGGGCATCGGGCCCGTTCATCCTGGCGGAGCGCGATGCGGACAGCGGCGTGCTGCTGGCACGCAACCCCTGGAGCACGGCGTTTGCCGGCCGCGTGGCGTTTGCCGACCTGGGCGGCCAGCAGACGGCGTGGACGAGCGACCGCACGGAGTTCCTGGGGCGGCATGGCAGCCTGGCGGCCCCGGCGGCGCTGCGCGGCCAGGCCGTGCTGTCCGGCGGCGGCGTTGCGGGGTGCGACCCGTGCGCAGCGCTGCAGTGCACGCTCACCCTGCAGCCGGGGGAAAGCAGGGAGGTGACCGGCTTCATCGGGCAGTGCGCATCGGCTGCCGAAAGCCTGGCCCTGGTGGCGCGCTACCGCCTGCTCGACGTGGATGCGCTGCTGCACGAGGTGGCGCTGCATTGGCGCAGCCTGCTGGGCGCCGTGCAGGTGCGCACGCCCGACCGCGCCATGGACATCATGCTCAACGGCTGGCTGCTGTACCAGACGCAGGCCTGCCGCATCTGGGCGCGCTCGGCCTTCTACCAGGCCAGCGGGGCCTACGGCTTTCGCGACCAGTTGCAGGACGGCATGGCGCTGGCCTTTGCACGCCCCGATGAGACGCGCGCCCACCTGCTGCGTGCGGCTGGCCGGCAGTTTGCCGAAGGCGACGTGCAGCACTGGTGGCTGCCGCACTCGGGCCAGGGCGTGCGCACGCGCATCTCGGACGACCGGGTGTGGCTGGCATTTGCCACCGCCAGCTACGTGCAGGTGTCGGGCGACGCAGCGGTGCTGGACGAATCCATTGCCTTCCTGGAAGGGCCTGCACTGCAGCCGGGCGAGCACGACGCGTTCTTCCAGCCCATGCTGGCGGATGCTTCGGCCACCCTGTTCGAGCACTGCGCGCTGGCGCTGGACCAGACCATGGCGCTGACCGGTGACCTGGGCCTGCCGCTGATGGGCACGGGCGACTGGAACGACGGCATGAACCGCGTGGGCCAGGAGGGCCGGGGACAGAGCGTGTGGCTGGGCTGGCTGCTGGTGCGCACGGTGGCGCTGATGGCGCCACTGGCGGATGCCCGCGACCCCGCAAGGGCAGCGCGCTGGCGCGCGCACGCCGAGGCGGTGCGCGCCGCGCTGGAGCGCGAGGCCTGGGACGGCGCCTGGTACCGGCGCGCCACCTTCGACGACGGCACCTGGCTGGGCACGCACGATGCGCAGGAATGCCGCATCGACTCCATCGCCCAATCGTGGGCGGTGCTCTCGGGAGCCGCCGACTCGGCGCGCGCGCTGATCGCCATGGCCTCGCTGGGCGACAAGCTGGTGCTGCCGCAGGAAGGCCTGGCCCTGCTGTTCACCCCGCCGTTCAACGCCACGCCGCACGACCCGGGCTATATCAAGGGCTACCCGCCCGGCCTGCGCGAAAACGGCGGGCAGTACAGCCATGCGGCCATGTGGGCCATCATGGCCCGGGCCCAGTTGCGCAACGACCCGCAGGCCGGCACCCGGGCCCACGCGCTGTTCGCGCTGGTCAACCCCATCCACCATGCGCGCACGCCCGCCGAGGTGGCGCGCTACCGCGTGGAGCCGTACGTGGTTGCCGCCGACGTCTACTCCGTGGCGCCCCATGCCGGACGCGGCGGCTGGACCTGGTACACCGGTGCCGCAGGCTGGATGTACCGTGCCGGGGTGGAAAGCATCCTGGGCATACGGCGCGAGGGGCAGGTGCTGGTGATCGACCCGTGCATTCCTGCCGAGTGGCCGGGGTTCCAGGTGCAGATCGTGCTGGGTGACGCCCGCTACACGGTGGAAGTCACTGCGGCCATGGGACAGGGCAGCAGTGTTGCATCTGCCGAGCTGGACGGGGCGGCCCTGCCCTGCGACCAAGGCCCTTTGCGCCTGCCTCTGCGCATGGGTGAGCACCATGTGCGCATCACCCTACCGCAGCGCTGAGGGCCGGGGGCAATAGCCCCCATACCCGACCAGACTGCCAGTGAATTTTGCGCGACAGGATTCTTTTTTTACAAATCTGAATCCAGTTGGCATCTCCCCGCGTAAAGGTTGCGTACGCCCGCAAAACCATGTGCGCTTAATTGCAAACTAGTGTCTTCCACCATCCCATAGTCAAAATGTATCGATACACTTTGTCATACAAATGACATCGTCGGCAGATGGGCCACGGGCGTCTTTTGCATTACCACGCCAGAACACCCCTAAAGCACCGTGAATTCTCGACACACCACCCGAACAGCTCCCCTGCTGGCTGCGCTGATGGCCCTGGGGCTGGTCTCTGCCCCCCTTCCCACGGCCCATGCCCAGACCGCGCCCGCCAAGGAGTCGACCGCCAAGGAGCGGGCCAAGGCGCGTGCGGCGCGCGCATCAGCCGCCGCCACGGCAGCATCCGAAAGCGCCGCCCCAGCTGCGGCGGCTTCGGCAGCCACGGCGCCAGCCCCCGCACTGCCGCTGCGCCAGTGGAAAACCAGCCTCAAGGACCTGGGCCTGGCGCGCCCTGTCACGCTGCGTGGCGTGGAGAGCGAAGCCAGCGTGGGCGTGGGTGTGCGGCGCGACGAAATCGTGGAGGCCGCGAGGCTGCGCCTGACCTTCACGCTTTCGCCGGCGCTGATCCCGAACCTGTCGCACCTCAAGGTGATCCTCAATGATGAGACGCTGCAGACCATCGTGCTCGACAAGGAGCGCCTGGGAACGCCGCAGACGGTCGAGATGAACATCGACCCGCGCTACTTCACCGACTACAACCGCTTTCGCTTCCAGTTCATCGGCCACTACACGATGGAATGCGAGGCGCCCAACCATTCGAGCCTGTGGGCCACCATCAGCAATGAAAGCCAGCTGGACCTGTCGCTGCGCCAGATCCCGCTGCGCGACGACCTGGCCCTGCTGCCCGCGCCGTTCTTTGACCCGCGTGACAACCGGCCGGTGAACCTGCCTTTCGTGTACGGCGCCAAGCCCAGCACCGGCACGCTCAAGGCCTCGGGCTCGATTGCCAGCTGGATCGGCATGCTCGCCGGCTACCGGGGCAACCAGTTCCCGGTGTTCGAGAACCAGCTGCCACGCCAGCACGCCGTGGTGCTGGCCACCAACGACAACCGCCCCGCCTTCCTGCAGGCGATGGCACCGGTCACCGAGCCCACCCTCTCCGTGGTGCCCCATCCCGACGTCCCGGGCGCCAAGCTGCTGCTGGTGCTGGGCAAGGACGATGCGCAGGTGCAGATGGCCGCTGACGCGCTGGCCCTGGGCAAGGCCGTGCTCTCGGGGCAGAGCATCGCCGTCAAGTCGCTTGAATACCCCGACCTGGCCAAGCCCTACGATGCGCCGCGCTGGATCACCACCAAGCGCCCCGTGCGCCTGGCCGAGCTGGTGCAGAGCGCGGCCGACCTGCAGTTGCGCGGCTCGGTGCTCAACGACACGGTGAACGTCTACACGCGCATGGCGCCCGACCTGTTCACCTGGAACGCCAAGGGCGTGCCGCTGGACCTGACCTACCGCTATACGCCCAACAGCGTGTCGGACCACGGCGCACTGAACATCTCGATCAACAACCAGTTCATCCAGTCCTACCCGCTGCAGTCTCGCGAAGACCGCACCAGCAGCAAGAGCACGGTGATGCTGCCGCTGTTCGACGACGGCAATGCGCAGACGCGTTCGGATCTGAAGATCCCGGCCTTCATGATCGGCGGCGACAACCAGCTGCAGTTCGCCTTCCAGATCCCGCCCAACGACCTGGGCCGCTGCCGCTCGGCCCCTCCCACCGAGCTGTTCGCCGCCATCGACCCGCAGTCGACCATCGACCTCACGGCCTTTCGCCACTACCTGGCCATGCCCAACCTGGCGGCCTATGCCAACAGCGGCTTCCCCTTCACGCGGGTGCCGGACCTGGCGCAGACTTCCATCATCCTGCCCAACCAACCCACGACCTCGGACGTGGAGGTCTTCCTCACCGCCGTGGGCCGCATGAGCGCCTCCACCGGCTACCCCGGCACGCGTTTCAAGCTGCTGCGCGCGGACGAGGCCGACAAGGCTGCCGACACCGACATCCTCGTGATCTCCCAGGCCGACAGCGACGGCCTGCTGCAGAAGTGGAAGAACCACCTGCCGGCCCTGCTGGCCGCAGGCGCGCGCTCAGTGCAGCCGCTGGAGCGCGCCATGGGCTCCTTCATCGACCTGTTCAACCTCGAATCCAACCAGCGCTTGTCGGCCTCGGGCGGCCAGGCCATCCTGCAGGGCAATGGGCCGCTGGCGGCCGTCACGGGCTTCGAGTCGCCCCTGTCGGCCGGGCGCAGCGTGGTGGCCCTCACGGCCACCGACAAGGAGGCCATGGCACTCCTGAGCCTGGGCCTGAACGACGCAGGCAAGATCAAGAGCCTGCGCGGTGACCTGGGCCTGATGCGCGGCGATGCCATCGAGAGCTTTCGCATCAAGCCCGTGTACTACGTGGGCGACCTGCCGTGGTGGCAGCGCCTGTGGTTCCACATGCACAGCCACCCGCTGCTGCTGGCCCTGGTGGGCATCGGCTCCGGCCTGCTCCTGACCTTCATCGTCTACGCCGCGCTGCGCAGCATGGCTCGGCGCCGACTGGCGGCACGCAATGACTGATTTCCTTCGACGCCGCACAGCGCTGCAGGCCGGTGCCGGTGCCGCGCTTCTGTCCTGCCTACCGGCCGCCCGGGCCCAGCAGGCGGGCGCCGGCCGCCCGACCTGGCCCGCCTGGGATGCCTTCAAGGCCCAGTTCATCAACGAAGGCGGCCGCGTGGTCTCCGACGATGACGGTGGCGGCCAGACCTACTCCGAAGGCCAGGGCTATGCGCTGTTCTTCGCGCTGGTGGCCAACGACCGGCCCATGTTCGACAAGCTGCTGCGCTGGACCGAGAACAACCTGTGCGCCGGCGACATGACGGCGCGCCTGCCTGCATGGCTCTGGGGCAAGCGGCCCGACGGCACCTGGGGCGTGATCGACGCCAACGCCGCCTCCGACGCCGACCTGTGGATCGCCTACGCCCTGGGCGAAGCCGGGCGCCTGTGGAACGAGCGCAGCTACCGGGCCCTGTCGGCCCTGCTGGCGGCGCGCGTGCTGCGCGAAGAAACCGCTGACATCCCGGGCCTGGGCCCCACCCTGCTGCCCGCACCCAAAGGCTTCGTGCAGCCCAACGGCCGCTGGCGCCTGAACCCGAGCTACATGCCCATGCACCTGATGCACTGGCTGGCGGCGGGTGACGCCGACCCGCAGTGGAAGCTGCTGGTGGACAGCTCGCTCAAGGTCATCCGCGGTTCGTCGCCCAAGGGCTTCACGCCCGACTGGACGGTGTACGACGCCAAGCAGGGCTTCCTCGTTGACACCGAGGGCAAGGAGAAGGGCCAGGGCACCTACAACGCCATCCGCGTCTACCTGTGGGCCGGCATGATGCATGCCGACGCACCGGGCCGCCGGGCGCTGCTCGACACCCTGGCGCCCATGGCCCGCTACGTGCGCGACCAGGGTTATCCGCCCGAATCCATCGACATCCTGAGCGCGCAGGCCTCGGGCCCCGCGCCCTCGGGCTTCTCGGCCGCGATGCTGCCCTTTCTGCGCGCCGCGGGGGACGACAAGGCCCTGCAATCGCAGCGCATGCGCCTGGAGGCCCGGCCCCTGCGGCCTACGGCCTACTACGAGCAGGTGCTGGCCCTCTTCGGCCAGGGCGCATTCGATGGCCAGTACCGCTTCACGGCGGCAGGCCAGCTCATCGCGCGGTGGAAGCCGTGACCCCCATGCCCAGCCGGCCGCGCCGACCCCGCCACTGGCTGCCCTCGCTCACCCTGCTGGCCGCCGCCTGCCTTCCGGCCAGCCACGGTGTGCTGGCCAGCGCGCCGCCGGCCATCGAGGCCGAGCTGCTCAGCGGTGCGCGTCTGTGGGCCTCCAAGAACCGCCCCGACATGGCGCGCCAGCTGATCGACAAGCTGCTGGCCATGGACCCCTACTCCCCCCAGGGCCTGGGCACCCTCGGTGACCTGGCGCTGCGCGAGAAGAAGACCGACGAGGCCAAGCGCATCCTGGGGACGCTGCGCACCCGCCACCCAGGGCACAAGGTGACGCAGGAGCTCGAAACCCTGGTGCGCGTGTACGGCCCCGACCGCGAAAAACTCTCGCAGATGCGCCTGATGGCGCGTGCCGGCCGCAAGGCCGAGGCCGCCGAGGTGGCGCGCGAGCTGTTTCCCAACGGCCCGCCCGAACTGGGCGGCCTGGCGCTGGAGTACCTGCAGATCGTGGGCGGCTCGGGCACCAAGGGCGGTGGCGGTGAGTCCGTGCGCCAGCTGGGCAAGCTCTACCAGGAGACGGGCGAGTCGCGCTACCGCCTGGCGCAACTCGAAATGCGCATGTACGGTGGCGAGAACCCCAGCGCCGTGGTGCAGGAGATCGAGGCGCTTGCCAAGCAGCCCGACGTGAATGCCCAGCAGCTGCAGGACCTGTGGCGCCGTGCCGTGGACCGGCTGCCCAACACCGCCGCGAACATGCCGCGCGTGCGCGCCTTCCTGCAGCGCTACCCGGCCGACCAGGCCATGGTCGACCGCCTGGCCGCCATGCAGCAGGCCGTGGAACGCGCGGAGCGCGCCGCCCGCGACCCGGCCAACATCGCGCGCAATGCTGCGCGCGTGGCACTGGACCAGGGCAACACCGAACGCGCCGAAGAGCAGTTGCAAACCGTGCTCGCGCTGCGCCCCGGCGATGGCGAGAGCCTGGGCAACCTGGGCATGATCCGCCTGCGCCAGGGCCAGCATGGAGAGGCGCAGGACCTGTTCGGCCAGGCCTTCGCGCTCACGCGGCAGGGCAAGTGGAAGGACCTGCAGGCCACCGCCCGGTTCTGGGGCTTTCTGCGCCAGGCCGATGTGGCGCTGGAGAAGAGCGAACTGGCCACGGCCGCCGACCTCGCGGGCCGGGCCCTGGCCATGCAGCCAGACAATGCCGAAGCACTGACCACACTGGCCAGCATCCGCGACCTGCAGGGCGACCGCACCCAGGCCGAAGCCCTGTACCAGAGTGCGCTCAAGGCCGGAGCCAACAGCAGCTCGGCCTTGAAGGGCCTGGCCGGTCTCTACGCCCGCACGGGCCGCTCGGGCGAAGCCCTGGTGCTGCTGGAAAAGGCCTCGGCCAGCGACGCGGCCCTGGGCGAGAAGCTCGTGGGCACGCAGGCCGACATCCTGGTGGCACAGGCCGACGGGCACATGCAGGCCCAGCGCCTGAGCGCCGCCATGCGCACGCTGGAGTCGGCCATCGTGCTGACGCCGGGCGATGCCTGGCTGCGCCACCGCCTGGCCCGCCTGTACCTGCGGCTGAACCTGCCGCGCGAGGCGCTGAGCGTGATGGACGAAGGCATCGCGCGGACCAGCACCGCCGCCGCGGACCGCAGCGCCATGCACTATGCGCGCGCCCTGATCCGTTCGGCCGTGGACAACGACCTGGGTGCCCTTGCCGACCTGGCACAAATCCCCGCTGCAGAACAGACCGATGCCATGCGGGCGCTGGTGCAGCGCTCCACGGTCAAATCGCTGGTCGCCCGGGCCGGCGCCAGCCGCGACACCGCCGAAGCACAGGCCTTGCTGGGCCAGGCCGAGCAAGCGGCCGGCAACGATGCCGAACTGCTGTATGCCGTGGCCAACACCTGGTTCCGCCGCACGCAACCGGCCCGTGGCGTGGCCGTGTTCGACCGCCTGGCCGCACGCAGCCCCGGTTTGCCGCCGGAGGTGCAGCTCGACCATGCCCAGTTGCTCAACCGCGCGCTGGACGACGCGGGCCTGGCCGCCCGCCTGCCCGCCCTGCTGCAGTCGCCGGGCTGGAGCGAGGAGCAGGAGGCACGGCTCATTGCCCTGTACACCGCGCACCGGGAGCGGCTCATCGAGCAGCAGCGCCAGGCCGGCAACCTGGGCGAGGCCTTGCGCCTGGCGCGCCAGCCGCTGCAGCTGCCCGACACGCCGACCACGGCGCAGCAGCGCACGCAGACGCAGGCGCGCCTGCTCATGGCGGCCGGCGAGTACGCCGATGCGGCCCGGTTGCTGGCACCGCTGGCCAAGGCACAGCCCGACAGCCTGGAAATCCGCATGAACCTGGCGGACGCCCTGTCGCGCCTGGGCGATGCACGGGGTGCCACCGAGCAGGCGCTGTGGCTGCAGGACCACCTGCCGCCCACCGACGCCGGCCAGCAACTGGCGCTGCTGCGCATCTGGCAGCGCGCAGGCCGCATGGACGAGGCGCGTGCCCTGTCCGCCAGGCTGCTGCAGGCCTTCCCGCAGGACAGCGACGTGCTGCTGCATGCCGCGCGGCTGGAGCGCGCCAACCGCAACTATGCGCAGGCGCTGGTGTTTTTCCGCAGCGCGCTCACGCTGGAGACGCGCGGCGCTGCCAGCCCGCCCACGGAGCCCGCTCCAAGCGAATCCGCAGTGGTCGAGCCCCCGCTGGTGCTGCAGCAAAGCTACGCCCTCTCACTGCCGGTCGACCAGGCCGTGGTGGCCAAGATCCAGGGCGAGATCGACTCCATCGAGGCGCGCCGACAGGTGTGGATCGAAGCCGCCCACACGGGGCTGCGCAAGAACTCCACCGACGGCATCTCCAGCCTGCGCGGCTGGGAGCGGCCCCTGGTGGCCTTCATGCCGCGCGGCTACGACGGGCACTACTTCCTGCACGTGGACCGGGTCAAGCTCGATGCGGGCGAACTGCCTGCCGATGGCTCGGATTTCACGGACTTCGGCCAGATCGCGGCGCTGCCGCCCAATTCGCCATTGGCCTACCGGCGCCAGCGCGGCTCGGGCACCAACCTGGGCTTCGGCTTTGTAGGCGACGATTTCCAGTGGGACATCGGCACCACGGGCGTGGGCTTTCCGGTGACCAACCTGGTGGGCGGCATCGCCAGGACCGGCGACCTGGGCCGCTACGGCTACAAGCTCGAAGGGTTCCGCCGCCCCATCACGGGCAGCCTGCTGTCGTATGCCGGCGCGCGCGACCCCATCACCGGCCAGGTGTGGGGCGGCGTGGTGGCCACGGGCGCTTCCGGGCGCCTGTCGACCGACTTCGGCCCCTACAGCAGTTCGGTGAACCTGAGCCTGGCGGCCCTCACGGGCAAGAACGTGGAGAGCAACATCCGCGCCCAGTTGCGCATGGCGGTGGACCGCGATGTCTGGAAGAACAGCCACAGCGTGGTGAACATGGGCGTGACCTTCTCGGCCTGGCACTACGGCAAAGACCTGTCGGAGTACAGCTTCGGCCATGGCGGCTACTACAGCCCGCGCAGCTATGCCTCGGTGGCCCTGCCCATCGAGTGGAGCGGCCGCAAGGGGGCGTTCACCTGGCTTGCGCGGGGCGCGATCTCGGTCTCGCGCAGCAGCAGCGCCGACACCGATTACTTTCCGCAGAACGCGCTGCTGCAGTCGCTGGCGCGCGCGCGCCTGGCCGAAAGCGGCAGCGTGCCGGTGTACACGGGCAGCTCCGGCTCGGGCTTCGGCCGATCCTTCCGCGGCGTGCTGGAGTACCAGGTCAGCAAAAACCTCGCACTGGGTGCCCAGCTGGAGCTGGACCGCTCGGCCTACTACGCGCCCACCAACCTCATGGTCTACGGCCGCTACCGCTTCGATCCGGTGCTCGCGCCGCTGGAGAACCGGCCGCGCCCCGTTCAGCCCTACTCGAGTTTCTGAGATGTCCTCCGCCTCTCCCTCCCAGCGAAAAGCCGCCCCGCCTGCGGGTTGGCCGCGCTCCCTTGCCCGGCTCGTGCGCCCCCCTTCGCGCAAGGACATGGTCGGCAGCGCCGCCCCCACGCGCATTGGCATAGACGGCCTGCCCGACGGCGTGGGGCAGTTGCCGCCGCATGTGCCGGTGTCGCTGGTGGCAGCCGACGACAGCAGCGCCGCGCTGTGGTTACCGGCCCTCATCGAGGATGCCGTCGCCGCAGGCCCGGTGGCCCTGGTGGCATCGGGCACCGCATGGGCGGACGAACTGCTGCTGCGCCCACGTGTCCGCGAAGCCTACCGCACGGGCCGGCTCAGGCTGTGGGTGCTCTCGCCCGGCCTGCAGGCCGAGGTGCGGCGCCACGGCCTGCCGCCTTTGATGGACGAGCTCGGGCGCACGGGACTCCGAGACGAACACGCCCTGTACATCTGCGATGCGCAGGGCCTGCTGACGGGCCTGAGCGTGACCGAGCTGGCGCGCGTGAGCCGCCAGCTCAGTGCGCTGTGCCGCGAGCGGCTGCGCCCCGTGGTGCTGGGCTTCTTTCCCCCGCTGGAACCCGAGGTGCTGCTGCCTGCGCTGCGCAACCTGTGCCAGATGTCCATGCACATCGCCACGCTGCACACCGAGGCCGACCGCTGGAGCCTGGGCCTGGAGCGCTGGAATACCGATGCCGGCGCCCTCTTCCAGACCGCCTTCGGCCTGCTGCACGACGGCGCATCGGGCCGCCTGGCCGCCGATGGCACGCGCACCCGCGGCGCCGTGCGCGAGCTGGTCGAGGCCGTGGACCAGTCGGAGGTGATCGCCACACGCGCCTCGGTCGATGGCCAGCGCGGCGTGCCCGGCCACTGGCGCATCGTCGACAGCCTGGCCGACATGGAAGTGGCCGCCGCCGCAAGCGTGGCCGCCACGGTGCTGATCGACGCCGGCCAGGCGTCGGACTTCGAGGCGCGCGCGCGCCTGGTGCACCAGCTGCGCCTGTCACGCCCGCTCACGCTCAAGATCGTGGTGCGTGAAAACCTGGGCAAGCTGCGCACGCACAGCGAGCAGGCCCTGCTGCAACTGGGTGCGAGCGCCGTGGTCTACAAGGAAGTGGGCTTCTCCCGGCTGCTGCAGCTGCTGCAGGACATCAACGCCCAGAGCCACACGCGCAAGGTGCACCCCGACTACGAAGAGGCGCTCGGCAGCTTCATGCCCGCGCGCGAGCGCGGCTACCAGCCGCCCGCGCAGTTCTGCACCCTGGTGCGCGGCATGCTGGACCGCACGCACGGCATCGGCCTGTCGCACAGTCTGGTGCGGCTGAACGTGCTGGCGCAGATCCCCCACCTCGACGCCCTGCGCGCCTGCCACACCTCGCGCGACGGTGACCTGTTCACGGCCGACCACGAAAGCGTCTACGTCTTTCTGTTCGCCTGCCGCGAACCCGACGTCGAGCTGGCCCTCAACCGCCTGTTCACGCTGCCATTGACCCAGCTGTTCTCCAGCGAAGCCACCGACAGCTCGGACACCGGCATCCGCGCCATGGTGACGCCCTTGCAGGAATCGCTGCGCAAGGGCCTGCCCGACTACAGCGCCGCCCTGGCGGACAGCCCCCGGCCCAGCGCTTCACCGGCCCCAGCGCTGGTGGCGCAGGCGGTGGCACCGGTCTCTGCAGCGCTGCCGACCGCGCCCATCCCGGCGCCCGATGCGCCCGGCACCGAATCCCGCCCGCTGCTGCCCATGGCCGCCGGGCCTGGCGTGCAGCACCGGCCCATTGGGCGGCGTGCCGTGCCGCGCCCCTCACCGAGGTCCATGGCATGAAGATCCTGATGGAGCTGCTGCTCTACACCGTGCTGGGCGCGCTGCTGGCCTGGCCCTGCTGGCTGGTGCTGCGCCGCCTGCGGCACGCGCGCCGGCCGCTGCGCTGCGTGCAGCCCTACCGCCCTGAGCTGCCGCCCCCCGGGGCAGTGACCCCGCCCCGCGCGGAATGACCGAACGAATGAAGAGAGACCCTGCATGCGCGTGATTGCCATCGTATCGCCGCTCGGTGGATCGGGGCGAACCACCCTGGCCGCCCACCTGGCCACGCTCCTGGCGCGCCAGGGCCAGCCCTGCCTGGCGGTGGAACTGTGTGCCCAGAACCTGCTCGCCAGGCACCTGGGCATGCAAGAGCCCAGTGCCCTGGGCTGGGCGCCCCTGGCAGCGGCGGGCCAGTGGTGGGCCGATGGCGGCTTCGACAACACGGACGGCGTCAGCGTGCTGCCCTTCGGCAAGGCGCCGCCCGATGCCATCGAAGCCCTGCACCGGCAACTGCAGGCGCAACCGCGCTGGCTGCTGGACCAGCTGGAACTGCTCGACGTGCCCGACGATTGCACGGTGGTGCTGGACACGCCCGCGTGGCCATCGCCCCTGGCGCAGGCAGCGCTGCGCTGTGCCGATGTGGTGCTGGTGACGCTGGAAGCCTCTGCCCGCGCCTGCGCCGACCCCGCCGGGGTGCAGGCCATGCTGCACGAGGCCGCAGCGGCACCGGCCGACCAGGGCGTGCTGGTGACGCGCTTCGACCCGCGCCGCATTTCGCACCGCGAGGCCCTGCAGACGCTGCGCCAGCAATGGGGCGAACAGCTGATTCCCTACACGCTGCACGAAGACGAGAACATCCCGCGCGCGCTGGCACGCGCGATGTGCGTCCACAGTTTCGCGCCCCAAGCCCAGTCTGCCCATGACCTGCAGGGCGTGTGCAACTGGCTCACCGGCCAGCGCCAGGCGCCCTCGTCGATGCTGGTGGCTGGAGCCAGCCGCCCATGACTGCGCAAACCGATACCAGCGCGGCCCTGCCCGCTGACACCCCGCGAGCGCAGGAAGCGCGCGCACGGCTGCGCCTGGCGTGGGCCTGGCTGGCGCGCCAGCTCGAAGTGGCGCCCGGTGCCCCCTGGTGGATGTGGCTGTGGCGCTGCGTGGTGCTGCCCGCCACCCCGGAGCGCGCCCTGCTGCCCTGGCTGCTGCAGCCGCTGCACTGGCTGTTTGCCGGCCTCGGCTTCGTGCTGCGCTGGGGCTGGAAGGGCCTGGCGCTGCTGCTGACCGCCGTGTTCTGGCCGATCCGGCTGTTCCTGCGCGCCATGGACCGCCTGGCCGCCCACGTCAATGTGGGAAAAGGCATGCGCCTGGCCGACCAGGTGCTGTCCCCTGCCCTGGAAATCCCCGGACTGCGCTGGGCCGTGCTGGCCGTGGGCATGGTGGCCGGCCTGGTCGTGATGACCACGCCCTTCAACTGGTTCGGGCAGACCCTGTTCATGCTGCTGTGCTGGAGCCTGTCGCTGGTGCTGCGCCGCCTGCCCGGGCGCTACCCGTCGCTGGCCCTTGCCGCCATCAGCCTGCTGGCCATGGGCCGCTATGCCTGGTGGCGCATCACCTCGTCCATCGAGTTCGACTCGGTCATCGAGTCCTTCCTCGGCTATGGCCTGCTGGCCGCCGAGGCCTACACCTGGCTGGTGGTGGTGCTGGGCTTCATCCAGACCGCCTGGCCGCTGCACCGCCGCCCGGCCGAACTGCAGGGCATGGCGGCATCGTGGCCCACGGTGGATGTGTACATCCCCACCTACAACGAGCCACTGAGCGTGGTGCGCACCACGGTGCTGGCCTCCATGGCGCTGGACTGGCCCAAGGACAAGGTCAAGGTCTTCATCCTGGACGACGGTCGGCGCGAGGAATTCCGCGAGTTCGCCGAGTCCATGGGCGTGGGCTACATCGTGCGCCCCGACAACAACCATGCCAAGGCCGGCAACCTGAACCACGCGCTGGCCAAGACGGACGGCGAGCTGGTCGCCATCTTTGACTGCGACCACATCCCCACGCGCTCCTTCCTGACCACCGCCGTGGGCTGGTTCCAGCGCGACCCCAAGTGCGCCATGCTGCAGACGCCGCACCATTTCTTCTCGCCGGACCCGTTCGAGCGCAACCTGGGTACCTTCCGCCGCGTGCCCAACGAGGGCGCGCTGTTCTACGGCCTGATCCAGGACGGCAACGATTTCTGGAACGCCACGTTCTTCTGCGGCTCCTGCGCCGTGATCCGCCGTGGCCCGCTGATGGAAGTGGGCGGCATCGCCGTGGAGACGGTGACCGAGGACGCGCACACGGCCCTCAAGCTGCACCGGCGCGGCTACACCACGGCCTACATCAACGAGACGCAGGCCGCCGGCCTGGCCACCGAGAGCCTGTCGGCCCATGTGGGCCAGCGCATCCGCTGGGCGCGCGGCATGGCGCAGATCTTCCGCGTGGACAACCCCTTCACGGGCAAGGGGCTCACGCTGTGGCAGCGCATCTGCTATGCCAATGCCATGGTGCACTTCTTCTTCGGGCTGCCGCGGCTGGTGTTCCTCACCGCGCCCATGGCTTTCCTGTTCTTCGAGTGGCACATCATCAACGCTGGCGCCATCATGATCGCGCTGTACGTGCTGCCCTACATCCTGCAGTCCAACATCGCCAACGCCCACGTGCAGGGCGAGCACCGGCACACCTTCTGGGCCGAGGTCTACGAGACGGTGCTGGCCTGGTACGTGGCCCTGCCCACCACGGTGGCGCTGATCAACCCGCGCCTGGGCAAGTTCAACGTCACGGCCAAGGGCGGGCTGGTGGACCAGCCCTATTTCGACTGGGTGATCTCGCGCCCCTACACGGTGCTGGTGCTCCTGAACTTCGCCGCCTTCGGCATGGGGCTCATGCGCCTGTTCTTCTGGAACACCGAGGAGACGGCCACGGTGCTGCTGAACCTGCTGTGGACCACCTACAGCATCCTGATGCTGGGCGCCGCGCTGGGCGTGGCCTCCGAGGCACGCCAGGTGCGCCGCATGCACCGCGTGTCCACGCAGCTGCAGGCCACCCTGTACCAGGACGACGGCAGCGTGCTGACGGCCGTGTGCACCGATTTCTCGATGACCGGCGTGGGCCTGCAGCTGCCGCAAGGCACGCAGCTCACCGTGGGCGAGCAGGTCCAGGTGGGCCTGTGGCGCGGCGATACCGAATGCACTTTCCCTGCCACCATCATGCTGCACCGGGGCCAGAGCGCCACGGGCCTGCAATTCGACCCCATGACCCGCGAACAACAGATTGACCTGGTGCAGTGCACCTTCGCGCGCCCCGACACCTGGCGCGAGTGGAACGACAGCCATGACACCGACCGCCCCCTGCACGGCCTGCAGGAGATCGCGCAGCTGGGGGTGCTGGGCTACCGCAAATTCTGGGGATCGCTGGTGGATGCCGCCAAGGCCCGCTGGCCGCTGGGTGGCCAGCGCGGGCAACAGAGGCTGCGTGCATGAGCTACTGGAACCTGTATTTCCTGGCCAAGGTCGGCCTGACCTTCACCGGCTACATCGGCTTCAACTGGTGGCTGAACCTGCTGCTGTGGCTGGCGCTGCTGCCACCCATCGGCCACCGGCTGCTGCGGCGCACCCGCGCGGTGCTGGCCTGGCCGGCGGCGCTGGCGCTGCTCTACCACGACTCCTACCTGCCCACGCCGGCACGCGTGCTCTCCCAGCTCAAGGCGCTGGCCGGCTTCAGCGCAGACTACTGGCTGGAGCTGGCCACACGGCTGGTGAATCCTGCGGCGCTGGTGCTGGCCATTGCCGGACTGTTCCTGTACGCAGCGCTGGCGCGCCGCGTGCGCTTTGCCACCTTCGCCCTGGCCGGCATCCTCAGCGTACCGCTGGTGGCGGCCATCCAGGAGCACAAGGCCCAGGAAAATGAAGCCGGCGGCACCCTGGCCAGCCAGGGCGATGGCACGCAGCCGGCCGATGCCTCGGACCCCGATGCCCTGTTGCAGAAGTTCTACGCCAGCGAGGGCCAGAAACGCCTGCAGTTCACCTCGGCCGCGGGCAGCACGCCCCCCTTCGACATCATCCTGCTGCACGTGTGCTCGCTGTCCTGGGACGACATGGAGTTCGTGGGCCAGCGCAACCACCCGCTGCTGCAGCGCTTCGATGTGCTGTTCACCAACTTCAACAGCGCGGCCAGCTACAGCGGCCCGGCCTCGCTGCGGGTGCTGCACGGCTCGTGCGGGCAGACGCCGCACAAGAAGCTCTACGAGGGCATCGATCCGCAGTGCTACGTGTTCCCCAACCTGGAAAAACTGGGCTACCAGACGGCGGGCCTGCTGAACCATGATGGCCTCTACGAAGAGTTCGCCCACACGCTGGAGCAGCGCGGGGGCCTGGCCGGCAAGCTGCAGCGCAACCAGGATGCGCCGGTGCACATGCAGAATTTCGATGGCTCGCCGATCTACAACGACTACGCACTGTTGTCGCAGTGGTGGAAGAAGCGCAGCGCCCAGAGCGGCGGCGCGCCGGTGGCGATGTACTACAACACCATCTCGCTGCACGATGGCAACCGCGTGCCGGGCATGAGCTCGCGCAGCAGCCTCGATACCTACAAGCCGCGCCTGGTGCAGCTGATGGCCGACTTCGACAAGTTCATCACGGAGCTGGAGACCGCTGGCCGCCCGGTGGTGGTGGTGCTGGTGCCCGAGCACGGCGCCTCGCTGCGCGGCGACAAGATCCAGATCTCGGGCATGCGCGAGATCCCGGGCCCGCGCATCACCCTCGTGCCGGCCGCCGTGAAGCTGGTCGGCATGAAGAAGGCTGCGGACGCGCCGCCCGCCGCGCCGGTGGTGGTGAACCAGCCCATGAGCTACCTGGGCCTGTTCACGCTGTTGGGTGATCTGCTCAGCGACAGCCCCTATGCCGCATCGGCCCGCCCCCTGGCCGAGCGCGTGAAGGCGCCCGAGACGACGCCTTTCGTCTCGGAGAACGCGGACGTGATCGTGATGCGCAACGCCGCCGGCAAGTACATGATGAAGTCGGGCAACGGAGAGTGGATTCCGTATACCTACTGATACATCGGTGCCCTGGGGCGCTTTGCGCCTGGGTACCGGCCGGGCAGCCCCAATCTGGTGCAGGGATTGCGCTGGCACAGTGCCGCAGGCCGCCGCTTCCCGCATAATCGGTCGGAGAGCCCGCCAAGCGTCGGGGCCTCTTTCCTGCCCGCCTGCGGCGCACCCCTCACGAACTCCCGGCTCCTCCCGCATGAACCCACAAGCCCATCTGCTCTGGAAAGCACCCCGTTGGGCCCTGGCGGTGCTGCTGGCGGTGCTGGGCATGCTGGGGCCGTTCTCCATCGACACCTACATCCCGGCGTTTTCGGGTATCGCGGCGGCGCTGGGCGCCACGCCGGTGGAGATGCAGCAGACGCTGTCGGCCTACCTGTTCGGCTTTGCCTTCATGAGCCTGTTCCACGGCGCGCTGGCCGACAGCTTCGGCCGCCGGCCGGTGATCCTCTGGGGCATCGCGGTGTTCACGCTGGCATCGGCGGGCTGCGCGCTGTCGCAGACCATCGGGCAATTGGTGGTGTTCCGTGCGCTGCAAGGCCTGTCCACAGGCGCGGGCATCGTGGTCTCGCGGGCGGTGATCCGCGACATGTTCCCGCCCGCCCAGGCCCAGAAGGTGATGAGCCAGGTCACGATCTATTTCGGCGTGGCCCCGGCCATCGCGCCCATCGTGGGTGGCTGGCTGTTCGTGCACACCGGCTGGCACAGCATCTTCTGGTTCCTGACCCTGGTGGGCGTGGTGCTGTGGACGGCCAACTACCGGCTGCTGCCCGAGACGCTGCACATCGAGCAGCGCCAGCCCTTCAACGTGCGCCACCTGATGCAGGGCTACGTGCAGCTGGGTTCGAGCGCGCGTTTCGTGCTGCTGGCGCTGGCCAGCGGTGTGCCCTTCAATGGCATGTTCCTGTACGTGCTGTCGGCGCCCGCCTTCCTGGGCGATCACCTGTCGCTGGCACCCACGCAGTTCTTCTGGTTCTTCATCCTCACCATCTCGGGCATCATGGGCGGGGCCTGGCTCAGCGGGCGCCTGGCCGGGCGCATTCCGCCCAAGCGGCAGATCCGCCACGGCTTTCTGATCATGTTCACGGTGGCGGTGCTGAACCTGGCGGCCAACCTGCTGTTCCCACCGCATGCCTGGTGGGCACTGCTGCCGATTGCGGTGTTTGCCTTTGGCTGGGCCCTCATGGTGCCGGTGGTGACCCTGCTGGTGCTGGACCTGTACCCCGAGCGGCGGGGCATGGCCTCATCGATGCAGGCCTTCGTGGGTTCCACGGCCAACGGGCTGGTGGCGGGCGTGATCGCCCCGCTGGTGATGCATTCGACCATTTTGCTGGCCCTGTCATCCTTGCTGATGATGGGCATCGGCATGCTCGCCTGGATCTACCTGCACCACCGCTGGCCCGACATCGGCCGCATGCCCATCAATCTCTGACCCGCCCCAGCACCGGCTCCGGCATCACGACCCCGGTTGCCGGCGGTCGATGTTCTTTTGCTGGTAGTAGCGGTTCTTTTCCGCGTACATGGCCTGGTCGGCACGGTTGATGGTCGCCTCCACTGCATCGCCCGACTGGCAGCTGGCAATACCCATGGCCAGGCTCAGGTGCTGGCCGGGGTAAAACTGGTTGTTCAGGTCCAGCATGGAGATGATGCGCTCCTGCAATGCCAGGGCGCCGCGCTCGTCGGTGCCCGGCAGCAGCACGGTGAACTCGTCGCCACCGATGCGTGCCGCACAGGCCGGGGCATCCACGGCCTTGGCCAGCACCTCGCCCACGCGGCGCAGCATGGAGTCACCGGCCGCATGGCCCTGCTCATCGTTGACGACCTTGAGGCCGTTGAGGTCGATGGCGATGACGGACAGCGGCCAGGGCCCCTTGCGCGTGAGCCGGTTGAGCTCTTCGGCATAGAAGGCGCGGTTGCGCAACTGGGTCAGCACGTCGTGCTTGCCCAGGTACTCGAGGTAGGCTTCGGCCTTCTTGCGGGCGGTGATGTCCACCAGCGACAGCAGCACCAGGCCCCAGTCGTGCCGGTGGCTGTCGGGCACCGAGAACTGCATGTGGATGTTCACCGCATCGCCCGAGAGCGAATAGTTCACCACCTCGCGCTGCTGGAAGGTCTTGCCCTCCCACAGGTCCTGCAGTTGTTCGCCGAAGGATTCGTGCATCTCGCCCCGGAACACGCGGCCGATGCTGTTGAGCAGCATCTCCTTGCTGGAGGCACCGAACATGCGCAAGGTCTGCTGGTTCACGTCGATGACGCGGATCTCCTGCATGCAGCGGGCCACGAAGTCCGGGTGCACCTTGAGGAAGGTCTTGAAATCGCCGATGCCCTGGGCACGCACGCCATCGAGCAGGTTCTTGACCGCGCTGAAGTCCTCGACCCACAGCGACACGGGCGAATGCTCGAACAGGTCGCGCGCGTACTGCTCGCTGCGCTGGATGCGGCGCGCATCGTTGAACTGCACGGTGTTGTCTTCGAGCGAAACGAGCACGCGGCTCCAGTCGTGCTCGTGGCCGGGCAGGATGCGCGCACGCACCTGCACGTCCAGGCGCCGGCCATCGAGCGCGTAGTTCACGGTCTGGTTGGAGAACTCCAGCTGCCCGTCCCACAGCTGCGCCAGCTCGTGCGCGGCGGTGTCGTGCCGGTCGTCGCGAAAGACCTTGTCCAGGTTGGCGACCAGGTGCTCCAGGCTGTTGGCAGAGAACAGCTCGAGTGTGCGGCGGTTGACCTGCAGGACGCGCAGCGATGCGCTGCACTGGCGCAGGCGGGCCCGGTCCTCGGACAGGTGCGCGCGGATATCGGTCACCCCTTGCGCGCGCCAGCCGTCGAACAGCTGCTTGAGTTCGCTGAAGTCCTCAAGCCACAACGACACGGGCGTCAACTCGAACATGTGCTCGTAGTCGGCCCCCGAGGATAGAGATGACACCACGACAATTTCCTCCGTGGGCAATTATTGACGACATGGCCAGGGAAAACCGGGCCTGTGCAATCTGCCGACGCAAAAAAGGGCTGGCACCTTGCGGTGCCAGCCCTTCATGACCTTCAGACCAGGGTGTCTGTGTGATCAGCGTGCAGGACGGGCAGGACGCTTGCGTGCGTCGTGGGCCACGAACGGCTTGGCGCCGCCAGCGCCGGCTGGCTTGGAGAATGCGGGCTTGCGGGGAGCAAAGTCACCACGCGGTGCACCGGCGTCGGCACGGGGGGCAAAGCGGCCCTGGCCCGCGTCACCAAAGCCTGGCTTGCGGCCATAGCCATCGGCATCGCGGCGGGGAGCGCCACCACCAAAGCCACGGTCTTCACGGGGAGCGCCGTAGCCGCCGCCACCGTTGCCACCCTGGTAGCCACCTTCACGGCCGCCACCCTGGGGGGCGCCGCGGTTGTCGCTGCCACGGCCGGCAAAGCCGCCGCCAAAGCCACCACCGAAACCGCCACGGTCGTTGCCACCGCGGTCATTACCACGTGCGGGGCCATTGAAGCGGCCGCGCGATGGGTTTTCACGGTTGTCGTACGAACGGCCTGGGGCACCACGGCCACCGCCGAAGTCGCCACCGCGCGGTGCCTGGGGCGAGCGCTGCGTGGGTTCCATGCCGGCGATCACTTCCGATTTGAACTGCTGGCGGCTGTAGCTTTCGATGTCGAAAATCTTGCGGCGATCGCGGAACTCGGCGAAGGTCACAGCCAGGCCGTCGCGGCCGGCACGGCCGGTACGGCCGATGCGGTGGGTGTAGTCCTCTGCCTTCATGGGCAGGCCGAAGTTGAACACGTGGGTGATCGTGGGCACGTCGATGCCGCGGGCAGCCACATCGGTCGCCACCAGGATCTGCACCTGGCCGGCGCGCAGCGCCATCAGGCGGCGGTTGCGCAGGCCCTGGCTCAGGGCACCGTGCAGTGCCACGGCCGAGAAGCCTTCCTGTTGCAGGTCGTTGGCCAGGCCGTCGCACTCCACCTGGGTGCTGGCGAAAACGATGGCCTGGTTGATCGTGGTGTCACGCAGCCAGTGGTCCAGCAGCTTGCGCTTGTGCTGGGCGTTGTCGGCCCAGTACAGCATCTGCTTGATGTTGGCGTGCTTCTCTTGTGGAGAATCAATGGTCACCTTCTGCACCGACGAACCGCCGTCGTGCATCACGCGCATGGCCAGTTGCTGGATGCGCGGCGCGAACGTGGCGCTGAACATCATGGTCTGCTTGCGCTGGCTGGTCAGCTGGTTCAGTTCGGCCAGGTCGTCCGAGAAGCCCAGGTCGAGCATGCGGTCGGCTTCGTCGACGACCAGGAATTGCACCTTGTCGAGCTTGATCTGCATCGAGCGCTGCAGGTCCAGCAGGCGTCCGGGGGTGGCGACCACGAGGTCGGCGTTCTGCAGCTTGGCGATCTGCAGTTGGTAAGGCATGCCGCCCACCACGTTGGCAACGCGCAGGCCACGGCAATGCTTGACCAGGTCGATGGCGTCGTGCGCCACCTGTTGCGCCAGTTCACGCGTGGGGCACAGGATCAGGGCGCCAGGAGTGGCGGCCTTGAAGTTGCGCGAGCTGGTGGGGTCCTTGCGCTTGGCGCGCTTGGGAGCAGGTTCGCCACGCTCGGCGGCTTCGGCCACGGAACGATCAAAGGCAGCGCGTTCTTCGGCTTCGGCAGCGGCTTGCTGGTTGATCAGCGTGTGCAGCACGGGCAGCAGGAAGGCGGCGGTCTTGCCCGAGCCGGTCTGGCTGGAGACCATCAGGTCGATGAACTTCGAGGCATCGCTGCCCATGGCCAGGGGAATGGCCTTGAGCTGCACGCTGGTGGGCTGGGTGTAGCCCAGGTCGGCCACGGCCTGCACGAGTTCAGGGGCCAGGCCCAGTTCCACGAAACCATTGGGTTCGGCGGTCACGGCGGCATCGGCTTCAGCGGCGGATTCCACCACGGCGTCGAGGGGGGAGGACTGCACGGAAATGTCGGCAGCAAAGGAAGTGTCGGCAGGCGCGAATTCGCCCTGCACCAAGGAGGTGTCGGTCATGATTTTTCTCTCACGAAGACGGCCGCAGGCGGAGCCCACGGTTGGCTTCGTTAAATGGTTAAAAAACATCAACCATCAAACGAAACCTGCGCTGACTCAGAAGGTCAAGGCGGGTGGGCGTTATTCGCCAGTCCTGCACTGTCTTGGACAGTCGGCTGGCAAGCCCGGTGTGTGAGGGGAGATGCACAATCTGCGAGGGATTCCTGCGCAGCCAGCGATTATGGCACGATTAAGGGTTTCCCCGCAATACCCCTCAACTTCGAAAACTTGCAAGCCGCACGGCCCCTCCCATGACCGGGAAGGGAACCCGAGCGCCTAGGAGATCTACTTCACCTCCACCGACAGCAGGTGCTGGCGGTAGTGCGCGAGCTCGTCGATGGATTCATGCACGTCGGCCAGGGCCGTGTGCTTTTGCGCCTTCTTGAAGCTGGTGTAGGCCTCGGGCTTCCAGCGCTTGGCCAGTTCCTTGAGGGTGCTCACATCGACGTTGCGGTAGTGGAAAAATTGTTCCAGCTTGGGCATGTAGCGCACCAGAAAGCGCCGGTCCTGCCCGATGCTGTTGCCGCACATGGGCGCCTTGCCCTTGGGCACGTACTGGGCGAGGAAGGCGATGATCTGCTGCTCGGCCTCGGCCTCGGTCACGGTGGACGCCTTGACCTTGTCGATCAGGCCGCTGCGGCCGTGGGTACCCTTGTTCCAGGCATCCATGCCATTGAGTAATTCGTCCGACTGGTGGATCGCAAACACCGGGCCTTCGACGCGGGGCTCCAGGGTGGGACCGGTCACGACCACGGCGATCTCCAGCAGGCGGTCGGTGTCGGGCTCCAGGCCGGTCATTTCGCAATCGAGCCAGACCAGGTTCTGGTCCGATTTGGCGAGCTTTGCGGGGGTGGGGTTGTTGGCTTCTGACATGGCGCGCATTGTCTCCTATCCCCTAAACTCCCCGGTACATGCCGAACACAGAAGACTTCTCCCCCTCGATGCTGCTCACGCTGGCCTTTGCCGCGGCCCTGGTCATCGGCCTGGCGCTCAAGTTCTGGCTGGCCAGCCGGCAGATCCGCCACGTGGCAGGCCACCGTGCCAGCGTGCCAGCGGCGTTTGCCGAACGCATTCCCCTGGCCGCGCACCAGAAGGCGGCCGACTACACCATCACCAAGGCACGCTTGGGGCTGCTGGAAATGGCACTCGGTGCCGCCGTGTTGCTGGGCTGGACGCTGCTTGGCGGCCTGGATGCCCTGAACCAGGCCCTGCTCGCCGTGCTGGGCGGCGGCATGTGGCAGCAGCTCGCCCTGCTGGCGGCGTTTGCGGCCATCAGCGGGCTCATCGACCTGCCGCTCTCGCTGTACCAGACCTTCGTGGTGGAGGAGCGCTTTGGCTTCAACAAGATGACGCTGCGCCTGTGGCTGGCCGACGCGCTCAAGGGTTTGCTGGTGGGCGCCCTCATCGGGCTGCCCATCGCGGCGCTGATCCTGTGGCTCATGGGGGCTGCCGGCCCGATGTGGTGGCTGTGGGCCTGGGGCTTCTGGATGGGCTTCAACCTGCTGCTGATGGTGGTCTACCCGACCTTCATCGCCCCGCTGTTCAATAAATTCCAGCCACTCGAAGACGAGTCGCTCAAGGCACGCGTCACCGCCCTCATGCAGCGCTGCGGCTTCTCGGCCAAGGGCCTGTTCGTGATGGACGGCAGCCGCCGCAGCGCGCACGCCAACGCCTACTTCACGGGCTTTGGCGCGGCCAAGCGGGTGGTGTTCTACGACACGCTGCTGCGCCAGCTCGCGCCCGGCGAGGTGGAAGCCGTGCTGGCCCATGAACTGGGGCACTTCAAGCACCGCCACATCATCCAGCGCATTGTGGGCCTGTTCGCCATGAGCCTGGCGGGCTTCGCGCTGCTGGGCTGGCTCTCCAACCAGGTGTGGTTCTACACGGGCCTGGGCGTGCGGCCCAGCATCTCGCTCGACGCGGGTGTGGCGTCCGCCCCGAACGATGCCCTGGCACTGCTGCTGTTCATGCTGGCCGTGCCGGTGTTCACCTTCTTCATCTCCCCGCTCTTCGCACGGCAATCGCGCCGCCATGAATTCCAGGCCGACGCCTATGCCGTCGCCCAGGCCAGTGGTGCGGATCTGTCCTCGGCCCTGCTCAAGCTGTACGAGGACAACGCCTCCACGCTGACGCCAGACCCGCTCTACGTGAGTTTCTACTATTCACACCCGCCTGCCACCGAACGGCTGGCACGCATGCACACACCGACTCTGACCCCATGACAGCCCCCTCCTCGATGCTCAAGAAAAAAGACTGGTCGGCCATCACGCGCCGCGCGCTGACGGCGACCGAAGTGGTCACCCAGCTTGCCAAGCTGGAGGGCTGGAGCCTGACCGGCGATGGCGCCAACGTGGCCATCGAGAAGACCTACTACTTCGCCAACTACCACGAGACCATCTCGTTCGTGAATGCGGTGGCCTTCGTGGCCAACGTGCAAGACCACCACCCCGACCTGTCGGTGCACTACAACCGCTGCGTGGTGCGCCTGAACACGCACGACGTGAAAGGCATCTCCAGCACCGACTTCGAATGCGCCACGCGCTTCGACGCACTGGTCACTTCCTCATGAGGCCGCAACACCATGGCTGAGCGCAGCGCCCTCATGGAAGGCACGGTGGTCGCCAGCCACGGGCGCCACTGCATGGTTGAAACCCCCGATGGGGAGCGCCGCATCTGCCATCCTCGCGGCAAGAAGAGCCAGGCCGTGGTGGGCGACCATGTGCTCTGGCAGGCACCCCCACCCGGCCAGGGCGAGGAAGGCACCATCGAAAAGGTCAAGGAGCGACGCAACCTGTTCTACCGCCAGGACGAGATCCGCACCAAGTCGTTTGCCGCCAACCTGGACCAGGTGCTGATCCTGATTGCAGCGGAACCGGTGTTCTCCGAAAGCCAGCTCTCGCGCGCACTGATCGCGGCCGAGGCGGCACGCATCCAACCCATCATCGCGCTCAACAAGAGCGATCTGGTCGAACCCTTCGCACGGGCCTGGGAGCGGCTGCTGCCCTACCGCCACATGGGTTCAGGCAAGCACTACGGCGTGCTGCCGCTGTCGCTGCGCCTGTCGAGCGACGTGGACCGGGCCCTGCTGATGGAGCACCTCAAGGGCAAGATCACACTGGTGCTGGGCCCGTCAGGCTCGGGCAAGAGCACCCTGATCAACCTCCTGGTGCCCGGCGCCACGGTACTCACGAATGAGATCTCGCAGGCGCTGAACTCCGGCAAGCACACCACCACCAGCACGCACTGGTACTGGATGGACAAGGAGCGCACCACGGCGCTGATCGACTCGCCGGGCTTCCAGGAATTCGGCCTGCACCACATTGCACCCATGCAGCTGGCGGCCTGCATGCCCGACATCGCGGCGCATGCCACGGATTGCAAGTTCTACAACTGCACGCATCTGCACGAGCCGGGCTGTGGGGTGATCGATGCGGTCAAGCGCGGGCCTGCGGATGATGGGATCAGCGAGAACCGGTACCGGATCTATGGGGATCTGTTTGCTGAGTTGAGCCATACGCGGTATTGAAGTTTCGGCTTCTTGGTTGCTTCTGCTGTGTGCTGGCGGCGGAAGCCGGGGTGCGCTTCCGGCGGCACAGTGCTTTTTTTAGCCGCATGTCTTTGCTGAAGGCGGAAGCCGGGTCTCGGCCCCGCGGCCGAGGTACTTGTTCTTTGCTTCGCCAAAGAAAAGTACCCAAAAGAAAGGCGACCCCGCTGCCCGTGTCCCCACTCGCCTGGCGGCAAGTGGGGCAGCCTGCGATGCTCGGTCCTGGGGTGACGCCGAAGAACTCCCTGCGCTGCCTCTGCGAGGCAGCTCCGGTCAAACAGCTTCGGCGAGCCAGACAACGAGGCGCGTGTCCTTCGGCACGCGCTCACCCCAGGCCCTGCGCTTCTCGGCACGGTCAGAAGGGGGTGGGAGCGGGCTCCATACGGGCCATTGCTTTGCTCGGCCCGTTGCGCCTTCGCTGCGCATCGGCGTCGGCAGCGCGCAGCGCGAACCGACCCCCGGCGCAGCTGCGAAGCAGCAGCCGTTTTTGACCCCGCTCCCCACCCCTGCTGGCTGCGCCGAGAAGCGCAGGGGCTGGGGTGGGTGCGTGTGCCGAAGGACACACGCACTTCGTTGTCTAGCTCGTCGCTGCTGTCTGAGCGGAGTTCGAAGAACGCAGCGAGTTCAGCGACGCCCACCCCAGATCCGAGCATCGCAGGTTGCCCGCAGCGAAGCGAAGGGACGCAGACTGGGGGTCGCCTTTTCTTTGCCTACTTTCTTTTGGCGAAGCAAAAGACAAGTAGGTGCGCCGCCGGGCGCACATCCCGGCCTCCGCACTCAGCACAGGCATGCCGCACAAACAAGCCTGCCAGCCAGCGAAAACCCGAGGAGAGACCCGAGATCAGCCCAACAACCGAGCCAACGTCAGCAAAGCCAGCAGCAGCATCCACACCACCACCGACCTCCAAACCAACCCCACGACACTGCGCAAATGCCCGACTTCAGGCTCCCGCCCAGGGGTGGAGTCACTGTCCCCCATATCAGCATCGATCTCCAGCCCCTGCGGCGTATGCAACACCGACCGGGCCTTGAGCGCCTCGCCCCCCAGCCGGACGTTGATGGCCCCGGCAGTAGCCGCCAGCACCACCCCATCGTTGTCATTGGGAAAGCGCTGGGCATGGAAGCGCCAGCCCTCGATGGCCTCCTCGAAGCTGCCCACCACCGCAAAGCTCAGCGCGGTCAGGCGCGCAGGCACCCAGTCGATCACCGTCCAGGCCTGGGCCGAAGCCCGCTGCAGCGATTCGCTCGCGGGCTGGGCGCCCATGCGCTGGCGGTAATGCCAGTAGCGCGAGGCGAATTCGGCCAACCGGTACAGCACCGCCCCCGTGGGGCCGAGACCCAACGCCGCGAGCACCGAAAACCAGGCCAGGACACCGAACACGTGGCGGTGGGCGGCCAGCACCGAATACTCGATCACGTGGCGCACGATCTCGCTGCGCGGCAGCAGGCCCACGTCCACCTGCTGCCAATGGGCCAGGCGCTCGCGGGCGGCGTCTTCATCGCCTTCTTCCAGCGCATCGCGGATACCGGTGAAATGGTGGCTGAACTGGCGGAAACCGAGGGTGACGTACAGCACCGCCACGCTCCAGAGCACGGCGAACGGCCAGCCCAGCCCCCACAGCAGCAGCCAGTGGATGGCCAGCACGACCAGGGAAGGGACGAGCACCGCCAGGCCCCACGCCACCCAGCCGTGGTGCGACTTGCCGGCGTCGAAATTGCGGCTTACCGACAGAGCCCAGGCACGCAGGCCTGCATGGATGGGGTTGCTGCGGGCCAGCGGGCGGGCCTGCTCGATCAGCAGAGCGAACAGGATGGCGAAGAAACTCATGGTCGCCAATGATACTGGCGCTGCATGCCGCCGTGCACCAATAAGGTCAGGCTTGCATGAAGCGGTAGAAATTGCGCAGCATGCCGGCGGTGGCGCCCCAGATGTGGTGGTTCTTCTCACCGTCCTGGTAGGGCATGGAGAACCATTCGCGGGCCACGCCCTCCCACTCCAGCCGGTGGCGCTGGTGGTTGGCCGGGTCGAGCAGAAAGGCCAGCGGCACCTCGAACAGATCCGCCACCTCGTAGGGATTGGGTGTGAGCACGCAGTCGGGCTGCACCAGCGCGACCACGGGCGTGATGATGAAGGAGGTTCCCGTCACGTAGATGGGCAAGGAACCCAACACCTCCACGTACTGGCGCTCCAGGCCCACTTCCTCGAAGGCCTCGCGCAGCGCGGTGTCGGCCGGGGTGGCGTCCTCGGGGTCCGCCCGGCCACCGGGAAAGGCGATCTGCCCTGAGTGCGTGGACAGATGCGCCGTGCGCTCGGTCAGCAGCACCATGGGCTGCTCGCGCAGGACGATGGCCAGCAGCACCGAGGCATGGGCCGGCTCGCGCTGGGCGAACTTGCGCTCCAGCACCACCTCGGGCTCCCACTGCGGCGGGTGCGCAAAGCGCAAGCGCAGCGCCTCGGGGGTCTGGGCCGCCAGCGGCACCGCTGCCAGGTGCGTATCCACCCCCACCACGGGCACCTTGCGCGGATCGAAATCGGGCAGCGTGGACAGGGGCGGGATGATGGAGGACACGGGGCTGATCGGTGGTTTCACTGCAGTCGGGATGAGGGGGCCAAGGGAACGCTGGTGAGGCGGCACAATGCAAAAAGCCGCTACAGGCTGGCTGTAGCGGCTTGCCTGGACGGGTCCAGTCCTCAGGCGGCAGTAGCTGCTGCTGCGGCGGCGGCAACAGCCGCCTTGTTGACGCGCTGTGGCAGCTTTTCCTTGATACGTGCCGACTTGCCGCTGCGGTCACGCAGGTAGTACAGCTTGGCACGGCGCACGTCACCGCGGCGCTTGACTTCGATACCGGCGATCAGCGGGCTGTAGGTCTGGAACGTACGCTCCACGCCTTCGCCGCTGGAGATCTTGCGCACGGTGAAGCCGCTGTTCAGGCCGCGATTGCGCTTGGCAATCACCACGCCTTCGTAAGCCTGCACGCGCTTGCGGGTACCTTCCACCACGTTCACGCTCACGATGACGGTGTCACCAGGCGCAAATGCGGGAATGGTCTTGTTGAGGCGGGCGATTTCTTCCGCTTCCAGGGTTTGAATCAAGTTCATTTTTACATCCAACGATCATGTCCGCGCCAAAAATGGCAGCGTCGGGATTGACGTCTCAGTGTTTCGCACAAACGGCAGGAGCCTGCATGCTCCACATGTTTGCTCAGCAAAACGGCCGGCCAGAGGATCGAAAAGCCTTTGATTATAACAAGTCAGCGCAACTTGGCCAATACGGCCTCGTCGGCAGGCGTGATGCGACCCGCTTGGCGCGCTGCGGCGATCAGGTCGGGGCGGTGGCGCACGGTGATGGCCAGGCGCTGGTCGCGCCGCCAGCGCTCGATCTGCGCGTGGTGGCCGGACATCAGCGCGGCCGGCACGGCCTGGCCCGCCCACTCTTCGGGGCGGGTGTAGTGGGGGCAGTCGAGCAGGCCGTCGAGCGCGGGGTTGAAGCTGTCGAGCTGGTGGCTGCCCTCGTCGTTGAGCACGCCGGGCTGCAGGCGCGCCACGGCATCGAGCAGGGCCATGGCGGCAATCTCGCCACCCGAGAGCACAAAATCGCCCAGGCTGATCTGCAGGTCCACATGGGCATCGATGAAACGCTGGTCGATGCCTTCATAGCGCCCGCACAACAGCACGGCGCCCGTGCTGGCAGACCACCGCTCCACCGCCGCGTGGTTGAGCGCCGCTCCGATGGGCGAAAACAGCACCAGCGGAGCCTGGCCCTCGGCAGGCTCGGCGCGCTCGGCGCGGATGGCTGCCAGGCAGCGCGCCAGCGGCTCGGCCAGCATCACCATGCCCGGGCCACCGCCAAAGGGCCGGTCGTCCACGCGGCGGTAGTTGCCCTCGGCTTGGTCGCGGGGGTTCCACAGCCGTACGTCGACCTGGCCACCGGCATAGGCACGCCGCGTCACGCCGCTGGCCAGAAAGGGCGCAAACAGCTCGGGGAACAGGGTGATGATGTCAAAGCGCATGGTGCGCAGCGGACCGCAACCGGTCGCTCAGTAGTCGGGCTGCCAGTCGACGGTGATGCGCTTTTCGGGCAGTTCCACCTTGTCGACGAAATGGGCCACGAAGGGAATCATGCGCTCCTGCACCTTGCCTGCCTCCTCGTACTCGAGCACCAGCACGGTCTGCGGGCCAGTGGACAGCAGTTCGCGCACGGTACCCAGGACCAGGCCCTCGCGGTTGACGACGGCCAGGCCGATCAGGTCCACCCAGTAGTATTCGTCGGTGGCGGTGGTCGGAAAGCCCGAGCGCGGCACGAAGATGCGCGCGCCGCGCAACGCCTCGGCGCCGTTGCGGTCGTCGATGCCCTGCGCCCAGGCCACCACGGTGTCCGAGTGGTCCTTGGCCTGCCGAATCGGCAACAGCACCGTGCCGGAGAAGGTCTTGGCACCGCGCTCGGAGGGCTGCAGGTACCAGCTTTTGGCAGAGAACAGCGCCTCGGGGTTGCTGCTGTGGGGCACCACCTTGAACCAGCCTTTGATACCCCAGGCGTCGGCAATGCGGCCCACTTCGACGGCGTCGGCAGGCAGTTCTGCGGGTGCGAGGGTCAGGTTCGTGGCCATGGAATGGGTCTCGGAAATAGGAAAAGGGCGGGTTCCGCCAGACAAGCCGACGGAACCCGCCCTTTTCAGGGAGCTTTAAGCAGCCTTCTTGGCAGCTTGCTTGATCAGGCGGTCCACGGTAGGCGAGGACTGGGCGCCAACGCTCTGCCAGTACGTCAGGCGGTCCTGTGCAATGCGCAGGCCTTCTTCGGTTTCCTTGGCGGTGGGGTTGTAGAAGCCCAGGCGCTCGATGAAGCGGCCATCGCGGCGCACGCGCTTGTCAGCAACGACGATGTTGAAGAAAGGACGGCCCTTGGAGCCGCCGCGGGAAAGTCGAATGACGACCATGATTTATCCTTCGGGTGTTGGGTTCCGGCAATACCTGCCGAAAGCCGCAGTGTTCGCAACCATATTCTCGCAACGCTTGAGACACGCGACATGGCCACCCGGCCAGCGACACGCTGCAAAGCCCGCGATTATATCCAATTCCCCATTCCATGCCCATTATTCGTCCAAGCACCGACGCTGACCTGCCCGCGATCACCACCATCTATGCCCACCACGTGCTGCATGGCACGGGTACTTTCGAGATCGATCCCCCCACCGAAACCGACATGGCCGGCCGTCGAGCCGACGTGCTGGGCCGGGGCCTGCCCTGGCTGGTGGCCGAGCAGGACGGCCAGGTGCTGGGCTTTGCCTACGCCAACTGGTTCAAGCCGCGCCCGGCCTACCGCTTCTCGGCCGAAGACTCGATCTACGTGGCCGACAGCGCACGCGGCATGGGCCTGGGCCGGCAGTTGCTCAGCGAACTGATGGTGCAGGCCGAGGCGGCCGGCGTGCGCAAGCTGCTGGCGGTGATCGGCGATTCGGCCAATGCCGGCTCCATCGGCGTGCACCGCGCCGTGGGCTTCACGGACGTGGGCGTGATGCGCTCCATGGGCTGGAAATTCGGCGCCTGGCGCGACATCGTGCTCATGGAAAAGACCCTGGGCGCAGGCGACACCACTTCGCCTGAATAATCCCCCCATGAAAAACAAAACACTGGCTGCCTGGCTGGCCTTCCTGGGCGGCCCGCTGGGCCTGCACCGCTTTTACCTGCACGGCATGGGGGACATGCTGGGCTGGCTGCTGCCCATCCCCACGGCACTGGGGATCTACGGCATCCAGCGCGTGCAGCAACTGGGGCAGGACGACCATTACAGCTGGATCCTGATCCCCCTGCTGGGATTCACGATCGCGGGTTGCGCCCTGCGCGCCATCCTGTACGGCCTGATGACGCCCGAACGCTGGAATGCCCGCTACAACCCCAGCGCCCCGGTGGAAGCGCCCGCCGGCCAGACGCAGTGGATCACCATCGGCGCCATCGTCCTGGCCCTGCTGATGGGCACCACGGTGCTGATGGCCAGCCTGGCGTTCAGCTTCCAGCGCTATTTCGAGTACCAGATCGAGGAAGCGCGCAAGATTTCGCAATAGGCATCCGCCACAACGCAAAAAGCCCTCCGGGAAACAGTTCCCGGAGGGCTTTCTTCATGGAGCTGCAGAGCACTCAGAACAACTGCAGGCTCACCCAGTAGGCAATGGCCGCCACAAAGGCGCTGGCCGGGATGGTGAGCACCCAGGCCCAGACGATGTTGCCGGCCACGCCCCAGCGCACGGCGCTGGCGCGCTGGGTGGAGCCCACGCCCACGATGGCACCGGTGATGGTGTGCGTGGTGGAGACCGGGATGCCCAGCGTGGTGGCCAGGAACAGCGTGATCGCCCCGCCCGTTTCGGCACAGAAGCCCCCCACGGGCTTGAGCTTGGTGATCTTCTGGCCCATGGTCTTGACGATGCGCCAGCCACCGAACATGGTCCCGAGGCCAATGGCCACGTAGCAGCTCACGATGGTCCAGGTGGGCGGCGATGCGTCGCTGGCCGAAGCGTAGCCCGTGGCGATCAGCAGCAGCCAGATGATGCCGATGGTCTTCTGCGCATCATTGCCGCCGTGGCCCAGGCTGTAGGCGCCTGCGGAAACGAGCTGCAGCCGCCGGAACCACTTGTCCACCTTGCTCGGCCTGGCGCGCCGGAAGATCCAGGCCACGGCCACCATCATCAGCGAGCCGAGCAGAAAGCCCAGCAGCGGCGAGACGAAGATGAAGGCCACGGTTTTCAGGATGCCGGCCGAGATCAACGCGCCCGCGCCAGCCTTGGCGATCACCGCGCCCACGATGCCGCCGATCAGCGCATGCGAGGAGCTGCTGGGGATGCCGTAGTACCAGGTGATCACGTTCCAGGTGATGGCGCCCACCAGGGCGCCGAACACCACGTGCGTGTCCACGATGCCGGGCTGCACGATGCCCTTGCCCACCGTGGCGGCCACGCTCAGGTGGAACACGAAGATGGCCACGAAATTGAAGAATGCCGCGAACAGCACCGCCTGCGCGGGCTTGAGCACGCCGGTGGAGACCACCGTGGCAATCGAGTTGGCGGCGTCGTGGAACCCGTTCATGAAGTCGAACAGGATCGCAAGCGCCACGAGCAGAACGACAACCCACAGGGCTGCTTGTACGGTTTCCATGCTGCTGGGCCCTGCCGATCAGGAGTTCTCGAGGACGATGCCCTCGATGCAGTTGGCCACGTCCTCGCACTTGTCGGTGATGGTTTCCAGGAGCTCGTAGATGGCCTTGAGCTTGATCACTTCGCGCACATCGGGCTCCTCGCGGAACAGCTTGCTCATGGCGCTGCGCATCACGCGGTCGGCGTCGGATTCGAGCTTGTCGATCTCCTCGCAGGTCTTGAGGGCGGCCTCGGCCACGGCAGGGTCGGCGATCTTGTCGAGCAGCTTGACGGCGTCGCGCAAGCGCTCGCAACACTTGAGGCTCAGGTCGGTGAGGCGCGTGATCTCGTCCGTCATGTGGCGCACGTCGTACAGCGCCATGGTTTCCGCCGAGTCCTGGATCAGATCGGCCACATCGTCCATGGTGTTGATGAGCGTGTGGATCTGCTCACGGTCGATGGGGGTGATGAAGGTCTTGTGGATGGCCTTGTTGACCTCGTGCGTCACGCGGTCGGCAGCGCGCTCGGCGTTGTCCACATCCTGGTTGTACTTGTCACGCAGGTGGGGATCGTTGTAGTTGGCCACCAGTTGCGAAAAGGCGCGGGCCGCTTCCACGATGCGGTCCGCATGCTGGTTGAACATTTCGAAAAAATTGCCTTCGCGTGGCAACAGCTTGGCAAACAGCATGGGGGAGGCTCCTGGAACGGGGGGTCGGATTTCTTGGAAATGACGGTGCCATGACAAAACCATGACGCCAACGTGACTGCCGGGAGTTTAACCGCCGGGCCGTTGCAACCAGGCCCAGGGTCGATGGCAGCGGCTTCGCCCGGGGTGGCATCCCCGGGCGAGGCCTACCCGCCGGAGACCCTCCGTCCTACAGCAAGCGTCGGTGCAGCACCTTAGATTGGGCGTTCGCCCCGCGGGCATCCGTTGCCCGCCGAATTTCCCCACGTTCCAAGGACACCTTCCATGCCATCCTCGTTCCGCCTGATCCCCTGGCTGGTTGCAGCCGCCTGCGCCGCCACGGGCGTGCAGGCACAGACCAGCAGCGCTTCGCCCAAGCAGCGCGATTCCTTCATTCCGTATACGCAGCAAGGCTACTTCGGCCTGAGCGGCGGCCGCGCCAACTACGACCTCAATGCCGGCCCGCCGGGCACCGGCCTGGGCTTCGATGACTCCGACTCGGCCTGGAAACTCTCCACCGGGGGCTATTTCCACCCCAATGCCGGCGTGGAGCTGAGCTACCTGAATGCCGGCAAGGCCCACCGCCTGGGCGGCACCACCAAGGCCGAGGGCGTCAACCTGAGCCTGATCGGGCGCGCCCCGCTGAACGAGCAGTTCGACCTGTTCGGCAAGGTCGGCACCACCTATGGCCGCACGCGCACTTCAGGCTTCTCGGGCCTGGGCGTGGCGACGGGCAAAGACAGCGGCTTCGGGCTGTCCTACGGCGTGGGCGCACGCTGGAACTTCAACCAGCAATGGGCCGCCGTGGTGGAGTGGGAGCGCCACAAGTTCCACTTCTCGGATGAGAACTCGGGCGTGAAGATGACGACGCTGGGCGTGCAGTACAAGTACTGACCTGCAACGGGAGGACTTGCGTCCTCTCCATGAAAAATGCCGTCCCGAGGGACGGCATTTTGCTGGCGCAGGCAAGCCCTTACTCGCCCAGGTAGGCGGCACGCACCTTGGGGTCGCTCAGCAGCTCCTGGCCCGGCCCGGTCATGGTGATCAGGCCCGACTCCATCACATAACCGCGGTCGGCAATGGCCAGCGCGCGGCTGGCGTTCTGCTCCACCAGCAGGATGGTCACGCCCAGGGCGTACACATCGCGCACGACCTCGAAGATCTTGTCCACCATGATGGGTGACAGGCCCATGGAGGGCTCGTCCAGCAGCAGCACCTTGGGCTGGCTCATCAGCGCGCGGCCCATGGCCAGCATCTGCTGCTCACCGCCCGACATGGTGCCGGCCAGCTGGTCCTTGCGCTCGCGCAGGCGCGGGAAGATGGTGAACATCTTCTCGATGTCGGCCAGGATGCCCGCCTTGTCCTTGCGGATGTAGGCACCCATCTGCAGGTTCTCGGTGATGGTCATGCGCGCGAACACGCCACGGCCTTCGGGCACCATCACCAGGCCGTCCTTGACCAGGTCCCAGGCGCCCTTGCCCTTGATGCTCTTGCCCAGGTACTCGATGTCGCCATCGCCCATGGGCAGCGTGCCCGTGATGGCCTTCATGGTGGTGGTCTTGCCGGCACCGTTGGAGCCGATGAGCGAGACCAGCTCGCCTTCACGCACTTCGAAGTCCACGCCCTTGACGGCCTGGATACCGCCATAGCCCACTTTCAGGCCCTTGATCTGCAGCAGTACCTTGTTGGATTTTTCGGCCATTCTCAATGTCCTCCGGTGCCCAGATAGGCCTCAATCACTTTTTCGTTCTTCTGCACGGTGGCAGGCGTGCCTTCGGCGATCTGCTTGCCGTAGTCGAGCACCGTCACGCGGTCGCACAGGCCCATCACCAGCTTCACGTCATGCTCGATGAGCAGGATGGTGCGGTTGTCGTTGCGGATGCGGTCGATCAGCTCGCGCAACTGCACCTTCTCGGTCGCGTTCATGCCGGCTGCGGGCTCGTCCAGCGCGATCAGCTGGGGATCCGTCGCCAGGGCGCGGGCGATCTCCAGGCGGCGCTGGTCGCCGTAGCTCAGGGTGCGCGCCTTGTAGTCGGCGAACTTGCCGATGCCCACGTAGTCGAGCAGTTCCTGCGCGCGCTTGGCGATGGCCAGCTCCTCTGCCTTGAAGCTCTTGGTGCGCAATATCGCGCCCAGCAGGCCGGATTTGGTGCGGATGTGGCGGCCCACCATCACATTCTCTAGCGCCGTCATCTCCGCAAACAGGCGGATGTTCTGGAAGGTACGGGCAATGCCGGCCTTCGCCACCTCATGCACGGCTGTCGGCTCGTAGGGCTTGCCTGCGAGTTCGAACGTGCCGGCGTCGGGGGTGTACAGGCCGGTGATCACGTTGAAAAACGTGGTCTTGCCAGCGCCGTTGGGTCCGATCAGGCCGTAAACCTGGCCGCGTTCAATCGTGATGCCGACGTCGGAGAGGGCCTGCAAGCCGCCAAAGCGCTTGGAAATGCCGGCAACCTTCAGCACCACTTCGTTGGATTTCTCTGCCATGTTCTAACTTTCGGTGGTGTTCAGGACTTCTGCGTGAGGCTCTTGCCATGGTCGGGCGCAGGCCACAGACCACGGGGGCGCATCAGCATGATGACGATCATGGCCACGGCAATCAGGAACTGGCGCAGGATGGCGGAGTCGAGGCGGCCGTCGGTCATGGCCTGCAGCGGGCCGGCCACGTAGCGCAGCACTTCGGGCAGGGCCGACAGCAGCACGGCACCCAGGATCACGCCCGGGATGTGGCCGATGCCGCCGAGCACCACCATGGCGACGATCATGACCGACTCCATCAGGCTGAAGGACTCGGGCGAGACGAAGCCCTGGAAGGCACCGAACATGGCACCCGAGACGCCGCCGAACGAAGCGCCCATGCCGAAGGCCAGCAGCTTGAGGTTGCGGGTGTTGATGCCCATGGCCTTGGCGGCGATCTCGTCTTCGCGGATGGCCATCCAGGCGCGGCCGATGCGCGAGTCCTGCAGGCGGTAGCAGATGATGACGCTGATGATCACCAGCACCAGGAACAGGTAGTAGTACAGCGTGACGGAGTTGATCTCGAAGCCAAACAGCTCCAGCCGCTTGCCCAGATCCAGGCCGAAGATCTTGACCGAGTCGATCTGCCCCAGGCCCTTGGGGCCGTTGGTCAGGTTGACGGGGTGGTCCAGGTTGTTCAGGAAGATGCGGATGATCTCACCGAAGCCCAATGTCACGATGGCCAGGTAGTCGCCGCGCAGCTTGAGCGTCGGCGCCCCGAGCACCGCCCCGAAGAGCGCCGCAACCAGTGCCGCCAACGGTATCACCACCCACAGCGAGGTGTGCAGCCCATTGGGGAACATGGCGGCAAACGCGGTGAAGGTATCGGCCAGATGGGGCGATGCCATCAGCGCGAACAGGTAGGCACCCACGGCATAGAACGCCACATAGCCCAGGTCGAGCAGGCCGGCGTAGCCGACCACGATGTTCAGGCCCAGGGCCAGCATCACGTACAGCAGGGCCAGGTCGGCGATGCGCACCCAGGCGTTGCCGAAGTACTGGAGGATGAGCGGGAGAATCAGCAGCGCGATGCCGCCCATGACCCATTTGGCAAGGTTGTTGTTTTTCATGACAAGGTCCTCAGGCTCGGTCGGCCACACGCTCGCCCAGCAGACCCGAAGGACGCAGCGTGAGGATGATGATCAGCACGATGAAAGCAAAGATATCGGTGTAGTGGCTGCCCAGCAGGCCACCCGTGAGGGTGCCGATGTAACCCGAGCCGATGGCTTCGATCAAGCCCAGCAGGATGCCGCCAACCACGGCGCCGGCCAGGTTGCCGATGCCGCCGAACACGGCGGCCGTGAAGGCCTTGAGACCGGGCAGGAAGCCCATGGTGTGCTGCGCCGTGCCGTAGTTGGAGGCGTACATGATGCCGGCGATGGCCGCCAGGATGGCACCGATGATGAAGGTGGCCGAGATCACCATGTCGGGCTTGACGCCCATCAGCGAGGCCACGCGGGGGTTCTCTGCCGTGGCACGCATCGCGCGGCCCAGGTTGGTGTGGTTCACCAGGTACATCAGCGAGGCCAGGGCCACTGCGGTCACGCCCAGGATCAGGATCTGGGTGGGGGTGATGTAAGCGCCACCGACCTCAAACGGCGTGCTGGGCAGCATCGTCGGGTACGGCTTGTAGTTGGGCTTCCAGATGATCATGGCCAGCGTCTGCAGCAGGATGGACATGCCGATGGCGGTGATCAGGGGCGCCAGGCGCGGGCTGCTGCGCAGTGGCCGGTAGGCGACTTTCTCGATCACGAAATTCAGGGTGGCAGCGACCACGCACGCGATGATGGTGGCCAGCAGCAGGATGAGCCAGCCGGGCGCGCCAGGCATGGCCCCTTGCATTAACCCGATACAGCTCCAACTGGTGAGTGCACCGATCATGAGCACCTCGCCGTGGGCGAAGTTGATCAGTTGAATAATGCCGTACACCATCGTGTAGCCCAAGGCTATCAAGGCGTACATGCTGCCGAGAACCAGACCGTTGATGATCTGTTGCAGCAAAATGTCCATAAGAGAAGTCCTTCGTTTGTAACGCACCCCAAGCGCAGGCACCGGAATCGGTACAGCCTTGTGGGCCCGACTGCCATCTAGCAAAAAACCCGCCAGAAATGCAGCTGTGCGGGTTTGTGGACGGGATTGTAGCCAGTAGTGTCAGGAGCCCCTCTTCAGGATTGGCGGGGTTTTCCCTCGGGTTGCGGGTCCATCAGTGACGGGCCGGGCACATAAGTATTTTTGATACACGCAAGAATATTGCTGAGCAAACTTATTACCAGAATCATGCAAAATCGGCATAACGTCGATTTTTCGCTATTCCTCCTGCGGCCAATCAGTCCTCGGGGAGGTCGGCGCCATCGGCGGTGGTATTGCGATTGCGCAGCTCACGCAATTTCTGTGCGATCTTGATTTCGAGCCCGCGTTCCACCGGCTGGTAGAAACCAGGCGCCGGCATGCCCTCGGGCAGGTAGTTTTCGCCCGCCGCAAAGCCGCCTTCCTCGTCATGTGCGTAGCGGTAGCCCTTGCCGTAGTCGAGCTGCTTCATGAGCTTTGTCGGTGCATTGCGCAGGTGCATGGGCACCGGGCGCGTCCCGTCCTGCTTGACCCAGGCGCGCGCGGCGTTGTAGGCCTTGTAGACGGCATTCGACTTGGGCGCCACGGCCAGATAGACCACGCACTCGGCCAGCGCCAGCTCGCCCTCGGGCGTGCCCAGGCGTTCGTAGACCTCGGCCGCATCGAGCGCCAGGCGCAGCGCGCGCGGATCGGCCAGGCCGATGTCCTCGCTGGCCATGCGCACCAGGCGCCGGGCCATGTAGCGCGGGTCGGCACCACCGTCGAGCATGCGCACCAGCCAGTACAGCGCCGCATCGGGGTCCGAGCCGCGCACGGATTTGTGCAGCGCGCTGATGGTGTCGTAGAACTGCTCGCCCCCCTTGTCGTAGCGGCGCATGCGCTCGCCCAGCACCTTGACCAGCCAGGCGTCCGTGATCTCGGCCAGTTGCTCCTGCGTGGCCGCCATGGCCAGCGTTTCCAGCGTGTTGAGCAGGCGCCGGGCATCGCCGTCGGCATAGGCCACAAGGCGGTCGATGGCCTCCTGTTCGATAGTGGGCAGTGCGCCTTGCGCCTGGGCCAGCGCCACGAGCTGCTGCAGGTCCTCGGTCGACAGGGGCTGCAGCACGTACACGGCGGCGCGCGAAAGCAGCGCGGAGTTGACCTCGAACGAGGGGTTCTCGGTGGTCGCCCCGATGAAGGTGAACAGGCCGCTTTCCACATGCGGCAAAAACGCGTCCTGCTGGCTCTTGTTGAAGCGGTGCACCTCGTCAACGAAGACGATGGTGCGCTGCTGCATGAGTCCATCGCGTGCCAGCTCGGCCCGCTCCACCGCCTCGCGGATGTCCTTGACCCCGCCGAGCACGGCGCTGATGCTGATGAACTGCGCGTCGAAGGCGTCGGCCATGAGCCGCGCGATGGTGGTCTTGCCCACGCCCGGCGGGCCCCACAGGATGCAGCTGTGCGGACGGCCCGATTCGAACGCCAGTCGCAGCGGCATGCCCGGCCCCAGCACCTGCTGCTGCCCGATCACTTCGCCCAGCGTGCGCGGGCGCAGGCGCTCGGCCAGCGGCTGGTGGGCTGCGCCAGAGGAGGGAGATGGCGAAGGACTGCGGGAAGGACTCATGGAAAGAGCAGAAAGGGAACAGCGAATGGCATTCAGGTGAAGGCCCGGCGGCAAACTGCAAGCCGGTGGCAGGCCCCGATTCCAACACAGGCACATGCCCCAAACGCCGAGAATGTCACAGAAGCTTGCAGGCACTGGCGGCAGGCGGTGCCTGCATCGCTTATAAAGCCCGGCAGAACAACCACCGGCTTCGTTTTTTCCATGACCATGACACCCTGGCACCGGGCCCTGCGACTTCTCGTACTGGCCCTGCTGGGCTTTCTGCAGCCCATGCTCCCTGCCCATGCGCAGGAGCCCACCACCCGGGCCAGCACACCGGATGCGGCCACCGCCCTGGCGGGCTGGTGGGAGGAGTACTCTCCCTCGTCCAACATCGTGCAGTTCCTGCCCGATGGCACCGTCAGGCTCTACCTGAAGAAGGACGAGATCGGCGCGCTGCGCACCCTGGACGGCACCTGGAAGCTGGAGAACAACCAGACCACCATCGAGATGGTATTCACCGTTCTCGGGCGCACCCTGAATCGCAGCGCGCAGATATCCTTTGAAGGGCCAGAGATGGTCCTCACCGAAAACGGCGCGAAGAAAACCCGGCACCGCAGGCATTCGGGCCCGTTGCCTGCCGTCTACCGCTGGTGACGACGGCCCCTTTTCATGCTCCCCACCTGTCCCACAAGAACTGCACCATGACGCACCCACCAAGCCTCGCCAAACCCTGCCTGCAGATCGGCCTGTCTCTCGCACTGCTGTGCGGCACCGCCCATGCCGATGTGACGGAAGCCGAAGCCATCGAGGCCCAATTGGGCTCGGCCCTCGCGTCGGCTGATTTCGCGGCCAAGAACTGCCCAAACCTCGCCATCAATGACGACAAGGTGCAAGAGTTGCTCAAGCGCATCAAGAAGACGGCAGCAGACCTGCGCGCGGGCGAGGACTACGACGACCAGCACAAGGTGGTGCAGCAGCTCAACAAGCAGCAGGGCCGCGCCATGATCTGCATGGTGCTGCCCTCCGCCCATGGGGGCTACGCGCGCGGCGTCATCCAGAAGAAGTAGGCGCCAGCGCCGCCCGCAGATTTACTGCTTGACCACGTCCGCCCCAGCGGGCGGCTTGAACTGGAAGGTGCCGGCCGGCAGCGCCGCATTGGCCTGCATGCCGCTGAAGCGGATGGCCGAGCGTTGGCCGAAGCTGTCCAGGATGTCCAGCGCGGCGAGCTGCTCACCCGCAAAGCCCACGCGCACGCTCTGCAGCTGCCCGTCCTTGGCCTTGGGGCGTGCCAGCACCCACTGCAGGCCATCGGCCTCGGGCGCCGACTCCAGCGTGAAATCCGCCTTGAGCGCCGACAGGTCGGGCGCCGACGCCAGCAGCGCAGCCGGCGTGGTGCCCAGGGCCTGCGCCTGTGCGCGCTGCGTGACCTGGTTCAGGTCCACATCGTGCAGCCACAGGGTCTGGCCATCGGCCACGATGGTCTGCTCGAACGGCTTCTTGTAGACGAACTTGAAGCGCCCGGGGCGCTGGAACTCGAAGGAGCCGCTGGAGTTCTTGGTGCGCGCCGTCTGCCCCTCCTTGGGCGGCGAGGTCACCACCTGGGTGAAATCGGCACGGCCGGTCTGGGTGCTCTTCATGAACGCTTCCAGGCTCTTGAGTCCGTCCGCACTGGCCCACTGGGCACTGGCGGCGATCACGATGGCTGTCACAATTTTTTTCAACAAAAGCTCCTGTCTGTGGGGTTGCAGGCCGCGAAACGCATGTTTCGCAGCCGCTGCGCCGCTTACTCGGGGCGCGCGGGCACCAGCACTTCGCGCTGGCCGCTGGTGGTCAGGCCGCTGACCAGGCCCGCCTTCTCCATGTCTTCGAGCAGGCGCGCGGACCGGTTGTAGCCGATGCGCAGCTTGCGTTGCACGTAGGAGATGCTGGCCTTGCGGTCCTTGAGGACCACTTCCACGGCCTGGTCGTACATGGGGTCTTTTTCACCCCCTTCACCGCCACCGCCCTCCCCTGACAGATCCCCGTCGCCGTCCACAGTTCCACCTTCGAGCACGCCGTCGATGTAGTCCGGCGCCCCTTGCTCCTTGAGGTAATGGACGACACGGTGGACTTCCTCGTCCGACACGAAGGCGCCGTGCACCCGGATCGGCAGGCCGGTGCCGCTGGCCATGTAGAGCATGTCGCCCATGCCCAGCAGCGCTTCGGCGCCCATCTGGTCGAGGATGGTGCGGCTGTCGATCTTGCTGCTCACCTGGAAAGCGATGCGGGTCGGGATGTTGGCCTTGATCAGGCCGGTGATCACGTCCACGCTGGGGCGCTGCGTGGCCAGGATCAGGTGGATGCCGGCGGCGCGGGCCTTCTGCGCCAGGCGCGCGATCAGCTCTTCGATCTTCTTGCCCACCACCATCATCAGGTCGGCCAGCTCGTCGATCACCACCACGATGTGCGGCAGGCGCTGCAGCGGCTCGGGCTCCTCGGGCGTGAGGCTGAAGGGGTTGTAGATGAACTCCTCGCGCGCCTTGGCCTCGTCGATCTTGACGTTGTAGCCGGCCAGGTTGCGCACCCCGAGCTTGCTCATGAGCTTGTAGCGGCGCTCCATCTCGGCCACGCACCAGTTCAGTCCGTTGGCGGCCTGCTTCATGTCGGTGACCACGGGCGCCAGCAGGTGCGGAATGCCCTCGTAGACCGACATTTCCAGCATCTTCGGATCGATCATCAAGAGGCGCACGTCGCGCGCCTCGGCCTTGTACAGCAGCGAGAGGATCATGGCGTTGATCCCCACCGACTTGCCCGAGCCGGTGGTACCGGCCACCAGCACGTGCGGCATCTTCGCCAGGTCGGCCACCACCGGGTTGCCCACGATGTCCTTGCCCAGGCCCATGGTGAGCATGCTCTTGGCCTCGTGGTAGACCTGCGAGCCCAGAATCTCGGACAAGCGGATCGACTGGCGCTTGGCATTGGGCAGTTCCAGCGCCATGAAGTTCTTGCCGGGGATGGTCTCCACCACGCGGATGGACACCAGGCTCAGCGAGCGCGCCAGGTCCTTGGCCAGGCCCACGATCTGCGAGCCCTTCACACCGGTGGCGGGCTCGATCTCGTAGCGCGTGATCACCGGGCCGGGCATGGCCGCCACCACGCGCACCTCCACGCCGAAATCCTTGAGCTTCTTCTCGATCAGGCGGCTGGTCATCTCCAGCGTCTCGGGCGCCACCGTCTCCTGGCGCTGCAGCGGGCCGTCGAGCAGGTCCACCATCGGCAGCTTGCTGTCGGGCATCTCGGTGAACAGGGGCTTTTGCCGCTCCTTGACCACGCGGGCGCTCAGCGGCGGGTCGACCAGGATCGGCTCGATGATCTGCACCGGTTGCGGGTGGTGCTCCTCGCTCTCGGTCTTCTCTTCCAGCACCACCACGGCGCGCTCCCGCGCAGCCTTGCGGCCCACGGCCACGTCCTTGGCCACCTCGCGCTGCGTGCGGCGCGACTGCACCAGCGCATCGATGCGCCCGCCCAGCACCTCGGCCACATGGCCCCAGGAGAAACGGAACACCAGCGCCGCGCCCAGCACGGCGAGCACGATGCACAGCAGGGCCGAACCCGTGAAGCCCAGCCACTTGACGCTGGCCGGCCCCGTGAGGAAGCCGAGCACGCCACCGGCATGGCCGGGCAGCAGCGATTCGAAGCGGTACAGGCGCGACCATTCGAGCGCGGTGCTGGCACACATCAGCACCACCAGACCGCCCCAGAACAGGCCGCGGCGTGCCATGGGGCTCACGGCACCGGGCAGCACCTCGCCGCCGCGCATCCAGCGCGCCAGCGACGACAGCCACGAGCGCACGCCCGCCGCCACGCACCACCAGACGGAGAAACCCAGGGCGAAGTAGCTGCCGTCGGCCAGCCAGGCACCGATGCGCCCGGCCCAGTTGAGCACGGCACGCGAGTCCGAGGGCCCCGAGGACGACCAGGCGGCGTCCTGCGCCGAGTAGCTGACCAGCGCCAGCAGCCAGAAAACCAGGGCCAGCAGGCCCAGCACCAGGCCGATTTCATGCCCGAAGCGGGCCGCTCCCGTGCGGGGCGGCGACTTCGCGGCGGACGATGCGTTCAGGGTATTGAGTGAATAGGTCATAAGGAGCCGGGCAAGCTTACCCCAAGCACCGCCCGGAACCGGCGCGCAGGATCAGCCCAGCGCGTCCAGGCGGTCCTTGAGCACGGTCGCGCCGGTGGCCAGCACCTCGATGAAACCGCGCTCCTCCAGGTCCTTCATGACCCGGCTGACCATCTCGCGCGAGGCGCCGACCATCTTGGCCAGGTCCTGGCGCGATATCTTGTCGCGGATGACGCGCTGGCCCTGCGCATCGGTGACCGCGAAATCCAGCAGCGCATGGGCCACGCGGCCGTACACGTCCAGCAGGGCCAGGGATTCGATCTTGCGGTCGGCATGGCGCAGGCGCTTGACCAGGCCGCGCATGACCACCAGTGACATCGAGGCGTTCTCGGTCAGGCAGCGCGCGAACTCGGTGCGCCCGAGCATCAGCACGTCGGTCTGCACCTCGGCGCGTACCGTGGCGGAGTGCGGTTCGTTGTCGATGATGCTCATCTCGCCCAGGTAGTCGCCCTGCGCCAGGTTGGCCAGGATCACCTCGCGGCCCCGACTGTCGGTCGTCAGCACGCGCGCCCGCCCGGTGAGCAGGATGAACAGTGCGTTGGATTTTTGCCCCTGCTCGACCAGCGCCTCCCCGCGCTTGAAGCGCTTCTTGACAACGGCGCCACTGATCACCTCGGCCTGTGCCACGGTGAGCAGCGAGAACAGCGGTACCCGGCGCAGCAGGTCCAGGTTGGACAACATTGTTGACATGGAAACTTCTCCTCTCAAAAAGGTGCGGCTCCACCGGTGCCGCAGCGGGGTTATCACAGGGGCGCGCCATCGCACTCCCTGATGGGTTCTTACAATCGCCGTGATTGAAAATGGGCCTGCGTGTGAAGACCGTGCGCAGTTGATACTTGGCGCCCTGCCCCCCAGCTTTCCCAACAGCGCCCCGTGCAGCGGGCGCAAAACACAGGCTTTTACCATGTCTACCACCCAACACGCGAAAGTTCTGATCCTAGGCTCCGGCCCGGCCGGCTACAGCGCAGCGGTCTACGCCGCCCGTGCCAACCTCAACCCGGTGCTGATCACCGGCATGTCCCAGGGTGGCCAACTGATGACCACGACGGAGGTCGACAACTGGCCCGCCGACGTGCATGGCGTGCAGGGGCCGGAGCTGATGCAGCGCTTTCTGGAGCATGCCGAGCGCTTCAAGACGCAGATCATCTTCGACCACATCAACAAGGTCGACTTCAGCAAGCGCCCGTTCACCCTCACCGGTGACAGCGGCACCTACACCTGCGACGCGCTGATCCTGGCGACCGGCGCCTCGGCCAAGTACCTGGGCCTGCCCTCCGAAGAAGCCTTCATGGGCCGGGGTGTGTCGGGCTGCGCCACCTGCGATGGTTTCTTCTACCGCGACAAGCCCGTGGCCGTGGTCGGCGGCGGCAACACGGCCGTCGAAGAAGCGTTGTATCTTTCCAACATCGCCAGCAAGGTCACCGTGGTGCACCGCCGCGACAAGTTCAAGGCCGAGCCCATCCTGGTGGACAAGCTCAACGAGAAGGTCGCCGCCGGCAAGATCGAGCTCAAGCTGTTCAACACGCTGGACGAGGTGCTGGGCGACGCCACCGGCGTGACCGGCATCCGCATCAAGAGCACCAAGGACGGCAGCACCGAGGACATCACGCTGCACGGCTGCTTCATCGCCATCGGCCACTCGCCCAACACCGACATCTTCCAGGGCCAGCTGGAGATGGAAGGCGGCTACATCATCACGCAGGGCGGGCTCAAGGGCTTTGCCACGCAGACCAGCGTGCCGGGCGTCTTCGCGGCCGGCGACGTGGCAGACCATGTGTACCGCCAGGCCATCACCAGCGCCGGCACGGGCTGCATGGCCGCGCTCGACGCCCAGCGCTTCCTCGAACAGCAGGACTGAAAACCGCTGCCCGGGACGCAATTTGACGCCCCGGCGCGCGGGCCGCTATAATCCAAGGCTTTCCTGAATTCAGGCGGGTATTTTCGTACCCGCTTTTTCTGCAGGCAAAAATCCAATCGGGCCGGCCACATCGGTCTGCCCGGGGTTACCGCCACCCTTTCTGGCGAGGTGAGGTCGCAAGCTGTGCTTTTGGGAAACATCCCGCGAGCACGCAGCGAACGGCCGTTAAAAAGTATCGGAGTGTCCTCATGGCACGCGTCTGCGACGTAACGGGCAAGAAGCCCATGGTCGGGAACAATGTTTCCCACGCCAACAACAAAACCAAGCGCCGGTTCCTGCCGAACCTGCAATACCGCCGTTTCTGGGTCGAGACCGAAAACCGCTGGGTTCGCCTGCGCGTTTCGAGCGCTGCCCTGCGTTTGATCGACAAGAACGGTATTGACTCGGTGCTCGCAGACCTGCGCGCACGTGGCCAGGCTTAAGGAGAAACACCATGGCAAGCAAAGGCGGACGCGACAAGATCAAGCTGGAATCCACTGCGGGTACCGGTCACTTCTACACCACGACCAAGAACAAGAAGACGATGCCTGAAAAGATGCTGATCATGAAATTTGATCCCAAGGCACGCAAGCACGTCGAATACAAGGAAATCAAGCTGAAGTAATTCAGCGCTGGTTCTCCCCGAAAAAGCCGCCCGGCAGTCTGCCTGGCGGCTTTTTCTTTGGCTGCATCGTCAGGCGGCCTGCCGCAGCGCCCGGACCTGCCCATGCAGCAGGCGCCCGAGTTCGCCGTAGGCCCATTCCACCTCGGGCGAGAACGGCAGGCCGCAGCTCAGGCGCAGAAAACCCTCGTACCGCCCCGAATTGGAGAAGATGGGCCCCGGCGCCACGCGGATGCCCAGGGCCAGCGCCTGCTCGAACAGCAGCGACGAGGACACCCCTGCGGGCAGCTCGATCCACAGGCTGAGCCCGCCGGGCGGCACGGACAGGCGCGTGCCCTGCGGAAAATGCCGCGCCACCATCTGCACGCCGCGCTCGCGCTGCACCCGCAGCGCACTGCGAAAGCGGCGCAGGTGGCGTTCGTGCGCGGCAGTGCCCACGGTGCGTGCCGCCAGCAACTGGGACCAGACCTGCATGTTGCGCGTGCGGGCGAATTTGAGGATCTGGATGCGCTCATGCCACCGCCCCCCATTCATCCACCCCTGGCGCAGGCCCGGCGCCAGGGTCTTGTTGAAGGACACGCAGTAGATCACCTGGCCCGTCTCGTCCCAGGCCTTGAGCGGGCGCTGGAGCTCGGGCACATCGACCAGCTCGCGGTAGATATCGTCCTCGATCAGCGCCAGCCCGTGGCGCCGGCAGAACGCCACCAGCCGCTCCTTGTGGCTGTCGGGCATGAGCGCGCCATTGGGCATCTGCAGGTGCGGCACGACGACCACGGCCTTCAGGCGGGGCTCGTGCTGCACGGCCAGCTCCAGCGCATCGAGCGAGATGCCGGTGCGCGAGCTGCTGGGGATCTCCAGCGCGCGCAGGTTCTGCGTTTCCACGGCCTGCAGCACGCCGTAGAAGGTGGGGGATTCCACGGCTATCACATCGCCGCGCTCGGTCACCGCCGCGAGCGCCAGATTCACCGCATCCGAGTTGCCCAGCGTGGCCATCACGTCCTGTGGCGCCACGTGGACGCCTACTTCCAGCGCCTGCCGGGCCATCACAGCCTGGAACAGCGGGTGCGTGCCGGGCCGCGAATGGCCCTGCACCAGCACGTCGGGAAACTCGCGCAGCAGCGCGGCGCCCACCCGGTTGAGGGTGAGGTGGTCGAAGAGTTCGGGCGCGGGCATGGCGGCCCCCAGGTCCACGCGCACCTGCGCGCGCCGCCCCTGCTCCAGCCACAGCGAAATGCGTTCGTTGATGCCCGCGAACTGGGTGCCATCGATCTGCTGCACCGGGCAACAGGGGTCGGGTTCGCTGCTGTGGTCCAGCAGGTGCACGTGCGGGTCCTGCACGAAGTAGCCGACCCGGGGGCGCGCCTGCACGCTACCCTGCTCCTCCAGGGTGCGCAGCGCCTGCAGCGCGGTCGAAAGGCTCACCCCGTGGCGCTGCATCAGCTCGCGCACCGACGGCATGCGCGCACCGGGCAGCAGCACACCCTGGGCCACCGCCTGCTGGTAGTGGTCGGCCAGTTGGCGGTACAGGGGAAGGTTCGCTGTGGATGTGACGGGCATGGCCTGCCCATGATGCGCCCGAACCGCCAACCAGAACAGATACAGGACTACCGAAAACCGACCAGAACAGAGCAAAAATCAATCCGCTGCTCTGCATCCCCCAGCCGGTTTCTGTGCCTGTTGCGATGCAGGCTGCCACCCTACGCTGGAGGCATGAAACAGCACCACCACTCCACCCCCTCCTTCGCGGCCAGCGGCGGCCCGCCGCAGGTCCTGCACCTGCCACTGGCCGCTGGCCAGGGCCGCCTCGTCTGGCTGGACGCGGGCTGCGAACTGCGCAGCCTCTCGGGCACGGCCCTGCTGCAAAGCACGGCGCCGGGCCACCTGGGTGCCGCGCCTCCGGCCTGCCTGCCACCCCATGCGGCCTGGCGCAGCCCGCAGGGCATGTGGGTGGGCGTTCAGGCCCAGGGGTCGTCACCCGCCGCGCTCACACTGACCATGCCAGCGGGCGCCGACCTCACGCAGCCTGCCGAATCACCGGGGGCCCATGAAAAAAGCCGCCCAGGGCACGGGGCCCTGCAGCGGCTTTGGCGCAGCCTGAGGAAACTGCTCGTCAGGCGCGCGCAGCCCGCAGGCTGATCGAGAAATCACGCAGCGCGGCAATGCCGCTCTCTTCGGCCCGGCGGCACCAGGCCTGCAGGTCGGCGGTGAGCTGCTCGCGCGACTGCGTGGTGTTGAGCCACAGCTGGCGCAGCTCTTCACGCATGGTCACCATCTTGTCCAGGGCCGGATGGGCGGCACGCACCTGGGCCAGCTGGGGCAAGGCACCGGCGGGCACCTTCTCGGCGTCGCGGTGCAGCCAGCGCTTGGCGGCCTTGAGCACCGAGGCGTCGGCCTGGCGGGCCTGCAGCGCGGCGATCTCTTCCCTGCACGCCTGGCGCACGCCGCGGGCATAGCCGGCCATGACCTCGTAGCGGTTGGCGATCAGCGCCTCCAGCGTCTTCTCGTCGGCCACGGGCTTCACGTCGCCGCGTTGCAGCTTGGGCGGCACCTTCTTCACGGTGGCCCAGCCGATGGACTTCATCAGGCTGATGTAGGCCCAGCCAATGTCGAACTCGTAGGGCTTGACCGAGAACTTGGCCGAGGTGGGGTAGGTGTGGTGGTTGTTGTGCAGCTCTTCGCCACCGATGACCAGACCCCAGGGCGAGAGGTTGGTGCTGGCGTCCTGCGCCTCGAAATTGCGGTAGCCCCAATAATGGCCCACACCATTGACCACACCGGCGGCCCAGAACGGGATCCAGAGCATCTGCACGGCCCAGACGGCGGCGCCCACGGCACCGAACAGCGCCAGATTGAGCACCAGCATCAGGCCCACGCCCTGCCAGCTGAAGCGGGTGTAGACGTTGCGCTCGATCCAGTCATAGGGCGTGCCGTGGCCGAACTTCTTCATTGTCTCGAGGTTCTTCGACTCCGCGCGGTACAGCTCGGCGCCACGCCACATCACGGTATCGAGGCCGCGCGTCTGCGGACTGTGCGGGTCGTCCACGGTCTCGCACTTGGCGTGGTGCTTGCGGTGGATGGCCACCCACTCCTTGGTCACCATGCCGGTGCCGAGCCACAGCCAGAAGCGGAAAAAATGCGAAGGAATCGCGTGCAGGTCCACCGAGCGGTGGGCCTGCGCACGGTGCAGAAAGATGGTGACCGCCGCAATCGTGATGTGCGTGGTGGCCAGCGTGTACAGAACGATCTCCCACCAGGCGAGATTCCACAGGCCATGGCCGAGCCAGTCGATGGCCGCGTTCAGTACAACCCAGTCGGGTAACAGCATATTCAACAGAACCTTGTACAAAGTACCCGGCCACCAGCGATGGCGGGTACTGCGATTTTAAAGCGCGGCCCCTCTTTTTGATTAGAGGTTATCCACAGTATCCAGAGTGAATTGGCCCCTGCGTCGCCTGGACGACAAGGCCAGGCAACCCCTCTGCCAGAACGAGCACTCGCCCAAGACCGTCGAAACTGGCGCGGCCCAAGCCAGTGCCCCCGCGCAAGGGCCGCCCCGCCGCGCCGGGGGCGTCCCCCTCCCGACTCGCGCAGCGAGTCGAGAGAGGGGTGAAGGCGCGAAGCGCCTCAGGGGGTGCTTACTTCCTTATCCAGACCGCGGCAAAAAACCCGTCTGTCTGGTGGATATGGGGCCACAGGCGCAGATAACCAGTGCCCGAGGCACCGCCACTGCACAATTTTTCAGCACCCTCCACCTTGAGCTGCGCGAGGGTTTCGCCTGCATCCAGCGGCACGAAATCAGGGTGGGCAGCGCTGAAGGCCTCGGCAATCGCCTCGTTCTCCTGCGGCAGGATGCTGCAGGTGGCATACACCAGCCGGCCACCGGATTTGAGCAGGCGTGCGGCGCTGGCAAGGATGGCGGTTTGCTTGGCCACGAGCTCTTCGACCGATTGGGGCGACTGGCGCCACTTGAGGTCGGGGTTGCGGCGCAGGGTCCCGAGGCCCGAGCACGGCGCATCGACCAGCACCCGGTCGATCTTGCCGGCCAGGCGCTTGATGCGGTCGTCGCGCTCGTGCGCGATGGCGGCCGGGTGCACGTTGGACAGGCCGCTGCGCGCCAGGCGCGGCTTCAGGGCGTCGAGCCGGTGGCCCGACACGTCAAAGGCGTACAGGCGACCGGTGTTGCGCATGGTGGCACCGATGGCCAGCGTCTTGCCGCCCGCTCCGGCACAGAAATCGACGACCATCTCGCCGCGCTTGGCATCGAGCAGCAAGGCCAGCAACTGCGAGCCTTCGTCCTGCACTTCCACGGCACCGCGGGTGAAGACGTCGAGCTTGGCCAGCGCCGGCTTGCCGTCAATGCGCAGGCCCCAGGGCGAGTACGGCGTGGCAACGGCCTTGATGCCGGCCTTGGCCAGCTCTTTTTGCACATCGGCGCGCTTGTCCTGCAGGGCATTGACGCGCAGGTCCAGCGGCGCGGCATTCGACAGGCTTTCCACCAGCGGCCAGAAACCGGTGCCCAACTGGTCCTTGAGGGGCTGCACCAGCCACTCGGGCAAATTGTGGCGGTGGCGCTCCATCAGATCGTCGACCGTGACGCCATCGCACTGGTCCAGCCACTTGCGCTCCTGGTCGGTCAGGGCGCCCTCCAGAAAATCGCGCGGGCCGTAAAAGCCCAAAATGGCCAGGCGGCGCTCCTTGGGGCCGGAGCCCGAGGGCGCCATGTGGTCGAACAACAGCTTCTTGCGCAGCACGGTGTAGACCGTTTCGGCCAGCGTGGCCCGCTCGCGGGGCCCCAGGCCCCGGTTGTCACGGAAAAAGCGCGACACCACCGCGTCGGCGGGGTGTTCAAAGGTGAGGGTGAGCCTGACGAGTTCGGCACAGGCGTCGAGAAGAACTTTGGGATGCATCCCCCGATTGTCCCACTGTGGCCCCAACGCCCGCTTTTACGGCATCAGCTACCTTCAATCAGCGGGTAAACACGGGATCGAATGCCGAGCGCTGGATTTCCTTGAGTGTGGGCGATTCACCGGCCCAGAGCACCAGCGCCGGGCCGGGCAAGCCGAGCTGGCGCTCCATGGCGCGGCACAGCTGGTAGCGGCTGCCGTCGTCCAGGTCGGGCAGGTCCACGAAGACCAGGTAGGCGCGCCGCTGCGGGTGTTCGCGCAGGTTCTTGCGCACCAGCCAGCAGCGCTCCACGTCGGCATAACGCACCAGCTCGGCCTGCAGTTCTTCGAGCTCGAACGGGCTCAGGTCGTGGCGCGTGGTCTGGCTGAAGAACGAGGTGCCCGAAAGCTCCTCCCAGGCGCGCTCCTCGGACTCCTGCGCGCGCTCCAGGCGCTTGCGCCACTGCTTGAAGGCCGTGGCGTCGTGGTCATAGCCAATGCGCGGGGTTTCGAGCTCGGCCAGGGCCGTGCGTGCGGTCCAATAGCGGTCGCTGCTGCCGGCCTCCCACAGGCGGTGCAGCAGGGCCATGCGGCCCTCGCGGTCGTCGGCGGGCAGGCTCTGCACCAGGCCGCGCAGGGCACCGGGGTGGTCGGTGCTGCGCTGCAGTGCCGTGGCGTAGAGGCCGCGCACATCGGCCCGTGGGTCCAGGTGGCGCTGCAGGCGAGCCAGCTCCACCAGTTCTGCGGCGCTGGCCTGGGGCATGCCCGCCTGCAGGGTCTGGGCCCGGTCGCGCACCCGGCCCAGCCAGCCGTGGTGGCGCTTCCATTCACTGGCGTTGTCGCGGCACCACTGCTTGTCGAAATGCGCCACCCAGCGCTTGGCCTCGGGGCCCAGCAGGGCCAGCGCACTGCCGCGCGACCACTCGGCAGGCACGGTGGGCACCGCATCCAGCGACTCGATGCGGTCGCGCAGGCCCGGGTGGGTATCGTCCACATTGCTGATGCGCTTGAGCGCCTGGCGCAGGGCATCATTGGCAAAGGCCGCATCCGGCACTTCGGCCAGGCGCTTGCGCATGGCGCGGTAAGGCCCCACCGGCAAGGGATTGCCGGCTGCGGCGCACCAGTGGTCACCCCAGAAGGTGCTGTGCAGCCATTCTCCGCGCACCTCGATCTCGATCAGCGCGGCCGCCGTGATATCGCGCCCCAGCAGGCGGCCTGCGATGCGATCGGCTTCGTACTCGTCCTGGCGCGCCAGCGCAAAGGTCTTGGCGACGAAGCGCGGGAAATACCAGCGCATGAAGGCCTGGGTGGCCACGGCCACGGCGCCTTCATCGTCTTCGAGGCTGCTGTTCAAACGCATCCAGGTCAGCCGGGTGCGGTAGATCCAGGCCGCAAAACGGCCATGGTCGCCCCGCAGGTGCCCGTATTCGTGCGCGAGCACGGCCAGAAAGCGCGGCCGGTCCAGCGCCAGCAGCAGCGGCAGGCCGATGGTCAGGTAGTTCACCGCCCCGCCCAGCAGCCCGTAGCGGGGCAGTTGCTGGATGCTGGCATTGAATTCGTCGTTCAGGTACACATGGTGGATGGGCGGGCCCTTGATCTTGCGGCGCATGCGCTCGAGCGCCTCGAACAGCTCGGGGGCCTCCAGCGCGGTGATCTCCATGCCCTTGGGCTCGTCCACGCGCACCCACAGCGCGCGGATACTCACCCACAGCAGGCTGGCCGCACCCAGCAGCACCAACACCAGCACCAGCCGGAACCGGCCATTGAACAGCTGCGGTATCACCCAGGCGATCAGGCCGGCCCCCACGGCCAGGCAACCGAGCACCCAGGCATAGCCCAGCGCGGCGAACGCAGCCACGCCGAGCCGATAACGGCGGCTGTTGTCGGCGCTGGCATGCTCGCTCATGCGCACCAGGTGCACAAAATCTGCCTGATCCACTGGATTTCCCCCTCAACCTTGTTTTTTGACCACCTGCCATCCTAACCAACATGACCGACGACGACCTGCCCCAAATCACCCCCACCCCACCCGGCCTGTACCGGCACTACAAGGGCATGCTGTACGAGGTGATCGACACCGTGCGCCACAGCGAAACCCTGGAGCCCATGACGCTGTACCGCGCACTGTACGGCCAGCGCGGCCTGTGGGTACGCCCGGCGGCCATGTTCGCCGAAGACGTGCTGATCGACGGCCGCATGCGCCCGCGCTTCGAGAAATGCGCCGACGAGGCTTTGCCCCCACCGTCGGCACCGGCCTGATCGCCAACCTGCACAACCGCACGGGGCCAAAACGCCGAACTGGCCGGCAATCATCCGCCAGTTCGGCAGATGGATGCCGCCATTGTGTCCCCATGGACACAAACAGTACAAACCGCCTTGACCTGGCCTTTGAAGAATGGGATCCGGGCCGTTGCCGGCATTGTTCGCCACTTCGGGGAGCACGGGCCGCAGCCCGCAACCCTTGGAAGGAACGACGATGACGAGCATCAGTAGCGTCAGCAGTGCCTGGTCCAGTGCAAGTGTGCAGCGGGCGCCACGCCCGGGGCCCTCGCCGGAGCGGCTGCTGGCCAAAATAGACGCCGACGGCAGCGGCGGCGTGAGCGGTACCGAACTGCAGGGCCTGCTGGACGATGTGGCCAAGAAGACCGGCGTGAGCAGCCAGGCCAGCGCTGCCGACCTGGTCCAGCAGTACGACAGCGACGGGGACGGCAGCCTCAATGCCGACGAGCTGGGCAAGACGATGCACAGCGCCATGCCCCCACCGCCCTCGACCATGGCCTTTGCCCAGTCGCGCAGCGACAGCGGCAGCAGCACGGGTGCCACAGGCCAGGCTGGCGACGACCTGTTCGGCAAGGTGGACAGCGATGGCGACGGCGCAGTCAGCCAGACCGAGCTGCAGGCCTTGCTGGAGAAGATGTCCGGCGGCACGGCCAGCAAGACGGGTGTCAGCAGTGACGAACTGTTCAGCCAGCTCGACGCGGACGGCGACGGCAGCCTTTCGGAGGCCGAATTCGACGCCGGCCGGCCGTCGGGCGAGGTCGGTGGCGGTGCCGTGGGCGGCATGCCCCCGCCGCCGCCCGGTGGGCCAGGCGGTCCCGGCGGCGCCTCGGCCAGCAGCGGCACCACCTACGACCCGCTCGATACCAACGAGGACGGGGTGGTGTCCGCCGCAGAGCAGGCTGCGGGTGCCGCCCAGACGGACGCCATCACGGCACTGTTCAAGACCATCGACACCGACGGCGACAGCAGTATCAGCAGCGAGGAGGCCCGCTCCTTCATCGACCAGTTGACCAGCCAGCTCACCAGTGTCAGCAACACCGGTACCGGTGGCCAGACCACGGATAGCGGGCAGAAGACGGACTTGATGAAACTGGCCCAATTCGCACGCAGCCAGTACGAGGCCGCCGCAGGATCCTGGTCGAGCACCGGTAGCACGCTGAGCGCCCTGGCCTGAGGATAGGAAGGCATGGGTGAAGGCAGGCAGGGAATGGGCTTGCGCCCCCATGCCGCACTGTCCTACAGCCCGGGCGCTATGCCCGGGTTATCTTGGGAGCCATCACCCACAACGTCCCATGCTGCCACGGGTTGAACGCGGAAATGACCCGCCAGTCCAGGCCGGGAGCACTGCACGCCTCGCACCTTGTGCGCATGGCACGGAGCACACCATGGACTATCTATTGCAAGGAATGTTCAGCGAAAAGTCGCTGAACAAGGTCGTCGGATTTTTCCTACGGGAGGCCGATGCGGACATTGCCGTGCGCCGGTTGCTGCGACTGCCTGGCATGGAGCCCGGCCAGGTCCGGCTGCTGGGGCCACAGCACGCGGACCTGCGCAACCGCGATCTGCTCAGCCGGGCGCTGGAGCCAGAAGCCCGCGGCGTGTTCACCACCCTGGTGCGTACCCATGCCATTGCCGGCATGGTGGGCACAGTGCTGGGCCTCACGGCGTTTTGCTACCTGATCGCCACCCATGATCCCGCCCTATTGAACAACCCCTTGCTGGCCTTCCTCGCCATCGTGGGTTTCGGCACCACCTTCGGCCTCATGCTGGGGGCGCTGAACGCGCTGCGGCCCGACCGCGTCTGGGTCGTCAACCGGGTGCGGTCTGCACTGCGCAAGCGCCAATGGGTGGTGGTGGCGCACCCGAGCGATTCGCACCAGGCGGCACTGGCCCAGGACCTGCTGGACAGCAGCGAAGCCCAGGTGGTGCGCACCCTGTAGCCCGGGATTACGCCAGGGCCGCCATGAAGGCCCGCACGGCACGCGGGTAGATCACATGCTCCTGCGCCCGCACCCGGGTCGCCAGCGCTTCGGCCGTGTCCCCAGGCAGCACGGGGACCACGGCCTGGTCCAGGATGGGGCCCACGTCCAATTCGTCCGTCACCTGGTGCACCGTCACGCCCGCAACCTTGCAGCCCGCATCGATCGCGCGCTGGTGGGTGTTCAGGCCCGTGAAGGCGGGCAGCAGGGACGGGTGGATGTTGATCAGCCGGCCCGCATAGCGCGCCACGAATCCCGGTGTGAGAATGCGCATGAAACCGGCCAGCACCACCAGGGCGGGTTCATACCTGTCGATGGCCTGCGCGAGCGCGGTGTCGAAAGCCTCGCGGCTGTCGAAGGCCTTGTGGTCGAGCGCCTCGGTGGCGATGCCTTCGCTGCGGGCAAACGCCAGGCCCGCCGCGTCGGCCTTGTTGCTGAGCACGGCGGCCACGCGGGCGCCATACCGGCGGGCCCAGTCCTCCTGTTGCGCAGTCCGGACGATGGCGGCCATGTTGGAACCGCTGCCGGAGATCAAAATCACGATGTTCTTCATAAATTGCACGACGACGCTCAACCCCGGATTATCCCTGCCATGCCCTTCGACCCCGCAAACCGCCCCCTGACCGCGAACGAGGCCCGCGTGCTGGCCACGCTGATGGAGAAAGCCCGCACCGTGCCCGACAGCTACCCGATGTCGCTCAACGGCCTGCTCACCGGCTGCAACCAGAAGACCAGCCGCGAGCCGGTGATGACGCTGAGCGATGCCGAGGCGCAGGAGGCCCTCGATTCCCTGCGCCAGCTGACCCTGGCATTCGAGACCAGCGGCAACCGCACCACGCGCTGGGAGCACAACTTCCAGCGCGGGGTGGGCGTGCCCGAGCAATCGGCGGTGCTGCTGGGCCTGTTGATGCTGCGCGGCCCGCAGACGGCGGGCGAGCTGCGCATCAACGCCGAGCGCTGGTACCGGTTTGCCGATATCTCCTCGGTCGAGGCCTTCCTGGACGAGCTGCAGGAGCGCAGTGCCGAGAAAGGCGGCCCGCTGGTGGTGTTGCTGCCGCGCGCACCGGGCGCACGCGAGCCACGCTGGACGCACCTGCTGTGCGGGCCGGTGGACACCAGCAGCAGTGCTGCCGCGCCCGCCACGGGCGGGGCAACCGGGGCACTGCAATCGCGTGTGGCGGCGCTGGAGACCGAGGTGGCCGGTCTGCGCGCCACGGTGGAACGGCTGTGCGCCGAGCTGGGCATCGAGCCGGTGGCGCCGGCGATGTCGCCACCCGGACAGGAATAAAACGAACGACCGTGCTACAAACACGACTTCTCAGGAGACAAGCCGCATGGATCTCGCATTCACCCCCGAAGAACAGGCCTTCCGCGACGAAGTTCGCGCATGGGTCCACAGCAATCTGCCGCCCGCCATTTCCCACAAGGTGCACAACGCCTTGCGCCTGACCCGTGACGACCTGCAGGGCTGGGCCAAGATACTGGGCAAGAAGGGCTGGCTCGGCTTTGGCTGGCCCAAGGAGTTCGGCGGCCCCGGCTGGACCGCCGTGCAAAAGCACCTTTTCGAAGAAGAGTGCGCCCTCGCCGGCGCTCCGCGCATCATCCCCTTCGGCCCCGTGATGGTGGCCCCGGTGATCATGGCCTTCGGCAATGCCGAGCAGCAAAAGCGCTTTCTGCCCGGCATCGCCAGCGGCGAAGTCTGGTGGAGCCAGGGCTACAGCGAACCGGGCTCGGGCTCGGACCTGGCCTCGGTCAAGACCCGCGCCGAGCGCGTGGGCGACAAGTACATCGTCAACGGGCAGAAGACCTGGACCACGCTGGGCCAGTACGGCGACTGGATGTTCAACCTGGTGCGCACCAGCACCGAGGGCAAGCCGCAGACCGGCATCTCCTTCCTGCTCTTGGACATGAAGTCGCCCGGCGTCACCGTGCGCCCGATCAAGCTGCTCGACGGCGAGTGCGAGGTCAACGAGGTGTTCTTCGACAACGTCGAAGTGCCGGCCGAGAACCTGATCGGCGAAGAGAACAAGGGCTGGACCTACGCCAAGCACCTCTTGAGCCACGAGCGCACCAACATCGCCGACGTGAACCGCAGCAAGCGCGAGTTGGAGCGCTTGAAGCGCATCGCCAAGGCCGAAGGCCTGTGGGACGACGCGCGCTTTCGCGACCAGGTCGCCCTGCTGGAAGTGGACATCGTGGCCCTGGAAATGCTGGTACTGCGCGTGCTTTCAGCCGAGAAGTCGGGCAAGAACTCGCTCGATATCGCCGGCCTGCTCAAGATCCGCGGCAGCGAGATCCAGCAGCGCTACGCCGAGCTGATGATGCTGGCCGCCGGCCCCTTCGCCCTGCCCTTCATCGAAGAGGCCATGGAAGCCGGCTGGCAAGGCGACTTTCCCGGCGGCGAGGTGGCCAATGCGCCCCTGGCATCGACCTACTTCAACCTGCGCAAGACCACCATCTACGGCGGCTCGAACGAAGTGCAGCGCAACATCGTGGCGCAGACAGTTCTGGGCTAAGGAGACAAAAACATGGATTTCGATTTCTCTGACGACCAGGAACAGCTGCGCGACGCCGTGCGCAAGTGGGTGGACAAGGGCTACACCTTCGAGCGCCGCCGCGCGGCGGTCGAGGCCGGCGGTTTCTCGCGCGACGCCTGGACCGAACTGGCCGAGCTGGGCCTGACGGCGCTGACCGTGCCTGAGGACAACGGCGGCCTGGGCCAGAGCGCCATCGACGCGATGGTGGTGGCCGAGGAGCTGGGGCGCGGCATGGTGCTCGAGCCCCTCGCCCAGGCCTTCATCGCCAGTGCCGTGCTCTCGCAGTACGGCTCTGCCGAGGTGCAGGGTGCCTGGCTGCCCCGCGTTGCCAGCGGCGAAGCCCTGGTGGTGCTGGCCCAGCAGGAGCGCAAGGCGCGCTACCGCCTGGATGTGTGCGATGCAAAGGCCACGGCAGCGGGCAGCGGCCACAGCGTGACCGGCACCAAGAGCATCGTCGCCACGGGCGACCAGGCCGATGCCTTCCTCGTGCCCGCCCAGCTGGACGGAAAGATCGCGCTGTTCCTGGTGGAGCGCTCTGCCAGCGGCGTGGTCACGAAGGGCTATGTGACGCAGGACGGCAGCCGCGCCGCCGAAGTGCAACTGGCCAACGCCCCCGCCACCCTGGTGACCACCGACGGCCTGGCCGCGCTGGAACTGGCCGTGGACACCGGCATTGCCGCCACCTGCGCCGAAGCAGTGGGCGTGATGGACAAGACCGTGGCCGCCACGGTGGAGTACATGAACCAGCGCAAGCAGTTCGGCGTGCTGATCTCGAGCTTCCAGGCCCTGCGCCACCGAGTGGCCGACATGAAGATGCAGCTCGAACTGGCCCGCTCGATGAGCTACTACGCCAGCCTCAAGCTGGGCGCGCCTGCTGCCGAGCGCCGCGCCGCCATGGCGCGCGCCAAGGTGCAACTGGGCCAGTCCATGCGCTTCGTGGGCCAGCAGTCGGTACAGCTGCACGGCGGTATCGGCGTGACCGACGAGTACATCGGCAGCCACTACTTCAAGAAGCTCACGCAACTTGAAATGACCTTTGGCGACACGCTGCACCACCTCGGTGAAGTGTCGGCCCGCATGCAGGACACGGCCGGCGTGTTTGCCTGAGAACCACTGACGCAAGGGCGTAACACCCATCGATCATGCTCGTGGATTTGACCGATCCACGGGCATTTTTTATTTCCTGAGAAGAACACCATGATGATGATTCCCCTGCAACGCCGGTTCGCACTGATCGCCGCAGCCACTGCCGTGATGGCCCTCGCCGGCTGCGCCACGCAAGGCCCTTCACAGCAGGCGTTGCCCCCCATCGTCTTCGTGCACGGCAATGGCGACACGGCTGCGCTGTGGCAGACCACGGCCTGGCGATTCGAGTCCAACGGCTGGCCGCGCGAGCGCCTGCACGCCATCGACGTGCCCTACCCGATCAACCGTGACGACGACACCAAGGCCCAGCCCGGACGCACCTCGGCGGCCGAGCACATGGCCTACCTCAAGGCCGAAGTGGACAAGGTGCTCAAGGCCACGGGCGCGCGCAAGGTCGTGCTCATGGGCAACTCGCGCGGCGGCAATGCCATCCGCAACTACATCCAGAACGGCGGCGGCGAGCAGACCGTGAGCCACGCCATCCTGGGCGGCACGCCCAACCACGGGGTGTGGGCGATTCCCGGCTTTCGCGAAGGCAGCGAGTTCGCCGGCACCGGCCCCTTCCTCAAAGGCCTGAATGCACCCAAGAACGCCGCAGGCGACGAAGTCACCGGCCCCGTGCAGTGGATGACCGTGCGCTCGGACAGCAACGACAAGTTCGCCCAACCCGACGGCCTGTGGATCGGCCAGAAGGGAACGGCCACCAACGTCACCGCGGCAGGCCCCGAACTCAAGGGCGCGACCAATGTGGTGATCCCGCGCATCGACCACCGAGAGACCTCGTTCTCACCCGCCGCCTTTGCGGCGGCCTACCAGTTCATCACCGGCAAGGCCCCTGCGGCCACCGCCATCGCCAGCGAAGCGCGCGTGGCGATCTCGGGCAAGGTCACCGGCCTGGGCGTGGACCCGCTGGACGCCAAGACCGGCAATTTCAGCAACAACCTGCCCCTGCCCGGTGCGCAGCTGGAGGTGTATGCCACCGACCCGGCCACGGGTGCCCGCACCGGCAACGCCCTGTTGCGCACCACCGTGGCGGCCGACGGCCAGTGGGGCCCGCTGGTCGTACCCACCGGCTCCCCGCTGGAATTCGCCATCGCCGCGCACGGCTACGCCACCACCCACATCTACCGCAGCGGCTTCCCGCGCAGCAGCACCATCGTGCACCTGCGCGCCGAACGCATCGCCGACGCCGATAAGGCGGCCGCCACCGTGGTCACCATGACCCGCCCCCGCGGCTACCTGGACCCGGCACGCGACCAGATGCTGTTCGACGGCGTGCCCCCCGTGGGCGTGCCGGCAGGCGCCGGCGCCGCATCGGCCAAGATCAAGCCCGAAGGCTCTGCACAACGCAGCGTGGCAGCGCAGTTCAACGGCGAACGGGTGGTGGGGCAGACATGGCCCGCAGCCAGCGGGCACCTGGTGTTTCTGGAACTGACGTATTGATGAGCAGACGCTGCGCGGTACCCGAATTCCGTGCAGCACATCCCCAAGAGTGGTCAAGACGGCCCCTATGGCTAGGCGTTATGTCGCAGACAGTACGCTAGTACGGCAAGACGGAACAACGACGCCAGAAGGGCCGTATTGGCCGCTCCGCCCGCTAGGCAAGAAGACGCGAAGATTTGGGGACGTGGGCCATCAGGAATTCCATTTGATCGGCCAGGATGCGTCGGTTGCGCAGGATGAAGTCTTCCCACAGGCTGGGCACATAGGGCGCGTAAAGCAGCGGCATGTGCGCCTGCTCCGGTGTGCGCGGCCCCTTCCTGTGGTTGCAGGGCCGGCAGGCCGTCACCACATTCATCCAGTGGTCCTGCCCGTTGCGGGCAAAGGGCACGATGTGCTCGCGCGTGAGGTTGTCTTCGTGGAAGTGCCCGCCGCAGTAGGCGCACACGTTGCGGTCGCGAACGAAGAGCTTGCTGTTGGTCAGGCCCGGCTTGAGATCGAAGGGGTTGATGCTGGGCACACCCTTGGTACCGATGATGCTGTTGATGGCAATCACCGATTGTTCGCCCGTGACGGCGTTGTAGCCACCCCGAAAGCGCGCGATGTGGCCGCCGGACTCCCAGCGCACCTCCCCCGCGGCGTAGTGGATGACCGCCTGCTCCAGCGATATCCACGACTGGGGCAGCCCCTGGGCTGACAGCTTCAAGACCTTCAAAACACGCCTCCTGGAACAAGAATGAACACAAGGAATCGGAACGCGGATGTCTCGCGGACCCCACTGCGCTGTGAAGTCCGTAGTACACAATATACTCTGTTTTCATGACAGATTGGCGTCTGGTGCTTTACCCATCGGCCCACGCTGCTATCAAAAAGATAACAAAGCAATGAAGATCTTCCGCGGATTCCACCACCCCGGCATTGCCCGTGCCTGCGCGCTGACCATTGGCAACTTCGACGGCGTGCACCGGGGCCACCAGGCCATGCTGGCCCTGCTCAACAGCGAGGCCGCCCACCGCGGGGTGGAGAGCTGCGTGCTGACCTTCGAGCCCCACCCGCGCGATTACTTCGCCGGGACCCTGCACAAGCCGGAGCTGGCGCCCGCACGCATCGGCACGCTGCGCGACAAGCTCACCGAGCTGGCGCGCTGTGGCGTGCAGCAGACGGTGGTACTGCCCTTCGATGCACGGCTGGCGGCCCAGTCGCCCCAGGCCTTCATCGACGAGGTGCTGCTCCAGGGCCTGGGTGCGCGCTACGTGCTGGTGGGCGACGATTTCCGCTTCGGCTCCCAGCGCGCGGGCGACTACGCGCTTCTCGATGCCACGGGCCAGGCCCGGGGCTTCGACGTGGCGCGCATGAACAGCTACGAGGTGCACGGGCTGCGCGTGTCGAGCTCGGCCGTGCGCCAGGCGCTGGGCAAGGGAGACATGGAGGCCGCCGCCCGCCTGCTGGGCCGGCCCTACACGATATCGGGCCACGTGGTGCATGGGCGCAAGCTCGGGCGCGAGCTGGGGGCCACGGCCGAAGGGGTTGGGGATGGCTTTCGCACGCTGAACCTGCGCTTTGCCCACTGGAAACCCGCTGCCAGCGGCATCTTTGCCGTGTTGGTGCATGGCCTGGGCGAGTTCCCATTGCAAGGCGTGGCCAACCTGGGCGTGCGCCCTTCGCTGGACCCCGATGACGTGAACGGCGGACGCGTGCTGCTGGAGACGCATTGCCTGCAATGGCCCGCCGATCTGGGGGCCGAAGGGGCGTACGGTAAAATCGTACGGGTGGAACTGCTGCACAAACTGCACGACGAGCTCAAATACGACGGTCTGGATGCCCTGACGACGGGCATTGCCAAGGACTGTGCGGACGCGCGCGCCTATTTCGCGTCGGCCCACGCACCCACCAACCACACCGAGACCCGGCGCCAGACCACGCGCGACCGAATTTGAGGGGGCTGCCTGCGCAGCGCCTGCCCCGCAGGCCCGACACCTCTCCACGCCTCCTCTTTTCCCGCTTTGCTCCGGGCCTGCCCCGGATTGCCCCGTTTTAAGGCTCCCCCATGTCCGACAACGCCAGTACCACCGAATCCACCGCCCCGGATTACCGCAGCACCCTGAACCTGCCCGACACCCCCTTTCCCATGCGCGGCGACCTGCCCAAGCGCGAGCCGGGCTGGGTCAAGGAGTGGGAGGACAAGGGCCTGTACAAGCGCCTGCGCGACGCACGCTGCGGCGCGCCCAAGTTCATCCTGCACGATGGCCCGCCCTATGCCAACGGCCAGATCCACATGGGCCACGCGGTCAACAAGATCTTGAAGGACATGATCACCAAGGCGCGCCAGCTCGAAGGCTTCGACGCGCTGTACGTGCCCGGCTGGGACTGCCATGGCCTGCCGATCGAGAACGCCATCGAGAAGAAGCACGGCCGCAACCTGAGCCGCGACGACATGCAGGCCAAGAGCCGCGCCTTTGCCACCGAGCAGATCGCGCAGCAGATGGGCGACTTCCAGCGCCTGGGTGTACTCGGCGAATGGGACAACCCCTACAAGACCATGAACTTCGCCAACGAGGCGGGAGAGATCCGGGCCTTCAAGCGCGTGATGGAGCGCGGCTTCGTCTACCGCGGCCTCAAGCCCGTGTACTGGTGCTTCGACTGCGGCAGCTCGCTGGCCGAGTTCGAGATCGAATACGCCGACAAGAAGAGCACCACGCTGGACGTGGCCTTCAAGGCACACGAGCCCGCGAAGCTGGCCGCCGCCTTCGGCCTGCCGGCGCTGGCCAAGGACGCCTTCGTGGTGATCTGGACCACCACCGCCTGGACCATCCCCGCCAACCAGGCGCTGAACCTGAACCCCGCGCTGACCTATGCGCTGGTGGACACCGAGCGCGGCCTGCTGGTGCTGGCAGAGTCGCTGGTGGAGGACTGCATGGTGCGCTACGGCCTGACCGGCCAGGTGCTGGCCACGGCCCTGGGCGAAAAGCTCGGCGGCCTGGAGTTCGAGCACCCGCTGTATGACGTGGATGCCGGCTACCGCCGCCTGTCGCCTGTGTACCTGGCCGACTACGCCACGGCCGATGACGGCACCGGTATCGTGCACTCCTCGCCCGCCTACGGGCTGGAGGATTTCAACTCCTGCGTGTCCCACGGCCTGGCGCTCGACGACATCCTGAACCCCGTGCAAGGCAACGGCACCTACGCGCCAGACTTCCCGCTGTTCGGCGGCCAGCACATCTGGAAGGCCGTGCCGGTCGTCATCGAGGCGCTGCGCGGTGCCGGCCGCCTGATGGCCACCAAGGAGATCACGCACAGCTACCCGCACTGCTGGCGCCACAAGACGCCGGTGATCTACCGCGCCGCAGCCCAATGGTTCATCCGCATGGACGAAGGCGAAGGCGTGTTCACCAAGGACAAGGCCGAGAAGACCCTGCGCCAGACGGCACTGGATGCCATCGAGCACACGAGCTTCTACCCCGAGAACGGCAAGACCCGCCTGCACGACATGATCGCCGGACGGCCCGACTGGTGCATCTCGCGCCAGCGCAGCTGGGGCGTGCCCATCCCGTTCTTCCTGCACAAGGATTCGGGCGAGCTGCATCCGCGCACCATGGAAATCATGGACCAGGCGGCCGACATCGTCGAGAAGGGCGGCATCGAAGCCTGGAGCCGTGTGACGCCCGAAGAGATCCTGGGCGCCGAGGACGCGGCCTGCTACACCAAGAGCACCGACATCCTGGAGGTGTGGTTCGACTCGGGCTCGACCTTCTTCCACGTGCTGCGCGGCACGCACCCCGGCGTGCACCATGACACCGGCCCCGAGGCCGACCTGTACCTGGAAGGCCATGACCAGCACCGCGGCTGGTTCCACAGCTCGCTGCTGCTGGCCAGCGCGCTCGAAGGCCGCGCGCCCTACCGCGGCCTGCTGACCCACGGCTTCACCGTGGACAGCCAGGGCCGCAAGATGAGCAAGTCGCTGGGCAACGGCATCGATCCGCAGGAGATCAACAAAAAGCTGGGCGCCGAGATCATCCGCCTGTGGGTGGCCGCCAGCGACTACTCGGGCGACATCGCGGGCGACGAGAAGATCCTGGCGCGCGTGGTCGACGCCTACCGCCGCATCCGCAACACGCTGCGCTTCCTCTTGGCCAACGTGAGCGATTTCGACCCCGCCACCGACACCGTGCCGTTCGACCAGATGCTGGAGATCGACCGCTACGCCCTGACGCGCGCGGCCGAGTTCCAGGCCACCGTGCTCGCGCACTACAAGGTCTACGAGTTCCACCCCGTCGTGGCCAAGCTGCAGCTGTACTGTTCGGAAGACCTGGGCGGCTTCTACCTCGACGTGCTCAAGGACCGCCTGTACACCACGGCGCCCAAGAGCCTGGCGCGCCGCAGTGCGCAGACCGCGCTGTACCAGATCACGCACGCCATGCTGCGCTGGATGGCACCGTTCCTGTCGTTCACGGCCGAAGAGGCATGGAAGGTGTTCGGCAAGTCCGACTCCATTTTCGTGGAAACCTACGGCTCCATCGCCGGTGGCGACGAAGGCCTCTTGGCCAAGTGGGCGCGCCTGCGCGAGATCCGCGATGCGGTGAACAAGCAGATCGAGGTGCTGCGCGCCGACGGCCAGGTGGGCTCGTCGCTGCAGGCCAGCGTGGTGCTCACGGCAGCCCCCGAGGACCATGCCCTGCTCGCCAGCCTGGGCGATGACCTCAAGTTCGTGTTCATCACCTCGGCCATCGAGCTGGTGGCGGGCGATGCCCTGCAGATCAGCGTCAAGCCCAGCGCCGACGCCAAGTGCGACCGCTGCTGGCACTACCGCGCCGACGTGGGCCAGGATGCCGCCCACCCGACGATCTGCAGCCGCTGCACGAGCAACCTGTACGGCGCCGGCGAGAGCCGGGTGCACGCGTGATGTCGGGCAGCACAACGGCGCCCGCCGGATCTGCCTTGGGCAAAATGTGGCCGTGGCTGGCCTGGGCGACGGTGATCTTCATCGCCGACCAGGTCACCAAGATGCTGATTCTGGATGCCTACCGGCTGGGGGATGCGACCCCCATCACCAGCTTCTTCAACATCGTGCGCGCGCACAACACCGGCGCGGCCTTCTCGTTCCTGGCAGACGCGGGCGGCTGGCAGCGCTGGGCGTTCACCGGCATCGGTGTGGCGGCCACGGTGTTCATCGTCTGGCAGCTGCGCGCGCACCCCGGACAGAAGCTGTTCTGCTTTGCACTGTCCAGCATTCTGGGCGGCGCGGTGGGCAACGTGGTGGACCGGCTGATGCACGGCTACGTGGTCGACTTCCTGGACTTTTACGCACGCGGCTACCATTTCCCGGCCTTCAACCTGGCCGATTCGGCCATCACCGTGGGTGCGGTCTGCCTGGTGCTGGACGAGTTGCTGCGGATGAAGAAGTCGAAGTAAACCTCTCGCGACTTCATTTCTGAACGGCCCCATCGAGGGCCGTTTTTCATGGGCCTTGGTCACAAGGGCGTCACACGGCTTCGCTCCAATGTAAACGTTTACATTGCAACGAGGTTCCATGAGCATCCAGGACGTGGCCCGCCAGGCGGGCGTGTCGGTCGCCACCGTGTCGCGGGTCTTCAACCTGCCGGACAAGGTGACGCCGGCCACGCGCGGGCATGTGCAGCAGGTCGCCCAGGCCTTGGGCTACCTGCCCAACGCCAGCGCGCGCACCTTGCGCACCCAGCGCAGCCGCGTCATCGGCGTGGTGCTGCCCACCCTGCTCAACCCGGTGTTTGCCGAATGCCTGCAGGGCCTCGCCCAGGCGGCCGTCTCGGCCGGCTACGCCATCCTGCCGTTTGCCACCGACTACCAGATCGCCCAGGAAGACCGTGCCGTGCACTTGCTCTTGGCCGGCAACGTGGACGGCATGGTCCTCGTGGTCTCCAACCCCGCCACTTCGAGCGCGCTGCAGCGCCTGGCCGAAGCCGGGCTGCCCTACGTGCTGGCCTATAACCGGCACCCGGACCATCCCTGCGTCTCTGTGGATGGCGAGCAGGCCGTGGCCGAACTGGTGGCCCATCTGGTCTCGCTCGGGCACCGGCGCATCACCATGGTCAGCGGCCAGCTCGCCGCATCGGACCGGGCGCAGCAGCGCAGCCGGGGCTTTCACAGCGGCATGGCCGCCGCCGGCCTGCCCGAGGGGCCGGTGCTCGAAGTGCCCTTTGTCGAGACCGCCGTGCAGGACGTCACGGCCCTGCTGCAGGCGCCGGGCCGCCCCACGGCCCTGGTGTGCTCCAACGACCTGCTGGCCATCCGCAGCATCCGCGCTGCCCACCTGGCCGGGCTGGCCGTGCCGCGCGACCTGAGCGTGGCGGGCTTCGACGGCATCGCCCTGGGCGAAGACCTCACGCCCATGCTGAGCACCGTCGCCCAGCCCAACGCCGACATCGGCCGCTGCAGCGTGCAGCTGCTGGTGCAGGCCATGGCCAGCGGCACGCCGCTGGCACCGGACGCCGGGCTCACGCTGGCCCACCACTTTCGCACCGGCGAATCCTGCGCGCACGCCTGACCCCTTTCACCCACGTTTCCCGCCACCTCTGATCACAGGAGTTCTCGATGACATTCCCGCTCACCCCCTTCATGCGCGCCGCGGCGCTCGCCCTCGGCCTGGCGGCCAGCGGCGCGGCCATGGCGCAAACGGCCATCTGCTACAACTGCCCGCCCGAATGGGCCGACTGGGGCAGCCAGATCAAGGCCATCAAGGCCAAGACCGGCATCACCGTGCCGCCGGACAACAAGAACTCCGGCCAGTCGCTGGCGCAGATGACGGCCGAGAAGGCCAGCCCCGTGGCCGACGTGACCTACCTGGGCGTGACCTTCGCGATCCAGGCGCAAAAGGATGGCCTGGTCACCACCTACCAGCCGCCCGCAGCGTGGAAGGAAATTCCCGATGGCCTCAAGGACCCGGCCGGCCACTGGTTCACCATCCACTCGGGCACGCTCGGTTTCATGGTCAACGTGGATGCACTCAAGGGCAAGCCCGTGCCGCAGTCGTGGGCCGACCTGCTCAAACCCGACTACAAGGGCCTCATCGGCTACCTGGACCCGGCCTCGGCCTTCGTGGGCTACGTGGGTGCGGTAGCAGCCAACCAGGCGCGCGGCGGCACGCTGGAGAATTTCGGCCCCGGCATCGACTACTTCAAGGCGCTGCAGAAGAACGAGCCCATCGTGCCCAAGCAGACCTCGTATGCGCGCGTGCTCTCGGGTGAAATCGCGATCCTGCTGGACTACGACTTCAACGCCTACCGCGCCAAGTACAAGGACCAGGCCAACGTGCAGTTCGTGATCCCTGCCGAAGGAACCTTGGTCGTGCCCTACGTGATGAGCCTGGTGGCCGGCGCGCCCCACGCCGCCGAAGGCAAGAAGGTGCTGGACTTCGTGCTCTCCGACGAAGGCCAGGCGCTGTGGGGGAATGCCTACCTGCGCCCGGTGCGCGCCAGCGCCATGCCCAAGGAGGTGCAGGCGCGCTTCCTGCCCGCTAGCGAATACGCACGCGCCAAGACGGTGGACTATGGCCGCATGGCCGCAGTGCAGAAGGCGTTCTCGGACCGCTACCTCGCAGAAGTGAAGTGATCCTGATGCGCCACGGCTTCGCTCCCTCGCGCACGCTGCTGCTTGCCTGCGCCGCGCCGGCCGTGGCCTTCTTCGCGGCCTTCTGGCTGCTGCCCGTGGCCCTGCTGCTGGCGCTGCCGGCAGGCAAGGGCTGGGCCAGCTATTTCGCGGTGCTGACCAATGCCCGCTACCTGCAGAGCCTGCTGCAGACCCTGGGCCTGTCGCTTGCCGTGACGCTGGCCACGCTGGTGCTGGGCGCCCTGGTGGGCATCACGCTGGCGCGCCAGCGCTTTCGCGGGCGGCAGCTGCTGCTGTCGCTGCTCACACTGCCACTGTCCTTCCCCGGGGTCATCGTGGGCTTCTTCATGATCCTGCTGGGCGGACGCCAGGGGCTGGTGGCCGACATCTCGGACCACCTGGGCATGGGCCGCACCACCTTCGCCTACGGGCTCACGGGCCTGTTCCTGGCTTACCTGTATTTCTCGCTGCCGCGTGCGATTGCCACCTATACCGCAGCGGCGGGCGCCATGGACGCAGCGCTGGAAGAGGCCGCGCGGTCGCTGGGTGCCTCGCGCTGGCGTGTGGCGCGCGACGTGTGGCTGCCCGAACTGGCCGCCACCACGCTGGCCTGCGGCGCCGTCGTCTTCGCCACCGCCATGGGCGCCTTCGGCACGGCCTTCACGCTGGCCAGCAAGTTCGAGGTGCTGCCCATCACCATCTACAACGAGTTCACCAACTACGCCAACTTCGCGCTGGCGGCCAGCCTGTCGATCACGCTGGGGCTGATCACCTGGCTGGTGCTCTGGGCCGCCCGCCGTGCGTCCGGCACCCCGGGCTTCTGAAGCATCGACCATGAGAAACGCACGACAAGCCCCCTGGTCCCTGGTGGCGCTCACAGCGCTGGTGGCCCTGTTCATGCTGGCGCCCATCGCCCTGTCGGTCATGGCCGGGCTGGTGAACAACTACAGCGCGGGCCTGAAAAGCGGTCTCACGCTTCGTTGGCTCTCCGAGGTGTGGGAGAACTATGGCGGCACCGTCGGTGCATCATTGCTGCTGGCGCTGCTGTGCGTGCTGGGCAACCTGCTCATCGGTGTGCCCTGCGCCTATGCGCTGGCGCGCAGCCGCTCGCGCTGGGCGCGGCTGTTCGAGGAACTGCTGACCCTGCCCGTAGCCGTGCCCGGGCTGGCCAGCGCGCTGGCACTGATACTGGCCTACGGCACGCTCTCGGGCTTTCGCCAGAGCTTCGCCTTCATCCTGGTCGGGCACATGGTGTTCACGCTGCCCTTCATGGTGCGTACCGTGGGCTCGGCCTTCCAGAAGGACGAACTGCGCTCGCTCGAAGAGGCCGCGCGCTCGCTGGGAGCCAGCTTCGCGCAGCGCTTCCTCGGTGTGCTGGTGCCCGCCGTGCTGCCGGCCATCGTGGCGGGCAGCCTGATGGTGTTCACGCTCTCGGTGGGCGAGTTCAACCTGACCTGGATGCTGCACACCCCGCTCACGCGCACCTTGCCCGTGGGCCTGGCCGACAGCTATGCCTCCATGCGCATCGAGATCGGCTCGGCCTACACCCTGGTCTTCCTGATCGTCATCCTGCCCGTGCTGTGGGGCCTGCAGGCCGTCGGCACCTTCATCGAGAAACACCATGGAACTTGAACGCACGCGCGTGGACGTGGTCCAGTGCGCGAAAACCTATGCCGACGGCACGCGCGGCCTGCAGCCCACCGACCTCACGGTGGAGCCCGGCGAGGTGCTGGCGCTGCTGGGCCCTTCGGGCTGCGGCAAGACCACGCTGCTGCGCCTGATCGCGGGACTGGAGTCGCCCGACGCGGGCAGCCGCATCGCCTTTGGCGGCACGGACGTGACGCAGCTGCCCATCGAGCGGCGCGGCATCGGCATGGTGTTCCAGCACTACGCCCTGTTCCCGCAGATGACGGTGGCTGCCAACATCGGCTACGGCCTGCGCATCCGCAGCACCGATGCGGCCGAAGAGCGCCGCGTGGTGGGCGAACTGGTGGACCTGGTGCGCCTGAATGGGCTGGAGAACAAGCGCCCCGCCGAGCTTTCGGGCGGCCAGCGCCAGCGCGTGGCCCTGGCACGCGCCGTGGCCGTGCGCCCGCGCGTGTTGCTGCTGGACGAACCGCTGACCGCACTGGACGCCAAGCTCAAGGAGTCGCTGCGCGACGAGCTGGCCGAGCTGCTGCGCCGCCTGCACATCACGGCCATCCACGTCACGCACGACCAGCAGGAGGCCCTGGTCATTGCCGACCGCCTGGCGGTGATGCAGGCCGGCCGCATCGTGCAGGTGGGCGACGGCGAAACGCTGTACCGTACGCCGGCCCACCCCTTCGTGGCCGCCTTCCTGGGCCGCGTGAACCGGCTGCAACGCGACGAGGCGGCCCGCCAGCGCCAGGTGCTGCCCCTGGGCGGGATCGAGCTGCCCTGCCCCGCGGCCTGCGCCGCCGACACGGTGCTGCTGGTGCGGCCCGAGGACATCGAAGTCCAGTTGGACCACCCAGGAGACGAAGCTTGGGGCCGCGCCGAGGTCACGCGCCGCAGCTTCCTGGGCGAGCGCGTACAGCTCACCCTGGCGCTGAACGGCCAGCCCCCGATGCAGGCCGAGGTGCCCCGGGACCACCCGGCCCGCCAGGGCCAACAGGTGGCCATCCGCATCCGCCCCGAGCACCTTATGCCCAGCCACGGGGCTTCCTGACCCCTGCCACGCACTTCCATGAACACCCTGCTGCTGCAACTGTCTGACCTGCACATCCGCGAGCCTGGGCGCCTGGCCTATGGCCGCATCAACACCGCGCCTTACCTCACACAAGCGGTACAGGCCATCCTGCGCCTGCCACAACGGCCCGACGCGCTGGTGATCACCGGCGACCTGACGGACTTCGGCCGGGCTGCGGAATACGAACACCTGCGCGCGCTGCTGGCACCGCTGGGTGCCATGCCGACCTACCTGCTGCCCGGCAACCACGACGAACGCGCCCAGTTGCGCCAGAGCTTTGCGGAGCACGGCTACCTGGGCACGGACGGGTTCGTGCAGTACTGCGTGCCGGTCGGCGACCTGACCCTGATCGCGCTCGACACCGTGGTACCCGGCGCCAGCGAGGGCAGCCTGTGCGATGCGCGGCTGGCCTGGCTGGCCCAAGCGCTCGATGCGCACCGCCACCGCCCCGTGGTGATCGCCATGCACCACCCGCCTTTCCAGACGCTGATCGGCCACATGGACGCCATCGGGCTGCTGAGCGGTGCGGCAGAACTCGAAGCCCTGGTGGCGCGCCACCCGAACGTGGAGCGCATCGTCTGCGGCCACCTGCACCGCAGCATCCAGGTGCGCTTTGGCGGCTCCATCGCCATGACCGTGCCCTCGCCGGCCCACCAGGTCTGCCTGGACCTGGCGCCCGATGCGGCCTCGGCCTGGACGCTGGAGCCCCCCGGCTTCGGCCTGCATGCGCTACCCCAGGGAGGGCGCCTGGTGAGCCATACCGTTGCCAGCGGGCTGTACGAAGGGCCCTACCCCTTCCACGACGGTGGGCAGCTGATTGACTGAGGCCGCCCGGCACCGGGGGCACCGCACCCTTTTTCCAGCCTGGCCGGAGCAACACACCTTGCCGTGTCATGGACATGGTTCCTGTGCTATGGATTCAGGAGTATGCTAGAGCGTCCGCAATGTGACAGTTTTGTGACTAAAACGGGCGCTTCCCTGGTTTGCGGTCTGCCGTTTTTGCTGCAGTGCCGGCCTTTCGGCCTCGCAAACCTTTCCCGCGCCCGCTTCCGGGCCACACCAGCCTGCCCCCAAGGCAGCCGCAGCGGGCATGGCACGTGCTTCACAGTGCAGGTCAAAAATAAGAAAAGTTAGCGTTTACTCATGAAGCATCTCCTGAATCTCCTGGCCGCCGTTGCGCTGCTGATCTGGGGCACGCACCTGGTGCGCACCGGCATTCTGCGCGTGTTCGGCGCCAACCTGCGCCAGCTGATCGCCCACAGCGTCAGCACACGCATCACCGCCGTGCTGTCGGGCATCGGGGTCACGGCGCTGGTGCAGTCGAGCACGGCCACCGCGCTCATCGTGTCCTCCTTCGTCGGCCAGGGGCTGGTCACCCTGCCCGCCGCCCTGGCCGTGATGCTCGGGGCCGACGTGGGCACCAGCGTGATGGCCGTGGTCTTCGCCATGGACCTGTCGTGGCTGTCGCCGCTGTTCATCTTCGTCGGGGTGGTGCTGTTCATCACCCGCAAGGACACCGCCGCAGGCCGCGTGGGCCGGGTGCTGATCGGCCTGGGCCTGATGCTGCTGGCGCTGCGCCTGATCACCGAATCCACCACCGTGCTGACCCAGTCGCCCACGGTGCGCACCTTGCTGGGCGCGCTCACCAGCGACCTGCTGCTGGAGATCTTCACGGGCGCCGTGCTGGCCGTGGTGGCCTACTCCAGCCTGGCCACCGTGCTGCTGACCGCCACCCTGGCCGGCTCCGGCGGCATTCCGGTGGACGTGGCGCTGGGCCTGGTGATCGGCGCCAACCTGGGCAGTGGCCTGCTGGCCGTGCTGACCACCATGAAGGCGAATGTGCAGACGCGCCAGGTGCCCCTGGGCAACCTGTTCTTCAAGATCATCGGCGTGGCCATCATGACGCCCCTCACCGGCCTGTGGCTGCAGCATGTGCGGCCGTACGTTCCCGACACGGCCACGCTGGTGGTGCTGTTCCACCTGGCCTTCAACGTGGTGGTGGGCATCATCTGCATCGGCCTGACCGGCACCGTCGCCCGCGCCGTGCAGCGGCTGTTGCCGCAGCCGGACGCACAGGCGTCCGCCGCCGGGGCACGCCCCAAGCACCTGGACCCTTCGGCGCTGGCCACCCCATCGCTGGCCATCTCGTGCGCGGCACGCGAGGCCCTGCACCAGGCCGACGTGGTCGAGTCCATGATGATCGGCCTGCACACCGTGATCCGCACCGACGACCTCAAGCTCGCGCAGGACCTGCGCAAGCTCGACGACGAGGTGGACGGCCTGTACTCGGCCATCAAGTACTACCTGACCAAGATCTCGCGCGAGGCCCTGGACGAACGCGAAGGCCGGCGCTGGGCCGACATCATCAGCTTCACCATCAACATGGAGCAGATCGGCGACATCATCGAGCGCGTGCTGATCGACATCGAGGACAAGAAGATCAAGAAGGGCCGCCACTTCTCCGAGGCCGGGATGGAGGAGATCAACGAGCTGCACGCCCGCCTGCTGGACAACCTGCGCCTGGCAATGAGCGTCTTCCTCAACGGCAACGTGCGCGATGCGCAGAAGCTGCTGGAAGAGAAGGCGCGCTTTCGCGACCTGGAGCGTGCCTACTCGGCCACCCACCTGGTGCGCCTGTCGGACAACACGGTGCAGAGCATCGAGACCAGCTCGCTGCACATCGACCTGATCAGCGAGCTCAAGCGCATCAACTCGCTGCTGTGCTCGGTGGCCTACCCGATCCTGGAATCGGCCGGGGCGCTGGCACCGAGTCGGCTGCGCGCGGCGACCACGACCGACTGAGGCACGGCGGCGATCGCCGTCAGGCGCTGGAATCCAGGAAGCCGCCGATGACCAGCCCGGCCTCCTGGGTGAAGCCACCCTGGGCCACACGTTGCCGTACTTCGCCGAGGTCCAGCAACTCGAAGCGCTCCACCTCGCCATCCTGGTTGGCAGGATCCATGCCCTCGGGCACCGTGGCCCGGAACCAGTCGATGCGCTCGACCATGTAGCCGATGCCGCCGCCCTCGCGGCTGGGGCGGCCAAAGAGCACATGGCCACCGTGGGCGACTTGTGCCAGGTCCGACACATGCAGCCCCGCCTCTTCCCAGGTCTCTCGGGCCAAGGCTTCGTCCAGCGTATCGGCGGCCGAGACCATGCCCCCCATCAGCGTGTCCCACATGCCCGGGTTGTTGGGCTTGGTGCGCGAGCGCAGCTGCACCCACATGCGCCCGTCGGGCGCCAGGCCCACCAGGTGCACGGCCCGCGTGGCGATGCCCAGCACGCGCACGGCACCACGCTCCACGGTGGCGATCACCTCGCCCTGGGCGTTGGGCACGGCCAACTGCTCATTGCGCCACGGGCCGCAAAGGCTCCGGGCGCGCAGCGCGGCGGCGATGGCATTGAGGCCTGCGGTGGCCTGGCCCGCTGGTACGTCGAGGTGCCAGCCGCCCGCCTCCCTGTGCAGGCGATGGCCGCCCTCCAGCGCGGGGGCGACCGTGTCCAGCACGCCTTCGGCCACCGAGCCCACGACCTGCCCTGCCACGAGCAGCGGCAACCGGGCCTGCGCCGGAGGTTGCTGCGCGGCCACCCGGGCCGCCGCCAGCCAACCGGCAAAGGTCTGCGCGGGCGTGCTCACAGCGTGAGGATGGTGCAGCCGGTGGTCTTGCGGCCTTCGAGGTCGCGGTGTGCCTGCTGCACCTCGGCCAGCGGGTAGCGCTGGTCGATGTGGATCTTCACCTGGCCGCTGGCCACCACGGCGAACAGGTCGTCGGCCATGGCCTGCGTGCTTTCGCGCGTGGCGATGTGGGTGAACAGGGTCTGGCGCGTGACGTACAGCGAGCCCTTGGCACCGAGCGAGCCCGGTGCGAACGGCGGCACGGGGCCCGAGGCATTGCCGAAGCTGGCCATCAGGCCGAAGGGGCGCAGGCATTCGAGCGACTTGTCCCAGGTGTCCTTGCCCACCGAGTCGTACACCACCTTCACGCCCTGGCCGCCGGTGATCTCCTTGACGCGCGCCGCAAAGTCTTCGGTGTTGTAGTTGATGGCGTGGGCCGCACCATTGGCCAGCGCCAGCTGGCACTTGGCATCGGTGCCGGCGGTGCCGATGAGCTGCAGGCCCAGGGCCTTGGCCCACTGGCTGGCGATCAGGCCCACACCGCCAGCGGCGGCGTGGAAGAGTACGTGGTCGCCGGCCTGCAGGCCCTGCACCGGCAGCGTCTTCTTGAGCAGGTACTGCGCCGTGAGCCCCTTGAGCATCATGGCTGCGCCGGTCTCGAAGCTGATGGCATCGGGCAGCTTGCAGACGCACTTGGCTGGCAGCACGCGCAGTTCGCAGTAGCTGCCTGGCGGCTGGCTGGCATAGGCGGCGCGGTCGCCCACCTTCAGGTGCGTCACGCCCTCACCCACGGCTTCGACCATGCCAGCGGCCTCCATGCCGATGGTGGCGGGCATGCCCAACTGGTACAGGCCCGTGCGGTGGTACACGTCGATGAAGTTCAGGCCGATGGCATGGTGGCGGATGCGGATCTCGCCCGGGCCGGGCTCGCCCACAGTGACATCGACGAGGTGGAGTTCTTCGGGACCGCCATGCTGGCGGATCTGGACGGCGAGGCTCATGGGATCGGTCTCCTGTAACGGGTGGGACAAACGGCGGCCATCCTGCCATGAATCTGCAAGTCTTGCCCGCCGCGGGCAGATACAGTCACGGCATGACGCAAAGACTCTCGCCCGGCACTGCAGCGCTGTTGGTGGTACCGCCACTGCTCTGGGCCGGCAATGCCGTGGTCGGCCGGCTGGTGCACGACCTCATTCCGCCCCTCACCCTGAACTTCATCCGCTGGGTGCTGGCCTTTTTCATCCTGCTGCCCCTGGCGCACGGCGTGCTGCGCCGGGACAGCCCGCTGTGGCCGCACTGGCGCCGCTATGCATTGCTGGGCCTGCTCGGCGTGGGCTTGTACAACGCGCTGCAGTACATGGCACTGCAGACTTCCACCCCCATCAACGCCACCCTGGTAGGGTCGAGCATGCCGGTCTGGATGCTGGCCGTGGGCGCGCTGTTCTTCGGCGCGCCAGTCACGCGCCGCCAGGTGGCAGGGGCCTTTCTGTCCATGTGCGGGGTGCTGCTGGTGCTCAGCCGTGGCGAGTGGGGCCAGTTGCTGGCCCTGCGCCTGGTGCTGGGCGACCTGTTCATGGTGCTGGCCACCATCTCCTGGGCGTTCTACAGCTGGATGCTCTCGGGCACGCGCGAGCCGGCCGCCATCCGCGGCGACTGGGCGGCCTTCCTGATGGCGCAGATGGTCTTCGGCCTGGCCTGGTCGGGCTCGTTCGCGGGGCTCGAGTGGGCCACCGGGCGCACGCACATCGAATGGGGCTGGCCCCTGATCGCCGCGCTGGCCTTCATCGCCGTGGGGCCGGCCGTGCTGGCCTACCGTTTCTGGGGCGTGGGGGTGCAGCGGGCCGGGCCGGCGATGGCCAGCTTCTTCGTGAACCTCACGCCGCTGTTCGCGGCCCTGCTGTCGGCGGCCTTCCTGGGCGACACGCCGCAGCTGTTCCACGGCGTGGCCTTCGCGCTGATCGTCGGCGGGATCGTCGTCTCCTCGCGGCGCTGAAGACCGGGCCGATCCCCAGAGGTCAGGCAGTGAGCGCGGTGCTGCTGGCGCCCAGCAGGCTCTCCAGGTCGGCCACGGGCACGGGGCGGCCCATCAGGTAGCCCTGGAAGAACTGGCAGCCGTGCAGGGCCAGAAAATCCTTTTGCGCCTGGGTCTCGACGCCTTCGGCAATCACGTCGAGCTCCAGGTTGCGCGCCATGCCGATGATGGTCTGCACGATCACGTCGTCGGTGTGCTTGACGCCCAGGTTGCGCACGAAGGACTGGTCGATCTTGAGCTGGTCCAGCGGCAGGCGTGTGAGGTAGGCAAGCGAGGAGTAGCCGGTGCCGAAATCGTCCACCGAGAAGCGCACGCCCTTGGTCTTGAGCAGGCCCATCTTGGCGATGGTGTCGTCCACGTTGTCGAGCACCAGGGACTCGGTGAGTTCCAGCTTGAGCAGGTGCGGGCGGGCCCCGGTCTCGCGCAGCACCTCGACCACCCGGGCCACGAAATCGCGCTGGCGAAACTGCCGCGCACTGACGTTGACCGACAGTTGCACGTGGCGGTAGCGCGCGTCGCCCTGCCAGGCGGCCAGCTGCTCGCAGGCCGTGCGCAGCACCCAGTGGCCCATGGGCACGATGAGCTCGCTCTCCTCGGCCACGCCGATGAAGTGGCCCGGCCCGATCAGGCCGCGCTCGGGGTGGCGCCAGCGGATCAGCGCCTCGGCCCCGACGATGCGGCCATCCAGGTGGAACTGGGGCTGGTAGTGCAGCACGAACTGGCGGCCGGTCAGCGCCGCCTGCAGATCGCTCTCAAGCTGCGCACGCTGGCTGATCGCGATCTGCATCTGCGGGTCGAAGAAGCACAACGCATTGCGGCCCTGGGACTTGACCTGGTACATGGCGATGTCGGCCTGCTTGAGCAGGTCCACCGAAGGCTGCATGGCGCCCCCCATCAGCGTGGCGCCGATGCTGGGGGTGCTGTGGTAAGTGTGGGTGCCCAGCGTGTAGGGCTGGTTGAGCTTGCGCAGGATCTTCTGGCCCACCCGGCGCGCATAGGCGGCGGCCTCGCTGCTGTGCTCCGAGAGGTCGCTGAGCATCACCACGAATTCGTCCCCGCCCAGGCGGGCCACCGTGTCTTCGCGCCGCACACAGGCCTTCAGGCGCTGCGCCACCTGGCGCAGCAGCATGTCCCCCACCTCATGGCCCAGGGTGTCGTTGAGGGTCTTGAAGTGGTCCAGGTCCAGGAACAGCAGGGCGCCATGCTGGCCGCTGCGCACGCTGGCGGCCGTGGCCTGCTGCATGCGGTCCATCAGCAGGCGCCGGTTGGGCAGGTTGGTCAGGGGGTCGAAGAAGGCCAGGCTCTCGATCTCGGCACTGGCCTGGCGCAATTCGGTCACGTCGTGGTAGGTGATGACCAGCCCCGACTCCGGCGTCACCCGCTCGGTGATCTGGATCACGCGGCCATCGGGCAGCGATTGCTCGTGCGGCCCCTGCGGCTGCAATTGCAGCGCCAGGCGGTGCTCTATCCACAGCGCACGCTCCGAATCGGAGGCGTGCGGCAGGTGGTGCCGGGCCTTTTCTTCCAATACCTTGCGGAACGGCACCTGCGGCGCCAGCATGGGCTGGAGCCAGGGAAAGATCTCTTCGAACCGCCGGTTCCATTGCACCACGCGCTGCGCGCCATCGAGCAGCACAAAGCCGCTGACCATGGACTCCAGGGCCTGGTCCAGCGTGGCCTTGCTCTGGGCAATGGCCAGGCGTGCCTGCGTCATCCGGTCAATGTAGCGCAGGGCGAACCCGCCTGCCGCCAGGATCATGGCCAGAAACGCGAACGCCGTGAAGGCCACGGCATTGCGCTCGGTGCGCCAGGAGGCCAGGGCATCGCTCTGCGGAATGCTGGCCGAGATGCGCAGGTCCTGGTACAGGATGGGCCGGTACACCACCAGCGCGACCTCGCCGCTCAAGCGCGCCGGCGCGCGCCATTGCGGGCCGCTCTCGTCCAGGGTATCGAGCGGCGGTGACAGGGTGTGGGTGACGACGTCCTCGCGGCTGGGCACGCTCAGCAGCATCTGCCCGCCCGCCCGCTCCATCGTGACCTGCAGGCCGCTGATGTCCACGCCCTGCACCAGCACCGAACTGAGCGAGGCCACGGGCAACTCGGCCAGCGCCACCACGCGCGAGCTGTCGGCCATCTTCAGGTGGCGCGCAAAATACAGCACCCGCTCGGCGCTGGCAAAGCTCACCACCGGCTGGCTGACCATGAGGGTGGAGACCGACTGGCGCAGCACCTCGTCCAGAAAGCCGGACGGCAGGTCCAGCGCGAGCCGGCTGCCGGCCGCGTCGGAAGACGCGATCACCTTGCCCTGGGCATCCACCAGCGCCACGTAGCGCACCATGAGGTTCTGGCGGGCCGAGCTGCGCAGGCGCTGGCTGGCGCTGTCGGAGTCGATCCAGTCCACCATGGCGGCCGACAGCCCCAGCAGTTCGTCCATGCTGGCCAGCAGCACGTCCACGGAGAGCAGCGAACGGTTGAGCGCCGCCTCGGCCCCGGCCACGAAGCGCGTGGCCTGCGTGGCGCTGTCGGCCAGCGCCACCTGGCGTGCATTCCAGACCAGCGCGGCCGCCACCAGGGCCACCGACGCGAGGAAGAAGGCCACCGCCCCCGAGACGTAGATCTTGATGCGTGCGGGCGAGGATGGGTTCATTTGCCAGGCGCCGCGGCCAGGCCGCGCACGGGCCCGATGGTTCGGTTCCAGATATCGGCGCAGCGCGGGCCGCAGCGCTGCACCCAGCGCGGCAGCACCGTGGAGGCCAGGATCTCGCGGCGGCTCTTCTCGTCCTGCTCCGACACGGGCACGATGACCATGCTGCCCTTGCGCCCGCCGCTGCAGCTGGCCGCTCCGCGGTTGCAGGCCATGCCGTCTGCCGTCTCGCGCTCGGCCTCCTCCCAGATCGCGGCCTCCAGGCGGGGCAGCTCGCGGCGCAGCAGTGCCCGCAACTCGGGCGGCAAGGCCTCCCAGGCGGCCTGGTTGGCGGCAAACACCGCCAGGCCCCAGTTCACCGGCAATGCGTGCAGGTGCGAGGTCATGGTGTGCAGGCCCAGGGTGTTGCCCGACATGGTGCCGGTGATCGCACACTCGGTGTTGCCAGCTGACAGGCTGGTCACGATCTGCGCAAAGCCCGTGAGCACAGGAATGCCGCCCAGCGCCCCGACGAAATCGGCCTGGCTGGACGAGGACACACGGATGCGCCGGCCCGACAGGTCGGCCAGGTTGCGCAGTGGCTTCTTGCAGAAGACCACCTGGGCCGGGTAGACATAGATGGCCAGGGCCTCGACCCCGTGCTGGTCACGCAGGGCCTTTTCCAGATAGGGACGAAACGCGGTCACGGTGCTCTTGAGCGTGGCAATGTCGGGGTTGAGCCCCGCGAGGTCGGGCGCCGTGTACTCCGGGTACTGGGCCGAGAAGGAACTCATCAGCGTGGTGCCAAAGGGCACCACCCCGAGCTGCAGCAGGCGCAGCATCTCCCCGCCGGGCACGCCAGCGCGGTCGAAAGGCACGATCTCGGCCTCGAACTTGCCGCCGCTCAGGCGCGCCAGGTCCTTGCTCCAGAAAGGCTCTTCCTGCCGTGTGTACTGGTTGATGCTGGCCAGGCCACCCACGATGCGCAGCTTGTAGGGCGCAGGGGTCTTGGCGGCCGGTGCGGCCCCGCCCGCCTGGGCCCAGGCAGCGCCGCTGCCACACGCCCACACGCTGGCCCCCAGCAGGGCCAGTGCGGCGAATCGGCTTGTCAGGACACGGGACAGGTTCATGGCGTTGGTATCTCCGGCCTTATTTTTCGTCCTAATTTCCCAAAGTATGGAAAAAATGTGCGCAAAACACAACGGACCACGGTAGGGCCATCAGTCCATTGTGCCTTTGCAAACCCCACTGGATACCGGGAAAACACGCGGGAATGCGCCCCTTGCAACACACAGGGCGTGCCTCCCTCCACACCCCTTGATGGGTATCAAGGGGCTGCAGGGCACTGCCCGGGTGCTCCCTGCTGGAATGTCCCAGGCATCCAGGCCGGACAGCAGCCCCTCAGAACGTGCCCTGGTACGCGCCCCCATCCGCCAGCACATTCTGGCCCGTCATGTAGCCGGCCTGCACGCTGCACAGGAAGGCACAGATGGCGCCGAATTCTTCGGCCGTGCCATAGCGCCCGGCCGGGATCTGGGCTTGCTGCGATTTGCGAAATTCTTCCACGCTGGTGCCGGACTTGGCAGCGGCGGTGCCGATGGTGGTGGCCAGCCGGTCGGTATCGAACTTGCCCGGCAAGAGGTTGTTGATGGTCACCCCACCCGCAGCCAGCTTGCTGCGCGCCACGCCGGCCACGAAGCCCGTGAGCCCGCTGCGCGCGCCATTGGACAGGCCCAGGATGTCGATGGGCGCCTTCACGGCGCTGGAGGTGATGTTGACGATGCGGCCAAAGCCGCGCTCTGCCATGCCATCCACCGTGGCCTTGATGAGCTCGATGGGGGTGAGCATGTTCGCGTCCACGGCCTTGATCCAGGCATCGCGGTCCCAGTTGCGGAAATCGCCCGGGGGCGGCCCGCCCGCGTTCGTGACCACGATGTCGAAGCCCTGCCCCGGGCCACCGGCGGCCGAGAACACGGCGGCCCGACCCTCGGGCGTGGTGATGTCAGCGGCCACCGCCAGGACCTGCACCTTGCCGGCCGCGCCCTGCGCCTGCAGGCGGGACACCGCCTGGGCCAGCACATCGGCATTGCGGGCATTGATGACGACATGAACCCCCTCGTTCACCAGCGCCTGGGCACAGCCGAAGCCCAGGCCCTTGCTCGCACCACACACCAACGCCCACTTGCCTGCAATACCCAGATCCATGTCCAACTCCGTGATTCATGAGGAGGTGCACACCGCACCCCCGCTCGCCAAATCATAAGTGGACTTGGACGGCCCTGCCCACAACGGGGCACTGCCCCGGCCCTCAGGCGGGCTGGCGGGCCGGGCGGGTGAAGACGAAGATGCCCGCAACCACCAGCGCCGTGCCGCACGCCACCCACACGGTGAAGGGCTCCCCCAGGATCCAGATGCCCATGAGGATGGTGGACAGGGGCCCCACCATGCCGATCTGCGCGGCCGTGCCGGCACCGATGCGCTCGATGGCCATCATCACCATGAGCACCGGCACCGCCGTGCACAGCGTGGCATTGAGCACCGATAGCCAGATCACCTCGGGCGCCACGATGGCCGCCGAGAACGGCCGCAGCACCACGAACTGCAGCAGGCAGCACAGGCAGGCCACGGTGGTCGCCAGGCCCACGAGCCTGAGCGAGCCGATGCGCCGGACCATCTCGCCGCTGTACACCAGGTAGACGGCATAGCTCACCGCGCTCAGGAACACCAGCAGCGCGCCCAGCGCGGCGTTGCTGCCCTGCAGATTGGCCTCGTGGCCGAAGACCAGCACCACGCCGCAGTAGCTCACCAGCATGCCCAGGGCCTGGCCCCAGCGGATGCCCCGGCGGTACAGCACCCAGCCGAGCATCATCACCAGGGTGGGGTTGAGGTACAGAATCAGGCGCTCCAGACTGGCACTGATGTAGGCCAGCCCGGCAAAGTCCAGGAAACTGGCCAGGTAGTAGCCCGTGATGCCCAGGCCCGCAATGCCCAGCCAGTCCTTGCGCGACAGCGGCGGCTTGCCCCGGCTGGCCCACCAGCCCATGGCGGCAAAGATGGGCAGCGCGAACAGCATGCGGTACATGATGAGCGTGACCGCATCCACCCCGTGGCGGTAGGCCAGCTTGACGATGATGGCCTTGCCGCTGAAGGCAATCGAACCGAACAGCGCCAGCAGCAGGCCTGATGCGATGGGTTTGCTGGCGGCTTTGGCGTGCGCAGCGGGCTGCGGTGGCTGGGGCGGTGAGGGGTTCGACAAGAAAAGGTTCTCTCAGATCAGGGGCATGGCAGGCGCCGGTGGCCGCTCCTGCATCGTGTGCATGCCTATGAGTTTGGCATGGGAAGCTGGGCTTGTGCCATCGAACCTGCGCGCGGGCGGCCCCGCCATCGGCGATGGCCAGCGAGACCCTGCTCAGTGCCGGTTGCGGAACAAGCGGTGGTGCAGTCGCCGCAGCGACCACCACACCCCGAGCGCCACCAGTGGAATCGCCACGGCCGCCGTGGTCTCGGCCGACAGGGGCCAGCCCAGTTTCTGCGCGCCCTTGGCCAGGTAGCTCACCAGGCCCACGATGTAGTAGGTGATGGCCGCCACCGAGAGGCCCTCCACCGTGGACTGCATCTTGAGCTGCAGGTCCTGGCGGTGGTTCATGGTGGCCAGCAGCGCCTGGCTGCTTTGCTGCTGCTCGATCTCCACGCGCGTGCGCAGCAGGTTGCTCATGCGCGAGACGCGCTGCGACAGCGCATCCTGGCGCCGGGCCGCCCATTCGCAGGTGCTGCGGGCAGGGGTCAGGCGCCGGTCCATGAACTCGCGGATGGTCTGCATGCCCGCCAGGCGCGACTCGGCAATGTCCTGTATGCGCTTGTCCAGCAACTCGAAGTAGGCGCTGCTGGCGGAAAACCGCGAATGCGTGGCCGCGTACTGGCTTTCCACCTGCCCGGCCAGCCGCGTCAGGCGGTCCAGCAGCGCCGGCTCGGCATCGCGGTTGGCGGTGCGAATGGCATCGGCCAGCTCGGCCAGTTCGCGCTCGGCAAAGGCCAGTTCGCTGGCAGCCTCGCGCGCAGCGGGCAGGCCCAGCAGCGCGGCCATGCGGTAGGTCTCGATCTCCAGCAGGCGCTGCACCAGCCGGCCCAGGCGGCGCGGCGTCATGCCGCCGGCCAGCAGCACCATGCGCGAGAAGCCGTCCGCATGGATCGCAAAGTCGGTGTACACCTCGCCATGGCCATCGGCCACGGTGGAAGCCACCAGCGTGTCCTCGTGCAGCACATGCTTGACCAGCGAGCCCGAGCCGAAGGTGTGCGTGGGCAGCACCCAGAGGTTCAGGCTGCACAGGCACTGGCCGGGCAAGGCGGCAAGCCACTCCTGGGGCACGGCATCGGTGGCGCCCGCCGGATCACGCTCGCCGAAGGCGTCCACTTGCGCAGGCACCATGAAGGTCCAGGAGATGAACTCCGTGTGCAGCTCCCAGCGCATGCGAAAGGCCCCCAGGTCCATGCGCAGGTGCGTGGTCTGGGCATCGGGCAGCGCCATGTGGTGGTCGCGCAGGAGCGCGGCCACATGGGCCCGGCTGGCCTCGCGCCCGGCGGCATCCGCCAGCATCACGATGTGGGCAATCGCCAGCGGCGCCGCCATGGCCTCCGGCGGGCGGGCGTGGATCTCGTTGTGCAGCAGGGTCCGGTGCGGGTGCTGCAGGAAACCGGTGGTGGATGTGGGCATGCGAAGTTCTGGGAACGTTGCGCCATTGTGTACCGGGCTCCTGCAGGCCCTGCCCGGCAGGCTCGCCAAAAAACAACGGCGCCCGAAGGCGCCGTTGTGTCAACAGTCAGAGCAGGCCAAGGCTATCAGTCCTCGACGAAGGCCTCTTCGCGCTTGTTCTTCACCGCAGGCAGCAGCACGATCACCAGCAGCAGGGCGGCAGCCGCCAACAAGCCGGCCGACAGCGGACGCGTGACGAACACGCTCCAGTCGCCGCGCGACAGCAGCAGCGCGCGGCGCAGGTTTTCTTCCATCATCGGGCCCAGGATGAAGCCCAGCAGCAAGGGCGCAGGCTCTGTACCCAGCTTGTGGAAGATGTAACCCACCAGGCCAAACGCGCCCACCATCCAGATGTCGAAGGTGTTGTTGTTCGTGGAGTACACGCCGACCGCGCAGAACAGCACGATGGAAGGGTACAGCCAGCGGTAAGGCACGGTGAGCAGCTTGATCCAGATGCCGATCAGCGGCAGGTTCAGGATGATCAGCATGGCGTTGCCGATCCACATCGAAGCGATCAGGCCCCAGAACAGTTCGGGGTTGCTCGTCATCACCTGGGGACCAGGCTGGATGTTGTGGATGGTCATGGCACCGACCATCAGCGCCATCACGGCGTTGGGAGGGATACCCAGCGTCAGCAGCGGGATGAACGAGGTCTGCGCACCGGCGTTGTTGGCCGCTTCGGGCGATGCCACGCCGCGGATGTTGCCTTGGCCGAACGGCACTTCGCCGGGCTTGAGCTTGGTCTTCTTTTCGATGGTGTAGGCAGCGAAAGCAGCCAGCAGGGCACCACCGCCGGGCAGGATACCGAGGGCAGAGCCCAGGGCCGTACCGCGCAGCACCGCAGGGATCATGCGCTTGAAGTCTTCCTTGGTGGGGAACAGGCCCTCGACCTTGGCCGTGAACACTTCGCGTTCGTCATCGGGACGCGAGAGGTTGGCAATGATTTCACCGTAGCCGAACACGCCCATGGCGATGGTCACGAAGCCGATACCGTCGGTCAGTTCAGGGATGTCGAAGCTGAAGCGGGCCACGCCCGAGTTCACGTCGGTACCCACCAGGCCCATCAGCAGGCCCAGCACGATCATGGCCACGGCCTTGAGCAGCGAACCCGAGGCCAGCACCACGGCACCGATCAGGCCCAGCACCATCAGCGAGAAGTATTCGGCAGGGCCGAACTTGAAGGCCACTTCGGTCAGCGGAGGAGCGAAGGCCGCCAGGATCAGCGTACCCACGCAACCGGCGAAGAACGAACCCAGGCCGGCCGCCGCAAGCGCCGGACCTGCCCGGCCCTTGCGCGCCATCTGGTAGCCGTCGATCACGGTCACCACCGAGGACGACTCGCCCGGCAGGTTGACCAAAATGGCGGTGGTGGAACCACCGTACTGTGCGCCGTAGTAGATACCGGCCAGCATGATCAGCGCCGCCACGGGGGGCAGAGCGTAGGTGGCGGGCAGCAGCATGGCGATGGTGGCCACGGGGCCGATGCCCGGCAGCACGCCGATCAGCGTGCCCAAGAGACAGCCGACAAAGCAATAGATCAGGTTCTGAAAGGTGAACGCGACGCTGAAGCCAAGCGACAGGTTGTCAAACAATTCCATGGTGTGGGTGCTCCTGGCTTAACCGGAAATGAAACTGGGCCACACCGGGAACTGAAGCTTCAGCGCCCAGACGAAGGCGACGTAGCTGCCGATGGCGAGCACGGTGGCAAGAACGAAAACATCGCGGGCCTTGAACTCATTGCCAGCCAGGCTGGAGATGAAGGTCAGTGCGTAGATGCCGACGATGAGGCCCATGGCCGGGATGCCCAGGCTGGGCAAGCCGCCCAGCAGAATGCCGAAGGCAAAGTTGGCGGCCAGGATGAAGAACAGGGGCTTCCAGGCCCACTTGCCGATCTTGTCGCCGTCCACTGTTTCGACCACAGTGGCCTTGAACGTGATCACGCTGCCGATGATGGCCAGCAGGATCCCCAGCATGAGCGGGAAGTACCCGGGTCCCATGCGGGCGCCATTGCCAACGTTGTACGTGGTGGCACCCCACGCAAACGCGACTCCGACACCCATGAACATGAGGCCGGAAAAAAAGTCTTTCTGACTCTTGATTTGCAAGATATGTCTCCTATGCGGATTTCACAACCGTGCGATTGTGCTGGCAACAGGAGGCTTATCGGATGTGGATTCCACCTACACCCGGTAACACTCGGGACCGCGCGTTTTCCCTCTGTACGAAGCGCGAAAATCAGTCCATGGGTGGCGTTGCGGACATCACTTCCTCGATCGTCGTGAGCCCCTCCGCCACCCGCAGCGCACCGGCCAGGCGCAGGGGCCGCATGCCGTCGGTGATGGCCTGGCGGCGCAGGGCTTCCATCGAGGGCGCCGTGGTGATCTTGTCCTTGAGCGCCTCGCTCACCGTGAGCAGTTCGTACAGCCCCATGCGGCCCTGGAAACCGGTCATGCGGCAGTCCACGCAACCCACGGCCTTGTAGGGCTGGTAGGCGCCGCTGAGCTTCCAGGGCTTGATGAAGGCGCTGAGCGCCTCGCGGTCGGCCGACTCGTCCTTTTGCTTGCACTGCTTGCAGAAGGTGCGCACCAGACGCTGCGCGAGCACGCCGAGCAGCGTGGCGTTGATGAGGTACGAGGGCACGCCCAGCTCCATCATGCGGGTGATGGCCGAAGGCGCGTCGTTGGTGTGCAGCGTGGAGAACACCAGATGGCCCGTGAGCGCCGCCTGGATGGCCATCTCGGCCGTTTCCAGGTCGCGGATTTCGCCGACCATGATGATGTCCGGGTCCTGGCGCATCAGCGCGCGCAGGCCTTCGGCGAAATTGAAATCGAGCTGCGGCTGCACCTGGGTCTGGTTGAAGCTCGGCTCGATCATTTCGATCGGGTCCTCCACCGTGCTCACATTGACCTCTTCCGTGGCCACGCGCTTGAGCGTGGAGTACAGCGTGGTGGTCTTGCCCGAGCCCGTGGGCCCGGTCACCAGGATGATGCCGTGCGGCCGCTTGACCAGCGCCTCCCAGCGCGCCGCGTCGTGCTGCGCAAAGCCCAGCGCGTCCAGGTCCTTGACGGTGTTGTCGGGATCGAAGATCCGCATCACCATCTTTTCGCCAAAGGCCGTAGGCAGCGTGGACAAACGCATTTCCACCTCGTCGCCGCGCTGGTTGCGGGTCTTGATGCGGCCGTCCTGCGGGCGGCGCTTTTCCACCACGTCGATGCGGCCCAGCAGCTTGATGCGCGAGATCATCGCGTTGTGCACGCCCATGGGCATCTGGTAGACCGGGTGCAACACACCGTCGATGCGAAAGCGGATCACCCCCTGCTCGCGCCGTGGCTCCAGGTGGATGTCGCTGGCTCGCTGGTCAAAGGCGTACTGCCAGAGCCAGTCCACCACCTTGACCACGCCCTGGTCGTTGGCATCGAGCTGCTTGTTGCTGCGCCCGAGCTCCACCAGTTGCTCGAAGCTGCTACCGCCCGATGCGCCACCCGCCTTCTGCGCGGCGCGGACGGATTTGGCCAGCGCAAAGAACTCCGCCGTGAAGCGGTGGATGTCCTGCGGGTTGGCCACCACGCGGCGCACCGTGCGGCGCGCCTGGCGCTCGACCTCGGCCACCCAGTCATCGACGAAGGGCTCGGCCGTGGCCACCACCACCTCCTTGGGGGTCACCTGCACAGGCAGCACCTTGTGGCGCTCGGCATAGGTGGCGCTCATGGTGTCGGCGACCCGGCCCACGTCCACCCGAAGCGGGTCGATGCGCATGTACGGCAGGCCGGCGCGCTGCGCCAGGTACTCGGTGAGCAGTTCGATGTCCAGCGGCTTGCCATCGGAGGCGCGCGTCATGGCCACCGCAGCCAGCCGCACCAGGGCCGGCTGCGAGCTTTCGGCCTGCGAGCAGCGGGCAATGGTGCGCTGCGCCTCCTCCTGGGAGATCACGCCATCGGCGCTCAGCCATTCGACCATGCGGCGCCAGTCCACGGGCCCGATGTGGTTGACCGGCTTGATGGCCGCCTTGGCGGCGGGGATGGGGGGGATGACGGCGGTGCTCATGTCTGCAGACCTCTCAGAGGGGGTGGACGGGGCAGGACGAAGGAGTCGGGTGCACCATGTTCAGGCAACCGGCTTGAAAACGCGCATCCACTTGGTGGTGGGCAGGCCCCAGCGCTCCTGGATGGCCTCGGCCCGGGCGGCCAGCTCGGTGCGCTTGGGCCGCCTGGGCGTGCGCTGGGCCAGCACCACGGTGTTGCCTTCGCGCGTGGGCTTGAAGGCCCACAGCGCATCGTCGCCAAAGGCGCTGGCCATGCTCTTGAGGCTCTTCTCGTAGCTCGAGGAGCGACCGAACAGGTTCACGGTCATGCTGCCGTCCTCGGACAGCAGGGCGCGGCAATCGGCATAGAAGTCGGGGCTGTCGAGCACGGGGGCGGCGGCATCGTGGTCGTACAGGTCCACGGCGAGCGCATCGACCGTGCCGAGCCACATGGGGTTCTGGATCTCCTGGGCCGCATCGGCCAGCACCACGCGCAGCTTGGGGCCGTCGGGCGGCAGCTTGAACCACTGGCGGCACACGGCCACCACCTGCGGGTTGAGTTCGATGGCGGTGGCGCACAGGCGCAGCTTCTTGTGGCAGAACTTGGTGATGGCCCCGGCACCCAGGCCCAGTTGCATGGCGTGGCGCTTGCCCACCGAAGCGGGCTCGACGAAAAGCAGCCAGGCCATCATGCGCTGCACGTATTCGAGCTCCAGCGCGAAGGGTTCGGCCACGCGCATGGAGCCCTGGATCCAGGGCGTTCCCAGGTGCAGGTGGCGCACCTCGCCATCGTCGGAGACGCTGACTTCGGGCAGTTCGATGGGGCTGGTTTTCTTGCGGGTCATTCAGGTCAATTGGTGGCGGGCCATGAGTTCGGCCCACGCGTTCAGTTTGCGCTCGAAGCTCCAGGAGGCATTGGCCGGGCTGGTGGACGGCAGTTTGTACACCGGCACGCCCAGGGCTGCGGTGCGCGCGGAGTGCTTGAAGCTCTCACCCCCATTGTGGGCGATGGCGGCCAGGCGCGGCGCCACGGCGCGCAGCGAGGCGAAATCGTTCACCACGGCATGGCGGATGTCTGCGTCCAGGCTGCCCTCGCGCTCGCAGCTGGCATACACGTCCCACAGGCCCAGGCCGCGCGCCAGCAGCCATTCGCAGCGCCCGGCATAGCTGGCGGGTCCGGCAGGACCGGGCAGGGGGTGCTGCGGCCAGATGGCCTGCAGGATGCTCCAGAAGTGGTTCTGCGGATGGCCGTAGTACTGCTGCGCGCGCAGCGAGGCGGCACCAGGGAAGCTGCCCAGCACCAGGACGACGGTGCTGGCGGACACCACGGCGGGCAGTCCGACCAGCCGGAGAGCGGGAGCGTCGGTATCGTGGGGTGGCAACGGGGTGGTGGGGGCAGGCATGCGGCGTGGAGGGCCGGATGCACGGGCACCCGATCACTATCAAATATATAGCTAAAAACCCAGATTTATCGTCACGAATCGGTAAAAGACCGTGACACCCCTTGCCGGGTCTGGAGCAGCGAGGCCACGCGCGGCAGGGCCGCCAGCGCGTTGGCGGTGGAGGCTTCGGCCAGCGCCTGCACGGTCATGCCGCGCAGTTCGGCCACCACCTCGCCGATGCGTGGCAGCTCGCCCGGGGTGTTGCGCCCCTGGGGCCGGCCCGCCTCGCGCTCGGCGGCGGTGGTGTAGAGCCAGTGCGGGGGAATGTCGGGAGAGTCGGTCTCCATCACCAGGCAGTGGAGCGGCAACTGGGCGGCCAGGCGGCGCAGTTGCAGGGCCCGGTCGTAGGTGACCGCCCCACCGAAGCCGAGCTTGAAGCCCAGGTCCACGAAGGCCTGCGCCTGCTGCTCGCTGCCGTTGAAGGCATGGGCGATGCCCGACAGGCCCCGGACCTCGCGCAGGCCCTTGAGCAGTTTGTCGGCCGAACGGCGCACGTGCAGGATCACCGGCAGCCCGAAGCGCCGTGCCAGCTGGAGCTGCGCACGGTAGAAGTGCTCCTGCCGGGCCGGATCCAGCCCCGGCACGAAATAGTCGAGCCCGATCTCGCCCACGGCGACGAGGCGCGGGTCTTCCCGATGCTGCTCCAGCGCTTGCCCGAGCAGTTCAAGGTCTCCATCTGCGGCATGTCCGGTGTACAAGGGATGGATGCCCAAGGCGTAGCTGTCCCCATACTGGTGCGCAAGGGCGCGCACGGCATCCCAGTTGGACTGCTCCACCGCAGGCAGCACGCAATGCCCAACGCCGGCCTGGCGGGCCTGCTCGCGCACGGTGTCGGTGTCGGAGGCCAGTTCGGGTGCATCCAGGTGGCAATGGGTATCTATCCAGAAGTTCATGGCAAACATGATGCACGATGGAAACCCCCGGGGTATGCACAGGGGCGCGATCCGTGCTACTGTGAAAACATGCGCCATGCCATGGTGTATCGGAAGGTGACAGGATGCCCAGACCCACTGTCTACAGCAGCTCCCGCCCCGCCCGCCGCCCTGCCGGGGCTGCGGCCCCGAGCGATGCTGCGCCCTCGGAACCGGTAGCCCCGACGGCGCCAGCCACCAGCCAGCCCGCCGGCAGGCCCCAGGCGGTCACCCTTTCGCGCCGCAACCTCTACGCCCTGTGGGGCGCCTTGCTGGTGCTGGCGGCCCTGCTCGTCACCAGCGTGTGGCTGAACCAGCGCAGCGTGCCCCGCAAACTCACCCAGGAAGACATCGACCAGGCGGTGCTGCGCACGCTGGAAACCACCACCCTGCCCTCGGCGGCCGCACGCGCCGTGGAGACCATCGCGCCTTCGGTGGTGCGCGTGGTGGGCTTCGGGCGCAGCAAGAACGGCAAGGACGAGGTCGAGCGCGGCGTGGGCACGGGCGTGGTGATCGTCGACAAAGGCATCATCCTCACCAACCTGCACGTGGTGCAGGGGTCCGACCGCATCCAGCTGACCTTCCACGACGGGCTGCAGACCACGGCCACCATCACCGGCGTACAGCCCGAGAACGACCTGGCCGTGCTGCAGGCCCACAAGGTGCCCGACGACCTGGAGGCCGCCTCCCTGCGCTCCACCAACGACCTGCGCCCCGGCGACCAGGTCGCCGTGGTGGGATTTCCCTTCGGCATCGGCCCATCGGCCTCGGCGGGTGTGATCTCGGGCCTGGGGCGCCAGTTCACCTCGCCCGAAGGCAAGCGCGAGCTGGGCAACCTGATCCAATTCGACGCGGCGGCCAACCCCGGCAACTCGGGCGGCCCGCTGGTCACCATGGATGGGGAGGTGATCGGCATCGTCACCGCCATCCTGAACCCCACGCCAGCACGCACCTTCATCGGCATCGGCTTTGCCGTGCCCATCGAGAACGCGGCGTCGGCCGTGGGCATGTCGCCCTTCTGACCACCCTTCAATACGCACCCCATCCTCGCAAGGAGTCCCATGGAACCGACCCCGCAGCCGTTTGCATCGAACGCCGCCACCGCCACGCTGATGGAGCAGGTGCTCTACGAAGTCAAGCGCGTCGTGGTCGGGCAGGACCGCTTCCTGGAGCGCGTGATGGTAGCCATGCTGGCCCAGGGCCACCTGCTGGTCGAGGGCGTGCCGGGCCTGGCCAAGACGCTCACCGTGAAGACCCTGGCCAGCACCATCCAGGGCAGCTTCAAGCGCATCCAGTTCACGCCCGACCTGGTGCCCGCCGACCTGGTGGGCACACGCATGTACAACCAGAAGACGGGCGAGTTCAGCACCTCCCTGGGCCCGGTATTCACCCACCTGCTGCTGGCCGATGAAATCAACCGCGCACCCGCCAAGGTGCAGAGCGCGCTGCTCGAAGTGATGCAGGAGCGCCAGGTGACGATTGCCGGCGAAACACACAAGGTGCCCTCGCCCTTTCTGGTGATGGCCACGCAGAACCCCATCGAGACCGAAGGCACCTACGCCCTGCCCGAAGCCCAGGTGGACCGCTTCATGATGAAGGTGCTGCTCGACTACCCCACCGAGGAAGAGGAGTTCGTGATCGCCCAGCGCGCGCTCGCTGATCCCGTGCAGGTGCTTCCCGTGGCCACCACGGCCCAGTTGGCCACGCTGCAGGCCGAATGCCGCAGCGTGTATGTCGACCCTTCGCTGCTGCAATACGCCGTGAAGCTGGTGGCCGCCACGCGCGCACCGGCCCGGCACGACCTCAAGGACCTGGCGCCCTTCATCGCCTGCGGCGCCAGCCCGCGCGCCACCATTTGCCTGGCCGAAGGCGCCCAGGCCCTGGCCATGCTGCGCGGACGCAGCTACGTGCTGCCCGAGGACATGACCGACCTGGCGGCCGACGTGCTGCGCCACCGCCTGTCGCTGTCGTACGAAGCACTGTCCGAGGGCCTGGACGCCGATGCGCTGATCACGCGCATCATGGCCAAGGTGCCCGCCCCTGCCAAGCCCTTGCACCATGAGCAAAAAGCCGCCTGACACCGCAGCCACCGCCGCGCGCGCGCTGCCCACCCTGCCCGGCCAGGCCGACCGCCTGCTGCGGCAGCTGGAGTGGAGTGTCATCCGCCGGCTCGACGGGCTGCTGCAGGGCGACTACCGCACGCTGATGCGCGGGGCCGGCCTGGACCTCATGGACCTGCGCGAGTACCAGCCCCACGACGACGTGCGCCACATCGACTGGAATGTGACGGCGCGCCTGAACACCCCCCATGTGCGCGTGTTCACCGAAGACCGCGAGATGTCCGCCTGGTTCCTGCTGGACCTGAGCCCCTCGGTCAACTTCGGCCCGCAGGGCAACGCCAAGCGCGACATCCTCACCGGCTTCGTGGCCGTGCTCTCGCGCCTGCTCACGCGCCACGGCAACCGCGTGGGCGCCATGCTCTACGGCGCAGGGGGTGCCGACACGCGCGCCGTGGACACCGTGCTGCCCCCGCGCAGCGGCCGCGCCCATGTGCTGCACCTGGTGCATCAGTTGCTCAAGCCCGCGCCCCCACTGCAATCGGGCAGCACCGAACTGCACCTGCTTTTGCAGGGGGCGCTGGGCACCTTGCGCCGGCGCTCCACGGTGTTCGTGGTGTCCGACTTCATCAGCGCCCCCGGCTGGGAAAAGCCCCTGGCCCAACTGGCCCGCCGGCATGACGTGGTGAGCGTGCGCCTGCTCGATCCGCTGGAGCTGGAGCTGCCCGACGTGGGCCTGGTCACGCTGCGCGACGCCGAGAGCGGCGAGCAACTGCAGGTGGACACGCATGACAGCGGCTTTCGCCACCGCTTTGCCCGCCTGGCGGCGCAGCGCGAGGCCGTGCTGCGCGAGGGCCTGGCCAAGGCCGGTGCCGACACCCTGGAGCTGCGCACCGACGACGACCTGGTGGATGCACTGCTGCGCTTCATGGACCTGCGCCAGCACCGCGTGCGCCCCCCCACGCACCCCTTTTTCCAATGGACGGCCCCACGGGCCGCCGCCTGACTACCACAGGACACGCCACCATGGTCTTTCTCTGGCCCTCCCTGCTCTGGCTGCTGCTGGCCGTGCCGCTGCTGGTACTGCTGTACTGGTGGCTGCTGCACCGGCGCAAGAAAACCGCACTGAGCTACTCCAGCCTGTCGCTGGTGCGCGAAGCCATGGGCCCGGCGCAGCACCTGCGCCGGCACATTCCGCCGTTTCTCTTTTTGCTGGCGCTGGTGGCCCTGCTGCTGGCCGCGGCCCGGCCGCTGGCGGTGATCACCCTGCCCTCGCAGGACCAGACCATCATGCTGGCCATGGACGTCTCGGGCAGCATGCGCGCCACCGATGTGCAGCCCGACCGCATCACTGCCGCGCAGGACGCCGCCAAGGCCTTCATCGCCGAGCTGCCGCGCCATGTGCGCGTGGGCATCGTGGCCTTTGCCGGCAGCGCCCAGCTGGCGCAGTTGCCCACGCAGAGCCGCGACGACCTGGTCAAGGCGATCGACAGCTTTCAGCTGCAGCGCGGCACGGCCACGGGCAACGGCATCATGCTGTCGCTGGCCACCCTCTTCCCCGATGCCGGCATCGACATCTCGGCCCTGGGCGGGCGCCAGGCGATGAAGCCACGGCCCCTGGAAGAACTCAACAAGCAGGACCCCGCCAAGCCCTTTACCCCCGTGGCCCCGGGCTCCTACAACTCGGCCGCCATCATCATGCTGACCGATGGCCAGCGCACCACCGGGGTGGACCCGCTCGAAGCCGCCAAGTGGGCTGCCGACCGGGGCGTGCGCGTGTACACCGTGGGCGTGGGCACGCTGCAGGGCGAAACCATCGGCTTCGAGGGCTGGTCCATGCGCGTGCGGCTGGACGAAGAGACCCTGAAGGCCGTGGCCACCCGCACCGCCGCCGAATACTTCCACGCCGCCACGGCAGCCGACCTCAAGAAGGTCTACGAGACCCTGAGCTCGCGCCTCACGGTAGAGAAAAAGGAAACCGAGATCTCGGCGCTGCTGGCGCTGGCCGGGGCCGTGCTGGCGCTGCTCGCAGCCAGCCTGTCGGTATGGTGGTACGGGCGGGTGATGTAGACACCGCCCTGTGCGTCAGCCGCCCTTGAACTGGCCCCGGCCGGAGCGCTTGGCCAGGTAAAGCTGGTCGTCCGCGCGGGCCATGAGGTCGGCCCAGCCCTTGGCAGCGTCCGTGCCCAGCGCCAGCCCCGCACTGGCGCCCACCGACAGCCGCAGCCCGCCCATCTCGAACGGCGTGTGCGCCGCCTCCAGGATCTTGCCGGCCACGGCTTCGGCATGGGCCGGCGCACGCACGCCGGCCAGCACCACGGCGAACTCGTCGCCTCCGAGCCGTGCCACCGCATCGGTGGGCCGCACCAGCGCCAGCAGGCGCTGCCCAAAGGCCTGCAGCAACTGGTCGCCCACGGGATGGCCATGCTGGTCGTTGACGGGCTTGAAATGGTCCAGGTCGATGTACAGCAAGGCCAGCAGGGGGCCTTCCACCGCCAGGTCCTTCTGCCCCACATAGGCCTGCAGCCCGGCCCGGTTGAGCAGGCCCGTCAGCGGATCGTGCTGCGCCAGTGCCAGCAGGCGGCCGGCCTCCTGGCGGTAGCTGGTGACGTCCTGGGCCATGGACACAAAGCCATCGACCGCACCCGGCTCGGACCACAGCGGGATGAGGTGGATGGTGACGTGGCCGGCTGGCACGCGCTGCGGAAAATCCTTGTCGAAGGTGAGCGTCTCGCCGCCAAGCACCTTCTGCACCATGGGCTTGCTGCGCGCGTACTCCGCGGCCCCGAGAAATTCTTCCATGCTGCGGCCCACGATCTGCTCGCGCGGCACGCGGTGCCAGCGCTCGAAGGCGCTGTTGACGAACTGGTAGCGCTCATCCGGCCCCACCACCGCCACCAGCGAGGGCAGCGCCTCGGTGATGGAGCGCAGCGTGGCGGTCTGCTTGAGCAAGGCAGCGCGCGCCTGCGCCGCCTCCGAGATGTCGCGCATGATGGCCGAGAAGTGCTGGATGCGCCCCTCCCCGTCGCGGTGGGCGATGACCATGTGGCTCACCGGCACCACCCGCCGGTGGGCCGCGTACACCGTGGTTTCGCCCACCCACATGCTGTGAGTCCGGACGGCAGGCAAGATGGCCTGGGCATACAGCGCATTCGTCTCGGGTGTGTTGAACTCGGTGAACACATGGCCGGCCACGTCTTCGTCGGGTGCAAACCCCAGCGCGCGGCGTGCGGCAGGGTTCATGTAGGTGACCTGGCCCCGGAGGTCGGTCTGCACCACGAAGTCGGAGGTGTTTTCCAGGATGGCTGTCAGCACGCGCAGGCCACGCTCGGCGGCAGCGCGCTGGGTGATGTCGATGCCGGTGGAGAAAAAGCCGCGCACCGTGCCGTCGTCCGAGATGTCGGGTACGAGCTGGCTTTCGATGCGGTGCAGCACTCCATGGCGCACTTCATCGGACTCATAGCGCTGCGCCGTCCCCGCCAGCACCTGCTGCACACGCTGCGCCACCTCCGGCGGCGTAGGCTCGCCGAGCAGATCCTCACGGGTGCGCCCGATGACGTCTTCGCGGCCCAAGCCAAAGCGCTGGCAAGCCGCCTGGTTGGCGAAGCGAAAGCGCAGCTCCCGGTCCACATAGCCGATGCGGATCGGCAGGCCATCCGTGACCAGCCGAACGAAGCGCTCGCTGTCGGCCAGTTGCTGGGCCATGCGACGGCGCTCCGTCACGTCCTGGAAGGCACCGAACAGGCGCACCACGACACCGCTCTCGTACTCGGCCTCGCCCACGGCACGCACCCAGATGCGGCGTCCGTTGGCAGTGACCAGGGGCAGCTCCAGATCCCAGGCCTGGCCGGCATCCAGCGCGCTGCGCACCACCGCGGTCATGGCATCCCGGGCCTCGGGAGCATAAAAGCCCAGCGCATTCTCCAGCGTGGGTAGGTAGTCGGGGCCCACCTCGTGGATGCGCCGCGTTTCGGAGGACCAGGAGATGCTGCCGCTGCGCACATCGAACTCCCATCCGCCCACCCGGGCCACGCGGCCGGTGCGCTCCAGCAGTTGCTGGCTGGCCAGCAGTGCCCGTTCGGCCGCCTTCTGGGCGGTGATGTCGCGCCCGACGGAATGCAGATAGGGCCGCTGCTCGCTGTCGAGCAGACAGCTGTTGGTCTAGGCCATCCAGCGCTCGATACCGTCGGCACTGACCATGCGGTTTTCCCCCTGCGTGCTGCCCTCGCCGCGAAACACCTCGGCGATGCGCTCCCGGACCAGCGCCCGGTCGGCCGGTTCGACATAGGCGAACAGGTCCTTGCCCACCATGTCCTGCGGCTCCTGGCCGAAGTGGCGGGCATAGGCCTGGTTCACGTAGAACACCTCGCCATGGGGCCAGGCCAGCGACAGCATCTCGGTCTGCGCCTCGACCATGGTGCGGTAGCGCCGCTCGCTTTCGGACAGGGCCTTCTCATACTCCTGGCGCACGGAAAACGCGCGCTCGATCAGGTCGCGGCGCATGTCCAGGGCCTGCGACACCATGGCCGAGAGCGAGCGCAGCAGGGCCCGCTGGTGCGCCGTGAGCTGGTGCGCCTTGCGGTCGATGACGCACAGGGTTCCCACGCGGTCGCCGTCGTCGCCGGTCATGAGCGGCGCACCGGCGTAGAAACGGATGTCCGGCGCACCCGTGACCAGCGGGTTGTGCGCAAAACGCGCATCCAGCGTGGCGTCGGGCACCTCCATCACGTCGTCCATGTGGATGGCGTGGGCACAGAAGGCCACGTCGCGCGGGGTTTCATTCACCCCCGGCAGGCCGACATTGGCCTTGAACCACTGGCGCTCGGCATCGATCAGGCTGATGAGCGCGATGGGCACGCCACACACCTCGGCCGCCATGCGCGCAATGGAATCGAGCAGAGGCTCGGCCGGGGTGTCCAGCACCATCAGGGCGCGCAATGCCTCAAGCCTGCGCGCTTCGTCGGAAGGGATGGATGCCGGAACCGTCATCTGCGGGCTCTCCTGGAGCGGATTTCGGCCATCTTAGAGTGTCCTGGCGCAGATGGAGACTTTTCGATCACAGCGGCAAGGATGCCGTGCGCTGGCACTCCGGGCCATGCCCGGGGATATGCGCTATCCCAGCTTGCCCAGCACCAGGTGCACCACGCGGTCGCAGCGCGCGGCCAGCGATTCATCGTGCGTGACCATCACGAAGGCCGTGCCCTGCTCGCGCGCCAGCTGCAGCATGAGCGCGAAGACGCCGTCCGCCGTATTGCGGTCCAGGTTGCCGGTGGGCTCGTCGGCCAGCACGCAGGCCGGGCGCGTGACCAGGGCGCGGGCAATCGCCACGCGCTGGCGCTCGCCGCCCGACAGCTCGGCTGGCCGGTGGTGCAGCCGCTCCTTGAGGCCCACCGACGTCAGCACGCGCGCTGCCTCCTCGCGGCATTGCTCCTGCGGCATGCGGCGGATGCGCAGCGGCATGGCCACGTTGTCCAGCGCTGTGAACTCGGGCAGCAGGTGGTGGAACTGGTAGATGAAGCCCAGGTGCTGGTTGCGCATCCGGCCCTGCTGCTCAGGCGACAGCGCCGAGAGCTGCTGCCCCTTGAGACGCACGCTGCCTGCCGTGGGCGCATCCAGCCCGCCCAGCAGGTGCAGCATGGTGCTCTTGCCCGAGCCCGACGCGCCGACGATGGCCAGGGTTTCGCCCGCATGCACCTGCAGGTCCACGCCGTGCAGCACGGTCACGTCCAGCCGGCCTTCGGTGAAGCGCTTGGTCAGGCCCTGGGCCTGCAGCACCACCTCGCCACGGGCGGGCGATGCTGCGGGCAGGGATGCGGCGGATGGAGCGTTGTTCTTATTCATAGCGAAGCGCCTCGGCGGGGTTCACACGGCTGGCGCGCCAGCTGGGGTACAGGGTGGCCACGAAGGCCAGCACCAGGGAAATGACGGCGATGGGCACGATGTCCGAGCTTTGCGGCTCGCTGGGCATCTTGCTGATGAGGTAGATGTCCTTGGGCAGGAAGCTCGCGTTGAGCGCGTGCTCGATGGCCGGCACGATGACGTCGATGTTGAAGGCGATGATCAGGCCCAGCGCCAGGCCGGCCAGCGTGCCGATCACGCCCACCATGGCCCCCTGCACGACGAACACGCCCATGATGCTTTTGGGGCTGGCGCCCAGGGTGCGCAGGATGGCGATGTCGGCGCGCTTGTCGGTCACCGTCATCACCAGGGTGGAGACGAGGTTGAAGGCCGCCACCGCCACGATGAGCGTGAGGATGATGAACATCATGCGTTTTTCGAGCTGCACGGCGGCGAACCAGGTGCGGTTCTGCTGCGTCCAGTCGCGCACCACCAGCCCACCGCTCACGGTGCCCGCCAGCTCGGCGGCCACGGCGCGCGCCTGGTGCACGTCCTTGAGCTTCAGGCGGATGCCGGTCGGCGATTCGAGGCGGAAGATGCGCTGCGCGTCCTCGTGGTGCAGCAGCACCAGGGCCGAGTCGTACTCGTAGTGGCCCGAGTCGAAGGTGCCGGCCACCGTCATCTGCTTGAGGCGCGGCACCACGCCGGCCGGGGTGACCTGGCCGGCGGGCGCGATCAGCGTCACCACATCCCCGGCGCGCACGCCCAGGGAGCGGGCCAGTTCGCCCCCCAGAACCACGCGGAATTCACCGGGCACCAGGAGCTTGAGTGTCTTTTCATTGCCTGCGGCCAGGTCGGTCACCGAGCTTTCGAGCGCCGGGTCGATGCCGCGCACCAGCGCGCCGCGCATGTCCTGGCCGCGCGAGAGCAGCGCCTGGGCCGAGACGAAGGGCGCAGCCCCGGTCACGTTCGGATTGCGCCGGACCTCGGCCAGGGTGGTGGCCACGTCCGGCAGCGGCGCACCCTGGGGTGCCAGGATCTCGATGTGCGAGACCACGCTGAGCATGCGGTCGCGCACCTCGCGCTGAAAGCCGTTCATCACCGACAGCACGATGATCAGCGCCGCCACACCGAGGGCGATGCCCAGCATGGACACGCCCGAAATGAACGAGATGAAGCCATCGCGCCGCGTGGCACGGCCCGCGCGGGTGTAGCGCCAGCCCAGGGCCAGTTCGTAGGGGATTTGCATAGCTAGTTCAGGCCGCGCTCATTCATTCATAGCGCAGTGCTTCTGCGGGGTTCACGCGGCTGGCGCGCCAGCTCGGGTACAGGGTGGCCACGAAGGCCAGCGCCAGCGAGATCAGGGCGATGGGCACGATATCGGTACCCTGCGGTTCGCTGGGCATGCGGTCGATCAGGTAGATGTCCTTGGGCAGGAAGGTGGCACCCAGCGCCTTCTCGATGGCCGGCACGATCACGTCGATGTTGTAGGCGATGGAGAGGCCCAGCGCCAGGCCGGCCAGGGTGCCGATCACGCCCACCATGGCGCCCTGCACCACGAAGACGGTCATGATGCTTTTCGGGCTGGCCCCCAGCGTGCGCAGGATGGCGATGTCGGCGCGCTTGTCGTTGACCGTCATCACCAGCGTGGAGACGAGGTTGAAGGCCGCCACCGCGACGATCAGCGCCAGGATGATGAACATCATGCGTTTTTGCAGGCGCACCGCCTCGAACCAGGTACGGTTCTGCTGCGTCCAGTCGCGCAGCAGCAGATCGCCGCTGAGCGTGCGCGCGAGCTCGATGGCCACGGCATTGGCCTGCTGCAGGTCCTGCAGCTTCAGGCCGATGCCCGTGGGGCCGCGCAGGCCGAAGATGGCCAGGGCATCGTCCTGGTGCATCCAGACCAGCGTGGAGTCGTACTGGAAATGGCCCGAATCCACCGTACCCGCCACCGTGAGCGGCTGGTAGCGCGGGCCGCCCTGGTTGCCGCTGCCGCCCTGGGCCACCGGCACCACCATGGTCACCGCATCGCCCGCCTTCACGCCCAGCGATTTGGCCAGCTCGCTGCCCAGCACCACGCGGAACTGCCCGGGCACCAGGGTGGCAAGCACCTCGGCGTTGGCCTGCGCCAGCGAGGTCACGCTGCCTTCGAGCGCGGGATCGATGCCGCGCACCAGCGCCCCCTTCATGTCGTCGCCATGCGCGATCAGTGCCTGGGCCGCCACGAACGGGGCGGCGCCAGTGACGGCCGGGTTCTTGCGGGTTTCGGCCATGGTGCGTGCCGCGTCCTGCATGGCGGCGCCCTGGGGTGCAAAGACCTCGATGTGGGCGACCACGCCCAGCATGCGCTCGCGCACCTCCTTCTGAAAGCCGTTCATGACGCTGAGCACCACGATCAGTGCCGCCACGCCCAGGGCGATGCCCAGCATGGACGCACCGGAGATGAAGGAAATGAAGCCGTTGCGCCGCGTGGCCCGGCCCGAGCGGGTGTAGCGCAGGCCCAGGGCCAGTTCGTAGGGAAGTTGCATGGATGGGAAAAAAGTGCCTGGACCCTGATGGGATAGCAGAGCCCGGCGGGAGCGATTGTGGCATCCCGGACAATAGAGGGATGTCGGACATCCCCCATTTGCTCATCCCCTACGCTGCCAGCGCCTCCGAGGGGTGCCGGCAAACGCTGGCAACGCTCGATCTGCCGCACCTGGATCGCCTGCTGGCGCGCCTCGCGCCCGATCCTGCAGGCTCCAGTACGGCCGAGGAGACCAGTTTCTCTGCCCCCCACGAGCGCGCCCTGGCCGAGGCCCTGGGCCTGCCCGCCGAGGACGGGCTTACGCCCTGGGCCGCCTGGTACCGCCTGCAGCAAGGCCAGCCTGCGGACGGCAAGGCCTGGGCCTTTGTCGCCCCCTGCCAGTGGCAGGTGACGACCGACCACATCACGCTGCGCGACCCCGAAGCCCTGGGCCTCACCGAAGCATCCTCGCGCGCCCTGCTGGCCATCGTCTCGCCCTGGTTCGCCGAGGACGGCATCCACCTGCACTACGACCAGCCCACCCGCTGGCTTGCCGAAGGCCCCCTGTTCGCCCACCTGGCCACCGCCTCGCTCGACCGCGTGTTGCTGCGCGACGTGCGTGCCTGGATGCCCGATGCCGCCAAAGCCCGCACCCTGCACCGCCTGAACAGCGAGATGCAGATGCTGCTGTACACCCATGCCTTCAACGACGAGCGGGCCGAGCGCGGCCTGCCCATGGTCAACTCCTTCTGGGTGCACGGCGCAGGCGCCTTGCCGGCCACGGCGCCCGCACCCGCGCCCCAGATGCCCCTGGCCCTGCGCAACGCCGCGCTGCGTGAGGACTGGCGTGCCTGGGCGGCCGCCTGGAGCGCGCTGGATGCGGGCCCGCTGGCCGACCTGTTGCGCCAGGCCGAGCAAGGCGCCGCCGTGCGCCTGACCCTGTGCGGCGAACGCGCTGCGCTGGCCTTCCACACCGCCCCGCGCGGCCTGCTGCAGCGCATAAATGCCTACTTCCAGCCCACCCGTTTTGCCCAGGTGGCACCCCAGCTATGAAAATCACGGCAAGAGACATTCCCCCGCGCGCCGCCTGGGCGCTGGAGCAGGCCGGAGTGCACCCGCTGCTGGCCCGCCTGTACGCCGCGCGCGGCGTGCGCGACAAGGAGGAACTGAACGAGCGGCTGGACCGCCTGCTGCCGCCCGCCGGGCTCAAAGGGATCCAGCAGGCCGCCACCCTGCTCGCCGACGCCATGGCGCAGGACCTGCGCCTGTGCGTGGTGGCCGACTACGACTGCGACGGCGCCACCGCCTGCGCCGTGGCCGTGCGCGGCCTGCGCCTGCTGGGCGCAAAGCACGTGGACTACCTGGTGCCCGACCGCGTGACCGATGGCTATGGCCTCACCCCGCCGATCGCGCGCCGCGTGAAGGAGCGCGGCGCCGACGTGCTGATCACCGTGGACAACGGCATCGCCAGCGTCGAGGGCGTGGCCGAAGCCAAGGCCCTGGGCCTCCTGGTGCTGGTGACCGACCACCACCTTCCCGGCCCCGAACTGCCCGCAGCGGACGCCATGGTCAACCCCAACCAGCCAGGCTGCACGTTCGAAAGCAAGTTCCTGGCCGGCGTGGGCGTGATGTTCTATGTGCTGATGGAACTGCGCTCCGAGCTGCGCAGGCGCGGGGTGTTCGACATGGACAGCCAGCCCAGGCTGGAGCCGCTGCTCACGCTGGTGGCCCTGGGCACCGTGGCCGACGTGGTGCGCCTGGACGCGAACAACCGCCGCCTGGTGGCCCAGGGCCTGCGGCGCATCCGCGCCGGCGCCATGCCGGCAGGCGTGGCTGCGCTGTTCACGGCGGCGGGCCGCAAGGCACCCGTGGCCACCACCTTCGACTTCGGTTTTGCACTGGGCCCACGCATCAACGCCGCCGGGCGCCTGGCGGACATGACGCTGGGCATCGAATGCCTGCTCACCGACGACGCGGGCCGCGCCAGTGATCTGGCCGGCCAGTTGGACACCATCAACCGCGAGCGCCGCGAGATCGAGGGCGGCATGCGCGAACAGGCCATGCTGATGGCCGAGAACCTGTTCGACGAGAGCGAGGACCCGCCGCCCGCCATCAGCGTCTTCGACCCCGACTTCCACGAGGGCGTGGTGGGCATCGTCGCTTCGCGCATCAAGGACAAGCTGCACCGCCCGACCTTCGTCTTCGCCGCCAGCAGCGCGCCGGGCAAGGAGCACGAACTCAAGGGCTCGGGCCGCTCCATTCCCGGGTTTCACCTGCGCGATGCGCTGGATCTGGTGGCCAAGCGCCACCCCGGCGTGCTGCTCAAGTTCGGCGGCCATGCCATGGCGGCCGGCTGCACCGTGGCCGCAGAGGCCTTCGATACCTTCGAACAGGCCCTGGCCCAGGTGGCGCAGGAATGGTTGGATGCCTCAACGCTCACGCGCCGCATCGAGACCGATGGCCCGCTGGCGCCCGAATACTGCAGCGCCGATGTGGTGGACACCCTGCACCGCGAGGTCTGGGGCCAGGGCTTTGCGCCACCCACCTTCAGCGAAGAGGTCGTGGTGCTGAGCCAGCGGCTGGTGGGCGAGGGCAAGAACCACCTGTCCATCAAGCTCATGCACCAGGGCAACCCCGTCGACGCCATCTGGTTCGGCCACACCGACCAACTGCCCGCCCGCGTGCTGCTGGCCTTTCGCCTGGATGTGAACGAATGGCGTGGCGAGCGCAAGGTGCAGTTCCTGGTCGAGGGCGCTGAAATCTAGTGCGGTGCTTGATTCTTGTTGGAACCCGAAAAAGCTCCCCATACCCTGCGGCCCTGCCATGAGCCGTATGGGAGAAGCCGCACATTGTGCGCGGCTTCAAAGCCTCGCGCGCCCTCGGCTATGCGCCTGATGCCGTGCCCGCTTCCCGCAAGAAAGCAAGAAGCGCGTGAATCCGGGGGCTACGTCCTTTTCGAGTTGGCACCAAGACCACCACCGGAGCGGCACCAAAGCTCCAGTCCGCCATCACGCGTTCAAGCCGCCCGGTTGCGACAGCGGCAGTTGCATCCCACTGCGAGCGCAGCACCAGACCCATGCCATCCTCTGCCCATTGCCGCGCGACGCTGCCGTCATTGGTGATGAACGCGGGATGGATGCGCAGGCTCTCGCCCTTTCGCTTGCCATCAAGGGGGCGCAGGTGCCATAGCGTCACGTCCTCGTCGTTTTCCCGGATGCAGATGCAGGAGTGATAGGCCAGATCGGTGGGACTGCGTGGCGTGCCGTGTTCACGCAGGTATGCCGGGCTCGCGCAGAGCCACCGCTCATTGTCTGCCAGGGGATGCGCCACCCAGGACGAGTCCTTGATCACCCCCACGTGCACGACCGCGTCGGAGTCGTGCCGATCTGGCCAGGGGGTCTCGCGCAAGTCGAGCTGCAAGAGCAGGCCGGGGTGAAGCCGCGAGAACCGGGACAGCAGCGGTGCGACGTGGATCCGGCCGTAACCGAAGGGGGCCGCGATTTTCACGGTGCCCGTGAGCCGATGGTCGTCGCGCTGGAGCGATTCCCGAAGGCTATCGAGTTTCTGCAGGAGGTCATAGGCCTCGCGGCCGAATCGTTCGCCTTCCGACGTCAGGTGCAGCTTGCGGGCACTTCGGTTGGCGAGGGTCATGCCCAAAGTGGCCTCCAGCTTGCGCAAGCGCATCGACAGAGCGGGAGGGGTTACGCCCAATGAGCGTGCCGCCGCACTGAGGGAGCGTTCCCTCAGGAGTGCGGCCGCCAGGCGGAGGTCATCGATTTGCATATTCAGCAGAGCTTAACGATTGATGACCCAATAGTGAAGAGACAGCGGCGCTGCGACAACCTAAAGTGACGCCATGCAGAACACCACTTCCACCCCCATCGCAACGGATGCGCACTACCCGCGCGCCGTTCTCTTCGACCTGCTGACCGCATTGCTGGACTCCTGGACGGTTTGGAATGGCGCCGCAGGCTCGGAGGCGCTCGGGCGCACCTGGCGCGCCGAGTACCTTCGGCTGACCTACGGCTGCGGCGCCTACGAACCCTATGAGCAACTGGTTCGGCAAGCCGCTGCGAACACCGGGCTGCCGGCAAGCGCACCACAGGCGCTTGAAGAGCTGTGGGACCAGTTGCCCGTGTGGAGTGGTGCCAAGGAGCTGCTCGTGGCGCTCAAGCCGCACTGCAAGCTCGCCGTGGTCACGAATTGCTCGCGCCATCTGGGTGAACGTGCTGCATCTCGGCTGGGCATCGACTGGGACGTGGTCGTCACCTCGGAAGAGGCCGGCTTCTACAAACCCGACCCCAGGCCCTACCAGCTTGCGCTGGACCATCTTGGCGTGGAAGCGAAAGACGCCGCCTTTGTCGCGGGCTCGGGCTACGACCTGTTTGGAACGGCCAAGATGGGGCTTCGCACCTACTGGCACAACCGGGTTGGCCTGGCTCTCCCTGCGGGGGCACCGCTGGCAGAGGTTGAATCACCGACCCTGGATGCAGCCCTGGCCTGGCTCCAAGGATTTTCTGCGGCTGGCGCCCGGTGACTCGTTGCCCACAAAGGATTGAACATGAATCGTTTCAAACTATTGACCCTGGCGGCCGCAAGCCTGTGCGCCTGCCTACTCCCGCTTCTGAGCAGCGCAGCAGAGCCTGCGTTCCCAAGCCGGCCAGTCACTCTCATTGTTCCTTTTCCTGCCGGCGGACCTAGCGACGCATTGGCGCGAGCGGTCGCGCAGAAGATGGGGGAGAGCCTTGGTCAGGCAATCGTCATCGAGAACATCGGAGGCGCCAACGGCGCAATAGGGCTGACGAAAGCCATCAAGGCCAGCCCCGACGGCTACACCATTGCGTTTGGTGGCATCGGCACCCACGTGGCCAATGCCGCCATCTACAAGAAACTTGCCTATGACCCCGTCGCGGACTTCGCTCCCATCGGTCCTGCTGGGTCTGCTCCGATAGTGCTGTTGGCCCGCTCGAACCTTCCGGTCACGAACCTGAAAGAGTTTGTGGAATGGGTTGCCAAGAACAAGGACAAAGCCACATATGGAAGCGCGGGCGTGGGTTCGATTTCTCACTACGGCTGTGTGCTGCTGTTGTCTTCCATGGGTCAGAACGTCACGCATATTCCCTACAAAGGCGTCGCTCCCGCGATGAACGACTTGATGGGTGGCCAGACGACCGACTTCATGTGCGACCAGACCACCACCGCTCTCCCGCAAATTGCAGGGGGCCGCATCAAGGCCATTGCGGCCCTTTCAAGAACCCGCCTGGCACAGCTGCCTAAAACCGGCACGGCATCGGAGGCTGGCTATGCACTGGATGTCCGTTCATGGAACGCACTGTTCGCTCCCCGGAACACGCCCCAAGCCGTGGTGGCCCGCTTGACTGGAGCGCTCCAGCATGCAGTCGCCGATGGGGGCCTTCGCAAGCAGATGGATGCCTTGGGCGTAGACCTTCCCAAGCCCGCCGAAACGACACCCGCCACGGTCTCTGCGCTCATAGCGCGCGGCCTTCGCGAAGACGTTCCCGCGCTCAAGGCCAAGGGCGAATACCTCGATTGATTGATTGATTGACGATCTCACCACATGAACACCCTTGCTACTATCGATACCCCCGCCGCGGTCATCTCCCAGCGCAAACTGCGGCACAACATCTTGCGCATGCAGGAGAAAGCGGACAGCCTGGGCGTGCGCCTGCGTCCCCACGTCAAGACAACCAAGTGCGCTGAAGTGGCAGCACTGCAGCGCGATGCGGGAGCCACCGGCATCACGGTATCCACGCTCAAGGAAGCCGACCAGTTCTTCGCCCGCGGCTTCACGGACATTCTCTACGCGGTGGGGATGGCCCCGCATCGCCTTGCCCACGCCCTGGAGTTGCGCCAGCTCGGGTGCGCGCTTCAGATCCTGACGGACAGTATCCAAGGTGCACAGGCCATCGCCGACTTCGGCCGCGAACATCGGCATGTCTTCGAGGTGCTCATTGAAATCGACACCGATGGGCACCGTTCGGGCATCAAGCCTGAGGATGCAGCGCTGCTGCCGGTGGGCCGTGTGCTCCATGAGGCAGGCATGAAGCTGGCCGGCGTGCTCACGCATGCGGGCTCCAGCTACGAGTTCAACACCCCCCAGGCGCTCGCAGACCTGGCCGAGCAGGAGCGCGCCGGCTGTGTAAGGGCCGCCGAACGGCTGCGCAGCGCGGGCTTGCCATGCCAGGTGGTGTCCGTCGGCTCCACCCCGACCGCCCTGGAAGCCAGGTCGCTTGAAGGTGTCACCGAACTGCGCGCCGGGGTGTACGTGCTCTTCGATCTGGTCATGCGCAACGTGGGTGTCTGCAGTGGAGATGAACTGGCCCTGAGCGTGCTCACAACGGTCATCGGTCATCAGGAGGACAAGGGCTGGGCAATTGTCGATGCGGGCTGGATGGCGATGAGCCGGGATCGGGGCACGGCCAAGCAGCAACGCGACTTCGGCTACGGACAGGTGTGCACGCTAGATGGCCAGCCCATCGAGGGCTACTTGCTGACCGCCGCCAACCAGGAGCACGGCATTCTTTCCCTCAGCAGCGGGGTGTCCGCAGACATCGCCGAGCGGTTCCCGACAGGCACCCGTCTTCGCATCCTGCCCAACCATGCCTGCGCCACCGGTGCACAGTTTCCTGAGTACCAGGCGCTGTCCGATGATGGCTCCCTTCAGACCTGGGGGCGCTTTCATGGCTGGTAAACAGCGCGCTTCAGGGATCGAAAACTCGCGGCCTGACTATGTCGAGGTTCCGGCTCTTGCCAAGCCGAGTGGTCACTACAGCCATGCCTGCACCAGTGAGAACCTGGTCTTCATTTCTGGCCAACTGCCCATCACACCCGATGGCGAGCGCCTGGTCGACGCCTCGTTTGAGGACCAGGCAAAGCAGGTGCTGTCCAATCTGCAGGCCGTACTGGCTGCCGCAGGTTCAAGCATAGACCAACTGCTTCAGGTGCGGGTGTACGTCGATGGCATTGCGAACTGGCCCATGTTCGATCAGCTCTACGAAAAGTGGGCCGGCTCTGCGCGCCCAGCACGCGCAGTGGTGCCGACGGGGCCACTGCACTTTGGCTTGAAGGTCGAGGTTGAGGCAACTGCGCTACGCACGACCAGCGTATTGCGCGGCGCTCTCAGGCCTGCAACGGGCCTTTCGCGCGCTGGCGCACCACCGTGACCTGCTCACCGCCCACGCCCCAGTTGTCGGGGTCGATCTCATCGATGATGACGGTCACAGTCTCGGGCTTCTTGTCGAGCACCTCCTGCATGAGGCGCGTGACGCCGGCAATCAGCGCGGCCTTCTGGGCGGAGGTGGTGGGAATGTCGCGGTTGGCCAGGCGGATGTTGATCAGGGGCATGGGAAGGCTTTCTGTCGAGGGTTTTTTTGTCTCAGGAAGGACAAAGGCAGCCTGCGCTGCCTTCGTGGATTGTCTGCGGGAGCGCTGCCCCGTTGCAACGCCTGCGGTCAGAAGCTTTCCCAGTCGTCGTCCCCGCCCTTGGCCGTGGCGCGGGGGGCTGGCGCCGGTGCGGGCCCTGCGGCAGCGGGCTTGTGGGCAGCCGTCGCCTTCTTGGGCACGGACGAGGTCAGGCGTGCAGTGGCCGGTGCAGCGGCCCGTGCGGCGGGCTTGCCGGCAAGGGCCGTGCGCGCCGGTGCCGGCACGGCCCGGCTGGCGGCCGGCGCGGGGCGTGGTGCGGCGGCCGCACGCGGCGGCGCGGCAGGCGCGCGCACAGCCACGGCGCCGACGTTGAACATGGACACCACCTCGGCCAGCTTCTGTGCCTGGTCGCGCATCGACGCCGCTGCCGCCGTGGACTCCTCCACCAACGCCGCGTTCTGCTGCGTCATCTGGTCCAGGTGCGTCACCGCCTGGTTGACCTGCGCAATGCCGTCGCGCTGTTCGGTGGACGAGGCCGTGATCTCTCCGATCAGGTCACTCACCCGGCGCACGCTCGAGACGATCTCTTCCATGCTCTGACCGGCCTGCGCCACCTGGGCCGAGCCCGATTCGACGTTCTCCACGCTGGCGCTGATCAGGGCCTTGATCTCCTTGGCAGCCTCGGCGCTGCGGCCCGCCAGGCTGCGCACTTCGCTGGCCACCACGGCAAAGCCACGGCCCTGCTCGCCCGCGCGGGCTGCTTCCACCGCCGCGTTGAGCGCCAGGATGTTGGTCTGGAAGGCGATGCCGTCGATGGTGCCGATGATGTCGGCGATCTTGCGCGAGCTGTCGGTGATCTGCTGCATGCTGCTGACCACCTGGCCCACCACTTCGCCACCGCGCGCTGCGGCCTGAGCGGCCGTGCCGGCCAGTTGGTTCGCCTGGCGCGCCGTATCGGCAGACTGCGACACCGTGGCCGTCAGCTGCTCCATGCTGGCCGCTGCTTCTTCGAGGTTGGACGCCGTCTGCTCGGTGCGTGCCGACAGGTCGTGGTTGCCGTTGGCAATCTCCACGGACGCAGAAGACACCGAGTCGACGCCCGAGCGCACCTCGCTGACCACGCCGCGCAGGCGCGCCGACATCGCCGAGAGCGAGCGCAGCATGTGGCCGAACTCATCCTTGCGGGTGGACTGCAGCTCGCGCGTGAGGTCGCCTGCGGCAATGGCGTCGATGGTGGTCACCGCCTGGTTGAGCGGGTCGCTGATGGAGTGCACCAGCCTCCAGGCCAGGAAGATGCCCACCGCGAGCAGCAGCAGCGACAGGATGATGCTCGAAATGGCGTACTCGATGCGCCGCGTAACCACCTCGGCGCGGATGGCGTCACGGCGCTTTTCCAGCACCGCCACGAAGTCGTCCTGGGCCTTGAGGTACAAGGTGACCAGGGGCGCAAACTCCTTGTCCGCGTACTGACGCGTGGCCGCATCGTCGCCCGCCTTCTTGAGCTCCCCCGTTCGGGCCGTGGCCGCCAGCACCGCCTTGCGCGCCTCCAGGACCTTGTCGACAGCCGCCTTCTCCTGTGGGTCCGTGGCCGAGGCGACGATCTTCTCCTGCAGCTTGTTGATGGCGCCGATGATCTCCTTGACCTTCACGCCATACTGCTCGGACAGCGCAGCATCGGTGGTAACCGCACCGCCCACGACCATGTTCACGGCCGTCTCGGTGGCGCCTCGCCAGCGGATGGCGGTAGAAATGCGGGCCTCGACCTCGACCACGGCATCGAGTGCCGCTGACATGGAGTTGTTGCCCCGGTTCTGGGCGAAGCTGGAGAGCAGCAGCATCGCGATCATCAGACCCAGAAATGCCCCCCACAGCTTGCGGGAGACACGGATATTGTCGAATTGCATGGCTCTTTTCCTTGTGGACCTGTGATGCCTTGGCATTTCCCACCTTTATTGGCGGAAACATTCAATTACATCAAACAGGCATAGCCTACGCTAGCCACGGGCGTGCAACGGGCTTCAGGTCACCGGGACAAACCCCAATTCGATAGAAGGCCGCCCAAGAAGGCCGGGCTCACGCAAGCTGGGCTGGGCCGCGGATGACCACCACCCGGTTGCTGAGGCACCTGCCCTCCTGGGTCAGAAGCTTTCCCAGTCGTCGTCTCCGCCCTTGGCGGTGGCGCGCGGGGCCGGTGCGGGGGCTGGCCCCGCAGCGGCAGGCTTGTGGGCCGCTGCCGGCTTGGGCGCCGAAGTCGTCAGCCGTGCAGTCGCGGGGGCGGACGGACGCGCTGCGGGCTTGCCTGCGACCGCAGGGCGGACTGGGGCGGGTGCGGGGCGTGGTGCGGCAGCACGCGGGGCTGCCGAAGGTGCCCGCGCAGGCATCGCCCCCACGTTGAACACCGCCACCACCTCGGCCAGCTTCTGTGCCTGGTCGCGCATCGACGCCGCTGCCGCCGTGGACTCCTCCACCAACGCCGCGTTCTGCTGCGTCATCTGGTCCAGGTGCGTCACCGCCTGGTTGACCTGCGCAATGCCGTCGCGCTGTTCGGTGGACGAGGCCGTGATCTCTCCGATCAGGTCACTCACCCGGCGCACGCTCGAGACGATCTCTTCCATGCTCTGACCGGCCTGCGCCACCTGGGCCGAGCCCGATTCGACGTTCTCCACGCTGGCGCTGATCAGGGCCTTGATCTCCTTGGCAGCCTCGGCGCTGCGGCCCGCCAGGCTGCGCACTTCGCTGGCCACCACGGCAAAGCCACGGCCCTGCTCGCCCGCGCGGGCTGCTTCCACCGCCGCGTTGAGCGCCAGGATGTTGGTCTGGAAGGCGATGCCGTCGATGGTGCCGATGATGTCGGCGATCTTGCGCGAGCTGTCGGTGATCTGCTGCATGCTGCTGACCACCTGGCCCACCACTTCGCCACCGCGCGCTGCGGCCTGAGCGGCCGTGCCGGCCAGTTGGTTCGCCTGGCGCGCCGTATCGGCAGACTGCGACACCGTGGCCGTCAGCTGCTCCATGCTGGCCGCTGTTTCTTCGAGGTTGGACGCCGTCTGCTCGGTGCGTGCCGACAGGTCGTGGTTGCCGTTGGCAATCTCCACCGAGGCCGAAGAGACGGAATTCACGCCGACCCGTACCTCGCTCACCACGGAGCGCAGGCGGGTGGACATCGTGGACAGGGCCCGGGTCAGCACCCCCAGCTCATCCTTGCGCTCGTCCTGGATGTCCTGCGTCAGGTCTCCCGCAGAAATGGCCTCGGCCAGGGTCACTGCCCGGTCGAGCGGCCGCGTGATGGAACGCACAAGCAGAGCGGCCATCAGCATGCCCAGAACCACCACGGCGAGGGCTGCAGCAGCAGCGATCAGCACCAAGTTGGCGCGCGAATCACGCGCTGCCTGCACAGCCTGGTCGCGCTGGCGCTCCTGGACCGCCACGAACTTGTCGATCGACTCCAGGTAGGCCACCGCCTTCGGGCGGTAGACGCTGGCCAGGTACTCCTGCTTGGCGGCCGCGTCACCGGCATCGGTCAGCGCCTTGAGCTTGTCGGTCTGGCCACGGATGTCGGCGCGCGTGGCCGCCACCTGGGCCAGGGCCGCCTTGTCGTCGGCCGACACCGAGGATTTGCCGATCTTTTCCTGCACCGGCGTGATGCGGGCCGTGAGGGCCGCCACGCGCGTGTCGAAATCGGCCTTGAGCGCTGCGTCCGTGGTCACGAAGCTGGCCATCGACATGGTGACGGCCACCTCGGCCAGCCCCCGCCAGCTGACTGCCGTGGTGATGGCGGACTCGTATTTCCCGACGGCCATCTCGGTCTCGGCGGTCACCTGCCGCCCATACCACTGCGTCCAGATGGCCGTGACCAGCATCAGTGCCAGCAGGCCCAGGATCACGCTCCACATCTTGTGGGCTACGCGCAGGTTGTTGAAATTCATGGTTGATCCTTACGCTCTGCCGGGACAGGGGACTGGCCCGGCTCTGTGGGTATTTGCCTTAGGAAAACCGTCAAACCAGCGATAGCTGCCAAGACAGCAAGCGGGCACCGGGAGGTGCCTTGGCCTGCTTGTAACCAGTGTTGCTGGAATCAGCACGCCGCGTTATCGGTACAAGCCCTAAAATGACCCCGTGACCACCCTGCTCAACGCCGACCTGCATTGCCATTCCGTGGTATCCGACGGAACCATGACCCCCGAAGACCTGGCTGCCCGTGCCAAGGCCAACGGGGTCGAGCTGTGGGCGCTGACCGACCATGACGAAATCGGCGGCCAGCACCGGGCCGCAGTGGCGGCCAGCGCACAGGGCATGGCCTACCTCACGGGTGTGGAGATCTCGGTGACCTTTGCCGACACCACCGTCCACATCGTAGGTTTGGGCTTCGATCCCGACAACACCCAGTTGGCCGCCGGTCTGGCAGCCACCCGCGGCGGGCGCGGCGAACGCGCCCAGGACATGGCGCAGCAACTGGCCCAGGTCGGCATCGCAGGTGCCTACGAGGGTGCGCTGCAGTTCGTGGGCAACCCGGCGCTGATCTCGCGCACGCATTTCGCGCGCTTTCTTGTCGAGACGGGGGTCTGCCGGGACACCTCCGAGGTGTTTCGCCGCTTTCTCACCGAGGGCAAACCCGGCTATGTGCCACACCGCTGGGCCAGCCTGGGCGATGCCGTGCGCTGGATCACCGAGGCCGGGGGCGTGGCGGTGATTGCCCACCCGGCACGCTACAAGTTCAGTGCGAACGAAGAGTATGCGCTGTTCTCGGAATTCAAGGCCCATGGCGGGCGCGGCGTGGAGGTGGTGACCGGCAGCCACAGCCCGCCGGAGTATGTGACCTACGCCGCGATGGCCCAGGAGTTCGGCCTGGCCGCGTCGCGCGGCAGCGATTTCCACAGCCCGGACGAGTCGCACACCGACCTGGGCACGCTGCCCCCGCTGCCCGGCACGCTGACCCCCGTGTGGGAACTGCTGGCCGACCGCATCCGCCAGGCGGCCGCCGCCTGACCTGAATTCTTCTTTTCCATGGCCCAGTACTTCGAAGTCCACCCCGACAACCCCCAGCCCCGGCTGCTCAAGCAGGCGGCGACACTGCTGCAAAAAGGCGGCATCGTCGCCGTACCCACCGATTCGAGCTATGCGCTGGTGTGCCACCTCGATGACAAGGATGCGGTGGACCGGCTGCGCCGCATCCGCCAGGTCGACGACAAGCACCACCTGACCCTGCTGTGCCGCGACCTTTCGGAGCTGGCCAACTACGCGCGCGTGGACAACCGGCAGTACCGCCTGCTCAAGCTGGGTACGCCCGGGCCCTACACCTTCATCCTCGAAGCCACCAAGGAAGTGCCACGCCGCGTGAGCCACCCCTCGCGCAAGACCATCGGGCTGCGTGTGCCCGACCGCAAGGGCCTGCAGTTGCTGCTGGAGCTGCATGGTGCCCCGCTGCTGGCCACCACGCTGATCCCTGCCGGCGAAACCGAACCCCTGAACGACCCGGAAGAAATCCGCGAGCGCTACGAAAAGCTGGTGGATGCCATCGTGGATGCCGGGGCCTGCCCCCGCGAGCCCACCACGGTGGTGGACCTGACGCCCATGGGCACGGGCGGCGACCCCGAAGTGGTGCGCGAAGGCCGCGGCAGCCTGCAGGCGCTGGGCCTGTAGGCCTAGGGCCTGCCGCCTCAATCCAGCTTGAAGGCGCCCACGGCGCGCTGCAGGTCTTGTGCGCGTGACGACAGGGCCGAAGCGGCGCTGGCTGCCTGCTGGACCAGGGCCGCGTTCTGCTGCGTGGCGCTGTCCATCTGCGCCACGGCGCCGTTCACGTGCTCGATGCCCGAGCTTTGGGCGTGCAGCGCACCCGAGATCTCGCCCAGCAGCGTGCTGACCTGACCGACCGCGCCCACGATCTCTTCCATGGTCTTGCCGGCGCGGCCCACGTGGCCGGCGCCACTCTCGACCTGGTCCACCGACTGGCTGATCAGGGTCTTGATCTCTCGGGCCGCCACGGCACTGCGCTGCGCGAGGCTGCGCACCTCGCTGGCCACCACGGCAAAGCCCCGGCCCTGCTCGCCGGCGCGGGCGGCTTCCACGGCGGCATTGAGCGCCAGGATGTTGGTCTGGAAGGCAATGCCTTCGATGACCTGGATGATGTCCACGATCTTGCGCGAGCTGCCGCTGATGGCCTGCATGGTCTGCACCACGTCACCCACCACGGCGCCACCGCGCTCGGCGATCTGCGAGGCGTTTACGGCCAGGCTGCTGGCCGAGCGGGCACGCTCGGCGTTCTGGCGCACGGTGGTGGTCAACTCGGCCATGCTGCCGGCCGTGTCGGCAAGGGAGCTGACCTGGTCGTCGGTGCGGCGCGCCAGGTCGGAATTGCCCGAATCGATGTCCGCCGCCGCCTCGGTGATCGAGTCCGTGGACTGCTTGATGCCCGAGACCAGCTCGGTCAGCGTGTCCTCCATGGTGCCCAGCGCCGTGAGCAGGCGGCCGAAGTCGCCTTCGAGTTCGGACGAGAATTCCTGGCTCAAATCGCCTGAAGCCACCGTCTCGGCGATCAGGATGGCCTGGTTCAGCGGTGCCACGATGCCGTTGCGCAGCAGCACGAAGGCCGCCAGCGCCACGAAGAACACGCCCGCGCCCAGCACCGAGACCCAGGTGCGCACACTCTGCAGGTGGCCATGGCCCTGGCGGATGGCCTGCTCCAGCGGACCGCGCTGCGCGTCGGTCAGACCAGTGGCGGCCGCCACCGAGGCCCTGTACGCATCTTCCGCATTGCCGACCCCGCTCAGGGCCACGGCCATCAGGATGGCCACCATCAGGCCGATGAGGCCGAACGCCAATATGAGGCGGGTTCCAATCTTCAAACGATCCAGGCCCATGGGATTCATCTCCGATATCAATGTTGTATGTATATATACGGCGACCGTCGCGCTCAATGTAGCGCGGGCAGGGCCTGCGCCCAGTCTGCCACGCCTGTATCCATTTGAAACAGCCATGGCATGGTAACAATCCCGCCAGGAACCTGCTTGCAAGAGCGGATGTCGCGCGTCTGAGACAATTGGCCCTGTGGACATCTCCAATCTCATCCAAACCGTTCTGATCTATACCTTGCCGGTGCTCTTCGCAATCACCGTGCACGAGGCAGCCCATGGCTATGCGGCACGCCACTTTGGCGACAACACCGCGTACATGATGGGCCGGATCACCCTCAACCCGCTCAAGCACATCGACCCCATCGGCACCATCCTGATGCCGCTGGTGCTGTACTTTGCGACCTCGGGGGCTTTCCTTTTTGGCTATGCCAAGCCGGTGCCGGTGAATTTTGGCAACCTGCGCAACCCCAAGCGGCACATGGTCTGGGTGGCACTGGCAGGACCGGCATCCAACTTCGTTCAGGCCGTTTTCTGGGGCCTGGTCCTGGTGGGCCTGATCGGTGCCGGAGTACAGGAGCGCTTTTTCATCGAGATGGCGCGCGCCGGCATGCTGGTCAATCTCGTGATGTGGGCGTTCAACCTGTTTCCGTTGCCCCCGCTCGATGGCGGCCGCATCCTCGTTGGCCTGCTCCCCTGGAAGGCGGCCCACATGGTCTCGCGCATCGAGCCTTTCGGCTTCTTCATCGTGATGGGCCTGGTAGTGGCCGGCGTGGTGGGCACGATCTGGCTGCGCCCGCTGATGACCCTGGGCTACGCTGCCATCAACCTGCTGCTCACGCCCTTGATGGCACTGCTGCGCTGAGCGCCTTGTCTTTTCCCCTCTTTTCGCTGAATTCGTTTCCCCCATGAGCACCACGCGCTTTCTCACCGGTATCACCACCACGGGCACGCCCCACCTGGGCAACTTCGTGGGCTCCATCCGCCCCTCGGTGGCGGCCAGCCTCACGCCCGGCGTGCAGAGCTTCTACTTCCTGGCCGACTACCACGCACTGATCAAGTGCGAGGACCCGGCACGCATCCAGCGCTCCACCCTGGAGATCGCGGCCAGTTGGCTGGCGGCGGGGCTGAACCCCGAGCAGGTCACGTTCTACCGCCAGTCCGACATCCCCGAGATTCCCGAACTGACGTGGCTGCTGACCTGCGTGACCGGCAAGGGCGTGCTCAACCGCGCCCACGCCTACAAGGCCAGCGTGGACAAGAACACGGCGGCCGAGCGCGATGCCGACGACGGCGTGACGGCCGGCCTGTTCATGTACCCGGTGCTCATGGGTGCCGACATCCTGATGTTCAAGGCGCACAAGGTGCCGGTGGGCCGCGACCAGATCCAGCACATCGAGATGGCGCGCGACATGGCGGCCAGCTTCAACCACCTGTACGGCGAGCACTTCGTGCTGCCCGAGGCCGCGATCGACGAACATGTGGCCACCCTGCCCGGCCTGGACGGCCGCAAGATGAGCAAGAGCTACGACAACACCATCCCGCTGTTCAGTTCGCGCGAGCAGCTCAAGAAGCTGATCGGCGGCATCCTGACCGACTCGCGCTCGCCTGGCGAGGCCAAGGAAGTCGAGGGCTCGGCCCTGTTCCAGATCTACCAGGCCTTCGCCACCGAGGCCGAGACCGCCGCGCTGCGCCAGCAGTACGCCGACGGCATTGCCTGGGGCGATGCCAAGCAGGTGCTGCTCGAACGCGTGGACCAGGTGATCGCCCCCATGCGTGCGCAGTACGAAGAGCTGATCAACAACCCCGCCCGCATTGAGCAGACTCTGCTTGCCGGCGCCGAGCGTGCCCGCGCGCTGGCAACTCCCTTCATCCGCGAGCTGCGCTCGGCCGTGGGCCTGCGCAGCCTGGTGCAGGCCGGCACAGCCACCAAAGCGGCCAAGACAGCCAAGGTGGCCCTGCCCTCGTTCAAGCAGTACCGCGAGGCCGATGGCAAGTTCTACTTCAAGCTCGTGGCGGCCGACGGCCGCCTGCTGCTGCAGAGCACAGGCTTTGACGCCCCCAAGGAGGCCGGCCAGGCCATCGGCCAACTGCAAAAGGGTGGCGATGCCCTGCAGGCGCTGGCACCCCGGCTGGCGCAAGTGGACGGAGTAGAACCGGCCGATGTGACGGCGGCGCTGCAGGCACTGGCGGATGCAGCCACTGCCAGCTGATACAGCCGCGCCCCTTCAATCCCTGTAGCGCACGCGCGCCCACAGGGTCGGCCGGGTGTCGCCATTGAGCGGTGCCTGCGCCGTGGCGATAAAGGACCAGCGCCGGTCCGCCGAATCCATGGAGTGCACCAGCACCAGATCCCAGCCCGGCCTGCGGGCAATGCCATTGGCTTCGTCCGCAAAACGCGAGCCCCTGTAGACCAGCGAGCCGGCCGACAGGTCGCGCCCGCCATGCTTCCATACGCTGGCCAACGCCAGTGTATGCCGTGAAAATCCCGGCAGCGCATTGCCCCCGAACTGGTTGCCCAGGTTGCGCGACTGCGCCCAGCCGTAGCTGCCCAGCACACTCCAGCGCGGCGCCAGCACCCGGTTGAGCGCCACGCCCGCCTGGTGCAACCGGCCCTGGCTGAACACCGGGTTCTCGTTGTACGGGTCCACCACGGTCTGCCCGGTCTGGATCTGCGCGCCCAGGCTGCCCACGCGGTCCAGGTTCACCAGGCCCCGGGGCGGCAGCGCCAGGCTGCCGTTGGCAAACGTGGGGTTCACGATGTCCTGGCTGGACAGCATGGCGAAGCCGAAGGTGCGTTCATCGAACTCCCAATCCAGTTGCGCCGCGCGCTTGCGCCCGAAGCTGCCGGGCAACTGGTAATGGTGGTCGATGGCGATGGCCCCCAGCGCGACAGGCGAGAGCGTGTGCGCGCTCGGCGAACGCACGTTTTCGACGTAGGCCAGGTGCAGCGCCCGGCCCGGCCCCATGCTGTAGGACATGCCCAGCCGGGGCAAGGGGTGGCGCGCGTGGCCGCCGCGCTCGGCAGTGGGGTCCGCCAGGTCCTCGTCGGTCAGCGAATCGTAGAAGCGCTCGCCGTAGCGCACCGCCAGGCGCGGCCAGTAGGCTTCGGCATGCCAGGTCCAGGGGCCATCGCGCCACTCGCCGGCCAGCCAGGGCATCTGAAAGCGCGCCTGCGTGCGCTGGGTGGAGGTGACCACCGGGTCGGACAGGCCCGAGTCGGAAGCCCCGCGGGTACCCTCCCAGCCCAGGCTCAGGCGACGGGGGCCCCACTGCACGGTGTGGCGCAGCAGCACGCCGTCGTCCGAATCGGTGATGCGTGAATCCTGCGGGCCGTAGGTGGCATCGTCGAGCACCAGGCCCTGGCCAAAGCGTGCGCGGTGCAGCTTGAGCCAGGTCTGCGCATCGGGTGACCAGCGCCAGGAGCCACCCAGGTCCGTGCGCTCAGAGCGCTGGCGTGCCAGGCCATTGAAGGTGATGCCGTTGCCGAAATCGCGCCCTTGCGGAAAGCTGTAGCGCAGCCGGTCCTCGGTGTGCAGCAGGAACAGGCCCAGGCTCTCCGTGGGGCGCATGCCCAGCGCCAGATCGAAGCCCGGCGAGGACAGGCGGTAGCTGGGAGCGCCGCCGTTGTTCGGCCACATCTGCACGCCGTTGGTGCGCACCTGCCAGGCCAGGGGCACCGGCGCGGCAGAGAAACCGTGGTGGCCGACATCGGCGGCCAGTTTGTCCTGCACCGGGCCGCGCTCGGCACTGGCAATCCACAGCCACTCGCCCCCCTGCGTGAGCATCAGCGGCGCCTGCTTTTCGCTGGCGCCGAAGGCCGTCGGGTCGCTCAGGTAGCCCTGGTAGCGCTCGGAATTGCGGCTGAAATCGCTCTCGTAACGATTGGCCAGGAAGAAGTGGCTGCCCGCCCACAGCGGGTAGTACGAGGCGCTGGCATAGGCGCGCGCCCAGTGCTCCATGCCGAAGTCACCAAGCGCCTTGCCCAGGTTGGCCGAGCCCTGGCTGTCACTGGTGAGCGGGTCGAGCGACTTGAGGTAGGGCAGGCGCATGAGCGCCTCGCGCGCGGCGGCAATGGCCTGCACCGGCTCACCCTGGTCATTGCGCAGCACCGACTCGATCTGCCAGGGCAGCGGGTCGTTCGGGTCGGCCACGCGGGCGCGCGCCAGCGAGTCGAGCGCAGCCGCGCGCTCGCCCAGTTGGTACTCGGCCACGGCCAGCCACACCTGGGCGCGGGCGTAGCGCGGCTCGATCACCAGGGCCTTGAGCAACTGGGTGCGGGCGGCGGCGGGGTCGCCCTGCTGCAGTGCCAGCAGGCCCGCGCCTGCCAGGCTCACATAGTCGTCACCCGCCTGGGCCAGGGCTGCCGCGAAACCGCTTTGGGCATCGAGCAACCTCAAGGCCTCGGCCGCCAGCGTGGCCTGCTCGCCCTGGTAGGCCGGGTGCTCTGGCGCCAGCGCTACAGCGCTTGCCAGGGCCTGGCGCGCACCGCGCAGGTCGCCGCGCTCACGCAGGGCGCGCCCCAAGCCCCACTGGGCAGCGGCCTGGTCGGTAGCGGGCTCCTGGCGTGCCTCGGCACCGGCCACGGCACGCCGGTACAGGGCGATGGCCTCCTCGCCACGCCCTTCCAGGCGGTGCCAATCGGCATCGGCCAGCAACAGCGCCGTGGCCTCGGGTGCCCGGGCGCGCGCGGCATCGAGCCAGGCGCGTGCCTGTGCGCCCTGGTCCAGCACCATCAGCAGCTCGGCCCGGCGCGCTGCCGTGCGCGGGTCCTGCGTGCGCTGCCAGGCGTTGGCCAGGCGCTGCTGGGCCGCGTCCATGCGGTCGTCGAAAACCTCCAGATCGGCCAGCAGCAGCTCGGCCACAGCCCCGCCCTGCCCGCTGGCGGACAACGCCAGCAGCCGCTCGCGTGCGCGCGGCCACTGGCCCGTGCGCAGGTCGTCGCGGATGGAGGACAACGGGGGCGCCACATCGGGGCCCTGCAGCTCGGCCCAGCGCGCGGCATCCACCGGGTTGGCCATGACCCACTGCACCCGGTCGCGCGGGCGCACCAGCACGCGCTTGACCGGTGCCTTGCCAGGCTCCGCAGTGCCCTGCTCCGACGGGCCCAGCTCCACCCGGCCGAAATCGTTGGACAGGTCGACCTGGCCCGAGAGCACGGTGAGCGTCGTGCGGCCCGCCGCATCCACCTCCACGTCCCAGTCGGTGCCGCGCACCACGGCCAGGGCTGCCGGGGTCTGCAGCTGCAGCGAGGCCGGGGTTTTCTTGGTGCGCGCCCACAGCCGGCCGGCGGCCAGCTCCAGCAGGGTGCGCTCGGGCTGCGACTCGCACAGGCGCAGCTGCGCGTTGGCCGACATGCGGATCTGCGTGCGGTCGGCCAGCAGCAGCGCGGCCGACGACAACTCCAGCGTGCGCACGCCCGCACCCGCGCCCAGTTGCTGGGCCAGTGCGGCCGGTGACCAGGGGCCCTGGCCTGCCGGCCGAGTCTGGCCTTGCCCGGCCAGGGCCACGACCTGCGCAGCCACGGCGTCTGGCGCAGCGGACACCCCCGCGCACTGGGCCCAGGCGCCGGGCAGGCACAAGGCGCACGCTCCCAGGGCAACCGGGGTCGTGATCCACAAGCGTGTCGACGGCATAGCGGGCCTTTCAGGGTTATTTTTCCAGCGCGTGCGCAAATGCTTCAGCACCGGCCGCAGCAGGTCCCTGGGCATCGGCCAGGCCCTGCACGTGCGCCTGCAGCCGGTCGGCCTGGGCGGCCCACAGCGGCGCCAGGTGCACGGCCCGTGCCCGCCATTCGGCGCAGCACGCCAGGGCCTCGTCCCAGTGGCCCGCATGCACATGGGCCTGCAAAGCCAGGCTGGTGGCCACGAGCGGCGCGTCGTCGCACGGGGTGTAGACATTGATGCCGCTGCTGCGGCCGGCCAGCACCACGGCGTCGAGCCAGAGCAAGGGCAGTGGTTGGTCCCCCTCCTGCGGCAGCGCGCTGCGCGTGGCTTCGGACAGCAGGATGCCGGTGCCGAAGGCCTTGTTGGCGCCTTCCAGCCGGGCGGCGGTGTTCACCGCGTCGCCCACGGCGGTGTAGGTGAAGCGGCCTTCGGAGCCCAGGTGCCCCACGGCCGCCTCGCCCGTGTGCAGGCCAATGCGCAGCTGCAGCCCGGCAAAGGGGGTTCCTGCCCACTGACTGCGCAAGGCGTTCATTTCCACCTGCATCTCCTGCGCGCAGGCCAGGGCGCGTGCCGCGTGCTGCGGCTCGGCCACGGGTGCATTCCAGAAGGCCATCACAGCATCACCGATGAATTTGTCGAGCGTGCCGCCATGGCGGTGCACGGCATGGGTCATGCGCGTGAAGTAGGCGTTGAGCGCACGCGCCACCGCCTCGGGTGGCAGGTGCTCGCTGGCCGAGGTGAAGCCCGCCAGGTCCGAGAACAGCAGCGTGAGCACGCGCCGCTCGCCGCTGATGGCCGGCGCGGCGCCGCTGGCGATCAGCGCGCTGACCACGGCCGGCGGCACGTAGCGCCCGAAATCCAGCCGCAGACGCTCGCGCTGGCGCCGCTCACGCCAGTAGCTGTCGGTCGCGCCCACATTGAAGTGCAGCGCCAGCGCCACCAGCGTGGGCAGCGTGGGCCACCACACGCCCTGCAGGTAGGCCCACAGCCCGCCGATCAGCGCCAGCAGGGCCAGTGCCACGCTCAGCCACACGGCCAGCCAGGCGCGCCAGCGCCGCGTGAGCGCCGCCACCAGGGCAATGGCCGCTGCCGCCTGCAGCAGCGGGCCCGCCGGGTGCGCGGGCACGATCCAGTCACCGGTCAGGCCGTTGATGAGTGCCGTGGCATGCAGCAGCACGCCCGACTGCGTGCCCTGGCCCAGCGCCCGCAGCGGCGTGGTGAACTGGTCCACCCCGCCCACCGGTGTGTTCTGGCCGAGCAGCAGCAGGCGCCCCTGCAGTGCGCCAGGCGGCAGCTGCCGCGCCGGGTCCAGCGCCTGGGTGTAGTGCACGTAAGGCAATGCCACCTCGGGGGCGTAGTAGCGCAGCAGCGCGCCGGGTGGCGGTGCCACGATGGTGCGGCCCGCCGCCTGCGCGAGCACACGCCACATGGCATCGCTGTGCCCGGGTGCGCTGCGCTGCACGCCGTCATCGTCGGGGTGCATGCCCACGTCGCCGTGGCGCGCCTGGTCGAAGACGGACATCACCGTCTGCTGGTACTGCGCCACCTGCCCGCTCTGCACGGCCACCTGGGCGCTGGCCAGCACCACCGGCATACGCCCCTGCAGGGCTCGGCCCAGGGCCGCGTCGTCCTCAGGGGACTGGGCGGTGGACAGCAGCAGGTCGATGCCGAGCCCCGCTGCGCCGGACGCGGAAAGCGCGTCGACCAATTGCGCATGCAGCCGCCGGGGCAGCGGAGGCGCGGCCTGCAGGGCCGCGAGGCTGGGCTCGTCGATACCGACGACCACCACACCGGCATCGGGCCGCACGGGCGCCGTCAGGCTGCTGAAAAGATCGTATTCCAGGCGCTGCAGCGGCTGCCAGACCGGCAGCAGGTGCAGCACGGCCAGCAGCACCAGCGGCACCAGCAGGCGCAGCGCCCACTGGCGCCCCGCATCCCCTGCCAACGCCGACCGGATCCAGGCCATACAACTCCCATCATATGTAACGCACTGTATCCCAGGGCGCCGCTGCAGCAAAGCCTGCTGTCTATCCGCCCACACTGGCTTAGACTGGCCCGACGCCTACCGGAGACTTCCATGAAAACCTTGATTGCATCCGCCGCCCTGCTGGCTCTGCTCGCGGGCTGCGAATCGGCCACCACCCGCCCGCCCTCGGGCCCCATGGCCTCGGGCCGGGACCGGACCTTCAGCGTACCGGTGTATGGCGCCGACGCCTCGCCGGCTTACAACGCGGCCACCCGCGAATGCCAGAAGCTGGCCCTGTTCCCCAAGCTGCTGCGCAACGAGGGCTCGCGCCTCGTCTTCGAGTGCGTGAGCGAAAACCCCAATCGCTGAGCCCGATGGCCAGGTGCCGAACTGCTGCCGTCGCCGCTGTGCTCGCGCTGGCCACGGGTCTGCCCGCGCTGGCCCAGGTGCGCCACGACCGGCAACACCCGGTGTGGACCAACAGCCTGGGCATGCCATTCGTGCAGGTGCCCGCGGGCAGCTTCGTGATGGGCGGTGTCGAGGCCCCCGATGTGCTCGCACAAGCCTATCCGCTGCTGGAGCCCAAGCGCTTTGCCGAACTGACCGATGAGGCCCCGGCCCACCGCGTGATAATCGGCCAGGCCTTCTACCTGGGGCAGCACGAAGTCACGGTAGGCCAGTTCCGGCGCTTCCTCGCAGCGTCGGGCTACCAGCCCGAATCGGAGGCCGACGGCACCGGCGGCTATGGCTACAACGCTCTGTACGACCCGGCCACCACGCGGCGCGGCGATGCCTTCGAAGGGCGCGACCCGCGCTACTCGTGGCACAACCCGGGTTTCCCGCAGGGTGACGACCACCCCGTGGTCAACGTCACCTGGAACGACGCCCAGGCCCTGGCCCAGTGGCTCAGCCGCACCGAAGGCCACCGCTACCGCCTGCCGACCGAGGCCGAGTGGGAATACGCCTGCCGCGCCGGCACGCGCACCCGCTACCCGCATGGCGACGACCCGGAGGGGCTGCTGAAGAACGCCAACACCTTCGACCAGGACGCAGCCCCCTACTGGCTGCGCTGGCAGCAGCATGCGCTGCGCGGCAGCGACGGCCACGCCTTCACCGCCCCCGTAGGCAGCTACGCGCCCAATGCCTTCGGCCTGCAGGACATGCTGGGCAATGCCTGGGAGTGGGTGGCCGACTGGCATGGGGACAGCTACTACGCCGAATCACCGGTCGTGGACCCCGGGGGCCCGGCCGAGGGCAGCGTGCGCGTGCGCCGCGGGGGCTCCTGGCACACCTGGTCTTTCTACGCACGCTGTGGCTACCGCAACTGGAACAGCCCGCAGACCCGCTACACCCTGGTGGGCATGCGGCTGCTGCGCGAAATCGCGCCCTCCGCAGCCGCCCGGCCCGGCCCGCGCCCGGCAGCCACGCACCGCCTGTCATCGCCCGTGGCACGGTGAACAACTGTCAAACCTGGCGATCCCCAAGATGGGGCATGGAATGGGCCGCCGCACATCGCGAATAATGCACAGTTAATCTTGAATGGAACGAACCATGCGCATAGCGGCGTTAGACGACGATGCGCTTCAGCTGGATCTGATCAAACAGGCCACCGAAGCGATGGGGCATGTGTGCCATACCCACCTGACCGGTGCCGCGCTGATGCGCGAGATGCGCCGCGAAACCTTCGACCTCCTGATCGTGGACTGGCACCTGCCCGACACCACCGGCCCCGAGGTGGTGCGCTGGGTGCGCGAGAACGTGGGCAAGCAGTTGCCCATCCTGTTCGTGACCAACCGGCAGGAAGAGCGCGACATCGTCGAAGGCCTGGGCAGCGGGGCGGACGACTTCATGGTCAAGCCCGTGCGCATTGGCGAGCTCAATGCGCGCGTGGCCGCGCTGTTGCGCCGAGCCTACCCGCAGAGCACCGGTGGCGCGCTCGATTTCGGGCGCTACAGGTTCTTCCCCGAATCGCGCTCGCTGGAGATCAATGGCACGCCTGCCGAACTCAAGAACCGCGAATACGACCTGGCCCTGTTCCTGTTCCAGAACATGGGGCGCCTGCTCTCGCGCGACCACCTCAAGGAGGTGATCTGGGGCCAGGGTTCGGACGTGCTGTCGCGCTCGCTCGACACCCATGTCTCGCGCCTTCGCACCCAGCTGGACCTGCGCCCGGCCAACGGCTACTTCATCACCGCCGTGTATGGTGTGGGCTACCGGTTCGAAGCGGTCGAGCCTGGTCGCTAGTGCTGCACCTGGCGTCCCATGGCGCCATGGATACAACGGTTCTGAATGAAGCTTTGCCGCCCTCTGCGGCACCTAGGAGAGTTGACGTGGTCATCCACCGCCTTGCATTGCCCTTGTCGGCCGTTGCCCTGCTCACGGCGGGCCTCGGTTGCGCGCATGCGCAAACCACCCCCGACACGCAGACGGACGAAATCCCGCACACCGTGCGGGCCGGCGACACGCTCGAAGGCCTGGCCAACACCTACCTGGACAATCCACGCCAGTGGCTGCTGCTGCAGCAGCGCAACAAGGTGGCCAACCCCAGGCGCCTGCAGCCGGGCTCCACCGTGTGGATCCCCGTGCGCCTGCAGCCCAAGGCCTCGGCCCAGGTGGAATTCGTGCACGGCAGCGCCACGGCACAGCCCGGCGCCCAGGCCGCAGCCCAGCCTGTGGCGCCAGGTGCCCGCCTGGACGAAGGCACCCGCCTGCAGGTGGGGCCGGACAGCTATATCGCCGTGCGCCTGGCCGACGGCACGCTGGTGCGCGTGCAGGCCCAGTCCGACCTGCAGTTGCGCCAGTTGCGCCGCCGCGGGCGCGCAGGCAGCGTGCAATCGGTGCTGGAGATGCGCGCCGGCAGTGTGGAGTCGAGCGTGACGCCCAGCGCCGATGCCCTGCGCCGTTTTGAGATCCGCACGCCGCGCGCCGTGACCAGCGTGCGCGGCACCGAGTTCGGCGTGGCGCTGGCGGCCTCGGGCCAGGCCACGGCCTCGGTGCTGGAAGGCTCGGTGGCCGTGCAGTCGCGTGCCGAGAATGCCGCGCAACCGGCCCCCGACACCACCTTGCTGGCCCGTGGCCAGGGTTTGTCCGTCGCGCCCGATGGGACGCTGGGTGCACCACGCAACCTGCTGGCGCCGCCCGATCTGTCCACCGTACCCGCCCAGCTGCACGACCTGGGCCTGCTGGCCATCAATGTCCCTGCGACCCCTGGCGCCACGGCCTTCACCGCCCAGGTGGCGCGCGATGCGGCCATGACGCAGGTGCTGCGCAGCGGCCGCTTTGCCGATGGCCAGTTGCGCTGGGCGGCACTCGACGATGGCAGCTACCACCTGGCCGTGCGCGCCGTTGACGAGGCCGGCATTGCCGGCCTGCCGGCCACGCGCCCCATCACCATCAAGACCCGGCCGGTGCCGCCGCTGTACCAGCAGCCGGCCCCCGGCGCCGTGCTGCCGCGCGTGACCGGCGCGCTGCGCTGCACCGAGGTCCCGGGTGCCCGCTGGTACCGCATCCAGGTGGCGGCCAGCGCCGACTTCGCCACGCCGTTGCTGGACGAGGGCCGCCTCGGCACCTGCCAGCTGACGCTGGCCACACTGCCCCTGGGCAACTACTTCTGGCGCGCGGCCACCATCGCAGAGCCCGCCGGTGGCGCACTGGACCAGGGACCGTTCGCACCCGCGCAGCCCTTCGCCGTGGCCCAGCAGCCCGCTGCGCTGGACCTGTCGGCCATGCAGGCGACGGATGGCGACACCATCGTGCGCCTGCACTGGCCCGCCCAGGCCGGCCAGCGCTTTCGCGTGCAGCTGGCACCGGACCTGGAGTTCAAGACCATCATCCAGGACATCCAGCTCGACGAGCCCCGCTGGACCTCTGCGGATGGCTTGGCTGCAGGCACCTACTTCGTGCGCATCCAGGTGCTGGACCCCTCGGGGCTGCAAAGCGAGTTCTCACCGCCGCGCAGCATCCGCGTGGGCACGGGGCTGAATACCAGCTCCGGGCTGCCCCTGTCCACCATGGGCGGTGAGCCCGTGCGCCGCCCCTGAGCCCTTGCGGTCGATGCCCACGCCGCATTCCCGCACGCGAAACCAGCAGCGGCGGGTCGAATGGGCCGCCATCGCGCTGACGCTGCTGGCCCTGGTCGCCTGGCTGAGCACGCCCAGCATGCTGCCGCGCACCAACCACCTGGTGCAGGACACCGGGCTGCGCCTGGTGTCGCGCCCGGCGCAAGCCGATATCGCCGTGATCGCGGTGGACGACCGCAGCATCGGCGTGATCGGCCGCTGGCCCTGGCGGCGCGCACTGCACGCACAGCTGATCCAGAACGTGTCGCGCCAGGCACCGCGGGTGATCGGCATGGACGTGCTGTTCAACGAGGAAGACCTCGACTACCCCGAGGACGACCTGCTGCTGGCCGATGCCGTGGCCCGAAGCGGCCGGGTGGTACTGCCGGTGATGCAGCGCCAGGGCCCGTCCGAGCCGGGCGACGGGGCGGACCGCCCCATTCCTGCACTGGAGCAGGCCGCCGCCCGGCTGGGGCATGTGCACGTGGCCTCGGACGAGGATGGCGTGGTGCGCAGCCTGTACGCGCGCGAAGGGCCGGCCAGTGCACCCTGGCAGCACTTCAGCATCGCCATGCGCTGCGTGGCCACGCCGTCGCTTGGTGGCTGCCCGCCAGCGCGCTGGAGCGATCCGCCTGCGGATGGCGCCCGCTGGGAGCGTGCAGGCCGTCGCCTCATCCCCTATGCGGGCGGGCCGGGGCATTTCACCACCTACTCCTACATCGACGTGCTGCGCGGCGAAGTGCCAGCCGATGCCTTTCGCGGCAAATACGTGCTCGTGGGCTCGATTGCCGCCGGGCTGGGCGACATGTTCGCCACCCCGGTAGGCCAGGAATCGCGCCTGATGCCGGGTGTGGAAGTGATCGCCCAGGTGCTCGACGCCGACCTGGCGGGGGTGCAGATCCACAGCGCGCCGGCCGCGCTGAACATGGCTTTCAACCTGCTGCCGGTGGTGCTGGCGCTGGTGGCGCTGCTGCTGCTCGGGCCCTTCGCGGCCCTGCTCACCAGCATTGCCTTGGGCGCGCTGACCCTGGCCATGGCCGTGGTGCTGCCGGTGTGGAGCGGCCTGCAGTTCGCGCCCGCCGCCGCCCTCATCGGGCTGGTGCTGGCCTATCCGCTGTGGAGCTGGCGGCGCCTGAGTGCAGCCGCCCAGTTCCTCAGGCTGCAGATGGAGACCCTGCAGCGCCAGGGCCTGGTGATTCCGCTGCGTGGTCCGGCGGCCAGCAGCGGCGACTTCCTGGAGCGGCGCATCAACGCGGTGGAATACGCCTCGCGCCAGCTGCGCGACATGCACCATTTCGTGAGCGAGAGCCTGCAACAGCTGCCGTCGCCGACCATGGTCTGCGACACCGAAGGCCGTATCCTGCTGGCCAACACGGCTGCGCGGCGCCATGTGCTGGGCATGGCCGAGGTCGAGGGCGACCCCATGGTCTGGCCCCTGCAGGGCCGCCAGATCACTGACGTGCTGGGCGACTTGATCGACATCGCCACCGAACAGCCACTGGTGACGCAGGAGCGGCTGGCCAACGGCAACCTCCCGGCCCGCCGGGAGGGGCGCGATGCCAAGGGCCGCAGCGTGCTGGTGCAAAGCCGCCAGTTCACCGACCTGGCGCAATCGGGCTGGCTCGTGACCCTGGTGGACCTGACCGAGATACGCAGCGCACTGCAGCAGCGCGACGAGGCCATGCACTTCATCTCGCACGACATCCGCGCGCCCAATGCGTCCATCCTCACCCTGCTCGAAATGCACCAGGCCTACCCGGGCCGCATGTCGGACGCGGAACTCATGCAGCTCATCGCGCGCTACGCGAAGAGCTCGCTGGGCATGGCCGAGAATTTCATTCAGTTGGCCAGCGCCGAGTCACAGGCGATGCGGCGGGAACCCCTGGACTTGGCCGACGTGCTGCACCAGACCGTGGACGAGGCCTGGGTGCTGGCGCGCGATGCCGACGTGCAGGTGCTGGTGGCCGATGCGCCGGAAACCGCCCCGTGCATGGGCGACCGCTCGCTGCTGTGCCGGGCGCTGGCCAATGTGGTCAACAACGCCATCAAGTACAGCCCACGCGGCAGCACCGTGCGCTGCGCCCTGGTGGCTCGACCGGGTCACTGGGCCATTGCCGTGCGCGACGAAGGCCCGGGCATTGCGCCGGCTCTGCAGGACAAGCTGTTCGCCCCGTTCCAGCGGCTGCATGACCGCAGCCACCCCGGCATTGCCGGCGTGGGCCTCGGGCTGGCCCTGGTGCGCACCGTGGTGCAGCGCCATGGCGGCAGCATCGAGGTCGAGAGCGACGAAGGAAAGGGCGCGGAGTTCAGGCTGGTGCTGCCGCAGGGCGAGGCACCGCCCGATTGAATCGCAGCGAGGCCGATCAGGCCGTGGCTTCGGCTTCCAGGTGCACCTGGTCGGCCAGGGCATCGCCTTCACCGGCCAGCAGACCGATGCAATCGAGGGCCGTGGGCGGATCGCAAGGCTCAGCGTACACGCGCAAGGCAATGTCCTGCGCGGCGGGCGAGAAGAACAGCCACAGCTTGTCGGCCTGCTTGTCGTAGCACGAGAACAGCGCCCGCCTGGAGCCTGCCGGCGAAATCAGGAACTGCGACATGAACATCTGCTGGATGCGCTGGGTGGGCTCGAAGGCCTGGGCATCGTTGCCCAGCGACAATTTGTACCAACTTTTCATAGGAGCCTTTCGACCACAAGGTCTGTGTGTGCTGGCTCCATCGTATTTTCGACTGCGGGTTTTCCCACCTCTTCGAAGGCGCATAGGCCTGTAGGACTGCGACCACCGGGCGCGAAGGAGCGCGATCAGTGCTTGCCCAGATAGGCCTCGCGCACGGCAGGATCCGCCAGCAAGGCCTGCGCCGGTCCCGAAGACGCGATCTCCCCGGTCTTGAGCACGTAGGCGCGGTCCGCCACCTTGAGCGCCTGGTTGGCCATCTGCTCCACCAGCAGGATGGTCATGCCGCGCTGCTTGAGCGCGCGGATCACACCGAAGATCTCCTTGACGATCAGCGGCGCCAGGCCCAGCGAGGGCTCGTCGAGCAGCAGCAGGCGCGGGCGCGCCATCAGCGCGCGGCTGATGGCCAGCATCTGCTGCTCGCCGCCGCTCAGGGTGCCGGCCATCTGGTGCTGGCGCTCGCGCAGGCGCGGGAAGGTGGTGAACTGCTCCTCGATGTCCGATTCGATCGCGGAATCGGCCGCAGGCCGCAGGTAGGCGCCCAGCAGCAGGTTGTCGCGCACGCTCTGGTCCGGGAACACCTGGCGCCCCTCGGGCGACTGGGCAATGCCCAGGGCCACGCGCCGGTGGGCCGGCGTGCGCGCGAGGTCCTGGCCCTCGAACACGATGCGGCCCCCAGCACAGGGCTCCAGCCCCGAGATGGCCTTCATCAGCGTGCTCTTGCCCGCGCCGTTGCCGCCGATGAGGGTGACCACCTCCCCGGCGGCCACCTCCAGGCTCACGCCCTTCAAGGCATGGATAGCGCCGTAGTTCACTGCGAGTTGTTCGATGTGGAGCATTGGTCGCCTCAGGCTAGGGCATGGTCTGGTGTAGCGGGGCTCTCGTCCTCGTCATCCACACCCAGGTAGGCGGCAATCACGCGGGGGTCCACCTGCATGGCGGCGGGCGCACCCTCCGCGATTTTGGCGCCGTAGTCGAGCACCACCACATGGTCGGACACGGCCATCACCAGGTCCATGTGGTGCTCGATCAGCAGCACGGTGATGCCCTTGGCGCCGATGCGCCGGATCAGCTCCGTCAGCTCTTGCGTTTCCTGCGGGTTCAGGCCCGCAGCCGGCTCGTCGAGCAGCAGCAGGCGCGGCTGCGTGGCCAGCGCACGGGCCAGTTCCAGCCGCCGCTGCAGGCCATAGGGCAGGCTGCCGGCCTCGTCGTGGGCACGGTCCAGCATGCCCACGAACTGCAAGAGGCGCACGGCCTCCTCGCGCGCCTGGCGCTCTTCGCGCCTTGCCGCGGGCAGACCGAACAGGCTGGCCGCAAAACCCACGCGCAGGTGCGGGTGCAGGCCGACCAGCACGTTGTCGAGCACGCTCATGTGCGTGAACAGCTTGAGGTTCTGGAAGGTGCGCCCTATGCCCAGCCGGCAGATCTGGCTGGCGCGCACGCGGGCGATGCTCTGCCCGGCGAATTCGATGCTCCCCCGATCTGGCGCCACGATGCCCGACAGGATGTTGAGCAGCGTGGTCTTGCCCGCGCCGTTGGGGCCGATCAACGCATGCACATGCCCCGAGCGCAGCGACAGGCTGACACCGTTGGTCGGCACCACGCCGCCATAGGCCTTGTAGAGCCCACTGGCGCTCAGCACCACGCCCTCGGCAGGGGCACCCGCCGCCTGGCGCGGCAACCACTCGCCCTGCACCACCGGCAATGGCGGCGCTTGGTGCAGCCGAGGCCACAGGCGCCGCCCCAGCCGCTGCAGCGCACCGGCCAGGCCCTGCGGCATGGCATAGAGCGCAAACAGCAGCAGCGCGCCGTAGGTGAAATGCTGCAGCCCCGGCCAGCGCGCCAGGAAGGCATCGAGCAAGGTGAGCGCCAAAGCACCCACCGCCGGCCCCATGATGGAGGGCCCGCCGAAGAGCACGATCAGCAGCAGGAAGATCGACAGGTTGAAGCTGATGAAGTCGGAGTTGATGTACTGGTTCTGCTGAGCCACCAGCGCCCCGGCCACGCCGCAGGTCACGGCGCTGATGACGAAGGCCAACACCTTGGTGCGGTAGACGTCGATGCCCACGCTCTCGGCGGCCACCTCGGCCGCCTGCACGGCCTGGAAGGCCCGGCCGTACTTGCCGCCCAGCAGCGTGCGCAGCATGAGGTGCGTGGCCAGGGCGAAGGCCAGCACCAGCCAGGCCCAGCCGCGCATGTCCAGCATGCGCCCGCCGATGGACGGCGGCACGATGCCGTAGATGCCCTGCTGGCCGCCAAAGGGCACCTGCCATTCGGTCACGATCTTCTCGACCACGATGCCGAAACCGATGGTCACCATGGCCAGCGAGGGCCCCTTGACGCGCAGCGAGGGCAGCGCGATCAGCACACCGAAGAGCCCCGCCACTACGGCCGCGGCCACCAGCGCCAGCCAGGGGTTCCAGCCCGCCTGCGTCGTGAGCAAGGCGGCTGTGTAGGCCCCGGCAGCGAACAGGCCGGCATGGCCCAGCGACTTCTGCCCGCTCCAGCCGACCAGCACGTTCAGGCCGGCTGCGGCCAGGTAGTACATGCCTGCCGTGAAGATGATCTTGAGATAGAAGTCGTTGCTGATCGCCAGCGGCGCCAGCACGGCAACGGCGGCGACCGCAATGAACGCCAGGTTATGGGTGGAAATGCGCATGGCGGCCTCACACCTTCTCGAACGGCTTCTGGCCGAACAGCCCTTCGGGCTTGACCACCAGCACCAGAATGATGAGCGCAAAGACCGTGATCTCGCGCATCTCCGCGCGCCACAGGCCCACCAGCGCCTCGATGCAGCCGAGCATGAAACCCCCCGCAATGCAGCCGCGCGGGTTGGTCAGGCCGCCCACGATGGCCGACGAGAAGGCCTTGAGCGCGATCGCCAGGCCCATGAAGACCGAGGCCGTGGTGATGGGCGCAATCAGCAGGCCGGCCAGCCCCGCCAGGCTCGACGAGATCACGAAGGCCAGCACCACGATGGCGCCCACGTTGATGCCCATGAGGGCCGCGGCCTGCTTGTTCACTGCCACGGCGCGCACGGCCTTGCCGACCTTGGTGCGCCGCAGCACGTAGTCCAGCACCAGCATGACCACCGCCGTGACGCCCAGCACCAGGATCTCCTGCGCGCGGATACCAGCCCCGGCGATGCGGATGACCTCATCGCCCAGCGGCGAGGGCATGGCCATGGAGCCAGGCCCCCAGATGGCCAGCGCCGTGTTCTGCACAATGATGCCGAAGCCGATGGTGCTCATGACCCAGGCCATGCCGGTGGCGCCCACGAAGGGCCGCACCGCCGTGAAGTACAGCACCACGCCGAGCAGGCCCAGCACCACCAGCGAGACCAGCAGCGCCAGTCCGTAGCGGGCGAAGGTCACATCCGCTGCAGCCAGCACCCCGGTGTGCCCCTTGCCCGAGAGCAGCAGCAGGGTGGCGACCGCGATGAAGGAGCCCGCGACCAGGAACTCGCCCTGGCCGAAGTTGAGCGTCTTGGTCGTCGTGTGGGTGATGCTGAAACCCAGGGCGACGAGCGCATAGATTCCGCCGAGGGCCAGGCCGCTCAGCAAGGCTTGCAGTACGTTGGTCATGGTGATGGTGCTGTCTCCGGGGCCTGCGATGCTGGGGCAGATTTACTTCTTGTAGTCTGCCGGCGTCAGCGCCTTGGTGATGGCGTCTTCATAGGCCGACACCTTGCCATCGCGCCACCGGGCCAGGTGGAAGTCGGCCACCGAGAGCGCCTCGTGGTCGCCCTTGGCAAAGGGCTTCTGGTAGAGCTTCACGACGCCCTGGGTGTCGGGCACGCCGTTCTCCAGCGTGGCGGCGAGTTTCTCGCCATCGGTGCTTCCGGCCTTCTTCACGGCGGCGGCCAGCAGCATCACCGAGTCGTAGGACTGCGCGGCCGCCACGAAGGTGGGCAGTTGCGGGTAGCGCTCGCGCACGCGGGCGGCCAGCGCCACGGCGCGCGGGTTGCTGTCTTCGGCCGTGGAGGTGGCGAAGATGATGTGCTCGGCCAGCTTCTTGCCGGCCGTGTTGAGCAGCGGCGTGCTCATGTTGCCCCAGGTGCCGAGCGTGGTGGGCATGTAGTTGATCTTCTCCATGCTGCGCAGCAGTTGGGCATTGGCGTCGGCCAGGCCGTAGACGATGAGCGTGTCGGCCCCGGCGTCTCGGATCTTGGCCAGCTGCGAGGTCATGTCCGTGTCCTTGGGGCCGAACTTCTCCACCGCCACGGCCTTGTTGCCGTGCAGGGCCAGCACCTCGGTCAGGTCCTTCACGCCCTGCTGGCCAAAGCCCGTGGAATCGGCGATGAAGGCGATCTTCTGGTTCTTCGTGGCCTTGACGGCGTAGGCGATCAGGAGCGCGACCTGCTCGCGGTCCACCATGGAGACGCGGTAGATGTAGTTCTGCGCTTCATTGGCGTAGCGCCGGGTGATGTCGGTGGCCGTGGCGACGGGCACGATCACGGGCACCTTCTTCTGCTGCGGTATGTGCAGCCAGGCCAGCGCATTGCCCGAGTTGGTGGGCCCGACCACGGCGGCCACCTTCTCGCTGTCGATCAGCTCGGTCATGTTCTGGATGGACTTGGGCGGCTGGCCCGTGTCGTCGCGCACGATACCCACGACCTTGCGGCCCAACAGGCCGCCAGCCTTGTTGATGTCCTCGATGGCCAGATCGAACCCGTGGCGCGCGGCCACGCCCAGCTCGGCCGCGCCGGTGCCCGACTGGTCGGCATTGAAGCCGAAGCGGATGTCCTGCGCCTGGGCCGCAGACAGGCCGAGGGCCAGCGCAGCCGCCGCGATCAGCGGCCGCACAAGGGAAGGGATGCGGGGGTTCAGCTTCATGTCTTGTCTCCTGTCGTTATCGTAAAAATGGCGGCCCCTTGCGGGCCTGCCCGGCCGGGCCAGAACGTGTTGACGCCCTAGCCCCGGATCTCTGCCAGCAACACCAGCGCGCGGTCCACGCGCACGTCGTGCTCCTGCGCCATCTGCCTGGCGATGCGGTCGATCTCCTCGCCCGTGGCCCCTGCCACCAGCGCGATGTTGCGGGCATGCAGCGCCATGTGGCCGCGCTGGATGCCTTCGGTGGAGAGCGCGCGCAGGGCGCCCAGGTTCTGCGCCAGGCCCACGGCCACGGCCACCTCGCCCAGTTCCTGCGCCGACTGCACGCCGAGGATGCGCAGCGCCAGGCGCGCCAGCGGATGGGTCCTGGTGGCGCCGCCCACCAGGCCCACGGGCATGGGCATCTCGATGGTGCCGACCAGGGCGCCGCTGGCGTCCTTCTCCCAGCGCGTGAGCGAGGTGTAGCGCCCGCTGCGGCAGGCATAGGCATGGGCGCCGGCCTCCACCGCGCGCCAGTCGTTGCCGGTGGCAACGATGACGGGGTCGATGCCGTTCATGATGCCCTTGTTGTGCGTGGCCGCACGGTAGGGGTCGATCACGGCGAAGGTGCAGGCGTCGACGATGCCTTCGATGATGCGCTCGCCGCTGTGCTCTGCCGTGGCCATCACCTCGGGCGTGAGGCGAACCCGCGCCCGCGCCAGGCGCAGGTCGGCCAGGTTCGAGAGGATGCGCAGGCGCACCGTGCCGCCGGTGATCTTCTCCACCAGCGGCGAGACGGCCTCGGCCATGGTGTTGACGGTGTTGGCGCCCATGGCGTCGCGCACGTCCACGATGAGGTGCATGACCACCATGGCGCCGCGCGGCGCATCGTCGAACACATGCACCTCGATGTCGCGGCAGCCGCCACCCAGGCCGATCAGCACCTTGTCGCGGCTGTTGGCCACGGCCAGGATTGCGTCGCGCTGCAGCAACAGGGCCTGGCGCGCGCCGTGCGGGTCTGCCAGCCCGAGGATCTGTACCTGGGCACGCATCAACGGGCCGGTGCTCGATGCCTGGAAGCCCCCGCACTCGCGTGCCAGCTTGGCCATGTAGGAGGCGGCGGCCACCACTGAAGGCTCCTCCACCACCATGGGCACCAGCACATCGCGGCCATTGACCTGGAAGTTGCCAGCCACCGCCAACGGCAGCTCGAAGGTGCCGATCACGTTTTCGATCATGCCGTTGGCCCGCTCCACGCCCAGGGCGCCCGGCTGGCCGAGCAGCGCGGCCTCGTCAGCCGTGAGCCCGGCGGCCTGCACCACGTGGTCGAAACGCTGTGCAGGGCTCAGTGCGCGAAAGTTGGGGAGGCGGGAGTCGGCGACCATGGTGGGATGTCCTCGGGATGTGATGGAGCGGACTCTAGGCCATCTGTACCAGTCGCAATGGGTACAGTTTCAAGGGACAGTCGGGCCAACTGTCCAGGTACACATGGGCTGTGTCATAGTGGTCAGACCTCTCCGGATGCCCCATGAAAGCCGCGCCCAAGACCGCCTCGCTGACCCTCACCCTGGCCGATTCCATCGACCGGCAGATACGCGACGGCGCCTACCAGGAGGGTGACAAGCTGCCCTCGCTGCGCGAGCTGGCGCAGCTGCACGGCTATGCCAAGAACACCATCGTCGCGGCCTTCGAGGTGCTGGTGGCCCGGGGCCTGATCGAGCCGCGCCGGGGCTCGGGCTACTTCGTGCGCGCGCAGCCCAGGGCCCAGGCCAAGGAGGAAGAAGCCGGCTCGCTCGGCCGCGCCATGGACATCGTCTGGCTGATGCGCGAGCAGCTCAAGTCCGAGCCGGGGGCCCTGGCTGTGGGCGATGGCTTCCCGCCCGTGGAATGGCTGGCCGACGTGCGCCTGGACAAGTTCCACCACAAGGTGGTGCGCACGGGCCTGGGGGCCCTGTTCCGCTACGGCAACCGCTTCGGCTACGAACCGCTGCGCCAGCACCTGGTGCGCAAGCTGGCGGACCTGGGCATCGGTACCGAGCCGCGGCAGATCGTGCTGACCCACGGGGCCAACGAGGCCATGGACATCGTCATCCGCTACTTCGTTCCGCCCGGCGCGCCGGTGCTGGTGGACGACCCGGGCTACTACCCGCTGTTCGGCAAGCTCAAGCTGGCGGGGGCGCACATCGTGGGCGTGCCGCGCCTGGCCGACGGGCCGGACCTGGAGGCGCTGGAGCAGTTGCTCATCGTGCACAAGCCCCGCCTGTTCTTCACCCAGTCGGTGGCGCACAACCCCACGGGGTCGGATCTGACCGCAGCCAAGGCCTTCCGGGTGCTGCAGCTGGCGCAGAAGTACGACCTGATGATCGTGGAGAACGACCCGCTGGCCGACTTCAAGCCCACCAGCGCGCCACGCCTGTCCTCGCTGGACCAGCTCGAACGCACGATCTACATCGGCAGCTTCTCCAAGTCATTTTCCGCGGCGCTGCGCGTGGGGTACATCGCCTGCGGTGCCGACCTGGCCAGCGACATTGCCGACCTCAAGGCGCTGATCCACGTGAGCAGCTCGGAGTACAGCGAGCGCACGGTGGACGTGATCCTGAGCGAGGGCCACTACCAGCGCCACATCCAGCGCCTGCGCGAGCGTCTGGCCGCAGCCACCCAGAGCGCGCTGCAGATCTTCGACGCCGTGGGCGCCGAGGTGTTCACGCGCAACCCGCAGTCGCTGTACCAATGGGTGGCCCTGCCGGGCGTGCAGGACTCGCTGGCCTTTGCCCAGCAGATGCTGCCGCGCAAGATCGTCATGGCGCCGGGGCGCATCTTCTCGGTGGACTTCGCGGCGACTTCGCGCTGGTCGCGCTTCAACGTGGGCGCGGTAACCGACCCGCGCTTTGCCAAGGCCTTGCACAAGGCGCTGGTGCAGGCGGCGGAAGTGGCTGAACGGGGCCCGTAACCGGGCAGGTGGACCTGCCCCGCAATGGCCCACGCCTCGGTGATGCGCCGGCCGATCAGCGGTAGGTGAAGTTCGCGACGATGGGGATGGCGGCCGCCACGGGGGTGGTGATGGTCAGCGTGCCGGTCATGCTGCCCGAGTTGCCGTTGAAGGTGCAGCCCGACATGGTCCAGGTGGCCTGCGCCGCGCCTGCGTTCTGCAGCACCGTCTGCTGCAGCGCCGGGTCGTTGCAGAACGCGGTCTGGTTCGCGGGCTTGGGCACGTTGTTGATCGTGATCAGGGGCACGGGCGTACCCTGGGCCGTCACCCGGACATCCAGCGTGTAGTTGCTGGGCGAACCTGCATCGATCACCACATCACCGAAGCTCACCAGCGAGAAGGCAGGGCTGGTGAGGCTGACGGCGGGGTAGACCACGCCACCGAAGCTCAGCTGCGGAATGCGCAGCACATTGCCCGCCGAGGTGAAGCTGATGTCCGCCCCCACGCTGGCATCGTTGAGGCGCAACTGGCCGGGCGAGACCAGCTGAATCACCACGTCGCGGAACTTCAGGTTGCCGTCGATCTGCAGGATGGGAAAGCGCAGGCGGCCCGTGGCCGCGTCGAACACGGCAGGGTCGGCCGCATGCGCGGGTGCTGCTGCCAGGCCAGCCATGGCGAGGGCCAGTGCGAGAGCGGAATTCCGGAGGGAGATCATGAAGCACATCCTTTGCGGGGAAAGAAACGGTGAAGTGAAACGTATCGGCAACTACAAATTCTTGCACAAGCCAGCATGCAGGCGGGCGGCCCGAACCCAACCAGCGCAGAACCGCCCGTTCATGCGTCACGCACAGGAACCCAAGGATGCATCTTTTCACCCAACCCCGCCATCCGACAAAAGGGCGATGCATCCTATCCAACCTGAGCTTCAACACGTATGGCGACCGACTTGGGCCATGAGAAGCCACGCATCACCTACGGACCGTACTCCGGGGGACACTCGCTGGCTCCCATGAAGGAAGCCATCGAGGAGATTCGGTTTCCTGGGATCAATCAGGAAGCCTGACCTGGATCACCCCATGGGGGACGGAGATGTAGAGCCTGGAATCACGGATTGCAATACCGGCGGGGCGGCCGATGCTGCCTGGCAGATCCACTGCAGCAAATCCCCGGCGTCCCACCTGTCCCACGGGGGTGCTGACCTGGCCGTCAGGAGTGATCTTGCGGATCACACTGTTGGCAGGGTCGGAGACATACACGTTGCCTTTGTTGTCCACCGCGAGGCTGGCGGTCTTTGGCTCCTCTTGCCAATCAACCGAGAACAGTGCCGCTGAACCAAGGCCATCGGCATGGCCGGGGGGGGCATCAGGGTTACCTGCCAAAGTGCTGACGAGCCCAGACGGAGTGATCTTGCGGATGGTTGGACCCAAGCTCTTGAAGTTATTCAGGCTATCGACCACATAGAGGTTACCGGCTGCATCGGTGGTCATGTTGCCCAGCCACGAAAATCTTGCGGCTTGGCCTTGACCATCCCTGTGCCCCCACTGCGCTTCGCTGCCTGCGAACAATGTGGCTGTCCCTTTGGTATCTATTTTGAAAATGACTCCTTGGTAGGAGGACGCATAGACGTTGCCTGTGCTGTCCGCAGCAATGCCGGTGATGGGGTTGACGGCGGGTCTGCCCGTGCCCGTCGATGGATCCACAATCAGCAATGGATTCACATCCGCCAGAAGCACGGCCTCGCAATTGCGCAACTTCAGAATGCGGGAATCAATATAGGTGTAAAGGTTGCCTGCTCCGTCAGCGGCCAAGGCCGATCCGGGGACTGTGGCTATTCCACTTGGAAGAAATTCCTTGGCCAGGCCTGTGATCGAAGTGCACCGCCCTCCAGGCCGGCCCAGGGTGCCTACCAGACCGTCTGCTTGCACAGTGCGGATGGTGTCGTTGCCCTTGTCGCGCACATACAGCATCCCCGATGGATCGAAGGCCAGCGCCGAAGGCTGGTCAAAGCGCGCGGCATCGCCTGGCCCATCTTTGGCACCTGTGGGAGAAACCGGGCCTGCGACCACCGTGTACGTGCCCCGCTGTGTGTAGTTGCGCAACTGCACGTATTTATAGGAGGTACTGCTGCCGCCGATGCCTTCGGCCACCAGGAATTGGCCATCGGCTTTGGCCACCATGGTAATGGCCTGGCACAGGTCATCGTTGCTGCGTCCGCTGTAATTGTGGCAGTCGGATGGGGCGCTGACCAGGGTCGTGACACGTCCATCGCTGCCGACATGGCGAATGCCAAGCCGTACATACCGTATGGACGGAGGGCCGAGCATAAGTTGGGTGGTCACCTCCTTGTCCAGCACGATCAGGCGATCCGCTGGGTCGAATGTGATGGCCACGATGGTGTTGCCGAGCTGGCCTTCAGTGCCCGACACCGCAGTGGCCAGGCCGTTTGCCGAGTACTTGAGGATCAGTCCGGAGTCTGCTGCGTAGAGAGTCCCCGCAGAATCAGTGGCGAGGAGTGGGTTGCGTCCTCTGGTTTGGCTGGCGATTGTGCTCACTGCACCATCCGCAGTGATCTTGCGGATTCGCCCTGTTTGAGTTTGACCAGGGAGATAAGCTTCTGACACATAGACTGTACCTGTCTTGTCTACGGCGATGCTGCTGGGGTTGCACAGGGCGGCGCCGTTGCCCACACCATCCTGATTGCCACATACCCCTGCCCGGCCAGCCAGGGTGGTCACGAGTCCTGCTGCACTGATCTTGCGCACCAGGTGGTTCGCGGTATCGGCCACATAGGTGTTTCCTGCTGCGTCCACGGCAACCGCAGCGGGGCGGTAGAGCCGCGCGTTCTGGCCATTGCCGTCCGAATAACTGGATGGGGTGCCGGGAGTGGCGCCCGAAGGCACCCAGCCTCCGGCCAAGGTAGTGACTTGCTCGCCATTGGCGCTTAGCTTGCGTACCAGGTTATTGTTGGTATCTGCGATGACCACCTCCCCCGAACTGGTCAAGGCCATTCCCCCCACGTTCGTGCTGAAGCTCGCGGTCGTGCTTGTGGGGCCGTCCTGATTGCCTTCACTGAGCGTATAACCGGCAAGAAGGGACAAGGTGGCCGAAGAAGCGGGTGGTGGGGCAGGCGATTCGACCGAACTGTCGGAACCGCCTCCGCATGCGGAGAGCATGGGAATCAATACGGCTAAAAGGCCGACGCGTTGCAGTCGCTTTTTGGGTGCTTGTTGTGTCATGAGTCGCCTTGTATGGGATATCTGTCTTTCACGCAGCGGCAGTGCCGCCAGCGCTACGCGGGCTGCAGTCACGCGGCCGCTGCGGCGGTGCTGTTGCTGCTGGCGAGACCGCGAGAAGGGCTGGGTAATCGGGGCGGTGTGGTGGTCGTCACTGACATGGTCGAAACCCTCTCGGTTCAAAAGATAAAAAAGACAGTCCACCTGTGCAGCGCGTGCAGCAGTGCAGCAGTGCAGCAGTGCGGCGGTGCGGCGGTGCGGTGAGTCCCGCACACAAGGCAGGGCTGCACCGATCTTTGTCGAACAGTGGTGATCCGTCTGTGCCGGGTGTCACAAAGAGGTGCGCACACCCATTTGGGTGATGCCGGGCGATGGGCGAGCCAGGCCCGCGCGGAAGCCACGGTGGGCACTATCTTCATACGGCCTTTTGCACATGGCCGCACCCTGCGTGCCCCGCGGTCAACGGGGCGTGTAGCACGCGCCTGACGCGATCGCCGCCGTGACCGCACTCGCCGTACTGGCCACATTGGGGTAGATCGAGGGGGTGGCTGTTTGATCCAGCAAGCACAGGTGATTTCCCTTGCGCACCAGTACCACCGGCATGGCCTGCGATAGGCTCCAACCGTTCTTCAGGCCAGTGCCGTCCGGGCCGGGGACGCACTGGTCCTGCTCCCAGAAGCCAGTTGCAAGGATCCCAGGACCGCGCACCGCACCGCAACCGTGTCCACAGAGGCGGCGCCGATGACACCCGTGCCATTGCGCACCACGCAGCCAGTGCCCTGAGATTGGGTCTTGACGGTGACCGCATAGGCAGAACCTGCGGCCAACGGAGTGGTGAAGGTGAAGCCGCCGTCGGCGGTGGGCGGCAGATCTTCCCGGCCATTGGCCAATACCACTGAGGTTCCAGTGGGCACGCCGCTGATGATGCCGCCCAGGGTGTTGCGCTCGTTGGGCAGTTGCGCGCACTCGAGCAGCACTGAAGGGGAGTCCGCTGACAGTGCTCCTGTGCCCCTCGCCACCGTGCAACGCTGGCCCGTGGGCTGGCTCTTGACAGTGAAGGCATGGCTACTGCCAACAGGCCAACTGGCCAACTGGCAGGCCAGCCCCGTCGCCAGCAGCCCGGCAAAAGAAAAAGCCCCGAGCTATGGTTTAGATAGCATCGGGGCTTTGTCAGTGGCGGAGAGGGTGGGATTCGAACCCACGGTAGTGTTGCCACTACGCCTGATTTCGAGTCAGGTACATTCGACCACTCTGCCACCTCTCCTGTGTGTCGAAGCCTGCGATTATAGCAGGCTTTTTTTGCGCTCTGCAACGAGCGCGGCGTGCATTGAGATTCAGGCCTTGCCCATGTAGTCGCGCTTGCCCAGCTCCACCCCGTTGTGGCGCGCCAGGGCGTAGGCCGTGGTCACGTGGAAGAAGAACTGCGGCAGGCCGTAGTGCAGCAGGTAGGCCTGGCCCACGAACTGCTTTTCGCGCGGGGTGCCGGGTTGCAGGGTGATCTGGCGCGTGGCGGCCTCGGCGAAGTTCTCGGCGGGCAGGCCTTCGATGAAGGCCAGCACCGTGTCGATGCGCTCGTTCAGGTCGGCAAAGCCGGGGTGCTCGCCGTCCGGGAACGAGGGCACCTCGACGCCAGCCAGGCGGGCGCACACGCCCTTGGCGAAGTCGCAGGCGATCAGCACCTGGCGCGCCATGGGGAACATGTCGGGGTACAGGCGGGCCTGCAGCAGCGCGTCGGGTTCGATCTTGCGTGCAGTGGCATGGGCCTCGGTCTTGGCGAGCACGTCCTTCAGGGCGCCCAGCATCTGGCGGAACACGGGGATGCTGGAGGTGTGCATGGGGTAGGTCATGGAGGGTCTATCCTGAAAGGGGGTGAGGGGAACGACGCGCGCTCTCAGAGCCTGGCACGCTGTCGGAAGCGCATTGCACCACAACGCGCCGGATGCTGCTCGCGGCGCCTCAAGACCCGCAGCGGGCATGAAAAACGGGCCAGAAGGCCCGTTGCCCCAAGAGCGCAGGAATCCAGCTCAGGCCTGCGGCGCCAGCACGGCCAGGCCGCCCATGTAGGGGCGCAGCACCTCGGGGATGGCCACACTGCCGTCGGCCTGCTGGTAGTTTTCCAGCACCGCCACCAGGGTGCGGCCCACGGCCAGGCCCGAGCCGTTCAGGGTGTGCAGCAACTCGTTCTTGCCCTGGGCGTTCTTGAAGCGGGCCTGCAGGCGGCGCGACTGGAAGGCCTCGCAGTTGCTCACCGAGCTGATCTCGCGGTAGGTGTTCTGCGCGGGCAGCCAGACCTCGAGGTCATAGGTCTTGGCGGCGCCGAAACCCATGTCGCCGGTGCACAGGCTCATCACGCGGTAGGGCAGGCCGAGCTTCTGCAGCACGGCTTCGGCGTGGCCGGTCATGGCTTCGAGCGCCTCGTAGCTCTTGTCGGGATGCACGATCTGCACCATCTCGACCTTGTCGAACTGGTGCTGGCGGATCATGCCTCGCGTGTCGCGCCCATAGCTGCCAGCCTCGGAGCGAAAGCACGGCGTGTGCGCCGTGAGCTTGATCGGCAGCTCGGTCTCGGCCACGACCACGTCGCGCACGAAGTTGGTCAGCGGCACCTCGCTGGTGGGGATGAGGTAGAGCGCCGCGTTGTCGGGCACGGGCTCGCCGTCCTGGCCACCCTTCTTGGCGGCGAACAGGTCGCCCTCGAACTTGGGCAACTGGCCCGTGCCCTTGAGCGAGTCGGCGTTGACGGCGTAGGGCACGTAGCACTCGGTGTAGCCATGCTCCTGGGTCTGCACGTCGAGCATGAACTGGGCGAGCGCGCGGTGCAGCCGGGCGATGTTGCCCTTCATCACGGTGAAGCGCGAGCCCGAGAGCTTGACGCCCATGTCAAAGTCCAGGCCCAGGGGCGTGCCCACGTCGACATGGTCCTTGACTTCGAAGGCGTAGGTGCCGGGCGTGCCCCACTTGCGCACCTCGACGTTGCCCGATTCGTCAGCGCCCACGGGCACGCTCTCGTGCGGCAGGTTGGGCACGGCGGCCAGCATGGTTTGCAGCTCGGCCTGGATCTGCTCCAGCCGCGCGGCCGATTGCTCCAGCTCTGCCTTGGAGGCGGTGACCTGGGCCTTGGCGGCCTCGGCGCCGTCCTTGTCGCCACGGCTGATCAGCATGCCGACCTGCTTGGAGAGCTGGTTGCGCTGCGACTGCAGCTCTTCGGTGCGCGATTGCAGGGTCTTGCGCTCGGATTCCAGGCCCTGGAAGGCGGCAACGTCCAGGAAGGCCTGGGGCTTCTTGCGGGTTTCCAGGCGCGCGATGGCGGTGTCGAGGTCTTTGCGGAGAAGAAGAATGTCTAGCATGGGGGGATTTTAGAGGGCTGGCAAAAAAGCCTGATTCAGGGTGATGGCGACAAGCATCGCGCGCAACCGTTGCAACTGGCGCGCCCCAAGCCAGTGCCCCCGTGCAAGGGCCGCCCCGCCGCACTGGGGGCGTCCCCCTTTCAGGGGGAAGGCGCGAAGCGACTCAGGGGGTTACAGGTTCGCGGGATCGAAATTGGCACCGCACAAAATGAGGGCGACCGTCTCCTGCGGCTGGGGCTTGTAGGCGCCGGTCTGCAGGGCTGCCAGGCCCAGCGCGGCCGCCGGCTCCACGGCCAGCTTGAGCTCCTTCCACAGCCACTGCTGGGCCGAGCGGATGGCCTCGTCGGGCAGCAGCAGGGATTCGTGCACATGGCGCTGGCTCACCTCCCAGCCGATGGCGCCGATGCGGCGCGCACCCAGCGAATCGGCGGCGATGCCGCCCACCTCCACGTCCACCGGCATGCCGGCTGCGCGGGCCGCGTGCAGGGTGGGGGCACGCTCGGGCTCCAGCGCCACCACGTGGGCGCGGCTTTCCACCCAGGCGGCCACGCCGCCGATCAGGCCGCCGCCGCCCACGCTGACGAGAACGGTGTCGGGCAAGCGCCCGCCCTGCTCCTCGATCTCGGCCGCCAGGGTGCCGGCACCGGCCACCACCTCAGGCTGGTCATAGGCATGGGCCTGCAGCGCGCCGGTGGTCTTCTGGCGCGCCACGCAGGCCTCGAAGGCTTCGGAATATGCTGCACCGGTGACGACGACGTCGGCCCCCAGGGCGCGCAGGCGGGCGCGCTTGGCCTCGGGCGAGACCTCGGGCACAAAGACTTCGCAGCGCACGGCCAGGGCCTTGGCGGCCGCCGCCACGGCAATGCCGGCGTTGCCGCCGGAGGCGATGATCACGCCGCTTTCGGGCACGGGGTTGGCCATCAGCCGGTACAGCATGCCGCGGGCCTTGAAGCTGCCGCCCACCTGCAGGTGCTCGAGCTTGAGCCAGACCTCGGCGCAGTCCACGCCCAGGGATCGGCCGCTCAGGCGCAGCAGCGGCGTGGTGCGCAGGAAGTCGGGGCGGGATGCCAGTTGCTGGCGGGCGGCGGAGATGGCGGCGCGATCGATCATGGGGTGCGAAGGGCCCGAAAGGGCCGGATTCAGGACAATCGGTGAGTGTAGATGCCCGTTGCGCAATGCAGGCGCACACACGGATACACCCTGGGCTGTGCCCGGGCCTTTTTGCTGCCGATAACATGGGCAGGGGCGACACTTTTTTGCAGGCCAGCCCCGAGGAGGTTGGTGGCATGTTCTTTGTGTTCGGCCCTTCGGGGCAGATGTACCGCGGCGGGGCCGAAAACCTCTCCAGCGTGGCTCCGGTGCGGCGCGTGCAGCGCCCCCAGGCCCTGCGCACCCGCTCGCTCGACGAGCAGGCCCAGCCCGAGGTGCCTGCCCAGCCGTCACCCTCCGTTGCGGTGCCAGTGAACCTGCGCCTGCAGGATGCGGTGAGCGCCTATGCCCAGACCGAACAGGGCCCCCAGCAAGCCCGCAAGCCGCTGACGCTGGTGAGCGACGTGATGACCCATGAGGCGCTGACCGTGCAGCCCGACGCCATGGTAAACGCCGCCTGGCAGACGCTGGCCGAGCACCATGTGGCGCAGGCGCCGGTGGTGGACGCCCAGGGCCGCGTGGTGGGCCTGCTGCTGCGCGCCGACATGGCGCCGCTGGACCTGCTGCCCGAGCCCGGCGCGGTGAAACAGGCCATCGACCTGGCCCGACGGCCCGTGGCCGAGGTGATGGTGAGCCCCGTGCCCGCCGTGGCGGCCGACACCGAACTGCGCCGCGTGGCGGCCGTGCTGTTGGACACGGGCCTGCCCGGCCTGCCGGTGACGGATGACTCGGGCCGGCTCACCGGCTTCATCTCGCGCACCGACATCCTGCGCGCCGTGGCGGCCGACCCGCCGCTGGACCTGTGGAGCGGTCCGGCAGTGGCGCTGTGAGCGCCTACTTGCGTTGCGTCAATGGCCGGTCGGCCCTGTCTCGGGCTGGCGCTCCTTGATCTCGAAGCCTGTGGCAGCATCGATCTTGAGCCCCTTGGGCAGCGGGAACTTGATGGTCTCCTCAATGCCCGACATGGTGCGCACCGACACGGCGCCCAGCGCCTTGATGCGGTCGATGACCTGCTTGACCAGGATTTCGGGCGCCGAGGCGCCAGCCGTGAGGCCCACGCGCGCCACGCCGGTGAACCACTCGGCCTGCAGTTCCTCGGCACTGTCGACCATGAAGGCCGTGGTGCCCAGCTTGGCGGCCAGTTCGCGCAGGCGGTTGCTGTTGGAGCTGGTGGGGCTGCCCACGACGATGACCACATCCACTTGCGGGCTCAGCACCTTGACTGCGTCCTGCCGGTTCTGCGTGGCGTAGCAGATGTCCTGGTGCTTGGGCTCGCGCACCTGGGGGAAGCGCGCGCGCACCGCGGCAGAGATTTCGGCGGCGTCGTCCACGCTCAGGGTGGTCTGGGTGACTACCGCGAGCTTAGCGGTCTGCCTGGGCTGCACGCGGGCCACGTCGGCCACGTCTTCCACCAGGTGGATGCCATGGTCGAGCTGGCCCATGGTGCCCTCCACCTCGGGATGGCCCTTGTGGCCGATCATGATGAACTCGTAGCCTTCCTTGGCCAGCTTGGCCACTTCGACGTGCACCTTGCTCACCAGCGGGCAGGTCGCGTCGAAGATCGAAAAGCCGCGCGCCACGGCCTCTTCCTGCACGGCCTTGCTCACACCGTGGGCGCTGAAAATCAGCGTGGCGCCCGGGGGCACGTCCGAGAGCTCCTCGATGAAGATCGCACCCTTGGCCTTGAGGTCGTTGACCACATAGGTGTTGTGCACGATCTCGTGGCGCACGTAGATCGGGCGGCCGAATTTCTGCAGCGCGCGCTCGACGATTTCGATGGCACGGTCCACGCCGGCGCAAAAGCCACGCGGCTCGGCCAGCAGGATTTCCTGGGGGGTCTGCATCAGAGGATTCCGATCACGAGCACTTCGAAGGTGACGGGCTGGCCGGCCAGCGGGTGGTTGAAGTCAAAACGCACGGCGCCGTCCTCGCGCACCTGCATCACCGCACCGGCATAGCTGCCCATGCCGTCGGGAGTGGGGAACTGCACCACATCGCCAGGGCTGTATTTTTCGTCGGCACTGCCCAGCTCGTTGAGCAGCTTCTTGGCCACCCACTGCTGCATGTCGGGGTTGCGCTCGCCAAAGGCCTCGCCCGCAGGCAGCTCGAAGGTGGCGCGCGTGCCCTCCACCAGGCCCAGCAGGTGCTGCTCCATGGCGGGCGACAGCTCGCCCGTGCCCAGCGACAGCGTGGCCGGCTTGTCGGCAAAGGTGTTGATCACATCCCCCGCCGGGCCTGCCAGGCGATAGTGCAGCGTGAGAAAGGAGCCCGGCTGTACGGTGGGAAGGGCTGTGGCGGTAGAGGTCATGAAAGTCCCGATAAACTGGCCTCTATTGTAGAAAAACGGGCAAGCCCCCATGGCTGGGTGTCCGAGACTCCTTATTTCCTGCACGCCATGGCCATCAAAGACCTCCCCCCGGACGCCCAGCCGCGCGAAAAACTCCTCGCGCGCGGCCCCGCCGCGCTGGCCGATGCAGAGCTGCTGGCCATTCTGCTGCGCACCGGCATTGTGGGCAAGGGCGTGCTGCAGATGGCGCAGGAGCTGCTCGACCCGCCGGTGCTGGATGCCGCCACCGGCAAGCTCACGGGCGGTTTCGGCGGCATCGCCGGCCTGCTGCACACCAGTGCGGACGACCTGGCGCGCATCAAGGGCCTGGGCCCCGCCAAACGCGCCGAGCTGGTGGCCGTGCTGGAGCTGGCACGCCGCGCCCTGGCCCAGCAGTTGCGCGAACGCGAGGTGTTCGACTCGCCCGACACCGTCAAGCACTATGTGCAGTTGCACCTGGCCGCCAAGGGGCACGAGGTGTTCGCCGTGCTGTTCCTCGATAGCCAGAACCGCCTGCTGGCGCTCGAAGAACTGTTTCGCGGCACCTTGACCCAGGCCAGCGTCTACCCGCGGGAGGTGGTGCTGCGCGCACTGCACCACCAGGCCGCCGCCGTGGTGCTGGCCCACAACCACCCCAGCGGCAGCGTGCAACCGAGCCGCGCCGACGAGGCGCTGACCCAGACGCTCAAGACCACGCTGGCGCTGATCGACGTGCGCGTGCTCGACCATGTCATCGTGGCGCCGGGCCAGGCGCTGTCGATGGCCGAGAAGGGGCTGATGTGAGCCCGGCACCACCGGCGCGCCCGCCCTCGCCCAGTCCACGGCCCGCGGCCCCCACCGCGCTGCAGACCGCCCTGGCCCGCGCCGCCGATACCGCAGGCAAGGAAGCCCTGCCCCCCAGCCTGGCGGCAGCCCTGCCCGTCCCGGTGCCACCGGTGCCCGAACCCACGCGCGCCGCCCGGCGCGCATCGGCAGCGGCACGGCTGGCGGCGGCCCGACCGGCGCGCGTGCCCAGGCCACCCGCCACAGCACCGAGTCCCACAGCCACACCCAAACGACGGACGGCCCCCGCGCCCCGGCGCGCCGGACAGCGCATCGCCGATCTGCAGGAGCTGGCCACGGTGGCCCGCCAGCTGCGCGAGCAGCACGAACGCGAGCAGGCCGAAGAGAAGGCCCGGCGCGAGGCCGCCGCGCGCCAGGAGGCCGAGAACCAGTTCTTCAGCCGCAGCGTGGGCCCCATCACCCCGCTGCGCGTGCGCAACCTGGCGCGCCTGCAGCGCCGCCTGCCCCAGCCGCTGCCGCTGCAGCACTGGCTGGACGAGGAGCGCGTGCTGCTCGAATCCATCAGCGACGACTTCGACGTGAGCACCCTGCTCGACACCGACGACGCGCTGAGCTACCGGCGCCATGGCATCGGCGTGCAGGTCACGCAGCGGCTGCGCGCGGGTTACTGGAGCATCCAGGGCCAGCTCGACCTGCATGGCCTGCGCGTAGACGAGGCGCGCGAGGCCCTGGGCCAGTTCATCCGCCAGTCGCACCGCAACGGGCTGCGCTGCGTGCGCGTGGTGCACGGCAAGGGCCTGGGTTCGCCCGGCAAGAGCCCCGTGCTCAAGGGCCGGGTGCAGCGCTGGCTGGTGCAGAAGAACGAGGTGCTGGCCTTCGTGCAGGCCCGGCCCGTCGATGGTGGCGCAGGCGCATTGCTGGTGCTGTTGCAGCCCGTGGGGCCACGCAATCCATAGGCGCGCGCGCGCCTCGGGCAGTGGCCCGTGAAGGCGCGGTGGGCTCGCGCGCACTGCGCCCCGGTGTCAATCCGCTGCGGCGATCAGGTCTACCTCGACCGTGGCGTTCTTGGGCAACTGCAGCACCCCCACCGAGGTGCGGGTGTGCGCGCCCACCGGGCCGAGCACGCGGTAGAGCACTTCCGAGGCGCCATCGGCCACCTCGCTCTGCTGCGTGAAGCCCGGGGCCGACTGCACGTAGACGGTGATGCGCAGCACGGCAGTGACCGCATCGAGCGTGCCCAGGGCGCGCTGCAGCAGCGCCAGGGCCCGCATGGCGCAGACCTTGGCGGCGCGCTGCGCGTCCTGCAGCGAGGCATCGGCCCCGGCAGCACCCGTGACCACCACGGTGTCGCCCACGCGGGGGATCTGGCCGCTCAGGTAGATATGGCGGCCATCGCGCACCAAAGGCACGTAGTTGCCGCCGATCTTGATCTCGCCGTCGAAGCTGTAGCCCAGCGCCTGGGCCTCCTGGGCGAAGCGTTCATCGCATGACATGGGCGGGGTGCTTTCCAACAAGGATCATTTTTCGGGTGCGACAGCGCCCTCGAAGCCCAGCGACATGGGCTGCTTGAGATCGCCCTTGTTGCTCATGCCCACGGGCGCCAGGCGCAGGTTGCGCGCGGTGAAGTACAGGTAGCCGTTGACCTTGGACACCGTGACGGTGCCGGCCTTGTCGCCGCTCTGCCAGCCCAGCAGCTTGCCGCCCGATGCATCGGTGAGCGAGACCAGCGCCTTTTTCTGGGCGGGATCGGGCTTGGCAGCCACTTCGTAGGTGCCCGGTGCGGGCTGGTCGGTGCCAAAGTCCACCTCGACCAGTTGCGTCTGGGAGTTGGTGGCAAACACGAAGGACTTGGAGGTGGCCAGATAGTTGAGCCCGGTCTTGAACGCATAGCGGGTCTTGGCGGCGTTGGCCACCTCGGCCCGCACCTCGCCGAAGTTGTGCCAGCCGTTGGGGCCCGAGTAGAGCTTGCTCTTGGGGTTGGTGAAGCGGTCGTCCGACGCGGGCGGCGCACTGCCCCAGGTGTCTCCAGCGGCGGGGGCCGGCTGGGCATGCGTCAGGGCACAGGCCAGCAAGCTGGCGGCAAGGACAACGGAACGCTTCATGGCACGGGCTCCTTCGGTGGAATGGACTCGCAGTATGCCTGCGGGCACATGCCCCGACGCAAGGCCGACCGACAAAATCGGTCGCCGTGCTGGTGCCGGTCACATCAGCTTCTTGGTCACCAGAGGTTGGTTGACCATCCAGTCCGCCGTGCCCGTGAAGCTCTCGCGCAAGCGCGTGCGCAGCGCCTCGGGCACGCCCGTCTCGCCCATGGCCTGGTCCATGCAGGCCACCCACTGGCGGCTCTCCTGCGTGCCGATGGAAAACGGCATGTGGCGCGCACGCAGGCGCGGGTGGCCGAACTGGTCGGTGTAGTAGGACGGCCCGCCCAGCCAGCCGCACAGGAACCAGAACAGCTTTTGCCGCGCGCTGGCGAGGTCGCTGCCATGGGCGGCACGCAGCTCGGCATAGCCGGGCTCCAGGTCCATCAGGTCGTAGAAGCGCTCGACCAGGGCGCGCACGCGTTCTTCGCCGCCGATCCATTCGAAGGGCGTGGTGGCGGGGGTGGTGTTGTCGGGGGTGTCGTCGTCCATGGGGGTCACAGTCTGCGCCAGGCATGTCTGGCGAGCTTGGTTGCAAGAGCAGGGATGTTCATATTTCTCAGTTGGAAGCCGCCCTGGCCGATGCACCGGAAGGAGACCTCGCCGGGCTGCCAAGGGTAGCCTGCGTGCTGCCTCCGGTCGCCCTACTCCGAGGCGCGGCGCAAGGTCTCCACCACGGGGCGGCGCAACACATCGCGCAGCCCCCACCAGCCTGCAGCCAGCGCCAGCACGGCACCGGCCAGCGCACCGGCCAGCGGCACCCAGGGCGATGCCGTCCAGGTGAAATCGAACACGAAGCGCGCCAGCGCCCAGCCCACGACCACGGCCACCGTGCTGGCCAGAAAACCCGCGAGCAGGCCCACGCCCATGAGTTCGGCGCGCTGCACCTGGCGCAGCAGGCTGGCGCGGGCCCCCACGGCGCGCATGATGGCGAACTCGCGCGCGCGCTCCTCGCGCGTGGCGGTGACGGCCGCGAACAGCACCACCAGGCCGGCGGCCAGGGTGAAGGCGAAGAGGAACTCCACCGCGCGGATCACCTGATCGAGCACGCGCTGCACCTGGGTGATGGTGGCGCCCATGTCCACATTGGTGATGTTGGGGAACTGGCGCACCAGCGCGTTGTCGAAACCGGCCTTGTCGGGTGCGCGGTAGGCCGCCAGGTAGGTCACGGCCACGCCTTCGAGGTGCTCCACGGGGTACATCACGAAAAAATTGGCGCGCATGGAACCCCAGTCCACCTTGCGCAGGCTGGTGATGCGCGCTTCGTTCTGCACGCCGCCGATGTCGAACTGCAGCCTGTCGCCCATCTTCAGGCCCAGGGTTTCGGCAATGCCCTCTTCCACGCTGATGGTGCCCTGCTCGTTCTCGGTCCATTGGCCGGCCACGATCTGGTTGTGGGGCGGCTGCTGCACGGCGGTGGAGAGGTTGAACTCGCGGTCCACCAGGCGCTTGGCGCGGTCGTCGGTGTAGTCGGCCGGGCCCACGGCCTTGCCGTTCACCGCCAGCAGGCGGCCGCGGATCATGGGGTACCAGTCGTAGCGCTTCACGCCGCCATCCTTCAAGCTCTGCTGGAAGGCGTCGGACTGCTCGGGCATGACGTTGATCACGAAGCGGTTGGGCGCATCGGGCGGCGTGGCCTGCCGCCAGCTGCTGATGAGGTCGGTGCGCAGCAGCACCAGCAGCACCAGAGCCAGCAGGCCCACGGCCAGGCTGCTGACCTGCACCACGGCGTAGGCCGGGCGCGCCGAGATCTGCCGCGTGGCCAGCACCAGCCAGCGTGGTGCGGTGGCCTCGTTGACGCTGCGGCGCAGCAGCTTCACGGCCACCCAGCTCAGGCCCGCGAACAGCGCCACGGCAGCGGCAAATCCGCCCACGGCGATCAGGCCCAGCTTGATGTCGCTGCTCACGGCCAGCAGCAGGGCCGCAAAGCCGGCCACGCCCACGCCCAGCACGGCCATGGAGGCCGGCTTGAGCCCACCCACATCGCGCCGGATCACGCGCAGCGGCGGCACCTGGGCCAGTTGCAGCACGGGCGGCAGGCCAAAGGCGAACAGCAGCGTGAGCCCCATGCCCAGCCCGAAGGCCACGGGCCACAGGCTGGCGGCGGGCAGGGCCGACTCCACCAGCCCGGCCAGCAGCAGCACGAAGACGTAGTGCACCAGGTAGCCCACGGCCACGCCCAGCGCGCTGGCGAACAGCCCGATCAGCGCAAACTCTGTGGTGTAGGCGCCGGCGATGGTGCGCTGGCTCTGCCCCAGCACGCGCAGCATGGCCGAGGCATCGAGGTGGTCGGCGGCAAAGCCGCGCGCGGCCAGCGCCACGGCCACCGCCGAAAGCAGCGCGGCCAGCAGGGCCACCAGGCTCAGGAATTTCTGCGCCCGGTCCAGCGTCTGGCGCATCTCGGGGCGGCCGCTTTCGAGCGACTCGACGCGCACGCCGTGCTGCTCGGGCTTCTTGGCCTCGTCGGCAGCCCACTGGCTGAAAGCCTTGACGGCGGCCGGGGCGCCGGAGACGGCAAACCGGTAGGTCAACCGGCTGGCGGGCTGCACCAGGCCGGTGGCGGGCACGTCGGCCTCGTTGAGCATGACGCGTGGTGCAAAACTCATGAAGCCGGCGCCCCGATCCGGCTCGATGACGATGATGCGGGTGATGCGCAGCTGCGCATCGCCCAGCAGCAACTGGTCGCCCATGGCCAGGCCCAGCGATTCGAGCAGCGGCGCATCCACCCACACCTCGCCGCGCGCCGGGATGTCGCGCGTGGTCTGCTCGGCCGCCCCCGGGCCCACGGCCACGGTGAGGGTGCCGCGCAGCGGGTAGCCCGGCTGCACGCTTTTGAGGGCCACCAGCTTGCTGGCACCGCCCTTGGCATCGGTGGCCCGCCCCATGGTGGGAAAGCCCATGGTGGTCACGCTCTGCAGGCCCAGGGCCTTGGCGCGCTCCACGAAGGTGGCAGGCGTGGGGTTGTCGCTGGCCACCACGGCGTCTCCGCCCAGCAGTTGCAAGGCGTCGCGCTGCAGGCCGCCCTGCAGGCGGTCGGCAAAGAAGCCCACCGAGGTGAGTGCGGCGACGGCCAATGTCACGGCCACGACCAGGAGGCGCAGCTCGCCCGCGCGCAGGTCGCGCAACAAGGTGCGCCAGCCCAGGCGGATAAAAGAAAGGTTCATGGGCGTGACATTAGCGCAAAAGCCCGCCAATCCGCGGCAATGAAACATTTCCAGCCGGCGTGCAGGCCCTTTAAGAGCCTGTTCAACGTCTTTTTGAAGCCGCGCAAGTCCCTTTTCGGGATGGGATGCAAGGCGCGGAGTGCAGCCAATAGCTCGGCTATTGGCAAGCGCCGCAACGCCGCAGACCGCCCGAAAAGGCACTTGCCCGAAGGGTTGGGGCGAAATCGGGCGATTGGACGCCCAGGCTGCTTGCATGGGCATGAGCCCATGCGGCGCATCCGAAGCATCCACTCATCCCGATTGCGCCCCAACGCGGCTGCAAAAAGACATTGAACAGGCTCTAAGGGCCCTCTACCCTAACGGGGAGCGACGTTCAACCGCTCTTCCAGGCCCTTGAGCACCGGGGTGATCTCGGCGCCCACGCGGATCTGCGGGTTCGAGAAGCCGTCGCTCTTGCCGGCCTCGATCTCGCGCTGCTGGATCAGGGGCACGGCCTTCTTGAACGCCTCCTCGAAGGAATGCGTACTGCGCAGCTGTTCGTCGAACACGGCGCGGCCAAAGAAGGTCAGCTCCGACAGGGCGCCGCAGCCGTAGGAGGTGTGGGTCGCGTCCGCCGCCGTCATGATCAGCGTCGAGGGCGTGGCCAGGGTGTCGATCCAGCCGCCCGAGTAGCAGGCCGAGATCGCGATCACCCGGTGGCGTATGCCCGCCGTGTCCAGCGCCTCGCGCAGCATCTCGGGGCTGATGGGAGGCACCTCCAGCGGCCAGTGCGAGGCGGCGAGCTGGTGGTTCTGGGCGCCGTGCGAGGTCATGTAGACCACAAGCACGTCGTTCTCCTTGTCCATGCGTGCGGCCAGGGCCGTCACCGCCCGGTCCAGGTTCTCGGGCGTGGCCCAGACATGGGTGTCGGCGGTTTCGGCGTGGTTCAGCAAGTGCAGCACCCGGCCCTGCGCGTCGAAGCGCTCCTGCAAGAGGTCGCTGACCATGGTGCTCTCGCGGCGGAACACGTTCTCGCGGGCGTAGGGAGCGAACACCAGGGCATAGACATCGGTCACGCCAGGACGCTCGGGCACCAGGGCGTCGACCTGCTGCTGCATCAGGTCCTGCTGAGATTCGAACAGCGATTGGGACAGATGCAGGCGGGCTGGGGCGGGCGTGTCGTCGCCGGAGGTGTCGGGCACCCAGGAGCGGCTGGATGCGTACTGCATACCCACCCCGAGCACAGCCAGCAGCAACAGTGCGTACAAGCCCGTGCGCACATGCGAACGCACGAAGCGGGACAGCACCCGGACATCGGCCGCCAGCATCCACAGCAGCGTCGCCGCATAGATGACCCAGAAAACCGTGGGGCCGTATCCCGAAGACCAGCGAGCAGGCTGGTGCGCCCCCCACGCCATCAATGCGTAGGCCACCACCGACGCGGGCAGCACGGCCACGCTGGTGAGCGCTAGCCAGGCAGCCAGGCCACCGGTCACCTGCGCCGGTGAATCCTGGCGCCGAGCGGGAGATAGCGCCCACCAGGCACACCAGGCAAGCAGCGGCAGCGACCACCATGTCAGCAGCCAGCCGCGCAGGTTGAAATGGGCCGGGCCCGCCACATGCAGACGCTCCAACCCCAGCAAAACCCCGCTGCACAGCAGCACCAGAACGATCAACTGCAGGGGCCTGGGCACGGCCGCACCCGTTCGGGGCGCCAACAGCACGGCGGCCCGCAGCCCTTGCCACCACCACTGCCCGAGCGGCAGGCGCGGCAAATCTACCGCTTCGGTCACCGCGGATACGGGCGCATCGGGCTCCCCGGGCCCCTGGGGCACGGGGATGCGATGGGTGTCCGGCACCTCGTCGGGGTCGTAGGGGCCAAACTGGCTGGGCAGGGTGTCCGGCCATGCGTTGGGGGATTTCTGATCGCGCATCGCCCGATCATGCCATCGCCGCGCGGCGGCCCGGTGTCAGGTGGCGGAGGATGAAGGGGTGGTGGCCTGCGCCAGTTCAGGCTGCAGCACCAGCCGCTGCATGCCGCTGTAGCAGACGAAGCGCCGGTTGGTGGCGCGGCCGATGGCGCACAGGCCCAGTTGCTCGGCCACGGCGTGCCCCATCTGCGTCATGCCGCTGCGCGAGACCACGATGGGCACGCCCATCTGGGCGGACTTGATGACCATCTCGCTGGTCAGCCGGCCCGTGGTGTAGAACACCTTGTCGGCGCCCACCATCGGTGCCGCGTCCCCGGCGGCCATCCACATCCACCCCGCAATCGTGTCGATGGCGTTGTGGCGGCCCACGTCCTCGACAAAGACCAGCAGCTCCTCGCCCTGGAACAGCGCGCAGCCGTGCACCGAGCCGGCCGATTTGTAAGTGCTCTCCTTGAGGCGGATGGCGTTGACGATGCCGTACAGCTGGCCCTGCGTGAGCCGCGCCTCGGGCAGCACGATGCGGTCCACCTCGTCCATCAGGCCGCCGAACACGCTGCCCTGGCCGCAGCCGGTGGTGACCACCTTGCTGGCCGTGCGCTCCTCGATGCGCGCGATGCCGTGGCGCGTGCGCACGGCGGCGGCGTTGACCTCCCAGTCCACCGTGATCGACTCGATGTCCTGCGCCGACTCCACCAGGCGCTGGTTGCGCAGGTAGCCCAGCACCAGCAGCTCGGGGTGCGCGCCCAGGGTCATCAGCGTGACCAGCTCGCGGTTGTCGACATACACGGTCAGCGGGCGCTCGGCGGGGATGGACAGCTCTTCGCGCTCGCCATGCTCGTTGACCACCTCGACGCGGTGGGTCAGCGGCGCCTGCGCCTGGGTCAGGCGCGGCAGGCGGGGGGCGGCGGTGGCGGGCACGGGCATGGTCATGGGGACAGCGTAGCGCATCCCCGCGCGATGCAGCGGACAGGCACCCGCCAGTGCCGGGCGGTGCTCAGGACTTGGGCGCCGAAGCGGCCGCTGCAGGCGTCTGGGTGCTGGGCGGGCTGCTGGCCGTGCCCGGTGGCGAGTGCGCGCCGGCGGCCTCCAGGGGCTTGGCCTCGGGCGGTGTGTAGACAAAGGGGCCCGGGTCCGCACAGGCGGCTCCCACTGCGGCGGCAGGCTTGGCGGCGGTGTTGGTCTTGCGGTAGTGGGCCGCGACCCGGTCCTGCGACTGGCACAGCTTGTAGTTGTCGACCTTGCCGGCCCAGGCGGCCTTGGCAGCGGCTTCGGCCGCCTTGGCGGCTGCCTCGGGCGCAGGCGGCGGCAATTTGGCCAGCGCGGCGCTGCAGGCGCAGGCGGCGCACAGGGCCAGCAGCAAGGGGCGAAGGAAAGAAGGCTTGTTGTTCATCGTCATGGTGGGCCTCATGCCTGAACGGGCTTGGCGGCAGCGGCCTCGCCCGCGGGCTCTGCACTGCTGCTGCGTTGCGATGGGATCTTGCCGGCCTTGACATCGTCGTACCAGAGCTGGTGGTGCTCCCTGGCCCAGGCTTCGTCCACGTAGCCGGTCTTCATGGCCTTGTAGGCGCCCTGCATGCCGATGGTGCCCAGGTAGATATGGCCCATGAACATGACCATCATCACCACCGTGGCCACGGCGTGGACCATGTGTGCGATCTGCATCGTGCCGCGCTCGTAGATGAGCCCGGGAATGAGCTTGTCCAGCACCAGGCCCGAGGCCACGACGATGGCGCCCAGGAACAGCACCCCACCCCAGAAGACCAGCTTCTCGCCGGCATTGAAGCGGTGCGAAGGCACCTCCGTGCCCGAAAGCATGCCGCCGCCCTTGAGCAGCCAGGTGAGGTCGCCCCGGCGCGGGAAGTTGTCCTTGAGGAAGGTGAAGAACACGATGACCAGCGACACCGCGAACAGCGGCCCGGCGAAGTTGTGCAGGTTCTTGAGGGCATAGGCCAGCCAGCCGAACAGCGTGCCACCCAGGATAGGCAGCAGGAAGAACTTGCCGAAGGCCATCACCAGGCCCGAGATGGCCAGTGCCACGAAGGCGATGGCATTGGCCCAGTGGGCGGAGCGCTCGAAGGGCGTGAAGCGCTCGATCTTGCGGCCCGTCTCGGCGCCGTGCAGCTGCATCGTGCCCTTGCGCCAATAGAACAGGGCGATGGCCCCCGCCACGATGAGCAGCAGCGAGCCGCCGTAGGGAATGATCCACTGGTTGCGCACCTGGCGCCAGGCCTCGCCCGCGTTGGTCACGCGCGAACCCGGGTATTGCACGAAGGGCTGGATCAGGTTGCCGGCCTCGGGCGCCTGGCTCTTGGGCAGGCTGCTGTAGCCCGTGACGCCCTCGCCCACCTGGCGCCACATCGGCGCGTTGTTGCCCGGCTGCACCTTGGCGCGTTCGCCGTTGTTCTGCTGGGCGTAGCCCGGCTCTTCGCTGGCATCGGGCTTGACCTGGAAGATGTTCTGGCCCTGGATGCCGCCGACCGCGGGCGCCGCCGCTGGCGTCGCGGCAGAGGCCGCTTGCGCGCTGGCCGGGGCCTGGGCCCCTGCCGTGCCCCAGGCCAGGCCGGCCAACAGCGCCATGCTGCACAGGAAGTTTTTCATGGCAGGCCTCGCTCTACCGGGTGGTGCGGGTGTATTCGTTCTGGCCGTACTGCTGGCGCGCCTTGAGCTGCTGCTCCCAGCCAGCCTTGTCGCCGGCCTTCCAGCCGGGCTGCGTGAAATTGCTGCCTGTGCCGGCATAGGGCGGCGCATCGATGCGCACGCCGCCGCCGGTCTGCGGCTTCTCGGTGCAGGCCACCAGCGCCAGCAGCCCACAGGCTGCGCCCAGGATCAGTACAGTGCGCCCGGTCATGACTTGGCTCCCGGGGTGGGTTGGCCGGCCTGCTTGGAGCCATAGGCCGTGCCCCAGCCCCAGACCTCGGCACCCTTGCCGCGCTGCACCACGCGGTTGCGGAAGATGTCCGCCACCACGTCGCCATCGCCGGCCAAGAGGGCCTTGGTGGAGCACATCTCGGCGCAGGCCGGCAGCTTGCCCTCGGCCAGGCGGTTGCGGCCGTACTTGTCGAACTCGGCCTGGCTGCCGTGGGTTTCGGGGCCGCCGGCGCAGAAGGTGCACTTGTCCATCTTGCCGCGCACGCCGAAGGTGCCCTGCGAGGGGAACTGGGGGGCGCCGAACGGGCAGGCATAGCTGCAGTAGCCGCAGCCGATGCAGACGTCCTTGTCGTGCAGCACCACGCCTTCGTCGGTGCGGTAAAAGCAGTTCACGGGGCACACGGCCATGCAGGGGGCGTCACTGCAATGCATGCAGGCCACCGAGATGGACTTTTCGCCCGGCACGCCGTCGTTGAGCGTGACCACGCGGCGGCGGTTCACGCCCCAGGGCACTTCGTGCTCGTTCTTGCAGGCGGTGACGCAGCCGTTGCATTCGATGCAGCGCTCTGCATCGCAGATGAATTTCATTCGTGCCATGGGGTGTCTCCTGGTCGCTGCTGCGTGTTCATGCCCGTTCCACGTTGCAGATCGTGGTCTTGGTTTCCTGCATCATGGTCACGCTGTCGTAGCCATAGGTGGTGGCCGTGTTCACGGCCTCGCCGCGCACGATGGGCGCTGCGCCCTTGGGGTAGTGGTCCAGCATGTCCGCGCCCTGCCAGCGGCCCGAAAAGTGGAACGGCATCCACACCGTGTCGGGCGCCACGCGCTCGGTCACCAGGGCCTGCACGTTGATGCGGGCGCCCGTGGGCGAACTGAGCCACACCCGCTCGCCATTGCGCACGCCACGCTCGCCGGCGGTCTTGGGGTGGATCTCGACGAACGACTCCTGCTGCAACTCGGCCAGCCAGGGGTTGGAGCGGGTTTCCTCGCCGCCGCCTTCGTACTCGACCAGACGGCCCGAGGTCAGGATCAGCGGGAACTTCTCGTGCACCTTGTCGGCGATGTTCTTGTCCTGCACGCTCTTGTAGAGGGTGGGCAGGCGCCAGAACGCCTTCTTGTCATCGTGCGTGGGGTACTTGGCCATCAGGTCGGGCCGGGTGCCATACAGCGGCTCGCGGTGCTGCGGAATGGCATCGGGGAAGTTCCACACCACGGCGCGCGCCTTGGCGTTGCCGAAGGGGTGGCAGCCATGGTTCTTCATGGTCACGCGGATGATCGCGCCCGTGGGGTCGGTCTTCCAGTTCTTACCTTCGGCGGCCTTCTTCTCCGCGTCGGTGAGCTCGTCCCACCAGCCGAGCTTCTTGAGCAGCACATGGTCGAACTCGGGGTAGCCGGTGGTGATGTCGGAGCCCAGCGAGTAGGAGCCGTCCTCGGCCAGCAGGTTCTGGCCATCCTTTTCGACACCGAAGTTGGCGCGGAAGCACCCGCCGCCATCCATGACATGTTTGGAAGTGTCATAGAGGTTGGACGAGCCGGGGTGCTTGAGCTCGGGCGTGCCGTAGCACGGCCAGGGCAGGCCGAAGTAGTCGCCGGTGAAGTCGTAGCCGGTTTCCTTGTCCTTGCCGCCCTTGGCCTTCAGGGTCTTCACGTCGAACAGGTGCATGTTCTTCATGTGCGCCTTCAGGCGCTCGGGGCTCTGGCCGGTGTAGCCGATGGTCCAGACGCTGCGGTTGATCTCGCGCAGAATGTCCTCAATCACGGGCTCGTCCATGCCCTGCACCTTCTGCAGCTTGTAGTTCTTGACCAGTTCCTTGTCGAAACCCAGTTTCTGCGCGAACTGGTACATGATCATGTGGTCCGAGCGGCTCTCCCACAGCGGCTCGATCACCTTCTCGCGCCATTGCAGCGAGCGGTTGGATGCCGTGCACGAACCACTGGTTTCGAATTGCGTGGCTGCAGGCAGCAGATAGACCGCACGGTTCGGATTCAGGTCTTCAGCGCGGCCGGGCATGGCCGCCATGGCGGCCGTGGCCGAAGGGTAAGGGTCGACCACCACCAGCAGGTCGAGCTTGTCCATGGCGCGCTTCATCTCCAGCCCCCGGGTCTGGGAGTTGGGCGCATGGCCCCAGAAGAACACGCCGCGCAGGTTGGAGTCCTGGTCGATCAGCTCGTTCTTTTCGAGCACCCCATCGATCCAGCGCGAGACCGTGAGGCCCGACTTGGTCATCATGGCCGGGCTCGCATAGCGGGCCTTGATCCACTCGAAATCCACGCCCCAGACCGCCGCGAAGTGCTTCCAGGCCCCTTCGGCAATGCCGTAGTAGCCGGGCAGCGAGTCGGGGTTGGGGCCCACGTCGGTGGCGCCCTGCACGTTGTCGTGCCCGCGGAAGATGTTGGTGCCGCCACCGGTCTTGCCCACGTTGCCCAGCGCCAGCTGCAGGATGCACGAGGCGCGCACGATGGCGTTGCCGATGGTGTGCTGCGTCTGGCCCATGCACCAGACGACGGTGCCGGGGCGGTGGGCGTTGAGCAGGCTCGCGACCTTGAACACCTGCTCTTCCTTGACGCCGCAGGCCTCCTCGACCTTGTCGGGCGTCCACTTGGCCAGGATCTCCTCGCGTACCTTGTCCATGCCGTAGACACGGTCGTTGATGTACTGCTTGTCTTCCCAGCCATTCTTGAAGATGTGGTACAGCAGGCCGAAGAGGAATGGGATGTCGGTGCCCGAGCGGATGCGCACGTACTCGTCGGCCTTGGCCGCCGTGCGCGTGAAGCGCGGATCCACCACAATCATCTTGCAGCCGGTCTCCTTGGCGTGCAGCATGTGCAGCATGCTCACCGGATGGGCCTCGGCCGCGTTGGAGCCGATGTACATGGCGACCTTGCTGTTCTGCATGTCGTTGTACGAATTCGTCATGGCCCCGTAGCCCCAGGTGTTGGCCACCCCGGCCACCGTGGTGGAGTGGCAGATGCGGGCCTGGTGGTCGCAGTTGTTGGTGCCCCAGAAGCTCACGAACTTGCGCAGCAGGTAGGCCTGCTCGTTGTTGTGCTTGGACGAGCCCACGAAGTACACGCTGTCGGGCCCGCTGGCCTTGCGCAGGTCCTGCATGCGGGCGGTGATCTCGGTGAGCGCCGTGTCCCAGCTGATGCGCTCGTACTTGCCGTTGACCAGCTTCATCGGGTAGCGCAGGCGGTACTCGCCATGGCCGTGCTCGCGCAGCGCGGCGCCCTTGGCGCAGTGCGCGCCCAGGTTGATGGGGGAGTCGAACACCGGCTCCTGGCGCACCCAGACGCCGTTCTCGACCACGGCGTCCACCGCGCAGCCCACCGAGCAGTGGGTGCAGATGGTGCGGCGCACCTCGATCTTGCTGTCGCCCAGGCCGACCTTGGCGCCCTCCGCGGCGCTGGACTTCTTGACCAGGGTGAGCTGCGAGGCAGCGATGCCCACGCCGACGCCCAGGCCCGAGCGGCGCAGGAAGGCGCGCCGGTCCATGGTGGGCAGGGCCTTGGCCAGGCCGCGCTGCAGGCTGTGGACGAAGGGAGAGGACGAGGAGGTGGCCGCAGCGCCCTCTCGGGCGTGGGAAGACTTCTTGGTGAGCAACATGGCGCGCCCCGCGGTCAGAGTTGGGTGGTCTTGTAGTACTGCTGCACGTGTGCCGAGAGGCGGTAGCCGCCACCGCGCTCAGGCGGTGCTGGCACGGGCTCGGCTGCAGCGGTGGCACCTGGGGCTGCAATGTGGGGCAAGGCCACGACGGCGGCAGCAGCAGCCCCCGCAGTGGCTGCACCTGCAAAGAACCGGCGGCGAGAAGGTTGGGGCTGGCTGTCCTGCATCATTGTCTCCAGGAGGGCTTGCGGCTATGCAATGTCGTTCATACAGTCTATGCGAGTGTCTGGCCCACTGCAATCGGGTATGGCCACCCCATGGAACTTCACTCGGGTTTGGCACACCTTCGCAGGCGCCCGCAGCGGCTCATTCCAGCATGTCGAAACCCTGGGCTTCCACAGCCACGAAAGCCCGTGTGAAGCGGGCCAGCGCGCCATAGAAGGGGGCGGCGGGGTGGGCCTCCAGCACATCGCACAGGGCCGGCACCCAGGGCTGCAGGTGGGCGGCAAAAAAGTCCCGTTGTGTCGTAAGGTTGCACACCGCCATGTCGTCACCAGCGATCAGGTAGCGCATGGCCTCGCACAGGTAGGCCAGGTGGTCCTCGGTCTCGGGCATGGCCTCGCTGCGCGCCAGGCCCAGGGCATCCAGGTCGCTGCGCAGGCGTGCCAGCGGCTTCTCGTTGAGAAAGCCGCTCAGGTAGTGCGACCCGTAGAGGAAGACCTCGGGCTTGCCCATGCCGCCGAACAGGCGCTCGAACTCGGCGGCAATGGCCGCGTCCTCCCGCGCACGGGCGGCCCCCACCAGTTGCTGCCAGGGCTCCTCCAGCAAGCCACCTTCGGCCGGCGCCTGGGTCACGGCCACGCGCAGGGTGGCCAGCAGGCCGGGCGCCGGGGCGCTGTAGTACAGCTGCGCCAGCAGGCCATAGAGTTCGGCACGCGCGGTTTCCTCGTCGAGGGCGGCGCTGGCGGCCATGGTCAGGGGTGCGGTGGCGCTCACAGGTCCGTCACTTTCGCTTCGCTCTGGGAAGAATAGAGGTCGATGACGCGGCAGTCGCCGCACATCTTCAGGCGCTCCAGCGCCTCGCCCTGGAACATGGCGTGGCCCGAGAGCCGCTCCAGCATGGCTTCGATGGCCTTGAGCGTGCCAAACGGTTTGCTGCAGCGCACACAGGCCCAGGGCTGGGTTTCGGCCAACACGCGCAGTTGCGCCCGTTCGGGCGTGAGCAGCAGGCGCGGCTGCAGGGTGATGGCGTCTTCGGGGCAGGTGGTGGCGCACAGGCCGCACTGCACACAGTTCTTTTCCAGAAAGCGCAGTTGGGGCAGTTGCGGGTTGTCCTGCAGGGCACCGGCCGGGCAGGCGCTCACGCAGCTCAGGCACAGCGTGCAGCGGTTTTTGTCGACCGTGATGGACCCGAGCGGCGCACCGGCTGCGGGCAGGGCGATGGCTTCGGGCAAGCCCTCCTGGAGCAGTGGCGCATGGGCGATGAAATGGTCCAGCGCCATCTCCAGCGTGGCGCGCTTTTCCTGGGCCACGCCATGGCGCGCCGCCACCGGCGGCCGCAGCTGGCGGGTGTTGCACAGGGACTGCAGGGCGGCATCGAGCGCCGCCACATCGCCCGCGCGCAGCAGCCGCAGGTGGCTGCCGGTGTAGCCCAGCCCATGCAGGATGGCCTGGGCCACCTCCATCTGCGCCTGCACACCATCCAGGTACTGGGGCGCCTCCTCGTGCGTGGCCAGCACCACCACCTGCGAAGCACCATAGGCCAGCGCACTGAGCCACAGGTCCACGCCGGTGCTGGCGGTGTGCCACAGCGGCACCGGGATCACATTGGCGGGTACGCCCTGGGCACGCCGCAGCTGGGCGGCACGGCCCAATTCTTCGACCAGGGCCTGGCCCTGCTCCTGGCTGTGCAGCAGCAGCACGGCGCTCTGGCCGCCCGCGGCCGCATAGGTGGACAGCAAGGCCTTGAAGCGCGCGCCCTGCTCTGTGGCACCCGGGTAGGCAAAAGAGAGTGCACCCGTCGGGCACACCGTGGTGCAGGCACCACAGCCCACGCACAGGTGGGGGTTGACCTTGATCTGCTGGCGGCTCTTGTCGCTGGAAATGGCCTCGGCAGAACAGATGTCGATGCAGGCATTGCAGCCCACGGTCTCGTTGCGGCTGTGGGCGCAGAGCTTTTGCTTGTAGGCGAAGAAGCGGGGCTTGTCGAACTCGCCCACCATCTCGCGCAGCTTGAGCAGCACGGCCATGTCGCGCCCGTCGCTGCGGAAGTAGCCCTGCGGCGGCGCATGCTGCACGAAGGTGGGCTCGGCCGTGGCCGGGCGCAGGTCCAGCACCAGGTCGAAGCGTTCCTGCTGTGCGCTGGCCTCGCGGCCGAAGTCGATGGCGCCCGCCACCTGGCAGGCGCGCACGCAGGCGCGGTTCGCATCGCAGGCGGACAGGTCCACTTGGTAGTCCAGGCCGATGGCGTTCTCGGGGCAGGCCACGATGCAGGCGTTGCAGCGCGTGCACAGGTCCAGGTCGATGGGGTTGTCGGCAGCCCACTGCACGTCGAAGGCCCCGAGCCAGCCCGACAGGCCGGTGAGGCGCCCGCCGAGCACGGGGAAACGCCGCGCCTGCGCGCCGCCTGCCTGCCCCGGGCCCTGCGCGAACAGGGTCACATCGAGCACGTCGGCCACCAGGGCGGCAGCCTGTTCGGCGGCATCGAGCGGGCCGATGACCAGCAGGCGGCCCATGCTCTTGTAGCTGACGGTGGCCACCGGCGGCGGCTCGGGCAGCCGGGCTGCGGCCAGCAAGGCGGCGATCTTGGGGCCGGCATCGCGGGCATCGCGGCTCCAGCCGCCGGTTTCGCGGATGTTCACGAAGCGGATCGGTGAGACCGCGCCTTCGGTCTGCGTGCCGAGTTCGCCGAAAAGGCGCTGCTCCTGGGTGCAGGCCACCACCACCTCCTGGCCGGTGCGGATCGCATCCTGGAAGGCGCCGGCCTCGCGCCGGCACAGCGTGGAATGGAGGGTCAGTTCCTCATGCAGGGCCGCGCCCAACGCCTTCGCGTCGAGGGGCATCGTCTGGTTGCAGTCGCAGATCAGCGTGGTCATGTTCGATATGGCTGGCTACCCTGGCCCCATCGCCCCCTGCGGGGTCGACTGAGGCCAGTTCTGGCGAGCTAGGAATGGCGGTGCATACCTCGGACTGTGCCACGTCTGGCAGCGCTGGCGTCTCCGCATCATCCCGAGGCTGAGGATTTTGCGGGGCCTTTGCCTGCGCGGCCTCTGGCACGGCCTCCCCGGCCGCGTCTTTTTCATGGTCGAAGAAGCCCATGAAATGGGCGCTGGCCATCTGGCGCAGCATGCCTTCAGGCAGCGGATCGGGCTTGGAGTAATCGTCGATGTAGGTGTCCAGGCCGTCCATGGCATTGAAATGCGGGTCGGCAAACAGCTTCTTCATGGCCGTGTTGCGCACATCGGGCGCCACGCCGCGGCCCATAAAGGGCTTGAAGTCGGACTCGGTCGTCAGGGCCTGGGCATCGGCCAGCGTGGGCAGCTCCGGCTCGGCTGCGGCAGGCACGTCCACCGGCTCCGGGGCAGGCATGGCGGCGGCGGATGGCAAGACCTCTGCTGGGGGCGATGGCTCCGGCTCCTGCACGGGCCTGCCCGCCGCCACCTCCTGCTTGCGGCGCGACCAGCGCGAGAGAAAGCCGTCAGCCATGGTGTGGGCCACCCCGGCCACCACGCTGTTTGTCGGTGGAAACCGATGCCGGGTTGCCGAAGCGGTCGGTCAGCGACTGGAAGCTGTCGGGCCGCCTGCGGCGCTTGGGCTCGGGCGCGTAGTGCTCGTCGACGAAGGCCTGCAGCGCCTGCAGCACGGCCGCTGGCGCGGGCACCTGCTCCACCGTTTCCTGCGCATCGAGCCAGCGGCCGGCATCGTGGTAGCTCAGGCTCACGGCCACGGGGCGGGCCAGCGGCTCGGGCACGCTGCCCTCCTCGTCCATGCGCCACAGCACGAACCAGCAGGGCGCGGGCGCGGACAGGTTCAGGTGGTAGCCCTCGCCGTCGTCCTTGAACAGTTCCACGGCAAAGCCCGGGAACAGCCACAGGGCCTGGTTCTCGTCCTGGCGCAAGAGGCGCGGCACATCGCCAAAGGCCGCTTCTGCGGGGACCACGTCGTCCAGCACCCAGCGCCAGGGCTGCCAGCGGTTGTCCAGGCGCTCGCGGCGCATGATGACGGCGACTTCGATGGTGGGGCGCAGAGACATGGCCCGACTGTACTGCGCCGTGCAGGGGTCAGGGTTTTTACCCCGCTTGCGCGCCCGGCGCGTACAGCACCGCGCGCGGCGCGCGGCACAGGCCCCACAGCCGCAGCCCGGCCAGCTCGGCCACCTGCACGCCGGTGGCGGTGGGTGCGGATATGGTGGCCAGTGCCGACAGGCCCACGCGGGCGCACTTGCGCACCAGCTCGTGGCTGCCCCGGCTGCTGAGCACGACAAAGCCGGGCTCGGCCAGGCGCGCGTTGCGCGACAGCCAGCCGATGAGCTTGTCCAGCGCGTTGTGCCGGCCCACGTCTTCGCAGACCTGGGCCAGGCGCCCGTCCAGCGTGGCCCAGCCGGCGGCATGCAACGACCCCGACTGCGCGTTGTGCGGCTGCAGTGCCTTGAGGTCGGCAAAGGCGCGCAGCACGGTGGGCAGGTCCACCCGCTCCAACCAGTCGCGCGCCGGCAGGCACTCAGGGGCCAGATCCAGCGCCGCAAAGCTTTCCACCCCGCACACACCGCAGCCCGTGCGGCCGGCCATGCTGCGGCGCCGGTTCTTGAGGCGCTCGAAGCTGCGCGCCGAAATCTCCAGGTGCACCTCGACCCCCGGCACGCCGGGTGGCAGGTGCGCCGCGCCGGCATCGGCCAGCTGCAGCGTGGTGCCCCGGCAGTCCTGCGCATGGTCGAGGATGCCCTCGCTCAGCGCGAAACCGATCGCAAAATCGCCAAGGCTTTCCGGCGTGGCCATCATCACCGCATGCGAGACACCGTTGAACACCAGGGCCACCGGGATCTCCGCCGCCAGGGTGTCGAAGCGCAGGGCCCCGCCCTGCGGCACACCCGCCTCGCCAAACACCCGCACGGAGCGCTGGGCCAGTGCCGACAGGTCCGCCACGGCGCCCCCATCGCCATCGAGCGGCGTGGACACCTGCGCGCTCATGGCGCCGCCCCCGCCGCAGGCAGCTCCCGGGCGACGGCCCGGCCGGCGTCGGTCAGGTGGGCCACCCAGCGCTCACCCACCTGGTCCACGCGCACCCAGCCGGGGCCGCGCTGGCCGCCCACCGAGGCATCGCTCATCAGCGTGAGCTCGCGCAGGAGCACGCTCACGCCCTGGCCCAGGCGCTTGCCCAGGCGCGGCAGCGACACGCCGGGCGCACCGGCCGGCGTGTCCGGGGACTCTTCGGCCAGCGCACGCAGGATGGCGCCCGCCAGCGTCTCTTGCACGGCCGTCATGGCATGGGCTTTCTGCGGTCCACCGCGCTCATGGGGCCTCGGCCTGCGCCGGCACGGCAGACGCCGCAAGGGCGGCCCCGCCCGGCACGTGCGGCTCCAGCAGCACAGGGATGGACTTGGAGGTCGGCGTGCCCGCCGTGTCGGCCACGGCAGACAGCGGCACCAGCGGATTCGTCTCGGGGTAGTAGGCCGCGAGGTTGCCGCGCGGGATGTCGTAGGCCACCAGCTTGAAGCGGTCGGCCCGGCGCTCCTGGCCGTCGCTCCACACGGTCTGGATGTCGACCCAGTCGCCGTCCTGCATGCCCAAAGCGCGGATGTCCTTCTCGTTGATGAAGACCACCCGGCGCTGGCCGTAGACGCCGCGGTAGCGGTCATCCATGCCGTAGATGGTGGTGTTGTACTGGTCGTGCGAGCGCGTGGTGAGCAGGGTGAAGACGATCGAATCCTTGAACCGCTCGCGCGCCTTGTGCGAAGGCGTGTCCTGCGGCACCAGGGGCGCATGGAAGCTGGCCTTGCCCGAGGCCGTGGCCCAGACGCGCTCACTGGCCGTGTTGCGCAGGCGAAAGCCACCGGGCACGGCCACGCGCTGGTTGAAGTCCTTGAAATCGGGGAAGACCTTTTCGATCTGGTCGCGGATGCGCGCATAGTCCTCGACCAGCCAGGCCCAGGGCACGCTGCTGCGCGCGCCCAGCGTGGCGGCAGCGAGCCGCGCCACGATGGCCGGCTCGGACAGCAGGTGCTCGGACGCAGGCGGGTTGATGCCCACCGAGATGTGCACCATGCTCATCGAGTCCTCCACCGTCACGCCCTGCGGGCCGTTGGCCTGCACGTCGATCTCGGTGCGGCCCAGGCAGGGCAGGATCAGCGCCTCCTTGCCATGCACGATGTGGCTGCGGTTGAGCTTGGTGGTCACGTGCACCGTGAGGTCGCAGCGCTGCAGCGCCTTCCAGGTCTCGTAGGTGTCGGGGGTGGCGGCAGCAAAGTTGCCGCCCAGGGCGAAGAACACCTTGCCCTTGCCGTCCAGCATGTGGCGGATGGCCTCCACCGTGTCCACGCCGTGCTCGCGCGGCGGCTCGAAGCCGAACACGTCGCGCAGCCTGTCCAGCAGGGCCACCGGGGGCTTTTCCCAGATGCCCATGGTGCGGTCGCCCTGCACGTTGCTGTGGCCGCGCACCGGGCAGGGGCCGGCACCCTCGCGGCCGATGTTGCCGCGCAGCATGAGCCAGCTCACAATGGCCTGGATGGTGTCCACCGCGTGCTTGTGCTGCGTGATGCCCATGCCCCAGCAGGCGATCACGTTCTTGGCGCCAATGTAGATGTCGCCTGCAGAGCGCATCTGCTCCTCGGTCAGGCCCGACTCCTGCTCCAGCAGCGCCCAGGATTCCGCGCGCAGATTCTCCACCAGCACCTCGAAGCCCGTGGTGTGCTCGGCGATGAAGGCCTTGTCGAGCACGCCGCCACGCGCGTCCTCCTGCTCCAGCACATGCTTCATCATGCCCTTGACGGCCGGCAGGTCGCCGCCCACGCGCAGCTGGAAGTAGTGCGTGCTGATGGGGGTGGAGCCGAAGGTGGCCATCTCCAGCTTGTCCTGCGGGTCGGCAAAGCGCTCCAGCCCGCGCTCGCGCAGGGGGTTGAAGCTCACGATGCGCGCGCCGCGCTTGTGCGCCTCGCGCAGCTCGCCGAGCATGCGCGGGTGGTTGGTGCCGGGGTTCTGGCCGAAGATGAAGATCGCGTCCGCGCACTCGAAGTCGTGCAGGGTCACCGTGCCCTTGCCCACGCCGATCTGCGGGCGCATGCCGCTGCCGCTGGGCTCGTGGCACATGTTGGAGCAATCGGGGAAGTTGTTCGTACCGTACTGCCGCACGAACAGCTGGTACAGGAAGGCCGCTTCGTTGCTGGCCCGGCCCGAGGTGTAGAAGATGGCCTGGTTGGGGTCGGGCAGCGCGTTCAGGTGGCGCGCGATCAGCGCAAAGGCGTCGTCCCACGAAATGGGGCGGTACTGGTCGCTGGGCGCATGGTAGGCCATGGGCTGCGTGAGCCGGCCCTGGTCTTCGAGCCAGAAATCGCTCTGCTCGGCCAGCTCGGCCACCGTGTACTGGGCAAACAGGCCCGGGCCCGCGCGCCGGGCCGTGGCCTCGGCGGCCACGGCCTTGACGCCGTTTTCGCAGAACTCGAAGGTAGAGGCATGGTTGCGGTCCGGCCAGGCACAGCCCGGGCAATCAAAGCCGTCGGGCTGGTTGGCCGACAGCAGCGTCCTGGCGCCCTTGATCGGGATGTCCTGGCGCAGCAGCGCATTCTTGACGCTGTTGAGCGCCCCCCAGCCGCCTGCGGGGCCTGTGTAGAACTCGATCTTTTCCTGTTTCATCATGGTCTCCTGGACTGAGGTTGCCGGCCGCACCGCTGCGCCTGCGGCGTCCCCGGCACCCCCTGCTGTCGTCTATGTGGGGGTCTTGAACGTGGCGGCCGCATCGGCCAGCGTGGCCGCCTGCTCGCGCATGCGCATGGCGGCAGCGGCGGCTTCTTCCACCAGGGCGGCGTTCTGCTGCGTCATCTGCTCGATGCGCCCCACGCTGTGGTGGATGTCTTCGATGCCATGGCTTTGCTGCCCGCTGGCGGTGGCAATGCCCTCGATGAGCCGGGTCACCTCACCGATGGATTGTGCAATGCCCTGCATGGATGTGCGAGCGGCCTGCACCAAGCCCCCACCGGCATCCACACGATCCACCGAGGTGGAGATGAGCCCCCGGATCTCGCGCGCAGCGCCCGCCGAGCGCGTGGCCAGGCCCCGCACCTCCGAGGCCACCACCGCAAAGCCCCGGCCCTGCTCGCCCGCACGGGCGGCTTCCACTGCCGCATTGAGCGCCAGGATGTTGGTCTGAAAGGCAATCGAGTCGATGATGCCGATGATGTCGCGGATGCGGTGGGCACCGTCGCGGATTTCGGCCATGGTGGTGACCACGCGCTCCACCGCCGCACCGCTCTCGCCGCTGGCCTGGGCAACGGCGCCCATCAGCCCATTGACACGGCGCGCATGCTCGGCGTTCTGCGCCACGGTGGCGGTCAATTGCTCCAGGGCGGATGCGGTGGTGTTCACCTCGCCGGCCTGCTGCTCGGTGCGGGTGGCCAGGTCATTGTTGCCGTCGGCGATCTCGCGGGTGGACAGGCGCAGCCCTTCGGCCCCGCGCCGCACGTTGCCCACCAGGCCGGCCAGGCCCACGCCGATGCCGTTGATGGCCTGCAGCATCTGCCCCACCTCGTCGCGCTGCGCGACATGCATCTGCGTGGTGAGATCGCCCGCCGCGAGCCGCTGCGCGGCACTGCGGCCCTGTGCCACCGGCGTGGAGATGGTGCGTTGCACCAGGCCATGGACCAGCGCTGCCAGCAGCAACGGCTGGCACACCCCGAAGGCGAGCCAGGCGGTCGGCAGCGCAGGCAGCGCCAGCCAGGCCAGCGTCCACAGCAGGTATTGTCCGCCCAGCACCCACAGCGCCAGGCGCCCGGCCATCCCGAGGGAGGGGATCTCGCTCACGTCGAGCCCCACGTAGAGCACGCCCACCACCTCGCAGGTGGCGTTGCGCACCGGGTCGTAGCGGGTCATGTTCTGGCGCCCGAAGACAGTGGCGTAGCCGGCGTAGGGCTGGCCCGCCAGCAGTTGGCGGTAGGCAGGGTGCGAGCGGTCGAGCAGCGTGCCCACGGCACGCTCGCCATCCTGCTTGCGCACCGACGTGGCGATGCGCACGAAATCCTCACCCTGGCGGGCGAAGACGGTAGCGCGCACCCCCGTCTGGGCCGTGAAGCGGTCCGCCACCGCGAAATCGCCATTGAGCGCCCGGCCACTGCACAGCAGCGCGGGCGCCTGCCCGGCAGCCGCCGGTGCGGCCAGACTGAACACTCCGTTGTGCTCGGCCGCAAAGCGCCCGGCCGCAGCATTGATCCGACGCTTGAGTGAGCCAGGCAGCACCAGCATGCAGTCGCCTGCCTACTGGAAGAACTTGGCGGCGCTCACCAGGGTCTTGTAGATGCCCCAGAGGAGAGGAATGCCCACCGCCGCCCAGGCGAAGGCCACCACCGCCGGGCTGGTCGTGCCGCCGCCACCGGTACCGCCGCCCACTTCGGCCGCCACGCTCTTTTCGTGCGCCAGCTTCTTCTCGTGCGCCAGTTCCGTGTCGCTCATGAACCACTTGTCGGCCAGGGGGCGCACCATCAGGTTGGCAATGAGCCCGATGACCAGCATGCCCACCAGGATGTACATGGTCTGGTTGTACACCTGCTCGCGCGGCAGGCCCAGGCCCAGTTGGTATTCGCGCATGTAGTTCACGACCACGGGGCCCAGGATGCCGGCCGTGGCCCAGGCGGTGAGCAGGCGGCCATGGATGGCGCCCACGAACTGGGTGCCAAACAGGTCGGCCAGGTAGGCCGGCACCGTGGCGAAGCCACCGCCGTACATCGACAGGATGACGCAGAACGCGCCCACGAACAGCAGCTTGCTGCCGGCGCCGGCTGAGCTGGGAATGCTGGCGTACATCAAGCCGCCGAGCACGAAGAAGATCACATAGGTCATCTTGCGGCCGAACTTGTCGGACAGGCTGGCCCAGAAGAAGCGGCCACCGATGTTGAACAGCGACAGCAGCGCCGTAAAGCCGCCCGCCACGGCCGCGATGGCTGCCAGCTGGGTCTTGTCAAGCTCGCCGAACTTCTGTTGCACACCGATCAGCCCACCGCCGAAGACTTCCTGCAGCATGGGCGAGGCCATGCCGATCACGCCGATGCCGGCGCTCACGTTCATGCACAGCACGACCCAGATCAGCCAGAACTGGGGAATGCCCCAGACACGCTTCACGTGCACGTGGCGCTGGGTGATCATGGCATTGGCCGAGGGGGGTGGAGGCGTCCAGCCGGCAGGCTTCCAGCCCGTGGGGGGCACGCGATAGCCCAGGGCACCGGCCATCATGAACACGAAGTACACCAGCGCCATCACCACGAAAGTCTGCATCACGCCCACGTCGGTGGGGCTGGAGAAGTTCTTCATCAGGTCCACGGCCAGGGGCGAGCCGATCATCGCGCCGCCGCCAAAGCCCATGATGGCCATGCCGGTGGCCATGCCGCGCCGGTCAGGGAACCACTTGATCAGCGTGGACACCGGCGAGATGTAGCCGAGCCCGAGCCCGATGCCACCAATGACGCCCGAGCCCAGGATCATGAGCCAGAACTGGTGCAGGTGGATGCCGAGTGCCGACAGCAGCATGCCGCCGCACCAGCACACGGCCGAGACCACGCCAGCCTTGCGCGGGCCCGAGCGCTCCAGCCAGCCACCCCAGATGGCGGCCGAACAGCCCAGGAAGACGAAGAACAGGGTGTACATCCACCCGAGCGTGGCCACACGCCAGTCGCATCCACTGGCGAACAGTTCAGCAAAGAAGCCCATGTCCTTGGGGCAGGCCGCACCGGTACCGGCCGTGGCCAGGGCCTTGGACAGCGGCAGCCAGAACACCGAGAAGCCATAGGCCATGCCGATGCACAGGTGGATCGCAAGGGCCGCCGGGGGCACCAGCCACCGGTTGAAGCCAGGCCCCGCAATGATGCGTTCCTTGTCCAGGAACCCAGGGGATGCGGAAGACCCAGGCATGGGTGCAGTCGCCGCCGATGAAGCAGTCATATGTTCTCTCTCCCTTGTTGGTGCGTACGCGCTGTGTTCTTGACGCCGGTCAAGACGCCCAGCGCAGTGTCCGAAGAGGAGCGCCATAGCGTCAAATTGAATCAGCACATGTAGCTATTCAACTCATGAATGAAGAACAGCACACAAATCAGCATCCAATGGGCGGGGAGCGTCCCGCTCCCGCACCGCACAGCGAGACGGGGGACGGTGAAGGTGCCCAGCGCCCCCAGGGGATGGCCTGGCTTCAGTCGCGCAGCTCGCCGCAGTACTCGGTGACGTGGTCGCGCCACTGCGGCAGGTCCAGCAGCACCAGCGCTGCCTCCAGCGCCCGCGAGACGCGCGGGCCGCGCTGGGTCATGAAACCGATGGGCGTGCGCACCTCGGGCGCCACCAGGGGCAGCGCCTCCAGGCTGCGCTCGCTGCGCGCGGCAGCCACCATGGCACTAGGCAAGACGCTGCATACCTCGCCCGAGAGCACGGAGAGCACCAGGGTCAGCACCGAGTTGGTCTCGATGGCCGGCGGCGTGGGCACGCCGGCCTCGCGCAGCGCCTCGTCGATGATGAAGCGGTTGTGCATGTCGGTGGTGAGCAGGCACAGGGGCAGCTGGCCGGCATCGCGCCAGCGCATGGGCTCGCCGATGCGCATGCGGTCGGGTGCGGGGGTGCTGGCGCGGCGCAGCAGGTAGTAGTGCTCGTTGCACTGCTGCCAGGAGCGCAGCTTGCCCTCCTTGGCCTGCATGCGTTCGCTGTAGCCCACGGCCAGGTCCAGCGACAGGTCTTCGAGCCCCTGCTCCAGCTCGCGCGAACTCATGGACAGCACCACCGGCAGGATGCCCGGGTGCTGGGCCTGCAGCAGCGCCGCAAAGCGCGAGAGCATGGGGATGGCCGTGGGCGTGGCCGCCATGCGCAGCCTGCCGCGGGGTGCGGCCTCGGTGCTGCGCAGCTCCTGGCGCAGCACCTCGTTGTCGCGCAGCATGCGCTGCGCCGTGGCCAGCACCGCTTCGCCTTCGTGCGTGAGGCCCGCATAGGTGCGCGCACGTTGCACGATGACCACACCGAACTCGTCCTCCAGGGCCCGCAGGGCATTGGACAGGGCGGGCTGCGTGATGTGGCAGGCCTGCGCGGCCCGCCCGAAGTGGCGGTGCTCGTCGAGCGACACCAGGTAGCGCATGGCAGCCAGCAGGTTCATCGGATCAAGCGCCCTTCTCTATAGGAGTGGGCCCGAAGATAACCGACGCCTGCACCCCGGCACACAGGCGCCTGAATCCTTCCCGCCCAAAAGGCCATTCAGGCAGCGGCCACGGCAAGCGTCAGGTGTCCTTGCTGACCGAGATGCTGGGGAACTTGGACGAAAAGTCCTTGGACTGCTGGGCGATCTTCACGGCCACGGTGCGTGCCACCTGCTTGTAGATCTGCGCCACGTCGCCGTCGGGGTCGGCCACCACAGTGGGCTTGCCACTGTCGGCCTGCAGGCGGATCTGCATGTCCAGCGGCAGGGCGCCCAGGTAGTCCATGCCATAGTCGGCCGCCATCTTCTTGCCGCCATCGGCCCCGAAGATATGCTCCACATGGCCGCAGTTGGTGCACACGTGCACGGCCATGTTCTCGACGATGCCCAGGATGGGCACGCCCACCTTCTCGAACATCTTGATGCCCTTCTTGGCGTCGAGCAGGGCGATGTCCTGCGGCGTGGTGACGATCACGGCACCCGTCATGGGCACGCGCTGGGACAGCGTGAGCTGGATGTCGCCGGTGCCGGGCGGCATGTCGATGATGAGGTAGTCGAGGTCCTTCCAGTTGGTCTGGCGCAGCAGCTGCTCCAGCGCCTGGGTGGCCATGGGGCCGCGCCAGATCATGGCCTCGTCCTGGTCGACCAGGAAGCCGATGGACATGACCTGCACGCCGTAGTTCTCCAGCGGCTCCATGGTCTTGCCGTCTTCGCTCTCGGGGCGGCGGCTGATACCCAGCATCATGGGCTGGCTCGGGCCGTAGATGTCGGCGTCGAGCACACCGACGCTGGCGCCCTCGGCGGCCAGGGCCAGGGCCAGGTTGGCGGCGGTGGTGCTCTTGCCCACCCCGCCCTTGCCCGATGCCACGGCAATGATGTTCTTCACCTGGGGCAGCAGTTGCACGCCGCGCTGCACGGCGTGGGCCACCACCTTGGTGGTGATGTTCACGGACACGTTGTCCACCCCGGCCACGCCCTTGGCTGCCGCCACGAGGCTGCGGCGCAGCTCGGGCACCAGGCTCTTGGCCGGGTAGCCCAGCTCCACGTCGAACGCCACGTCGCCGCCGTTGATCTGCACATTGCGCAGCGCCCGCGTGCTGACGTAGTCCTTGCCCGTGTGCGGGTCTTGTACGCTGGAAAGTGCGGCCAGAAGGCCTTGTTCGGTGACTGCCATGCAATTAACTCCTGTGGGACGGGTAGTCTATCCAACGGACCCCGCCCTGCGTAAGTGCGGGACAATGCGCGTCGCCCACCCGCTTCCCTCCCGTTACAGACTCCCGAAAGACGCCCCGTGAAATTCAAGATGGCCGAGAAATCCCTGTTCGCCGTGCTGCTGCGCTCGCCCTGGTGGGTCAGCTTCCTGGTGGTGGGAGTGATCGCACTGGCGGCCGGCGCGCTGCTGCCGCGCGAGTACGCCTATGTCGGCGCCGTGGGCACGCTGCCGATCTTCGTGGTGGGCTGCATTGCGGCCTGGCGCCAGCTCAGGGCCCCGAGCCCCGCCAAGGTCGAGGAAATGCTGGGCGCCATCAACAGCATGCCCTGGCGCACCTTCTGCGATGCGCTGGAGGCCGCCTGGGTGCGCGATGGCTGCACGGTGGAAAAGCCCCGGTCCGGCCCCGTGGACCTGCGCGTGGCCAAGGGCGGCCAGGCCACCCTGGTCAGCGCCAAACGCTGGAAGGCCGCGACCCATGGCGTCGAGCCGATGCGCGAACTGCAGGCCGCCATGCAGGCGCAAGGGGCCTCGGCAGGGATCTATGTGATGACCCAGGGACAGCTCTCCGACAACGCCCGCCTGTTTGCGCGCGACAACGGCATCACCGTGCTGCAGGGCCCGGGCGTCGCCGCCCTCCTTCTCGCAAAGGCCTGATCTGGCCGCCCGCCATGCGGGTTTCCCCAAGTGGCGGCCTGCGGGCAACGCAGCACACTGGGCCCTGACGCCACACACCCCGTCCACCGATGCAATCACCCGACAGCCCCGCCGCGCCCGCCCCCCTTGCCACGGGCCTTCTGCTGACGGGCGGCGGCGCCCGGGCGGCCTACCAGGTGGGGGTGCTCGAAGCCATTGCCGATCTGCGCCTGGCCTGCGGCGCGGGTGACGAGCCCAACCCCTTTCCCATCATCACCGGCACCTCGGCCGGGGCCATCAATGCGGCGGCGCTGGCCTGCGGGGCCGACAACTTCGACCGGGCCGTGCGCCGCATAGCCCGCGTATGGCGCGACTTCCATGCGCAGCAGGTGTACCGGGCCGACTCGCTGAGCGTGCTGCGCAGCGGCGCGCGCTGGCTCTCGCTGCTGTCGCTGGGCTGGGCCCTGGCGCGCTGGCGGCGCATGCGCCCGCGCTCGCTGCTGGACAACGCGCCGCTCGAGAAGCTGCTGGTCAAGATGGTGCCGCTGGTGCGCCTGCCGCGCCTTTTGAAAAAGGGCCACCTCAAGGCCCTGGCCGTCACGGCGTCGAGCTACAGCTCGGGCGAGCACGTGACCTTCTTCGAGACCGATGCCCCGCTGCAGCCCTGGGTGCGCTCGCAGCGCAAGGCAGCACGCGACCGCATCACGCACGAGCACCTGCTGGCCTCCTCGGCCATCCCCTTCGTGTTCCCGGCCAAGGCCATCAGCATCGGCGACCACATGGAGTTCTTCGGCGACGGCTCCATGCGCCAGTCGGCCCCGATCGCGCCGGCCATCCACCTGGGGGCCGAACGCATCCTGGTGGTGGGCGCGGGCCGCATGCACGAGCCCAAGGGCGACGCCACGGCCAACCCCACGCCGACCTACCCCTCGCTGGCGCAGATCGCCGGACACGCGCTGTCCAACATCTTCCTCGACGCGCTCTCGGTGGACGTGGAGCGCGTGCAGCGCGTGAACCAGACGCTCTCGCTGATCCCGCCCGAGGTGCGCGCCAAGAGCGCCTTGCGCCCCATCGAGCTGCTGGTGATCGCCCCCTCACAGCGGCTGGACGCCGTGGCCGCCCGCCACGTGGGCAACCTGCCCACGCCCGTGCGCGCCATGCTCGGCGCCCTGGGCGTCACCTCCAACATGGCCGACGTGCGCGGCGCGGCCCTGGCCAGCTACCTGCTGTTCGAGTCGGGCTATACACGCGAGCTGATGGCCCTGGGGCGCGAGGACACCCTGGCCATGCGTGCCGAGGTGTGCAAGTTCTTTGGCTGGACCGACACTGGTGCCGAGGTGCAAACGCTCATGCACAGCTGAGGATGCGGCCGGCTACGGCGCCTTGAGAATGCCCTTGGGCAGCCAGCCCAGGCCGTGCGCGTGCAGGCTCTGCACATACAGCCGGTCCGCCGTCTCGGTGATGGCGGTGGTCTCGGGGTAGGCGCCCGCCGGGTCCTGCAGGTCGGCCACGACCTTTCCCTCGTCGTTGAACGCGACCACATGGCCGTAGGGTTTCGGAATCGGCCACAACGCGCGCGGCAGGCGCAGCGTGAGGCGGCGCAGCCAGGGCTTGCCGGCCATGTTGTCGATGGCGGCGCCGCGCGGCTTGGCAAAGCCCAGCCAGATCCGGCCGTCCTGCCCGCGCATCAGGTTGTCGGGGTAGCCGGGCAGGTTGTCGAGCAGCACCCGGGCCTGCGCCTGCGCACCCGCCGGGAGCTGGCCGATGTCCAGGTCGTTCGCGTCCACGGCGATCTTCCACACCCGGTACTTGCCGGTCTCGTTGACGAACAGGCTCTTCTCGTCCTGGCTCAGCGCCACGCCGTTGGCAAAGCTGATGCCCCGGGCCACCACCCGCGTGGCGCGCGTGGCGGGGTTGTATTCGAGCACGCGGCCGGTGCTGGCCTGCTCCAGGATGTCGAGCACGCTGGCTTCGAAGGTGCCGCCCCAGTCCCTGGGCGCAAAGCGGGTGGAGGCGTCGCTCAGGTACATCTTGCCGCTTTGGGCCACCACCACGCCATCGGCGTAGCGGATGGGGTCGCCCGGGGCCACCTGGTCGGTGAGCAGGCGGATCGTGCCATTGGGGGCGATGGACAGCAGGCCCTTGACCGCATCGGCCGCGACCAGGTTGCCTGCCGCGTCGAAATCGAAGCCCAGCACGCGCCCACCGGTGTTGGCGAAGACCTGCTGGTCCGTCCCATCCGGGTTCATGCGCAGAATATTGCCGCTGAGCACCGTGGTGTAGAGCTTGCCGTCCTTGCCCAGCGCAATGTGCTCGGGGCCGACCTCGCCTTTCAGGTCAATCATCCGCAGCCCAGCCAGGCGCTGGTTGGGCGCATGCACGCCCTGGTAGCCGGGCGCGGCCGGCGCGCTCCAGGCCACGGGTGCTATCGGCACCGGCCACCAGACCAGGTAGGCGGCCCCCGCCAGCACGGCGCCTCCCAGACCCCACCCCAGTCTGCCTGGCCACGTTTTTGCCATGGTGTCCCCCTGTTGTTCTTGAGGCGGGCATTGTGGCATCTGCCCCTGCCGTGCCAACGGGGGTTCCGAGCGCCTAAAATCGCGGGTTCCGCCTGAGAAAGTCCGTCCCATGCCGTCCTCCGCACGCAAACTCTTCGTCACCACCGCCCTGCCCTACGCCAATGGCAATTTCCACATCGGCCACATCATGGAATACATCCAGGCCGACATCTGGGTGCGGTTCCAGCGCATGCAGGGCAACGCGGTCAACTTCGTCGGTGCCGACGACACGCACGGCGCACCCATCATGATCGCGGCCGAGAAGGCCGGCAAGACGCCCCAGCAGTTCGTGGCCGACATCGCCGCCGGCCGCAAGCAGTACCTGGACGGTTTCCACATCAGCTTTGACAACTGGCACAGCACCGACGGCCCGGAAAACCACGAGCTGGCGCGCCAGATCTACCGCGACCTGCGCGACCGTGCCGACGGCTCGCTGATCGAGACCCGCACCATCGAGCAGTTCTTCGACCCCGAGAAGAACATGTTCCTGCCCGACCGCTTCATCAAGGGCGAGTGCCCCAAGTGCCACGCCAAGGACCAGTACGGCGACAACTGCGAGGTCTGCGGCTCGGTCTACGCGCCCACCGACCTGATCAACCCGTTCTCGGCCCTGTCGGGCGTGAAGCCCGAGCTCAAGAGCTCGGAACACTTCTTCTTCAAGCTCTCGGACCCGCGCTGCGTGAAGTTCCTCGAAAACTGGACCCAGGACGGCAAACTGCAGCCCGAGGTGGCCAACAAGATCAAGGAATGGTTCACCGTGCGCACCAACCCGGACGGCACGACCAGCGAGGGCCTGGGCGACTGGGACATCTCGCGCGACGCGCCCTACTTCGGCATCGAGATCCCCGACGCGCCGGGCAAGTACTTCTACGTCTGGCTCGACGCGCCCGTGGGCTACCTGGCCTCGCTCAAGAACCTGCTGGAAAAGCGTGGCGAGGGCTACGACGCCTACATGGCCGACCCGGCCCTGGAGCAGTACCACTTCATCGGCAAGGACATCGTCACCTTCCACACGCTGTTCTGGCCCGCGATGCTGCACTTCAGCGGCCGCAAGACGCCCGACAACGTGTTCGTACACGGCTTCCTCACGGTGAACAACGGCGAGAAGATGAGCAAGAGCCGCGGCACGGGCCTGGACCCGCTCAAGTACCTGGGCCTGGGCATGAACCCCGAGTGGCTGCGCTACTACCTGGCGGCCAAGCTGTCCAACCGCAACGAAGACATCGACTTCAACGCCGACGACTTCATGGCGCGCGTGAACAGCGACCTGATCGGCAAGTTCGTCAATATCGCCAGCCGTGCAGCGGGCTTCATTACCAAAAAATTTGAAGGCAAACTTGTTGCGATGTTTCTGGAAGGAAACACGCGACCTCAAGCCCCTGAAGATGAGCTGGATTACCTGATCACTACTGTGATGAACGCAGCCCCCTCAATCAAGGAGGCTTATGAAAACCGTGAGTTCAGCAGAGTAGCCCGTGAAATCATGGCCCTCACGGACGCAGTCAATCAGTACGCCGATGAAAAGAAGCCTTGGGTACTGGCAAAAAATGAGTCTGACTCTGGTCAACTGCAGATTGTCTGCAGCGTTTTGATCAACTGCTTTAGGCTGTTAACTATTTACTTGAAGCCTGTTCTGCCGAACGTAGCCGCACGGGTGGAGGAAATGCTCGGATTGGAGGCAACGCCACTGTCCTGGGAAGATGCTAAAACTTGCCTCCCCCAAGACCATGTAATCAAGCCCTACCAGCACCTGATGCAGCGCGTGGCGCCCGAACAGCTCGACGCGCTGTTCGAAGCCCCGGCGCAGCCTGTAGAGGCAGCGCCCGAAGTGGCAGCCCCGGGCGGCGAGGAACTGGCGCCGACCATCACCATCGACGACTTCACCAAGATCGACCTGCGCATCGCGCTGATCGTGAACTGCGAGCCCGTCGAAGGCTCGACCAAGCTGCTGCGCCTGACGCTGGACGTGGGCGAAGGCCGCACGCGCAACGTGTTCAGCGGCATCGCCAGCGCCTACCAGCCGGCCGACCTGATCGGCAAGCAGACGGTGATGGTGGCCAACCTGGCCCCGCGCAAGATGAAGTTCGGCGTCTCCGAGGGCATGGTGCTCGCCGCCAGCCATGGCGACGAGAAGGCCAACCCCGGCATCTACGTGCTCAACCCCTGGCCCGGCGCCACGCCGGGCATGCGGGTGCGCTGACCTTCAGAACTGCAGCGCCTGCGGGCGCTGCGGCTGGCCTCCTTGCCGCAGGTACCACTCGGCCACGAGCATGTTGGGCACCCAGCACAGCCAGGCGATGAAAGGGTAGGACAGCGCTTCGTCGATGTCGGCTGCCATGCTGGCGCCCAGGTAGATGCGCAGCGTGATGGCGGCCGCCGTGAGCGCAAAGCTGCGCAGCATCCAGCGCCGGTGCTCGGCGAAGCGCCGCTGCAGCGCGCGTGCCAGGCCCATGCCGGTCGCCACGATCCACGCCAGGCCCAGCGCGAAGAAGCCGGCGGCGGCCACCGCGCCCGTCATGGCGTTCACGGCCAGCGGCAGCGACGACAGCCAGGCGACAGCGACCGACAGCACATAGGCGCGCCCTACCCAGCGGTGCAGGGCCGGAAACCGCGCACGCCAGGCCGGAACGAACTGCAGCGGCCCGAGCACCAGCGCCAGCGAGGCGCTGACCGCATGCACGACGAAGGGCCGAGGCGACAGTGCGAGGCTGGGCAGGTCCGACGGCAAGGGCATGCCGGGCAGCGCATAGCGCAGCGAAAAGAGGCCGATGGCCAGCGCTGAGAGCGCCAGCAGGCCCCAGGACCAGGCCAGGGCGGGGGAGGAAAAGAGGCGTGTTTTCATCGCAGATACCTTGAGAGAATGGGAATCCATCCACTCTAGAAAGCGCGACTCAGGCGGGAATTAGCCCTGGCTTACCGCTGAATGAGCAAGCAGGTGCACCCGCGCCACCAGGCCCACCGCACCATCGTCGCGCGCCAGCAGTTCCACCCGCAGCCCCTGGCGCAGCGCCGCGGCCCGGGTGATGGCCAGGCCCAGGCCGCTGCCGTCGGCGGCGGCACCGGGCACGCGAAAGAAGCGGTCGAACACCCGCTCCAGCAGCTCGGGAGCAATGCCGGGCCCGGTGTCGATGATGTCCACCACCGGGCCGCTGGCCAGCGGGTGCAGGCGCACCTCGACGCTGCCGCCCTCGGGGGTGTAGCGCAGCGCGTTGTCCAGCAGATTGTCGAACACGCTGCGCAGGTCGCTGGCCACGGCGTCGACATGCACGGCACAGGCACCGCTGAAACCCACCTCGATGCGCCGCTGGTCCGCCAGCGGCATGAGTTGGCCCACGCTCTCGCGCAGCAGGCCCGTGATGTCCAGCGGCTGCGCAGCCAGCCCCGTGGACGCCGGTGCCTCCTGGCGCGAGAGCCGCAGCAACTGGCCGATCAGGTGCCGGCCCCGGCGCATGCCGGCATCGAGCTGGGCAAACTGCTGCTGCGCCTCGCCCAGGGGCAGCAGGGGCTGCAGGTTCTCCATCTGCAGCGCCATGGCGGCCATGGGGGTGCGCAGCTCGTGCGCGGCGTCCTGCACGAAGCGGCGCTGGGCGGCAAAGGCCTCGTCCAGGCGCGCGAGCAGGGCATTGAACGAGCCAACCAGCGGCACGATTTCCTCGGGCACGCGGCCCATGGGGATGGCGCCCAGGCTGCGGTCGTTGCGCTGCGCTACCTCGTCGGCCACTGTGCGCAGCGAGCGCGACGCGCGCCCCACCACCCGCCACAGCGTGAACAGCAGCGCGGGCACCAGCAGGGCCAGGGGCACGACGGCGTACAGGGTGCGCACGGCCACTTCTTCCTGCAGGAACTGCTCGCTCTGCAGCACCTGCACGCGGTGCTGGTGCGGCCCGGCCGTGGGGGTGGTGTAGGCGCGCCACCCCGGCGCCCAGGCATCTCTGGTGTGCAGGCGCTGGTGGCCGGGCGCTGCCTGCAGGGGCACGCCGATGTCTGGGCCGGAGGTGGCGAGCAGGCGCCCGTCGGCGGACCAGACCTGCACGACGAAGGCCCCCCATTCCACGATGTTGGTGCGGCTGAGCATCGGCAGCGGCTCGACCACAGCCTCTGCCTGGCCTGCCCGCACCGGCCCGCCGGCCAGGTGCGAGCGCGCCAGTATCTCCATCTGGTACTGCATGAAGGTATGGATCAGCGCGCTGTAGCTGGCCCAGAAGGCCCCGCCTGCCACCACGGCGCCCGCCAGGATCCAGGGCGCCAGCCACAGCACGATCTGCCCGCGCAGCGACCGGGGGCGGTACCAGCGCGCGCCCGCCTCGGGCACAGCGCCCGTCATGGCGCCGCCACCCGCCAGCCCAGGCCGCGCACGTTGCGGATCGCATCGGGCCCGAGCTTGCGGCGCATGCCGTGGATCAGCACGTCCACGGCGTTGCTGCTGACCTCCTCGCCCCAGCCGTAGATGCGGTTTTCGAGCTGCTCGCGCGAGAGGATGGCGCCGGGCCGCTCCAGCAGCGCGTGCAGCAGCGCGAATTCGCGGGCCGTGAGGGCACCGCGCACGCCGTCCTGCAGCACCTCGCGCGTGGCCAGGTCCAATTGCACTGCCCCGTTGCCCAGCACGGACTGGGCGGCCCCACTGCGCCGGCGCACCACGGCGCGCATGCGCGCCAGCAGCTCGGTCATCTCGAAGGGCTTGAGCAGGTAGTCGTCGGCCCCGGTATCGAGCCCGAGCACCCGGTCTTCGACCCCGTCGCGCGCCGTGAGCACCACCACCGGCGTGAGGTCGCCGCGCGCCCGCGCGCGGCGCAGCACCTCGGTGCCGTCCAGCCCGGGCAGGCCCAGGTCCAGCAGCACACAGCTGTAATCACCGTCGGCCAGGGCACTGTGGGCCAGTTCGCCATTGCGCACCCAGTCCACTGACCAGCCCGCGCCCTTGAGGGCGTGCGTGAGGCCGCGCCCGATCATGTCGTCGTCTTCCACCAGCAATGCGCGCAACGGGGTTCTCCTTCGAAACAGGGGGCCAAGCACAGCGTAGTGCGCAATTCTTAGCCGGGCATGAGCAGCGCCTGCCCTTGCTGCCAGACCATGGGCGCACAGGGCTAACAGCGGGCTAAGAAAGCCTTCCTACAGTCCACAGGACCGCCGCTCTAAGCTACCACCGCGGCGGTCCCCTGTCCACGCAGGTCCGCCCTGCCCCGAATCCCTATCTTCTTGTGGAATTGAGACCATGACGCTTCGCCTCCCGCACTCCCTCCTCCGCCCCCTGGCGGCACTGGCCACCACGCTGCCCCTGCTGGCGCCCGCCAGCATCCAGGCCCAGGAGGCAGGCGCCGCCTCCTCCTGGGGCCTGGGCCTGGCCGTGGCCGCCGACCGCAAGCCCTACCGCGACTTCGACGACAAGCTGCAGCCGCTGCCCCTGCTCACCTACGAAAACCGCTGGATCCAGATTGCCGGCCCGGGCGTGGACCTCAAGCTGCCCTCGCTGGGCCCGGTGGGCCTGCGGCTGCGCTCGCGCTTCGGCTTCGATGGCTACGAGGCCGAGGATTCGACCTGGCTCGCCGGTATGCGCGAGCGCAAGAGCAGCCTGTGGCTGGGCGCGGCAGCGACCTGGGACACCGGGCTGGTGCAGTTGTCGGCCGAGCTGCTGGCCGATGCCTCGGGCCACAGCAAGGGCCGCCAGTTCACGCTCAAGGCCGAGCGCCGCTTCCAGCTGGGCGCCTGGGACGTCACGCCGCGCGTGCAGGTGCAGCAGCAGGACCGCAAATATGTGGACTACTACTATGGCGTCGAGGGTACCGAGGCCCGACTGGGCCGCCCGGCCTATGAGGGCAGCTCGGCCGTGAACCTGCAGGCCGGCGTGCGCGTGGGCTACACCCTGGCGCCGCGGCAATGGGTGTTCGTGGACCTGAGCAGCACGCGCCTGGGCAGCGCCATCAGGAACAGCCCATTGGTCGACAAATCCAGCCAGCCGGCGGTGGTGGCGGGCTACCTGTACCGGTTCTGATCGTCAGTGCCCGACGTAGCGGCCTGGCCGGTGGCTGATCCACAGAAAGCCGCTCATCACCAGCACCGCCAGCACCGAGTAGGCCACCCGGTCGACGGGCACGATGAACAGTGCCAGCAGCACCACGGCGCAGTCGATGCCCATCTGCACCTTGCCGGCGCGGATGCCATAGCGGTCCTGCATGTACAGCGACAGCACGGTGGCACCGCCCAGGCTGGAGCGGTGCCGCGCCAGGAACAGGCAGCCCGTACCCAGCAGCAGGCCACCGAGCAGCGAGGCGAACAGCGGGTTGAGGTAGTCCACATGCATCACATGGGGGAAGAGTTCGGTCAGCCCCGACAGCAGCGCCACCGAGACAAAGGTCTTGAGGGTGAACTCGCGCCCCATGCGCGTCCAGGCGAACCAGTAGAACGGCAGGTTCACCAGAAAGAACAGCTTGCCGAACGACACGCCCGTGACGTAGTGCGCCAGGAAGGCGATGCCCGCCGTGCCACCCACCAGCAGCCCCGCCTGGTTGAACAGCATGAGCGCCATGGCCACGAACAGCGTGCCGGCGAAGATGGCCTGGGCGTCCTCGTAGGTGCCATGGCGCAGCGACGGGGAGGTGTCGGTTTCGGAGGTCGGGGCGGGGGTGTCAGGCATGGTCGGTTCGTCAGGATACAGCGGCAATCCACTGTGGGCATGCATTTGCACAAGCAAGCACTGCGCCAGAAGGGCGGCGCAAGCTCCGGCACGGGACATGCTTGCATTCTCGGGGCACCCGCCACCCGTTCGGGCCGGCGACCCGGTGGTTGCACTCACCGGCCTGGGGAATACACTGGAACCCACATCCCATGCAGCTGTCCTTCGCCTTCCACCCGCGGCTGATCGATGCCCTGAGCGGCTACAACCGCAGCCGCTGCCTGGCCGACGTGGGTGCGGGCATCACCGTGGGCATCGTGGCCCTGCCCCTGGCCATGGCCTTTGCGATCGCCAGCGGCCTGCCACCCGGCGCGGGCCTGTGGACGGCCATCATCGCCGGCTTCCTGATCTCGGCCCTGGGCGGCACCAATGCCCAGATCGGCGGGCCGGCAGGGGCCTTCATCGTCATCGTCTACGGCATCGTCGAGCGCTATGGCGTGGCCAACCTGCTCATCTCCACCGCCTGCGCCGGCGTGCTGCTGGTGCTGCTGGGCCTGTTCCGGCTGGGCACGCTGGTGCGCTTCGTGCCGGTGAGCATCGTCATCGGCTTCACCAACGGCATCGCCGTGCTGATCGCGCTGTCGCAGGTCAAGGACTGGCTGGGCCTGTCCATCGCGCGCATGCCGGGCGACCTCTTCTCGCAGGTGGGCACGGTGGCGCAGCACATCGGCAGCTTCAACCCCCATGCCTTCGGCCTGGGCGCCGTGTGCCTAGTGGGGCTGTTCGTCTGGCCGCGCCTGTTCATGAGCGGCTCGCCGGTGATCAAACTCATGGACGGCTACCGGGTGCGCAGCTTTGCACGGGTGCCCGCGCCGGTGGTGGCCCTGGTCACGCTGAGCCTGCTGGCCTGGGGCCTGGAATTCCCGGTGGAGACCATAGGCTCGCGCTTTGGCGGCATTCCGCAGGGCCTGCCGGCCTTCGCGCTGCCCGACTTCTCGTGGGAGACGGTGCGCCTCTTGGTCACGCCCACGCTCACCATCGCCCTGCTGGGCGCCATCGAATCGCTGCTGTGCGCCCGGGTGGCCGACCAGCTGGCCACCGACCCCCACCACCGCAAGCACGACCCCAACCAGGAACTCATGGCCCAGGGCCTGGCCAACCTGGTCGTGCCCTTCTTCGGCGGCATGCCGGCCACGGGCACCATTGCGCGCACGGTGACCAACATCCGCTCGGGCGCCACCTCGCCCATCGCAGGCATCGTGCATGCGGCCACGCTGGCGGTCATCGTGCTCGCGGCGGCCCCTCTGGCGCTGCACATCCCGCTGGCGGTGCTGGCGGGCATCCTGCTGTTCGTGGCCTGGAACATGGGCGAGTGGCACGAGTTCGTGCGCCTGCGCCACTTCAGCAACCACTACCGGCTGCTGATGCTGGGCACCTTCTTCCTCACCGTGGTGTTCGACCTCACGGTGGCGGTGGAGGTGGGCCTGTTCATGGCCTGCGCGCTGTTCGTGCGGCGCATGAGCGGGCTGTTCCGGGCCGAGCTGCAGCCGCCTGCCACGGCAACGCCGGCGCGGGCCACCCAGACCTGGCGCCTGCACGGCGCCCTGTTCTTCGGCGCGGCCGCCAAGGTCGACCCCATCGTGCAGGCGGTGGAGGCCGGCCCCGCCGGCATGGACGTGGTGCTGGACGCCAGCGAACTCGTGGCGCTCGATACCACCGGCCTCGATGCGCTCGGCCAGGTGCTCAAGGCGGTGGCGCAGCGCGGCGGCCACCTGCAGATCGTGCACCTGCACGAGCAGCCGCGCTCGCTGATGGAACGCTCGGGCTTTGCCGACCGGCTCGCCGCGCAGGGCGCTGCCGGCGTCAGCGTCTGATCCCCTTCATTTGCCGCCCTTGAACTCCGGGGCATCCAGATCGGGCCCGGTCTCGGTGCGCAGCACCTGGGCACCCGGCCCCTGGACCACGGTGAACACCTGCGGCTCGTTGCGCGCGTTGGCAAAGCGCCACTGCACATGGGTTTCACCCTTGAGCGGGTAGGGCACCACCTTGGCCGCCTTGCCCAGCAGGCGGCGCACGGCATCCATGCCCATGCCGGGCTGGACCTTGGCGAAGTTCTCGGGCGTGAGCACCTGGCGCACGGCGACCAGCTTGCCGTCTGGCCCGATGGCGATCATGTAGTTGACCTGGCCGGCGGGCTGGCGGTTGTACTCGAAGGTGCGGGTGCCGTCGGCCTCGTTCCAGGTGTTTTCGGGCACGCCGAAGCGGTCACGCACGTCCGCCTCGGTGGACACGCCGGGCTGCAGTTCGCTGATGCGCTGGGGGTCGCAGCCAGCGGCGGCGAGCAGCGCCAGGGTGGTGATGGCGGCTGCCGCGGCACGAAAAAATGAGGGCATGGGGTCATCCCGGTAAAATCAAGGAAAAGAGGTTACCAGTCCATGTCCATTTTCCGCCGCCCCGATTACCAATCCGACACCACGCAGTTCATCAACCAGCTCAAGGCGAGCCGGCCCGAGCTGGACGCCCAGCAGGTGGCAGGCCGCGCCCTGCTGTGGGACAAGCAGGTGGACCGCAAGATCTGGGGCGAGTACCGCGAAGGCCAGGTCGAGCAAAAGCCCTACGTCTACCAGACCAACGCAGACTGAGCGAGTTATCGGCATGAAAATGGCATCCAGCGCTTTCCTGAAAAGCGTTTGAAGCTCTCTATTTCATAGCACTTGATGAGCAGCGTGAGCGAAGCCAACGCGGCCCGCCAGGATCAGGGCATGCCCGACGTGGTGGACCAGGTCGCCTTGGCGCGCCTGTATGGCGAGCCCTTGTTCGCGCTGCCCACCGACCTGTACATACCGCCGGATGCGCTCGAAGTCTTCCTCGAAGCCTTCGAAGGGCCGCTGGATTTGCTGCTGTACCTGATCAGAAAGCAGAACTTCAACATCCTCGATATCCCCATGGTGGGGGTCACGAAGCAGTACCTGGCGTATGTGGACGAGATCCGCAGCCGCAACCTGGAGCTGGCCGCCGAGTACCTGCTGATGGCGGCGATGCTGATCGAGATCAAGTCGCGCATGCTGCTGCCGCCCAAGAAGCAGGCCGAGGGCGAAGATCCCGTGGACCCCCGGGCCGAGCTGGTGCGCCGCCTGCTCGAATACGAGCAGATGAAGATGGCCGGCATGCGCCTGTCGCAGCTGCCGCAGTACGGACGCGACTTCCTCAAGGCCCAGGTCTACATCGAGCAGAGCCTGCAGCCGCGCTTCCCCGATGTGCACGTGGTGGAGCTGCAGGAGGCCTGGCACGACATCATGAAGCGCGCCAAGCTGGTGCAGCACCACAAGATCACGCGCGAGGAACTCTCGGTGCGCGAGTACATGAGCATGGTGCTCAAGACGCTGCAGGGCCGCCGCTTCGTGGAGTTCGAAGAGCTGTTCGAGCCCGAGCGCGGCAGCACCGTGCTGGTGGTGACCTTCATCGCCCTCTTGGAACTGGCCAAAGAGACGCTGATCGAGATCACCCAGGCCGAGGCGTTTGCGCCCATCTACGTGCGCCTGGCGTACACGCCCGCCTGATCACCGCCGCCTGATTTCTGGCCATGGCGGGCGGCCATGGTCCCACCACCTCTCCATTCCCAGCAAGCCATGGCATCTCACGACTTCGACGTTCTCATCGTAGGCAGCGGCCTCGCCGGGCTTTCGGCGGCCCTGCACCTGGCGCCCACGCACCGGGTGGCGGTAATCACCAAGCGCCAGCTGCACGATGGCGCCAGCGCCTGGGCCCAGGGCGGCATTGCCGCCGTGCTGGCCGACGGGGACAGTTTTGGCGCGCATGTGGAAGACACCCTGGTGGCCGGGGCCGGCCTGTGCGACCTGGCCGCCACCCGCTTCGTGGTGGAGAACGCGCCCGATGCGATTGCCTGGCTGCAGCAGCTGGGCGTGCCCTTTTCGCTGGAAGACGGCGCCTTGCACCTCACGCGCGAGGGCGGCCACAGTGCGCGGCGCATCGTGCATTCCACCGACGCCACCGGTGCGGCCGTGCAGCGCACGCTGATCGACGTGGTGCGCGCCATGCCGGGCATCACGCTGTTCGAGCAGCACACGCTGGTGGACCTGATCACGGCACGCAAGCTGGGTGCCAAGGGGGCCGACCGGTGCCTGGGCCTGTACGCGCTGGACGAAGCCACCGACGAGGTCCTCACCTTCCGCGCACCCCAGACCATCCTGGCCACGGGCGGCGCGGGCAAGGTCTACCTGTACACCACCAACCCCGACACGGCCACGGGCGACGGCATCGCGGCCGCCTGGCGCGCGGGCTGCCGCGTGGCGAACCTGGAGTTCATCCAGTTCCACCCGACCTGCCTGTACCACCCGCACGCCAAGTCGTTTTTGATCACCGAGGCCGTGCGCGGCGAGGGTGGCCTGCTCAAGCTGCCTGCATCGGTCGGCGGCACGCGCTTCATGCCGCAGCACGACGAGCGCGCCGAACTGGCGCCGCGCGACGTGGTGGCCCGCGCCATCGACTACGAGATGAAGAAGCGCGGCCTCGATTGCGTGCACCTCGATATCTCGCACCAGAGCCCGGCGTTTTTGCAGGAGCATTTCCCCAACATCCTCGCGCGCTGTGCAGAACTGGGCATCGACATCACCAAGGAGCCCATCCCCGTGGTGCCGGCCGCCCACTACACCTGCGGCGGCGTGCTCACCGACCTGGCGGGCCGCACCGACCTGCCGGGCCTGTTCGCCATCGGCGAGACGGCCTGCACGGGCCTGCACGGCGCCAACCGGCTGGCCAGCAACTCGCTGGTGGAGTGCATGGTGTTCGCGCGAGCGGCCGCCCAGGCCATCGCCGCAGCACCGGCCGTGGAGTTGCCCGAGCTGCCCCAGTGGGACGACAGCCGCGTGACCGATGCCGACGAATGCGTGGTCATCTCGCACAACTGGGACGAGCTGCGCCGCTTCATGTGGGACTACGTGGGCATCGTGCGCACCAACAAGCGGCTCGAACGCGCGGCCCACCGCATCGCGCTGCTGCAGGGCGAGATCCACGAGTTCTACTCGCACTTCCACGTCACGCGCGACCTGCTGGAGCTGCGCAACCTGGTGCAGGTGGCCGAGCTCATCGTGCGCAGCGCGCAAATGCGCCGCGAGAGCCGGGGCCTGCACTTCAGCCGCGACTACCCCGAGCTGGCCGCCCCGGCCGCGCCCACCATCCTCGTGCCCCCAGTGGCCTGACAAGGTATGACCTACAGCGTCAAGGAAATTTTCTACACCCTGCAGGGCGAAGGCGGGCAGGCAGGCATGCCCGCCGTGTTCTGCCGCTTTGCCGGCTGCAACCTTTGGAGTGGCCGCGAGGCCGACCGCGCCAGCGCCATCTGCCGCTTCTGCGACACCGACTTCGTGGGCACCGACGGCACCCTGGGCGGCAAGTTCACCACGGCCGATGCCCTGGCGGAACGCATTGCGGCCCAGTGGCCGGCCCACGATGCCGATCACCGCCTGGTGGTGCTCACGGGTGGCGAGCCCCTGCTGCAGGTCGATGCGGCCCTGATCGACGCACTGCACGCACGGCAGTTCCGCATTGCCGTGGAGACCAATGGCACGGTGGCCGCACCGCCGGGCATCGACTGGCTGTGCGTGAGCCCCAAGGCTGGCGCGCCCTGGGTGCAGCAGCAGGGCCAGGAGCTCAAGCTCGTCTGGCCCCAGTCGGGGATGGACCTGGCAGCCATCGCCGCCACCGGGCAGTTCGCCCACCGATTTTTGCAGCCCATGGACGGGCCCGACCAGGCCGCCCACATCGCCCTGTGCATCGCCACCTGCATGGAGCAGCCGGCGTGGCGGCTGAGCCTGCAGACCCACAAGATCAGCGGCATCCGATAGCTATGCAGTTCACGATTTCCCAGCGCTTCTTCTTCGACGCGGCCCACACCCTGCGCCGCGAGATTGAGGCCGAAGGCAGCCGCCGCATCCATGGCCATACCTACCATGCCGAGGTCTCGCTCAGCGGCCCGCGCGACCCGGCCACCGGCATGGTGGTGGACCTGGGCCAATTGCGCCGTGGGCTGGAAGTGGTGCGCGAGCTGCTCGACCACCACATGCTCGACGAGGTGCCCGGGCTGGGCATTCCCACGCTCGAAAACCTGTGCCTGTTCATCGCGCAGGCCCTGCCGGCCGAGCTGCGCCCGCGCGTGAGCCGCGTGCGCGTGTGGCGCGAGGCGCTGGGCGACAGCTGCGCGCTCGACTTCACGCTGCAGTGATGGCGTTCACCACCGCACCCAAGACGGCCAGGAAAGACCTGGTCGCTCGCAGCCTGGCCCACGTCTGGCACCCCTGCACGCAGATGAAGCGGCACGAGGCCCAGCCGCCCGTGGCCATCGCGCACGCGCAAGGCCCCTGGCTGTACGGCACCGACGGCCGGCGCTACCTCGATGGCATCAGCTCCTGGTGGGTCAACCTGTTCGGCCACAGCCACCCGCACATCAAGGCAGCCCTGGCCGACCAGATGGAGCGGCTGGACCATGTGATGCTGGCCGGCTTCACGCACGCGCCGGTGGTCGAGCTGTCGGAGCGCCTGGGTGCACTCACGGGCCTGGGCCACGCCTTCTACGGCAGCGATGGCGCGGCCGCCACCGAGATCGCGCTGAAGATGAGCGCCCACTACTGGCGCAACACGGGCCGCCCGGGCAAGAGCCGCTTTGTGGGCCTGGCTGGCGGCTACCACGGCGAGACCGTGGGGGCATTGGCGGTGACCGACATTGCGCTGTTCCGCGAGGCCTACGCCCCGCTGGTGCGCCTGGCCGCCACCGTGCCCAGCCCCGATGCGCGCCAGGCCGCGCCCGGCGAGACCCCCGAGGACGTGGCGCGGCGCAGCGCCGCCGCGCTCGGGGCCTGGCTGGCCGAACACCATGCCGACACCGCCGCGCTGATCGTGGAGCCCCTGGTGCAGTGCGCGGCCGGCATGGCCATGCACGACCCGGAATACCTGCGCCTGGCGCGCGCGCTGTGCGACCGCTACGAGGTGCACCTGGTGGTGGACGAGATCGCCACGGGCTTCGGCCGCACGGGCAGCATGTTCGCGCACCAGCAGGCGGGCATCCGGCCCGACTTCATCTGCCTGTCCAAGGGCCTCACGGGTGGCACCCTGCCGCTGTCGGCGGTGCTGACCACGGACATGGTGTACCAGGCCTTCTATGCCGACGAGGTGGCGCGCGGCTTTTTGCACTCGCACTCGTACACCGGCAACCCGCTGGCCTGCCGCGCAGCCCTGGCCACGCTGGAGCTGTTCGACCAGTTGGATGCGCTCACGGCCAATGTGGCACTGGCGCAGCGTATCGACGCGGCTTGCACACCCCTCACCCAGCACACGCGTGTGCGCCACGCCCGCCGCCTGGGCATGGTCTGGGCCTGGGACATCGCCACCACCCTGCCCGATTTTTCGCGCCGCTACCACCAGCAGGCCATGGCGCGCGGGCTGGTATTGCGCCCCATCGGCAACACGCTGTATGCCATGCCACCGTATGTGCTCGACGGCGAGGCGGTTGACTGCCTGGCCAGCGGCGCGCTCGACGCGCTGAACGCCACCCTGCAAGAGGAAACCTGTTGATGATTGGATGTTTTGTGACCGGCACCGATACCGGCGTGGGCAAGACGCTGGTGTCCGCCGGCCTGCTGCATGCGCTGGCGCCGCACCACCGCCGCGTGGTCGGCATGAAGCCGGTGGCGGCAGGCGTGGTGCCCTGGGGCGAGGACTGGGCCAGCGAGGACGCGATTGCGCTGCGCGCCGCATCGACCGTGGCGGTGCCGGCCGCGCTGGACAACCCGGTGCTGCTGCCCGACCCGCTCTCGCCCCACATCGCGGCGGCCCGCGCCGGTGTGCAGATCGACATCGCCGCCATCGTGCACTGCTACCAGGCACTGGCGGCCCAGGCCGACGCGGTGGTGGTGGAAGGTGCGGGCGGCTTTCACGTGCCGCTGTCGGACACCACGACCGGCGCCGACCTGGCCCTGGCCCTGGCCCTGCCCGTGGTGCTGGTGGTGGGCCTGCGCCTGGGCTGCCTGAACCATGCACTGCTGACGGCCGAGGCCATCCGCGCGCGCGGCCTCACGCTGGCCGGCTGGGTGGCCAACCAGGTAGACCCCGCGATGCAAGCCGTGGAGGAAAACAAGGCCTACCTGGGTGCGCGCCTGGGAGCTCCCCTGCTGGCCGACGTACCGTACCAGACCTTGCCGGAAGCGCGCGGCCTGGTCTTCGAACTGCCTGCCCACTGGCTATGACGACCCCTTTGGCTCACTCTTCCCCACCCTCCTGGCTCGACGAGATCCCGGCACGGCTGGCCGACATCGAGCACGCCCATCTGCTGCGCCGCCGCCGCGTGGTGCAGCCTGCAGGCGGCGCCCACCTGCTGGTGGACGGGCAGCCCATGCTGGCCTTCTGCAGCAACGACTACCTGGGCCTGGCCAGCCACCCGGCGCTGGCCGCGGCTGCACGCGAAGCCACCCATGCCTTTGGCGTGGGCTCGGGCGGCTCGCCCCTGGTCAGCGGGCACAGCGCCGCCAACGATGCGCTGGAGCAGGAACTGGCGGCCTTCGTGCAGTTGCCCCGGGCCCTGTACTTCTACGCCGGCTATGCCACCAACACCGGCATCATCCCGGCGCTGGTGGGCAATGGCGATGCGCTGTTCTCCGACGCACTCAACCACGCCTGCCTGATCGACGGTGCGCGCCTGTCGCGCGCCACCATCCACCGCTACCCGCATGCCGACTTGGTAGCACTGGAGGCGGCCCTGGCGGCCAGCCCCGCACGGCGCAAACTCGTGGTCAGCGATGCCGTGTTCAGCATGGACGGCGACCTCATCGATATCCCGGCCCTGCTGGCCCTGTGCGAACGCTTCGATGCCCTGCTGCTGCTGGACGACGCCCATGGCTTTGGCGTGCTGGGCCCCCAGGGGCGTGGCAGCCTCGCCGAGGCAGGCCTCACGGGTGCCACCGCATCGCGCCGGGTGCTCTACATGGCCACGCTGGGCAAGGCCGCCGGGGTGGCGGGTGCCTTCGTGGCGGGCGATGGCGCGCTCATCGAATGGCTGCTGCAAAAGACGCGCACCTACATCTTCGCCACCGCCGCCCCACCGCTGCTGGCCAGTGCACTGCGCAAGAGCCTGGAGCTGATCGCGGCTGCGGACGACCGGCGCCAGCAGCTTGACGCCCGGATCGCGCAACTGCGCGCCGGGCTTGCAGCCCTGCCTGACGCACTGGGCTGGCGCCTGCTGCCCTCGCACACCGCCGTGCAGGCGCTGGTGATCGGCAGCAACGAGGCCGCACTGGCGGTGATGGAAAGCCTGCGCACAGAGGGCTTGTGGGTGCCCGCGATCCGCCCGCCGACGGTGCCGGCCGGCACTGCCCGGCTGCGCATTGCGCTGTCGTCAGCGCACACCGCCGAGGACGTCGACCAACTGCTGCAGGCATTGCACCGGCACGCGGCGCACGCACCCGCCGTGGCTTGAGTCCGTGCAGCCAGTGGCTGCACGGATCTTCCTGTCAAATTAGGTGCTCTCTTTGACCACGCGCCCATGCAGCGGTTGCAGCGGCCGTGCATTGGCGCTGTAGACCCGGCGGAACGACTTGATCTGCTGCGCGCTTAGCTTGACGGGCTCCTTGAGCACCATCCACTGCACGCCTTCGGAGCAGGGTGGCGTGGTCAGCGAACCTTCGAAGCTGTAGTAACCGTGCTTTTCCGGCAGCAGGGCGGCGGGATGCAGCGCCAGGCCATCGACCGTGACCTGCTCGCCTACGCGCGGCAGGTGCGCGAAGATGGGCTCCCAGGCCTGGTTCTTCTTGCCCGGCTGGATCAGCACGGCCACCACGCCCAGGCCGCCGTCCTCGGCCTTGTGCACGAAGTGGGCGACCATCGCGGCGCGCTTGCCGCCCACGGCCTCCTCGCTGGGCGTATGGAAGTGGAACTGCAGCAGCTCCAGCGCCCGGCCGCCCACCACCAGCTTGCTGCCGGCCGGCACGTTGACCTGCACCGTGTGGCCGTTGTTGACCAGGGTGGGTGCCCCGGATGCGTACTGGAAGTCGAGCGCCGGCAAGGCCTCCTTGACCGTCTTGCGGATGTCGACAGGGCTCTGGGCCGTGCCGCGGGCGCAGGCTTCGAAGCCCTCTTCCAGCGCGCCCCAATGGGCGGCGCCATGCTTGCCCTTGTACTCCCAATGCGCGTGCGGGCCCTGGGCATTCGCCAGGGTGGCACACAGCGCCAGGCAGGCAAAGGTCACGCGTCGGATCAATTTCTGTTGTGTCATGGTTATATTGAAGACGAGAGTTGTGGATACCGCTGCTGCCCCAGCAAAAAACATGCGCGCACGCGCATCCGGCATCGTTCAGGGGTGGCGGGGACAGGCAGTCGGAAGAAGTGGATCAACAACGCAAAGAGGCGTGCGCTGCCAGCCTGGGGACCACCCCAGACTGCCGCGATTCTGTACACCAACGCCCTGTCTGCGGCCCCTGGGGGCGAGAGCCCCTTGACCCAAGTCAAGCATACGGGGCGGCTCCGGCGGGACTGGCTTGCCACACAATCCGCACCATGCCCCAACTCCTGCTGGTGGACGACCACCCCCTGTTCTGCGTCGGCTTTGCCCATGCGCTGGCCCATGCCTGGCCGGGCGCGCGCGTGGACACGGCCTGCACGCTGGAGGAAGGTCTGCGGGCTGCCGCCGGCCAGCCGGGGCTGGACATCGTGCTGCTCGACCAGCGCCTGGGGGCCCACACGGGGCTGCAGGGCCTGGCGCTTTTTGCCCGGCAGTTCCCGCTGGTGGCGCGGGTGCTGATCTCGGGGGATGAAGACCCGGCCCTGCAGGCGGCGGCGCGTGGTGCGGGCGCCAGCGGCTTTCTCGGCAAGTCGCAGTCCGTGCAGGCCATGGCCGCCGCCCTGGGCACCGTCGCAGCAGGTGGCATGGCATTCGACACGCAGCCTGCGGCAGTGCCAGGCGACTTGCCTAGCGACCTGGCAGGCCCCACGGCCCGGCAGATGGAAGTGCTGCTGCTGGTGGCCCAGGGCCAGCCCAACAAGCGCATCGCCCAGGCGCTGGGCATCGCCGAGCGCACCGTCAAGCTGCACGTCACGGCACTGCTCGGTGCGCTGCAGGCGCGCAACCGCACGCACCTGGTGGTGGCGGCGCGCGAAAAAGGGCTGCTGTAGATGGCTGCAGCGCCCAGCGCCCCGCCCGACGCACAGGCCCTGGACACCCTGTACCGGGGAGCGCCCCTGTCGGCACTGGTGGGGGTGGTGGAGGCCTTCTTCCTGAGCGTGCTGTTCTGGCGCGATGTGCCGGCCACCGCCATCGCCCTGTGGCTGGCGGCGTTTGCGGCCGTGCGCTGCCTGCGCATAGGCCTGGGCATGGCCTACCGCCGCCGCGCTGCCGCACCCGGCACGCGCGCTGCCTGCTGGGCGCGCTGGGTGGTGGTAAGCGCACTGGCGCAGGCCCTGGCCTGGGGCGTCGGCAGCTGGGTGCTGTGGGCGCCCGCCAACCTGGTGGCCGAGATGGCCCTGCACATAGGCCTGGCCTCCGTGGTGCTGGGCAGCGTGGCCCACCTGGCACACCACCTGCCCGCACTGGGCGCCTATGCGATCGGTGTGTTCGGCCCGCTGGCCGCGCGCGACCTGCTGGTGGGAGAACCGCTGCACACCCTGCTGGCGCTGGCGTCGGTGCTGATGGCACTGTACGTCTGGCACGCCGGCCGGGCCCAGGCGCGCACCATCGCGCAGGCCGCCGCCCAGCAGCGCGAACGGCAGGCGCTGATTGCCGCACTGCAGCGCGAGAACGAAGCCACGCGGCTGGCACGCCAGGAAGCCGAGGCGGCCCACGCCTCCAAGGCGCAGTTCCTTGCCGCCGTGGGCCATGACCTGCGCCAGCCGCTCAATGCCATGCAGTTGCTGGCGTACACGCTGCAGCAGCCCGCATCGCGCGACCGGGTGGAATACCTCGCGGCCACCCTCATGGAATGCGCCGAGAGCATGGGCTCGCTGGTGGAAGGGCTGCTGGAGCTGTCGCGCCTGGACGCCCGCTCCATCACGCCCCGCCCCACGCGCTTTGCGCTGCAGGCACTGCTCGACGAAATGGCCGGCACCTTCGGCGTGCAGGCCCAGGCCAAGGGCCTGGCGTTCACGGTGGAGCCCACCACCGCCCATGTGGAGGGCGACCGCGCGCTGCTGGCGCGCGTGCTGTCCAACCTGGTCGCCAACGCCGTCCGCTATACGCCGGCAGGCTTTGTGCGGCTGGACGCCCGCGAGCAGGGCGCCATGGTGGAGGTCTGCGTGCACGACTCGGGCGTGGGCATCGATGCCGCCGAGCTGCCGCGCATCTTTGACGAGCACTACCAGATCGGCCATCCGGAGCGCGACCGCAGCCAAGGGCTGGGCCTGGGGCTGGCAACCGCCCGGCGCCTGTGCAACTTGCTGGGGCTGGAACTCACCGTGCAATCGCAACCGGGCCAGGGCAGCCGCTTTGCGCTGTGCCTGCCGCTGGCCGCGCCGGAGCCCCGTGTCGCAGGCGCCGCCGTCACCACCACCACAGTGGAAGAAAAAGCGACGCCGCAGCCAGGGCCACCGGCGCAGCGGGTGCTGGTACTGGAAGACGATGCCGGCTCGCGGCTCGCGCTGACCGAGGTCTTGCAGGGCTGGGGCTGCGAAGTCATCGCAGCGGCCAGCCTGCAGGAGGCGATGCAGCCATGGCCAGGGCAGACGCTGCCAGACGCCCTGGTGGTCGACTGGCACCTGCCACACGGCGTGCAGGGCCCTGAGGCGGTCGCCGCCCTGCGCAGCGCCATCGGCCGTGCCGTGCCGGCCCTGCTGGTCACCGCCGAGGCGACACCCGAGCTGCAGGCCCGTGCCGCAGCGGCTGGCCTGCCGCTGCTGCCCAAGCCGATTGCGCCCATGAAACTGCGCGCCTTTCTGCAAAGCCAACCGCCCGTCTGAACGTGGCATGGGTGGGCAAAGCAGCCACCCGACCTGCCCTTTGGTGCTATTGGCAACAGGCCACGGGTTTTCTAAGCTTGGCGGGATTCCTTCATCCGGTTCGCCCCCTTCCTGAACATGCCTCCACTTTTCACCATTGCGGCGGCCACGCTGGCCACCCTGGCCCTGCTGCTCACGGCCCTGTCCTTGCATGTCTCTCGCCTGCGCATGCGCCACCGCCAGACCTGGGGCGATGGCGGGCACCAGGACCTGGCCGTGGCGGTGCGCACGCACGGCAACACGCTGGAGCAGTCGCTGCTGTTCGGCCTGCTCGTGCTGGCGCTGGCACAGGCCGATGGCACAGCCGCCACCGCGCTGGCAGCGGTCTGCACCACCTTTGTCTTGGCCCGTCTCCTCTATTGCATGGCCGCCCTGGGCCGCCGCCTGCCCTGGCGCCAGGCGGCCCATGCGCTCACGCTGCTGTGCCAGTTGGCGGCCACCCTGCTCCTGGTGCGAGCGGCATGGACCAGTTGACCCCCTCCCTGCAGCGCTGGCATGACCACGGCCAGTTCGCCACCGTGCGCGGCCAGCGCCTCTTCGTTGCCGAGGCCGGCCAGGGCAGCACCTTGCTGCTGGTGCATGGCTACCCCACGAGCTCCTACGACTGGCACGGCGTGTGGAATGCCCTGGCGGCACGCTACCGCGTGATCGCCCCTGACCTGCTGGGCATGGGCTTTTCGGACAAACCGGTGGCGCACGCCTACCGTATACAGGACCATGCCGATCTGCTCGATGCCCTGCTCGCGCAACGGGGCGTGCACCGCTGCCACATCGTCGCCCACGACCTGGGCGTGAGCATTGCGCAGGAGATGCTGGCACGCCGGGTGGAGCGGCCAAGGGAGGGGTGCCGCATCGAATCGCTGCTGTTGCTCAACGGCGGCGTGTGCCCCGAAGCGTATGCGCCGCGCCCCATACAGCACCTGCTGTCGTCCCCACTGGGGCGGTGGATCGGCCCGCGCATTCCGCAGCGAGCATTCGAGCGCACGGTGGCAGGCCTGTTCGGCGCGCGCACGCAGCCCACGGCCGGGCTGCTCGACGATTTCTGGGCTCTGGTCAACCACGGCAACGGGCGGCGCATCTCGCACCAGGTGGGGCGCTTCTACATCGAGCGCATGGCCCTGCGCGATCGCCTGGTGGCACCGCTGGTAGCCGGGGCGGTGCCGGTGCGCCTCGTCAACGGCAGCGCCGACCCCAACTCGGGCGCCCACATGGCACAGCGCTACCGCGAGGTGGTCCCCCATGCGGACGTGGTCGCGCTCGATGGCATCGGCCACTGGCCGCAGATCGAGGCCCCGATGGCCATGCTGCGGGCGCTGCACGGCTTCGTGCAGTCCATCGACGCGCCGACGCAGGCGGCACAGGCCAACGTCGGCACCACCCCGATAAGCCGATAAACTGGCGGGCCCTGCGCCGCGCACCCCGTGGCGTCTTCGCCCACCGCACCGGCCCTCTGCCGGGTGCACCGATTTTTCGTGGAACCGCCATGCCCCATCTCATCGTCGAGTACTCCGGCAACCTGCCGCACTACCCCGAGGCCGAAGCGCTGACCGCGCTCAATGCCGCGCTGTGCGCCCACCCCCAGGTGCTGGACGAGCTGGACCTCAAGACCCGCTTCGTGGTGGCCGACAGTTTCGAGATCGGCACCGCCCCGGCGCAGCGCGCCTTCGTGCACGCGCAGCTGCGCGTGCTCTCGGGCCGCACGCCCGAGGCCAAGAAGGAGCTGTCGGACCTGATCGCCGGCGTGCTGCGCGAACTCACCCCAAAGCCGCAGGGCGTGCTGGTGCAGCTGAGCGTGGAGATCGTGGACATGGACCGCGGCTCGTACGCCAAGGAAAAGCTGTAAGAATCTGCCTGGCAGGCAGTCCCCAATGACAAAGCCGCCCCGGGCACTGCCCTGGGCGGCTTTGTCATTGCTGTAACGCAGGAAAGTCCGTGCTGCGCCCCCCTCGCATCCCCACCAGGTGGAAGGCGCACAGCACGGCCTCAAGGCCAGGGCACCCGCTGCAACAGGTGCCCCGGCCCGTCCGCCATCAGAACGTGTGGCGAACGCCGAACTCGTAGCCGGTCACGTCGTTGCCGGCGCCGATCGTCGGGCTGCCGAGCGACGAGGAGGACACGGCCAGACCGCGCGTGGCGGCGCCGTCGTTGCTGATGCGCGCCACGGTGGCGTACAGCTGCGTGCGCTTGGACAGGTTGTGGCCATAGCCAATGGCGAACTTCTGCGAGTCGGCGTTGTTCACGTCCTTGCGCTTGAAGTTGGTGTACGACACGCGCAGCTCGCCCACGCCCAGCGGCACGGTGGCGCCCAGGCCGAACATGTCCACGCGGCGGCCGGCACCGCGCTCGGTGGCGAACAAGGCCATGGGCTTGACCACGCCGAAGCTGTAGGACACGCCCACGTTGCTGGCCTTGTAGTCGACCGAGTTGGCAGTAGCGGCGCCGCCGCGCGTCTCGCCGAAGGCCACGGCCACGTTCAGGGGGCCGTTGGCATAGCCAGCGCGCAGGGCCAGCGAGTTGCCCATGCGGTCGTTGACCTGGTTGGACAGCTGCTCGCCCAGGGCGTACTGCAGCTGGCCGTAGAAGCCGCCCAGTTCGGGCAGCAGGTAGTTCAGGCCGTTGCTGGTGCGCTTGGGGGCGCTGCCTTCGGGCGTGCCGGCGGCCGAGGTGGCGCTGCCGACCAGGTTGGCACCGTTGATGCCGCCCACGCCCGAGTCGCCGAAGGGATCGAAGGTTTCGATGTTCAGGTAGGCGGGCGACTTGTCGCGGCCCAGGCGCACTTCACCGAAGCCGCCCGAAATGCTCACGGTGGAACGGCGGTCGAAGCGGAATCCAGCGGCGGTGCCGTTGTCGGCGGCCAGGCCACCCTCCAACCAGAAGCCGGCCTTCAGACCACCACCGAGGTCTTCCACGCCGCGAAAGCCCAGGCGGCTGCTGGACTGACCGCCGCTGGACAGGCCGGTGACGCTGTTGGTGTTGCTGGACATGTGGACCACCGAGGCGTCGACCACGCCAAAGAGGGTGACGCTGGACTGTGCATGGGCGCCGGCGGCAAGGGTCAGGGCCGCGAGGGCAAGGAGCTTGAGTTTCATGGAGTTCACTTCTTCGAAATGGGCAGATCACCGGGACATGGGCATACCGCAGGGCAGGCGTCTTACCGGTCGGCACCCCATGGTGGGGCGCTGGGCTCATTAGAAAAAAGCTGTGTGACAGTCCTGGGGTAAACCCTTGCATACCAGTGCGGGAAATAAGCATGCATAGCGATCCTCTCGCAGCCTGGTGTATACGCACAGGCAAGCGCCCGAGCGCGAAGGCGAGTGCACAGTGCACGCAAGCGCGTGCAGCCCTGCGGCTCAGGCTATCAATTGCGCGGCCAGCCAGCCGCGCAGGCTGTTGATGAAGGCCCAGCCATCGACATGCGGCAGGTCGTCGAGCCGCACCACGGCCTCTGCCACGCGGCCCTCGCGCAGGGCCACCGCACGCCCCACGCCAGGCAGCAGGCCGCAGGCCAGCGGCGGCGTGACCCAGCGGCCATCGAGCCGCAGGGCCAGGTTGCCGAAGGTGCCCTCGGTGATCTCGCCGGCACGGTTCCACAGCACCGTATCGAACACGCCGGGCGCGGTGGGCGCAAACGCCGCGTAGTGCGCGCGGCGCGTGGTCTTGTGGCGCACGAATTCGCTGTCGGCCTCGTCGAAGGCACGGCCGGCGAGCTGCAGGCGCACAGGCACCTGCGTGGGCTGCAGCGCGAAGGCCTCGGCGCGGGGTGCGCCCCGGCTGTCCAGCAGCAGGCGCACGCGCCATGCGCCACTGGCGTGCTGCGCGGCCAGCGCCTGCAGGCGGGCATGAACGCGATCGGCGTCCCACCCATAGCCGAAGTGCCCAGCGGCCACGGCCATGCGCGCCAAGTGCTCGCCCAGGTGGCGGAACTGCCCACCCTCGAGCGCCAGGGTTTCGAGCAGGTCGAACGCTGCGCTGGCGCGCTCCACGAAGGCGCGCTTGTGGCGCCATTCATGCCATTCGGCCTCGGCCTCGGCACCCGAGGTGATGCCGCTGCCGATGCCGCAGGTGGCCTGCACCGTGCCATCGCGCGCCTGCAGCACCACGGTGCGGATGGGCACGTTGAAGGTCGCGGCCACGCCGCCCTGGCCCGGTGGCCCGTGCGGGCGTACCACGCCCACGGCGCCGCAGTACACGCCGCGCGGCGCGGGCTCCAGATCGCGGATCAGCTGCATGGCACGCACCTTGGGCGCGCCCGTGACCGAGCCGCAGGGGAAGAGTGCTGCGAACACGTCGCTCAGCGTGGTTCCTGGGCGCGTTCGCGCCTGCACGTCGGACGTCATTTGCCACACGGTGGGCAGGGCCTGGGTGTGGAACAGCCGGGGCACGCGCACGCTGTGCGGCTGCGCGATGCGCGAGATATCGTTGCGCAGCAGGTCCACGACCATCACGTTCTCGGCCCGCTCCTTGGGCGCCGTGCGCAGGTGCTCGGCCTGGGCGGCATCGGCGTCGGGCGTGGCGCCACGCGGGGCCGTGCCCTTCATCGGGCGAGCAAGGATGTCGCCGCCCGCCGCATCGGTGGTCCAGTCGAAGAACAGCTCGGGCGAGACCGACAGCACCTGGGTGTCGCCCGCGTCGATGTGCGCGCAGTAGCCCTCGGGCTGGGTGCGGTGCAGCGCCTCGAACAGCGCCTGGGCGCTGCCCTGCGCACGGCCCTGCAGGGGTGCGGTGTAGTTGACCTGGTAGACCTCGCCATCGCGGATGGCCTGGTGGATGCGGGCCAGCGAGGCATCGAAGTCGGCACGCGGCAGGCCATCGGCCCATGTCACTTCGGCGCTTGCGTCAGGCTGTGGTCCATCCGGCCAGGGCAGGGCTTCATCGTGCACCGAAAACCAAGCCAACGGGCCCTGCGCCGTGTGGGTCTGCAGGGCGGTGTCAAAGGCCGCCGCAGCCTCGTAGCGTACATAGCCCACGCACCAGGCCCCGCCCTGTGCGGCGGCGTGCACCGCATCGAGCACGCCGCGCACCTCGTTCAGCGCATGGGCCACCAGTACCTCGCGCGGCGGGCCGAAGGCGTGGCGCAGGCGCGGGGCGCCGGGCCCTTGCGGCTGGGTGAAATCGATGCGGGAATGAACGGTGGTCACAGGAAGGAATCTCGCCGCCCGGTTCCCCGGGGCAGCCATGTTTGCAGGATCAGGCCGCGCCCAGGTGCGGCACCAGCCCCGCGGCGGGATGGCCGCTTTTGAGCGCGGCCGTGAAGGCCAGCATGCGGTCGATGGGCTGGCGGGCGCGCGGGATCAGCGCGGGGTCCACATGCACGGCATTGGCGCCCGTCTCCAGCACCCGCGCTACATCGGCCAGGCCGTTCATCGCCATCCAGGGGCAGTGCGCGCAGCTCTTGCAGGTGGCGCTGTTGCCGGCGGTGGGGGCTTCGTAAAAGGTCTTGCCGGGGTTGAGGGCGCGCAGCTTGTGCATCATGCCGTTGTCGGTGGCGACGATGAACTCGCGCGCATCCATCTCGCGCGCGGCCTTGAGGATGGCCGAGGTGGAGCCCACGGCATCGGCCAGCGCCACCACGTCGGCAGGGCTTTCGGGGTGCACCAGCACCTTGGCCTGGGGATGCTCGCGCTTGAGCGCCTCCAGCTCGAAGGCTTTGAACTCGTCGTGCACGATGCAGGCACCGTTCCAGAACAGCATGTCGGCGCCGGTCTCGCGCTGGATGTAGGCGCCCAGGTGGCGGTCGGGCGCCCACAGAATCTTGTGGCCCGCCGCCTTGAGCGCGCCGACGATCTCGAGCGCGCAGCTCGACGTGACGAGCCAGTCGGCGCGCGCTTTCACGGCCGCGCTGGTGTTGGCATACACCACCACGGTGCGGTCCGGGTGGGCGTCGCAGAAGGCACTGAATTCTTCGACCGGACAGCCCAGGTCGAGCGAGCAGGTGGCATCGAGGTCGGGCATGAGCACGGTCTTCTCGGGCGAGAGGATCTTCGCCGTCTCGCCCATGAAGCGCACGCCCGAGACCACCAGGGTCTGCGCCGCATGGTCGCGGCCGAAGCGCGCCATCTCCAGCGAATCGCTGACCAGGCCACCGGTTTCCTCGGCCAGGTCCTGCAGATCGGGGTGCACGTAGTAGTGCGAGACCATGACCGCGTTCTTCTCCTGGAGCAGGCGGCGGATGCGGTCCTTGAGCGCGGCGCGCTCGGCCTGCGAGGGCTCGGGTGGCACGCGGGCCCAGGCGTGTTTGGTGGAGCAGACAGAACCACCACCTTCTTCCAGCACGTCCAGGGGCTGGTCGTATTCGACGTCGATGCGGTTCAGCGTGGCCGTGTTGCTCATGACAGTTCCTGCAGCCGCATCGAAAAATCGGTGGCCTTGACATCCTTGGTCAGCGTGCCGATGGAGATGCGGTCCACGCCGGTCTCGGCCAATTCGCGCAGGCCATCGAGCGTGACGCCGCCCGAGATCTCGAGGATGGCGCGGCCGGCATTGGCGCGCACGGCTTCGCGCAGCAGGGGCAAGGGCATGTTGTCGAGCAGCACCATGGTGGCGCCCGCGTCGAGCGCCTCGGTCAGCTGCGACAGCGTCTCGACCTCGATCTCGATGAAGGCGGCCCGCGCGCCCACCTGCTGCTGCGCGGCGCGCAGCACGGCGGTGACGCCGCCGGCCGCGGCAATGTGGTTTTCCTTGATCAGCACGGCATCGTGCAGGCCGATGCGGTGGTTGGTGCCGCCGCCCACGCGCACGGCGTACTTCTGCGCCAGGCGCAGGCCCGGCAGGGTCTTGCGCGTGTCCACGATGCGCGCACGGGTGCCGGCGACCACGTAGGCATAGGTGGCCGTCTTGGTGGCCACTGCCGAGAGCAGCTGCAAAAAGTTGAGCGCCGTGCGCTCGGCGCTGAGCAGCGCGCGGGCGCTGCCCTCGATCTCCAGCACCACCTGGTCGGGCGCGCAGCGCTGGCCCTCGGCAACCTGCCAGGTGAGCTGTACATCCGGATCCAGGGCACGCAGGGCCGATTCGACCCAGGGCGTGCCGCAGATCACGGCGGCCTCGCGCGCCAGGATGCGCGCACGGGCGCGGCGTGCGGGGTCGATCAAGCCGGCGGTCAGGTCACCGCTGCCCACGTCTTCTGCCAAGGCGCGGGCCACATCGGCACGGGCCAGGGCGGCCACGTCGGCACTTTTTTCATCGTCGCTGGGATGGGTCATGGGGCGCGAGCATAGCGGCTTCCGGGACCGGGGTTTGGGACACCGCTGTCCCGACTGCATACCCCCTACACTCGCGCAATTTTGTCCAGGGGAGCCCCATGACCGATCCAACGCCTTCTGCCACCCCCTACGGCACGCTGCCGCCAGCCTCGCCCCTTCCCCAGCGCCGCCCCATGAGCCTGCCGCGCCTGGCGCAGATGCGGGATGCGGGCGAAAAGATGTGCATGCTTACCGCCTACGACGCCACCTTTGCGGCGGTGGCCGATGCCGCAGGCGTGGAGTGCATCCTCGTCGGCGATTCGCTGGGCATGGTCTGCCAGGGGCTGCCCAGCACCGTGGGCGTGACGCTGGAGGCCATGGCCTACCACACGGCCAGCGTGGCGCGCGGCCTGCACCGGGTGCAGGGCACAGCCTGGCTGGTAGCCGACCTGCCCTACGGCACCTATGCCGAGAGCCGCGAGCAGGCCTTGCGCAGCGCCTGCGTGCTGATGCAGGCGGGCGCGCACATGGTCAAGCTCGAAGGCGGCGGGTGGACCGCGCCCACGGTGGAATTCCTGGTGCAGCGCGGCGTACCGGTCTGCGCGCACCTCGGCCTGACTCCCCAGACGGTGCACGCCCTGGGCGGCTACCGCGTGCAGGGGCGCAGCGACGACGCAGCGCGCACCTTGCGAAAGCACGCGCACGAGCTGCAGGACGCCGGCGCCGCCATGCTGGTGCTGGAGATGGTGCCCGCCGTGCTGGCCGCCGACCTCACGGCCGAGTTGCTGCGCTGCCACACCATCGGCATCGGCGCCGGCAACGGCACGGCCGGCCAGGTGCTGGTGTTGCACGACATGCTGGGCATGAACCTGGGCAAGAACCCGAAGTTTGTCCACAACTTCATGCAGGACGCCGGCAGCGTGCGCGGCGCCATCGAGGCCTATGTGATGGCCGTCAAAGAGGGACGTTTTCCCGACAACGCCCTGCATGCCTGGTAGCCGGGCGTACACGCTTTTCCCCTTGCTCTTTTCTTTCTTCTTTCTTGCTTGCTGATTCGCCATGCTGATTGCCCACACCATCGACGACCTGCGCCAGGCCCTGGCCCCCTACCGCCACCCGGCCTTCGTGCCCACCATGGGCAACCTGCACGACGGCCACATCACACTGGTCGAACAGGCGCTGCCCCTGGGCGACGTCACAGTGGCCAGCATCTTCGTGAACCGCCTGCAGTTCTTGCCGCACGAAGACTTCGACAGCTACCCGCGCACCTGGGAGGCCGACTGCAACCGCCTGCAGGCCGCAGGCTGCAAAGTGCTCTTCGCCCCGCGCGAGGCCGACCTGTATCCCGAGCCCCAGACCTTCAAGGTGCACCCCGACCCGGCCCTGGCCGACATGCTCGAAGGGCACTTTCGCCCCGGCTTCTTCACGGGCGTGGCCACGGTGGTGATGAAGCTGTTCGCCTGCGTGCTGGGCCAGAGCGGCGGCACGGCGGTGTTCGGCAAGAAGGACTACCAGCAACTCCTGGTGATCCGCCAGATGGTGCGCCAGTTCGCACTGCCCATCACCGTGGTCGCCGGCGAGACCTGCCGCGCGCCCGACGGCCTGGCCCTGAGTTCGCGCAATGGCTACCTCAGCCTGCAGGAGCGGCAGGAGGCGGTGGCCTTGTCGCAGGCCTTGCGCCAGCTGGCTGTGCGCTGGGGACAGCAGCCAGGGGTGGAGTGGGAGCAGCAGGCGATGGATGGGTTGCGGGCGCGGGGGTGGCAGCCGGACTATCTGACGGTAAGGCGGCGGGTGGATTTGCAGCCGGCCACGGCTGGGGATGCTGTGGGGGCGTTGTTGGTGTTGGGGGCGGCGCGGTTGGGGGCTACGAGATTGATTGACAACTTGGAGTTCTGACTCTTTGTTGGGATGGCATGCTTGATTGAAGGGCGGGAGCCGGGGTGTGCGCCCGGCGGCGCACCTACCTTCTTTTGCTTCGCCAAGAGGGTGTAGAAGAAATAAATTATAATAGCGCCGCATTGACCAAGCAGGAGCAACGCAATGGCAAAGACAGGCCGACCACCCGTGATCCCCCCTGGCGAGTACGCCATCTTGCGCGAGGTAGTACGCGACAACCCGCAGGCCACGCTGCCCGAGTTGGCGCTGGCCTGGGCCGATCACATGGGCCGCAGCGCACCCAGCACGGTGACTCTGCGTGCGGCACTGAAGGCTGCCGGCCTGCAGCGAACGCGGCCCAAGCCGCAGCTGTCTCGCTCGCAGCCTGGCCAGCCTGGCACCCGTTACGGCTACAACGCCCGGCATCGACCCACCAGCCCAGCGGGCAGCTCCATCGCAGGAGCCCTGACGGATGCCGAATGGGCTCTGGCGCAAGACCTGTTCGAGCAACAACCGGGCTCGCGCGGCAGACCGGCCACCTACTCGCGGCGCAGCGTTGTCGATGCCTGCTGCTATGTGCTGCGCACCGGCACGTCCTGGCGCAACCTGCCGGTGCAGATCTATCCGCCCTGGCAATCCGTGCAGAAGGCCTTCGTCAACTGGGCCCGCCAAGGCAAGTTCGAAGCGCTGCACGAGCGTCTGCGCCAGCAATGGCGCCAACGCCTGGAGCGCGCTGCGCAGCCCAGCGAGGCCATCATCGACTCGCAATCCAACCGGGGTAGCCCTCAAGGCGGCACGCTGGGCTTCGATGCGGGCAAGAAGGTGCAGGGGCGCAAGCGCCATCTGGTCGTGGACACGCTGGGCCTGCTGCTTGCGGTAGTAGTCACCAGCGCAGCCGTGCAGGACCGCGACGCGGCCGCGCAAGCTGTAGCGCAGGCGTGCAAGCGCACGGACGGCTCGTTCAAGACGTTGTGGGCCGACAGCGCGTACGCTGGGCAATGCGCGCAGCAGATCGAGAAGGCGCACCAGGTGCAGGTGCGCATCGTGCGCCACAGTGCCCGCCACCGCTGGGACGATGCCCAGCAGCCGCTGTGGAGCGAAGAGCAGCCGGCCACCATCTACAAGAAGCGCTGGGTGGTGGAGCGCACCCATGCATGGCTGGAGCGCAACCGCAGGCTGGTGATGCACCACGACCGCAAGCCGTTCTATGCGGCGGCGTGGGTGTGGCTTGCGCAGGCCCGGATGTTGTTGGGGCGACTGCAATAGATTTCTTCTACACCCTCCAAAAGAAGGTAGGCCAAGAAAAGGCGACCCCGCTGCCCGTGTCCCCCTCGCCGGTGGCGAGGGGGCAGCCTGCGATGCTCGGTCCTGGGGTGACGCCGAAGAACTCCCTGCGCTGCCTCTGCGAGGCAGCTCGGTCAAACAGCTTCGGCGAGCCAGATGACGATGCGCGTGTCCTTCGGCACGCGCTCACCCCAGGCCCTGCGCTTCTCGGCACGGTCAGAAGGGGGTGGGAGCGGGCTCCATTCGGGCCATTGCTTCGCTCGGCCTGTGGCCCTTCGCTGCGCTCGGCTCGCCAGGGTGACCGTGCCCCAGCCGTCGGCAGCGCGCAGCGCGTAACCGACCCCAGGCGTAGCTGCGCAGCAGCAGCCGGGTGGTACCCGCTCCCCACCCCTTCTGGCTGCGCCGAGAAGCGCAGGGCCTGGGGTGGGTGCGTGTGCCGCAGGGCACACGCACTTCGTGATCTGGCTTGCCGCAGCTGCTTGAACGGAGTTCGCCCGAAGGGAGAACGCAGTGAGTTCTGCGGCACCACCCCAGGCCCGAGCATCGCAGGTTGCCCGCAGCGAAGCGAAGGGACGCAGACTGTGGGGCGCTCTTTCTTTGCCTACTTTCTTTTTGCGCAAAAAGAAAGTAGGTGCGCCGCCGGGCGCACATCCCGGCTCCCGCCCTCAATCCAGGCCTGCACCTACCACCACCAAACAGACGAACAGACGAACAGACGAACAGACGAACATCCCATCAAACCAACCGCCCAAGTCTCTCCTTCAAATCATCAGCCTCCAACCCCAAAGCCTCCACCATCCACCCCACCTCCTCCAACGCCGCCCGGTACAACGGCAACACCAGGCTCACACTGAACGGCACCGAAAATCCCACCCTGCGCACCACCACCCCCTGCTCCGCCACGGCCAGCGCCGTGAGCGGATTGACAACAGCCACCCCCAGCCCGCGCTGCACCATCGCGCACACCGCCACCGCGCTGTGCGTCTCCATGCGCATCAGCCGCTGTACGCCGGCTTCGGCGAACAGGGCGTCGATCTGGCGGCGGTAGGGGTCATCCGCTGAAAGACTCACGAACGGCTGGTCGGCAAAATCCGCCAGCTGCAGCACCGGCCGCGCGGCCAACGCATGGCCTTCGGGCAGCACGGCCACCTCGTCCAGGGTCAGCAACAGCTGCGAGCGCGTGCCGGGCGGGTTGGAGATCTGCTCGCTCAAGCCCATGTCGAAGCGCTGGGCAGTCATCCACTCCTCCAGCAAAGGCGGCTCCTGGGGTGTGACGGAGACGCGGGCGCCCGGGTGGGCGGCGAGCATGCGCGCGGCCGCGCCGGGCAGCAGGGCATGGCTAAGGGCTGGCAGGCACAGCACCGACAGGGACTGCGCGGCGTCCGCAGAGCGCCCCAAGGCCAAGGCCCGGTCCACCACACGATCCAGGCCCTGCCAGGAGCGCTGCACCTCGTCCCACAGTGCCAATGCCCGGGCATGGGGGCGCAGCCGACCCTGCACGCGGTCGAACAGGGTGTAGCCCAGCAGGGACTCCAGGCGCGCCAGCTCGCGGCTCACCGTCGGTTGCGAGGTGTGCAGCAGCTCGGCGGCACCGGTCACGCTGCCGGCCACCATGACGGCACGAAAGATCTCGATGTGGCGGTGGGTGATGCGAAGGGCGTTGTCGTCGCTGGAGTTCATGACCAAGAAGCATATCTAAAATGAATGGATATGAAAAACAAGGCATTGGACTGAATGACTTCAGCGGGGCATGATTCTGCCCAGACGTTCTCCCCTTCCCACTTTTTGCGCCTGGAGCCTGCCCGCCATGTCCAACCCTTTCTCGCCTGAACAACTGTGGTCCCTGGCCGACCAGTTCGGCACCCCGCTGTGGGTTTACGACGCCGCCACCATCCGCCAGCGCATCGCCCAGGTGTCCAACTTCGACACCGTGCGCTTCGCGCAGAAGGCCTGCTCCAACATCCATATCCTGAAGCTCATGCGCGAGCAGGGCGTGAAGGTGGATGCGGTCTCGCGCGGCGAGATCTTGCGCGCGCTGGCGGCCGGCTACCAGGCCGGTGGTGAGCCCTCGGAGATCGTGTTCACGGCCGACCTGTTCGATGCCGACACCCTGGCCTGCGTGGTCGAGCATGGCGTGCCGGTCAACGCCGGCTCCATCGACATGCTGCACCAGCTGGGCCAGGCCTCGCCGGGCCACGCGGTGTGGCTGCGCATCAACCCCGGCTTCGGCCATGGCCACAGCAACAAGACCAACACCGGCGGCGAGCACAGCAAGCACGGTATCTGGCACACCGACCTGCCCGCGGCGCTGGCCGCCATAAGGCAGCACGGCCTGGCGCTCACGGGCCTGCACATGCACATCGGCTCGGGCGTGGACTACGTCCACCTGGCTGAAGTCTGCGGCGCCATGGTGGAGCTGGTGCGCACGGCGCATGCGGCCGGACACGACCTGCACGCCATCTCGGCGGGCGGCGGCCTGTCCATCCCGTACCGCAGCGGCGACCCGGTGATCGACACGCAGCACTACCATGGCCTGTGGGACACGGCGCGCCAGCAGGCCGAGGCCATCGTCGGCCACAAGCTCGGGCTGGAGATCGAGCCCGGGCGCTTCCTGGTGGCCGAGTCGGGGGTTCTGCTGGGCGAGGTGCGCGCCACCAAGAACGCGGGCAACAACCACTTCGTTCTGGTGGACACGGGCTTCAACGAGCTGATGCGCCCCTCCATGTACGGCAGCTACCACGCCATGCAGGTACTGCGCCGCGATGGCGGCACGGCAGCCGCGCGCCCCACGGTAGTGGCTGGCCCGCTGTGCGAGTCGGGCGACGTGTTCACCCAGGGCGATGGCGGCGTGGTGCTGCCGCGCGACCTGCCGGCGGCCCAGGTGGGCGACCTGCTGGTGATCCATGACACGGGCGCCTACGGCGCCTCCATGTCCTCCAACTACAACACGCGCCCGCTGATCGCCGAAGTGCTGGTAGACGGGGGCCAGGCCAGGCTGATCCGCCGGCGCCAGACCGTGCAGGAGCTGCTGGCACTGGAAGAAGGTCTGTAAACACGGCGCGCAAGCATGGCGCCGCCCCCTGCAAGGCCGGTAGGCTCGGGCCTACGCCCGGGCGCCGCGTTGGAGGACAGGCGAGGCCAGGGGGCGGGAATACAGTGAAGTCACTTATCCACTTCCACCCGTTTCCAAGGAGATCACCATGCCCATCATTCTCTGGCTGCTCGGCGTCCCACTGTCCCTCGTCCTGTTGTTGATGCTGTTCGGGGTGCTTTGATCCCGTGCCCCACGGGGCACCGTGCCCACCGCACAAAGCCGTATCCGCCTCCCAAGGGCGGATGCGGCTTTTTTGCTGTGCAGCACCGTTTGCGCAGGCCACTTCACCATTGATCGCCACCTGCGTTTTAATGTTTGCCGATGGCCCCCGTCGCCGCTACGCTGGTTGCTTCCATGCCCTGGTCCACTCCTTTCGGCGCGTCAGACAAGGTACATGGAGACACCGCAAGGAGCCTGCCATGCAAGTGGACGAACGGACCATCTTCGAACTGGAATACCCGGGCGAGTACCTGAGCCGCCTGGGCACTACCGAGACCAAGACCTGCAAGATCCGCCTGTCGCGCAAGGGCCAGGGCCTTTTGGCGCGCATGTACGCCAGCAGGGGCTACAAAATGCAGGCCACACTGACGCACGACTTCGACCTGAGCAGCCTGGTGGTGCAGATCGATGGTCAGCCCGCAGGCACCATCTCCGTGCGGGTCGATGACGGAGACCTGGCTGCGGCAGAGCAGTTTCCCGAATTCATCGGCGAGTTGCGCGCGCGCGGCGCCCGCATCTGCGAGATCGGCAAGCTCGCCATGGACCCGGGCGTGCGCTCCAAGCAGGTGCTGGGCGCCATCTTCCACATCGCCTTCATCGTGGCCTTCCGCGCACGCCGGGCGACCGATATCGTGATCGAGGTGAACCCGCGCCATGCACCGTTCTACATGCGCATGCTGCGCTTCGACCCGGTGGGATCGGCGCGCCTGTGCCAGCGCGTGGGCGCCCCGGCCGTGCTGCTGCACATGGATGGCAACAAGGGGCGCCGCCTGATCGACCAGTTCGGCGGCCGGCCCGGCCTGTCGGCGCAGGAGCGCAGTTTCTATCCCTATTTCTTCCACCCCGATGACGAGGAGGGGCTGCTGCGCCGCCTCTCGGCGGGCAATTGATCAAATTTCTTCGCGCGGGCCGCGGCCCATGAGCTGCGCGACCGCCTCTGCAGGCTGCAGCCGGCCATCGAGCAGGGCCACCACGGCATCGGTGATGGGCATGTCCACCCCCAGCAACCGGGCGCGCTGCGCCACCGTACGTGCGCTGTAGACGCCTTCGGCCACATGGCCGAGCGATTCCACGGCCTGCGCAAGCGTCTGTCCCTGCGCCAGCAGCAGGCCCACGCGGCGATTGCGCGAAAGATCGCCTGTGGCGGTCAGCACGAGGTCACCCAGGCCCGACAGGCCCATGAAGGTATCGGCCCGCGCGCCCAGCGCCAGGCCCAGCCGCGTCATCTCGGCCAGGCCGCGCGTGATGAGCGCAGCGCGGGCATTCAGGCCCAGTTCCAGCCCATCGCACAGGCCGGTGGCGATGGACAGCACGTTCTTCACTGCCCCGCCGACTTCCACGCCCACGATGTCCTCGTTGGCATAGACGCGCACGCTGGGGCTGTGGAATGCATCCACCAGGGCATCGCGCACGCTGGCGTGCTCGCTGGCCGCCACCAGGGCCGTGGGCTGGCCTCGGGCGACTTCCTGGGCGAAGCTGGGGCCACTCAGGGCCCCGGCCTTGAGCTGGGGTGCGACCTCGGCCCGCACCTCGTGGGCCAGCAGGCCGAAACGGCCAGGCGCGTCGCCAGCCACCGATTCAAAGCCCTTGCACAGCCAGGCCACGGGTGCCGCGCAGTCGCGCAGCGCCTGCAGCATGCCACGCAGGGCCGACATGGGCGTGGCCACAATGACCAGATCGGCCGCGCCTGCGGGCGCGGCAAAGTCCCCGCCGGCCAGCGCCAGCGTGGGGGGAAAGGCCATACCGGGAAGGTAGCGCGCATTCTCGCGGCCCGCCTGCATGCCGGCCAGTTGCGCGGCGTCGCGCGCCCACAACGTGACGGCATGGCCGGCAGGGTGCTGCGCGGCGCTCATGGCCACGGCAGAGCCCCAGGCGCCAGCGCCCAGAACAAGGATTTTCATCGCGATAGGGAGATCAAGCGGCGGGGACGGCATGCTGCGTCCCCGCGAACCACGCTTACTGCGTGATGATGGGCGACGGATTGCCCGCAGCCGCAGCCTGTTGCTGTTCGAACATGGCCTGGAAGTTGATTTCGGCCAGGTGCACAGGCGGGAAGCCGGCGCGGTTGATCAGATCGGCCACGTTGCCGCGCAGGTAGGGGTACACGATCTGCGGGCAGGCGATGCCCATGATGGCGCCCATCTGGTCTTCAGGAATGTTGCGGATCTCGAAGATGCCGGCCTGCTTGGCTTCGACCAGGAACACGGTCTTGTCTTTGACCTTGGTCTGCACCGTGGCGGTCACGGCCACTTCGAAGATGCCTTCGGCCACGGGAGTGGCTTCCACGCCCAGCTGGATGTCCACGCTGGGTTGTTCCTGCTCCAGCAGGATGCCGGGCGAGTTCGGTTGTTCCAGCGACATGTCCTTGAGGTAGACGCGCTGGATCTGGAAAACGGGGTTCTCTTGGTCGGCCATGGTTGACAAGTCTCTTGTGCTCAGAACGAGCGTGTGTGGCAAAACAAAACCCGCCGGGGAAGAGCTCCCGCAGCGGGCACATGGGGCTGCATTATGCAGCGCCCGGGAACGGGCCTAAACGATCACTGCGCACCCAGCAATGGCATCAGGCCACCGCGCCCATCCAGCGCCACCAGGTCATCGTGGCCGCCGACATGGGTGTCGCCAATGAAAATCTGGGGCACGGTACGGCGCCCGGTGATCTCCATCATGGTGTTGCGGGCCGCTGGGTCGGTGTCGATGCGGATCTCCTCGATCTGCTCCACGCCCTTGGACTTGAGGATCTGCTTGGCACGGATGCAGTAGGGGCAGACGGCGGTGGTGTACATCTTCACGGGTTGCATGGCGGGCATCTTTCGTAGAGGGGCTGCTGCGGCGGCGGGGGGGCGCAAGGCGCCCATGCCTTTTATCTAGGGGCTTCTCAGACCTTTTCAACCGGCATGCTGGCTTCGCGCCAGGCCTTGAGGCCACCGGCCAGGGCCTGGACGTTCTCGTAGCCGAGCTTCTTGGCGATGCCCACGGCGCGGTTGGCGCGCGCGCCCGTGGCGCATACCAGCACCAGCGGCAGGGCCTTGTTCTTCACCGTGGTCGGCAGGCGCTCTTCGAGCTGGTTCAGGGGGACGTTCTTGGCACCACCCACGTGGCCGGCCGCGAATTCCTCGGTCTCGCAGACGTCGATGACGACGGCCTTTTCGCGGTTGATGAGCTGCACGGCACCAGCGGGCGAAAGCGTGCCACCACTGGCGTTCTTGAGCAAAGGCCACATCAGCATGCCGCCCGAAGCCAGTGCAACGAAGAACAGATACCAGTTGTCGATAATGAATTTCACGGGGATTCCTTGGGTTGGCGAACAGCGCAATTTTAGAATGTATGGTTTTGACCCGCTTCTCCAAGGGAAACCATGCACAAACTCGTACTGATCCGCCACGGCGAATCCACCTGGAACCTGGAAAACCGCTTTACCGGCTGGACCGACGTGGACCTCACCCCCACCGGCGTGGACCAGGCCAAGAACGCTGGCCGCCTGCTCAAGGCGGAGGGGTACGAGTTCGACGTGGCCTACACCAGCGTGCTCAAGCGCGCCACGCGCACGCTGTGGCACACCCTGGACGAGATGGACCGCACCTGGCTGCCCGTGGTGCACAGCTGGCGCCTGAACGAGCGCCACTACGGCGCCCTGCAGGGCCTGAACAAGGCCGACATGGCCAAGCAGTACGGTGACGCGCAGGTGCTGGTGTGGCGCCGCAGCTACGACACCCCCCCGCCAGCACTGGAAGCCACGGACCCACGCAGCGAGCGCAGCGACGTGCGCTACGCGCGGCTGGACGCCGGCCAGGTGCCGCTGACCGAATGCCTCAAGGACACCGTGGCGCGCGTGCTGCCCTTCTGGAGCGAATCCATCGCTCCGGCCATCCAGGGCGGCAAGCGCGTGGTGGTGGCGGCGCACGGCAACTCGATCCGCGCCCTGGTCAAGTACCTGGACAACATCTCGGACGATGCGATCGTGGGCCTGAACATTCCCAACGGGATTCCACTGGTATACGAGCTCGATGCCGACCTCAAGCCCATACGCCACTACTATCTGGGTGACGCTGAAGCGGCGGCCAAGGCCGCTGCGGCAGTCGCTTCGCAAGGCAAGGCGTAAGAAAGGGCGTGAAGCGGGTGTAAAGCCCGCTGATAAAACCCTTAAAACGCCTGAAAGCGAGTCCCGGCGCGGAACTGCGGCGGGTTTGGCCCTTCCAAGGTGTATATTGACGCGGCAAGAGGTGTTCTATGGGCCAAAAACTCAAAATTGCAGGATGGGTATCGGTAGGCGTGGTGGCCGGAGCGCTCACCACGGTGTCATTGCAGACCGTCGCGCGCGGCGCCATGACCCCACTGCCTCTGGAAGAAATCCAGCAACTCTCGGCCGTGTTCGGCCTGGTCAAGACCGACTATGTCGAGCCGGTGGACGACAAGAAGCTCATCACCGATGCCATCTCCGGCATGGTGGCCAGCCTGGACCCGCACTCTCAGTATTTCGACAAGAAGTCCTTCAAGGAATTCCGCGAAGGTACGTCGGGCCGCTTCGTCGGCGTGGGCATCGAGATCACGCAGGAGGATGGGCTCATCAAGGTGGTCTCCCCCATCGAAGGCTCGCCCGCGTTCCGCGCTGGCCTCAAGCCCAACGACCTGATCACCCAGATCGATGAAACGGCCGTGAAGGGCCTGGCGCTCAACGACGCCGTCAAGCGCATGCGCGGCGAGCCCAACACCAAGGTCACGCTCACCATCTTCCGCAAGGACGAGAGCCGCACCTTCCCGGTGACCATCACGCGCGAAGAGATCAAGACCCAGTCCGTCAAGGGCAAGGTGATCGAACCCGGCTACGCGTGGATCCGCCTGTCGCAGTTCCAGGAACGCACGGTCGACGACTTCGTGCGCAAGATGGAAGAGATGTACAAGCAGGACCCCAACATCAAGGGCCTGGTGCTCGACCTGCGCAACGACCCGGGTGGCCTGCTCGACGCGGCCGTGGCCATCTCGGCCGCCTTCCTGCCCGACAACGTCACGGTGGTCACCACCAACGGCCAGTTGGCCGAAAGCAAGTCTACCTACAAGGCAGCGCCCGAGTACTACCAGCGCCGCAGCGGCGGCGACCCGCTGCGCCGCCTGCCCGCCTCCATCAAGTCGGTGCCCATGGTGGTGCTGGTGAATGAAGGCTCGGCCTCGGCCAGCGAAATCGTGGCCGGCGCGCTGCAGGACCACAAACGTGCCACCATCATGGGCAGCCAGACCTTTGGCAAGGGCTCGGTGCAGACCGTGCGCCCCCTGGGCCCGGACACGGGCATCAAGCTGACCACGGCGCGCTACTACACGCCGAGCGGCAAGTCGATCCAGGCCAAGGGCATCGTGCCCGACGTGATGATCGACGAGTCCGAGGAAGGCAACGTGTTCGCCGCCCTGCGCATGCGCGAAGCCGACCTGGACAAGCACCTGGGCAGCGGCCAGGGCGAAGAAAAGAAGGACGCCGCCCGTGAAAAGGCCCGCGAAGAAGCCCGCAAACGCCTGGAAGAAGAGGCCAAGAAGCCTGCCGCCGACCGCAAGGCGCCCGAGTTCGGCACCGACAAGGACTTCCAGCTCGTGCAGGCCCTGAACCAGCTCAAGGGCCGCCCCGTGCTGGTCAGCAAGACGCTGACCGAGCGCAAGGAAGACAAGAAGGAAAACTGAGCTCTTCGCTGAGCGCAGCCCAAACCCGCACAAGGCCGGCCTCCCCAGGGAGTCCGGCCTTTTTCACGCCTGCCATCGTGCGCAGGCAATCTCCCCCACAATCGCAGCCCGACCTGCAGCACCCAACCTCGCCCCATGACCGACGACCAACTCCTGCGCTATTCGCGCCACATCCTGCTCGACGAGATCGGCATCGAGGGGCAGGAGCGCGTGCTGGCCGCCCATGCCATCATCATCGGCGCCGGGGGGCTGGGCTCGCCTGCGGCGCTGTACCTGGGCTCCGCTGGCGTGGCCCGCATCACGCTGGTAGACGACGACACGGTGGACCTGACCAACCTGCAGCGCCAGATCGCCCACACCACGGCGCGCGTGGGCACGCCCAAGGTGCAGTCGGCCGCGCAGGCGGTGGCGGCCATCAACCCCGAAGTCCAGGTCCGGCCCATCGAGGCCCGCGCCGATGCGGCCCTGCTCAACGAACTGCTGCCCGGCGCCAGCGTGGTGCTGGACTGCAGCGACAACTACGCCACGCGCCATGCGGTCAACGCAGCCTGCGTGCGCCACGGCGTGCCGCTGGTGGCGGGGGCGGCGATCCGCTTCGATGGCCAGATCACGGTGATCGACCCGCGCAACGCCAAGGCACCCTGCTACGCCTGCATCTTCCCGCCGGACGCGCAGTTCGAGGAGGTCAGCTGCGCGCTCATGGGGGTGTTCGCGCCCCTGGTCGGCATCATCGGGACCATGCAGGCGGCTGAGGCGCTGAAGCTGATCACCGGAGTGGGCACCACGCTGGCCGGGCGGCTGATGATGCTGGACGGCCGCTCGATGGAATGGAGCGCCATGCACGTGGAGCGAGCACCCGGATGTGTTGTGTGTGCGTCACCGTAGGAACGCTCCTACATGGCCTGCGTGCGGCCGCTGTCAGAATGTAAGAGGCACTTCGGTTAAATTCAGAACCGGGCCAACGCTTGGCTGCACCGACCGTCACCTGGATCCGTAGTGAAACTCCGCACGTACATCGTTGAAGACAATGCCACCATCCGCGAGAACCTCATCGGTACTCTGGAAGAACTGGCATCCGTCGAGGCGGTGGGGGTGGCGGAAACCGAAGACGAAGGCAAGGGCTGGCTCACCGGCCACCAGGAGCAGTGGGACCTGGCCATCGTGGACCTGTTCCTGCGCCAAGGCAGTGGCCTGGGCGTGCTGGCCGCCTGCCGCGACCGCAGGCCCCACCAGAAGATGGTGGTGCTGAGCAACTATGCCACCCCCGACATCCGCATGCGCTGCGCCCAACTGGGCGTGGATGCGGTGTTCGACAAATCCAACGAAATCGATGCCCTGGTGGACTACTGCATAGAGCATGGCAGCGTACACCCCTCCCCCGACGCCCGCACGCCCGTGCGCGGCACGCCTTGAGCGCGCTGGCGCACCGCCAGCACGCACTCTAGCCTTGATGAAGAAGCGCGCCTGCCTGGGCAGGGCAAGGGCGGCGCGGAAGCTGCGGCCCCCTTGCAGCCAGGTGGCCTTGCGCTCAATCGATCAGGCGGTTCTTGAGCGCGTAGTAGGTCAGGTCGCTGTTGGACGACAGGCTCATCTTTTCCATCAGGCGCGTGCGGTAGGTGCTTACCGTCTTCACGCTCAGCGACAGCGACTTGGCGATGTCACCGGCCGTCTCGCCCTTGGCCAGCTTGAGGAACACCTGGAACTCGCGCTCCGACAACTGCTCGTGCGGCGGGGCGTCGTCCTTGCGGTTGAGCTGCTGGGCCAGCAGGTCCGCCACGGCGGGCGTGAGGTAGCGTTTGCCCAGGGCGATGATGCGGATGGCTTCCACGATCTCGGAGGGGTCGCATTCCTTGTTCAGGTAGCCGCTGGCCCCCTGGCGGATGAGATTGATGGCGTAATGCTCCTCCGGGTAGCCGCTGAGGATCAAAATACCCATGTCGGGCGCCTTGGCGCGCAGCATGGCCAGCGCATCCAGGCCGCTCTGGCCGGGCATGGACAGATCCATCAGCAGCACGTCGATTTCGTGGGTGCGCACCAGGTCGATGGCTTCGCGGCCGTTGGAGGCCTCGCCTTCCACGCGCAGGTCCACGTGCTCGGACAGGAACTGGCGAAGTCCGGAGCGAACAATTGCATGGTCATCCACAATGCCGATCTTGATCATTGAGCGTTCTTTCGGGGAGAAGGCTTGCCCCTCCCAATTTTTGTTGAATGCACCTGCGTTCAGATCACCCGCCATTTGGCAGCGCCGTCAGCTGGTCTGTGGACATTATCCAGAATAACGCATATGAATTTGCATGAGATCTCCAAGGACTTGCTTCCCAAAGTCCGCAAAATGGCCCTGAGCCTGCCGATGGCACTGCTCGCGGCCATGGTGCTGGTGGGGATCAACGAGGTCGGCCACATGCGATCGCAGGGCGCCGTCACGCAGATGGCCCATGGCCAGGTGACGCACGGGGCCTTGAACCGGCTGCTGCAGAGCATGCTCGATGCCGAGACCGGGCAGCGTGGCTACCTGCTCACCGGCAACGACCGCTACCTCGAACCCTACGACAAGGCGCTGGCCAGCGTGCAGCAGGACCTCGACAACCTGCGCAACCAGTTCCTCGACTCGCCCGACGACATGCAGGAGCTGTCGCTGCTGTCGCGCCAGATCTCGCGCAAGCTCGCCGAGATGGAGCTCAGCCTCAAACTGCGCCGCCAGGGCAACGAAGATGCCTGGAAGTTCATCCTGCACACCGACGTGGGCATGGAGAACATGGAGGCCATCCGCAAGCATGCACAGGCCCTCATCGACCGCAGCGCGGTCGTTGTCAAGCAGGGGCAGGCGCAGGTGCTGCGCTCGCTGATGCTCTCGCGCATCGGCATCGCCACCGTCACCGCCATCGGGCTGCTGGCGTTCTTCATGTACCTGCGCCAGGCCACCGCGCTGCAGCAGTTCAGCCTGCGCGAGCAACTGCTGCTGGAGCGCGAGCGCGACCGGCTCGAAGGCCTGGTGCGCGAGCGCACGGCCACGCTGTCCGAGCTGGCCAGCCACCTGCAGCAGGTGCGCGAAGACGAACGGGGGCACCTGGCGCGCGAACTGCACGACGAACTGGGCGCCCTGCTCACGGCGGCCAAGCTCGACGTGGCGCGCCTCAAATCCAAGATCGACATCCAGGTGCCCGAGATCGCCGAGCGCCTGCGCCACCTGACCGAGACACTCAACAGCGGCATTGCGCTCAAGCGCCGCATCATCGAAGACCTGCGCCCCTCGTCGCTGTCCAACCTGGGGCTGACGGCCGCCATCGAGATCCTTGCGCGCGAGTACGGCGAACGCGCCGGCATCGAGGTGGAAACCAGCCTGGAGCCCGTGCAGCTGCCAGACACCACACAACTGACCGTCTACCGGCTGGTGCAGGAATCGCTCACCAACATCGGCAAATACGCCAAGGCGCAGAAGGTGCTGGTCTCTGTGCACAGCCACCCCAAGCACGTGGCCGTGCAGGTGCGCGACGATGGCCAGGGGTTCGACCCGGCCAGCGTGAGCCCGTCCTCCCATGGCCTGGCCGGCATGCGCCACCGCGTGGAGGCGGCCGGCGGGCGCCTGACCATCACCTCGCGGCCTGGCAATGGCGCGCTGGTCTCGGCCATTCTGCCGCTGCAGCACAGCCCCGCCTGACCGGCGCGCAGCAGGCGCACCTGCCCCGTCCTGAAAGCCTTTTCCCCTGCCGCAACAGCAGGACTGGGGAAAGGGCAATCCCCCGGTTCGCCAGCCCACGACCCGCCCGGCTCCATCCAGCAAGCCGCTGTCCTACAAGGCGGGCGTCCAGCCACCGACAAAACGGCGCGCCGGCCACCGGCATCCTGCCCGACACCGGCCACCTACATTGGAGTCAGGCGCCAACGAAAGGCGCTGACTGAACCTCTCGCCGGATGTCCGGCCCCAATGGAGAAGCACATGCTGCACTACGCCGTCGTTTTTCTGGTCATCGCACTGATCGCAGCCCTCTTCGGCTTCGGCGGCATTGCCGCAGGTGCCGTGGGTATCGCCAAGATCCTGTTCTTCGTGTTCGTGATCATGGCCGTTGTCACCTTCGTCGTGGGCCTGCTGCGAAGGGGCTGAAAGCCCCCTCCCAGCTTGCCGACCATCCCATCGTCTACACCAAGGAGTGAACCAATGACCATCCAATCCGCCACCAACAAGGTTGCCGAAAGCGCCCGCACCCTGACCGACGACGTGCTGCAAAGCGCCCAGGATGCAGTGCAAAGCACGCGCAACCTCGCCAATGGATCACTGGACAAGGCAGAAAGCAAGGTCCGTGCGCTGCGCCGGGAAGCCGACCCTGCCATCGACGATCTGGCCGCACGCGCCCAGGAACTGGCCAGCCGCAGCATCGACTACGCGGCCGAAGCCAGCGCCCGCGCCCGCCGCCAGGTGCAGGACGTGGCCGATGCGACCAGCAAGTACGTGGCCGAGCAGCCCGGCAAGTCGATCGTCATCGCTGCCGGCGTGGGGGCCCTGACCGCCAGCCTGATCCTGTGGGCATCGCGCCGCCGCAGCTATTGAATCCAGCCGGCGGGCAAGCAACCGCCGACGAACCCGAAATTTACTGGGACAGGGGCCACAGGCCAGTGTTCCAGAACCTACAGTCAGCCGGTCATGGAGGGTGCAAAAGACCGGTTGATTGAAATTGCCAAAGCACCCGCGTTCCCAATACCACTGAAGAAGGAAAAACCATGAAATACGCACGTGCCCTCGCCTTTGCCGCAGTTGCCGGCCTCACCATCGTCACCGCCACGGGCTGCTCGGTGGCACGCGACCAGCAAACTGTGGGCTCCTACGTCGATGACGCAGGCATCACCACCGCCGTGAAGGCCAAGATGGCTGAAGACAAGTCCGTTTCCGCCACCTCGATCAGCGTGGAAACGCTCAACGGCACGGTACAGCTGTCGGGCTTCGCCAAGTCCGCCTCCGAGAAGAACCAGGCTGAAAACATTGCCCGCAACACCAAGCATGTGCGCGAAGTGCGCAACAGCATCGTCGTTCGTCCCTGAACGACGCCCGCCATCGGCCGGTGAAAACCGCTGATGGCCCAAAAGCAGGCTCCGGCTTCACCGCCGGGCCTGCTTTTGCCATTGCGGCATGGCTTGGAGCCCCATTTGCATGGAAGACCCTCCATTGAGTCCACTGTCGCACGGCGTCTGGGTTTAAGCTCAGCCCATGCGGGTATTCAATTGCGACCACTGCGGTCATCTGGTGTTTTTCGATAGCGTGCAATGCCTGCACTGTGGCAGCGCGCTGGCCTTTCTGCCCGACCAGCAGACGATGGCGGCGCTGACGCCGGCCCCCCAGGATGGCCCGGACCTGTGGCGGCGCCTGGGTGAGCGGGGTACAGCGCAGTACAGCGGCCGGCTGTACCGCATGTGCCACAACCACACCACCTACGACGCATGCAACTTCGCCGTGCCGTCCAACGACTATGCCCAGCTGTGCGTGTCGTGCCGGCAGACGCGCCTGCTGCCTGATCTGTCGGACATGGCCAACCTGCGCCGCTGGAAACAGATCGAGGGCGCCAAGCGCCAGCTGTTCTACACCCTCGCCCGCCTGGGGTTGGAGCCGGCCCCAGGCCGCTACGGGCCGGTGTTCGAGTTCCTGGCCGATATGCTGGGGGGGCCCGCCATCCTCACCGGCCACCAGGGCGGCACCATCACCCTCAACGTGGCCGAAGCCGATGACGACGAGCGTGCACGCCGGCGCATCGCGCTGGGCGAACCTTACCGCACCCTGATCGGCCACCTGCGCCATGAGTCCGGCCATTTCTACTGGGACCAGCTGGTGCGCGATGGCCACCGGCTGGACGCGTTCCGCGCAGTGTTCGGTGACGAGCGGCAGGACTACGCCGCCGCGCTCGATGCGCACTATGCCAAGGGCAGCAATGGCAACGACTGGTTCCTGAACCATGTCAGCGCCTATGCCGCCGCCCACCCATGGGAAGACTGGGCCGAAACCTGGGCCCACTACCTGCACATGGTGGACCTGCTGGAAACCGCTGCCAGCTACCAGACCGCAGTGACCGTGCCCGACCCGCACATGGCCATGCGCCACCATGTGACCGACCCGTTCGTGGCCAACCACCCGGACTTTCACGACATGGTGCGCCAATGGGTGCCGCTGACCTTGCTGCTCAACAGCCTCAACCGCAGCCTCGGGCAGGACGATGCCTACCCGTTTGCCCTGTCTTCCGGGGCCATGGTCAAGCTGCGCTTCGTGCACGACATCGTGCAGGGAGCACAGTCCAGCGGCAGCAGCAACGCGCCAGCCCACCCGGCCACCAGCGCAGTGGGGTGAGCGGCAGGAAGGCCCCGCCCCTGCGCTGTCCCTGATGATGACGACCCCGACGACGATGACTGCCATGACGACCAATCCGCCTCCCAGCCCTGCTCCGCAACTGCTGCTGATTCCAGGCTTGGCGGGCGACGCGACCATGTGGCGCTTTCAGCGCGCGGTACTGCCAGCGGCCTTGCGCCCGGAGATCACCGAAGTGCACACCCGGCCCGAGGCCACGACCGTGCAGGCCATGGCGGCCCTGTTGCTCGCGCAATACCCCGGCCCCCTGCTGCTGTGCGGCGCCTCGATGGGCGGCATGATCGCCATGGAAGCAGCCCGGCAGGCACCGGGCCGCGTGGTCGGGCTGGCCCTGTTGGGCACCAGCGCCCGACCGGAGACCCCCGAGATGCAGGCGCTGCGCGAAGCGGCCATCGCGCTGTTCGAGCAGGGGCGCGTGCGCGAGGTGATCGAGCCCAACGTGGCCTTCGCCTTTCACCCCAGCGGCGCGGCGCGGGCCGACCTGGTGCAGGACTACCTGGATTTCGTGTTGCGCGCAGGCGCCGAGCAACTGGTGCGCCAGAACCGCGCTGTCATCGTGCGCCCGGACGCCCGCCTGCACCTTCCCCAGGTGAAATGCCCCGTGCTGGTGGTCTGCGGCGAAGCGGACCAGCTCACGCCGCTGGTCTGCTCCGAGGAGATCGCGGGCCTGGTCCCTGGCGCCGAATTCGAGGTGGTGGCCGACTGCGGCCACATGCTGACCATGGAGCGGCCCGAGGTGGTCAACACGCTGCTCACCCAGTGGCTGCAGCGCGGCGGCTGGACGGGCTGACCCCTCAGGTCTGGGGCGCCAGGCTGCGCACCTTCACCGCCAGGCGCTCCTGCACCGAGGGCGAGACGAACTTGGTCACCTCGCCGCCCAGCACCGCGATTTCGCGCACAAAGGTGCTGCTGATGAACTGGTACTTGTCGCTGGGGGTCAGGAACACGGTTTCCACCTGGGGCATCAGGCTGCGGTTCATGCCGGCGAGCTGGAATTCGTAGTCGAAGTCGGTCACGGCGCGCAGGCCGCGCACCATGGCCTTGCCGCCCCGCGACACGACGAAATCGCGCAGCAGGCCCGAGAAACTCTCCACCTGCACCTGGGGGTAGCCCTTGACCGCCTCGCGCACCATGTCGATGCGCTCTTCCAGGCTGAACAAGGTCTTCTTGTGGTGGCCGGCCGCCACGGCGACGATGACGCGTTCGAACAGCTGGGTGGCTCTGCGCACCACGTCTTCATGGCCCAGGGTGATGGGGTCAAAGGTTCCGGGATAGACGGCGAGCACGTTCTGGGCCATGGCGGGTTGTCTCCTGTACGGCGGAATTGGCACTGGCCCCGGCCTCTTGTGGGCCTGCCGGGCCGCTTGGGCGCATTATGCAGTGCACTGCAACATGGAGCCTGGCTACAGCCTTTTCGGCGCTGCGTCGGAGCGAAATCGGGAGGGGTGGATGCTGCGGGTGCGCCGCATGGGCTACGCTCGTTCAAACAGCCGGAGCGTTCAATCGCCGATTTCGCCCCGACCCTTCGGGCAAGTGCCTTGCCGGGCGGTCTGCGGCGTTGCGGCGCTTGCCAATAGCCGCGCTATTGGCTGCGCACCGCGCCTAGCATCCCATCCCGGCAAGGCACATGCGCAGCGCCGAAAAGGCTGTAGCCAGGCTCTCGCCCCACCAGTTGACACATCAAGGCGCGCGCCAGCGCGAACGAAGCTCAGCCGGCCTCTCCAGGCACAGCCGCGGCGCCCACGGGCCGCAGCAGGTGGGCGTGCACCGCACCGGCCTTGAGGTGGCGGTAGACCACCAGGCCGCTGGCGGCCAGGCCTTCATCGGTCCAGGCGACCGGGGCCTCCAGGTACACGTAGCCGCTGGCGGCCACGGCTTTGCCAGCCGCCTCCAGCGCCGATTCGAACAGCTTGCTGTCGAAAGGCGGGTCGATCAGCACTAGGTCCAGGCTGCCGGGGGCGGCCTGGCGCAGCGCGGCAATGCCGTCGCCGCGCTGCACGCGCACGGCCCTGGCCTCCAGGCGCTGCTGCAGGGTGTGCAGTTGCGCCACCAGCGCGGCATCGCTCTCCACCAGTTGCACGGCCGCCGCGCCGCGCGAGGCGGCCTCCAGGCCCAGGGCGCCGGTGCCGGCAAAAGCATCCAGGCAGCGCCAGCCCGTCAGGTCCTGGCCCAGCCAGTTGAACAGGGTCTCGCGCACCCGGTCGGGCGTGGGCCGCAGGCCCGGGCGCTGGGCCACCGGCAGGCGGGTGCGCTTCCATTGCCCGCCAATGATGCGGATTTCGCCCGCACCCTTGGGCGCAGCCGCAGCGGCTGCCTTGTCCTTGGTGGCAGCGCCTTGCTTGGCGTTCTTGGCCGTGGGCGCGACAGCGGCTGCGGCCTGGGCCTTGCGGATCTCTGCGCTGATGGCGCCTGTGCGCAGTATGGAGCGGCTCATGGCTTGCCTCCCACCACCACGGTCACCATGCGCTCAGGCTGCAGCTTGCGCTGCATGGCGGCGCGGATGTCGGCCACGGTGAGGGCGTCAACGCGCTCGGTCCAGCGGTCCAGGTAGTCGAGCGGCAGGTCGTTCCAGGCGATGTTGGCCACATTGCCCAAGAGTTTCTTGTTGCTGTCGATGCGCAGCGCGAAGCCGCCGATCAGGTTGTCCTTGGCGGCGCGCAGCTCGGCTGCGGTGGGGCCATCGGCCACGAAGCGGGCGAGCACGTCGCGCGAGACCTTCACAGCCTGGGCCGCCTGGTCGGGCCGCGTCTGCAGGCCGATGGTGAAGGCCCCGGAGTGCAGGCCGCCCGCGAAGTAGCTGTACACGCTGTAGCTCAGGCCGCGCTTTTCACGCACCTCGTTGGTCAGGCGCGAGACGAAGCCGCCACCGCCCAGGATGTGGTTGCCCACCAGCAGTGCGATGAAATCGGGGTCGCGGCGCGGAAAGCCGGGTTGCCCGATCAGCACGTGCGCCTGTGCGGAGGCGAAGGGGATGGTCTTCTCCACCGGTGCGGTCAGCGCAGCAATCTCACCCACGGCAGGCAGAGGTGCGCAGGACGCCGATGCAGGCAGGCGCGACAGCAGCGTGGCCACCAGCGTCTGCGCCTGGGCCCGCGTCACAGCGCCGACGATGCTCACCTTGGCGCGGCAGGCCTCGATGGCGCTGGCATGGAAGGCCTGCATGTCCGGCACGGTGATGCGCGACAGCGTCTCTTCCGTCGTGCGCACGCCATACGGGTGGCTGCCGTACACCGCCGCGCCGAAGGCGTTCTCGGCCACGGTGGCGGGGCGCGTGTTCGACTCCTTGATGCTCGCGCTCCAGCGGGCGCGGTCGCGCTCCCAGATGTCGGCGGGCCAGCTGGGCTCGGCGATCTGGCGTGCGGCCAGGCGCGCGGCCTTGTCCAGCAGCGGCGGGTCGGTCAGCGAACGCAGCGAATAGTGCGTGGCATCGTTGTCGGCACCGGCCCCGAAGCTGGCGCCCAGGTCGGCCCAGGCCTCGCCCAGGGCGTTCTCGTCCAGGGCGGGCTCGGCGCCCTGCGCCTTCACGCCCTTGGAGGCCATGGAGGCCGTGGCGCTGGCCAGGCCGGACTGGCCGGCCGGGTCGCGGCGGCTGCCGGCGTCGAAGTCGATCTGCACGTCCACCATGGGGATGACCGGGCTTTCGACCAGCCACACCCGGGCGCCGTTGGCCTCGGTCCATTGCTGGATGGGCAGCAGCGCCCAGGCCGGGCTGGCGAGCAGTGCGCAGGTGCTGGCCAGCAAGGCGCTGGCCGCGAATTTCTTGAACTTGATCATGGAAGGGGACCCAGCTTTCTCAATGAACGGCAGCGCCGGGGGCGATGGCCGGGCGGGGACGGGCATTGGCGGCCAGCGGCTGGGGCAGCAGCGTCGCCACGGTCAGCTGATCGTCGCCGAAGTACTTGGCGGCCACGGCCTGCACCTGGGCCGGCGTCACCGTGCGCAGCAGCTCCAGCAGGCGCTCCTGCACGTCGAGCGGGTAGCCCTGTATCCAGTTGCCGCCCAGCTCCTGGGCCTGGCTGTGCACCGAATCGCGCTCGTACACGGTGGAGGCGATCCACTGCGTCTTCACGCGCGCCAGTTCGGCCTCGCTCACGCCTTCGCTGGCCAGGCGCGCCACTTCGGCGCGCAGGCCGTCCTCGACCTGCCGGGCGGTCTTGCCGTCGGCCGGCACCCCGGTCAGCATGAACAGCGAGGGACCGCGCCCGGTGAGCATGGCAGAGCTGTCGGCGCTGTCGGCCACGCGCTTGTCGCCCTGGCTCAGGGCCCGTTCGAGGCGCGCCCCGTCGTAGCCGCTGAGCACCGCCGACAGCACCATCAGCGACAGCGCGTCGCGGTCGGATTCCTGCAGGTTCTCCACACGGGAGAGGCCCGGCACGCGAAACGCCAGGGCCACGTAGGCCTGCTCGGCGGGGGCCTTCACCTCCAGCCGGCGCATGCCTTTCTGCTCGGGCTCGGTGCGCGGCTTGCGCTCGGGCAGCGCGTGCGTGGGCAGCTTGCCGTAGTATTTTTCGGCCAGGGCGCGGACCTTGGCAGGGTCCACGTCGCCCGCGACCACCACCACCGCATTCGTGGGCGTGTACCACTGGCGGTGGAAGGCGCGCACGTCGCCGGGTGTCATGGAGTCGAGGTCGCTCATCCAGCCGATGATGGGCCGGCGGTAGGGCGAGGCGTTGAAGGTGGCGGCAAACAGCTGCTCGGCCAGCACGGCGTGGGGCTGGTCCTCGGTGCGCATGCGGCGCTCCTCCTTGATGACCTCGATTTCCTTCTTGAACTCGGCGTCGGGCCACTGGTTATTGGCGAAACGGTCGGATTCGAGGCGCATCACGTCCTCCAGCCGGTTGGCCGGGATCTGCTGGTAGTAGCCCGTGTAGTCACGGCTGGTAAAGGCGTTCTCGCGCCCGCCCAGGGCCGCCACGCGGCGCGAGAAGTCGCCGGGCGGCACCTTCTTCGACCCCTTGAACATCATGTGCTCCAGGGCATGGGCCACGCCGGAGGTGCCGTCCACCTCGTCGATGGAGCCCACCCGCACCCAGACCATGTGCACCGCCGTGGGAGCCCGGTGGTCGGGCTGCACGATGAGCTGCATGCCGTTGGCCAGCGTGAATTGCTGCGCGCCGGAGGCCGTGGCACGCGGCCCGGCACCTCCCGGCCCCGGCGGCGCCACGACGGCCCCGCCCGCTGCAGACGATGGATGGGAACCCGGAGAAACCACGGTGGTGGTGGCTCCGGCGCCGAGGCAGGCCAGCAGGCCCAGTAGGGTGAAAGCGCGTTTCATAGAATGGCTGATTCTAAGAACCCGCCAATGTTCAGTTTTTTCAAGAAAAAGCCCCCCACCTCGCCCGCCCCTGCCGATGAGCCCTCATCTGCGGCCGCGCCCGGAGTCTTTGCACCCGTGGCCCAGCCCGAGCCTCCTGCGCCGCAACCGGCCTCGGCCCCAGCGCCCGCACCGGCCATACCCGGCCTGGGCTGGCTGCGCAATCCCTTTGGCGGGAAGGCGGAGCCCGCGCCAGCGCCGCCGATCGCCCCGGCACCTGCCGTACCCGCCCCGGCCACTGCCCCCTTGGCAGCGCCAGTGCCTGGGGCACCCGCACCCTGGACACCGCCTGTCACCATTGCGCCGGCGCCCGCCACGGCTGTGCCGCCGTCCACGCCAGCCCCCACGCCGGCAGCACCTGTCGCCTGGGTGCCCTCCACCGCGCCGCGCCCGGTTGCGGCACCTGTGGCGGCCTCTGCACCGGTGGTGCCCCCCCCGGTGCCGATTCCCGCACCGCCGCCCGTGGTGGCCCCGGTGCCTGCTGCCCCCGTAGTGGCCGAGCGCAAGGGCTGGCTCGACCGGCTCAAGCTCGGCCTGCGCAAGACCGGCAGCAGCATCGCCACGGTGTTCACCGGCACGCAGATCGACGATGCGCTGTACGAGGAGCTCGAAGAGGCCCTGCTCATGGCCGACACCGGCGTCAAGGCCACGCAGCACCTGCTGGCCGACCTCAAGCGCCGCGTCAAGGACAGCAAAACCACCGACCCGGCCCTGGTCAAGGGCCTGCTGGCCGACGCCCTGGCCGATCTGCTGCGCCCGCTGGAAAAAGCGCTGGTCATCGGCCAGTACACGCCCACCGTGATCATGGTGGCGGGGGTCAACGGCGCGGGCAAGACCACGTCCATCGGCAAACTGACCAGGCACCTGTCTGGCGAAGGCGCGGCGGTGCTGCTGGCGGCGGCCGACACCTTCCGCGCAGCGGCGCGCGAGCAGCTCGGCGTCTGGGCCGACCGCAACACCGTGGAGATCGTCAGCCAGGAGGGGGGCGATCCCGCCGCCGTGAGCTTTGACGCCGTCACGGCAGGCAAGGCCCGCGGCAAGGATGTGGTGCTGGTCGATACCGCCGGGCGCCTGCCCACGCAGCTGCACCTGATGGAAGAGCTCAAGAAGATCCGCCGCGTGGTGACCAAGGCCGACGCCACCGCCCCACACGAGGTGCTGCTGGTGATCGACGGCAACACCGGCCAGAACGCCCTGGCCCAGGTGCGCGCCTTCGACGATGCGCTGCAGCTCACCGGCCTCATCGTCACCAAGCTCGACGGCACCGCCAAGGGCGGGGTGCTGGCCGCCATCGCGCAGGAGCGCCCGATTCCCGTGTACTTCATCGGCGTGGGCGAGAAGCTCGAAGACCTCGAAACCTTTAACGCGCGCGAGTTCGCCCAGGCGCTGCTGACCTGATCGGGGCGCCGGGAGGCGTAAACCCCACCAAATTTGCATTTACCGCTGGCAGCAATTGCCACATGATGGAACGTCGCCACAGGCTACGGGGAGGTTCCTTGTTCGTCGAACTGGTCAAAGGCGCAGCCCTGCTGCTCGCCCTATGCTTTCTGCACGGGGCCAACCTGCGGCTGTGGCGCAGGCAGCCACGGGTGGGCAAAGCTTTCTCGGGCTTGCTGTTTGGCGGCATCTGCATCGTGGGCATGCTCTCGCCCCTGACCATTGCCCCGGGCGTCATCATCGATGCACGCTCAGTGGTGCTGTGCATGGCGGGCCTGTTCGGCGGCACCACAGTGGCCCTGGTGGCCGGGGCCATGGCGGCCGGCTGGCGGCTGTGGCTGGGCGGCGCAGGGGCCTTCATCGGGGTGCTGACCATCACCACCTGCGTGGCCGCCGGCCTGGCCTACCGCTATGCGCGCCACCGCTGGCACCTGGGCGTGGGCATCTGGCCCCTGCTGGTCTTTGGCGTGCTGCTGCACCTGGCCGTGGTGGGGCTGTTCCAGGGGCTGCCGGCCGAGGTGGCGGCGCGCATCAACGACACCGTCGCCGTTCCCTACCTGATGATCTTTCCGGTCGCCACCGCCCTGCTGGGTGTGCTGCTGCGCGACGTGGAGCAGCGCCAGGCCACCGACTTCGCCCTGGCCGGCAGTGCTGCCCGCCTGCGGGCCATCACCCTGGCGATTCCCGATGCACTGATGGTGCTCGACAGCAAGGGCCGCTGCATGGAGCTGTTCTCGCGCAACGACGGCGTGCATGCTGCGGGGGCCCCCCAGCGTGTCGGGCAGCGCATGCACGATGTACTGCCCTCGAGTGAGGCGCAGCGGCTGGTGCAGCTGCTGCAGGACACGCTGGCTGCGGGCGTGCCGCGCAAGCTCGAGTACACGGTGTACACCGCATCGGGCATTCGGTACTTCGAAGGGCGGGCGCAGCCCCTGGGCACGAAGGTGGATGGCCAGGCAGCCGCCCTCTTTCTGGCGCGCGACATCACCGAGCGCTGGCAGGCGCAGCAGGCGCTGCACGAATCGGAGCTGCGCTTTCGCTCGCTGCTGCTGGGCATCCCCTCGGTGTCGGTGCAGGGCTACCGGGCCGACGGCACCACCACGTACTGGAACAAGGCCTCGGAAGAACTGTACGGCTACACCGAACAGGAGGCCCTGGGCAGGAACCTGCTGGAGCTGATCATCCCCGCGCCCATGCACGATGCCGTGACGGCCCATGTCGCGCACATGTTCAGCTCGGGCGAGCCCATCCCCGCGGGCGAGCTGCGCCTGCAACGCAAGGATGGTTCACCGGTGGACGTGTTTTCGAGCCACGCCTATGTGCACGTGCCAGGCCAGGAGCCAGAGATGTTCTGCATCGACATCGACATCTCCCGGCGCAAGGCCGCCGAGGAAGAGGCGCGCCACCTGGCCCTCTACGACACCCTCACCCAGTTGCCCAACCGGCGCCTGCTGACCGACCGCCTGGAGCAGGTGATGGCCGCCAGCAGCCGCAGCGGCCAGATCGCCGCCGCCCTGTTCGTCGACCTGGACCACTTCAAGGCCCTGAACGACAGTCGGGGCCACGCCATGGGCGACCTGCTGCTGCGCGAGGTGGCCACCCGCCTGCGCACCTGCGTGCGCGAGCAGGACACCGTGGCACGCCTGGGCGGGGACGAGTTCGTCGTGCTGCTACAGAACCTGGGCAAGGAAGCCCCCGAGGCCACGGCCAAGGCACGGGCGGTGGGCGAGAACATGCTGGCAGCGCTGCGCGAACCGTACGCGCTTGCAGACGAGCCCTACCACTGCGAAGCCAGCATCGGGGTGAGCCTGGTTTCCGGCCACACCCAGACGGTGGACGAGGTGCTGCGCCAGGCCGACAACGCGATGTACCAGGCCAAGACCATGGGGCGCAACCGGCTGTACGTGTACCTCGCCGACGCAGGGTGATCCCGCACCCAAGTCCCACAGCCGATTTCTCGGCTTCGGTGGACTAGCTGATCCGATGCACCTCGCCGTTGTGCGGCATGGCGCTTTCATGGAACAGGTCGGCCAGGTACTGGGCCAGCTCGTCCGCCTCGATGAAATCTGGCACCACCCAGCCGGCCGGTGCGCGCTTGCCGTCCGTGCCGATCAGATAGGACTGCCACTGCGCGCCCTGGCGCTGCACTTCGACGATGCGGCCGAAGACGTTGAAGCGGGGGTGGTGGGACATCGGCTCCTCCAGAAAAACGCCGCGACCAGAACGCAGGCCGTCCGGGGGTTGTAGCAGGTTCTTGGTGGGGCAACCCTCACCAGCCCAGCAGCGCCTCCAGGTCGATGGCCTGGGCCATGGCCCGGTAACCCGCATCGCCCGGGTGCAGATGGTCCCCCGAGTCCAAGGCCGCGCGCAGGTGCGAGGGGCGGGCCGGGTCGCGCAGCAGCGCATCGAAGTCCACCAACGCATCGAAGGCGCCGCCCTCGCGGATCCAGCGGTTCACCGCCTGGCGCACGGCGTCCTTTTCGGGCGAGTAGTGGCCGGCCAGCGGCGTGCCGGCCAACGCATCGCCGAACGGCGGGATGGTGCCGGCCACCACGCGCACGTTGTGTGCGCGGGCCATGGCGATGAGCTGGCGGTAGCCCTGCACCAGTTCCTCGGCGCGCAGCGCAGGCTCCCCAGGTGCGAAGGGGCCGCCGGGCCAGCCGATGTCGTTGGTGCCCAGCAGCACGATGAGGGCGCGCACGCCGGGCTGGCCGAACACGTCCTGCGCGGCCCGCGTGAGTCCCGCGCGGCCCATGCCGTCACGCAGCAGCCGGCCGCCGGAGATGCCGGCGTTGAGCACGGCCACGCCCTGCCCCGCCAGGCGCTCGGCCAGCACATCGGGCCAGCGCGCGTGGGCGCCGGGCGTGGCGCCGTTGCCATCGGTGAGGGAGTCGCCCAGCACGACCACGGCTACCGGCGGCGTTGCCGCCTGCACCAGCAAGCCGCTCACGTAGGCGCGGGTGCTCCATTCGGTGGCCGATGCGGGCAACTGCAGGGCGGCGGTGTGGTCGCCATTGGCCACATAGGCCGTCTGCCGCGCATCGAAGTGAAAGCCTGCGGGCTGGCTGGGCCGGGGCAGGTACAGCGACACGGCGACCTCGGCCAGCGCGGGCAGGGGCAGGTCCACCGGGTCGCTTACCCAGCGGGCACCAGGCGGCAGCGTGGTGGCGGCCTGGCCGCCGAAGAGCAGCGGGCGGTCCGTGCCCGGCACGGTGGCCGATCCCCGGGCATGCCTTGCCACGCGGGCCGCGCCGATGTGCAGCGGCACGGTGCTGCCCTCGTTGCTGAGCACCACGCGCAGCTGCGTGCCGCCCACGCTCAAGCGCGCCACCTGGCGGATGGTGTGCTGCTGGTACCGCAGGGGCAGGCCCAGCGGCAACACGAAGTCGCCACCCCACAGGGGCTGGGTGGCGGCCATCCAGCTCGGGCTCCAGTGTTCGGCGGCTGCGGCGGCGGGGAGCGCGGCAGCAGCCATGGCCAGCGCCAGAGCGGCGCGGCGCAGGTGCGCGGTGAGATTCCGGGGCTTGTTCATGTCGGACGATCCTCGTGGGGGCTGAAAGAAGGGCCCACTGTCTTGCATTCCACAATCCATGAACAGACGGCAAAATGGCATGCCATTCATTCGATTTCGGAATACCCATGGACACCCTGCGCGCGCTCGCGGCCTTCGTTTACAGCGTGGAGCTGGGCAGCCTCTCGGGCGCGGCGCGCGCCATGGACACCACCCAGCCCACTGTGAGCAAGCTGGTGGCCGGGCTGGAGCAGTCGCTGGGCGTGCGCCTACTGCGCCGCGCCCCGGCGGGGCTGAGCCTGACGGAAGAAGGCCAGCGCTTTCACGAGCATGCGCGGCGCACGCTGGAGGGCTACGACGAGGCGGTGGCCGACGTGCGCCAGCGCAGCACGCAGCCCCGGGGCCTGCTGCGCGTGAGCGCGCCGGTGGCGCTGGGCCAGTGCCGGCTCAACGCCATGGCCAGCGAGTTCCTCGCCACCTACCCCGACATCGCGCTGGAGCTGGTGCTGGACGACCGCTTCATCCACCCGCTGGAGGAGCGCATCGACGTCTCACTGCGCCTGGGCGGCCCCCTGCCGCCGGACCTGACCGCCCGCCACCTGGGCACCTGGCCGCGCGTGCTGGTGGCCTCGCCCGCCTACCTGGCAGCACGCGGCAAGCCGCGCCAGCCGCAGGACCTGCCGGCGCACGACTACCTGCGCTATGCGGCGGGTGACGACGGTGTGCTGCTGCAAGGCCCTGCCGGCACCGTGAGCGTGCCGGTGCACAGCCGCTATCGCGTGAACAACGCCGTGGCCCTGCTCGAGAGCGTGCTGGCCGGCGCCGGCATCTCGCTGCAGCCCACCTGGATGGTGGCCGAACTGCTGGCCGACGGTCGCCTGGTGCGCGTGCTGCCCAAGTACACGGGCCCGGCGCAGCAGGCGCACCTGCTCTACGCGGCCCGCCCCTACCAGCCGCAGCGCGTGCGGGTGATGGTGGAGTTTCTGGCCGAGCGCGTGGCGCGGTTGCCGGGCAAGGCCAAGGCTGCGCCCTAACGAAGTCCCAACCGCGCCAGCTTCTTGATCAAGCCCACGCGCGAGATGCCCAGGCGCCGCGCGGCTTCGGACTGGTTGCCGCCGGCCGACTGGAGGGCATCGCGGACCAACCGGCGCTCCAGCTCGGCCAGCGCTGCATCGAGCGGCCCCAAGCCTTCCAGCGGCGCGGCGGATTCGGTGGCGCCGTGGTCCTCGTCCGCCTCGCCTGCGGCCAGCCGCAGCAGCGGTGCATCGACCTCGCTCTGGTCCTTGAGCAGCAGCGCACCCGCGGCCTCGACCAGGGCCTTGAGCTCGCGCACATTGCCCGGCCACTCGCGCGCTGCCAGCCAGGCCAGGGCATCGCCCGACAGGCCGGCACGGGGCGCCACGCGGTGCAAGAAGCGGGTGGCCAGCAGCGGCACGTCGGCCGGCCGCTCGCTGAGCGCGGGGGTGCGCAGCACCACGCCCTTGAGGCGGTAGTACAGGTCTTCGCGAAAGCTGCCGTCGCGCACCATGGCCTCCAGGTCGCGGTGGGTGGCGGCCACCACGCGCACCTCGGCCTTCTTCTGGCTGCGCCCGCCCACGGGCACGAAAGTGCCCTCCTGCAAAAAGCGCAGCAGCTTGACCTGCATGGGCGGGGGCATTTCGCCCACCTCGTCCAGGAACAGGGTGCCGCCATGGGCCACCTCGACCAGGCCCGGCTGGTCGCGGTAGGCCCCGGTGAAGCTGCCCTTGAGGTGGCCGAAGAGCTCGCTCTCCAGCAGCTCGGCCGACAGCGCGCCGCAGTGGATGGCGACAAAGGCGCTGGCCGACTGCGGACTGCTGGCGTGCAGGGCGCGCGCCACCAGCTCCTTGCCGCTGCCGGTGGGCCCCAGCACCAGCACGCTGACCCGCGTAGGCCCCACGCGCCGCACCATGGCGCGCAGCTGCACGGTGGCATGCGCCTGGCCGGCCAGGCCCATGTCGTCGTCGCCGGCCTGCGCCGCGCGCAGGCTGCGCAGCTCGGCGTCGAGCTTGGCCTTGCGCATGGCGCGTGCAATGACGAATCGCAGCATGTCCGGGTCGATGGGCTTGGTCAGGAAGTCCCAGGCGCCCAGTTCGGCCGCGCGCAGGGCCAGCTCGTGGTCGCCGTGGCCGGACCAGACGATCACCGGCACCCGCGCGAAGCGGGGCACCAGCGCCAGCCCGGCCTCGGGGTCCATCGATGGGGGCATGGCCAGGTCCAGCAGCACCAGATCGGGCGCCGGTTGCGTGGCGAAGGCGGCCAGGGCCTGCTCGGCGTCGCCGGCGACCACCACCTCGTGGCCCAACCCGCGCAAAAAGTTGGCGCCCAGGCGCTGGAAGGCCGGCTCGTCGTCGACCAGCAGGATGCGGCCACGGTCTGCAGCGTCAGGAGGGGTTTGCATCTTTGAGGGGGAAGGTCAGAGTGAAGCAGGTGGTCCACGGCGGCCGCTGTGTGAGCGCCACCGAGCCCCCATGGGCGGCCAGGGTGCGCGCCACGATGGCCAGGCCCAGGCCGGTGCCACCGGAGCTGCGCGAGGCGAAGGGCTCGAACAGCCGGTGGCGGATTTCCTCGGGCACGCCCTGGCCGTCGTCGCAGACATGCAGCAGCACGGCATCGGCGCGCTGCTCGGCGTCGATGTGCACGGCGACCGGGGTGTCGGCACCGGATGCGGCGCGCGCGTTTTCCAGCAGGTTGGTCAGTGCCTGCTCCACGCGCCGCGGGTCGCCGTCGATCAGCAGCGGCGCCTGCAGCGCGGCCCCCAGCGTGCAGTGCGGCAGTCGGCCGGCGGCGGCGCGCACCTGGGCCGCCAGGTCGTAGCGCTGGGGCACCAGCTTCCAGGGCTTGGCGTAGTCCAGCAGGTCGCTGCTCAGGTGGGCGATGCGGCCCACCTGGCCGGCCACTTCGCGGCGCACCTCGGGCGAGGCCGTGGCCACCGCCATGGCGATGATGTTCAGCGGGTTGCGGATGTCGTGCGCCACGGTGGCGGCCAGCGAGCCCAGCTCGGCCAGGCGCGCCTGCAGCTGGCGCTCGCGTTCGCGCGCGGCGATCTGCTCGCCCTGGGCCACGCGCTCGGCGGCATCGGCCACCACCGTGCCGAAAAGCTCGGCCACGCGCCGCGGCCCAGGGGGCGCGGCCTCCCAGCCGTGCAGCGTGATGGTCCAACCCTGGCTGGACGGCGCGCCCAGCAGGCAGGGCACGGCCGCCGGGGGCTGCACGCCCTCGGCGCCCAGCAGCACCCGTACCTCGGTGCCCGTGCGGCGGCTGAGCAGGGTGCTGGCTTCGCTTTCCAGCGCCGCCATGCTGTCGGCCGATTGCAGCGCCTGGCGCCAGGCTTGCAGGTCGCCGGCCGAGACCGCGCCGCCCGGGTACACCAAGCGCTCGGCGAACTGGCGCACCGGCCCATTGAGCGCGATGCAGCTGATGGCCACCACGAAGCCGCCGATCCAGCGCGACTCGATGGGCAACAGCGGCGTCAGCGCCACCACCACGGCCCCCAGCGCCAGCAGCAGGGCCCAGGCCAGTGCGCGGCGCGCCCAGGCGTTGGACACGAAGACGCCATAGCGCAGGATGCCGTAGACCAGGATCACCGGGTAGAGCGGCAGGCCCAGCAGGGGGAAGGGATAGAGCGGCCAATCCAGCACCACGATGCCGTAGCCCGACAGGCAGCCCACACCCCACAGGCAGGACGCGGTGACCGCCGCGATCTGGTTGAAGGCCGGCCGCCGGGCGCGTGCCAGCGCTGTCAGCAGCACGGCGATGCCGCCCAGGCCCAGCAGCACCCAGGCCATGCTGGCGACCATGCCCACGGTGTTGGCGATGGCGATGAGACCCACGTGCTCACGCCAGACCAGCTCGCCCGGCGTCATCAACTGCACGGCCAGGGTGGCCGCCCCCCCCAGCAGGTACGCCGCCACCACGCCCCAGCGCGGCAGCCGCACACCGCAGAACACCACGCAGAAGTGAAAGAAGAAGGCCGACGTCAACGGCGAGAAGCCGATCATCGCCATGGCGATGTCGCCGCTGCCTGGCCCCAGCCAGTTGGGCAGCTCGTTGCCCGCCATCCACAGGGCAATGCCGCTCAAAAAGGCGGCCAGCAGCCGGGCCCCGGCCACCCGGTCGGCCCACCACAGCAGCATGCCGGCCAGGGCCAGGGTTTCGACGATGGAGAAGCCGAGGACGGCGCGGATGAGCATGGGATGAAAAGCGGTGCCGGCGTGGGTGGTGACCTGTTGCCAGCGTTGACAACACAGCCTGCGCGCACTGTAAACGAAGTATGCAGGCCGTTGGCGAAAAGTCCAATGAATCAACGACTTGCAGTGGTGTGAAGGGCTGGCCCGGTTTTCGCAAAAGAGGGATCAAGCAGCCCCACAGGAAACCCGCCATGCCCTCCACCTCCCTGACCTCCTTCGCCCCCGCGGCCCACGCCGCCCGCCATCTCGACCTGTCCGACTACGTGGGCGCCGCGGGCTGGGCCCGCTTGCCGGCGGCCGTGCGGCGGCGCTTCGGAGCCGGCCACCCGGACGTGGACTACACGGGCCGCATGGACCTGCGCTGCTCGGGCATCGGCCGCATCTACGCCTGCCTGTCGCGCGCCTTCGGCAGCCCGCTCACCGGCCTGCAGGCCCGGGGCCTGGCGGCCACCGTGCGGGTGCGGGGCAATGGCCAGGGCGGGGTGGTGTGGGAGCGGCTGTTCGGCGATGCCGCCAATGGCGCCGCCGGCGCGGCCACCGTGCGCTCGACCAAGGAACCCGGCATGGGTGGCCCCGGCGGCCAACTGACCGAGCGCACGGACGGTGGCCTGGCCATGGCCCTGGATGTCTTCGAAGAGGACGGCGCCCTGGTCTTCCAGAGCCGCCGCTTCTTCCTGGCGCTGGGCCCGCTGCGCATCCCGGTGCCGCAATGGCTGTCACCCGGGCAGTGCCGCGTGACCCACACCGACCTGGGCGGGGGCGACTTCCGCTTCACCCTCTCCATGCAACACCCGCTGTGGGGCGAGACCTTCCACCAGTCGGGCATCTTTGCCGATCCCCTCCAAGTCGAATGACCACCATGCAGGCCGTTTTCATCCTCCTGTCCTTCCAGTCGGTGCTGGGCGCCTTCGACAACCTCTGGCACCACGAATGGCAGGCCCGCCTGCCCCAGCGCGTGTCAGCCCGCCGCGAACTGGCGCTGCACGCGGCGCGCGAGGCGCTGTACGGCCTGGTCTTCCTGGGCCTGGCCTGGTTCGAATGGCGCGGCGCCATGGCGGGGCTGCTGGCCCTCATCCTGGCTGCGGAAGTGCTGGTCACCCTGGCCGACTTTCTGGAAGAAGACCGAACGCGCCGGCTGCCGCCGCTCGAACGCCTGCTGCACACGGTGCTGACCATCAGCTATGGGGGCTTCGTGGCACTCATGGTGCCGGTGCTGCATGATTGGGCCTCCATGAACACCGCATTGCACTTTCGCCCGCATGGCTGGGTCTCCTGGCTTTTCACGCTGTATGGCCTGGGCGTTCTCGCCTGGAGCGTGCGCAATGTACGCGCCGTGCGTCGGCTGGGGCAGTCAGCCGCGCGGCAGGAGCCGTCGCCCGCCCCCATGGCGGACACATCGCCCCGGGGGCCTACGGTGCTGGTCACCGGCGCCACCGGCTTTGTGGGCAGTGCCCTGGTGCGGCAGTTGCAGGCCGATGGCCGGCGCGTCATCGCCTTGTCGCGCGACGCGCGGCAGGCGCAAGCCCTGCTCGGCCAAGGCGTGTGGGTGGTGGAGCACCTGGACCAGATCCCCAGCGAGACCCGCATCCATGCCGTGGTCCACCTTGCCGGCGCGCGGGTGGTGGGCCGGCCCTGGACGGCGGCACGGCGGCGTGAGCTGCTGGACAGCCGGGTGAAGGTGGCGCAGGCCCTCGTGCAGCTGATGCGGCGGCTGCAGCAGGTGCCCGAGGTGCTGGTCAGCGCATCGGCGGTGGGTTACTACGGTGCGGCCAATCTTGTGTCTGCCGAGGCACTCGCCGAGGATGGCCCGCCCCAGCCTGGCCAGTTCCAGTCCGACCTGTGCGTGGCCATCGAGCACGAGGCCCGGCGCGCGGAGGCGCTGGGCGTGCGCGTGGTCCGGCTGCGCCTGGGCGTGGTGCTCGGCAGGGGCGATGGGGCCTACCCCATGCTGGCTCTGGCGGCCCGGTTTGGCATGGGCTCCGTGCTCGGCTCCGGGCGGCAACCGGCCCCGTGGATCCACCTCGACGATGCGCTGGGGCTGATCCGCTTCGGCTTGGAACACCAGGCGCTGCAGGGTGCCGTCAACGCCGTGGCGCCGGACACCCCATCGCAGGAGGGCTTCAGCCGCGCCCTCGCGCAGTCCTTCGGCCGCAGGGTTTTCCTGCGCATGCCCGGGGCGCCCCTGCGCTGGCTGATGGGGGAAATGTCCACGCTGCTGCTGGACGGGCAGAACCTGGTGCCCCGGGCCGCGCTGCAGGCCGGCTACCGGTTCCAGCACCCGACCCTGGCCGGGGCGCTGCGCGACCTGGCTGGTTGAAGGCGAACTCAGGCGCGGGCTGCGCGTGCACGGCCGCGCTGGTTCGACACCACGACATTGTCCTTGGCCAGGGCATGCCCATCGCGCACCGCCGCCAGCCAGCCCTCGGTGCTGGCCACCGCCGCGAAATTGCTCTGGAAGACGACGCTGAAGACCCGGTGGATCTCCTCGGCGCTGGCATAACCGGCCGCGTTCTCGTACGGCAGCGCACCCGTGGCATCGGAGAGGAACTCCACCGCCAGCCCGCGGTGCATGGCCTCGAAGACGGTGGACGCATCGCAGTTGTGCGTCATGTAGCCGGCGATGCTCAGCGTGTCGATGCCGTTGTCGGCGATCCACTGCGCCAGGTCGGTGCCCGTGAACGCGCTGGGCGTAGCCTTGGTGATGAGGTGGTCGCGGTGGCGGCGCGCCACTTCGGGGTGCAGTTGGCCGTTGTGGGCATCGGCCTGGAACACCGGTGCGCCCTTGGGCGCATGGTGCTGCACCACCACCACCTTGATGCCGGCGGCATGCGCGGCATCCATGGCGCGCAGGACGTTGGGCAGGCTTTGCGCCACGGGCGGGTATTCGATGGGCAGCAGGCCACCCTCGAAGTATTCGTTCTGGACATCGATGACGATCAGGGCGCGGCGGGGTGCGGTGGACATGGTCGGTGTTTCCATTGGGGTTGCGATGGAGTGGATCTTAGGCAGCGGCGCCCTTTGCCGATACCGGCCCGAACGCCAATCATCGATAGAATCGGGCCATGATCGCCCCCCAGCCCGAAACTGTCGCCGTGGTCGCCTTCGACGGCATCAGCCCGTTCCACCTTTCGGTGCCGTGCCTGGTCTTCGGCGAGGACCGCGACGAGGACCGCAGCCACCGCTTCGCGCTCTCGGTCTGCGCCGCAACGCCCGGCGCGCTGCGCACCAACGCGGGCTTTGCGATCCATGTCGCGCATGGGCTCGAGATACTGCGCCGGGCGCAGATCATCGTCGTACCCTCGTGGTTCGACGACACGCGCGCTGCACCACCGGAGCTGCTGGACGCGCTGCGCAAAGCCCACCGCCGCGGCGCCACCATCGTGGGCCTGTGCCTGGGGGCCTTCGTGCTGGCCGAGGCAGGCCTGCTGGAGGGGCGCACGGCCACCACCCACTGGCAACTGGCCGGGCGATTTGCCGAGCGCTACCGGCAGGTGGTGCTGCAGCCCGAGGTGCTGTACGTGGACCACGGCGACGTGCTCACATCCGCAGGCACCGCAGCCGGCATCGACTGCTGCCTGCACCTGCTGCGTGTGCGCCACGGTGCGGATGCGGCCAACCGAGCTGCCCGCCGCATGGTCGTGGCCCCGCACCGCCAGGGTGGCCAGGCACAGTACATCGAGACCCCCGTGCGCGCCGCGCCCGAGCGCGACCGCCTGGGCCCCGTGGTCGACTGGATGCTGCAGAACCTGCAGCAGCCGCAAGACCTGGATGCCCTGGCCCAGCGCGCCCTCATGAGCCGCCGGAGCTTCACGCGCAACTTCCGCGAGGCCATGGGCACCACCGTGGGCCAGTGGCTGCTGCACCAGCGCCTGGCCCTGGCCCAGCGCCTGCTGGAGACGACTGAGGAATCCATCGACGCGGTGGCCGACAAAGCGGGCTTCGGCACCCCAGCCTCGCTGCGCCAGCATTTCGCGGCCAACCTCCAGGTGTCGCCGCTGGGGTACCGCAGGCAGTTCCGCACGGTCTGAGGGTGGGGAGCCGCGGAGACGGCTCGCAGCGAGCGCCTTCAGCCTGGTTCACCACAATCGTCAGGCCTCGGCTCCTACAGGTGACACGAATCGACCCGCCTAGACTCATCGGCAAGTGCAAGGGTCCCGATCAAGGGACAGCCAGTACCTGACCCCAGCCCAGAGACGGTCAGGGCATCGGAATCCCTGCCAAAGCACCCAGAAAAAGCAGGGGGAACTTCGGCCTTAGCACTCACTCCAAGAGAGTGCTAATATCATGCCCTAGAGGAAAGGATTCCCGGAATGAACATTCAATCTGGAACCGCTACGACGACTTTGGCGCCTGCAAACCCGTGGGCGCTGGTGCCCCCACTGGGCAACCTGGACGCCTATATTTCGGCCGTCAACCGCCTGCCGCTGCTCACCCACGAGGAAGAGCAGTCGTATGCACGCGCGCTCAAGGACAACAACGATCTGGACGCCGCCGGCCGGCTGGTGATGTCGCACCTGCGCCTGGTGGTTTCCATCTCGCGCCAGTATCTGGGCTATGGCCTGCCGCACGGCGACCTGATCCAGGAAGGCAACGTGGGCCTGATGAAAGCCGTCAAGCGCTTCGATCCCGACCAGGGCGTGCGGCTGGTGAGCTACGCCATGCACTGGATCAAGGCCGAGATCCACGAGTACATCCTCAAGAACTGGCGCATGGTCAAGGTGGCGACCACCAAGGCCCAGCGCAAGCTGTTCTTCAATCTGCGGTCCATGAAGCAGGGTTTCAAGGCCGACGCGGCAGCCGCCGACGCTGCGACGCACCGCGACACCCTCTCCGAGAGCGAAATCGACTCGGTGGCGCAGCAGCTGAACGTCAAGCGCGAGGAAGTCATCGAGATGGAAACCCGCATGTCGGGCGGCGACGTGCTGCTCGACCCGGCCCCTTCGGATGACGGCGAGCAGGCCTTCGGCCCCATCGCCTACCTGGCCGATGCCGCGCACGAACCCACGGCCATGATCGAGTCGCGCCAGCGCGATTCCCTGGCCACCGATGGCATCGCCACCGCCCTGTCCAGCCTGGACGAGCGCAGCCGCCGCATCGTGGAAGAGCGCTGGCTCAAGGTGAACGACGATGGTTCGGGCGGCATGACGCTGCACGAACTGGCAGCCGTGTACGGCGTGAGCGCCGAGCGCATCCGCCAGATCGAGGTCGCCGCGATGAAGAAGATGAAGAAGACGCTGGCCGAATACGCATAAGCAGCGCCACGCTTTGGCACAGAGGCCGCGTTAACATCGCTGCTTCGCGGCTGAAGTACCTTCGAGAAAGGGCCCCGTCGGGGCCCTTTTCTTTTGCCCTTCCGCCTCCGGACGATAAATTCCAAGGAGATGCTCTTGTCACGCCCTGTTGTTCCCCGCCGTGCCGCGCTTGCGCTCGCGCTCGCTGCCCTGTCGTCGCCCTGGGCCATTGCCCAACAGACCCCGCAAAAAGCCCCGGCAGCCAAACCTGTCGGCGCCGCGCCAGCAGCAGCGGCAGCCCCCCTGGCCTGGCCGACCAAGCCGGTGCGCATCATCGTCGGCTTCCCGGCCGGCTCGTCGCCCGACCTCACGGCGCGCACCATCGCCGAGCCCCTGTCCAAGGCGCTGGGCCAACCGGTGATCGTCGAGAACAAGGTGGGTGCGGGTGGCAACATCGGCGCCGACGCCGTGGCCAAGGCGCGCGACGACCACACCATCGGCCTGATGATCAACGGCAACATGACCATCGCCAAGATGCTCAACCCCGCCGTGCCCTACGACCCCATCAAGGACCTGGCACCGTTGAGCCTGATCGGCACCTCGCCCCTGGTGCTGACCGCGCCCGTGAGCCAGCCAGGCGTATCGGCCACGGCCGATGCGCGCGAGTTCTTCGTGGCCGCGCGCAACGGCGGCGACAAGTGGAGCTATGGCACCCCCGGCGTGGGCACCGTGGGCCACATCGGCACCGAACTGCTCAAGTCGCGCAGCAACATCAACCCCGTGCACGTGCCCTACCCTGGCTACCCCCAGGTGGCCACGGCCATGCTGGGTGGCCAGCTGCAGATGGCGCTGCTGCCGCCGGCCCTGGCCCAGGCCCAGATCAAGGCGGGCAAGCTGCGCGCCATTGGCGTCACCTCCGCCGGCCGCAGCCCGCTGGTGCCCGACGTGCCCAGCCTGGCAGAGGCCGGCATCACCAACTACAACCTCGAGATCTGGAACGCCTTCGCCGCCCCGGTCACCATGCCCAAGCCCATCCAGGCCAAAGTCGCCGCCCTCATCAGCGACATCGCCCGCAGCCCCGACGTGCGCAGCAAGCTGTTCCAGCAGGGCTGGCAGGTGGTGGGCACCTCGCCCGAGGGCCTGGCCAACCGCATCAAGGCGGACACCAACCTGCTGGGCGGCGTGATCGCCATGCGCGGGATCAAGGCGGAATAAGCCCACCGGCCCCAACGGCCCTCCCCACGCCTGCAACAGCGACGGAGGGCTTTTTTGTGGGTGCGTTCAGGCGGCGCTCAGCAGCGCGCGCACATCCTCGGTCAGGGCCTGGGCGCCGCTGCCATAGCGGCTGTAGATGCGCAGGCGCCCGGCCGGGTCGTAGATGTAGCTGCCGGCCGAATGGTCCATGCTGTAGCTGGTGGGGGTCTTGCCCTCGACCTTCTTGTAGTAGATCTTGAAGTCCTTGGCCACGGCGGCCAGTTGTTCGGGCGTGCCGCGCAGCGCGAGGAAGGTGGGGTCGAAGTTGGCCATGTAGGCCTTGAGCACCTCGGGGGTGTCGCGGTCCGGGTCCACGGTGACGAAAATGCCCTGCAGGCGCTCGCCGTCCTTGCCCAGGGCTTTCTTGACCTCGGCCAGCTCTTGCATGGAGGTCGGACAGACGTCGGGGCACTGGGTGAAACCGAAGAACACCACCACCACCTTGCCCGCAAAGTCCTTGAGGCTGCGCGCCTGGCCGTTGTGGTCGGTCAGCGGCAGGTCGCGGGCGTAGTCGGCGCCGGTGACGTCCACGCCACGGAACTCCAGCTTCTTTTCGGAGCAGGCAACCAGCAGCGCACTGCCGGCGAGCGCGGCTGCGCCCATGGCGATCATTCGGAGAGCATGTCGTTTGTGCATGGTGTGGCCGTTCAAAGCACGTAGTGGTCCACCAGCAGCGCGGCGAACAGCACGCTCAGGTGGATGAGGGAGAAGCGGAAGGTCTTGCGCGCCAGCGCATCCGAGTAGTTGCGCCACAGCGCAAAGCCATAGCCGCAGAAGCCCGCAGAGAGCACCACCGCCGCCACCAGGTAGATCCACGAGCTCATGCCGTAGATAAAGGGCATCAGGCAGCCGGCGAAGAGGATCAGCGTGTACAGGAAGACCTGCAGCCGCGTGAACTCGTTGCCGTGCGTCACGGGCAGCATGGGCAGGCCGGACTTGCGGTAGTCCTCGACCCGGTACAGCGCCAGCGCCCAGAAGTGCGGCGGCGTCCACAAAAAGATGATGAGGAACAGGATCAGCGCCTCGGGGCCCACGTCGCCCGTCATCGACGACCAGCCCAGCACCGGTGGCATGGCGCCCGAGGCGCCGCCGATCACGATGTTCTGTGGCGTGAGCGGCTTGAGGATGACGGTGTAGACCACGGCGTAGCCGACGAAGGTGGCGAAGGTGAGCCACATGGTCAGCGGGTTCACGGCAAAGTACAGCAGGGCCGAGCCGGCGCCGCACAGCACGGCCGAGAACAGCAGGGTCTGCGAATTGGACAACTCGCCCTTGGCGGTGGGACGCCAGGCCGTGCGCTTCATCTTGGCGTCGATGCCTTGCTCGACGATGCAGTTGAATGCGGCCGCAGCACCGGCCACCAGCCACACGCCCACGCAGGCGATCACCATCAGGCCGAACTGCGGCCCGGTGGGCATGCCGGGCACGGCCAGCACCATGCCGATGAGCGCGCAGAACACGATGAGCTGCACCACGCGCGGCTTGGTGAGGGCATAGAACTGGGCCACGCGCGAGGGCGGCGAGGAAAGGGCGGGGGCGACACTCATGCGGACACTCTTCTCGATGCGCGCGAAGGCGCTGGGGATTCTTCGTCTTGCGGTGCGGTGGCCGCGCGGCTGGCTGCCAGCGCCCAGGTCAGCACCACCACCATGGCGGCTGCACCGCCGGTGTGCAGCACGGCGGCCAGCAGGGGCCAGCCGAGCACGACATTGGACAGGCCGGTGGCCAGTTGCCCCAGCGCCAGCGCCAGCAGCCAGCCCGCCTGTACCGGCAGCACTGCGGCCTTGCGCAGGCGCCACACCAGCGCCAGCAGCGCGGCCAGCACCACATAGGCCATCAGCCGGTGTACGTAGTGGATGGCGGTGAGACCGGCAAAGCTGATGTGGCTGCCGTCCTGCAGCAGGCCCAGCTTGCGCCAGACCTGGAAGCCCTGGGCAAAGTCCATGGCCGGCCACCAGCTGTCCTGGCAGGTGGGGAAGCTGGTGCAGGCCAGCACCGCGTAGTTGGTGCTCACCCAGCCGCCCAGCACAATCTGCACGGCCACCAGCACGGTGGCCCACACCAGGCCCTGGCGCAGTGCGGGCGCGATGCGCTCCGCCACTCTGCCCTGCGCCCAGTGGGCATGGCGCACGGCCTGCACGCACAGCAGGGCCAGCAGCACCAGGCCGCCGATGAGGTGCAGCGTGACGATGGCCGGGAAGAGCTTCATGGTGACCGTGAGCGCCCCGAACGCGCCCTGCAGGCACACCCAGAACAGCGTGAAGGTGGGCCACCAGGGGCTGATGGGTGGCTCGGCCACGCCCTGGCGCCTGGCACGGCGGCGCTGCACCCAGGAGGAGACGGTGATCACGATGATGAGCACGCCCACGCCCGTGGCCAGGTAGCGGTGCACCATCTCCACCCAGGCCTTGCCGTGGGTGACCGGGCCCGTGGGCATGGCGCTCTGCGCGGCCGCGATGTCGGCGTGCGCGCCCACCGGGCTGGCGCTGCCGTAGCAACCCGGCCAGTCGGGGCAGCCCAGGCCCGAATCGGTGAGCCGCGTGAAGGCGCCGAACAGCACCAGGTCGAAGGTGAGGAACAGTGTGAGCACGGTGAGCGCCTGCAGGCGCTTGAGGGGCGTGCTGTTGCGGTTGCGCAGCCAGACCCAGACCAGCGGGCCGAGCGCGATCAGCACGCCCAGCAGCATGAGCCGGGCCAACGGTGCCAGGTCGTACAGGGGCTGGGCGTCGGTCATGGCTTGGCGGGCCGGCCGGCCTCGTCCCACGAGGAGGACGCACGCAGCAGGCGATCCAGGTCGCGCTTGGCCTTGGCCGCGCCGCTGCGGTCCATCGCGGCGGGAAAGCGCATCATCCAGTTGCCCATGGGGTCGACCACGTAGAGGTGGTCCGCCAGCGCATGGCCTTCGGCGGGGGTTAGCCAGGCGGCCACGCCCTCGGGGGGCAGGCGCAGCACGGTGGCCTGCTGCAGGGCCGGGGCCAGCAGGGGGGGCGGCAGGGCGGCATCGTTGACGAGCCAGATCCACTCCACGCGGTCCTTCTCTCGGCCCAGGGTTTCGCGCAGCTGGCGCTGCAGGTACAGGTGCTTCTGGCAGGCGTCGTTGCAGTCGCCGCCGGCCACGCTCACCAGCAGCCACTGGCCCTTGAGCGAGGCCAGGGGCATTTGCTTGCCGTCCAGCGCGGTGCCTACCAGGTCGGGCATGGGGCGCTGGGGGTTGACCAGTTCGCCGTAGACACGGCGGCCCTCGGGCCGGATCACGTAGTAGGTAAAGTACGAGGCGACCACGGGCGCCGCGCAGATGAGCAGCACGCCCAGCATCTTCAGGCGGCCATGGCGGGTGCGCTGGCTGCCGGCCACGGCATCGCCCGCCTCGGGCAGGCTGTGCACCGTAAGGCCCAGCGGGTGGGCCCCGCCGTTGCTGTGCTGCTCAGGTGCCTGGCTGGCTGCGTGGGCGAATGAAGCGTCGGACGATTTGGAACCAGACATAGAGAAGTGCAATCAGGCCGCAGAGCCCGAACCATTGAAATGCGTAACCGTAATGTTTGTCGACGCCCGCGCCGATGGCGGGCCAGTCGCGCGACAGCCCCTCACCGGCATCCCCGGTCTGCAAGACCGTGAGGGGCGCCAGTGTCAGACCCGTCTCTGCCCGAAAGGCAGCCAGGTCGAGATTTTGCCGGATGCGGGAAGACCCCTTGGCACTATCGCCGCCCTCGAACTCGTACAGGCGCGACGGTGGAAGCGCCACGCGGCCGGTGACCTGCACTGTGCCAGCAGGCGTCTGCACCGGTGGAAGCTGCATGCGGTCCTGGAAATTGCGTGGCGCCCAGCCGCGCTGCACCAGCACCACGGCATTGGAATCGGCCAGTTGCAGGGGCGTGAGCACGAAGAAACCGGGCCGCCCCTGCATCTGCCGGTTGTCCAGGTACACCGTGTGCTGGGGCAGCCACCGGCCCTGCAGCACCACGGAGCGGTGCACCAGCGACTGCTCGGCCTCGGGCCCGGCCGAGGCCAGCAGGGTGCGGCCGTCGATGGCCGGCTGGCGCGTGCGCTCGTCGATGCGGGCCTGCAGCGCCTCCTTCTCGGCGGCGCGCGACAGCTGCCAGCGCCCGAGCGAGGCCGTGGCCAGCATGGAGGCCAGGGCCGCGATCAGAATCAGCCAGAAAAGCGGGCCCAGGGCGCGTCGCGTGCTTGTCACAGGATAATGTGCTCCATGAAATACCTCGTTGTGCTGGCCTTCATCGCCATTCTGGCCAGCCTGGCCTCGGCCCTGTTCTTCATGATGCGCGGCGGCGAGGATGCCGGCGCCGACAAGGCCAAAGGCAACCGCATGGCGTGGGCGCTGGCCCTGCGGGTGGGGCTGTCCATCGTACTGTTCCTGTGCATTCTGGTGGCCTGGCAACTGGGCTACATCCAGCCCACCGGGCTGCCTGCCAGCACACGCTGATCCGATCAGCGCAGCCGGCACAAAAAAAGCGCCTCGCGGCGCTTTTTTTCGTTGGTGCCGGACATTACATCCAGTAGACCAGGACGTACAGGCCGAGCCAGACCACGTCCACGAAGTGCCAGTACCAGGCAGCGCCTTCAAAGCCGAAGTGCTTTTCGGGGGTGAAGTGGCCCTTTTGCAGGCGCAGCGTGATGAACAGCAGCATCAACATGCCCAGGAACACGTGGAAGCCGTGAAAGCCGGTCAGCATGAAGAAGGTGGAGCCGAACACGCCCGAGTTGAGCTTCAGGTTCAGGTCGGTGTACAGGTGGTAGTACTCATAACCCTGCACGCACAGGAAGACGAAACCCAGCAGTACCGTGGCCCACATGAAGGCGATGGTCTTGCCGCGGTGGTTTTCGCGCAGAGCATGGTGGGCGATGGTCAGCGTCACGCCCGAGGTCAGCAGCAGCGCGGTGTTGATGGTGGGCAGCCAGAAGGGGCCCACGGTCTGGAAGGGCTCGACGATGCCGGCGGGCGATGCCGTCACGCCAGCGGCCAGGCTGGGCCACACGGCCTTGAAGTCGGGCCACAGCAGCGCGTTGTCCAGGCTACCGAGGGCCGGCACGGAGTGCGCGCGCGCCCACCACAGGGCCGAGAAGAAGGCGCCGAAGAACATCACTTCGGAGAAGATGAACCAGCTCATGCTCCAGCGGTACGAGAGGTCGATCTTGTGACCGTACAGGCCACCCTGGCTCTCGCGGATGGCGTCGCCGAACCACTGGTACAGCACGAACAGCCACCAGACCATGCCCAGCAGCAGGGAGTACTTGCCCCAGTCGTGGCCATTGATCCACTGGCCCGCGCCCAGGATCACGAAGAACAGGCCGATGGCCGCCATCACCGGGTGGCGCGACTCGGCGGGCACGTAGTAGTACGGGGTCGTTCCGTGGGTCGATGCACTCATTTCAGCTCCTGAATCTCAAAATCTTTTGTTATCGTAATCGCGGGAACACTGGGCTGGCGGCGTCAGACGATGACGTTCACCAGCGTGATCAATGAAATCACCAGCAGGAACACCGCCACCAGCCCGACCACGATGATGTGCACCGGGTTGAGCTTCTCGACGTCCTGTGCATATTCGCTGCCCTTGCGCAGGCCGATGAACGACCAGGCCACCGCGCGGATGGTGCGCAGCAGCGAACCCTTGCGCTGCACCGGCGAGGGTGCCACGGGCGCAGCGGGATGCGGGACAGGCTTGTCAGTCATGATCCGGCTCCTTCGACGGCGGCAGGGTGCTGCAGCGCAGGCGCTGCAGCCGTGGACTCCGGCGCTGCGGGCGTCTTGCCACCCACCTCGAAGAAGGTGTAGGACAGCGTGATCGTCGTGACGTCCTTAGACAGGCGCGGGTCGATCACGAAGGCCACGGGCCATTGCTTCTTCTCGCCGGGCTCCAGAATGTACTGGTTGAAGCAGAAGCACTCCAGCTTGTTGAAGTGCGCTGCCGCCTGGCGGGGTGCGTAGCTGGGGATGGCCTGGGCGGCCATGCGGCGGTTCTGCACGTTCTGGAACTCGTACATCACCGTCGTCAGCTCGCCAGGGTGCACCTGCACCGAGCGCTGGGCGGGCTTGAAGTCCCAGGGGCCGCGTGCATTGGCGTCGAACTCGACGGTGATGGTGCGGCTTTTGTCCACCTGCGTGTTGGCGGGCACCTTCACGTCCTTGCCGGCCACGCCGTTGCCGGGCACCTGGCGCTCTGACAGCGACAGGATGTTGATCCCCGTCATCTCGCAGATGTGCTTGTAGATCGGGATCAGCACGTAGCCGAAGGCGAACATGCCGGCCGCGATCACGACCAGCTTGCCCACCATCTTGGCGTTCTCGCGGCGCAGGTTCATGGCATGGGGCCCTGTGTCTTCTCTTCAGCGGGACGACAGGAGGACCATCTTGACCATGAACCCGATGAAGAACACCGCAGCCACGGACGCCAGGATCAAGCCCAGGCGCAGGTTGCTCTTCTTCTGTTCGGGGGTCATGGGCATGGTGATCAGCCGATCACGCGGGTCGCGGTGGCGTCCAGCTTGGGCGGGGTCTCGAAGGTGTGGAACGGTGCGGGCGATGGCACTTCCCATTCCAGGCCCTCGGCGCCTTCCCAAGGCTTGGCGGGGGCCTTCTCGCCCTTGCCCATCATCGCGGGCAGCACGACGGCCAGGAAGAAATACACCTGCATCAGACCAAAGCCGAAGGCACCCACCGAAGCGATGGCGTTGAAGTCCGCGAACTGCATGGGGTAGTCGGCATAGCGGCGGGGCATGCCAGCAAGGCCCAGGAAGTGCATGGGGAAGAAGGTGATGTTGAAGGTGATCAGCGAGCCCCAGAAGTGGATCTGGCCGCGCGTTTCGGAGTACATCACGCCAGTCCACTTGGGCAGCCAGTAGTAGACGCCGGCGAACATGGAGAACAGCGAGCCGGCCACCAGCACGTAGTGGAAGTGGGCCACCACGTAGTAGGTGTCCTGCAGCTGGATGTCGATGGGGGCCATGGCCAGGATCAGGCCGGTGAAACCACCCATGGTGAACACGAAGATGAAGCCCACTGCGAACAGCATGGGGGTCTCGAACGTCATGGAGCCGCGCCACATGGTGGCGATCCAGTTGAAGATCTTCACGGCCGTGGGCACGGAGATCAGCATGGTGGCGTACATGAAGAACAGCTGGCCGGTCACGGGCATGCCGGTTGTGAACATGTGGTGGGCCCACACGATGAACGACAGGATGGCGATGGACGAGGTGGCATACACCATGGAGGCGTAGCCGAACAGCTTCTTGCGCGCGAAGGCGGGCACGATCTGGCTGACGATGCCGAAGGCCGGCAAGATCATGATGTACACCTCGGGGTGGCCGAAGAACCAGAAGATGTGCTGGTACATCACCGGGTCACCGCCGCCGGCGGGGTTGAAGAAGCTGGTGCCGAAGTGGCGGTCCGTCAGCGTCATGGTGATGGCGCCGGCCAGCACGGGCATCACGGCGATCAGCAGGTAAGCGGTGATCAGCCAGGTCCAGGCGAACATGGGCATCTTCATCAGCGTCATGCCGGGGGCGCGCATGTTGAGGATGGTCACGATGATGTTGATCGAGCCCATGATGGACGAAGCGCCCAGGATGTGCATGGCGAAGATGCCGGCATCCATGGAGGGGCCCATCTGCAGGGTCAGCGGCGCGTACAGCGTCCAGCCGGCAGCGGGTGCGCCACCGGGCATGAAGAACGAGCCCACCAGCATCGCTGCGGCAGGAATCATCAGCCAGAAGCTGAAGTTGTTCATGCGTGCGAAGGCCATGTCGGATGCGCCGATCTGCAGCGGGATCATCCAGTTCGCAAAGCCAACGAAGGCCGGCATGATGGCGCCGAACACCATGATCAGGCCGTGCATGGTGGTCAGCTGGTTGAACAGCTCGGGGTTCACCAGCTGCAGGCCGGGCTGGAACAGCTCGGCGCGGATCAAGAGGGCCAGCACGCCGCCGACCATGAGCATGGTGAAGGCGAACAGCAGGTACAGGGTACCGATGTCCTTGTGGTTGGTGGCGTACACCCAGCGGCGCCAGCCGGTGGGGCCGTGGTGGCCATGGTCGTCGTGTGCGTGGTCGCCTGCGTGCCCATGCTTGTCGTCGAGAACTGCGCTCATTTTGTATTCCTCAATGCGATGGGGCGGTGATTACTTGCCACGCTGGGCCAGGACTTCAGCGGGCTGCACCAGTTGGCCGGTCTTGTTGGACCAGGTGTTCTTGGTGTAGCTGGCCACGGCCGCGAGGTCCGTATCGCTCAGCTGCGCCCACGATGGCATGGCGCCATTGGCCGCGCCCTTGAGCAGGATCTGGATCTGCTTGGCATGGTCGGTGTCGAGCACGATGGCCGAGCCGTCCAGTGGCTTGATGGGGCCTGCACCCTTGCCGTTGGCCTGGTGGCAGGCGGCGCAGTTGGCCGCGTAGACCTTCTCGCCGCGCTTGGTGATGTCTTCCAGCGTCCAGACCTTGGTCGGGTCGTCGAGCTTGGCGGCGGCCTTCTTGCGTTGCTCGGCCACCCAGACGGTGTAGTCCTCTGCAGACACGACCTTCACGTGGATGGGCATGTAGGCGTGCTCCTTGCCGCACAGCTCGGCGCACTGGCCGTAGAAGTCGCCAATCTTCTCGGCGCGGAACCAGGTGTCGCGCACGAAGCCGGGGATCGCGTCCTGCTTGATGCCGAAGGCCGGCACCATGAAGGCGTGGATCACGTCGTTGGCGGTGGTGATGATGCGGATCTTCTTGTTGACCGGCACCACCATCGGGTTGTCCACCTTGAGCAGGTAGTCGGCGGGCGCGTCCTTGACGTTGCCGCTGTCGGACATCACGCGGTGGCTGCTGTCCAGCGTGGAGATGAAGGCCAGGCCCTCACCCTCGCCGGTGATGTAGTCGTAGCCCCACTTCCACTGGTAGCCCGTGGTCTTGATGGTCAGGTCGGCATTGGTCGTGTCCTTCTGGGCCACCAGCACCTTGGTGGCGGGCAGAGCCATGAGGATCACGATGATGAAGGGGATGATGGTCCAGACCACTTCCACGGTCACGGACTCATGGAAATTGGCCGCCTTGGCGCCTTTGGACTTGCGATGCTTCCAGATGGAATAGAACATCACGGCGAAGACGGCTACGAAGATCACCGTGCAGATGACCAGCATCATCCAGTGCAGGAAATGCTGCTCCTCTGCAATCCTGGTGACAGGGGGGTGCAGATTGAGCTGGTTGACTGCGGGACCGCCAGGCAGGTCTTGAACGGCATGGGCCACGCCGCCCACCCATGCACCGGCGATCAGGAGCAGAGAAGCCAGCTTGTTGGAAATGCTCTTCATAGTTCTCATTTACTTCTAAGCCTCAAATTAACCAATCCCTGCTGGCGCGCCTGCGTGGGGTCAGGCTGCGCGCAAGGCCATGCGTATCTCCGATGCCAGGGCCGGCCGAAGCTCGGGGCGCACGTAGCGCCCCACTTCCACCGATCGGCCCTGTGCAGACAAGGTGATCAACGACCGGTCGCCGGTCTTGGGTTCCACGCGAACCCAGCTCCGGTCGAATTCGGCGCGCTCGAGCTTGCCTGCTGTCTCCAACTCCACCACCAGGCGCGAGCCCTGCAGTGAAATCCTCTCGCCATCGGCCGCATGACGTCCGTACATGGCGAATGCCAACCCAACCACCACCATCTCCAGCCATGCGAAGGGCATGACCAGACGGGCCCCGAGCATCCAGAAGAACGTTGCAATGCCCAGTGAAACCGAACACAGCGACAGGTACATCCAGCCCATCTGCGCGGGGGTGACCGAGCAGTTGCGGGCCAGGCGCCAATCGATGCGCTGACCCGAGACAGTGGCAAAACGAAAAACCAAGCCTGTCACCGGAGGTGCCCACAAGACTGCCGGCTGCAGACCACACCAGAAAAGCCACTGGCGCGGCATGCGCAGCCCGCTACGTTGCGCGGGAAGATGCCCGAAATCCCAATAACCCTGAATTGTAGCGTGCCTTGTTCCATGTCATTGACACGAGCCTACCCGGTACTTCTACCTGTACCGGTGGCCAGCATGGCCCGCATGTCCTGCAGCGAAACGGCACTGCTGGCGCTCATTTTCAGGCGCGGCGCAGGTTTGAAGGCATGGCCGTAGATGATCTCGAAAGTCAGTGCCAACTGTCCGTTCTGCGCAGGGTCGGCCAGGTGCTCCACCAGCGCAGCATGCAGGCGCTCGCGCCAGCAGCGCCCGCGCAAGGCGCCAAAGCGGTCAGGGTGCAGGTTGCAGCCAAGCTCACGCAGCTCCTGCAGCAGGCGCTCGGGCGTGGCGAAGGTGAGCGTGATGCGCTCCATGTCCATCACCGGCTCGGCAAAGCCGGCGTGCACCAGCATGTCGCCCCAGTCGTGCATGTCGGTGAAGGCATGGCCGGCCGGCGGCCAGCCCATCGCGGCATACACGCCGTGCAGCTCGCGCGCGGTGTCGGGCCCCAGGCAGGAGAACATCAGGTAGCCGTCGGTCGCCAGCGCGCGGTGCCACTGGCCGATGAGGGCCTGCGGGTCGGCCGCCGTGTGCAGCGCCATGTTGGCCCAGAGCATCTGCACGCTGGCATCGGGCGGCAGGCCGAACTGCGGCGCCGGGCCGCTCCAGCGTGCCGGGCTCCACCAGGGCCGGGCCAGCGCCTGCTCGGCCACCGGCACGCAGTGCGCAGCGGTCTCGGCCACCTGGCAGGCGGCCTTGGGATAGCGGGCACTCACCAGCGCATGGCCCTGCAGGCCGCCGCGCACAGGATCCCAGTGGCACCAGGACGCGGGGGCCTGGCGTATCCACTGCAGGCGGTCCTCCATGCGGCGGGCCACCTCTTCGTGGAGCCAGGGGGCCATGGCAGGCGCGGCGGCATGCCAGCGGGCAGCAGCAAGGGGATCGATCGTGGGGGGGCGCTCTGTGGGCATGTCGTAGGAACCGGGCCCCACGCAGGAACCGGGGGCCCAACGAGTATATTGACTCATGCAGTTCAAGGCGTTCACAGGGCTATCGGGGGTGGGGCGCAGGCTCAGGGCGCTGGCCGGCGCCCTGCCCAGCCAGTGCGCCGTCTGTCATGCCTGGCCTGCCACGCGCGTGTGCAAGGCCTGTACGGCCCGCTTCGCCCAGCCGGTGTCGCGCTGCACCCACTGTGCCCTGCGTGTGCCCGAGGGTGTCACGGTGTGCGGCGCCTGCCTGCGCGCGCCACCGGTCTTCGAGCGCTGCCTCGCCGCCGTGGACTACGCCTACCCCTGGTCCGGCGTGCTGGCCGATTTCAAGTTCCGCGCCGACCCCGGCTGGGCCGCCACACTGGCAGCGCTGATGCGCGGCAGCCCTGGGCTGGCGCAGGCACTCGACGCGGCCGACCTGGTGCTGCCCATTCCCTTGTCGCCCGAGCGGTTGCGGGAGCGGGGCTTCAACCAGGCCCTGCTGCTGGCCCGGCAGTTGTCACCCCACAAGGCACACCCCGCCATGCTGCTGCGGCTGCAGGCGGGCGATACCAAGGTACACCAGGCGCAACTGACGCGCGCCGAGCGGCTGCGCAACCTGCGCGGCGCCTTTGCCGTGGAGCCCGCCCGGGCCGCCGGCCTGCGGGGCCAGCGCATCGTGCTCATCGACGATGTGATGACCACCGGCGCCACCTTGCATGCCGCCGCCACCACGTTGCGCGAGGCGGGCGTGGCATCCATCAGCGCCCTGGTGTTCGCCCGCACGGAACCGCACCGGGACCACACCGCAAGCCTCCCATGATTTGTTACAAAACCCAGCCGCAAAGGACCAGGTTCGCAGCAAAATACCGCCCATGTTCCATATCGTCCTGGTCGAGCCCGAGATTCCGCCCAACACCGGCAATGTGATCCGGCTGGCGGCCAACACGGGGTGCACCCTGCACCTCATCGAGCCGCTGGGCTTTTCCATGGAAGACCGGCTGATGCGCCGCGCCGGGCTGGACTACCACGAGTACACGGCCGTGCTGCGCCATGCGGGCTGGACGGCCTTCCTGCGCGATGCGCAGCCCGACCCGGCGCGCATGTTCGCCATGACCACGCATGGATCGCAGGACCTGTTCGACAACTGCTTTCTGCCGGGCGACTGGCTGGTGTTCGGCGCCGAGACGCGCGGCCTGCCGCCCGAACTGCGCGAGACCTTCCCTCCCGCACAGCGGCTGCGCCTGCCCATGATCGCCGGGCAGCGCAGCCTGAACCTGTCGAACGCGGTGGCGGTGTCGGTGTTCGAGGCCTGGCGCCAGAACAGCTTCGGCGCCGCTGGCGCTGTAGCCGCCCCCTCTCCAAGCGAACTGGCGCAGCTTCAGCCGGGGTGATACCTTTGGTCCGCAATGGCCTGGGGCCCTTGCTCGGACATGAAGTCCAGGTACACCTTGGTGCGCGCGGGCAGCATGCGACCCGAGGGCAGCGCGGCATACACCGTGTAGCGCGAAACGATCCACTCGGGCAGCACATGCACCAGCTCGCCGCTGGCCAATTGCTCCTCGATCAACAGGCGCGCGGTGACCGCCACGCCCGCGCCATCGATGGCCGCGCGCAGCAGCACGCCATTGCTGTCCGACTGCAGCACCGGCGGCGCATCCACCTCCTGCGAGGGCGCATCGCCCGTGGCCGGGTACAGGCGCAGCTTGCGCCCGCCGCCCATTTCCGAGCGTGCGGGTGCGCCCGTATCGCGCAGGTACTCGTGCTGCAGCAGGTCCATCGGCACCTGGGGCACGCCCTTGCGCGCCAGGTACTCGGGCGACGCCACGACGATGGCCTCGCCATGCAGGAGGGCGCGGGCCACGATGTTGGCGTCGAAGTCCTCGCCCGCCACCATGATGGTCACGTCGAACTCGTCGATGCGGCGCAGGGCCAGCGAATCCACGCTGATGTCCAGCATCAGCTTGGGGTAGCGCGCATGCCACAGCGCCGTCAGCGGCGCGAGGAAGTTGGTGGTGAGCACCGGCGGCGCCACGATGCGGATGGTGCCGCGCAGGTCGCGCGTGCTGGCCACGGCCTCGGCTTCGGCATCGTCGATCTCGTTGAGGATGCTGCGCACCCGCTGCAGGTAGACCTCGCCGGCATCGGTGAGCGCCACCTTGCGCGTGGTGCGCTGCAGCAGCCGCGTGCCCAGGTGCTGCTCCAGCTCGGCCACCATGCGCGTGACCACGGGGGGCGACATGTCGAGCGCGCGGGCGGCGGCGGCAAAGCCGCCCTCGTCGACCACGCGGTCGAAGACTTTCATGGCTTGCAGGCGGTCCATCGTTCAGCCCTCCTGCCAAATGTGAAAGAGCGCCGGGTGAAAGGGCGCCGGGCGCCCTGCCCTCAAGGCTTGGCGCCGTAGTTGCGGGCCAGCGACTCGGCCACGCACACGGGCTTGTCGCCACCCTCGCGCTCCACGGTCACCAGCCAGGTCATCTGCATGCCGTCCGGCGCCAGCGGCTCTGCGGCCTGCAGGGTCAGGCGTGCCCGCACGCGGCTGCCCACCGGCACCGGCGAGGTGAAGCGCACCTTGTTCAGGCCATAGTTGACGCCCATGCGCGCGCCCTCGATGGCAATGCCCGACTCGAAGAAGCGCGGAATCAGCGACAGCGTGAGAAAGCCATGCGCAATCGGCGCGCCGAAGGGCCCAGCCTTGGCACGCTCGGGATCCACATGGATCCACTGGTGGTCGCCCGTGGCTTCGGCAAACAGGTTGACCTGTTCCTGCGTGATGGTGATCCAGTCGGTCACGGCGACCTCCTGGCCCACGCAGGCGCTGACTTCGGAGTAGGAGCGGAAGATTTTCATGGCACCAATGTAGCGCTGCGCCACAGCCCGCCTTGTCGGCCGGGTGACAGGTAATAACCCTCAGGCGAGCAGCGCTCATGCGTCGAGCCACTCGCAGATGCCCTGCCACTGCTCCAGGTCGCGCGCCACGCGGCCCGGTGCCACGTCGAACAGCGTGAGCCCGTGCGCCGCCAGGTGAATGTAGTTCTGCGTGTCGCGCAGGTAGCCCAGCACCGGAAACCCGAGGTTGTCCACGAACTGGTGCAGTTGGTCGGCAGCACGCGTGCGCGCATCCACGCGCATGCCCACAATGCCCACCTGTACCCCGGCGGAGCGCTTGTGCTCGGCCAACTGGTCCAGAAATTCGCGCGTGGCGAAGATGTCGAATACGCTGGGCTGCAGCGGCACGATGATCTTGTCGGCCACCTTGAGCACGTCGTTCAGGCGCCAGCCGTGCAGGCCGGCCGAGGTGTCGAGCACCGCATGCGTCGTGCCCTTGGGCGGCTTGCTGATCACGTCGGAGTTGACGTCCCACACGCCGATGGGCCGCGCTGCCGGCGGGCGCAGGCCCAGCCACAGGCGCGCAGATTGCTGGCGGTCGGTATCGCCCAACAGCACGGGGTGGCCGTGGCTGGCGTAGTAGCCCGCCACATTGGTCGACAGCGTGGACTTGCCCACGCCCCCCTTCGGGTTGGCAACGACGATCACTGGCATCACGAAACTCCTTGCGTTGGGTCTGGCAATGAAATCGGCTGGAAAGACAAAGGCAGGCGCTGGCTCCGACTCGCCCGGTCATGCTACCCAATCGATAGCAAGACGCAAGCCCGTCATGCGTGCTGGCCGCCGCGCTTGACGAAGAAGAGCCCGGCGCCCACGGCCATCAACAGCCCGCCGAAGACCCGATTCTGCACACGCAGGGCCCGGGCGCTGCGCATCAGGCGGCGCATGGCGCTGGCGCCGGCGGCGTAGCCGTGCATCACGGTCACGTCCACGGCCACCGTGGTGGCGGCCATCACCAGCAGCTGCGTCCACAGCGGGCGCGTGTCGGTCATGAACTGCGGCAGCACGGCCACCATGAAGATGATGCCCTTGGGGTTGGTGGCATTGGTCAGAAAGCCGGTGAGGCAGCGCTTTTGCCATGTGCCCGCAGGCACCTCGTCGTCGCCCTGCAGCGGCGAGGCATCGCCCGAGCGCCACTGGCAAAAGCCCACATAGATCAGGTAGCCGGCGCCCAGCACCTTGACCACGCTGAAGGCCAGCTCGGACGCCAGCAGCAGCGAGCCCACGCCCGCCCCCGCCACCAGCAGGATCAGCAGCAGGCCCAGTTGCAGCCCGAGGATGGTGGCGCCCGTCTTGCGCACGCCGAACGACAGGCCATGGCTCATCGACAGCACCGCGCCCGAACCGGGGGACACCGCAATCAGGCACGAGGCCGCGAAAAAAGCCAACCAGGTCTGGAAATCCATGGAGCAAGCACCACACAAAAGCAAGGGCGCGTATCTTATCAACCATGGTCGGCCCGCACAGCATGCGGGCCCATTGCGCTACCAAAAACAGAGCACAGCACAGGGGTGACAGAATGTGAAGGCCGGGGACACGCACATCCTCCACACAACAAACCACCCCCGGCCCGACCCGCTCCATGGAACACGCACCCACCTGGCTCACCTACGGTTTTCTCTACCTCACGGCCGCCGTATTGGCCGTGCCCATCGCCAAGGCCCTGGGCCTGGGCGCCATCATCGGCTACCTGGCGGCCGGCATCGCCATCGGACCCTGGGGCCTCGCACTGGTCAGCAATGTGCAGGACATACTGCACTTCGCGGAGTTCGGCGTGGTGCTGATGCTCTTTCTCGTCGGACTGGAGCTGCAGCCCAGCCGGCTGTGGGCGCTGCGCCGCCCCATCTTCGGCATGGGCAGCGCACAGGTGCTGGGCTGCGCGGCGGTGCTTTTCGTGCTGGCCAGCCTGGTGGGCCTGCCCTGGCGCGTGGGCTTGGTGGGGGCACTGGGGCTGGCGTTGTCGTCCACCGCCATCGCCCTGCAAAGCCTGGCCGAGCGCAACCTGATGCGTACCAGCAGCGGGCAGGCAGGCTTTTCGATTTTGCTGTTCCAGGACGTGGCGGCCATTCCCATCCTGGCGCTGCTGCCGCTGCTGGGCGCAGCGGCCGGCGCGGGCGCGAGCCACTCGCCGGGCGAGGTGGCATTCGAAGTGGCCAAGATCGTCGGCGTGATCGCCGCCATCATCCTCGGCGGGCGCCTGCTGCTGCGGCCCGTGCTGCGCTGGATCGCCAAGAGCAAGACGCCCGAGGTCTTCACCGCCGCCGCGCTGCTGCTGGTGGTGGGCATCGCCATGCTGATGGTGATGGTGGGGCTGTCGATGGCGCTCGGCGCCTTTCTGGCCGGCGTGCTGCTGGCCGACAGCGAGTACCGGCGCGAGCTGGAGGCCGACATCGAGCCCTTCAAAGGCCTGCTGCTGGGCCTGTTCTTCATTGCCGTGGGCATGAGCATCGACTTCGGCGTGCTGATGCGCTCGCCCTGGCTCATGGCCGGAATCTTGTTCGGCTTCCTGGCCTGCAAGGCGGTGGTGATCTATGCGCTGGCGCGCGCGGTGGGCATCCCCTACCAGGAGCGCCCCGTGTTCACGCTGCTGCTGGCCCAGGGCGGCGAGTTCGCCTTCGTGGTATTCCAGGCCGCCGCCGGCGCCCAGGTGTCCCCGCAGAGACTGCCTCGCTGCTCATCGGCGCCGTGGCGCTGTCGATGCTGGCCAGCCCCTTGCTGCTGGTGGTGCTGGACCGCGTGCTGCTGCGCCGCTACGCGCACGTCAAGGCGCCCGAGGCCGACGAGATCTCGGAGCCGCAGGAGGCGCCCGTCGTGATCGCAGGCTTCGGCCGCTACGGCCAGATCGTGGCGCGCGTGATGCTGATGCAGGGCATACGCACCACCGTGCTCGACCACAGCGTGGAAATGCTGGAGGTGGCGCGCACCTTCGGCTACCGCGTGCACTATGGCGACGCCACCCGGCTCGACCTGCTGCGCATCGCCGGTGCCGGCCAGGCTCGCATCCTGGTGATCGCCGTGGACGACCCCGAGCAGTCCGTCAAGATCGCCGTGCTGGCGCGCAAGCACTTCCCGCACCTGCAGGTGGTGGCCCGCGCGCGCGACCTCACGCACTGGAACAACCTGCGCGACGCCGGCGTAACCCTGGTGCAGCGCGAGCTGTTCGAGTCGAGCATGCACAGCGCCCGCACGGTGCTCGAGCTCATGGGCCTGCCGCCAGAAGAGGCCCATGAGATGACCCGGCGCTTCAGGGAACACAACATCGCCCTGTCCGACCGCATGTACCCGCACCACCGCGACCGCGCCAAGATGATCGCCGTAGCGCGCGAAGGGCGCAGCCAGTTGGCAGAGCAGATGGCGCGGGAGCGGCAGGAGGCTGCGGCGGCGGGGGAGGACGGGGCATACCCCGGGTATGCGGGGCCAGACACCAACGCCCCTGCGGGCGGTGAAGAGCGCTGAGACAAGCGACCAAAGACGCCGCGGTGGATCGGCACTTGCAGGGATGGAATGGGTCCCGCCGAAATGGGCCGATGAAATCCAGCGAGCCCCGGCCGACACACTGAAAGCAGTACGCGAGAGGACGAACCCACCCGTCTTTGCAAATCTTCGCAAACGCGATTCATTCGCATTACAATCCATACCCTCACGCAAGCCAAGTGTCCCGTCAGGATGCCCGCCAGCGCCCGCTGCTCCTCCTGTCTCGGACCCTTTCCATGCACCCCCTGCCCCAACGCGCTGCGCTGCGCCTGCGCACGCCTGCCCTTTCGCCCGCCCGCACCGCCGGCCTGTTCGCCCTGACGCCGCTGGCGCTGTGCCTGGCGCAATCCGCCTTCGCCCAGGCCGCTGACACGTCAGTCACCACAGCCCCCCAGCTGCAGGAAGTGCGCATCAACGCCAGCACCGAAAAGGACATGGGCTTTGCGCCTGTGGAGGCCCAGACTGCCGGCAAGGCGCCCATGCGGCGGTTGGAAACCCCGCAGTCCGTCAGCGTGGTGACGCGCGAGCAGATGGAGTCGCGCCAGATCACCAACGTGCAGCAGGCGCTGCAGACGGTGGCGGGGGTGAGCCCTGTGAACTTCGGGCGCCGGGGCTTTGACGACCTCAACATCCGCGGCTTTCGCTCCACCGAATCGATCCTGGTCGACGGCCTGGTGCAGAGCCCCGGCATGTGGGCCAAGCTGCAGCCCTATGGCTACGAGCGCTTCGAGGTGCTCAAGGGCTCGGCCTCGGTGCTGTATGGCCAGGTGCAGCCGGGCGGCATCGTCAACGCCGTGAGCAAGCGCCCGCGCAAGGAGCCGCTGAACGAGGTGGGCATCGAGGTGGGCAGCTTCGGCCAGCGCACGCTGCAGGCCGACGTGAACCGGCCGCTGTCCGAATCGGGCAAGACAGCGCTGCGCATCAATGCGCAGGTGACGGATGCCGACGACCCGACGCAGTTCATCTACCGCAAGGACCGCTGGTTCGCGCCGTCCCTCTCCATCGACCTGGGGGCGCAGACCGACTTGGTGCTCTTCGCCACCTACAGCCGCAGCGAGTGGATGCGCCAGCAGGGCATCACACCCTATGGCACGCTGCTGCCCAACCGCAACGGCACACTGTCACGCACGCTGTTCACCGGCGAGCCCGCGTTTGGCGTGTACGACGTGGAGAGCACCACGCTGGGCTACGCGCTGGAGCACCAGGTCTCGCCTGCGATGACTTTCCGCCAGAACGTGCGCTACGAGACCGAGAAGGGCACGGGCAACTTCGTCTCGAACCAGGCGCTGCAGGCCAACCAGCGGCTGCAGAACCGCAGCGCCTCGCGCCAGTACATGGACTATGACCTGCTGGCCACCGACACCTCGCTGCTCACGCGCTTCGAGGCACTGGGCGCAAAGCACCAGTTGGTCACGGGCCTGGATGTGCGCAGCGGCCACAGCCTGCTGGCCAGCCGCACCTGCTCCATTGCCGCGCTGGACCTGTTCGCGCCGGCCTACGGCGTGCAGGCCAACTGCCCTGCGGCGCTGACCAGCGACGCGCCCGGCAAGCTCACGGTGGCGGGCCTGTATGCGCAGGACCAGATCAAGTTCGGCCAGGGCTGGACGGCCCTGGTGGGCCTGCGCCGCGACTGGTCCACCAACGACATCGACAACCGCGTCACGCGCGTGCAGACGCAGCAAAAGGACAGTGCCACCACGCTGTCGGCCGGCCTGGTGTACGAGTTCACACCCGGCTGGGCCGCTTACGGCAGCTACGGCGAGTCCTTTTTGCCGACCTCGGGCCTGGCGTTCAACGGCACGCCCTTTGTGCCCGAGACCGGCAAGCAGTGGGAAGCCGGCCTGAAGTACGAGGCCCCGGGCGGCCAGCTCACGGGTGCACTGGCCCTGTTCGACCTGGTGCGCGAGAACGTGACCACGGCCGACCCGGTAAACACCGGCTTCAGCGTGCAGACCGGCCAGCAGCGGGCGCGCGGCCTGGAGGTGGAGCTGGGCGCCGACATGAAGAACGGCTGGAAGCTGACCAGCGCCTACACCTATACGCAGACCAAGGTCACGCGCGACAACAACGCCGCCATCGTGGGCCTGCCGCTCAACCTCACGCCGCGCCACACGCTCACGGCCTGGGCCACCTACAAGCTGCCGCAGTACCAGCGCGTCACGCTGGGCCTGGGCGGGCGCTATGTGAGCGAGCAGATCGGCTCGTACCCGTTCACACTGCCCTCGTACGTGGTGGCCGATGCCTCCATCAGCTACGCGGGCGAGAACTACCGCCTGACGGCCGGGGTGAAGAACCTGTTCAACAAGGCGTATTACGACGGCGCGATCAACGCCAACGTGGTTTCGCCCGCGCTGCCGCGCAACTTCAGCCTGGGGCTGACGTACTTCTTCTGACCCGGCGCCACCATGCCCACCAGCCAGCGCACTCTGAACCGCCTGTTCGTCCTGCACTCGTGGTCGGGCATCGTCACGGGGCTCTTGATGTTCATCGTCTGCTTCTCGGGCGCGGTGGTGGTGTTCAAGAACGAAATCGACCTGTGGGCCAACCCGTCGCTGGCGGGGCTGCCGCGCACCGAGCCGCCCGCGCCGCTGGCCACCGTGCTGGCGCAGCTGCAGGCGCGCTACCCGGGCGCCACGGTGGAGACCATCGCCCTGCCCGACGCCACCAACCCCAGCTACTTCGCCCACGTGCGCGAGCGCGGCGCGCCCGCCAGCCAGCGCACCAAGGTGGCCCTGCGCTCGGACACGGGCGCCGTGGTGGGTCCGGTGGACAGCCAACTCGGCCAGTACCTGCGCATGCTGCACGTGTTTCTGTTCTTCGGGCCGCGCTGGATCGTGGGCTTTCTCGGCGTGACCATGCTGGTGCTGATCGCCACCGGCATCGTCATCCACCGCAAGATCCTGGCCGAGCTGTTCACTCAGCGCTGGGGCCGCAGCTTTCGGGTGGTGATGTCGGACCTGCACAAGTCCGCCGGCATCTGGGGGCTGGGCTTTCACATCCTGATCGCGGCCACGGGGGCCTGGCTGGGCCTGGCGCCGCTGTTCGAGCAGGGATACCAATACGTGAGCGCGGGCGCGCCTGCCGCCAGTGCCGCGCGCAAGCCGCCCGCCGCCGAACCTGCCCCTATGCAGTCCCTCGACACCCTGTACCGCAGCGCGCAGCAGGCCGTGCCGGGGCTGGAGGCACGCTATGTGTCGCTGCGCCGCTGGGGCACCAGCGCTGCCGAGGCCAGCTTCACCGGCGCACTTGCCGGCCACCTGGCCAGCACGGCGAGGGTGGACATGAACGCCGCCACGGGTGCGCCGAAGAAACCGCTGGACCCGCGCACGGCCGGCTTCTGGTCGCTGGTCAACGGGCTCATGGAGCCGCTGCACTTCGGCGACTTCGGTGGGCTGGCATTGAAGTGGCTGTACTTCATTTTGGGCATGACGCCGGCGTTTCTCTCCATCTCGGGCACGCTGATCTGGCTCGACTCGCGCCAGCAGCGGCGGCGTGAATCGCAACAACAGGCCAGCGTACCGCCGGGGCTGCGGTCATGACCAGGCACGCAGCCTCGGGCGCACCCACCTCCTTCGTGGCGCGCTGCTTCCTCGCGCTGCACGCCACCGTGCCCGCTGCGGTGCTGGTGGCTGTGCTCTTGCACCTGTGGCCGCCCGCCAGCCTGCCGCCGCTGGCGCAGCGGCCGGTGTGGGCCGTGTGGACGCTGATCGGCACCTGGCTGGCCGCCTCGCTGCTGGCTGCCTGGGCGCTGCACCACCTGGCGCTGTGGCGCGTGTCGCTGGGCAGTGCCGGCGTGCTGCTGGGGCTGGCCGGCGCTGCGGGACTGGTGCTCGGCGCGCCGCTGCAGTGGCCCATGCTGGCCAGCCTGGTGGCGCTGGGCGCTGTGTTGGCGGGCCTGGCCGCGTTCATCGCCCCGGCGCGGGTGCAGGCGAACCGCCGCCGCGACAACGGCAACCACCCACCGCGCCGCGCTGCGCGCGCGGGATGGCGCTGGCCCGCCATTCCCTCCACGCAGGCCCTTTCGTTCTGGCTGGCGGGCCTGCTGGCCATTGAGTCGTTCCGCATCGCCCATATCGTGGCGGTGGAGCCCGCGCGCTCGGCCGGCATGCTGGGTCTGCTGGTGGCCTTCTTCCTGGTGCTGCCGGCCGCCACGCTGCAGGCCTGGTGGCCACGCGCCGCAGCAGTGCTGGCAGCGCTGGCCGCAGCGGCCCTGGCGGGGCTGGCATGGCGATCAGGCATGGCAGTGTGGGGCGGGGCTGCGGCCCTGTGCCTGGCCATGGGCATCGCGGTGCTGCACCGCCAATGGAAGCACCGCGCAGCCTCCTCCGTGCACGCCACACGGCCTGGGCAGCGCGCGGAGTCCGCCGCATGATGGGCGACACGCTCGCCCTGGCCTGCGCGGCCGCCGCCTGCCTGCTGGCCCTGGTGCACTGGGCCCAGGCCACTGCTACGCGCGCCTGGGGCGATGTCCTCGCCGGCCCGCCAACGCAGCGCAAGGCCTGGGGCCTGGCGCTGGCCACGCTGGCGCTGCAGGCCACTGCCGCCACGATGGCCGCCGGCCCGGCCGCAGGCATCGCCATCGCGCTCGCATCGTGGATGGTGCTGGGCTGGGGCCTGGTGCTGGCCATGAACCAGTGGCCAGAGGGCAGCCTGCGCTGGGCGCGCCGCATTGGCGTTGCGGGCTGGGGCGGTTGCGCGCTGGGCGTGCTTATGCAGGCACTGGCCTGGTGACAGGTCGCGCGGCACAATCGCCGCCATGGACCTGCTCGACGCCCCCTGGATTCAGACGCTGCGCTTTTTTCTCGAAGTCGCGGCCACCATCGCCTTCGCGCTATCGGGCATCATCGCCGCGGCGCGCAAGCGCATGGACGTGGTGGGCGTGTGCGTGGTGGCCTTCGTGGCAGCGTTTGGCGGCGGCACGCTGCGCGACCTGCTGCTGGACCAGCGGCCCTTCTTCTGGGTGCGCCACACCGGCTTCATCTGGGGGCTCATCGCGCTGTGCGTGTGCGCCATGCTGTTCATGCGCCAGCGGCATTTTCAGCCCACCGAGCGCGCCATGCTGCTGCCCGACGCCATCGGCCTGGGCCTGTTCGCCGCCGTGGGGGTGGACATCGCCACCGCCATCGGCATGCCGCCCATCATCGCCGTGATGATGGGCGTGACCACCGGCGTCTTCGGCGGCGTGCTGCGCGACGTGCTGTGCAACGAGGTGCCCCAGGCCTTCAGCGACCACCGGCCGTATGCCCTGTGCGCGTTTGCCGGCGGCTGGATCGACGTGGCTCTGCGCCAGATGGATGCGCCGGGCTGGGCGCCGCTGCTGGCCTGCGTGGTGGCCACCGCCGGGCTGCGCGGCCTGGCGCTGTGGCGCAATTGGGAGCTGCCGGCGTGGCGGGTGTGATGCTCCGGCCACGCGGCAGCTCCATCGCCATCAACGACGATCCACCATGACCCTAACGCCCCTCACCGCCGTCCTCCGCCTGGCCTTCGCCCTGCTCGCACTCGCCGCCATCGGCTGGCAACTTTGGCTGCATGTGGGGCTGGGCTACAGCGCGCTCAACTTCTTCAGCTACTTCACCAACCTGTCGAACCTGTTGGCCGCTGGCGTCTTGATCGCTGGTGCATGCCGCCAATGGACGCACGCGCGGCCCTCGGCCGCTTTCGAATCGCTGCGCGCCGTGGCCGCAACCTGCATGCTGGTGGTCGGCGTGGTGTTCGCGCTGCTGCTGCGCGACGTGGATCTGGGCGCGCTGAGGCCTTGGGTGAACTCGGTGCTGCACCATGTGATGCCCGTCGTGGTGCTGCTCGACTGGCTGCTGTGGCCGCCGCGCCCGGCCGTGGGCGTACGGCCGCTGCGCTGGGTGGTGGCGTTTGCGGGCTTGTACCTCGCGTATTCAATGGTGCGCGGCGCTGCCGTTGGGTGGTATCCCTACCCCTTCCTGAATCCAGCAAAGGTGGGCGGGTACGGCGGCGTGGCGGTGTATGCAGTGGGAATCGCGGTCGTCGTCGTGGTCGCAGGGTGGGCGCTGCTGGCCTGGGCACGCCGGCGTGAAAGAGTACAAACGTAGTGTGGGACAGGTCGAATCCTGTCCAAAACCCCATCTCTGCGAAGTTGAGTGCCCGACAGCGATCAAAATCCGCAATGGCCCGTCACGACACCGCCATCATCCCCGGCACCACCAGGATGCACGCCCCGAACGCCAGCCCCTGCAGCCGGATGGTGGTCTCGGCGGACATTACGGTAGGGCGTTTGATCAAACCCTTTGCCTCGGACGTGCCCAACAAATACAGCTGATTGGCTGTTGGCAGAAACATCGGATTGGCGCATCACCTGAACGGGTGGGCCCGCCACGGCCCGGCGCGCGCCCTGTTGTAACAGGTAGAAACTGAGCACCAGCCTCAGTGATAATGATTTTCCGATTGCCACCCGTCCCTGGACACCCCCAAGCCTCCCATGCTCTGCGCCGTTGTTCTATGTATCGCAGCCCTGGTTGGGGGCCAGCAACCACCAGCGCAACCGCAGCAGCGGCCCGTTTCCTCGGACGGCTGGTTCACGCTGAGCGGTGACCGCGCCGAGGCCGGCAAAAACCTGATCGAGATCCTGCCCGAGCCCATCGGGGTGGACCAGCGCGTGGTGCTTGACCTGCGCGTATCGCGCGACCAGCAGCGCACCTCGTTCCGGGGCCAGAAATACCGCTCCTACTACGCCAAGGTCGTGGTCGACTGCCCCTCCCGCAAGGCCTGGTACCTCTGGCTCTCGTACTACGCACAGCCCGAGTGGGCAGGCCCCATCGTCGGGCGCGAGGAGTACAAGGAAGGCGAGGCGCCGGTGCTGTTCAAGGACATGTCGGGCGAATGGTCGCGGCGCATGATTTCGGCGGCGTGCAAGGTGCGCAATCTCTAGGGCTCCCCCATGGCCCGCACCACGAACTCAACGAAGCGCGCCAGCTTGGGCAGTTGGCGCCGGTCTGGCGCGTAGACGATGTGCACCGGGCGCGCTGCAGGCACGCAGCGGGTGAGCACCGGCACCAGCCGCCCCTCGCGGATCTCCTCGGCCAGCAGCACCTCGGGCTGCATGATGAGGCCCAGGCCACGCAGCGCGGCCTGGCGCAGGCCGTCGCCCTGGTTGCAGGTGAAGCGGGCCAGCTCTGGCCACTGGAAGGCCTTGCCGCCGTCGAACAGCGTCCACTCCACGCGCCGCTGCCAGACCGAATGGCTCAGGCACTGGTGCTGCGCCAGGTCGGCCACGCGCTCGGGGCGGCCGTGGCGTGCCAGGTAGCCGGGCGTGGCGGCGATCACCATGCGGTAGGGTTTGAGCGGCCGGGCCACCAGGCCCTCGTCGGCAATGGCGCCGATGCGCACGGCCGCGTCGAAGCCCTCACCTGCCATGTCGACCACGCTGTCGGTCAGCTGCAGCTCCACCCGCACCTGCGGGTGGGCGAGCAGAAAGTCGGCCACCAGCGGCGCAATCACCTGGTTGCCCAGCGTGAAGGGCGCGCTCACGCGCAGCAGGCCCTGGGGCACGGCGCGGTTGCGCTCCACGGCTGACTCGGCCCAGCGCACCTGTTCGAGCACGCGCCGGCAGTCCTCGTAAAAGGCCGCGCCCACCTCGGTCAGGCTGTTCTGGCGCGTGCTGCGCTGAAACAGGCGCGCACCCAGGTGCTCCTCCAGCTGGCGGATGTGCTTGCCCACCATCACGGCCGAAATGTCCTGCTGGCGCGCCGCAGCGGCAAAGCTGCCGGCCTCGACCACCGCCACCATGACCTCCATGTTGCGCAGCTTGTCCATGGCGATTACGAACCCCAGGTTAGTTCAAGAATAACTTCACTTTACTTTATGCGCCGATTGATTCACAAAACAATCCAGGCTTCTTCAACGCTTTCGGGCAACACCCGCAAAAAGGAACAAGCCATGTCCACCACCAGCAAGATTCTTCTCATCGGCGCCAGCGGCACCATCGGCCAGGCCGTTCTGGCCAATCTTTCGGCACGCCACGAGGTCATCACCGTGGGCCGCACCAGCGGCACGCACCGTGCGGACTTCTCGCAACCAGGATCGGTGGCGGCCTTGTTCAAGGCGGTCGGCAAGGTGGATGCCATCGTCAGCACCGCTGGCAACCTGCACTTCGGCCCGCTGGCCGAGATGACGGCCGAGCAGTTCAACCTGGGCCTGCAGGACAAGCTGCTGGGCCAGGTGCAGCTGGCGCTGCTGGGCCAGCATTACCTGAACGACGGCGGCTCGATCACGCTGACCAGCGGCATCGCGGGGATCGAGCCCATCCGCAACGGGGCCAACGCCACGGCGGTGAACGCGGCCATCGACGGCTTCGTGGCGGCTGCCGCCATCGAGCTGCCGCGCGGGGTTCGCATCAATGCCGTGAGCCCCACCATACTGACCGAATCGGTGGGCAGCTACGGCCCCTTCTTCCCGGGCTTCGAAACCGTGCCCGCCGCGCGTGCGGCCCTGGCCTACCAGCGCAGCGTGGAAGGCGGGCAGACCGGGCGGGTGTACCGCGTGCAGTGAGCACGCGGCATGTGCAAAGCCCCGCTGGCCGGCCCCTGCCAGCGAGGGCTTTTTTTCTCCCTCAGTCCAGACTCGCGCCGGACTCCTGGACGACCTTGCCCCACTTCACGCTTTCCGCCTTGATGAAGGCGGCGAACTGCTCGGGCGTTTCGCTGGTCGTCTCGGCACCCTGCTCGTTGATCTTCTTCTTCACATCGGCCTGGTTGAGCACCTTGACCAGGGCGGTGTTGAGCTTGGCGAGCACCGGCGCGGGCGTGCCGGCCGGGGCGAACATGCCGAACCACGAGGTGGCCTCGTAGCCGGGCACGCCGGCTTCGGCGATGGTGGGCACGTTGGGCAGCTCGGGCGAGCGCTTGGCGGTGGTCACGGCGATGGGCACGAGCTTGCCCGAGCGCACGTGCTGGATGGCCGAGGGCATGTTGTCGAACATGATGCCGATCTGGTTGCCCAGCAGGTCGGTCACAGCGGGGGCGCTGCCCTTGTAGGGCACGTGCACCATGTCGACCTTGGCCAGCGATTTGAACAGCTCGCCCGACAGGTGGATGGAGCTGCCGTTGCCCGACGAGCCGAAGTTCACCTTGCCGGGGTTGGCCTTGGCGTAGGCAATCAGTTCCTTCACGCTCTTGTAGGGCTGGGCCGGGTTGGCCACCAGCAGGTTGGGCACGTTGGCCACGCGCGTGAGGGGCGCAAAGTCCTTGACCGGGTCGAAGGGCATCTTCTTGTACAGGCTGGCGTTGATGGCGTGCGTGCCCACCGTGCCCATGAACAGGGTGTAGCCGTCGGCCGGGGCCTTGGCAGCCAGCGCGCCGCCGATGTTGCCGCCCGCGCCTGCGCGGTTGTCCACGACGACCGGCTGGCCGAGTTCGGTCGTCAGGGCCTGGCCGATGATGCGCGCCAGGATGTCCGTGGTGCCGCCCGCCGCAAACGGCACGACGATGGTCACGGGCTTGGTGGGGTAGGCGGCTTGTGCCAGGGCACCGGCAGGGATCGCAGCGCCGACAGCGGCGGTGGCCAATGCAGCCAGCAGGGTGCGGCGGGTGGAGGGAAAGCGGATGGGGTTCATGTGTCTCCTAGAACAACGGTTGCATGGAAAAGGGATAGAGGGATGGCGGCTTCACAAAGCACGCCCTGCAGATTTGCATTCAGCCGGATAACTAGGCGGGGAGCCGCAGACAGTGCTGTTGCACGGCAAGGCTCCCCAACGACGTTAGCCGGTTGAAGGCAAATCTGCGTCAGACGCCGGCGACGCCGACGGTCATGCCGCCACATACGTACAGCACCTGACCCGTGACAAAGCCGCTGCGCGCATCGAGCAGGTAGGACACGGCATGCGCCACGTCGTCCGGCGTGCCCACGCGCTTGACGGGCACGGATTCGATGATGGCGCGCGTGCGCGGCGCGTCGGGCGGGTTGGCGCGGTCGAACAGCTCTGTGCGGATGGGGCCGGGGCCGATGGCATTGGCGGTGACGCCGTGGCGCCCCAGCTCCAGCGCCCACACGCGCGTCATGCCGATCAGGCCGGCCTTGGTGGCCGAGTACGCGGTGCGCAGCTCCTTGCCCAGCGCGGCGCGCGAGGACATGTTGACGATGCGCCCGAACCCCGCCTCTTTCATGCCGGGCAGCAGGGCCTGCATGCACTGCAGGCTGCAGCGCAGGTTCAGCGCCACGGCCAGATCGAACTCGTCCAGCGTCTGGTGCTCGGCATCGGCCGGCACCACCACGCCCACGTTGTTCACCAGCCGCGTGATGGGGCCGCCGGCCAGCGCCTGCTGCAGCGCGCGCGCCGTGTCGGCCGTGTTCGACAGGTCGGCCTGTATGCCGCCGGGCACGTGGTCGACCACGCGGTCGATGACCACGGGCTCATAGCCGTCGGCCCGGCAGCGCTCGGCCGTGGCCGCGCCGATGCCGGCACCACCGCCGGTGATGAGGACGCGCTCGCGCTGGGTGCTGGGGTGGGTCATGGGGATTCTTCCTTCACAGATTCAAGGGGCGGCCAGGGTTGCGCCCAGCCAGCAGGCGCCACATGCGCCATTCGGCGCGGTGGCGGGGGCGGCGTGTTCCGGTGCTCAGGCCACGAAGGCGGCCAGTGCGGCGTCGAATTCGGCCGGGGCTTCCAGGTTGGACAGGTGCGATGCCGGCAACTGCACCAGTTGCGCGCCGGGGATCGCGGCCTGCATGGCCTGGGCGTCGGCCACTGTGGTCACAGGGTCGGCCGCGCCGGCAATCAGCAGGGTGGGCACGGCGATGCGCGCGATGCTGCTGCGCAGGTCAGCCTGGGCCAGGGCCTCGCAGCAGGCGGCATAGCCCTCGGGGGCGATGCCGGCGATCCAGCCCTGGGCGCGGGCCACCACCTGCGGTTGCGCGCCCACGAAGGCCTCTGTGAACCAGCGGCCGGGCGACGATGCGGCCAGCTCGGCCATGGCAGCAGCCCCCTTCTCGCGCACCATTGCGGCGCGCGTGCGCCAGCCCTCTTCGGTGCCGATGCGGGCGGCGCTGTTGGCCACCACCAGGTGGTTCAGCCGGTGGCCGGCATGCACGCCCAGCCACAGGCCGGTGAAGCCGCCCATGGAGATGCCGCAAAAGCTGGCGCGCTCAACCTGCAGGGCGTCGAGCAGGGCCAGCACATCACCGCCCACCTGTTCGAAGCTGTACGGGCCGGGCGGCACCACGCTGCCGCCATGGCCGCGCGTGTCGTAGCGCACCACGCGGTGGTCACGGGCCAGGCGCGCGGCCTGTGCGTCCCACATCTCCAGGGTGGTGCCCAGGGAGTTGGAGAGCACCAGCACGGGCGCGCCCTCGGGGCCGTCGATGGCGACGCGAAAGGCCCCGGCGGGGGTCTGCAACAAGGTAGGGGTGGGCGTGGGCACGGCCTGGGCTCCCGGGGTCAGACGCGTTCGAGGATGATGGCGATGCCCTGGCCCACGCCGATGCACATGGTGCACAGCGCGTACTGGCCGGCGTGCTCGTGAAGGCGGTTGACGGCGGTGGTGACCAGGCGCGCACCGCTGGCACCCAGCGGGTGGCCCAGGGCAATGGCGCCGCCCCAGGCGTTCACACGCGCATCGTCGTCCTTCAAACCCAGGGCGCGCAGCACGGCCAGGCCCTGTGCGGCAAAGGCTTCGTTGAGCTCGATCACGTCCATGTGGTCGATGGTCAGACCGGTCTGCGCCAGCACCTTCAAGGTGGCGGGCGTGGGGCCGAAGCCCATGATGCGCGGCGCCACGCCGGCCGTGGCCATGCCCACCACGCGGGCGCGGGGCTTCAAGCCATACTTGCCGGCGCTGGCCGCGTCCGCCAGCAGCAGGGCGCAGGCGCCGTCGTTCACGCCGCTGGCGTTGCCGGCGGTCACGCTGCCGTCAGGCCGCACCACGCCCTTGAGCTTGGCCAGCGCTTCCAGGCTGGTTTCGCGCGGGTGCTCGTCCGTGTCGACCACGATGGCATCGCCCTTTTTCTGGGGAATGGTCACGGGCGTGATCTCGCGCGCCAGGTGGCCGGCCTTTTGCGCGGCCACGGCGTTGAGCTGGCTGGCCAGGGCCATGCGGTCCTGCGCCTCGCGCTCGATACCGAACTCGGTGGCCACGTTCTCGGCCGTCTCGGGCATCGAGTCCACGCCGTACTTTTCCTTCATCAGCTTGTTGATGAAGCGCCAGCCGATGGTGGTGTCGTACACCGCGTTGTTGCGGCTGAAGGCGGTCTCTGCCTTGGGCATCACGAATGGCGCGCGGCTCATGCTCTCCACGCCGCCGGCAATCATCAGGCCCGCCTCGCCGGCCTTGATGGCGCGCGCGGCCGAGCCCACGGCGTCCAGCCCCGAACCGCACAGGCGGTTGATGGTGGCGCCGGGCACCTCGATGGGCAGGCCCGCCAGCAGGCTCGCCATGTGCGCCACGTTGCGGTTGTCTTCGCCGGCCTGGTTGGCGCAGCCGTACAGCACATCGGTCACCGCCGCCCAGTCCACACCGGGGTTGCGCGCCATCAGCGCCTTGAGGGGGATGGCACCCAGGTCATCGGTGCGCACGCTGGACAGCGCGCCGCCGTAGCGGCCGAAGGGGGTGCGAATCGCGTCGCAGATGAAGGCTTGATGGCTCATGGTCTTGTCTCCTGAGATGGTTGTGATGAAAGCGGTGATGGACGAAAGGGGTCAGGCAGCTGCGAGCAGGGGCAATCCCACCAGGCGTTCGAGCTCGGCGTGCGAGAGCCCGTCCACCGTGTCGATGACCTGCAGGCCCGCTGGCGTGCAGGCCAGTGTGCACAGATCGGTGTAGATGCGCTTGACGCAGGCGACACCGGTGAGCGGGTAGCTGCACTGCGCCACCACCTTGCTGGCGCCCTGCTTGGTCAGCAGGTCCATCATCACCCAGGTCTGCTTGGCGCCAATGGCCAGGTCCATGGCGCCACCCACGGCGGGGATGGCGCCGGGCTCGCCCGTGCTCCAGTTGGCTAGGTCGCCCGTGGCCGAGACCTGGAAGGCACCCAGCACACAGATGTCTAGGTGTCCACCACGCATCATGGCAAAGCTGTCGGCATGGTGAAAATACGCGCCGCCCGGCAGCAAGGTCACGGGCTGCTTGCCGGCGTTGATGAGGTCATAGTCTTCATTGCCCGCAGCCGGCGCCGGGCCCATGCCCAGAATGCCGTTCTCGCTTTGCAGGATGACTTCGCGCCCTGCGGGGATGTGGTTGGCGACCAGGGTCGGCTGGCCGATGCCCAGGTTCACGTAGGCGCCGTCGTGGATGTCCTGCGCCACGCGGCGGGCCAGGTCGTCCTTGCTTCGTTTTTGGTAGCTGGTGGTGGTCATATTGGGCACTTCATCCGCGGTTGTCGTTGCAGTTGTCCGAGGCGTGTGCGGCACCTGCCGCACGTTGAAACTGGCGCGCTCCATGCCAGCGCCCCCGTGCAAGGGCCGCCCCGCCGCGAAGGCGGCATATCCAGCCCTTGCGCTGGGGGCGTCCCCCTGGGGGGATGGCGCGAAGCGACTCAGGGGGGCTTCTCATTTTTTGATACCGCCGGCTTGCGTGGCAACCCGGTCGATGCGCACTACGTGCGTGACGTGGATGCCCGGCGTGACGATGGCCTCCGGGTCCAGCGCGCCCAGCTCGACCACTTCATGCACCGTGGCGATGGTGGTCTTCGCGGCGGTGGCCATCACCGGGCCAAAGTTGCGCGCCGACATGCGGTAGGTGAGGTTGCCCCAGCGGTCGCCCTTCTCGGCCTTGATCAGTGCCACGTCGCCGTGGATGGGGTACTCGAGCACGTAGTGCTTGCCGTTGATCTCGCGCGTCTCCTTGCCTGCGGCCAGTTCGGTGCCATGGGCCGTGGGGCAGAAGAAGGCGCCGATGCCGGCCCCTGCGGCGCGCAGGCGCTCGGCCAGGTTGCCCTGGGGGACCAGTTCGAGTTCGAGCTTGCCGCTGCGGTACAGCTCGTCAAAAACGTAGCTGTCCACCTGGCGCGGAAAGCTGCAGATGATCTTGCGCACCTGGCCGGCCTTGAGCAACGCGGCCAGCCCATGGTCGGCATTGCCGGCGTTGTTGTTGACCACGGTGAGGTCGCGCGCGCCCTGGGCGATGAGCCCATCGATCAGCTCGCCAGGGATGCCGGCCGTGCCGAAGCCACCGATCAGCACCGTGGCGCCGTCCTTCACGCCAGCCAGCGCCTGGGCCACCGACTCTGCAATCTTGTTGATCATCGATCTGCTTTCCTGAGAATGGAGGGAAGCTGCGGCGGGTTTGTCTCGCACCTGCAACTTCTTCTTGATTTTGTTCGCCTAAAGAACAAATGTTCGCCAAAAGAATTATAGTCACACCGTCCATGAACACCCAAATTGCGCCCGCCAAAGACCCCAAGCCCAGCGACAGCTACGTGCAATCCTTTGCGCGCGGGCTGGAGGTGATTCGCTCGTTCAGCGCCACTGCACCACAGCAGACGCTGAGCGAGGTGGCTGCGCAAACCGGCCTCACGCGCGCCGGGGCCCGCCGCATCCTGCTCACGCTGCAGACACTCGGTTATGTGGAGACCGATGGCCGGCAGTTCCGCCTCACGCCGCGCATCCTGGACCTGGGGTTTGCCTACCTGTCATCGCTGCCCATCTGGAACCTGGCCGAGCCGGTGATGGAAGACCTGGTGGAAGAGGTGCGCGAGTCGTCATCGGCCGCCGTGCTCGACGGCCTGGACATCGTCTACGTGCTGCGCGTGCCCACGCACAAGATCATGCGCACCAACCTGGGCGTGGGCTCGCGCCTGCCCGCATGCTGGACATCGATGGGCCGCATGCTGCTGGCCGCCCTGCCCGACGAGGAACTGCAGGCCAGGCTCGCAGCCCACCCCTTGCAACGCTGGACCGAGCACACCGCCACCGACGTGCCCACCCTGCTCACCCGCATCCGCCAGGCACGCCAACAGGGTTGGTGCCTGGTGAACCAGGAGCTGGAGGAGGGATTGATCTCGATCGCTGCGCCGCTCACCAACCGCACCGGCCAGACCGTGGCCGCGCTCAACATCAGCGGCCAGGCCAACCGCACCAGTGCCGAGGTGATGCAGGAGGCGATGCTGCCGGCGCTGCTCAAGGCGGCCAAATTGATTTCCAGAATGATGGGCGCACCCCGGACCTGATTCGTCCGATTTGTCACGGAAACCGGCGCCACATGGGCGACGTGGTGCGTGCGGCGCGTTGGCCTGCGTCTATCGTGCGGCTCTGCCCACTCCAGAGCACGCGATGACCATGACCAAGAACCTTGCCCCTGCACCCGCGCACCGCCGCCCCTGGCAGCGCCCGCTGCTCGGCATTCTGTGCGCACTGGCCCTGCTGCCCTTGGCTATACCCACCCAGGCCCAGCCGGAGCAAACGCAGGCGCCCGCACAGGCCCCGCAGCGCTTTCGAGTGATGCCCACGCCGCAAGCTCTGACACCGGCAGAGGTGGCACAGGTACAGGTACACGCACAGGAAGTCCTGGCGAGAATGAAAGCCGCGCAGACGCAACCGCAGAGACTACTTCCACGCGTCCTCACGTGGCAGACACCCGCAGCAGCCACGCCCATCGAGCTGCGCCGCCTCGACGTGCAGGCCACCATCGTCGGGCGCACGGCGGCCACGCGCATCGAGCTGGAGCTGTTCAACCCCAATGGGCGCCAGCTGGAGGTGCAGCTGCAGTTCCCCCTGGCCGAGGGCCAGAGCGTGACCGGCTTTGCGCTCGACATCGACGGCGAGCTGCGCCCGGCCGTGCCGGTCGAAAAAGCCAAGGGCCGCCAGGTCTTCGAGGACATCACACGCGCCCGCGTGGACCCGGCCCTGCTCGAATCGGTGGGCGGCAACCACCACCGCCTGCGCGTCTACCCACTGCCCGCCCAGGGCAGCCGGCGCGTGGTGCTGGAGCTGAGCGAGGTGCTGCCCAACGCCGCCGCGCCCGTGTGGCGCCTGCCCCTGGGCCTGCAGGCGCCGGCCACGCGGCTTGATGTGTCGGTGCGCGTGGCGGGCGTGGCGCCAGGTGACGTGAAGGCCCAGTTGGGCACGCTGGGCATGGCGGCCCGCGCCGAGGGAGCCGACACGCACATCGCACTGGTGGGCGCGCAGCACAGCCGGGGCGAGGAGCTGCGCGTGGAGCTGCCGGCGCAGGCATCCACCTGGTTCTCCAGGCCCCAGCCCCTGGTGGCCACGCAGCGCTTTGACGGCGCCAGCTACTTCTATGCCGAGGTGCCGGTAGCCGCGCGCAGCGCCGAGCGCGCACGGCCCGAGCGCGTGGGCCTGGTGTGGGACGCCTCGGGCTCGGGCGCAGCCCGCGACCATGCGCGCGAGCTTGCGCTGCTGGACGGCTGGCTGCGCCGCCTGGGCACGGTGGAGGTGCTGCTGCAACCCGTGCGCGACGTGGCCGGGCCCATCGAGCGCTTTGCCGTGCAGGGCGGCAACTGGTCGGCACTGCGCGACCGGCTCAAGGGCATGGCCTACGACGGCGCCACCCAGGCCGCCGCGCTGCGCGCCCCCGAAGACGTGCAGATGGCGCTGGTGTTCAGCGACGGGCTGGGCAACTGGGGCAGCGGACCCGACGCCGCCGCCCTGCCCGCGCAACCCGTGCCGACGTATGCCGTGACCGCCAGCGCCGGCAGCAACGCAGCCGGGCTGCGCCGCATGGCCGATGCCAGTGGCGGCGGCTACCTGGACCTGCTGGCCGTGTCCACCACCCAAGCGCTCGACGCACTGGCCCAGCAGGCGCCGCGCGGGGAAGTGGCCACCAGCGAGGGGGCCGAGGATGTGGAGCTGGCCTCGGCACTGCCTGAGCAAGGCCGCATCGCGCTGGCCGGGCGCTTCACCGGGCCCGGGGCGGTGGTCACCCTGCAATGGCCGCAGCCCGGCGGCAAGAGCGAAACCCGCACGCTGCGCATCGCAGCGCCCGCAGCGGACAGCACCACCGTCCCGGCCCCCGGCGTGGCCGCCCACCGCTGGGCCGCACTGCGCATGGCGCGGCTCGAGTCCGAGGGCGAGCGCCAGCGCGCCGCCGTGCGCCGCCTGGGCCAGGCCTTTCGCATCGCCAGTCGCGAGACCTCGCTGATCGTGCTCGACACCGTGCAGGACTACGCGCGCCACGACATCGAGCCCCCGCCCGCACTGCGCGCCCGCTGGGCCCAACTGCGCACCGACACGGCCAGCCGCGAGGCGGCCACCCGCGCCCAGCACCTGGACCGCATCGCGCGCCAGTTCGACGAGAAGCTGGCCTGGTGGGACAAGGACTTCCCCAAGGACGAGGCGCCGCCCAGGCTGAAGGAGCAGGCGCGCGGAGGTGCGGTGGGCATGTCGGCAGCGCCGCCACCGCCTACGCCATCGCCCGCCGTGCTCCCCAAGATGGACGGCAGCACCAATCGCTCGACCGCATCCACGGGCACCAGGGGCCTCACGCGGGAAGCACCCTTCGCACCAGGTGCCGATGCCATGGCTGCAGCGCCTGGGCGGGCCGCAGCACCACCCTCCGCCTCCATCCAGCTGCGCGCTTGGCAGCCCGACGCGCCCTACCTGCGCCGCCTGCGCTCGGCAGGCTCGGTGCAAGACCTGGAGGCCATCTACCTCGACGAGCGCCCCTCGCACACCAACAGCACGGCGTTCTTCCTCGACGTGGCCGACCTGCTGTACGAGCGTGGCCATGGTGCCCTCGCGCGCCGAGTGCTGTCGAACCTGGCCGAGATGGAGCTGGAGAACCGCCATGTGCTGCGCATCCTGGCCTACCGGCTGCTGCAGGCCGGCGACACCGCCATGGCCCTGCCCGTGCTGCGCACGGTGCTGGCGCTGAGCCCCGACGAACCCCAATCATGGCGCGACCTGGGCCTGGCGTTGGCCAAGGCGGGCCAGCCCCAGGCGGCGGCGGACCAGCTGTGGCAGGTGGTGGCCAAACCCTGGGCCGGGCGATTCCCCGGCGTGGAGCTGATCGCGCTGGCCGAGCTCAACGCCATCGTGGCCCAGGCCCAGGCCAATGGACAGACAGTGAACACCAGCGCCGTGGACCCGCGCATGCTGCGCAACCTGCCGCTCGACCTGCGCGCCGTGCTCTCATGGGATGCGGACAACACCGACATCGACCTGTACGTGTTGGACCCCAATGGCGAAGAAGCCTACTTCGGCAACCGCCTCACCTACCAGGGCGGGCGCATGTCGGCCGACTTCACGGGCGGCTATGGCCCCGAAGAGTTTTCACTCAAGAACGCAAAGCCCGGCACCTACACCGTGCGCGCCCGCTTCTACGGCCACCGCCAGCAGGTGGTGGCCCCGGCGACGACGCTGATGCTGCGCTTGAGCACCGGCTTCGGCACGCCCGCGCAGAAGGACGAAGACGTGGTGCTGCGCCTGACGGGCCAGGGAGACACCGTCACCGTGGGCCGCTTCACCATTGGCCCAAGGCCGTGACCCACACACGCCTCAACTACGGCGCCGAAAGCCCAGCACCAGCACCACCGCGCCCAGCGCCATGGCGCCCACGCTCAGCCACTGGGGCACGTTGACGGACTCTTTCTCCTGCACCTTGAGCTCCAGCGGGCCGAGCTTGGCCTGGGTGGTTTCCTTGGTGAAGCTGAAGCCGCCGGTGAAGAAGCCGGCCAGGCCGACGATGAGCAGCAGGGCCCCGATGATGCGCGTTGCGTTGTTGTTCATGGCAGTTTCCTTGGATGGTGGTTGTTTGTCTTGGGTTGTATCGGGCGGTGACAAGCTGTGTCCCCCGCGGCTCCAATGTAGGGGCGGGCCTGGGGCGATTGCGTAGGACGGATTCGCCCCGCCCTGTGCAGCAAAATCGCCAGCCACCCACCAGCCACCTGGCCGGGTGCGCTGAAGACGTTCCGCCGCATTGGCACCAAGTCGGCGCAAAAGCCCGAGCGCAGCGGGCTGGTAATTTGGCACTACCGCTTGTCATGGCAGGCTGCTAAATTGAAAGCATGACGCTCCCTCCAGGCTCCCGCTGGCTGGGCCTCGCGGTACTGTTCGCGTGCTGCGCGGCCATTTCGGCAACCACCACCGCCGCCACGGATGACAACTCCGTGGTGTTCACCCTGTACCGCAACAGCGCCGTCAACGGCACCTTGCGGATGCATGTCGCCACCTTCGATGCAGCCGATGGCAAGGCCTACAACCTGGCCAACTGCGACCATGCGGCCGACCTGTTCGAAGGCCAGCCGGGCGTCAAAACCCGTTTCTGGTGCGAGCCGGGCCGCTTCAGGCAGCGGTAGTCAGCCCCCCTTGGCAGCGACGCGCACATACCCCCGCACCCTACCCCGGCACGCGCTGCGTGCTACGCTGCTGCCCCAATATGTTCAACCCGTCCCAAGCCGACGTGCGCCGCTTTATCTGCGGCGTACACGCCAAGTCCCAGACCGGCGCACCCATGGAGGCCATCGAGACACTGGCCAGCCTGTGGATCGCCGAGCACCCCGAATACCACGCCGACTTCGCCGATGCCGATGCCGCGGTGGCCCGCAACTACGACGAGACGCCGGACCGCACAAACCCGTTCCTGCACCTGTCGATGCACCTGTCGATCAGCGAGCAGTGCAGCATCGACCAGCCGCGCGGCATCCGCCAGGCGGTGGAGCTGCTGGCCAAGCGCCTCGACTCGCTGCACGACGCCCACCACGCCACCATGGAATGCCTGGGCCAGATGCTGTGGGAAAGCCAGCGCTCGGGCCGCCCGCCCGATGGCGACGCCTATATCGCCGCCGTGCAGAGGCGCGCGACCAGGGACTGAGCCCGTCCAGCGCAAAAAGAAAAAGCCCGCAGCTGCGGGCTTTTGCATTTCTGGAATCCGTGACTTACTCAGAGCGGATAACAAAACTCAGCGAAGCGGTTCTGGCTAGGCGCTGCGTCGCAGGCAGTACGAGTAGTACGACAAGACGCAGCAACGACGCCAGAAGAGTTTTTTTAGCCGCTCTCAGCGGAAGCGCGACTGGGGCACCGTGTGCATGTCCCCTTCCAGGCTGCCCACGTAGTTGGCCAGGGCCTTGAGTTCGGAGTTGGTGAACTGCTTGGCCACGCCGGCCATGATGGCGTTGCTGCGGCCCAGGTTGGGGTTCTTCTCGGCCTTGTACGACTTGAGCGCCACGAACAGATAGTCGGCGTGCTGGCCGGCGATGTGCGGGTACGAGGGGTCGATGGGCTTGGCAAAGTTGTCGCCGTGGCAAGAGACGCAGGCGCCCTTCTTGAGCAGCTCGGCCACCTGCACGCTGGGTTCGCGCTTGGGCTTGGCGGGCAGCTCGGCGGCGCCGGCCTTGCCGTGCTGGGCGTAGTAGGCCGACACGTCGGCGATGTCCTGGTCGGTCAGCGAGTCGGCAATGCCGCGCATGGTGGGGTGCTTGCGGTCGCCCTTGCGGTAGGCGTCGAGCGCCGAGGAGATGTAGGCACCGCTCTGGCCCGAGATCATGGGCACCTTGTGGATTTCAGGAAAGCTGGCCTGGTAGCCCACAATGCCATGGCAGCCGATGCACATGGCGATCTTCTTTTCCCCCGCTTTCACATCGCCCTTGACTTCCTGAGCGTGGGAGAAGGCGGTCACGGAAGCGACAGCCAGGGCAAATATCGTGGTCAACGTCTTGTTCATTTTGCGCGCACAATCTCGTGGAAGTTCAGCCTGAGGGCTCTGCTTAACCGGGCAATTATAGCCAGCGCCTGTCAAGCCCATTCATCAACGATCCGGTGTTTTCCCTGCCATGAAATTCCAAGGTTCCCAGAACTACGTTGCGACCCAAGACCTGATGCTGGCCGTGAACGCTGCCATCACCCTGCAACGCCCGCTGCTCATCAAGGGCGAGCCGGGCACCGGCAAGACCATGCTGGCCGAGGAAGTGGCCCAGGCGCTGGGCATGCCGCTGCTGCAATGGCACATCAAGTCCACCACCAAGGCGCAGCAGGGCCTGTACGAGTACGACGCGGTGAGCCGCCTGCGCGACAGCCAGTTGAACGACGGCGACAGCAGCGAGCGGGTGAAGGACATCCGCAACTACATCATCCAGGGCGTGCTGTGGCAGGCCTTCACGGCCGACCGGCCCGTGGCGCTGTTGATCGACGAGATCGACAAGGCCGATATCGAGTTCCCGAACGACCTGCTGCGCGAAATCGACCGCATGGAGTTCTACTGCTACGAGACGCGCGAGCTCATCAAGGCCAAGCACCGCCCGCTGGTGTTCATCACCTCCAACAACGAAAAAGAGCTGCCCGACGCCTTTTTGCGCCGCTGCTTCTTTCACTTCATCAAGTTCCCTGAAGCCGACACCATGCGCCAGATCGTGGCGGTGCACTTCCCCACGCTCAAGGCCGACCTGCTCAGCGTGGCGATGAAGACCTTCTACGACGTGCGCAACCTGCCGGGCCTGAAGAAGAAGCCCTCCACCAGCGAGCTGCTCGACTGGCTCAAGCTGCTGGTGGCCGAAGACATCCCGCTGAGCGCCCTGCAAAGCGCCGACAACAAGGTGGCCGTGCCCCCGCTGGTGGGCGCGCTGCTCAAGAACGAGCAGGACGTGAGTCTGTTCGAGAAGCTGGTCTTCATGAATCAACGCAACCGTTGATCGGACCGCCATGACGCAGCCCACCCCGCCCACCCCTTCACTGCTCGACGGCGTTGCCGACGCCATCGGCTTCCTGGGCGGCGCGCTGGCCGGCTTCTGGCTGGGCCAGCTCGCGGGCTTCGACATCTTTGCGCCGGGCTACGGCATGGGCACGCTGGCCGGCATCGGCCTGGTGGGACTGGGCGGCGGCCTGGGCCTGCATGCCGCACGGCGCTGGCAGCAGCAGCGGCGCCAAAGACTGCAGGAAGCAGTGACCGCACAGGCACCGCAACCTCAGGCGCCCGCCAAAAGCACGAAGAAGAACAAGAAATGAGCGCCCCCACCCCGCCCGCCGCATTCGTGCAACCCGTCACCCTGCGCGACCAGGGCCTGCGCCTGGAGCCTCTGGCCCTGCACCATGAAGCCGGCCTGCAAGCCGCCGCAGCCGACGGCCAGCTGTGGACGCTGCGCGTGACCTCGGTGCCCGAGCCGCAGGACACGCGCGCCTACATCGAGACGGCCCTGGCCACGCGCGACCGCTTTGCGTTTGCCGTGGTCGACGATGCCAGCGGCACCGTGCTGGGCAGCACCAGCTACCACGACATTTTGCCCGCCGTGAAGCGCGTGGAGATCGGCTACACCTGGTACCGCCAGAGCGTGCAGCGCAGCCACGTCAACACCACCTGCAAGCTGTTGATGCTGGGCCACGCCTTCGACACCCTGGGCTGCAACGTGGTGGGCTGGCGCACCGACAACTACAACTTCGCATCGCAGCGCGCCATCGAGCGCCTGGGTGCGCACAAGGACGGCGTGCTGCGCGGCCACGCGCTGCGCCGCGACGGCACCATCCGCGACACGGTGATGTACAGCATGCGCGCCGGCGAGTGGCCCGAGGCCCGCGCCCAGCTTCTGTACCTGCGCGCACGCCGCGACGCCACCGCCTGACCCTGTTGCCCGAGGAGGCACCCCACCATGCTCATCGACTTTTTCTACACCCTGCGCGCGGCCAAGCTGCCCGTGTCGGTCAAGGAATACCTCACCCTGCTGGAGGCACTGGAGGCCGGCGTGGTGGGCCCGCGCTCCGACGACTCGTGGAGCCTGGACGATTTTTACAACCTCTCGCGCCTGACGCTGGTCAAGGACGAGAAACACTACGACAAGTTCGACCGTGCCTTCGGCGCCTACTTCAAGGGCGTGGAAATGCTGGCCGACTTCACCAAGGAAGTGCCCGCCGACTGGCTGCGCAAGATCCTGGAAAACGAGCTGACCCCAGAGCAAAAGGCCGCCATCGAAAAGATGGGCTGGGACGAGCTGATGGAGACGCTCAAGAAGCGCCTCGAAGAGCAGAAAGAGCGCCACGAAGGCGGCAACAAGTGGATCGGCACCGGCGGCACCAGCCCCTTTGGACACGGCGGCTACAACCCCCAGGGCGTGCGCATTGGCGGCGCCGGCAAGAACAAGAGCGCCGTGAAAGTGTGGGAGCAGCGCGCCTACAAGGACTACGACGACCAGCAGGAACTGGGCACGCGCAACATCAAGGTCGCGCTGCGCCGCCTGCGCAAGTTTGCGCGCGAGGGCAACGACCTGGAGCTGGACCTGCCCGACACCATCCGCAGCACTGCGGCCAACGCCGGCTACCTGGACATCAAGATGGTGCCCGAGCGCCACAACAACGTGAAGGTGCTGCTGCTGATGGACGTGGGCGGCACCATGGACGAACACATCCAGCGCGTGGAAGAGCTGTTCAGCGCCGTGAAGACGGAGTTCAAGCACCTGGAGTTTTATTACTTCCACAACTGCGTGTACGACTTCATGTGGAAGAACAACCGCCGCCGCTTTGCCGAGAAGTTCCCCACCTGGGACATCATCCGCAAGTACAACAAGGACTACAAACTCATCTTCGTGGGCGACGCCACCATGAGCCCGTATGAGATTTTGCAGCCCGGCGGCAGCGTGGAGTACAACAACGAAGAACCCGGCGCCGAGTGGATCCAGCGCCTGACCCACGCCTTCCCCAAGTTCGCCTGGATCAACCCCGAGCCCCAGGGCGTATGGCAGTACCGCCAGAGCATCAGCATCGTGCAGCAGCTGATCGGGAATCGGATGTTTCCGTTGTCGTTGAAGGGGTTGGAAGAGACTATGCGGTTGTTGTCGAAGTGAGGGATTGGTGGAGGGAGCCGCAACACGTGCAGGTGGTCAGAAGAAGGATAAGAGCCCGGGAAGTTCTGGGCTGGATGGGCTGGTTGGTGGCCCCCCTTGTGGGCGGCATCCAGTGCGTTCCATTCGTGCTGATGATGTTTTTTGTCGTTTTTGGGGTGCAGTCCAGCTTGGTGGAGATTCCCCCCAAGGACCAGCTCACCCGGGTGGACGGGCGGCTTCTGGCGCGCTACGACACGTGGCCGAGCAAGAGGTCGCAGTATGCAACCAGGGTACGCAGCGCGGACGGGGTGGTGCACCGGTGCAGTTGCGCCCTGGGCTGGTCGTCCACATCCAACTGCCTTGACGAGAACGATGTCCGATTGAACGACCAGTACGCCGAGCACCTGCGCAGCCAACAGGAGTCGCTGCTGATGGCGCCGGCATCGATGGGCGGCGGCGGCCTGTGCTACGAGCTGACCAACGCGGAGAAGACCTGGTTCGGCTACGAAGAAAAAGCCCGCAGGTACGCGGCCATCCAGAACGGCTGGGGACCGGCCCTATCATGGGTGCTGCTGGTTCTGCTCGGGGCCTTCATCGCCATCCGAGGGATATTTTTCCGAAGGCAAAAGCCTCTCGATGGCGTGCCCCATGGCACCCCATGGGCAGCCCATCACTCCAAGGAATGAGAAGGTATGCGGGAGACAAGATGGCTGGCGTGGTTCTTCCTGGTTGTCGGGGGCGGCGTGTTCCTCTTCAGCGCCTGGGGGGCCGTCACCCTGGCCGCACCGCCGCCCACGCAGTCGTTGGTGCGGGGCGCCATGGCGCAGGCACTGGGGGCCGCATTGGGCACGCCCGCCGGCCTTGTCGTGTACCACCTCATCTGGGCAGCGCTGGGTGCTTGCATGGCCTGGGTGGCCGTGAAGCTGCTCAGGTAGCGCCGCAACGGAGTCAGGCGTGCTGCAGCCGCAAACTGAAGGTGCCTTCGTTTGTCTATATGACTGATCATCGAGCGTGAGACCGACGGCGCCACCGTGGCATCAACATATCCGCTCTCGACGGAGGATGTGTTCAATGCAGTTTGGCTGCAAGGTGCAGAGAAAATCGGTGCGCAATGGATCCCATTGTTTTCATCGGGAGTCCCCCTCGATCAAGATGACATACCCGCTGTCTGCGATGAATTGCAAGCCCTCCAGAACTGGGTCTCGACCGCATCGCCAAATCCGGTGCACGAATACATAAGCACCCGAATAGAAATGACCATTGAAGCACTTCAGGCCACGATCTCTCTTGTGCCCCGGCCCACCACCATCTGGATTGGTTGACACCATGGGCAGAACGTGCGGATCGTCGCTGCACCGCGATGCGCTTCTCGGCAGTGAGGTGGCTGCTTGCTACTACTGCGTTGGGACGTTCGCGCCTGGCGCCATCAGGGAATGGTGCGATGGCGACAACCAGGACCAGACGGCCATCTGCCCCCAGTGCGGCGTCGATGCCGTAGTGGGCTTCAATGGGCCGCCAGATGCAGCGTGGCTGCAAGCCACCCATGCCAGGGCCTTCGGTTCGGTGTGAAGCTTCGCTTCAGGCCCATCGCAGCCACGGAAGACACTCGCCGTTGAATCGCCATAGACCATATCTTGAAAGTGAGATGCGAGCCGGCGCGGTGCGTGGTCAGACATCCATGGATGAATGGTGGCTTCCCTCAGCCAGAATCCACCCGCTCAATCCATAGGAGCTGGATAACTCGATGCACCTTAGCTGCATGGAAGAAAGCGTCTGAAGCGATTCTTCTCGTTCGACTTCCACTGGGCGCTTCGGATGAGGGACCGGGCGCCAGAATTTGGGCCAGCCCCATTGGCATTCGGCCTCGAAGCGATCAGTCCACTCCGTCAAAAACTCCCGCAGCGGCCGCTCTTCGAACGAGTACACGATGTTGCCGCCCAGGTCGTGCTCCAGGAAGTAGCACTCGACCCCGGAAAACCCAAGCTTCGCCCGCTTTGGTTCGGCGCTTGGGTCATAGGGCCACTCCAGATCAAAGACCAGCTCGCGGCGTTTGCCATCGACAGCGTAGCCAGTGATATGAAAATCGTGCCAGGAGTGCATGTTTTTTGACGCCAGACGTTCTGTAGAGAGTGCTACCCATGCCAGTCGGCTGGAGAACCTTGCGAGGCCCTTGTATACCCGCGTCCGGGCTGTAGCCGTCATCGTAGCAGTGGCCAGGGTGGGCCCCACGCAGACCTTTTAGGTGAGGCCATGCCCACTGCGCTGCGCCACGCCGCTCAGGTGCTGCGCCCTGCCTACACGCACGTGAAGTTGAAGGAAACCCCCAGGTTCAACTCCCGAAGAAGGTGCAGGGAATCACTCTCCACCGTGAGGTACGGATACGGGCTTTCAGAGAAGCACCCAAGAACCAACTCGGCACTGGATGACAGCGCGATGAGCTGTCGAAAATAGTCCTGGTGCGGCGCGATGGTCTGCCAGAGCCATTGCAGGTGTGCGTCCAGAGAGGCAACGCCGCCCAATGGCGAGTCCAGGCGCCATATATCCTCTTGCCATCGCTTTCCGGCAAACCGTGGCTCGCCCTTGCGGACAGCACGGGTGAGCTCGATGCCCGTCCTGAGCTGCATGGCATCGTGTTGCTGGCCGATACCGGCAATGCGCAGCGATGCATCGAAGCGATAGAGGCGGGGTGTCCCCCGGTAAGCAGGGTCGGCAAGAATTTTGTCCCGGCGCCGCACGCCGCGTTCCACGCGCCGCCGGACCGTGGTGGAGATACGGGCCATCTGATTCCTTCTGACTTGGGTGTGATGCGCGAGCCCCCGGGGGCAGTGCCGCCAGGGTATCAGCAACCGCACTGCCCACCGGCACCTCACCCCGCCTCAAACCGTTCCCTTCACAGCCCCCTTGAGCGTGCGCACGAAGGTCTCCATGCTGGGCGAGTCGGGCACGTCCTGGTGGCGGTAGAGGGCCACGGGGGCAGGGGCCAGTCCAGGTCGCAGGCGACGCTCGCGATCTGGGCGCGGGCCGACAGGTCGTGCGCATGCGCAGGGAAGGACGCGCGTGCCCGGCTGGGCCGCGATGCGGGCGCCCGGCCCGGCCGCGCGCGCCGCGAAGCTCACCGCGCAGCATGGGCTCGCGTCGGGCCCGCGCCCCCCGGGGCACCAATCTCGGCACCCACAAGGCATGCTCTCCGACACGCGCCCCCCATTTCATCGTGACAATGGCCATGGGTGCCAGGCTCTTGGCGCGCCCTCTCACCCACCTTTTCAACGAATGAAAAATTGATTTCCCATGGACGACCCCGCATGGATCACCGAAGCTATCACCCACCCCCTGGCCTGGGCCACCGTGCGCGCCCAGGCCCTGGATTCAAGGGACTGGCTGGTGCTTGCCGGCATCCTCGTCTTCCAGCGCCTGTGCGTGCACATCGGCATGTGGACGTACTGCCTGGCGGTGCTGCCGGGCACTGCCTTGCATGAGGCCATGCACTGGGTGGTCGCGGCGCTGCTGGGGGCCCGGCCCACCATGCCCACCCTGGTGCCGCAGCGCACGCCCATGGGCTGGCGCTTGGGGTCGGTACGGTTCCAGGCGGGGTACTTTCGGTCGCTGCCGATTGCGCTGGCACCGGTTGCGCTGGCGCCGCTGAGCTTTTGGTGGGCCACCACCTTCATGCCGGGGGCCGGGTCGGGCGTGGCGTACGGGCTGCATGCCTGGCTGGCCGCATCGGCCTTCGGGGCCAGTGTGCCGTCCACACAGGACTGGTCGGTGGCCGCTCCCGCCTTGCTGGTGGGCGCGGTGGTGGGGGTGGCGCTGTGGGTGGTGATTTGAGGGGGCCACCAGCCTGCCAATCATTGATCGCGCTCGCCAACCGCTGCGGGTACGATGCCCACCATGTCGCGCACCACACCTGCGTCAAGTTCAGGTCATGAGCGCGCCCTGCGCCACAGAACGAACATTCTCCTGACACACGCCACATGACACGCCGAGCCAGCATTTGCGCCCTGGTCGACAACCCTGGTGAAGTCGAAATGGCCGAATCTTGGCTGGAGAAAAACAGCGCGCACCTGGGCTTCGTGTCCGAGATGAACGGCTGTGGCTGCTGCGTTTTCCTGTGGGATGTGGAGGGGCCCGATGCCATTGTCAGGACGATTCCGCCGCAGCTGGTTGCTGCGAGCGACTGAGCTTCGTCCAGCGACGGTGCTTCGCAATGAGCCCGGGCACGGCCGCCTTACCCTAGGCTTGACTCCCACCCCAAGCCTCAAGCTTGGTTACCCAGGAATTGAACAAAGGGCATGCGCCACGCATGTCAGCGAGTCCAATCTCAAGCGCTGCCAGAGTGCCATAGAGCGGCTTCTGGTAGCCCGGAACGGCCGCAATGATACGCTTCGATGGTGCTGTATCGGGTGAATCGTTTATCTCCTCGGGAGATCCAAACTGGTCCCTGATATTTTGGAAATGGGACACAAGGTCTGGCCTTGCGATGCCGTCACAAAAAGCTTTTGGATTGCTGAACAGCAGACCTTCGAATTCATGCATGACGACATAAGGAAAAAACCGCCCTGCGACTCCCACACCGAAATCCTCGTTCACGTCTTCGAGAATTTTTTGCTCAACCAGACCTGACTTTTCCGCAAATGGAGCGGCGCTTGCGGCGCTGCGGCCCGGCCAAGCCCCTTGACCTCCTGCAGGCAAAGCATAGAAATCGACAAACGTGGCAGATGCAGCTCCGGCATCCTCCTGCAAGTGGCGCACTATGTCTTTCTTAACTGCTTGCCAAGCCCGAATGCCTCCACGGCGTTCGCGCATCCGCGCGTTTCCCACGAGCCTGGCACTTACGCGGGTAAAGCCATGCCCATAAAGATGCGGTGCCAGTAACTCATTGACGAAGGACTCTTCTGTTTCGCCCTCGACATGGATTAGAAGTCGAGTCATCGCACACGGGCCTGCTCGGAAGATGGCCGGCCACCAAGTTCATTCTTCTCCCAAAGCTGGCCAAGGCTGTACTCCTCGAGCCAGCTTTCGAGCCTGTCCACATCCAGCCTGGACAAGGTCGTTCCGCCATCCACCCGATCTGCGACCAACACATCCGCGGGATCGAAATGATCCAGCAAGAGAGGCGACTGCGTGGAAAGGATGACTTGTGTCGTCGTAGCCGATTGCTTGACCAGGGCGGCGAGCATGGTGAGTGCAAAAGGGTGAAGGCCAAGCTCTGGCTCATCGACCAGGATGACGGATGGTCGATAGGCCTGCGGCTGCAGGAAAAGGGTTGCCAGCGCGATGAACCGCAGCGTGCCGTCCGAGAAACTGGAGGCGTCAAAGTAGTCCTCGGTGCCGACGTGCCGCCATTCAAGGCGAATCTTGTCCGGGTTCAGCCTTTGCGCGCCCAGTTGGAAGTCTGCAAAGAACGGCGCCACGCGCTGCACGCTCTTGCGAATCAGCTCATACGAGTCCTCATGCTTTTCCTTTAGGTAGTAAAGGAACGGAGCAAGGTTGGAACCATCGGGGCGCAAATAAGCGTTGTCATTGAGGTCAGCCGTTTGCTTCATCGGCGATGTGCCGCTGGTGTCATGAAAGTGATAAAGCCGCCAACGGTCGAAGTGGCTGCGAACGTACGCGCCAATCTTTGTCAATTTTTTTGAGCTGATTCCCGCCTCAGGGCCAACACGCGCCAGTGAATCGCTGTAAGGCTGCGGATAGCTTTTGTTCCAAAAGTAGACAGTTTCGTTGAGAGGAGCAAGCTCGTCCGTGTTCGTCGGCAGCAGGGAGACGCTGTACTGATTGCGTTCATTTTCAAACGATACGCGGATCGACAGCATCTTGGTCTTCTTGGAACCGAAATGCAGGACCCGATTGGCGCCTCCGGCGCGGCCTGTGTATTCAACGAGGTGGCCCGCTTTCAATGCATGGAGAAACGAGAACACTCCTATGAAATTCGACTTGCCCGAACCGTTGGCCCCGATGACAACGTTGATCGCGCCAAGCTTGAGCTTCTCGATGGAAGCGATGCTTTTGAAGCCTTTAACGGTAATCCAGTCCAGCTCAGGCATTGTGAAATCCGTCGGGTGCGCTGCAGCCTGCAACAGGCGCATCATTCAAGGATGGAGTGAACATTGTGGGTCGCTTTCGGTATCGCCTGGGGGCACATTTGACCACTCGGGTCGCACCGGTCTGAAACAGATTATCAATGCCTCTCGGCGGGAGGAATGTCCCCAAAAAAGGCACTCTCTCACTCGTATCTTACGGCCTCGCTCCGATACACACCCTGATACCGCGCGGGAATCTGTCTTACAAGGAAACGCGCTTTTTGCGGCGATAGTGTGGCATTGCTGGCAGGTCCCCTGGCACACCGCTCGCACCCCTGGTGCCGCCTGTGCCTGCCGTGTGTGCGCCGTGCCGTACCATGCCCCCGTCCATCCCAACCAAAGCCGCCTGCCGTGTCCCGTAGCCCCCTCTCGCACACTGCCCTGTTCTCCATGCGTTCAACGCCGGCCCGATGGTCGGCGTTGCTGCTTTTCAGTGCCGCCTCGTCGCTGCTGCTGCAGGGCTGCAGCCTGCTGCCCGGGCGCGGGGGTGAAGAGGCGCCGCGCGATGCGGCGTCGAGCCCTATCGAGGCGGACTCGGACGGCAGCCCTTCGTTTGCGGTGGAGGTGCGCGGGCCGGATTCGGTGCGCGAGACGCTGGAGCGGCACCTGGAGCTGCAGCGCTTTCGCCAGTTGCCCGACCTGCAGGCCAGCGAGCTGCAGCGCCTGCTGGGCGCGGCCGATGCCAATGCGCGCGAGCTGCTGGGCACGCTGGGCTACTTTGCGCCCACCATCAAGGTCGAGCTGACCGAGACGCCCGACGCGAAACTGGCACCGCGCACGGTGGTGATCACGGTGGACCCGGGGCCGCAGACGCACATTGCCAAGGCCGACATCACCTTTGCCGAGGCAGTGAGCAACGCGCAGGACGGCGAGGGCCGCGCGCGGCAGCTGCGGCGGGTGCAGAACGGCTGGGGGCTGCCGCCGGGCAAGGCCTTCACCCAGTCGGCGTGGGACGGTGCCAAGAACGATGGCCTGCGCCAGCTGCAGGTGCGCCGCTACCCCACGGCGCGCATCACCAACAGCCGTGCCGAGGTGGATGCCGACAAGCACGAGGCCAACCTGAGCGTGGCTTACGACACGGGCCCGCTGTACCGCTTTGGCCCGCTGCGCGTGGACGGCAACCAGCGCTACGACCCCGATGGCGCGCGCCGCCTGGCGCGCCTGCCCACGGGCGCCATTTACGACGAGACGGAGCTGCTGGACGCGCAGCTGCGCCTGGCCAGCAGCGGGTACTACGACGCGGTGTTTTTGACGCTGGACACCGAGGGCACCGACCCGCTGGCCGTGCCCGTGGTGGCCCAGGTGCGCGAGGCGCAGTTGCAGAAGGTGGTGTTTGGTGCCGGCCTGTCGACCGACAGTGGACCGCGCCTGACCATCGACCACATCCACAACCAGATGCCCTTGCTGGGCTGGCGCGCGGTGAGCAAGCTGTCGCTTGACCGCAAGAACAAGCTGCTCAGCACCGAGTGGACCGACCTGCCCGGCGAGAACGGCTGGCGCTGGTTTGCCGGCGGCCAGGTGCAGCGCGAGGACACGGGTGACTACGAGACCAACAGCGCCCGGCTGCGCGGCGGGCGCAGCAAGAGCACCAAGAACATCGACCGCAATTACTTTTTGCAGTACGACTATGCCAAGAGCCAGGGGCTGAACGCCCCGCCCTCGGGCACGGCGCTGAGCGTGAACTACGGGTGGACGGGCCGCTACTTCAACAACAACACCGCCCCCACGCGCGGCCACGGCATTGCGGCCGAGCTGGGCGTGGGCACCACGCTCACGCCCGAGCGCGACCCCTTTGTGCGCACGCTGCTGCGCTGGCAGACCTTCATCCCGGCGGGCCGGGTGGTAGCCGACGACGGCGCCGCGCGCACGGCGCGGCTGGCGGTGCGGGCCGAGGGCGGCGCGGTGTTTGCGCGCGAGGGCGCGCAGTTGCCGGTGACGCAGCTCTTTTTGACCGGTGGCGACACCACGGTGCGCGGCTATGGCTACCGCAAGATCGGTGCGCGCACCGACAACGGCCAGCTCTACGGCGGGCGCTACATGGCCGTGGGCAGCCTGGAGTGGCAGCGCCCCATCGTCTACAAGGGCAGCATGACGGACTGGGAGAGCACCTTGTTCGTGGATGCCGGCGCCGTGGCCGACAAGGTGGGCGACCTGGACCCGCGCGTGGGCGTGGGTGCCGGCGTGCGCTGGCGCAGCCCGGTGGGCCCGCTGCAGGCCGACCTGGCCTATGGCGTGCAGGCCAAGGAGCTGCGGCTGCACTTGCGGCTGGGCTTCAGCTTCTGACCGGACCCTCGTCTTTTTTTACCCCTCACCGCCCGCCTGATCCTCTGACCGATTGATTGATGTCCGCACGCAACCCGCCTTCCTCTGCCACTGCCAACCGCTCGCCCGATTTCAGCGCCGGGTCGTCGGCTCCGCCGCCACCGCCGCGCCGGCGCCGCAGCTGGCTACGGCTGCTGGCCTGGCTAGTGCTCGGCCTGCTGGCGCTGGTGCTGGCCGTGGGCGGGGGCGCATGGTGGTGGGCGGGCAGCAACACATCGCTGGCCATGGCGCTGGCGCGGGCCGCGCAGTATTTGCCGGCGGACCAGAAGCTGGAGAGCCGCGACGTGAGCGGATCGCTGCGCGCGGGCGGCAACATTGGCTGGCTACGCTGGAGCAGCCCGGCCATGGTGGTGGAGGTAGACGGAGCGCGCATCGGCTGGCAACTGGCCCCGCTGCTCAGCCGCAAGGTGGAGCTGGGCGAGGTGCATGCCGCGCGCGTGCGCATCACCCCCCAGGCCACGGCGCCCAGCAGCACCGAACCCCTGAAACCGCTGGAGCAGCTGGTGCTGCCGGTGCAGGTGGCCGTGCCCTTCAAGGTGGACAGCCTGGAGTGGGCGGGCTCGCCCGAGCAGCAGACCAGCCTGGCCGGCAAGCCCGCCGTGCAGGCCCAGAACCTGGCCGGCGACTACCGCTACGACGGCACCGAACACCACCTGAAGGTCGACAACGTGGAGCTGGCCCAGGGCCGCTACAGCGCCCGCGTGAAGCTGCAGGCCCAGGCCCCCATGGCCATCGACGCCACGGTGGACGGCACGGTGCAGACCACGCCCCCGGGCGGCGGCAACCCGCTGCAGGTGGGCGCGCACGCCACCGTGCAGGGCACGCTGGCCACGGCGGCGGCGCAGTTGGAGCTGGCCGCGCGGCTGCAGCCGGTGGCGGTGGCGGCCCAGGTCGCGGCCTCGTCGGCACCGGCACCCGTCGCTGCACCGCGCAAGAACGCGCCCGCAACTCCCGCCAAGGCAAGCGCCCCCACCGAACCCATGCAGGCCGACGTGCAGGCCACCATCCTCCCCTGGGTGCCCCAGCCGCTCAAGCAGGCGCACGCCACCCTCAAGGCACTGGACCTGGCGGCCCTGTGGCCACAGGCGCCACGCACGCTGCTGCACGGCACGGTGCAGGTGGACCCGGTGGCGGCCACGGCTGCTGCCAGTGCGGCCCCCGCCCCTTCGGCACCCGCATCCACCCCCACCTCGCCCGCTGCGGCGCCCTCACTCGCCGGCGTGGGCTGGAACATCGAGGCCGACCTGCGCAACGACCTGCCCGGCCCGTGGGACACCAAACACCTGCCCCTGGCCGCACTGCAGGCCCGCGCGGGCTTTGACGGCGCGCGCTGGGACGTGCCCGCCGCCACCGCCACCATCGGCACGGGCAAGGCGGCTGGCACCATTGCCCTCAAGGGCCAGTTCACCCCCGCCACCGGCGCGGCGGAAGGCCAGGCCGAGCTGCGCAACCTGCGGCCTGACGCGCTGCACACCGCGCTGGCGGCGGCCCCGCTGGGCGGGCGCATCACGGCCCAGGGCCAGGCGGACCAGGCCGTGCGCTTTACGGCCGATATCCGCGCCACGGGCGCTGCGCCTGCGCAAGCCCCCGCGCAGGCTGCGGGCAAGAAAGGCGCCCCGCTGTTGCGCATCAACACCTTCACCGCCCAGGGCCAGTACCTGGCGCAGGCGGGCGGCGGCACGGTGCAGTTGGACCGCCTGCTGCTTGACGCCCTGCAGGCCAAGGTCGAGGCCACGCAGCTGCGCGTGGCCATTGGCGAGCAATCGGCCCAGGGCCAGCTGCGAGCCACGGTGCCTGGCGCCACGGCCAGCGCCAATGGCCAGATCGCACCCACCAAGGGCGCGGGCGAGCTGCAGCTGCAACTCAGCGATGCCGAGCGCACGCAGGCCTGGCTGGCCAGCCTGCCGGGCATGGCGGATGCAACCAAGGGCGCCACGGCCAAGGGCCAGGCACAGATCAATGCGCGCTGGACGGGCGGCTGGCAGACGGCTGCGAGCCAGATCGAAGCCCTGGCGGCCGGCAAGGCCCTGCCAGCAAGCGGCAAAGACGCGAACAACTTCACCCTGCAGGCCCGTGTGAACGCACCCCAGCTCGACGTGGCCCTGCCACCGGGCAAGGGGGCTGCAGGCGGCGCAGCGCCTATGTCCAACATCCAGCTGCGCGGAGTGAATGCCGAGCTGTCGGGATCGCTCGCCCAGGCCACGTTGGCGCTGGATGGCGAGGCCCGCACCGGCACGCAGCGCGCCACGGTGCGCACGCGCCTGTCGGGCGGCATGGGCGGCGCCAACGAATGGCAGGCCCAGGTGACCGAGTTGCGCCTGCAAGCGCAGGACACGCAACTGCCCGGCCCCTGGGCCGTGCAGTTGGCCGAGCCGGTGACCGTGAAGCTGCGCATGGGTGCGGCCACGCCAGCCCCTGCTGCTACGGCATCGGGCACCACCACGGCCACCAGCGCCGCCCTGTCGGTGCAGGCATCGGCCGGCCAGGCGCGCATCACCGGGCCAGTGCCGGGCACCGCCACGCTGCGCTGGCAGCCCATCACCTACGCCGGTGGCGGCGGCAGCCCGCTGCGCCTGCAGACGCAGGGCAGCCTGCAGGGCCTGCCCATGGCCTGGGTCGATGCGCTTGGCGGCGGCAGCGATGCCGCCGGCAAGCCGGCCCAGCCCCTGCTGGCCCGCCTGGGCTTGGCGGGCAACATCGTGTTTGACGGGCAGTGGAACGTGGACACCAGCAACGGCCCCCTGCGCGCCAGCGCCAGCGTGCGCCGCGCCTCGGGCGACCTGCGCATTCTGGCGGTGGACTCGGCCGCCATCACCACCGTGCAGAGCAGCGGCCAGGGCACCGGCGCGGGCAGCCCCAAGGCCACCGTGACCGAAGAGCCGGGCAGCGGCAGCAATGCCGGCGTGCGCCAGGCCGAGCTGAGCCTGGAGGCTGAGGGCGATGCCCTGCGCGCCAAGCTGGTGTGGGCCAGCGACCGTGCCGGCGAGGTGGACGCCACGGCCAGCACCCGCCTCACCCTGGGCAGCACCCTGGCCCAGACCACGCTGGCGCCCGACGCGCCGCTGGCCGGCACCTTGCGCGCCCGCCTGCCCGACGTGGGCGTGTGGTCGGCCCTGGCCCCGCCCGGCTGGCGCGTGCGCGGCACGCTGGATGCCAACGCCACCTTGTCGGGCACCCGCGCCGCGCCGCGCTGGGCCGGCACGCTGGGGGCCGACGAGCTGGCCGTGCGCTCCATCCTCGACGGGGTGGACCTGCAGGGCGGGCGCCTGCGCGCCGCGCTCAATGGCAACCAGCTGGACATTACGGAGTTTCGCCTGCGCGGGGGCAGCGGCAGCAAGGCGCGCATCCCCGGCTACAGCGGCAACCGCACGGCCGCCCCGCAAGACGGTGGCAGCCTCACCGGCACCGGCCGGGTGACCTGGGGCGATGCGGCAGCCAACAACAACAGTGGCATGTCGGGCCTGGGCATGAGTTTTCAGGCCGAGGCCAAGGCCCTGCAGGTGCTGGGCCGGGCTGATCGGCAGGTCAGCGTGTCGGGCAAGGTGCAGGCGCAACTACAGCAGGGCCAGTTCAGCGTGCGCGGGCAGTTGACCACCGACCGCGCCACCATCATCCTGCCCGACGAGACCGCGCCCAGCCTGGGCAGCGACGTGGTGGTGCGATCGGCCGCCAAGGACCGCGAGGCCCAGGCCAAGGCCCAGGCAGTGGCCAAGGCCACGCAGGCCGCCGCGCAGCCCGCCACCGGCACCACGCCCACCACGGCCAAGCCGCCAGACATCGCCATCACCCTGAACCTGGGGAGCGACTTCGCGCTGCAGGGCCAGGGCATCACCACGCGCCTGACGGGCGAGCTCGACATCCGCAGCAGCGCCGTGCCCGGCGCGCCCCCGCGCGTGATCGGCGAGGTGCGCACCGAGCAGGGCCGATACCGCGCCTGGGGACAGGTGCTGGACGTGGAGACGGGGCTCATCCGCTTCAGCGGCCCGTACAACAACCCCTCGCTCGACATTCTGGCGCTGCGCCCCAACATCAGCGTGCGCGCCGGCGTGCAGGTCAGCGGCTCGGCCCTGGCGCCGCGCGTGCGCCTGTATTCGGACCCCGATCTGCCCGACGCCGAAAAACTATCCTGGGTGGTGCTGGGCCGCGACGCCGCCGCCGGCGGCGCCGAAGCCGCCGTGCTGCAGCAGGCCGCCCTGGCCCTGCTGGGCCGCAAGGGCGGCGGCGGCACCGCCAACGTGGCCAGCCGCCTGGGCCTGGACGAAATCGGCTTCAAGGGCCCCGGCACCGGCGACGACGCCACCGGCGCGGCCCTGACCTTTGGCAAGCGTTTGTCCACCGACCTGTATGTGACGTACGAGCGCAGCCTGTCGGGCACCCTGGGCACGCTGTACATCTTTTATGACCTGTCGCGCCGCCTGACCCTGCGCGGGCAGACGGGGGCGCAGAGCGCGGTGGATATCATCTATACGCTGAAGTACGACTGATGCGGCATTGCGTTCAACCACCTGGCGTCGTTGGTTCGCCTTGCCGTCTGCGGCTTCCCGCCTAGCCATGCGGCTGAACGCAAAGCCGCATGCGGGGGCAGTCAGCGCGAAAACCCGGCCGTGCCGCAGGACCACCCGCGCAGCCCCTACAATCGCCCGCTGCGTCCTCCTCGTAGTTCAATGGATAGAACGAGTGCCTCCTAAGCGCTAGATACAGGTTCGATTCCTGTCGAGGGGACCACTTTCACCCTTTTAAATCAACCGCTTACGCGCCGTTGACTGCAAAACGGGACAAAACCGGGACAAATCAACGTCAGGTCTTGAACTGCCCATGCAGCGCCATCAGCCGCTGGGCCAGGCCCTCGGGGTCAATCCGCATGTTACTGGCCGACACGCTGCCCGCGCACACATGCTCATACCAGAGGTGGAACCCGGCCAGGTCTGGCAGCGGGTTCTCGGCCGCCAGCAGGATGGCCTCCCTGATGCTGCTGGCCTCGTAGTCGCCCAGGTGCTGGGCACCTTCCATCACGTGGGCACGGTAGTCGCCGGACTCAATCTTGATGATGTGCAGGGTCAGCAGCATGGTGCGCATAGTAGCTCGGCGCGTGCCTGCGGTGCCTGCCGGGCCAAAGTGGCTCGGACTCACTTTGAACGACCTTACCCAGGGTCGTGCCTACACCCCTGGGAATTTCGACATTTCGAAAGTTCGAAATTTCTGCCAGGGTGGGACCTTGCAGAATGCCCGACCTGTCAACCAGCGGACCCTGCAGATTCGGAGATTTGTCACCCGCTCGCCGCCGCATTGACGGATTGATCAATCCATCAATTTCGATGTGCGCAAGGGGGTAGCGGACGGCGACCCCGTTCAGCACGCCGGGGGGCAAGCAACTCCTGTTCTGTGCAGGAATTGAACGAAATCAATGACTTGCGACGGAAAGGACCCGGGGGGCAAAACCTACGCCTCGTCGGTTTTGAACGCGCGCCAAAAGGAGGTGCGGTTTCACCACCCCCTTTCTAAATGACTCCAAAGGGAGTGAATTGGGGATGGCTCAATTTTGAGCCATGGACAGTGATACCCAAATCCTGGGTATCACTCCGGGGCCGCAAACCGCCCCGCCTCCATAGCATCGGCTCGGCGCTTGCTCGGCAGGTAGACCCCGTCCTGCGCTTCCCGGATCCGCTTCTGCCGCTGGTTCACGCTCTGCGCCAGCTGCATAGCCTGGATGCGGCGCGTGGGGTTCTTCTCGTTGAAGGCCGCCACCGCCTCGCGCGCCTCGGCCTTGCCCGCCTCATCCCCGGCCATGGCCGCCATGGCGAACTGCTCCACCAGCGCGCTGCGTCGGGCCTGCAGCGCACGGTCGTGCTGCACGATCGCGCTCTTGCCCTCGAAGGAGTTGCGCACGCTCGATGGCGAGAAGCCGGCGGCCTGGCCCAGCAGCTCGGCGGCGCCCACCTCGTCCTGCACCACGATGCCCGTCTTGTCCTTCACGCCCTCGCTGCCGTAGCGGATCGCCTTCATCGGGCTGCGCAGCACCGTGGGCAGCATGCTCTCCAGGCCCCGCAGGTACTGGCCTTCGCCCAAGGCCTGCACGCCCTTCAGCGCGTTGACGCCGATGCCGGCCACCGGGCCCAGGGCGGCAGTCATGGCGGACTCGGCCAGACGCTGGCCCTCCAGCCCTTCCTGCACGTCCGGGAAGATCAGCTTGTCCAGGCCCACGCGGCCGGAGATGTCCCAGGGCGTCAGCCGTGAGAGCCCGTGGGCCAGCACCTCGGCAGGCTTCTGGCCCAGGGAATCGGCCAGCATGTTCTGCAGGGCCACCTGTGCGTCCCATGGTTCGTCATCGCTGCCCCCGATCATCGAGGCGGCGGCCAGCAGCGTGGTGACCATGGGCAGGCCCAGGGCTCCGGCGGCCAGGCCGTGCATCGTCAGCAGGCCGGCCAGCGCCTTGCGCGCGTCGGTGCGCTCTTTGGGTGTGGCGCCCTTCAGCGACTGCTGGGCGTTGCGCACCAGGGTGTAGACCATGTTCTGGCCGTACTGCTTGAACAGCAGCAGCACCCGGGCTGCGTTGCCCTGCATCACCCGCGGGCGGTTGTTCGAGCTGTAGTCGAAGTGGCCATCGTAGGTCGCCTTGACCGCATCGGCATAGGCCGTCTTCTGGTCGGCGCCGGCCTGGCGCGCGAGCCGGTAGGAGGCCACGAACGTCACCTGCCGGTTGAACTTCTCGGCGTGGTGGAACATCCAGCTGGCAGCCTTCATCACCGGCCGCAGCTTCCAGGACAGGTTGGCCAGGGGCCCGGAGTTGGCCTTGGCGTCCTCGCCCTGGGCAATGCCGGCAAGGTCGTGGGCCATGGTCACGTCGATCACGCCGGAGCGCACCGCCTCATCGTAGGCCGCCTTCTCGTCGGCATTGAGCGCGCCGGTGATGTCGTTCTTGTTGAGCGCGGCTTCCTTCGAGGCCTGCAGCAGCGCAGTGCCTGCCTTGGTAAACCCCCACTTCGCGCCCATCACCGGGTAGGCCACCAGCGCGGTCTGCGTCAGGTTGACCATGGCCGATGCCGGCGACAGGCCCAGGTGGAAGATGAAGCCGGCACTGGTGAGCGCGCTGGACAGCGAATTGCCGGTCGGGTTCATGGCCGAGTCGTGACGCTTGTTCATCTCGTCCACCACCTGGCGCGCGCGCACCGAGTCGTAGCCGGGCGCGTCATCGCGGGCGCTCACGTGCTTGTCCATCTCGGTGAGCTGGTCCTGCAGCTGGTCGCTGTAGCGCAGCTTGGCCAAGTACCGCGCGCCGTGGAACACGTTCTGGGCGAAGGCCCGGCGCGCGTCCTGGCTGAAGCCGGCCGTGCCCTTGCGGTGGATGCCGTGCTTGGCCCAGCTGAGATCCGGCATGCTCGACAGGTACAGCTGGCCCAGGGCGTCCTCAAGCTCGGCGCGCTGCTTGGCCTCCATGCCCTGCTTCTCCAGCACGCCGTACAGCTGCTCCATGAAGCCGCGGCCCACGGTGTCGCGGTCCGCCTGGAATTCCTTCGCCTTGAGCACCTTGCCCACGGTGAAACCCTGGCTGGCGGGGAACGGCGTGCGCAGCGTGTCGCGCGTGGCTTCAGCCTCGGCCATGGTCTCGGCCCGGCTGACGTTCACGGCTTTGCCCTCGCGGTCCTTGACCACCACCACGTACTGCCCGAAGCGGGCCAGGGGAAAGTACACCCCCTTGATGCGGCCGAAGAACTCCTCGTCCATGCGCTTGAGCAGCGCGTTCTTGCGCTCGCCCCCCATGCCGCTGCGCTCGATGCGCTCCTTGATGGCGCTGCGCACCTGGTTGGAATGCTCGCTGTACATGTCGCGGGCCCGGGCATAGATGTCCTTGGCGGCCGGCGAGAGAGCGTTGTACCTGCGCTGCAGGCTGGTCCAGTCGGTCTGGTTGTCGCCCGGCACGAATGCCTTGGACGGGTCGATCTGGGCCCGCGTGGCATCGTGCATGAGTTCGGCCAGTTGGCGCTCGTCGGGCAGCTTGCCCCAGGCCGTGGCCAGCTCATCTGCGCCGGCGCCGGCCTCGTTCTTGTCGGCGTCCATCTGGGCCATCAGGTCGCTGTAGGTCTGCATCTGCGGCAGCATGTCGCCGTAGACGTCCACCAGCTGCCGGCGGCCCAGGAACTGCAGGCCGAGGTTCATGTAGTCGTTGGCCTTGTAGCCGGCGTGCTTCTTGATGTTGGTGACGGTCAGGCCCTTGACGGCATCGCCGATGCGCTCGGAGTAGGCCGTCGGCGTCTCGTTCACGCGCGAGCCGGTATCTGCGTCGCTGGCCGGCGTGGTGCGCAGCGGCGTGCCGGGAGCCACGCTGCGCCCCTTGGTGTTCGAGAACCCTTCGCTTCCGGCATACGCGCCCTGCTGGCGCAACGTGCCCCCGGCGTCCGGGAGTGCGTCGGTGATGATGCCGGACGCCAGGGCGCCACGCACGGGCTTGGAGGCGATGTCGCCAGCCTCGCCCACCACGAACACACTGCCCGAACCGGACAGCCGCTGGAACCGGCGCACCGTGGCCGCCAGGTAGGGATAGCTGCGCGTCAGGATGCTGGCCGGCGCTTCGGACACAGCGCGCACATTGCCGTCCGCACCGGTACCGATGAGCGTGATCCAGCCGGGCCGCTGCGTGGATTTGCCCACGATGGCCAGGCCCTCCGGCCCATCGATGTGTGTGCCCAGGATCGCCATGGGCTTGCTGGCCTTCAGCAGCTTCTCCTCGCCGAAATCGTGGTACCGCACCATGTCGCCCAGCGGCCCGGTGTGGTTCTTGGAGTCGATCACCGCGTACTTGTTGCTGTTGATGACCACATGGGCCAGCATGCCCGGCACGTGGGCGGCAAGGTTCGTCGTAGCCTCGATGTCCGCCCGGCTGGGCGTGGGATTGCCTGACGGGTGGTTGTGCAGCACGTAGTAGCTGTCGGCCCCCGTGCGCTGCATGTTGTCGCGGAATTCCTGAAGGTACTCGGAACGCGTCATGCCAGCCGGCTGAGTGGGCGTCTCGCCGGGCAGGCGCGAGCTCACACCGGTGGAGTGCACCACCTGGCCATCCTTGATCAGGAAAACGCGGAAGGTCTCGAAGCGGGGATCGCGGAAGACCTGGGCCAGTTCGGCCAGGCGCTGGGGGCTGTCTACTCGTTGCCCGAGGAGGGCTTGGCTGCCGGCTTGCTGGATTCGGTCGGCGATTCCAAGTCCCACGAGAGAGGCGGTCCGACGCGGTACGGCGCCACCATCCCCCCGCACACGCTCCCCGGCCGCACCACGGGCTCGACCAGTTGTTGGTCCGAATCCATCGTCGGGTTGGGTGGGTTCTTGAGCGCGTCCATCGGTGGAACTGTACTCGCTGCCAGGATCATCGGCAACGCCGTTCAGCAGTTCGCCCTGGCTCGGGTCGACCTCGCGACCGGTTCGGGCGTCCTCCATGCCCAGGCGGAATTCGGAGGCCTCTGGAGCGGCGTTGCGGCGGGCCTGCTCCTGCTGCGCACGGCGTGCGCGCTCGGTGGTGGCCTGCTGCTGCGATGCACTGGGGGGTGCATCGCCCAGCAGGTCCTGTGCTACGCCAGGGCGCGCTTGCCCATTTCCTTGGCCAGCACGGCCTTGCGCTGCTCGGGCGTCAGCTTCTTGAGGGCCACGGCGGCCTTGATCGCCTGCTTGCGCTCCTGCTGATTCGTTGGCAATGGCATCTTGGATCTCCTGCTCGGTGGCGCCCAGGGCGCGCAAAAAGTCTGCTGTACTGGTGTTGCTGTCGGTGCTCAGAACGATGTCGTCGTCGTTCAGTTCGAACAGCGCCGAGTCGGAGAGATCCGCCACGGCAGAGGCTGCATCTTCCTCCATCTCACGCTGGCGCGCAACGCGATTTTGCATCTCGTTCTCGGCTGCATCAGGGGTGTACTGCGCCACGATGCGCTCGCCGCGCAGCGCCTGGCCCACCAGGTCATAAAGTGCCGTCTCGTCGGGGCTGGCCAGGAAGCCTTCCTCCACTGCCGCCTGGGCCAGCTTGTCCAGTGGCTTGCCGGACTTGCGGAAGATAGGCCCGTAACCCGACACCATCGCCCGGCGCTGCTCGGCCGCGCCGGGCGCGAACTCGCTGCGCTGATCCAAGGCGATGCCGTGCTTGGCGATGAAGGCTTTGAACGGATTGGCCTCTGCGGCTGCAGCGCGTGCGCGGGCACCTGGTGCGGTGCGCTTGGCTTCGGCCTCTCTGAAGTCGTCACGCTGCTGCTGGGCGGTGCCGGGAGAGGATGCCGGCAATTTTTCAGCCATCTGGGCGGCAGGCGCTCCCGGGGCAACCCCGGAGGCGCCGCCGGCCTGCGCATCGCGCGCATCGATCTCGCCCACCACCTGCGCGAGGGTCTTGCCCTTGGGATCGATACCCAGCCCGCGCGCGACCTTGTTGGCCGCCATGGCGTTGCGGCGCCAGGTGGGGTTGCGGGCCTCTACCGCTGGGGCTGGTGCTGCCGGCGCTTGCGGTTGTTGCGATTGCGCTTGCTGGGCTTGATTGGCTTGAGGGGCACTGGCGTTCTCCTGGGGTTGCTGCGTCTGCTGAGCGCCGTTGGCGCCGGCCACCATCCGGCCCGTAGGCCCGGTGTCGAAGGTCAAAGCAGGATTTCCTGCGTTGCTCACGGGCGATACAGGATTTCCTGTATCGGTGTTGGGCGTCACGGGGGAGGTGCTGCTCAGCCCCAAGTCGGCGCGGCGCTGGCGCTCGGCCTCCTCAGCCATGCGGGCCTGCTGCTGCTCGTTCGCACGGGCCACAGCCTCGGCACGCGCTTCGGTGCGCACGCCCTGCTGGCCGGCCACCATGCGGCCGGTCGTGCTGCTGTCGAACGGCAGGGATGCGGCACCCTCGTCCTGCGGCATGGCTGCGCGCGCGGCAGGGTCCAGGCGGGCGGTGGGCGCCACGTCGTAGCCGCGGCCCGAGGGGTGGGGCACCACCGACATGGCGATGCCCTCGGCTGCGGCCGCGCGGCGCAGCGCGTGCGCGCGGTTCAGGGCCAGGGGCGAGCCGGGCTCGATGTTCTCGGCCAAGGCCAGGCGGGCGATGGTCTGCTGCTCAGCGCTGGGCCCTGCAGGTGGCCGGCCGGAAGCCGCGCCGGGTGTGGGCTCGAAGTCGATTCCCCCATCGTAGGTGGCCGGCCCCTGCGGCGCCAAGCTCAGCCGTGGTGCTGGCGCGTCCAGTTGCTTGTCGGTGCCGAAGTCGCCGAGCTCGTCGTCCAGGGAAGCGTTGACGGTGCGCAGCGCCTCCACCCGCTGCGCCGGCGTGATGCTCCGGTCGGCGGCGGTCAGGGTGGCGAACGCTGCGTCCAGCGCCGCTTCGTCCTGGCGTGGGCCACCAGTGGCGTGGAAGTGGTCCTTCAGCGCATCCCACTGGCCGGAGCGGTAGTAGTCGATGGCCGCGCGCGCCTCGCCCGGCAGGCGGTTCAGCGAGTCCACCAGCTCCGGATACTGCTCGCCCTGCAGCTGCTCGTCCTGGTACTGGGTTACCCAGTTCGGCAGGCTCTCGGCGGGCTGGCGCGCATCGAAGCCGGGCACCACCTCGCCCACGGGCTGCTGGCCAACAGGCGCGACGGGCTCAGCGTTGAGCTCATCGGGGCGCTGCGTCAACGTGCGCAGCTGGTTCTCGTGGAACGTGCGCACGCCGGGCGGGAGATCTGCGCGCTGCAGCTGCTGCTCGCTGTACCGTGCCTCCTGGCGCTGCGCTGGCGGCAGCATGTCGATGCGCGCGCTGAGCACGTCCGGTGCCAGAGCTGCGGGTGCTGCGGCGGCGGGCGCTGGCGTGGGGGCCGGCGTGGGCGTCAGCTGCAGGTTGCCCGCCATGGCTGCGGCCTTGGACAGTGGGCCCGCGGTGGGATCGATTGCCGGGGCGGCCGGGGCCACGGGCGCAGGTGCAGCGGTGCTGCCCACGCTGGGATCGTCGGCCGGGTTCAACTGTTGGCCACCTGTTGCAGGTTGGCCAGCCTGTGCGCCGTGCCCGCCGGTGAGCAGCGATGTGCCCGCGCCGGTGATGCCACCCAGCGCCGCCCCCATGCCGGCCGCCGCCGCCACGCCCTTCGTCGGGTCGATGGTCTTGTCGTATGGCATGGCCGCGCGCTGGCCCTCGTACTGGGTCACGCCCTCCTCCACCGCTTCGCCCCCGCCCTCCACAAGCCCGGTCTTGATCGCACGCGAGGCAGCGTTGCCCGCGAAAGCCTTGCCGCCGGCAAACAGGCGCTCAGCACCGACCAGGCCGCTGGCCCCGCCGATCATGGCCGGGATCACACTGGCATTGCGCCCGGACTGCACAGCCTGCTCCTCCGTGGCGCCGGCCTTGCTGGCCAGGTCGTAGGCCGTGCCCGCGGCATCCCCGCCCGCCATGGCCGCACCTGCTGCAGCGCCACCGGCCAGGCCGCCGCGCGCCACGTTCTGGGCACTGGCGCCCGCGAGCCGCGCAGCCGCATTGCCACCCTTCACGGCGAAGCCTGGGCCTGCAAAGGAGCCCACGGCTTGCGCCGCCGACAGCACGGGGTTGTCCACCACGTAGCGGCCCACGGCGCCGAGCTCATCCATGGGGCCCTCGGCCTGCGCCACGTCCTGGCGGAAGGTCTGCTTAGCCGCCTTCGTCGCATCGGACTGGTTTGCCTCGCCCGCCTGGATGATGTTTCTGTCGATGAAGCCCGAGACCGCATTGCCGGGCTTGATGAAGTTGGCCGCAGCCGACACTCCTCCGGCAGCCGCGTTCGCCGCCTCGATCACCGTGTCGTTGGCGATGGCGGCGAGCGTGCGTTTTCGCAGCGGCTGCGCCGTCGTCGGGTCAAACGCGTCGGAAGGTTCGGCTGGGAGCCGGGCGGATTGGGGATCGAAGTCGAGTGCCATGCCCCGCAGTCTTCCCACGGGGGCAGCGGGCGGCAAACCCTACTGGGGCTTGTGCGTGGGACGCCCGCAAGCCGCGCCGGCGAGACATCCCACTGCACCGCCCGGCCTTTTACTTCTTGCCTTGTAAGCCTCGCCGTGTACTATCAGGCCGATGTCTGGTTACTTTTTCGTTACATGTGGCCCCCTTCGCAGGGCCCTTGCTCTCCCAGGAATTCCCGCGTGAATCCTGTCCCCCTCTCTCTTGCCGAAGAACTGCACCAGGGGTTCGACGACTTCCAGAACACTGTTCAGACCTGGGATCAAATCGACCGCGCCCTGTTTTCTGACCTCCACGCGCGCGCCATGGATCTGTCCAAGACGAACTTGGAGGCCGGGAATCTCATCCTTGCGAAGTTGGGTTCCCTTGTGGGCGACGATACCGAGGTCGAGCGTTGGTGTCGGAACCTGGAACTCAATCACCACCTGGATACTGCGCTTCACATGCGCTTTCACCACTACGTGAATATGGGGCGTGCAACTGCTGGGCAGGACCTGCTTCCAAAGGTTATCGCACGTCGCTCTGATCAGAATCTACTTCACCTGATGCATGGTGCTATCGCCTTGGGCGCATTCACTACTGCCAACAAGACATTGGAGGAGGCCCTCATGCGTAATGAAGTGCTTGTGGGAAGTGCGTTTATAGAGACCATTAAGTCGTCGGCAAAAGTCATCGCGGAACTAGGGATTGAAGATTCGCATATTGCGAAAATGTTTGATGAGGCCGGGGATATTCTTAGGGAAGCTCGCCGCAACTGGGCAAGCTACGCGCTGTCTATCGTGGCCCTGCCCTCGACAAGGGGCGGCCCTGCCGTGTCCGTGGAATGGCCGCTGTCGGTCAGCCCCGCCGAGGCGGCGCAGCTGACTTGGGAGCTGACGGGGCGTCTGGTTGATAAGGATCTGGACCGCCCCGGTTTCAGCCTCGGCTTTCTTGGCGTGAAACTGCAATGACGGTTGCCGCCCGCGAACTGTTGACGCTTGCCCAGCAAATCTGTGACTTTGCGACAGAAGCTGGATACCGCAGTGCGATCTCCCGCGCTTACTACTCGGTCTACCACGGCTGTCTAGAGTGGGAAGGGACATTCCCGAGCCCTGGAACTAATACCGGCCCACATGGCGGTTCGCACCAGCAGTTGCTTAATCGCTTGAGAAATCCCGCGCCGGAGTTGAAAGACCCTCAAGCACGAAGCCTATGCCGGAGAGTCGCAGCGCTTGTTGACGGCCTTCGCACTAAGCGCAAGGTGGCGGACTATGAACTTGCCGCGCTGAATCACGGGGCCGCTGACGCCGCAAACAGCTGTGCTCAAGCTGAGATAGTGTTTCAACAAATTGGCGTCGCCGTTCCGACCACAAGCGGCCCAGCTGAGCCAGCTACGCCGTCAGAACCTGAACCGCTGCCGCCGAGTAGCGGACGGCCTGCATTGCGCAGAATCCAGTAGCGCCTCCCCTGCAAGTGCGCAGGAGTCTACACATCTGGGAGCCCGCCATGGGAACATTCAGCCCCGCACACTGGTTCATCGTTCTGCTGATGATCACGCCCTTGATGGCGCTGCTCGTCGTGCCCACCTGGCGGATCCTGCACCGCGCCGGGTTCAATGGCGCCTGGGCCCTGCTGATGCTGGTGCCCGTGGTGGGCCTGCTGGTGCCCTGGGCCATTGCCTTCCTGAAGTGGCCCACGGACCGCGAGGCCCGCACCACGACATCGAGCGCGGGTCTGGTGGTGGGGGTGGTGCTGCTGCCGCTGGCCCTGGTCACGCTGGGCATGGTGGTGAATGCCACCGTGGGCCAGGTCCTTGGCCCAATGACTTCGGTTGTGGAGATCCCAGCACTCCAGAGCCCGCCAGCCGTGGCGCCGCAGTTCGGGCAGCAGGTGCCGGCGCCAGCTGTCACGGCCGGGCCAGCATTTGCGCCGCCTATTCCTGGGCAGCAGGCGCCGGGAGGCTTCGATCCATCCAGCGCCCGCAAGGTCGACTAGGCAGGCTGCCAGCCCTTCTCGGTGTATCTGGCGCGCTTGCCATTGCCGTCCACGTAGGTTTTCCCGATTTCGAACTGGGCCGCTTGAGCACTGCTCTGCGCGCCTTCCGTCCGCGTCTCCCCCGTGCGCCGGTTGTAGATCACTCCCGGCTGCGTCACGGCCAGGCCCGTCTTGGGGTCCACCGACTGGCCGCCGGGCGAGTGCGCCCAGGAATCGTCATCGGTCTTGCCTGCCAAAGCCATGAGCCGCGCGCGAGCAGTGCGCTGGGCCTGGGGCGTGGTCGCCCGCTCGAGATCCATCTGCGCGCGCTCAGCGCGATCACTCGCCCGATTGGAGTACCCCGCCGCAACCTGTGCCAGCGAGAGCCGGCCCCGGTCGATCTGGTTGGCCGCATTGGCACGCTGCGTGGCGCCTGCCTGCTGCAGGCCCTCGCGCTGCAGGCCCCCAGTCTGGCGCATGCCCTCCAGTTCGGCAGCGGCCTCGTTCTGGACGCTGTTGCTGTCGCGCTGAAGAGCGGCACGGTAGGCCATCATGGAGTCGCTGTTCTCCGCGCCCTTCCCGCCCCACTTCCGAGTATTCGTGATGCTGCTGGCCGAGACTTCTGCATCGCGCAGCCGCTGCTCTGGCGTGCGGCCGCGCATGTTGCCCTGGGTGCTGGACGAGCCGATGACGCCCGTGAAGCCGCCAGTGAAGCTGCCTGGCATGACTGGGCCGGAGCCTGGGCCAGTGGCCTGGCCGATACCCACCCGGCGCTCAGATTCGCCCTGGGCCAAGGCGGAAAGGCGGTCGGCAGCTGTCATGTTCTGGGCGCTGGGCTGAGAGCCAGAGCGGTCGGAAAAGTAGACGCGATCACCGACAGGAGACCGCGTTGCCGTCTGGCCCGGGAAGGCAGATGCATCGGGCGTCCGCGCGGCCGAGGTGTCGCCGGTGTTCATGTAGCCGCCTCGGGGCGTCTGGCCGTTCACCGTGATGTCGCCGGCCACGTTGGCGCCCGAGTAGCTGTTGCCCACGCGGGTGACGTTGCTGGTGCTGGGGGCAGCCGCAGGCGGCGGTGTGCCCGTGTCGGTAGCGGAGGTTCCTGCCGCGATGGACGCCAGGGTGCGCGGCTGGAAGGCAGGCTCGGGAGCTGCAGGTGGTGGACTGCTCGAAGCAGCCGCGAGCGACGGCGCCGCAGCGGTCGCAGCGCCAGCCGCAGCTGTAGCGTTCATCGCTCGGGATGCCGCGTTGATGCCGCTGCTGATCGCGCCGCCGGTGGCCGCCACCTGGCGCACGCCGCCCAGGCCCGGCACGGCCGAAAGCGTGTTGGCCACGTTGCGCCCCACTTCCGTGTTGGCCAAGCTGTTCTGCGAGCCATCAGCCGCGGGCGTGGGCACGGACTGCGGGCCGGAGGGAATGCTGGCCACTCGGCTGTCCAGGGATGGGCTTTGAGCCGCTGGCACACCGGTCGGCACCACGCTCACGCTGGCATCACGTGCAGCGGCCGCCTGGTCGCCGAAGCTGTTGGGCTTGGGCTCCTCGACCAGGTCGCCGTTCACGTAGTGGTGCTTGCGCGCTGAGGCTTTCACAGGCGTGTGCGTTTCTCGCACCAGGTCGCGCAGCCGGCGCACCCCCACCGTTTGGACGGTATCCGCAGGCAGGACGAACTCGCCATCGGACAGGCGCGCTGGGATGGAATCGCTGGTGCCCGTGCCTGGCCCGCGCACGTGCCCGCCGTTGTTCAGGCCCGCGGCCTTCTCCCGGCGCTCTGTCGCCCCCATGCCGGCGTAGTCGGCGATGGCTGGTGCTGGGGCCGGTACGGGCGCGGGCGCTGCAGCTGCGCGCTCCTGGGCGCTCTGGTTCTTGTAGGCGGCGATCCGCGCATTGCGCTCGGGGTCCATGCCGAACAGCTGCTGCACACGCTTCACGAACCCGCCCTCCGCGAAGTATTGCGGCTCCGGGGACGCGCTGGCTTGCTTGTAGCCCATGGCCTCCACCTGAGGAATGAGGGCCCGGAGCCTGGCAGCGCCGCGCGGCTCGGCCGCGGGCTGTGGCGCGGCCTGGGGATAGCCCATGGCCTGCACCTTGGGGATCATGTCGCGCAGGCCTTCGAGGCCACGGGAGCCGAAAGCCACGGGCCCGCCGTTGGCGAATCCGGGCACGGCCTGCTGCTCTGCCTGCTGGCGCTCGAGTTCTTCCTGGGCGAATCGCTCGGATTCCGCGCTGGCTTGGTCTGCAAGGGCAAGACCGGAAGCGCGGCGGCCCTGGCGCTGGGCCGACATGGATTGCTCGAAGTCATCCACATAGCCGCCGTCGGCGAATCGGGGGACAGGGCGGCCGGTGCCTGCGTGGGCGATCTGGCGAAGGGTTCGTTTCATGGCGTGCTTTCTGCGTGTCTCGGTGGATTCTTCCGGGGCACGACGGGGACGCCAAACCCCACGGGAGGGTGCGCTACCAGCTGCTGCGCACCACGGGTGGCCGCTTGTCGCGCTGCTTGCGCTGCACGTTGGCGTCGGGCTTGGCGCCGAAAGAGCGCTCGAAGTTGGATTCGTACTCGGCCGCCTTCACCGGGTTCAGGGTGTCGGCGTCGTTCTTGAGGTAGGCGCAGCGGTAGACCCAGTCCTTCAACTGCTCCTGGAAGCGCTCGGGCAGCTCGATCTTCCCGTTGGGCAGGTCGGCACTCAGCGGCTTGAGGGCGCCACGGTAGACGGTCAGCGCCACGGTGCCGGTTTTGGTGGGCGAGTAGACCAGGCGCAGGCGGGCCGGCGTGGCCCCGCTGGCCTGCTCGAAGATGAACTGGCGGGGCTGGCCCGTGCGGGACTCCCAGCCATCGCTGCAGGCGTCCATGGCCTCCAGGCTGGTCTCGCCCAGAGGCTTCCCGTCCAGCGATGCGCGCTTGATCTCCAGCACGGAAGGGTGCAGGTCATAAACGGCCACGCCCGCCTGCACAGCGATGTTGCACACGGCGGGCGTTGAGCGGTCCTCGGTCAGCTTGGCCCGCTCGTTGGCCTCCTGCACCGCGGCATTCAGGAAGCGGACGATCTCCTCGTCGCTCCAGAACGGAGGGTCCTCGTGGTCAGTGAGGTCCTTCCGGAATGCCTCGATGAACTGCTCGACGTTCATGGTGTTTAGGCCGGCAGTTCTGCGAACAGGGTATCGGCCTCCTCGCGCGACACATGGAAGCCCACCTTGGCCTTCAGCCGGGCCAGGGCGGGCTTGCCCTCGCCGGTGAAGTCTTCGGGATCATCGGCGACTACCATCTGCTGCAGCGCCTCCGTGATGGCTGCCTTGCGGTCTGCGCCGGACAACGGTGTGCTGGCTGGGCCGTCGAAGGCCACGGCGCCGCGGGCAGCAGCTTCCCGGTGGAACATAGGGTCGAGGGGGCCGCCATCGGGCGTGATGACGGCTGTGTGGCCGGTTGTCAGTGCCACATGGATCGGCTGATCGGTGAGGGAGCGGAAGTTCATGATGCGTGTCCTTGAAAAAGATGCCCCCCAGCTGGATGGCCGAGGGGCAAAGGGCTGATGACAGCCCGCCCGAGAGAGATGGGTTTAGCCTTGGCTGAAGGCTGCGCGGCCGTCCACGAGGTAGAGCACCGTGAGCTTGCCAGCGCCAGCCGTCGGGGCCGTCCCGGTTCCGGTCCAGGCGATGCCGACAGTCCCTGCAGCGCTGTACTTCTTGCCGGTGACCACGATGGGCACAGCGCCTGCGGCGGTGATGTCGGCAGACAGGGCCGCGTAGGTGGTGTTCACCGCCGCGTTGGCCCCCACCTTGTCGCCGATGGAGAACTTGTCGTCCGTGGCGCTGTTGAAGATGGTCGTGATGGCCAGATGGCCGCCGACGACGATGGCGCCAGCAGGCACGTCCACAGCAGCGGCATAGGCGCCGCTGACCAGGTCGGCATAGGTGAAGTCGGCAGTGGCCGCGATGACTTCTTGGCGGCCAGAGAGTTTCGTGATGGGCATGATGTTCCTTCAGCAACAGGGGAAAAGGGATGCGGGCGGAGCGCCTGGCCCCGCCCGTCGGACCTGCTTAGCCGCGCAGGTAGTGGTCGATGGTGAGCAGGCCGAAGTCTTCGTCGGACCTGTCGTAGATCGAGTAGAAGACCGGCTTCAGGAAGCCCAGCATCTTGTCGATGTTCAAGCCGACCTTGCTGTCGTACTGGAACAGCTTCTCCACCCAGTCACCGGGCCCGATGTCGGCGAAGGCCAGAGCCTGCGCACCGCACAGCAGCGTGCGGGTGCCGTTGACGTTGCCGCCGGAACCCCACTTCGAGCCGGGGGCAGCACCGAGGGTGTTGTAGACCTTGTTGTGCTCGTGGATCACGGCACCGTCGACGGTCACGGTCGCACCGGTGAACCATGGGGAGTCCATGCCGGCCTTCGTGGCGACGGCCACCACAGCGCGCTGGTAGTCGGGGTCCTTCTTCAGCTCGGCCAGCGCGCCTGGCGCCATGAACATCACGTAGTAAGGCTTGCCGTCTTGCATCAGCGGCTTGATGCGGTGCGTCTTCGCGTAGGCGATGGCGTCCACGATCATGGCGTACTTCGGCACGTAGGCCGTGGTGATCGAGCCAGTGGCCGAGACTTGCAGGCTGGTGCCGTCGTACATCAGCGAGCGCTTCGCAGAGGGCGCAGTGACGTCGCCCGCGAATTCCAGCTGCATGAACGTGTCTTGGGGACGCACGGACCCGTCGGTGTTGAATGCGTAGCTGATGCCCGACATGGTCAGGAAGGCGAGTTGGTCCGTGCGGTCGGCCAACCAGTTCGCCAGCTTGTCGCGTCCGACTTCACGGAAGCTGATCACCGAGCGCTGGTCCGACAGCTTGCCCTTGTTCTTCACGCCATGCGAGATCTGGCCAAGCTCGATGATCTGGCTGTGAGATTCCATCGACTCTTCCATGCCCTCGCGCTCGTTGTCTCCTGCCACACCGTCGCCGATCAGATCGGCAACCAGTTGGAAGATGCACTCGGTGCCCTTTTCGCTGGCGGTGAGCTCGGTGATGCGGTGCACCACGCTATTGCCGGTGGTGCTGATGAAGTTCTTGAGGAACATCTGGTCGCGCGCGGCTTTCCAGGTGGTGCGCGCCCAGTTGACTTTCTGAATCGGCGTAAGGGCCGCGAAATTGGTTTCCATGTCCAGCTCCAATAAGTAGATTTACTTGTCGGGACATGACGCCGCCCATCTGCGAGACATGGCTTGGGAGGCGGCCAAGAGCGCCTGGCCGTTTAACGCCAGCCAAGGGCGACAACCCGGTGATGACGCCGGCAAGGTGGGTGAATCCTTGCCGGCCTGTTCGGTCAGTACCCCAGGGCTTTCTTCTTCTCGGCCTCGGGCAACGCGTTGAACTCGTCGTCCGTCATCTTCGAGGTGTCGATTGCCGCTGGGTCAGCACGGTTGCCCATGCCTGCCTGTACTCCCGGTGGCTGCAGTAGCGAGTGCGCTGCACCGCGTTTGTCTGCCGCCGCAAGGCGAGTGTCTACCGGGGCGCCCTTCCCTGGCAATTCCCTACTGGGGGTCGGCGCGAAGCGCGTGACTGTGGAGGCGATGGCCTGCGCCAAGGCTTCGTGCTTCGGGATGCCCTGGGCGATCTTGTTCCGGTGCAGGGCCTCGATGACTTCCAGCGCCTCCTCACCCTCGGGACCATCCAGCCACGGGTACTGCGCAATCGCATTGGTCACCACCTGGTCGGCGAGGGTGCTCGCTTGCCGCGCGGACATCCGGCTCTCCAGGCGCTCCACCGCGCTGTCCTCGATGTACTGGTTGATCTCTCGGCGCACGGCACGCGCTGCAGCTGCATCGCCGTCCATCATGGCGGCGGTGTAGCGGTCTTCTGCGGCATCCAAGTCGAACGCCGGAGCTGCTGGCGCTGCGGCCGTGGCAGCCGGCTGGCCAGGGATGAGCGCAGCGAGTTGGGCCCGCAGCTCGGCGTTTTCGCGCTCGCGCTGCGCCAGCTGTTCCTCGGTCTGCCGGCGGCGCTCGTTCACCTCGTTCAAGCGCGCACGGGGGATGCCCTGGCCGCCGCCCTTGCCGCCCTTGCCGGCGTCGTCTTCCTCGATGTCCAGGACCTCGGCGCCTGTGCTGCCCGCGCCCTCAGGGGCGCCTGGGCCGTCGTTGCCCAGGTCCAGCGGCTCTTCTTCGTTGGTGGCGCCAGTAGCCCCTGGCGCTTGTGCTTGGTCTTGCGTCGTCATCTCGTGGTTCTCCTTCAGGGTTGCAGGCCATCAGCGGCCAGGGTTTGAGACTTGAGTGCTGCGCCGCGGATAGCCTTGGCGTCCGCGAGGGCGTTGTGTGGCACGGCTGATGCCGAACTGTCCAATTCACGACGCACTTCCATGCTCAGCGGCGGGGTGTCGATGCGCATGCCTGGGCCGGTGATCAGCGCGCGGCAGAAGTGCGCGATGTCCTCGGGCCAGTCGGCCACGATGTGCACAAGCGGGTAAACGGCAAGCCAGGCTTCCATGCGGGTCTGCAGCATGCGCAGCGAGGCGTGGGGGCGGCCCAGCACCGGCATGACGTTGGCGGCCACCCATGGCGTTGGGTTGGGACAGTTCAAGACCGCGTAGAACTCGCGGCCGTTCTCGTCCACCATGGCCAGGGAGATCAGCTCCCCGCCGAAGTCGTTGAACTCGGTGTCGAGGTAGATGTTCATGCCACCACCCCATCAGCGGCCAGGGTCTCGATACCCTCGCTTGCGCCCACGGCCGGGCTTGCCGGATTGGCTGGGTTCATGGGGTCGGTGCTTTGCGGCATGTCGGTGGTGGGCAGGCCAGAGGGCACCTGGGGCACGATGGGCCCAGCGTCCTGGTCCACGTAGCCGGCGGACTTCAGCAGGCCATCGGCCAGCATCGCGGTCGCAGGCACGGCGGCCACCACCTGGGCGGTCTGCACGCCGCTGTATTGGGTCTTCACCTTCACGTCGGTGGCCTGGGCGTCGGTCTTGCGGGCCTGCGCCTGGATCAGCTGCACGCGCGCTTCCAGCGTCGGGTCGGCTGGGGGCTGGTTGGCCTGCATGCCCGCCAGCATGTCGGCCTTATCCGCCAGGTTGGAGTAGCGAATGATGGCCGGATCGGGGATGGCCACGCCGGCCTGGCGCATCTCCATCGCCTGCTTGAACTGGCTGTTCTGGAACGTGACCTGCATGGGCTGCTCGGAGATCACCACGTCGTAGGTGCCGATGGTCACGTCGTTGATGTAGGTGCCGGTGGCCGGATCGAAGCGGTTGATCTCCAGCACCTTGGTCGCGGGCTTGCCGGTGTTCGGGTCGGTCTCGGTGATGCGGAAGATGCGGTGTGTGTCGTAGTAGGTCTGCACCAGCTTCAGGATGCGGGTGGCCAGCATCTGGCGGGTGTAGGCCAGGTTGTCCAGCGGCACGGCCAGCTGCTGCTGCGAGGCGAACTGGTCGGACTGGATGGCGATGCCCGAAGCCTCCTGGGTGTGCACCCCGCGCATGGCGTCCGGCACCGTCACGTCCTTCAGGGCCTTGTCGGCGCGGTCGATGATCTGGGCCACGCCCGTGGGCACTTGGTTCGGCAGGATCTTGTCCGGCGCACGGGAGCCCTTTTTGTACTCCAGCACCAGCCCCGAGCGCGCACCGTTCGTCTCCAGCTCCTTCGTGGTCATGTTGGTGAGCGAACCCTCTTCCACCGTCCACCCGCTGTTGGCCGTGGTGCTGATGATGTGCAGGTACTGGCTGATCGCCTTGTTCAGCGCGTCCTGGGGGTCGATGGCGTTGTCGACCATGCCCACGGTCTTGCCGCGGCGGAAATAGGCGAAGTACGGCACCACAGTGAAGTGCTCGTAGGGGCTGAAGGTGTCGTGCAGCACAGCTGTGGAGGTGGTCACGGTCCACTTGATGCGCTTGCGCATGCGCCGGGCCCGCACCGCCCCGTTGGCCAGAGCATCGGCGATGGAGTCGGCGGCCATCAGGTCCTCGGCCTTCACGTCACCAGTGCCTGGCCAGACGATGCAATCGGTCTTCTCGTAGACGAAGCGCTGCCGGTCGATCACCCGGTACCGCTGCAGGCCGTCTTCCTTCTTGGCGCAGGCATCGTGGCCCATGTTGGAGCGGGTGCCGAACTTGTTGCGCGGCACCTCGTCGTCCATCTCGCCGAAGTCGGGCCCGGCATCGTTGCTTTCCTCGGCGAGCTTGCGCGCGGCCTTGCCCCACAGCTGCTCGATCTCGTCCAGGGTGAGCCAGCGGGTAACAATGACGTCGCCCCACTTGTCGGGGTCGTAGTTCTTGGCGTCTGGGTCGGGGATCACGTCCAGCGGGTCCAGCGTGCTGACGCGGATCTCGCCTTTGATGTTGCTGTCGAAGTCCATGCGGACATCGAAATACCCGCGCTGCTGGATCAGGCCGTCGCTGAATACCTGCGTCTCGTGCCAGCGCAGGTTCGACTGGTCAGCCACCTGCATGCTGACCTTGGACAGGATGGTTGCCCGGTCAAGGTCAGCATCCCCGCCCCGCGGCTTGAACGCGATGTCCATGCGGTTGTGGATCTGGTAGCCCAGGGCCGTGTTCACCGCAGGCATGATCCCGTTGAACTCGTAGGCGGCACGGCGCTCAGTGTGCAGCTGGGCCCGGGCCTCGGCCGTGAACTGCCGGCCGCCACCCAGGTACATGTCCTCGCAGCGGGCCGCGTGGGGCAGGTAGTCGATGTGGCCCTTGTCCTTGCCGTATTCGTAGCGCTTCCAGTTGTCGCTGGCGATCTGGTGGGCAGAGGTGGGTGTGGCGATGGCGTTCATGGTCAGTACGTCTGGCGGTCGTTGGATGGGTGCATGGAGCCGGCGCCCTTCAGCTTGTCGCGCCAGCTCTTCGGACGTTCGCCTGGTGCGTAGATGTCCGTGTAGCCCTGTGCGAACTGCCGGAAGGCGTCGGCGGGATTGCTGGCTGCGTCATGGCGCGGTAGATCGGCCCACACGCCCAGGCGCTTGTTCCATTCCTTGCGGTAGGACTGCAGGCCGGCCAGGCCCGAGGCACAGCCTTCCTCGTCGAACCAGCAGTTGGGCAACACGTTGCGCACCAGCTGGATGCCGGTGGTCACGGACTGGATGCGGTCCACGATCTCGATGTTGCTCAGCCCCAGCTCCGCCAGCAGCTCCGCGTAGGTCTTGGTGGTGGTGGCCTGGATGCGCCGGGCATTGCCGTCGTGGGGCAGAAAGTGGCGGCCCCACACCCATCCGGTCTTCTGCATCTCGGCCACGTAGTGCGCTGGCGCCTCGCCGCTGTTGCCGTAGGTCTTGATCCAACAGTGCCGCAGGCCCACCTTCTGGTGGAACCAGATGAAGTTTTCATCGTTCAGGCCGATGTCCCAGAAGGTATCGACGGGCACGCCGGGCATGTAGGGCACGCGGGTAATGCGGCCATCCTTGCGGGCGTTCGCCAGCTGCACCGCGTAGTAGGTGCCTTCGGTGGACACCTGGAAGGCTTCCTCGGGTGTGCTGGGGTACTCCTGCCACATCAGCTCGGGGTCGCCGCCGAAGTCGTTGTCGCGGGTGGCCACGTACCAGGCGCGCTGCTCGGGCTCCAGCTCCTGGCCGATCACGCCCTCGATGCGCTCGAAGTACTCGCGGTCCTTCTGCGTCATCAGGACGGCGCGAGCATCCACCCGGTACTCAGGCGCCTCCCACCACGGGAAGAAATGGAAGCGGTAATCGCGCTCCGTGAGCTCCTTGCCCTGCTGCGCCACGGCCATGGCCTTCTGGGTCATGCGAAAGAACTCGCCCTCGCGCCCCTCGGCGGTGGACTCGATGATGGTGATGCCACCCAGGGGCACGGCCGGCAGCGAGCCGGTCACCACTTCCTTAGCCTTGTCGGGGAACTTGGCGCAGATCTTGCCGAACTCCGACACGTGCAGCCGGTGGATGGTCCCGGAACGCATGGACGTGGCAACGCGGATGCTGCTGTTGTTGTGGCCGAACAGCAGCTCGCTGGCGCTGTCGCGGGCCAGCGGCATGATGGCCTTGAGCGCCGTGGGCAGGTGGTCATAGGCCAGCTTGACCTTGTCGCGGAAGATGGCCTCGGCGGCCTCCCGGTCCTGCGCGATGATCCCGCAGCGCTGGTTCTCGATGAACAGGGCGTGGTCCAGCCACAGGATGGCCACCAGGGTGGTGAAGCCCAACTGCCGCGCTTTCAGGATCACATTGCGGTGCCAGAGCTTGCTGATGAGGCGGCGCTGCACACGGTTCGGACGGAACGGCACCACCGTGCCCTCTGCGCCCTCGCCCTCCTTGACCATGATCTTGTAGAGCTGGCCTGAGCACAGACGCCACATGGGATCGGCCAAGCAGCGCTTCAGGTCCGCCGCGTCCGTCGGCACGTAGTCAAAGGGGATGCTGGGCGCCTTCATTCCCCTGCCTCCCGGCCATCAGGCACCACCGGCAAGGCCCGGCCCTTCATGTCGCCCAGCAGCAGCACCAGGGGGTTCTCGGGCGTGCCCACGTCGGACTTGTTCCAGCCCTGGGCCTTCATGATGCTGTCCAGCGCGGCCTTGCGGTCGCCCCACTTCACCTTGCGCGCCAGCAGCGGCAGGGCGTCCTTGCCCGCGCCAGGCAGTTCCACCGTCTCGTAGCCGACGATTGCAGAGGCGGTCTCCATGTCCATCTCGTGGGGCATCTTCAGCGCGCCATTGGGGTGGTAAGCGCTGCGCATGTCGAAGAAGGCCAGTCGGGCGTACTCGGCCATCACCTTCTCTCGGGTCAGGCCCAGGCGCTCGGCGGTGCGCTGGCGGCCGGCTGCGATGGCGGCCTGCACCTCAACTCTCTTCAACAGGCGGTTGGCCATGGTCTGGGCCGTGCGCTCGGGCGTGCCGGGCACTGCGCGCAGGTAAGCCTGGGTGCCGTTCAGGTCGACCAGGTACTCGGCGACGAACCTGTCCTGGCGTGCTTCAGCCGCCTTGATGGGCCGGGGGGCGGTGGCTTTGCCGCTCTCGTCCTTCGGTGGGCGTTGCCAGCCATCGGCCGTCGCGCGCTTGGCAACCATCGTGTGCGAGACGCCGAACTTCTTCCCAATGGCCCGGTTGGAGTCGTGGGTGGTGGTGAAAGCCTTCTTCACCCCCGTCCAGTTGACCGTGGGCGCGGGCGCAGCCTTCCCGCCGGCGGGGGTGCTAGATGCTGGTGGGGATGTCTTACGGTTGCCAGTTGCCATTTACACGGGAGCATTCCGTGTGTAGACGAACGGTGGAAACCCTACCGGGGGGGCCTCCTCCCTCCTCTGCGGTTTGCGTCGTATATGCGGTGATACGCGCGCTTGCGCTCTTTCCTTTCCTCAGGAGTGAGCTTGGGCTTGCGCAGTGGGTTCGCCCGGCGCTTCTCCCGTTTCCGCTCGGCGGAGCAGGCCCTGCACTCCCGGTTACTCGCGATCCTTTCGAGTCCACCGCATTTCCCGCAAGGCTTCGACTCTCGCTTCGGCCTTGGCCCATTTGCGGGGTCCCACTTGGCACACCGGACCCATTGGTGGGTTTCCGCCCAGTGGCGGATCGCAAAAGTCGGCACATGGAACTTGTGTGCCAGCCAGCTCAGAGGGTATCGCTTGGTACGGTAGATCAGTTCGATCGCGCGCCAGTCGGCCACGAGGTGAATGGAAGCTCCCACCTCCTGCGCCGTGGGCTTGGTGGGTTTGCGCTGGGCTTCCGGTCGCGGCTGCCCCAGGTGGTCGCAGCCTGGAATCCCACGTGCATTCCTCGCAAAGGTCACCGCAGCCTGGTTGCGCCCCACGCGCTTGGCCACCTCGCGGTCGGTCATGGTGCCAAGGAGCGCCACCTGCTCCAGCGTCCACTTCTGCTGATGGTTGAATGCTGGTATTCCTCGGGCCATCCGGGCCTTGGCCACGGTGTCCGTCTTCCGCCCGAAGTCCTTTGCCAACTGCGGGTCCGGTTTGGTGCCCAGCTGGGCGAGCAATTCCGCCGGCAGGCCTGATGGTCTTCCGCCCATCGTCATCCTCCCAACTGGCTGCGCAGCGACTGCAGGTCTTCGCACACCCGCTTCACCAACTCCTCTGCGTCCTGCTGCGCCTGCTCAAGCTGGCCGATACGCCGCTGCAGCCGGCGGATCTGCGATTGCTGCTCGTCCTGGCGGTGGTGCAGCACGATGGAGAAGGCCTGCTCGATAAGCCCGCCCATGGTCTTGGCCACGGATCGCGCCTCCCGCGGGTTCAGCGTCAGGATCTGGTCGCCCTTCTCCAGCTTGATGATGCCGTTGGGCATGGCCGTGTGGTACACGGGCTCGGCCGGCTGGTGCTCGTTGCATACGAAAAAGGTGCCGTTGTCGCTGTAGATCATCCCGCGCTGCTTCAGCACCTTGATGCTGTCGTTCACGGTGGTGATGGAAAGCCCAGTCACCCGCACAAGGTCCGGCGTCCTGGCGGGAATTTCAGCATCGCACAGCTCCATGATGGCCTCCAGCACCCGGTCTCGGCTGCTCTTGCGTGCGTTGTAGGCGGCCACGGCGCTGGCTTCATCGGCGGTAGGCGTGATGTCTTCAGTTGGCATGTCGGCGGTGGCGGTGGTGGTGGTCATCAACAACTCCCAGTAAAATTCGAGTGCTCAGGTCGAATCGACCGGGAAGGCCCGCTCTTGCGGGCTTTTCCTTTTCTGCGGCGTCAGTGCAGGGTGGGCTCAATGCCGCGCTCCTTCATGCTCCAGGCGCTGCGCAGCATCACGCCGGCCATTGCCTCCGCATGCAGCTGGGCAAGAAGGTCCTCTGCCAGCCGGCGGGACTGCAGCATTGCCATCGAGGCGGCCCGGCCCTTCTTGCTGTTTGTGGCGTGGTTCACGAACCAGTCGTCCACCTGGTTGCGGACTTGCTCCAGCCTTTGCCGGAATTCGTCCATTTCTTCGCTGGTCATGGGTTGATCTCCTTCAACTGTTGATGGGCGCGCGCCCAGGCTCGCCCGAGCGCTTTGGGTTCTCGCCCATCCAGTCGCCGAACTGCTGGTACTTGCCGATGAGCTCCAGGGGGATGACGCCCTGTGGCCCGTTGCGATGGGCCACGATCTCCAGTTCCGCGTAGCCCTTCAAGGCGGGAAGCTTCTTGCTCATGGGGTGCTTGTGGTCGGTGAACAGCATGGCGATCTGGTCGGCAGCCGCCTCGATGGCGCCAGAGTCGCGCAGGTGGGTCATCACCGGGCGGCCGTAGTGCTTGTCCGCCTCGCGGCTCAGCTGGCTGAGCAGCACCACCGCGCAATCCAGATCCATCGCCAAGCCCTTGATGCCGTTCACGATCACGTCCAGTTCGCGATTTCGGTTCTCTTCACCGGCACCGTCCATCAGCTGCAGGAAATCGATGTACAGCACGTCCAGGCCGTGCTCACGCTTCGTCTTCACCGCCTTGCGGCGGATCTCCATCAGGGTCAGGTTGCACTGGTCGTCGTGCAGCAGGTTGAGTTCGCCCAGGCGGCGCGCGGCCTCCGTCACGGCCTTCCACATGTCGCTGTCGGCAGGGTCGGCGGCCCTGATCCGCCCCAGGTCGAACGGGCCGGTGGCGGCAGTGTGCCGGTGCATCAACTCGTTGATCTTCATTTCCTGGCTCAGGAATAGCACCGCGTTCCGCCGGGCCTGATACCTCGCCATGGCGAGAGACAGCGCGGTTTTCCCATGCTTTGGCCGGGCTCCCAGCACCAGCACCTCGCCACGGCGCTGGCCGCCATTGAGAAGCTGGTCCAGGCCACCGATGCCGGTGGGTATAGCCGAGTTTTTGCCCTCGCTCATGTCCTGCAGCAGCTGCAGGTAGCTCGCCATGGAATCGTTGATGTGCTGCGGATCGCGCTTAGCTTTCACCGTGCCCAGCTTGGCCAGCAGCATCTGCGCCTTGTCGAGCTGCTCAGCGGAATGGTGGCCAGGTGTCATGGCGAGGTCCGAGATCTCCGCGCCGGCCTCCATCAGCTGCCGCAGGCTATAGCAGTCCATCACCACATCGGCAAACCGGCGCAGGTTCACGGCGCTGGGCACGTATTGCGCCAGCTCGTTGACCTCGTAGAGCTCGATCTGGTGGCCGGCCTCCGTCATCTCGGTGTAGACCGACACCGTTTCGATGGGCTGCCCTGCTGCGGCCAGTTTCTGGATGGCGCGGAACACGTTGGCGTGCTGTTCGTTGTGGAAGGCGTCGGCCGCGAGGTTCGGCACCCGGTGGATGGCCTCGCTGTCCAGCAGCAGCCCGCCGAGCAGAGCCGCCTCGGATTCGGGGCTGGAAGGGATGCGGCGCAGGTCACGCATCTTCACTCCTGCCCTTCCGGCCCGGGGGCCCTGTTGACGCTGCGGGCGCTGGGCCAATTGCAGGTCAGCACGCGGGCACCCTCGCGCAGCCGGTCGTAGCTGCGTTCGCCCAGAGCGGTTTTCATCTCGGCCGGCGGCAGGTTGGAAATGACGACGGTCGGCCGGCACTGCTGGTAGCGCGCATCGATCACGTCGTACATCTGGACCTGCTCGGCATTGCTGTGGAAGCCCACGCCGATCTCGTCGAGCACCAGCAATGGCACGTCGGCCAGGAACTCCACGACGTCCGCCGTGGTGCGCAGGAAGTCCATCGGGTCCGCATCGCCCACATCCCACGGGTCGGTTGCTGACCGGTGGGAGCCACGGCCGCCCTTCTCGCTGCCCCAGCTTGCGCGCTGCATGGTGATGACCTGGCGAGAGCTGAACAGGCAGGCCTGCTGGCGCTTGGCGCGGATCACGTGCTGCACCATCGAACTGCCGAGGTGAGTCTTGCCGGTGCCGGGCGGGCCGATCAGCCAGAGGCCGCCGCCAGCTGCTGGGCTGAGATCGTCCACAAAGGATCTGCAGGCGGCGAGCACGGCCGCCTGGCCCGGCGCGTCGCACACGAAGCTGGTGAACGATGCGGCGAGCATGCGGGGCTGCAGGCCGCTCTTGCGAAGGCGCTGCGTCAAGTGGGACATCTCGAGCGCTTCCTTCGCCTCGCGGTCCTCGGCTGCCTGTCGCTCACGGTCGCAAGTTGGGCATCCATGCCACCTGGTCGAGCCGCGGTAAGGCCTTTTGGCTTGATACGCGCCGTGCTTTTCGCAAGTCGCGGGCATTTCCATTGCCGCGTCACTGACCTTGTCGGCGCCTTCGGGCACGAACATGGGTTTAGGCCGGGAGGGTTCCATCTGCATTCAGTCCTTCGGAGTAGTCGAGTTGGTCAAAGCCGGAATGGCGGAGGCGATCACGGCCTGGCCCACGCTGCCCAGCAGTGCGCATGCAGGCGGCCTTGAGCCATTCGGCTGGGTCGGCGGGCTGGGCAACAACGGCAGCGCGCACCGCGTCGACCACGATCTCGTCGCCGTAGTCCTTGACCAACTTGCCGACGAAGGAGCCGCACTGCTTTTCGGGCATGCCGGCATGGCTGAGCAGGGACTTGCCTGCCGACCAGAGTTCCGCTTTCGTGAGGTCGGCCGGAGGCTTGGCAGCAGCGCTGCCCGTACCGTCAGGTACGGAAGGTATTAACTGTCCCTGTCCCTGTCCCTGTCCCTTGGGATCCTGCAAGGAGTCCTTCGGGGATTCCTTCAAGGAGTCCTTTGAGGATTCCCTTGGGGATGCTGGAGGGAGTTCCTTGCCCACTCCTTCAGGGACCGCAGAAGGAGCGCTTTGCCCAGCCTGACCTGGTGCTTGTTGGCCAGAAGGTTCGCTACCAGGATCGCCTTTCGGCCCCCATCGACGGGCGTTGCCTGCTTTCGACCGGTTGCGCTGGTCGAGTTTTCTTTTCCAAGCTTCATTGGCTTTCTCCGCCACGATGGGGTGGTAATAGCGGCCGTCGCTGCATAGGACCCAGCCATACAGGGCGCCCTCCTTGAGCTTCTTCCAGGTCTTCAGGTCGCGCGCCAATTCGGCCAACCGGCACAGTTCCACATCGTCGTTCGGCAGCGAGGCGGCTGGGACCTGGTGAAAGCTCCGGGCCCACAACGTCAGCCCAGCCCGCCAAACGGCGTCGCTGGACACAGCATGGAATCGGCTGCCGAACAGGCGGTTGATGTCGAGCGGCATGAACGCGAAGTCGCGCAGGTCGCATTCCGCTGGTGTCATCGGGGAAGGTGATTTTTCAGTGGTCACTGTGGTTCCCCCCGTGTGGGTGGGCGAGTTGGTTGTTCGACGTCCGCCTGTCTTCCAGACGTCCGAGGGCTACGTCCTGTGCCCAGAGCCTCAGTTCTTCCACGGTCTCAGGGGAGGTGTTGACCGGGTGGGCCCAGGTCGCCGCGCCAGCGTGAGGATTCAGCTGCCCAGTCCACGCCCCTTTTGCGAATGGAGGGAGCAGCAGCGCTTGCAGATCGGCAATGCCGTAAGGAACGTCACCTTGCTTGGTCTCCCAGACAAACCGCACCACGCGCTGTCCAGGCCGTCCATGCAGCTCTATCGCCATCTGCATGAGCGCGTCCTGCGTGCCGACCGCGTAGAAGCGCAGGCGCGGTGGCGGCACAGTGTTGAACAGGTCGGAGGTACGCCCGGGCTGATGCGCGAGGGCTCCCAGGCGCAGCGCGTTGAACTGGTAGAGCGGCAGGGCTTTCGACGATCCACCGTTCCCATTGGCCAGCACCTGCAGGACATCCATCATGACCAGCGCGTGCACGTGCTTCCGGGTCTGACCAGCGGACATGCCAACCCATGCGGCAAGTGTGGCCATGGAGGCCTGGAAGCTGCCGCCGTTGCGGTCTTGCGCGACAGCCAGCACCAGGGCCGTGCGGCGGCACACGGCAGGCTCGATAGCGGCCGCCTGAACCAAAGGCAAGACAGGCTCAACTGGGCTCGTCATGCGCCACCCTTCACGCGCTGAATCAGCTCATAGGCGGCGATTGCAGTCTCCTGCTCTTGGAGCACAGACATTGCCGCTGCTGCGCGGGCCTCCGACTCAGCGAGGGCATTCGCCACGGCGTCGATCTCTGCAAGCTGCAAGGGCACAAGGTGCAGGGAGCCGTCTCCGGCCCTGATCGCGAAAACGACATTCCCACGGGTGGTCGGGTAGATCGCCAGGCCGCGCTCGGGCTGGTCGATCAGCACGCGGCCGGCATCGCGGAGTTCTTGCCAGGTAGGAGCAGTCATTCAGCTACGCCCGCAGCTTTCAGCAGGGCCTTGAGTTGAGGAACAGCAGCGCGCAGCGCGGCAGTGGCTGCGGCCCGGTCCCCGGTGGCCAGGTCTGGGATGTACTTCTGCACCAAATACAGAACAGGCGTGAAATCCTGAGTGCTCTGCATGTACGCCTCGAGATCGTTCAAAGTGAAGCGGCGGCAATCATTCGGCTTGCTGGCGAGCTTGCGTGACAGATCGGACGGGCTGATCCCCATGCTCTTGGCGATCGTGTAGTGGTGTTGGCCGCTCTCGTGGGCGCAGACCCGCACGCAGTCCAGGCATGTGGGGAACCGGGCAGGCAGGCCGCCGGTGGGCACCGCGCCGCTCACGCTACCGCCCTCAGGGTGCCGTCGCCCTTGCCCTGGGATTGCTGCACCTGGGCCAGCGCTTTCAGGGCCGCGTTCATGGTGGCGGTGGCCGTGTCGATGATCTCGGCCAGGCGTACCACATGGTCCTCTGGTGCCTTGCGATCGGGCCTGGCGTGCAGGGTCTCGTCGCACGCGTAGTACAGCGCGTCATAGCAGCCGCAGAACTGCATCAAGCGCAAAACCTGGCCGAAGCTCAGGCGCTGGGTGCCAGTAGGGTTGCAGCAGTCCTTCAGCCGCGCATAGGCGGACTCGGCCTTCATGTCGGGGAACATGTGAGCGGCCACCAGCTTGAAGGGCTTGCCGCTGTTCCCGATTGCGGTCGCGATGGCGTCGAATTCGTCGTCGTACAGAGTTTTCACGGGTCGGTCCTAAGTGGTTGATTTATTGGTGTTTTGGGCATTTCCCTAATCGCCCCTAAAACTGAGGGCGCGTAAGGGGTGTGCGTTTCTCGGGAAAAAGGGACAGTCCATCCATCGCTCAACTTCGAGCAGCACCAGGACATCCGAAATGAATGCAGACCACACCCCAGCCGCCCGCCCCGCCGCGCCGTTCCACCGCTCCGTGCGCACCACGATCAGCGAGAACGTGGACGCCACCACAGGCCAGCGCACGCAGGTGCTCGCCACCTCGGAACTGACCTTGGTGATGCACGGGCCCAACCTGGAGATCAAGTACCGCGGCAGCGCGATGAGGCTGGATCCGGAGCGCGCACGTGCTGACCGGCTGGCCCGGCGTGGCTTGGGGAGTTGAGGTATGGGCGCTGGGTCTGCGGGCACGGCAACCGGCGGCAGACTTGGCGGCTTGCCGTTTCGTCCGCCGGTTTCGGTGGGCGGAGCCTCGTCGGGCAGGAGCGCGGCTGTGTCAGACACGGGCCGGCTCCTTTGCCTGCGATTGCTCGGCGCTAGAAGTCGCGGCATGTGTGTCAATGCCTTCCAACTCCTTGGGCCGCGCGAGTTCCAAAAACATCATCCGCGGCCTGGGGATGCCGGTCTTTTTCCAGTTCGTGACACTTGGCGCCGCGATGCCGAACAGGCGTGCAACAGCGGACGAACCGCCAAGCGCGCGGATGATTTGGGTAGCTGGGGCATTCATAGTCCGCACATCTTAGCCCAGGCTAAATATTCATACAAGCCCAGGCTAATAGCCGAGTTGTTAGGCTAAGCTAATGACTACATTGCAGAGCCGTCTCGCTGAGGTGTTCCCCGAACCCCAGGAACGAGGATTCAAGACGCAGGTCGCCAATCTGTGCGGGGTAACGCCGGCCAGCGTGTCGAACTGGTTTGGCAACGCTGAGAAGGTCCAAACCATCAGCCGTGAGAACGCCGAAAGGCTGTGCGGGCATTACATGTTGAAGGTTTCACCTGCTTGGCTGGCCGAAGGCAGGGAACCGAAATTTGCACCTGAGCCGCCCCACCCTGTTGAGGGGAAACGCAGCCCCCGAGACTCTGGCGCCCCCACGGTGATTCGTGCCCTCGAAGAGGATTTCGTGGCAGTGCGCCGTGCTGATGTGCGGTTCGCGAACGGTGTTGGCCAGGTCTACTACGAGGCAGACGACAAGCCCCCGCTGGTCTTCCGGATGGACTTCCTGCGCAGGCTGGGGGTAGCGAGCGGCAAGGCGGTTGTGGTGGACAGCCGTGGCGTCAGCAATGAACCCAAGATCCGGGATCGCTCCGTTGTGCTGGTGAATTCGGGTGACACCGAGAACCTCGACGGCGACTTCTTCGCCTTTCGATTCGATGGGGAGTTGTTGATCAAACGCCTGGAGGTGGTAGCGGGCGCCGGGATCCTCGCTACGGCGGAAAATTCCGACTTCAAGCCGAAGTCCAGGCTCTATAGAAACGAGGATTTGGCCAACCTGGAGATCATCGGTAGGTGTGTCTGGGAAGGGGCGGAACTCTAAGGTCAGGCGGCCCACAAGCCGATCAGAATGCAATTAATTTAGCCCAGGCTATTGACTTGTACTTAGCCCAGGCTAAATAATCACCCATCGCGCCGCATTTCGCAGCGCTCAGATGGAGTGATGGATGCAACCGTCCGACATTGCCGCCCTGCTTGAGGCGGCCCCCCTGGATCACCAGCGCCGGAGCAACCTGGCGTACCGCGCCATCGATTCCGGCCGCTGGCCAGCTGCAGCATGTGGCCTGCGCCACGCCGCCGTCATGGCGCGCGAATGGGCCGACCGAGCCGCAGAACTGGCTGACCACTGCGACACCCAGGCCGAGAGCGGTCGGGTCGGGTCAGTCGTCGCGCCGAGCCTCGTCGACGTCATCGAGCCGGGCACCCTGGTGCAGCATGTGGGCGAGCCCACGCTGGAAAGCCTTGAGGCCGGCTTGATGGCGCTGGCGCACTATCTCGGTCGCGACCATGCGGTGCACGCCCGGCGCGCCATGGCGAACGTCCTGCGCTCGCACCCTGCGGCACTTCACGCCGTGGAGGCTTGAGCATGCCGATCACCACGCGCACCGCCACGGTCGCAGCCGATGACTTCGCGTTCACCAATGCCCAGTGGCACGCGCGGCAAGCGTTGTACTGGCGTGAGCAAAAGGGCAAGTCCGGTCCAGTGCCCCCGGGCCGCTGCGAGCATCACGCCCGCCGCCACGAACGCCGCGTCATCGAGATCGCGTTGCAATCCGAAATCACCCTGGCCAACAGGGCCCGGGCGGCAGGTGCACCAGCATGAGCATCAACCTGCTGCCCACTACGCCCTTTGCAGGCGGCAAAGACCTCTGGGCCGACGTCGACCTCACCAATGTGCCCGCCGACGTCCGCCAGATGATCGACCGGGCCCGGATGGCCGACTCGGTCGCGCACGCCGACCTGGCTGCGCACAACGCTGCGCTGACGGCACAGTTCATCCGCGCCACCGCCATCGCGCTCGAGTTCCAGCTGCAGCTGGAGAAGGCGCAAACGCCATGAAGCATCAGCAGCCCGCCCCCGGCAGTCTGGCCTGGGCCCGCGGCATGGCCATCACTGGCGCCGTGGCCGCTGGCATGTATCTGCTCTATCCCCTGGCCCTCGGCCTGCGCGCCCTGTGGAGGTGGTCGTGACCGGCTTCAACCTGTACCGCTTGTACCGCCGCGCCGGCAACGGCCCGAGCGCAGCGCTGCGCATGGCTGTCGTTCTGCTTTGGCGCGCGAATCGCAAATAGGGAACCAGTTTCCAAGCTTTCCTTCACCCCTTTCGAGACACTGAACCCATGAAACGCGAACCCCCTTTCAAACCCCACCCGACCAAACCCGGCGAGTACCTTATCAACCTGGCCGGCGCGGTGCTAATGGCTGGCGAGGCAGCCTATGGCAACCCGGCGGAGACCACGCCCGAGGGCCAGACGGCAGGGCGCGCACTCATCGCCCGCTTTCTGGCTGAAGCTGCTGCACACGGGTTCAAGCAAGGCGAGATCTTGCACGCACTGCTGCGCCGAAACGAGCCCAGCGCGCGCTTGGTCAACCTGGCCACCGATGCAATGGACTGCATGCCCATGGAGCTGCGGAACCGAATCATTGAGGAGACCTTCAACAGCCAGGCCGGATCACCCGTGTACTTGCCAACCACGGGCGCAGTGCAGCCCGACCCCGAAGCTCTCGACCCGCGCTTCTTGGCCGCCGGCCGTGAGCTGGCGCGCATTCGCGAGGAGCAGGGCGAAGAGGCTGTGCACCTTCCGGAGAATGCCCATCTCCTCGCTGCCATGCACACCCACGCGCCCCCTGAACTCAAGTCCGCCATGGCCGACAAGGCCCGCGCGATGGGGCTGCTGCCAGGTGTGACGCACGTTGATGCCAGCGGGCGGCCCGTTTACTCGCTTGAGCAAGTTGCTGCCACGCTTGGCGTCACCGTCGAAGAGATCGAGAAGCTGACCGTCGAGCATGCCGACGAGCTGGAAGCTCTCGGCGGCGTCTACACCGGCCCGGTGCACCCGCTGCAGTGAGATGACCATGAGCAGTACCACCGACCTCACCAAGCGAGCCATTGCGGCCCACCTACGCCAGCCTGGCGCGCTCCAGCCATCGTGCGGTCTCAGCGGCCCGGCCACAGCCGCCGGCCGCGAGTTCGTAGTCTTGCGCAACACCGGCGGCGTACTTGCCGTGTACCGTGTGCTGCCAGTCAGCCGCACGCTCAAGCGCCTCAAGCGTTGGCCGGCAACCCTGAACGATCAGGCGGGTGCTGCCAAGTGACCGACCGCACCTTGATCGAAATCGCCGCAGCGGCCCAGCGCTGGCGGGCTGCGTCAACCGTTCGCGTGGCCGCCAGTCGGGAGAAGCGGCTGGCGACCGAAGCCCGGCGAGCATTGCCGGACCACATGCTGGTGTTCTCGCTCGAGCTTAAACGTGAGCATTTGGCCGCAAAGGCCCTCACCACAGCGCGCCGAAACGAGCAAAACGCGCTGAAGGTGCTTGCCAAGCTGTGCGACAAGCACACAGCGGCCCGGGGCCAGGTGGAAGACGTGCTGACGGTCGATGAGGTGCGGGCGTTGCCGCGCATCGAAGCCGTGGAGGTAGTTTTATGAACGGGGAATCGTTACCCGCTACGGGCCAATTAGCCCCTTGGCGCGGGCATCGCCTGGACCAGACTGGCGGCATGGCTAAACACCACCCCATCCCGCCGGCAGGAGTCCACTACAAAACTTTTGCGGTGGGGTCAGGGCTTCCGCTTGCCACGCGCTTCTTGCAAGACATCCTGAACCATCTCGATTGTGGCTTGCTGGCCCTCTCTTGCCACGCGCTCCTGCATCAGCTTGATGAAGAAATCAGACGACTCCTGCTCAGTTTTTTTGATGGTTTCAGCAAGCGCCCCAATCGCTTCAGCGGTGTCGCCCTTGCCCTCAAGAGCCTTCAACGCAACGACCATGGTGAAGTTTCCTTCCATCACCTTAGCTCGCAGTTCGCGGATCTGCTGTGCTTGGTCCATGACGACATCTGCAAACGCTCTGTTTCTGAAGCTGTCTTCAAGACGCGACGCCGCTTCAGCGCTGAGAGAACGGTTGCTTTCGGCGGCAGAGGCCACCAACCGATCCTTCAGATCACCAGGAAGGCGGAGATTTGTTTGTACATCTTCAGAGGCCATGCGCCATTATCCCCAAGCAGAGTGCTTGCATGCAAGCAAGCGAAGTGCTACATTGCCACCTAAGCAGAGTGCTACACAAAGGAGAAATCATGGCACAGAGCGATGAGCAGACCAACATGCGGATGCCCGTAGATCTCAAGGCCTGGCTGAAGGAGGAGGCCCAGAAGTCACGCCGCAGCTTTGCCAGCGAGGTGGTGCACCGGCTGGACGAAAGCCGGCTGCGCCAGGTGAAAAAAGAAGCGAAAGCTTCGACCGCTGGCAGCAGCGGGCGTGGTGCGTAGCCCACAAATGGCGAAGCCCCGGAGCAATCTCACCTGCTCCAGGGCTTCTTGATCAAAACCCGTCACAGGAATTCAGACCATGAGCGATGCTATCGCAGATGCACCCGTGCGCGCAAATCGCGCCCCCACGCGCCCCAAGGCTGTCGCAGCCCCGGCCCCCGCACCTCAGGCTCAGGCCATCAAGGAGGACTCGGAGGCCACGCTGCTCGTGCGCACGATCGCAGGGCACATCAATGACCTGCTGATCCCGATCTCGAGCAACTGGCCGTGGGAAATCTCCTCTGTACCCGGCCGCGAGCACATCATCGAGGCGGACAGTCAGCTGTGTGACCTCTGGAAGACCGAGGCGGAATGGGCGGCTGTCGATCTGCCAGCACGTCCTGCTTTGTCGGATCATATGAGCCAGATCGCGGGACTTCTGCATCGCGCGTTGGAGTCGCTCAGTGCGCCAGCCGAATTCCCATGCCGGGCGCTGGCGGCTCAACTTCTGGTGGAAAACGCCGCCCGCCTGATGGCACGCCTGCAGGCCGCCTACGATGGTTTGCCCGGCACCATGGACGAGTTGCGCGAGCTGGCCACCTTTGCCGGCGCTCGACACCACCGTGAGCAGCCACGCCCACCGATCCGGCGCACCCCGGACTTTGAGGGCGATCTCGCGACGGCAGCAGGCGCCGTCGCGGCTATCGGCCGCAACATGCCTGGGCACGTGGTTTTTGCCACCAAGGAAGAGTTGGCCACGTTCGTCGACCGAAGTGCGGCAAGTGTGGCCTGCCTCAACGTGATGCTGGTCGGCGCAGTCGAGTCCGAATGCATGGCCGCGCCTAAGAAGCCAGACGCCAGCTTCGTGGCAGAGTTCGCGGCTTTCGTGAGCGACCAGATGTTCGAGCATCAGCAGGCAGTCGGCGCGCTGCTCAAGGCCGGAGGTGCAGCATGAGCGCCGTCGCAACCCCCAGTACCAGCAAAAAGCCACGCGCGCGCAGCCCGGTACCGAAGAGCACCGAGCTGCCATTCCGCGGCACGATCAAGCTCGATGTGCCCGAGTCCGACACAGCGCTTCCCTCCAGCGAGATCAAGGCAGAACGGGCCTTCATGGAGGGAAAGGCACTGGCGGTCCTCATGGTCCGCGAGGGAAACCTCCGCGCCCCTGGGAAAGATGCTTCGATGAACGCATGTCTGAACGCCTCGTATCGCGACGAGGGCGCCAACCAGGACAACTTTGTTGCTCCATTCCTGCGATTAATTCAGAAGGAGCCTCACTTGGTCCCGGGTTTCACGGCCGCCCTGTCTTCCATGCTGGCGGAAGGCATGACGACTGCTGACAGGTTCGTAGAAAGCAATGCCGAGATCAGCTATTCCGCATGCACTGTCTACCGGGATCCAGAGGCATACGAAGAGTTCAACGCCTACACGTCCCCATCACTCGACGAGCAGATCGCCACGTATGCGCTTGAGGACCTGTCCTCCGCTCCCCTGCCGTCCAATGGCAACAGCGCTGCCCCGGTTGCGATCGGACCTGGAGTGCTCACGCCATCCCAGGCCATCTCCCCATCAGCCACCGAAGGAGACGACACCGCCGCCGATTCGGCCTACTACCGCTGCCGCGAGGCCGAAGCTGTCGTCCGCGCTGCGGCGCGTGAGTCCGAAGACCTCAAATGCCAGGATGCACTCTGGGGCGTCGCGAATCTCGCTGAGGCGGCAGCGGCACTGATGGAGCTTGGCACCAACCCAACTCCTGCTAACTTCCAGCAGGCGAGCAACCTCCTTTCACAGGCTGCGACAGTTGTCGAACTGGTGGCAGACCGGACCGGGGACACCATCTACCTGAACGATGCTGCCTCGACGCTGCTTCAGGAAGCGCACCGGCTGGTCGGCGAGGCCCAAGCGGATGCGCCCAATGTCTGATCACATCGAGATCGCCCCCGGCGTCACCCGCCACGTAGCCCACCGCCAGGCGGTCTACACCGGCACGCCGGCCGCCATTGTGGCCGCTGGCCTGGCCCGGGCCCAGGACCTGCCAGAGTCCGGCAGCTGGACCCTCAACGCCGACGGCACGCGCGCCACGAACGGCAACAACAGGGGCCGAGGCAGCGAGCCCGGCAAGCGAACCATCAGCATCACCCAGCGCGGTCGCAGCACCGTGGTGCAGGTGCGCCTCCAACTGAGCGCGCAGCGCATGCAGGCCATTGCGGCCGAGCAGCAGCGCGCTACCGCCCTCCGCTTTCCCCGCCTCGGCGGCGGCTTCATCTACCTGGGCCCACGCCCCATCGAGGTCCACGCATGACGTCCGCATTTGAGCGCATGGCCGCCCTGCCAGCTGTGCTGCAGCCCGCCGTGCCCACGCCGACCAGCCTGGCGGCGCGCGCCCTTTCCGCGCCGCCCACGGTGCAGCTATCCGGCACGCCGCCGATGGTCGCCCCCATGCTTCCTCAGGCCCCTGGCCCCGCGCTGAAGCCGCGCGGCGTGCTGGGCGCTCCGCCGCTCCAGGGCAAGGCAGAGTGGTACGGCCAGCACGAGAAGCTGGTGCACCGCCTGCTGCATATGGCCGTTCGGGCCGCAGTCCTGCCCCCAGGCCCGGAGGACAAACCAGTGGACGAGCTGCTGGCCAAGGTCCTGCAGCACGCGCGGGAGATCGTCGAGTACGAGCTGCCAACGCTGTTGGCCAAGGATGGGAGAAACACGATTCCATTCGAGCGCCTGGCCTCGGCCCGGGCCAAGATCGTCGTCCTGCGCCAGGAGCTGAAGCTGACCAAGGCCGAGCTGGCTGCAGCCCGAGCACCAGCCCCGGCGCCCACGGCAGCCACGGCCTCATGGATCGAGCGCCACGAGTTGCTGATCCACCTGTTCATGCACCAGGTAAAGCGCATGGCCACGAGCCAGGGCATCGTGACCGGAGCCAGCCAGGCCGCCTTCGACAAGGCCCAGCAGGATCTCATGGCGCACACGCACGCCGCCGCCGGCTTCGAGGTGCCCGTGGTGGTGGGCAAGGGCGGCGTGGGCACGATCCCATACCAACTGCTGGCTGACGCCCGCGCCGAGGTGCTCAGGCTGCGGGCCGAGCTTGCCGAGGCCCTGGCCAGCCAGGGGAAGGCGGGCCCGGCATGACCTTCCGCCCCAGCCCCGACAGCCTGGCCGCGCAGGTCCTGAGCTACTTCGCCCTGCACCCAGAGGAGGTGCTGCGCGTGGAGGACATCGCGGCCAAGTTCCTGAACCCGGCCGACAGCCGCAACGTGCATGTGCAGCTGGTTGCGGCGTGCGACCACGATATGCTGGTCTGGGACCATGGCTCCTTCGGCGGCGTTTACACCAAGGGCCCGGTGGACCTCCCCTCGGTGCTGCCAGACGCGCCGCTTCGGTCCCGCCCTCATGCCGTCGACCGAGAGAGCGATCACCTGCAGGGCCTGCTGGTTCCAGTCGCGGAGGGGGCCAAATCGGATCCGGCCTCCGACCCCATGGCGCGCGGCGCGGCGCTGGTGCTGGTCAGCGTGGAGCAGGCCCGGGGGGCGCCGGCCGGCCAGGGCCATCTCAACCTGGCCACGGGCCTGTCCGGGCGGGCCTGGGAGGAACTGGACCTTATGCCGCCCGATGACCGCGCCCTGTTCATCAGCGGCTTGATCACGCAGTTGTGTGCGGCCGTGCCGCTTGACGCCTGCAGGCCGACCGCAGATCAGCAGGAGGAACATCAACCAGCAGGAGGGATTGGCACATGACCACCAGATGGGTCACCCTACAGAAGGCGGCCGACCTGACCGGCCTGCCCATCACCTTTTTCGACAAGCGCACCGGGCGCGGCGGATGCTGGCCCGAGGGCCGGGTGTGGAAGTGGTTCGAGGGCCGCAAGATGATCGACAGTCAGGCCCTGGACGAATTCATCGACCACAGCGACAGCCCGCCCACCACCCGCGGGCGCAAGAAAGCGAGCGAAGCATGCCCGGCGTGATCAAAAAGGACCAGCACATTCAGATCGACCTGCGCACCGAGGGGTACGGCCGCGAGCGGCTGGACCTGTTGCCCACGCCGGCCAATCTGAAGTATGCGGAAAACCTGCGCAAGGAGATCATGCGCAAGATCGCCAACGGCACGTTCTTGCTCTTCGACTACTTCCCCGACAGCCCCCGGGCGGTCAAGGAGGCATCAGGCATCGTGACGCTGGGCGACCTGTTCAACGAGTGGCTGGAGGTTAAGGAGGCCGAGCTGCAGCACAGCACCGTGGGGCACTACCGGCAGACGCTGGAGAGCTACCACTTCGAGGACGCGCGCAAGATGGCCGCGCGCGGCTTCTCGTTCCGTGACCTGAAAAAGCTGCTGGCCAAGATGCCGAAGAACAACAAGACGTTCAACAACGTGACCAGCCCGCTGCGCATGGCGCTGGAGTATGGCCACCGCATCAAGGTCATCAGCGAACCCCTGCACGGCGACATCGAATCGCGCAAGCACCAGGCGCCGGGCCCAGACCCATTCACGATGGAAGAGGTCGACCACCTGCTGTCCAAGTTCAAGGAGCCCGGGCCCAGGGACTTTTACGAGTTCGCCTTTTTCAGCGGCCTACGACCGTCGGAGCTGATCGCCATGCAGTGGGCGAAGGTGGACTTGCGCAGCGGCAAGATACTGGTGGACACGGCGTTGACGCGCGGCCAGCTGAAGGGCACGAAGACGGGCACGGCGCGGGAGGTGGAGTTGAACGCGCGGGCGCTGGGCGCGCTTGAGCGCCAGCGGGCACGCACCCAGATGGCGGGCAAGCACGTCTTCCTGTTCGATGACGGCGCTGCATTGACCACGACCGACGAGCCCCTGGATTACTGGTGGAAGCCGGCGATGAAGCTGTCCGGCATCCGCCAGCGCGACGGCCGGCAGACCCGGCACACCTTCGCCACCATGTGCCTGATGGCAGGCCTCACGCCGGCCTACGTGGCGCGCCAAATGGGCCACACCGTGGAGATGTTCTACCGGGTCTATTCGCGCTGGATCGACGGCGCGGACAAGGGCGCCGAGCTGCGCAAGCTGGATGCATTCTTGGGGGCAGGAAACAGGCCCACCGGGACAAACGGCGGGACAGGCTCAGCGAATTAGAGCGGGTTCTGCAGGTCGTTCCCTATGGGGACCTGTTCATGCATCCAGCGGAATTTGCCCTATTTTGTGCGGTATCAGTTTCGATTCCTGTCGAGGGGACCACCTCAGGCCTTGCAAATCAATAATTTGCAAGCGCGACACAGGCTCTGGGGAGATGCCGGAGGCACGGCGCCGTCGGCTACGTCTCCCCCTGCCCGCCTCGCTGCGGACTGCCTTCGCAGCACGCCCAGCATCTGAACCGCAGGCCGTGGCTCCACAGCCGCCAGCCGAACCGGTAAAAAATGCCCGCCCCGAAGGGCGGGCAAAAGATAGGCCGGCTGGAGTACCCCGCAGATACTGGGCGCCTATCCGGCCACGTCTGCCCACGTGGCACCGCACCATGAAAGCGGCACCTCCACTATGGCAAGATGTTTGCGCGCAAGGTGTAGGAGTACGGGCCCCGGGGAGGGGCAGCAGGCCAACGCCTTGCAGCCCCCGCTGTCCTACAGGCACCTGTCGGAGAACCGACCCGGACGGATGGCGCGAAGTCCAAGTAGGCCAAAAGCCGCAGGGTGACGGGTATGGCAGGCCGCAGAATCGGAAGGGCTGAAAAGGATGTCACCCGGCCCGCCACTACGCCGGCTGCAGCTTGCCCTGCTCGGCGCGCCGCGCCGTCATGGCCGTCCCCATCGACGCCGACATGATCAAGCAGATTGCCAGCCACTGGTTGAAGGTCAGCACCTCGCCCAGCAGCACCAATGCCAGCAAGGCGGCCACGGCGGGTTCCATGCTGATCATGATGCCAAAGGCCTCCTTGGGCAGGCGCTTCAAGGCCATCATCTCCAACGAGATCGGGATGGCGCTGGACACGGCCGCCACGCCCACGCCCACCAACAGCACGTAGGGCGACAGCAGCGCAGTGCCGGCATGCACCACGCCCACGGGCACCACCACCACGGCTGCGGCGAGCAGGCCCAGCGAGACGGAATGCCCGGCATGCAAATGCCCCACGCGCTTGCCGAACACGATGTACAGGGCCCAGAAGGTGGCGGCCGCCAGCGCATAGGCCACGCCCGTGGGGTCGAGGGTGCTGCCGTTCATGCCCAGGGGCAGCAGCATGCCCAGGCCCACCACGGCCAGGGCCACCCAGACGAAGTCGATGGCGCGGCGCGAGGACAGCACGGCCATGAGCAGTGGGCCCGAGAACTCGATGGCCACGGCCAGCCCGAAGGGCAGTGTGCGCAGCGACATGTAGAACGTGAGGTTGGTGGCGCCCAGCATGGCACCGTAGAGCACGATGGCGCGCAGGTCTTTGCGCGACAGCTGCCAGCGCCAGGGCCGCCACAGCAGCAAGAGCAGCAGCGCCGAGAAGCCCACGCGCACGGCCGTGGTGCCCTGCGCGCCCACCAGGGGAAACAGGTAGTGCTTGGCCCACGAGGTGCCAATGCCCAGGGCCGTGACGGCGCCGAGCACGGCGAGAAAGGGAACAAAACGCTGGTAGCGGATCAACAGAGAGGACATGGTTGAAAATATAGTGCGAGTGCGGTTTGCTTTTGACTCGAATTAGGGCTTCGCCACGCAACTTTCGCTCACCCACGCCGCAGGAAGGAATGCCATGCCCGCCTCACCCGCCATCGATGCCTTCGACCTGGCCATCCTCGACATCCTGCAGCGCGACAACACCACACCCCAGCGCACCATCGCCCAGGCCGTGCACCTGTCGGCGCCCGCCGTGCAGCGTCGCATCCAGCGTCTGGAGCAGACCGGCGTCATCCGCGCCAACGTGGCCGTGATCGACCCCGAGAAGGTGGGCCTGCCCCTGACCATCATGGTCGAGGTGCATCTGGAAAACGAGCGCCCCGACCGCACCGCACCGCTGCGCGCGCGCATCGCCACCGAGGCCGCCGTGCAGCAGTGCTACTGCGTGACCGGCGAGGCCGACTACCTGCTGGTGGTGACGGTGGCATCCATGGCCGACTACGACGCGTTGACGCGGCGCCTGTTCGAGGGGGACGAGAACGTGCGGCGGTTTCGCACCTCGGTGTCGCTGGGGTGTTTGAAGGCGGGGTTGCAGGTGCCGCTGGATTGGGGCGGGCAGGCGTAGGCGGCGCGCTCAGCGCCCAGCCCAGCGGGACTCGGCGGCGCCACGAGCGCTGGTGGCCTACCAGAGCTCGGCCGCGGGCGTGCCCTGGTGGTAGATGAGCTGCCACCTGGCGTCCTGCTGCACCCACACCGAGGAACGCAGGGTGTGGTTCTCGAGCGTGGCGTCTGGTCGGCGAAGCGCCGAGCGGTAGGTCAGCAGGGCGATTTGCGACCCCAGCTGTTGCAGCGCGAAGTGGTCCGAGATGACCGGGGGCGATGCCACCTGCTCGCCCAGAAAGCGCATGACGGTTACTCGGTCGTACTGCCGGCCCGAGCGGCCCACTTCATGAAAGTCGGTGTGCAGCAGTTGCGCAAGGCGCTGGGCATCGCAGCGTACACCGGGGTGGTGCAGTTCCACCTCGAGCGCCTGGAGGATGGCAAGGAGTGCGTTGGTCATCGGCGCACATCTTCCCATGCGGCGTGCATCAGCGGCGCCAGACAGCCCACCACACCTTTCGAGGGCCCGCTTCGTGCTGCGGCATTGCCTGCGCTTCGGGCTCCGACTTTGGCTGCAATACGTCGCACAGACCTTGCTCCTTCACGGCGATGAATTTCTTCAGAATTTCCGGGTCATTGCCAGCATACCGAATACAGCTCACCTCAGACACCCAAGCCGCGCTGACCATGAGGTCTGCTTCTTTTGGTGTGGATGGCTGCTTGCAAACAAAGCAGTGCCCATCTGTGTCGTACTTGAAGTGCCCGGGCGCCTCGACGGATGGGACATCGCAACTGGTGCAGCAGCCATCTTCGACGTAAAAGTCGCCTGGCGCGTTCTTGGTGTGTCGAGGGTACATAGGGTGTTACTGCGAGGCATCCCGCAGAACCTGGGCGGATTGGTCGATACGGAACATTCTGAACACGGATTTTTCCTAAAAATTTGCTGCCTTGAGCAAGGCAGCGCTTGCTCGCGTAAGGCCCTTGGCTGGTTCGGCGTTGCACTGAACTCGACGGTAAACGCACTGCACCCTTGTTCTTTGATTCAGCCCCGGAACTGCAGGGTCGGCGCTTCACCATAGATGGCCGCGAGCTTCTCGAACACGGCATAGATCTCCAGCGTCTTGGCGGCTTCGAGGTAGCCGGCATCTTCCATGAAGGGCGCGACATTGCCGTCGCAGAACACGCCGATGCCACGGATCTCGCCCAAGCCGTCTTCGCCGTCTGCGCTCATGAAGCCGATGCTCACGTGCCCGTACACGTCCAGGGTGTAGTCGATGTCGTTTTGCTCGCAGAACGCGGCCATGTGGTCCTGCAGCTGCTGCGTCAACGCGTTGATGCCCGGCAGCCTGCCCTGGCCCTCGCCGTCCTTGTGCTCCGAGCTGTACTGGCTGAAACCAGCATCGAAGTTGATCTCATCGGTGCGGATACCGTCGAGCGCGTCGCGCAGCGCCCCCAGCGTGGCGTGCGGCAGCTGCTCCTCGCCGTGCTCATCTTCCTCGCTGTCGTAGGGATAGCTCCAGACATCGGTGGTCTGGTCAGGGGACACCAGGCCCTGCTGCACCAGCAGATCGATGGCTCGCCGGGTGTTGGCCGGGTTCTCGAACGCCTGCTTGCTGAGGGGCATGAGCAGGTAGAGGGAAATGGACATGGGTTGCTTTGCGTGTTGAGGGGTGGGTGGGCCGGTACGGCAGGTAGCGCATTCCAGCGCCTGCAGAATGCAGGAGGGATCAAGCGATGATCAAGCAATCAAGCCACGGGACTTCGCGCCGGGGCCGTTTCGATGGTACGCAATCGCGATGCCCTGGCAGTGGACATTCTGTCCAGTCCACTGCCAATGCGTTGCCGCGTGGGGCAGCGGCTACCGACCCTGCGCCAGGAACGCCGCCACCAGCGCATTGGCATGCCCATGGCCCATGCCGTGGTCGGTCTTGAGCAGGGCGACGTACTCCATGTGCTTGAGCGCGCCCGCCGCACGCAGCACGTCCATCCAGTGGCCGATGGGCTGGCCGTACTTGGACTCGATGGAGGGGAAGTACGAGGCGGGGCCTTTGACAGGGGTGGTGCTGGCGTTGGTGCTGGACTCGGGCATGGGCTGGCTCCTTGGTGGATGGGCTTGGGGGGCTGGCGGGGCACACGGTGCGTGCCATGCGCCCATGTTCCTGCGGCCTCTTGTTGCTACGACGAACGAAGAGGGTGGATATCGACAAGCCGTTGCCAAAATTTTGATGGGTTGGCTGCTGTCGAACGCTCGCGGCCATCGTAGCTTTTGTGGGCAGCCGCGCGGCGACAAGCGAGACTGTCCTACGGCTGTCAGCGAGTTCAAGGCACACCTGCCATGCCAGCTACCCCCGACGATTTCCCATCTGCATCACCGATGGAAAACACATGAAAACGCCAAGTTTGCTCTGGTCCGCGCTCATTGGGGCGGTTGCCAGCGCCCGCTCGATGACACCGATGGCCACGCTGTCGGCAGCAAGGCTTCTGGGGCACTCCACGCCTGGCAGGCTCGCACTGCTGGACCGACCCTTGTTCAAGTACGGCGCGCTCGCGATGGGCGCCGGGGAACTGGCGGGCGACAAGATGAAGACGGCACCTGACAGGACCGTTGCCCTGGGCCTGCTGGCGCGGGTCATGAGCGCCGGCATTGCCGGTGCGGCACTGGCCCCGCGCGGCCGTGAGCAGGCCGGGGCGCTGGCAGCGGTTGCTACCGCGGTGCCTCTGGCCTACGTCACGCTCGATGCCAGAAAGAACGCCATAAAACACATCGGCCAGACGCGCAGCGGCCTGATCGAGGATGCGTTGATCATCGCTGGCGGTATCGCCATCGTCGCACTGGCAGTCAGGCCCGCAAGCCGCCTGTGAACGCGCGCACAGGGCGTCAGGGCACGGTGTAGTTCGAGCAGTCGGGCACGGGGGTATCCGGCACGTAAGCGCGGGCTTGCGGGGCGAAGCGGTACACCCGCTGGTAACTGCATTGGGGATCGGTCACGGTGACAAGGTCGCGTTGGCGAAGAGGCCGCGCCGCCAGCGAGTCTTTGGACCGCGACACGCGCCCCGGAAAAGAGGTTGCCTTGCTGCGGTAGCGCAGCACCGGCATGCCCGCAGCGGATGTGCCTGCCAGGGCGAGGGTGGCATCGAAGCTGTACTCGTCGTGGCAGGCGTCGGCGCGCTGCTTCATGTCACGCTCGCTGAAGCACGCCCGGATCGTTGCGCTGCCGCTCTGCGTAACGCTCAGCACCTCGAACGGTGGCTGGCCCGGCACAAAGGCGATGAGGTGCAGCGTGGTTGCACTGGCCCCGCCGCCGGAGTACATGGTGCTCTCGCGCGCCTGTACTCCCGCCAGGAAGCCGCCCTCGAAGCGGATGATCCTGGGCCACGGCTCCACCGACGCATTGTCGCCAGAGGATGCCAAGCCAGCCATCCGATAGGCCACCTGGGCCGGATCACGTTGGCCGCCAGGCAACTGCAGGCCCACGTCGGTGGTACACGATTGGCCTTCGCAGCCGGGTTGGGAGGGAGCGATTTCGACGCAGAGCTGGTCAGGCGCACAAGCGCGCGCCACGCCGTTGTCTGATGGACTGACGACCACCAGCGTGTCCATGCGCGGTGGCGCGGCAAGGGCGGGTAGCGATGACACCAGAAGCGTCGCGGCGAAAAGTATGGATTTGCGCATGGTCAGGAATGGGGTGTACTGGCAGCATGCATTTCAGCATGACGCTCTGACTGGAGCGCAGCGCGGCAGGCGGGCCCATCGCCTGCCGGGAGGGCTCACCCCAGCCGCAGCGCCCGCTTCATCTCCACTCCCGTCAACCGCAGCCTCGGCCCCGACAACAGCTCGCACATGCGCGCACTGAGCGGCGCGTGTGCCCCATGCTGCGCCGCCAGCCGCACCACGGCGCCGCAGATGGCGTCGATCTCGGTCACGCGGCCGGCTTCGAGGTCGTCCCACATGGAGGAGCGGGCCGTGGCGTCGATCTGCAGCATGCGCCTGGCCAGGCGGGTGAACAGCCAGTTGGGCAGGCGCATGACCTTGGGCAGCATGCGGGGCGAGACGGCGGTGACCTGGGCGGGGGCAATGCCGGCGCGTTCCATCACGCCCAGGGCCTCGGTCTGCAGGGCGGCGAAGACTTGGCGGCAGTCGCGGTCGAGCAGTTCGTCGCGCAGGGGCAGGTTGGACAGGGCGTTGACGGGGTTGTTGAGGTTGAGCAGCAGCTTGCCCCACTGCACGGCGCGAATGTCTTCGGGCAGCACGGTGGCCAGGCCGGCGGCGTTGAAGACTGCGGCCACGGGCTCGGTGGCGGTATCGCGCTGCAGCTGGATGGCTCCGGCCGTGGCGCGGTGCACCTGGGCGCCGCGCAGCACCACGTTGTAAGGCACCATGCCGGCCAGGGCCTTGAGGTTGGGGGCCTGTGCTGCTATGCGGGCGACGTTGTCCACGCCGTTCTGCAGCGAGATGACGGGCGTGCCGGGCGCGCACGCGGCGGCCAGTTCGCGCGCGGCGCTTTCGGTGGCACCGCTTTTCACGCAGAGCAGCACCACCGTATCCGGGCCCGGCGCAGCCTCTGCCAGCGTGCCGGCCAGGCGCAGCTGCGCGGCGGGCACGTGCGCGCGGTAGCCGTCGAGGTCGGTGATGGTAAGGCCCTCACGCGCCAGGGGCTCCATGGCGCGGGGGCGGCCGACCAGGCAGACGCGTTGCCCCTGCGCGGCCAGGCGCCCACCCACGTAGCAGCCAATGGCACCTGCGCCCAACACGATGAAGTTCATACGATGCAGCCCCCTTGATGTTGAGGCGCATTGTGCGGCCATGCCACCGCAGCGGGTGCTGCCTATGCGACGGGGGCCGGTGCCGGGAACCGCACCACCACCCGCAACCCGCTCAGCCGGGGCGAGGCATCCAGCGCCACGCTGGCACCATGCGCCTGGGCGATGGCCTGCACGATGGCCAGGCCCAGGCCGCTGCCCGGGGCGCTGTCGGCGGTTTCGCGTACGAAGCGCTGCATCACGCGCTCGCGGTGCTCGGGGGCGATGCCGGGGCCGCTGTCTTCGACCACCAGCTCCACGGCGTTGCCGGCGGTACGGTGCAGCTGCAGGTCCACCTGGCCGCCTGGGGGCGTGTACTTCACGGCGTTGTCGAGCAGGTTGCGCACCAGCATGCGCAGGGCCTCGGGGCGGCCGGGCACGGGGGCGGCGTCGGATTCGAGCAGGCCCATGTCCATGCCGCGCGCCTGCGCGGCGGGGGCCACGTCGGCCAGGGCGAGCTGGGCCACGGCGCGCAGGTCCACGGCCTCGTTGGGGGTGGGGCCGGCGGCGCTGGCCTCTTGCCGGGCCAGGGTGAGCAGTTGCTCGACCAGGCGCGTGGCGCGGTCGATGCCGGCGGACAGGCGCTCCACCGCGACGGCGCGGGCACCATCGTCGCTGGCGCGCTGCAGGCCCTGCAGCTGCAGGCGCAGCGCGGCCAGGGGCGAGCGCAGTTCGTGCGCGGCATCGGCCACGAAGTGCTGCTGCGCGGCAAAGGCGCCCTGCACCCGCTCGAACAACAGGTTGAGCTCGGTCACCAGGGGCTGCACCTCGTCGGGCAGGGCGGCATCGCTTACGGGCGAGAGGTCGTCGGCCTGGCGGCGGGCCAGTTGGCGGCGCACGCGCTCCACCGGTGCCAGCGAGCGGCTCACGCCCCACCACACGGCCAGTACCAACAGGGGCGCCATCACCGCCAGCGGCGCCAGCGTGCGCAGCGCCAGGGTGCGCGCCATGCCGCTGCGCACGGCCATGTTCTGCGCCACCTGGATGACCTGCGAGCGCGTCTGCAGCGAGAACACGCGGTAGGTGCCGCCGCGCGCCTGCACGTTGGCAAAGCCCAGCACCGCGATCTGCGGCAGCGCGGCGCCCACGGCCGATTCGAAGATGCGCAGGCCCTCGTTGGTCCACACCTGCACGATGAATTCGTGGTTCTCGTCCTCACCCGAGAGGCCCTGGCCCAGCTCGCGCGCGTCGGGCGGCAGGCCCGAGCGCAGGGCCAGCGCGGTCTGCTGCATGTGGTAGTCGAACAGCGAGTCGGCCTCATCCAGCGCGCTGCGGTAGGCCAGCACGCCCTGCACGGCGCCCGCGAGCAAAATGGCGGCGAGCAGGAAGATGAGCAACTGCGCGCGCAGCGAGCGCGGCAGCAGGGACTGCAGTGCCGTGGGCCAGGACCTGGGTTGCGTCGTCATGCCTTCGGTACCAGGTAACCGACACCGCGCACATTGAGCAGGATGTCGGGCCCGAGCTTCTTGCGCAGGCCGTGGATATACACCTCCACCGCGTTGCTGCTGACCTCGTCGCCCCAGCCGTAGAGCTTGTCTTCGAGCTGCTGGCGCGACAGCACCAGGCCGGGGCGCGCGAGCAGGGGCTCCAGCACAGCCCATTCGCGGCCCGAGAGCACGACGGGCACGCCATTGACGCTGGCCTCGCGCGTGCTGGGGTTGATGCTCACGCCCTTGTGCTCGTACACCGGCTCGGCCCGGCCCGAGGCGCGGCGCAGCAGCGCGCGGATGCGGGCCAGCAGCTCATCCAGGTCATAGGGCTTGAGCACATAGTCGTCGGCCCCGGCGTCGAGCCCCTCGATGCGCTGGGCCACGGCGTCGCGCGCGGTGGCCACCAGCACGGGCGTGCGGTCCTTGCGCGTGCGCAGGTCGCGCAACACGGCGATGCCGTCGCGCTTGGGCAGGCCCAGGTCCAGCATCACCAGGTCATAGGCGTTGGCGCGCAGGGCGGTGTCGGCAGCATCGCCATCGCGCACCCAGTCCACGGCGTAGTGCTCGGCGCGCAGCAGGTCCTGCACGGCTTCGCCGATCATGGGGTCGTCTTCTACGAGGAGCAGGCGCATGGTGCGGCAAGCATAGCGAAAGAATGAATGGCAAAGGGCTGCCGAAGCAGCCCCTTCATTCAGGCCCCTTTATCCAAGGCGGACGGGGACAAAAATCTTGTCGCCGTTGCGCTCGATGAGCAGAGCCACCGACTTGCCCGCCTTGGCCATGGCCGCGCGCACCTGCTCGATGTCCTTGGCCGGCGCGCCGTTGATGGCCAGCAGCACGTCGCCGGGCTGCACACCCGCAGCGGCGGCGGGGCCGCGCGCCTGCTCGATCACCAAACCTGCGCCCAGGCCGGTCTCGCGGCGCTCATCGGCGTCCAGCGGGCGCAGTGACAGGCCCAGTTGGCCCTTGCCCGTGGCCTCGTCAGCCTTGGCCACGGCATTCTTGCCCTTGTCGCTGGCATCGCCCAGGGTGGCGGTCAGCTCCACCGACTTGCCCTGGCGCCACACCGACAGACGCGCCTTTTGCCCGGGCTGTGCCTGGCCCACCCAGGCCGGCAGGTCGCCCGAGGCCACGATGGGCTGGCCGTCCACCTGGCGGATCACGTCGCCCGCCTGCAGGCCGGCCTTGTCGGCCGGGCTGTCCTTGGTGACGCTGGCCACCAGCGCGCCCTCGGGCTTGTCGAGCTGGAAGGACTCGGCAAACGCCTGGTTCACCTCCTGCACCGCCACACCGAGCTTGGCATGGCGCACCTTGCCGGTGGCCACGATCTGCTCCTTGATCTTGTCGGCCAGCTCGATCGGGATGGCGAACGACACGCCCTGGTAACCGCCCGAGCGGCTGTAGATCTGCGAGTTGATACCCACCACCTCGCCACGCCCGTTGAACAGTGGGCCGCCCGAATTGCCGGGGTTCACCGCCACGTCGGTCTGGATGAAGGGCACCAGGCTGTCGTCGGGCAGCGAGCGGCCCTTGGCGCTCACCACGCCGGCCGTCACGCTGTTCTCGAAGCCGAACGGCGAGCCGATGGCCAGCACCCATTCGCCCACCTGCAGGTCACGCGTGCTGCCCAGGCGCACCGTGGGCAGGTTCTTGGCCTCGATCTTGAGCACGGCCACGTCGGTCTTGGGGTCCGAGCCCAGCACCTTGGCGCGGAACTCGCGCCGGTCGGTGAGCTTCACGGTCACGTCGCTTGCGCCCTTGACCACATGGGCATTGGTCAGCACCAACCCGTCGGCACTGACGATGAAGCCCGAGCCCTGGCCGTGCGTGGGCACATTGGGCTGCGCGCCGCCGCCGCCCGCGCCAGGCACGCCGAAGCGGCGGAAGAATTCGTAGAACGGGTCGTCGGGATCGATGCCGGGCGCCTGGCGCTGCTGGCGCGCCGTGGGGCGCTCGTCGTCGTCATCGCCACCGGCCTGGGCACCACGGGTGCTGCCCGTCACGCTGATGTTGACCACGGCCGGCCCGTTCTGCGCGGTGATCTGCGCAAAGCTGGGCAAGGCCGTGCCCGCGGGCAAGGCGGCCTGCGCCACCAGGGGCGCGGGCGCTGGTGCCGAGGCCCGCGCCTGGTGCCCGCTGATGAGCCCGGCGCCCGTGGCGCCCAGGGCACCTGCGGCCACCAGCGCGGCGATCAGGCGGCGGGGGGTGGATGCGACAAAGCTGGAGGTGTTCATGGTGATCTGCCTTTCCGTTCAGTAGCAAGGAGTTGCTGTGATGGAGGGCAGTGTCGGCACCGACACTTAGGCGAAACTTAGGCGGGCAGCACGGTCTTCGCCGCCCCACGGCTCAAAGAAACCGGTACACGATGGCCCCATGCTCCACCTCGCCCGGCGCCAGCCAGCGCATGGGAAAGGCCGGGTGGTTGGGCGCGTCGGGGTACTCCATGGGCTCCAGGCAGATGCCGTCGCCGGGCTGCCAGAGCCAGCCGCCCGGGCCGTTGCCGCGCCCCAGGTCGCGCGCCGGGTCGGCCTTGAGGCCGTGGCCTGCGTAGACCTGCACGCCGGGCGCGGTGCTCCACACCTGCATGCTGCGGCCGCTCACCGGCTCGCGCAGGCGCGCGGCCAGGCGCAGGCCGGGGCTGCCGGCCGGCAGGGCAAACGGCGCACGGGCCGAAACCCCGCTGTCGAGCACCAGATAGTGGTCCAGCCCGCCAGCCAGGGCCAGTTGGTCGCCGTGCTGTGCAATGGACTCGCCCACCGTGCGCAACTCTCGAAAGTCGAACGCCGTGCCCTGCACCTCCTCGACCTGGCCCAGCGGGCACACATCCAGCGCCAGCGGCACATAGCGGCTGGCAGGCACCTGCAACTGGTGGCGGTGCGTGCTGCCGGCACCGGCCAGGTTGAAGAAGGCATGGCCCGTGATGTTGACGATGGTGGGCGCGTCAGCCGCCTCGGCGGTCCAGGCCATCTGCAGCGCGTTGTCGGGCGTGACGGCAATGCGCACCGTGAGCCGCACAGTGCCGGGCACGCCATCGTCCTCGGTGCGGAACACATGGCTCAGCGTGATGGCGTCGCCCTGCACCTGGTCCACCGCAAACACCTGGAAGCGGCTGCCGCGCGGCCCGCCATGGTGGTGGTGCGGGCCGCTGTTGGTGGGCAGTTGCAGCGTCAGGGTGCCGCCGGGCAGCGCCAGTTGCCCCTGGCGCAGGCGCCCGGCCCAGCGACCGATGAGCGCACCCATGGAGAGCTGCCCGTCGAGGTAGCCCTGCAGGCTGTCGTAGCCGAGCGCCACGTCCACCAGCCCGCCTTGCCCGTCGGGCACGGCGACCTGCACCAGCCGCGCGCCGTAGTTGCTGACGGCGACCTGCAGCCCGCCCTCGCCCCGCAGGGTGAACAGGTCGGTGCGCAGGCCGTGCAGGGTCTGCTGGAATGCTTCGCGGTGGAGGGTGTGGGGCATGGGGGGAGTTTATTCAAGTAGACAGGTGTGCGCCGGGCAAGCCCACCACCCTGGCGCTGCCGGGGAGCACTCGCGGCCCTGGCGCAACACGCAGGGCCCGGCAGCAGGCAGCCGTGAGTTGACCGCGCCGGCCAGCCAGCCGGTCGGTCGGTGCCGACCTGCCTGCCTGCCTGCCTGCCTGCCTGCTTGCTTGCTTGCCTGCCTGCTCGATTGAGTGCCTGCTTGCTGTTGGCTCACCCGCCTGCGGGCGGCATCCACACCGGGTTGAGCAGCCGCTCCAGCCGCACATGCGCGGCCTCGATGTTCTTGAGCAGGCCGTCGAGCAGCGCAGGGGTCATCAGCACCTGGGCGCCGCCCGGCGCACCCAGGGGCTTGCCCTGGGAGACCGGCACCAGCGACTCGCGAAACTCCTTGGCCTGCGCCAGGACGTTGTCGGGAGGCAGGTTACGATCACGCAGCATCGCAAGCCGCGCCTGCAGCGCCTCTTCGTAGGCGGGGTCCAACACAGGCTTGCGCTGCTTGATGCTGGCCTTGTAGCTGAGCACCTTGGCCCGCTCGAATGCCAGCGAATTCTTCAGCGCCGCCGCCATGCGCTCCATCGACGCGGGCAGCTTCGGGTCGCTGGGGTCGTTGTCGAACCCGGACCAGAAGTCGCGGTGGACGGCCTCCGTGACCACCGCATCCGGGTTGTACATGGAGGTGAGGATGGCCTGGCGCCGGGCGTCGAGTTCGGCCGCGCGGGCGGTCTGGTGGGCGGCGAGGGACGCCAGGCATGCCAAGCACACCAGAGCCGCGGCGAGGCGCGCGCGCAGGGTCGCTGGGGCGGGGCACCGGGGGTGCGGGATTGCTTCGCTGTGGTGGGGGTGGGGATGGGGGTGGGGCATGCGGGGAGTCTATGCGGGGCAGGTCGGCTGAGTGCTCGTTCGGCCTCGGGCCCAACGCAGGCACTGCTACGATTGCCGTCACCGGCCAGGAACAGCCCTCCTTCATCCGCCTCAAAATGCCCATTGACCTGAAGTGTCCTGACTGCGATCTCCGGGTCTTGATCGGCGGTTACCACACGGCCCATCGTCTTGATCGACAGAGGCTACGGTACAGATGGGCACGGCCCGTCAACCGGCCTGGCCATCCTTTGGCGCCGTTGACCAAGGCCCTGGGCGCCGGAGGTGAGTGTGTTCGCGTTTCTTAAAAAACCACAGAAGAAAGATGCGCGCGACGTCGGGCAGTTGATCTTTGACATCGCGGAGCATCAGCGAGATGCAGACTTCCATCTGCTGTACCAACGGATGTCCGGTCGCGAAGTCTTTGTGGGGATCGATCGCACATCCCTGCCTGCATCCATCGAAGCCGGTGCTCCCTACACGACCCAGGCGTCTGATCGGCTCAGAATGCAGTCGGTTTCCATACCCCATCACGGAGCCTGGTCCTCAGCCGCCATCCTCGCATCACACCCGTCACTTGCCGGCGCCCATGTTGGAATGCAATGGCTCGACTTCCTGAAAATGACCCAGCGGCTGCCGGAGCTTCGAGGTGCCGTGCTTCAAGGCAAGGCATCGTGGGTGGCCTTTGACAAAGAGCGCATCGCCTATGTCCTGGCGAAATCCGGCGCCTGAGCCTTGTGCCGAAAGGGCGCGTTCCGAGGCGCCGCCTGTGTACCGTCCGCTGCAACCTGGGGGCTCCCATGGCGGTTCCTGACTCGTATGTGTTGGGCGACGTGTTCTATCCAGAATCCAAGGAGCAGCTCGCGCAGATTCTCGTGGAGGCGGGCATTGCCGTGACCGTCGGGCAGTGGGCGATACGCCTTGAGGACTTCGCACGCACCTTCAGCCTGCGCCATGTTGGGAACCTCTCACCGGAGTCACCGTTTCAAGTGGATGGCAGCGGGTACGGCGTTCCCGTCGACTTTGTGGCGACCTGCTGCGACCGCCTTGCAACGTGTCTGCGCGAACACCAGATAGGCTATGACTTCTTTCACGCCACTGGCGCAGAGGAGGTGATTTGCGAGTACCAGTATTCGCCATGAAAGACGTGCCGTGCCCGATACAGTCACGACGAAGCGGTTGCTCGCTGCCCCGCATCGAATTGCCGTCCATCTGCGGGTCATCGGCCCGGCGACGGTGCTCCTGCAAAGCACTTTTCTTCCTTTCAGCCACCGTTGCAAGGTACGAATATGAAAAACGCGGTTCGTCTTCTCTTCTGCAGCGGGGCCGCGGCGGCTGCCCCTGCGGGGGCTGGCAGTAGACTTGCCTGCATGAAAAAAGCCCGCCTCGCCCCGCACTCCGCCACGCGGTGCATGCAACCGCATCCGCACGTGAGGACAGAACATTGAACAACATGCGCCGTTTGCTTGCAGCAGGGATTGCAGCAGCCATGGGCTGGAGGGTTTCTATGGCCCAGGAGTCCGGCGCGGGCTCGCCCGGCGACAAGACCGCGGTGTCGGCGCCCGAGCCGTCGGTGCAGCCGCGCCACGTTCTGTGCTTCCTCGGAAAAAGTGGCCACCAGACGCAGTTGAAGGAGGCCGTGTCTCGCGCAGTGCGTGAGTTCGCGACCGGGTTCAGCGTGGACGAGGAGTATTCCATCGCAGAGCCTGACGATCGCATGCCGCGGTCGTTCACGGTGAACCGCGACCGGGTTGCATCCAATGCGTGGACCGCAGCAGACGAAAAGGCGGTCGCCAGCCACCAGTCCGTCCTCTACGTCCTGGGGCCGCCCATGCACCGGCAGGACACGGTCAAGGTCTCGATGGCCGCCCTGCAGCTGGTCGGCCGGCTGATCGACGCGGGGGCTGTCGCCGTGAAGGGCGAAAGTGCAGGCGTCGCGCACGGGATCGACCGGTGGCGGGCCTTGGTGCGCCAGGGCGCCCAGGCCCTGCAGTCCGGCGACCTGCTGGCACAGCAGCGGATTGGCCGGCTGGCCTTTGCCAGGCGCCCGCTGTCGGACCAGGGCTACCTGGAAAGCGTGGGGTTCCACCTGGTCGGCTTGCCGGAGGTGTATGCGCCGCAATCGCTTGGATCGGAGCTGCAGGTGGTAGCGCTGATGGATGCCGTGGCGGACGAGATGGCGCAGCACGGAGTGGCCCAAGTGCTCAAGCAGCGCCGCGCTGCCCATTCGCTCGCCTCCACGTACGAGGAGGACGATTTCAAGTTCAACCCCTATGGGATCGTGCGGCTGGCGCGCTAGCCGGCAAGCCTGTGTGGCGATGGGGGCGGTCGGCGCGCTGCGCGGGCGCCCCTCCTGCGGGTGGAAGGCCCCCTTGGGCTGGAATCACCGCAGGTCCTGTGCCACCTGCTGCGCGATGGCCTTTTGGCAGACCGAGAGGGCTTGGGTGGCCCGGGCGAATTCCGCCATCAGCCGGTCGTAGGTGCCAAAGCGGTACGCCGCGGCGCACGGCACGGGCACGGCCCCCTTCACCGAGGACTGGTAACCTGCCGTGTAGCTCTTCTGCGCCAGCACCTGCTTGGTCTTGCCGTGCAGCAGCCGCACGTGCACCACCACCCAGGGCTCGAACGCTGCGTCCACGATGCCATCGGCGACATAGCCCACCGGGCCGAACCACACGCTCAGCAGCGCATCGCTGTCCGTCTGTATGTGGGTGTAGTCGTCGACACCGTCCTTGAGCTTGGCGACCTCGTGCGGCAGGTAGGAGACCCGCATCCCCCGCGCCGACAGGCTCTGCTGCAGGTCATCGACCAGTTGCGCCGGTAGCCGGACCGGGCCGGCGTTGTACTCCTTCACGAAGCCCTCGGTCTGCGTGGCCTGTATGCCCCCGGCAATGGCACCGCCGACGGCGCCGCCCAGGGCCGACAGGCCCGAGCGGTTGCGCACCGTGAAGGACTGCGACTCGGTGACCCGCAGGATCGACACCGTGGAAATCGGTGCGGCGCCGGCCTTGTCCAGGGGAATGTTGGGGGTAGTCGCCGTGCATCCGGCCAAGAAGGCGGCGCACAGCGAGAACAGCAGGGCACGGCCGCGGGTCAGCGCAGGGAACAGGGTTTGTCGGTTCATTCGGGGTCGGTGGTAGAAGTCGGGGGCGGGAATGATGGCAGACGCTGGTGGCAGGGCCTGCAACGGCACTGCTAGTAGAACGACACTGCGCCCTTGGACGTTTTCAGGAACTCAAGAATGTCCTGCACCACTTCTCTATGCAGGCTGTAATTCTTCCACTGCTCGCCAGCGTCACGGAAAAAGGTGCCGTCGTCAGGCAGGTCGGTCTTGCTGCCGTCGAAGAACATGCGCTCCCCAGGCTTGAGCGCAGGCAAGACACTGGCACCCAGAAAATCCGCCAGTTGCGTCGCCTGGCTGGAATCGAGCTCGGTCCCGAGGTAGCGCGCGGACTCCCAGACGTCTTCGGGAAACAGCTGGGCCTTCTCGACAAGGAAATGGAGCACGCCCCAACTCCAGGCGTTGAGATGCAGGCATAGCCCGTCCCCGGAGGAAATCGTGATGCTCATCGGAACGGAAGATGAAGGGAATGGAGGCCGCCTCTTGCCACAGTGCATGGCAGCAACACACCAGGATGGCGGCGACTATAGCAGTGCCCGGTGCTGTCAAGGTGACGGCTTCGGGGCGCCCTAAGCCAGCCCCTTGGCCCGCTGGAGCATCAGTCCCGGCCTATCGCTTCGAGCGCATTCACGAGGGGCGCAAGCCTGCTCCACTCCGGTGGCAACGCGGCAAACCACGAGAGGCTGCAGGAGAGAAATGCCGAAGAAATCGCCAACTGGCACTTCGTGGCGTGGATACCTGCATGCACGCCTTCCACATAGGGGCTGATCCTGGCCGCGCGCAGCAGGCCCAGGAGGCCTGCTGCCAGGTCATCGCGCAAGGCGCTGGGTGCACCGGCCCGTAGTTCCGGGGGATGGTTGTGCTCCATCCACTCCATCGCCACGGTACTGCGGCGCCAATAGCGGGCGGACTGGCACACCAAGTGGTCGTGCAAAATCTCGACGCGCACGGCCACCCCTTGCTGGTGGAAATGCTCGTCCGCAGGAATGGTGGTCAGTTCAACGGCGCACAGGCTCATGGCGGCAACTACCGGGAGTGGCCCAGGTACGGCCCCAGGTCTTCCAGCGCCTGGCCCTGGAGCACACCCAAGGCGACCTGGATCCCTGACGCCCGAAGGATGTCGATGCCCTTGCCCGCATTGCGCGGGTCCGGGTCGAGCGTCGCCACCACCACCCGGCCGATGCCACGGGCCACCAGCGCTGTGGCGCACAACGGCGGTCTGCCATGGAAGGAGCAGGGCTCCAGCGTGACGAATGCCGTGACTTCGGAAAGGTCGCCCGACAGGTCTTCGGGCAGCCGGGCGAGAGCCATCGCTTCCGCATGGTGCTGACCGGGCGGCTGGGTGAAGCCGCTGGCAATCACCTGCCCATTCTTCACGAGCACGCAGCCCACGGGAGGGTTCGGCAGGCACCCTGGCAGGGCACGCCGCCCCTGCGCCAAGGCGAGCTGCATGAAGTCCTGGTCACAGTCGTTGTGGATCGCAAGCGTGGGCATGGTAGTGAACAACGGTAGCAGAAAAGGCCATGCGCACAAGGCCCGTGGCTTTTCCGGCCCCATGCGCGAAGGATGGACCTGTGGCCGCAGGGGGGCCTTGGAGAAGCGCTTATTTGCCTGCCCCGCCCTGCCCCGCATCGCGCGTCACCAGCCAGATCCCCCCGCACACCAGCACCAGCGCAACCAGGTTCTTCCACTCCAAAAGCGCTTCGCCCAGGAAGAGGGCCGACAGGCCGGCGCCGAACACCGGCACGGTGAAGTTGAACACGGTGACCTGGCTCACGCGGTTGTGCTTGAGCAGCAGGCTCCACAGCGAGAAGGCGGCCGAGGACAGCAGGGCCAGGTACACGAGCAAGGTGGTGGATGCGGGCGTGAAGCCGGTGAGCGACCCTCCCGCGCCCCAGCCCATCGCCAGCAGGGCCACGCCGCCGATGGCAAGTTGCCAGCCGGTCATCACGACCGAGTCCATGCGCTGCGAGAGCTGCTTGCCGTAGATGCTGGCGGCGGCCAGCACCAGGGCGGCGAGCACAACGAAGCCTTCGCCGAGCAGGGTGAAGTCGAGGTCGAACGAGCCGCGGCCCAGATTGACCACCATCACGCCGGCAAAGCCCACCAGGCAGCCCCAGAGCTTGGCGTGGCTCAAGCGGTCGTTGTGGTAGACCCAGTGCGCCAGAAGCACGCTGAAGAAGGTGCCGGTGGCGTTCATGATGGAGGCCTTGACGCCGGTGGTGTGCGCCACGCCCACGTAGAAGAACACGTACTGCAGCGCGGTCTGCGCCAGACCCAGCACCACCAGTTGGCGTGCCGAGCCGTGGCCCAGGGCCCACACCTTGCGGCCGCTGGCCAGGGCCCAGGCCAGCAGCACCAGGCCCGCGCCCACGAAGCGCCAGCCGGCGAAGACGAGCTGGGTGGGCACATCGTCCTTGGCGATGCCGAACCAGGCGTAGCCGGTCTTGATGGCGGGGTAGGAGCTGCCCCAGAGCAGGCAGCACAGCAGTGCCACGGCGACGAGCACCTTGCGGTCGGCGAAACGGGAAACAGCCCCCATGCGGAAATCTCTCGGTCAAGAAGGAAACGAGGCGCCGCGGGGCGCCCAAAAAGGCAACGAGGCGCCCGAGGGCGCCTCATGGATGCTATCGATCAATCGGTCAGCAGTGCAGGAAAAAAGACGCAGGAGACCCGGCCTCGCCGCCAGGCCCCCTGCGCTTCACCCACCACCTTTGAGGACCAGGTCCGGCAGCCACATGGAGAACTGCGGCACGTAGGTCACGAGCATCAGCGCCACGATGAGCGCGCTGTAGAACGGCCAGATGGTCTTCATCACCTCGCCCACGGAGATGCCGCCGATGGTGCAGCCGATGAACTGCGTGGTGCCCACGGGCGGCGTGTTCAGGCCCAGCGCGCAGTTGATCAGGATCACGATGCCGAACTGCTCGGTGCTCATGCCGAATTGCTGGCAGATGGGCAGAAAGATCGGCGTGCAGATGAGGATGGTGGCCGCCATGTCCAGGAAGGTGCCCAGAATGAACAAAATGATGTTCACGCTCAGGAAGATGACCCAGGGCGAGGTGCTCATGGACTTGAGTGCCTCGCCGGTGAGCTCGGCCACGCCGTACAGGCCGATCAGGTAGCCGAACATCGACGAGATGCCGATCAGCAGCAGCACGGTGCCCGTGGTCTTGACGGCCTTGGAGGCTGCCTTGAGGAACTGCTCGCGCGTAAGCTTCTTGTAGACGAAGACCGAGAGCACCAGCGCCCACAGCACCGCGACGGACGCCGACTCGGTGGCCGTGAACGCCCCCGACAAAATGCCCGCGATGATGATGACCACAACGGCCAGACCGGGTACGGAGGCGCGGAACGAGATCCACACGATCTCCCAGCCGGGGAAGGTGCCGGCGGGGTAGCCGCGCTTGACGGCCACGAGGTAGGCGGCCGCCAGGTTGCAGACCGTGAGCAGCAGCGCGGGCACGATGCCAGCGAGGATCAGCGCGGCAATGCTCACCTTGCCGCCAGCGGCCAGCGTGAAGATGATCAGGTTGTGCGAGGTGGGCATGAGCGCGCCCACCAGCGAGGCGTGGGTGGTCACGTTCACCGCGTAGTCGGCGTGGTAGCCCTCTTTCTTCATCTGCGGGATGAGCACGGCACCCATGGCCGAGACGTCGGCCACGGGCGAGCCCGAGACACCACCGAACAGGGTGCAGGCGAGCACGTTGCTCATGCCCAGGCCGCCGCGCACATGGCCCGCCACGCTCTTGGCGAAGTTGACGATGCGGTCGGCAATGCCGCCGTACATCATGATTTCGCCGGCAAAGATGAAGAACGGAATCGCCAGGAACGAGAACGGGTTCATACCCGAAATCATCTGCTGGAAGCCCACGGCCAGCGGCAGGCCTTCGTAGAGGATGGTGGCCAGCGAGGACAGGCCGATCGAAAAGGCCACGGGCACGCCCAGCAGCAGCAGGAGCGTGAAGGTCACGCAGAGGATGGTCAACGCCATGGTGGTGGAATCTTTATGAGGACGTTAGGGTGCAGGGGACAGGCGGGCATGGGCGAGGATTCCCAGTCTCTTAGTGCCAGGCGGGTTCGACCTCGACGCCGCGCAGGATGGCGATGATGTGCTCCAGCGAGAACATGGCCACCAGCACGCCGGCCATGGCGGGCGGCACGTACTTGAAGGCTTCGGAGATACCGAGCGTGGGGATCTTGTAGGGCGCCACCGACTCGGCCAGCACACCGCAGTTCCAGGCCATGACCACGCCGAACAGCAGTACCAGCGCGTGGATCAGCAGTTCGAGCTTGGTGCGCAGCCAGTCGGGCGCCAGCACCAGAAAGGATTCGAGGCCGATGTGGCCTGCATCGCGCACCCCCACCGCCATGCCGAGCATGGTCACGTAGAGCACGAGCAGCACCGCGCCGCTCTCGGCCCAGGTGGGTGTGTCGTTGAACACATAGCGGCCGATGACCTGGTAGAGCACCGCGCAAACCAGCAGGACGAGCCCCCCTACCCCGAGTTGAAGGCAGGTGCGCGCAATGAAAGCGCAGAGTCGCGTGTACATAGTGGACATTCAAAAACAACTGGAAGTGGGCAGGCGGCGGACTGCTCTCTGTGCCGCCGGCCCTGGAGACTCTGGCTTTTTCTTACTGCACGGCGTCGATGCGCTTGACCATGTCCTGCAGCTTGGGGTCCTTCAGGAACTTGTCGTACACCGGCTTCATGGCGGTCTTGAATGCAGCCTTGTCGATCTCCACGATCTGCGCGCCGCCAGCCTTCACGGTGGCCAGGGATTTCTCTTCGCGCTCGTCCCAGATCTTGCGCATGAAGCCCACCGACTCCTTGGCCGCGGCGCGGATGGCCTTTTGCTCATCGGCGCTCAGGGTGTCCCACACGCGCTTGCTGAACAGCAGGATCTCGGGCGCCATGGAGTGCTCGGTCTTGTTGAAATACTTGGCCACTTCGAAGTGGCGCGAGCTCTCGTAGCTGGGGTAGTTGTTTTCGGCAGCGTCCACCAGGCCGGTCTTGAGCGCGGTGTAGACCTCGCCGAAAGGCATGGGGGTGGCGTTGGCGCCCATGGCTTCGAGCAGCGACACCCACAGATCGCTCTGCTGCACGCGCACCTTCAGGCCCTTGACGTCGGCCAGGGTCTTGACCGGCTTCTTGACGGTGTAGATCGAACGCGCGCCGCTGTCGTAGAAGGCCAGGCCCACGAAGCCCTGCGATTCGCAGTCCTTCAGGATCTCGTCGCCGATCGTGCCATCCAGCACCTTGCGCATGTGTTCCTTGTCGCGGAACAGGAAGGGCATGGTGGGCACCATGGTGGCGGGGCAGATGTTGTTCATGGGCGCGACGTTCACGCGCGTCATGGCGATGGCACCCAGCTTGGTCTGCTCGATGGTGTCCTTCTCGATACCCAGGGAGCCCTTGGCGTAGACCTTGATGCTGTGCTTGCCGCCCGTGGCCTTGGACAGCGTCTCACCCATGTGGCGCACGGCCAGCACGGTGGGGTAGTCCTCAGGGTGGATGTCGGACGAGCGAAATTCGGTGGCCTGCGCGGCCAGGCTGCCGATCAGCATGCCGGCGGCCAGCGCCACGCGGCCGATGAGGTGTGGAACGTTCATGGTGGTTTGTCTCCAGGGTTGAAAGGGGTGTGCGGTGCTGCGGTCTTCAGGCCGTGCGGTACGGGGCTTCTGCGAGCCCGCGGGCGCCGGGGCGGGTCACGAAGACCGCGCCGCCGTGCAAAACGTCGTTGCCCTGGGGCTGGCCGGGGCGGATGGAGGTGATGAACAGCAGGTCGAGGTCGGGCCCACCGAAGCTGCACATCGAGGGCTTGCTGACCGGCACGCTGAGCGAGCGGTCGAGCACACCCTGGGGTGTGAAACGGTGCACCATGCCGGCGTCGTTGCCGCAGATCCAGTAGCAGCCGTCGGTGTCGATGGCGGCGCCATCGGGTCGGCCGGGCAGCTCGCGCATGTCGGCGAACAGGCGGCGCGGGCCCAGGCTGCCGTCGTCGTGCAGGTCCAGCGACCAGATCTTCTGCACGCTGGGGTGGCTGTCGCTCAGGTACATGGTGGCGCCGTCGGGACTGAAGGCCAGGCCGTTCTGCGTGACCAGGCCTTCGACCTGGGGCACCGACAGGCCGCGCGCGTCCTGGCGGTAAAGGCCGCCGGCGGGCTGCGCCAGGGCCATGTCGCGCACCATGGTGCCGGCCCAGAAGCGGCCCTGGCGGTCGCAGCGGCCGTCGTTGAAACGCATGCCCTCTTGCGGGTGCTGCACTGTAGACACCAGGGTGCAGGCCAGCGTGTCGTCATCGGCCGGGCGCAGGTGAAAGAGGCCCGTGTCCATGCCGGCGATGAGGCCGCCGTCGGCATGCAGGGCGATGCAGGCCAGGCGCTCGGGCGCGGCCCAACTGGTCAACTGGCGGTCGGCCCAGCGCAGGCGGCGCAGCGCGCGGCCTTCGATGTCCACCCAATACAGGGCCTGTTCGGTGGCAGACCACAGCGGGCTCTCGCCCACCTGGTCGCGGTGGTCGGGCAGCAGCAGTTCCATGGCGGTCGTGCTCACTCGAACGGGCCGGTGCGCACGAAGGGGCCACCCTGGTAGATGACGGCCGGGTCGCTCATGTCGGGCGTGGGGTCGGCGGCTTCCACCTTGGCGCGGAAGGGCTCGGAGCTGTCCTGCGGGCGGTAGCCGATGTGGCGCGCCAGCGTGTTGTCCCACCAGGTGGTGGTGTTGTCGCCCATGCCGTAGATGGTGCTGTGGCCCACCACGGGCGCGGTGAGGCTGGCGATGACCAGGCGCTCCAGGTCGTCGTAGCTCATCCAGGTGGCGAGCATGCGGCGGTTGCGCGGCTCGGGGAAGGAGGAGCCGATGCGCAGGCACACGGTCTCGATGCCGTAGCGATCAAAGTAAAAGCGCGAGAGGTCTTCGCCGAAGGCCTTGGACAGGCCGTACAGGCCGTCGGGCCGGGCCGGGTCCCGAAGGCCCACGACCTCGTCCTGGCGGTAGAAGCCGGTGACATGGTTGCTGCTGGCAAACACCACGCGCTTGACGCCCTGCTTGCGGGCGGCCTCGTACAGGTTGTACACACCGACGATGTTGGCTGGCAGGATGGCGTCCCAAGGCTGCTCGGTCGACACACCACCCAGGTGCACCACGGCGTCCACACCGGCCAGCAGTTCATGGATGGCGGCGGCGTCTTCCAGCCTGGCGGGGCGCACTTCTTCGCCTGCGGCCTCGGCACCCAGGTCGGCGATGTCGGACAGGCGCAGGCTGGTGCAATAGGCCTTCAGGCGGGTGCGCAGCTCACGGCCCAGACCGCCGGCGGCACCGGTGAGCAGCAGGCGGTTGAATCGGATCGGTGTCGGGTGACAAGGCATGGAAATCGAGGAGGTTCTTGGTACAGTGGCGGTATGCTCTGTTGCACGTCATCAGTTGTCGTACAACGCGAATGCAATGTACTCCCAAGCGCCCCACGATCACATAGGGATAACACCGAGAAATGAACACCGCCATCGCCCTTCGCCGCAAGCCCCGCACCCTGGCCCTGGAGCTGGTTGAATCCCTGGGCGACCGCATCCGCGACGGGCGCCTGGCGCTGGGTGACAAGCTGCCCACGGAGGCGGCGATCATGGCGGAGTTCGAGGTCAGCCGCACCGTGGTGCGTGAGGCGATTTCCAAGCTGCAGGCCTCGGGCCTGGTGGAAACGCGCCACGGCATCGGCACCTTCGTGCTGGGCCTGGGGCAGGCGCCGGGCTTCAAGATCACGCCCGACCAGTTCAGCACGCTGCGCGACGTGATCGCCGTGCTGGAGCTGCGCATCGGCGTGGAGACCGAGGCCGCCGCGCTGGCTGCGCAGCGCCGCACCGACGCCAACATCGCCGCCATGCGCGTGGCGCTGGACGCCGTGACCAAGGCCGTGGACGAAGGGCGCGACGCGGTGGCGTCGGACTTCCAGTTCCACCTGGAGATTGCGCGCGCCACGCAGAACAGCCATTTCGCGGAGCTCATGGGCACGCTGGGCAGCATGATCATCCCGCGTGCGCGGCTCGAGGCCGGCGACAGCCAGAGCGACCTGCGCCAGTACCTGCGGCGCGTGAACGGCGAGCACGAAAGCATCTACGACGCCATCGTCGGCCAGGACCCCGATGGCGCGCGCGCAGCCATGCGCACCCACCTGGCCAACAGCCGCGAGCGCCGCCGCCGCGCCCAGGCCGAGGCCGGCTGATCCCCCGGGGGCCCACGCCCCCACCCTGCCTCCAACGCTCAGCCCAGCGCCTGCGCAGGCTGCTGGCCGCGCCGGCGTGGAGCCGCGCCCCGGACCAAGACCGTCAGTAATAACCCGAGGCCCCACGCTCGCATTTTGTTGTACGATGACATACAACAAATCAACGCGTTGAGGCTACCGCCCTGCCCCCGAAAGCACCGGCACACGCCAGCGCACGCCTCATTGCCTGGGAGCCTTCGTCCATGACCTCACCAAAATGCGCGCCGCCGATCGGCATGGGACCTTGTGAGGTCAGACATCTGCCCGCCCCGATGGCAGCAGCCACCGGGCGCTGAGCACTTCGCCACCCTGCGGCCCCGGGCCGCCCCCTTTCAGCACGACAGCCCCTGACCGCGCCGCGCTGGCGTGCTGCCCTGCCATGCCCATCCACCCCTGAGGAGCCCCACCGCCCATTCCATCCCCGCTTTCATCAACCCTGAAGAAAACAAGAGCCGAGAACGAGAGAGAGACAAAAAACCATGAAGAAGACGACGCAAATTTCCAACCTGTCCCTGGCCGCCTGCGCGGCGCTGCTGGCCGCTGCACCCGCAGCCCAGGCCCAGTCGAGCGTGACCCTGTTCACCCTGGTCGACGTCAACGTCAGCCACTACAGCGCGGGCTCGCGCTCGGGCGCTGGCAGCATGACGGCCATGAACGACGGCACGACCAACGGCCTGAACGGCTCGCGCTGGGGCATCCGCACCGTGGAGGATCTCGGGGGCGGCCTGAAGGCCGGTGTGCTGCTGGAAAACGGCTTCAACGCCGACAACGGCACCTTCGGCCAGGGCGGCCGGGCTTTCGGGCGCCAGGCTTTCGTGTGGCTGTCGTCGTCCACGGTGGGCGAGTTGCGCCTGGGCCGCCAGTACATCCTGGAAGACTCGGTCATGGGCCTGAGCAACCCGTTCACCAACGCCCTGACGCTGAACCCCGGCACGGGCGTGACCAACGCCGGCAAGGCCCTGCCCCTGTGGCTCAACGCCCCGCGTGCCGACAACGTGCTGCAGGTGCAGAGCATCAACTACGGCGGCTTCCAGGCCGCCGCCCAGGTGGCGCCCGGCGAGGGCACGGCCGACCGCTTCTACGGCGTCAAGCTCAGCTACGGCCAGGGCCCGTTCAACAGCGCGCTGTCGTACGAGTGGAACCGCTCGCGCACCACGGGGGACAACGTGAACAAGTCGCTCACGGTGGCGGCCAACTACAACTTCGGCGTGGTCAAGGTGCTGGGCGGCGTGCAGCGCAACCGCGACCTGGCCACCACCTCGGTGAACGGCGCCTTCACGGGCAACAACCTGACCGTGACCGGCACCAATACCTTCGCCATGGACCACAGCGACGGCACCACCATCGGCGTGGAAGTGCCCGTGGGCTCCTTCGTGCTGCTGGGCGCCAACTACACCCGCGTGAAGTATGCCAACGCGGCCGGCCAGAATGACACCCTGGGCAAGGTCGCCGTCGGCGCGCGCTATGCGCTGTCCAAGAACACCTTCCTGTATGCGTCGGCGTCGCAAGCCACCGGCGGACTCAAGGATTTCGTCAGCCAGAAGGGCGTCACGCAGATCGGCGTGCGCACGGCTTTTTAAGGCACGCCAGAATGGACCACCAGCCACCGCGCACCGACCGCTGCACAATGCACTGCCCCGCGCAGGCGCTGTGCAGTGGCCGGGCCTGCGCGGTGCGCCGGCGGCCTGTTCGGCATTGCCATCACTTTCTCACTACCCGCACCACACCATGCATGCAAACCTGATTGGCGGAACCTGGACCGAAGGCGTCCGCGGCTACCGCAACACCAACCCATCGGACACCCGCGATGTGATCGGCGACTACGCCGTGGCCAGCCGCGAGCAGGCGCTGGACGCTGTGGCGGCTGCCCAGGCCGCATTCCCGGCGTGGAGCCTTTCCACGCCCCAGCAGCGCTTTGACGTGCTGGACGCCGTGGGCAACGAGATCATCGCGCGCAAGGCCGAGCTGGGTGACCTGCTGGCCCGCGAGGAAGGCAAGACCCTGCCCGAAGCGATTGGCGAAGTGGGCCGCGCGGCCGCCATCTTCAAGTTCTTTGCCGGCGAGGCACTGCGCCCCGGCGGTGAACTGGTGCCCTCGGTGCGCCCCGGCGTGGGCATCGAGATCACGCGCGAGCCCCTGGGCATCATTGGCATCATCACGCCGTGGAACTTCCCCATCGCCATCCCGGCCTGGAAGATCGCCCCGGCACTGGCCTATGGCAACTGCGTGGTGTTCAAGCCTGCCGAAGTGGTACCCGGCTCCGCCTGGGCGCTGGCCGATATCCTGCACCGCGCGGGCCTGCCGGCCGGCGTGTTCAACCTGGTGATGGGCCGCGGCTCGGACGTCGGCCAGGTGCTGCTCGAAGACGAGCGCATTGCAGGCGTGAGCTTCACCGGATCGGTGGGAACGGGCCAGCGCGTGGCCGCTGCCTGCGTGCCGCGCGGTGCCAAGGTGCAGCTCGAAATGGGTGGCAAGAACCCCTTTGTGGTGCTCGATGACGCCGACCTGAACGTGGCCGTGGGCGCTGCGGTCAACAGCGGCTTCTTCTCCACCGGCCAGCGCTGCACCGCCAGCAGCCGCGTGGTGGTGACCGAGGGCATCCACGACCGCTTCGTGGCAGCCATGGTCGAGAAGATGAAGACCCTGACGGTGGACGACGCGCGCAAGGCCGGCACCGACATCGGCCCCGTGGTGGACGACCGCCAGCTGGCGCAGGACCTGGAGTACATCGGCATCGGCCAGCAGGAAGGCGCCAAGCTCGCCTACGGCGGCGAGGCCCTGGAGAAGAACGCCGATGGCGCGCCCGGCTTCTACCTGCGCCCGGCCCTGTTCACCGAGACCACGCCCGGCATGCGCATCAACCGCGAAGAGATCTTCGGCCCCGTGGTGAGCGTGCAGCGCGTGAAGAACTACGAGGAAGCGCTGGCCCTGGCCAACGACACCCCCTTCGGCCTGGCCAGTGGCATCGCCACCACCAGCCTCAAGCATGCCACGCACTTCAAGCGCCACGCCCAGGCCGGCATGGTGATGGTGAACCTGCCCACCGCCGGTGTGGACTACCACGTGCCATTCGGCGGCCGCAAGAGCAGCAGCTACGGCCCGCGCGAGCAGGGCCGCTATGCCGCCGAGTTCTACACCACGGTGAAGACGGCCTACACGCAAGCGTGATCCAGGCTTGACGCAAAGCAATCGGGCGCCCTGGCGCCCGATTCGCTTTGCGGCGCCGGCAGGCATAATCTCGGCCCATGAACGCCCTTCGAACCCTTGCTGCCCTGCGCCTTCTGGTGCTGGCCTGGTTCGTGGCGTCCATGGGCGTGGCCATGGCCTCGCCGCTGGTGAACCCCCAGGCCATCGAGGTGATCTGCTCGGGCGCCGGCACTATCAAGCTGCTGGTGCAGACCGATGACGGTGCCGTGGAGATGGGCAGCATGGGCATGGACTGCCCGCTGTGCTCCATCGCAGGGGCCCCACCGGCGACTCCCCCGGCCCTGGTTCCCCTGCCCCAGCCGCTGGCGCACGCCGTGCAGCCGGTGGAGGCCGCGCGCATCGCCGCCATCACCGCGGCACCGCTGCCCGCCCGCGGGCCCCCCACTTCTCTCTGATCTGACCGCAACACGCGTGGCCCCTGATCGCCAGGGCTGCGCGGCCTTCCTGTCCGTGATGTCGCGGGCAGTGCGCGCCTGCAGGGCCACCCTGCCCCCCGGCGCCGTGCTGCCTGCCAGAGAGTTGAGCCATGTCCCGTTCCCCTTCGCCTGCTTGCACGCCGGCCTTCTTCGCCCCATCGCCGCTGCATGCGGCCATCTTCGCCCTGGTGCCGCTGTGCGCGGCCGCCCAGGCGCAGCCCGCCCCCACCCTGCAGGCCGTCGAGGTGACAGACGCGGCGCCGCAGCCCAATGGCCGCCTGCAGCTCGACACGCCGGTGGGCACCGGCAGCCGCCTGGGTCTGACGCCGCGCGAGACGCCGGCATCGGTCACCCTGGTGGATCGCGCCACCATCGACGCGCGCGGCGCGCAGGACACGCAGGAGATATTGCGCGCCATCCCCGGCGTCACCGCGCACAACGCCCCTGGCTCCATGGCCGCCAGCTACCGCGGCTTCAGCGGCAACTCGGTGAGCCAGATGTACAACGGCATCACCGTTCAGTACGGCAGCGCCACGCGCGCGGTGGACAGCTGGATCTACGACCGGGTCGAGGCCGTGGGCGGTGCATCGAGCTTCCTCTACGGCTCGGGCGCGGTGGGCGGCTCGCTCAACTACATCACCAAGACACCTGAGCGCAGCAACTTCGGCGAGGCGCAGTTGCGCCTGGGCGCGAACGACCTCAAGGAGGTGTCGGTGGGCCTGAACCGGCGCCTGTCCGGCGATGATGGTGGCGCTGGCGCGGCGAACTTTACCCGCATCGACCTGAACCACCGCGATGCGGGCAACTGGGTCGAGGGTGTGCACTCGCGTTCCACCCAGTTGGCCGCCTCGCTGCTGACGGACCTGGGCGGCGGCTTCACCCACCTGCTGGCCTACGAGTACCAGAAGGACGACGTGGACCGCCCCTACTGGGGCACGCCTGTGCTCAACCCCAACCTGGGCGCGCTGCGCGTGGACCCGGCCACGCGCTTCAAGAACTACAACAGTGCCGATGGCATCTACCAGCAGCGCGTGCAGTGGCTGCGCTCGGTGGCGCAGTGGCGGGTTTCGGACGCGCTGCAACTGCGCAACACCCTGTATGCCTACGATGCGCTGCGCGACTACCGCAACGTGGAGACCTACCGCTTCAACGCCGCCAACACCCAGGTGGCGCGCACCTCGCCCTTTTTGCAGCGCCACGACCACGAGGTGCTGGGCGACCGCATCGAGGCCACCTGGCAGGGCACGCTGGCCGGCCGCAAGAGCGACTGGGCCTTTGGCCTCGATGCCAGCGTGAACCGGCAGACGCGCTTTCCCAACAGCCTGACCAGCACCGTGAGCACGGTGAACCCCTACCAGTTCACCACCGAGCGCTTCTTCGACATCCCGGGCATGGCGCCAGGCTTCAACCCCGACCGCGACAACAAGACCACCACCACCGCGCTGTACCTGGAAAACCGCACGGCGCTTGCCCCCAGCGTGCACCTCATCACCGGCCTGCGGCAGGAGCGCATCGACCTGGACCTGACCAACCGCCGCACCGTCACGGCTGCCAGCCCGGCCAGCTTCAGCCGCAGCTACCACCCCACCACCGGCCGCCTGGGCGTGGTGTGGGACTTCGCGCCCAACGCCAACCTGTATGCCCAGGCATCGACCGCTGCCGACCCGCCATCGGGCTCCTTGGCCACCGCGTCGTTTGCCGACGTCGCCAACAACAGCGCGCTGACCACCGGCCGCCAGGCCGAGGTGGGCAGCAAGTTCGATTTCTGGGACGGCAAGGGCACGGCCACGGCGGCGGCCTTCCAGATCACGCGCAAGAACATTGCCTCGCAAGACCCGAACAACCCCGTGCTGACCGTGCTGGTGGGCGAGCAGTCGGCCCGGGGCATCGAGCTGGCGGTGGGTGTGCGCCCGACCAGCCTGTGGCAGGTGCAGGCCAACCTCACCCGGACCCGCGCGCGCTACGAGAGCTATGTGCAGGGCGGCACCTCCCTGGCCGGCAGGACGCCCATCAACACGCCCGAGACGGTGGCCAACCTCTGGGTGTCGTACGCACTCACCCCGGCCCTCACGGCCAGCGCCGGCGTGCGCCATGTGGGCAAGGTCTATGCGGACGCGGCCAACACGCAGTACTGGCCCGAATACACCCTGCTGGACCTGGGCCTGGAGTGGAAGCTGAACCGGTCCACCACGCTCACCGGGCGCATCCGCAACGCCACTGATCGCATCCACGCTGTGGAGTCGCGCAGCACGCAGGTTTACCTGGGCGCCGCGCGCACGGCGGACGTCACCTTGCACGTCGCGTTCTGAGCAGGGGCCAACCATGCTGCCGCACGCCAAGCGCTGGCTCTACCTTGTGCACCGCTGGGCAGGCGTGGTGCTGTGCGCCTTATTCGCCATGTGGTTCGTCTCAGGCGTGGTGATGATGTACGTGGGCTACCCCAAGCTCACGGCCACCGAGCGGCTGGAGCACCTGGCACCGCTGCGCACGGCCGCCATCGCGCTGGAGCCCGCGCAGGCCCTGCGCGCGGCGGGTTTCGACGGCAAGCCCCTGTCGGACCTGCGGCTGGCCGTGGCCAGCGGCGGGCGCGCGGTCTACCTGGTGCTGCCGGAGGGCGCACCCAGGCGCGGTCCCGCCACCGTGGTCGATGCCAGCACCGGCCAGGTGCTGCGCGGGGTGGACGCGGCCTGGGCCACAGCATCGGCCCAGGCCTTTGCCGGTGCGCCCGGCAGCGCCCCGCGCTACCTGGGCAGCCTGGACGAGGACGCCTTCACCCACTCGCGCGCCCTCGATGCGCACCGACCCCTGCACCGCCTGGCACTGGGTGACGCGGCGGACACCGAGGTCTACGTCTCGGGCACCACGGGCGAGGTGGTGCGCGACGCCACGCGCACGGAACGCGGCTGGAACTACGCGGGCGCCTGGATCCACTGGCTCTACCCGTTCCGCGGCAATGCCTTCGATGCCTGGTGGGCCGACATCGTGAACTGGCTGTCCATCGCCGGCATCGTGCTGACTGTCACCGGCACGGTGGTGGGCATCATGCGCTGGCGCTTCACAAGGCGCTACAAGAGCGGCTCGCGCTCACCCTACCGGGGCTTCATGATGCGCTGGCACCATGTCTCGGGGCTGCTGTTCGCAGCGGTCACGCTGACCTGGATCTTCAGCGGCCTGATGTCCATGAACCCTTGGAAGGTTTTCGACAGCGGCGCCCCGGCCTTGCGCACGCAGGCCATGCACGGCGGCCCGCTGCTGCTGCCCGCGCAGCCCGCCAGTGTGCAGGCCCTGCTGGCTGCCGCCTCGCCCAACACCCGGGAGCTGCGCTGGGTGCGCACGGCCGGCCACACGCTGGTGCAGGCAGCCAGCTCCACGGGCGCGCCGGCCCTGCTCGATGCCGCTACCGCCCAGCCCCACGCCATGGACACGCAGCAACTGCTGGCCGCCGCCGCGCGCCTCCTGCCGGACCCGGTGGCCCGCAGCGAGACGCTGCGCGAGTACGACATGCACTACTACAGCCGCGCCGCACACACCATGACGGGCGGCGGCGACAAGCCCCTGCCGGTGCTGCGCGTGGTGTTCACCGACGCCCACGCCACCTGGGTGCACATCGACCCGCACACTGGCGCCGTGCTGGACAAGAGCGACACCCACCGCCGTGCCAGCCGCTGGCTGTTCGCGCTGCTGCACAGCTGGGACTGGGGGCCGCTGCTGGCGCGCCGCCCGCTGTGGGATGGGGTGCTGATCGTGCTGAGCCTGGGGGGCGCGCTGCTGAGCCTCACGGGCGTGGTCGTGGGCTGGCGGCGACTGGTGCGGCCCTGGCGGGGCCCGGTGCAGACGTCCAGGCCCATTGCAAAATAAGTTTGAAACCTTTTGTTTCATCCAGATACACTGCATAACACCTAGGTGGCGCGCAGCAAGCAGCTTGCCGCACGCACCCCAGGCCCGCGCCGTTTCAACACCAAAAAACCACCTGGCAGAGGTCCCCACCCATGCAATCGATCCGTACCGCACTCACCGGCGCCCTTCTCATCCTGGCGGCGGGCACATCCGCCCTGGCCGCCACCGACTACAACAAGCCCCCTGCAGGCGACGCCCAGTACCGGCAATGCCTGGGCTACGCCGCCAAGCTGTACGAGGGCGGCGACGAAAAGAGCCCCATCAAGGGCCAGACCAAGGCCCAGGCCTGGTGCACCTGCATGTGGAACGAGACGCCTGACGACTTCAAGGGCAACCTCGTGACCTTTGGCGAAACACGCAAGGGCAAGGAAACCAACAAGATCTGCGAGAAGCACTCGGATTGGAGCGAATAAGCGCGCCAGCGCCCCGCCTCACCCGAATGCCCCCACCCAGCCAGCCGCCTTCGGGCGGCTTTTTCGTGGGCGGGGTCAGGCGGGCTCGTCTTCCTCGCGCTCGCGCCCCGGCAGCACCAGGTTCAGCACCACCGCCACCAGCGCGCCCACGGTGATGCCCGAGCCGAAGACCTCGCGCACGAAGGCCGGCATGCGCACCAGCAGGTCGGGGCGCACCGTCACAGCCAGGCCGCAGCCCAGCGAGACGGCGATGATGAGGCTGTTGCGGCGCGAGGGCGCGCTGCTGGCGAGCATGCGGATGCCGGCCGAGACGATCATCGCGAACATCATCAGGCCCGCACCGCCAAGCACGGGCTGCGGAATGGTCACCACCAGCGCGCCCAGCACCGGGAACAGCCCGGCCAGCAGCAGCATCACACCCGTGAGCATCACCACATGCCGGCTGGCCACGCCGGTCAGCGAGACCACGCCCACGTTCTGCGCAAAGGTGGACAGCGGCGGGCTGGACATCACCGCAGCGAAGGCCGAGCCCACGCCGTCGCACAGGATGCCGCTGGCCAGGCGTTTGTTGGGGATGGGCGTCTGCGTGGCCGCGCCCAGGGCCATGAAGGTGCCCGTGGTCTCGACGATGGTGACCAGGAAGGCAATGGACATGGCGATGATGCCCGCGACCGGAAAGGCCATGCCAAAGTGCAGCGGCTGCGGGATGGAGAACACTGGCGCCTCGCGCACCTGGGTGAAGTCGATGAGCCCCAGCGCCAGGCACAGCACATAGCCGCTGGCAATGCCCAGCACCACGGCGCTGGCCGAGACGATGCCCTTGCCCCACTGCACGAAGGCTATGACCAGTGCGAGCACGAAGCCGGCAATCGCCAGGTGGCCCACGGCGCCATAGTCGCTGGCGCCCACGCCGCCGGCCGCCCAGTCCACCGCCACGGGCGTGAGCGACAGGCCGATCATGGTCACGACCACGCTGGTCACGGTGTGCGGAAAGAAGCGCCGTATCAACGGCATGAAGAAGCTGCCCACGATCATCACGAGCGAGCCCACGAGCGATGAGCCCAGGATGCCGGCCACGCCATGCTCCAGCCCGACGCTGATGCCCGCGCCGACAAAGGCAAAGCTGGTGCCCATGACGCAGGGCAGGCGTACGCCCACGGGGCCCACGCCCTTGCACTGGATGATGGTGACGATGCCCGAGCCCAGCAGCGCGGCATTCACCAGGGCCACGATCTGGTCGGCCGGCAGCTTGAGCGCGCCGCCCACCACCAGCGGCACGGCGATGATGCCGCCCAGTGCTGCCAGCAGGTGCTGCAGCGACAGCAGCACCGCCGTGGCCAGCATCGGTGGATGGTCTTCCACCTTGTAAAGCAATTGTTCCATTGTCTTGTCTCCTTGTCCGTTGGCCTTTGCAAAGGCACTTGTCGTCATGTGAAGGAATGCGATGGCGGGTAGGAATGGCGGGTCGGCGCTCCTTGCGTGCGGTGATGGACGGCCAGCGCCCAGGCCAGGCCAGCCCCCGAAGAGGCAGCCTGGTGGTGGATGAAGGGGATCAGTGGCCGGCCGAGGCCCGCTCGAACAGCGTCTTTGCCAGGGCGTTGTGCCGCCCCAGCACCACGGGCAGGTCGGCCGTGAGCAGGCGGCCGCCCTCAATCACCACGCGGCCGTTGATGACGCTGGTGTCGGCGTTGGCCGGCGTGCAGAACACCAGGGCCGCCACCGGGTCGTGGCCGGCACCGGCGAAGCCGACGGCGGACATGTCGAAGGCCACGAAGTCGGCCGACATGCCGGGCGCCAGCGCGCCGATGTCGTCGCGGTTGAGCACGCGCGCGCCGCCCAGGGTGGCGATCTCCAGCGCCTCGCGCGCGCCCATGGCGGCGGGGCCGTGGCCCACGCGCTGCAGCAGCAGGGCCTGGCGCGCCTCGCCGAGCATGTGGGCGCCGTCGTTCGACGCGCTGCCGTCCACCCCCAGGCCCACGGGCACGCCCGCATCGCGCATGCTGCGCACGGGCGCAATGCCCGAGGCCAGGCGCATGTTGGAGCAGGGGCAGTGGGCCACGCCCGTGCCGGTGCGCGCGAACAGGGCAATGCCCTCGGGGTCGAGCTTGACGCAGTGCGCATGCCACACGTCGCGGCCCACCCAGCCCAGGCTCTCGGCGTACTGCGCGGGGGTGTGGCCGAACTGCTCGCGCGAGAAGGCCACGTCGTTGTCGTTCTCGGCCAGGTGGGTGTGCAGCGACACGCCGTGCGCGCGCGCCAGCAGGGCCGACTCGCGCATCAGCGCGCGCGTCACCGAGAACGGCGAGCACGGCGCCAGCACCACGCGCAGCATGGCGTGGCGCGAGGCGTCGTGGTACTGCTGTATCAGGCGCAGGCTGTCGCGCAGGATGGCCTCTTCCTCCTCCACCACGGCATCGGGCGGCAGGCCGCCCTTGCTGCGCCCCAGGCTCATGGAGCCGCGCGCTGCGTGAAAGCGCATGCCCATCTGCTGCGCGGCGGCGATGGCGTCGTCCAGGCGCGCGCCGTTGGGGTACAGGTACAGGTGGTCGCTGGTGGTGGTGCAACCCGAGAGCATGAGCTCGGCCATCGCCGTCTGGGTGGACACATGCACCATCTCGGGCGTGAGGTGCGACCACAGCATGTAGAGGTTGGTGAGCCACGAGAACAGCTCCGCATCCTGCGCCGCGGGCACGGCGCGCGTGAGGCTCTGGTACATGTGGTGGTGGGTGTTGACCAGGCCCGGCAGTACCACGCGCCCGCGCATGTCGAGCACCCGGGCCGCGCCCTCGTCGGCCATGCGGCGGTACTGCAGCGGCAGCTCAGCCGTGGGGCCCACCCACTGCACGGCCGGGCCATCGGCTACCAGGGCGCCATCACGGATCTCGCGGCGCTGCGCGTCCATGGTGACGAGGACATCGGCGTTCAGGGCTATCAGGGTGGTCATGGGGCTTCTCGTTCTTCGCTAATCGATGACGCCAGTCTAGGAACGGCAGTGCATCTGCGATAGCGCCGAATTGCGCCTGGGGTGTCCACAAAATGTGGACACATGAACCTGCGGAGTTCAGCGCGCGGTAGCGAACAGCCGCGCCAGCGCGTCGCCAATGTTGGCCGCCATCAGCTCGGCCGCGGCGCTCAGTTGCCCCTTGGCGCGCGCCGCCAGCACCAGGGTCTGGCGCGCGAGGTGGGCGTCGCGCAGCGGCACGAAGACCAGGGCATTGCGGGCGCGCTCTTCCATCACGTCCAGCGGGTTGAGCAGGGCGATGCCCTCGCCCAGCGCCACCAGACGCAGGATCAGTGCCATCGAGGTCGATTCGGCCACGGGCGTGACCTTGATGGCATTGCGCTCGAAGGCCTCATCGAGCAGCGTGCGGATGGTCAGCTGCGGCGCGGGCAGGATGAGCGCGTGGCCGATGCAGTCGCTGAGCAGCACGGACGACTGGCGCGCCAGCGCATGCTTGGGCGGCACCACGGCGCCGATGGGCCATTCGCTGGCCGACAGGGTGCGCAGGGCGGCTTTCAGCGACAGGTCGTAGCCCAGGCCCAGCTCGGCATCGCCGCGCTCCACGGCGGACGGTATTTCGGCAATCGGCAGGTCGATGATGCGCACCGCGATGCCCGGGTAGCGCTGGCGAAAATCGTGCACCAGCGAAGGCAGCAGCGAGCCGGCCAGGCCCGCCGTGGTGGCCACGGAGATCTCGCCCCGGCGCTCGTCCTTGAACTCCGCAATGCGCTCGCGCAGCGCCGCATGCTCACGCAGGGTGCTGCGCACATGGGCCAGCACCATCTCGCCCAGCGGCGTCAGGCGCAGCCGGTTATGGATGCGGTCGAACAGCGGCGCACCCAACTCCGCCTCCAGGTCGAGGATCTGGCGGTTGACCGCCGTAGGCGCCACGTGCAGGTGCTCGGCCGCCTTGCGGATGGAACCGCGGCGGACCACTTCGTCGAGGTAGCGAAGAACTCGGGCGTGCATGGCGCGCAGGTTACCCGGTTTGCCGGGCGATGCTGCGTCCGGCACGGCTTCAAGCGGCTCACAAAACTCAGCGAAGCGGTTCTGGCTAGGCGTCGCGTCGCAGGCAGTACGGGTAGTACGACAAGACTCGGCAACGACGCCAGAAGAGTTTTTTGAGCCGCGCTCAGCGCTTGGCGGAGCGCAAGGTGCGGCTGAGCAATATCACCGGCACCAGCCCCACCGCTACCAGGGCCAGCGAGGGCAGCGCCGCCTCGCCCAGGCGCTCGTCGCGAGCCAGCTGGTAGGCCACCACGGCCAGGGTGTCGCTGTTGAAGGGGCGCAGCACCATGGTGGCGGGCAGCTCTTTCATCACGTCCACGAAGACCAGCAGCGCGGCGGCGGCGGTGGAGCGCTTGAGCAGGGGCCAGTGCACACGCGCCAGCAGGCCGGCGCTGCCCGTGCCCAGCATGCGCGCCGAGTCGTCCAGGCTTTGCGGAATGCGCGCGTACCCGCTTTGCATGGACTGCAGCGCCACGGCGCAAAAGCGCACCAGGTAGGCCCAGACGATGCCCACGGCCGTGGCCGTGACCAAGGCACCCACGCCCCACTGTGGCACGGCCGCCTGCAGCCAGCCCACGGGCAGCAGCAGGCCGACCACGATGACGGCGCCGGGCACGGCGTAGCCCAGGCTGACCAGTTGCACCACGCCGCGCGTCACCGCATCGGCACTGCGGCGCACCGCAAAGGCCAGCGCCAACGCCACGATGACAGCCAGCACGGCGGTGATGGCGCCCAGGCGCACGCTGTTGCCGGCCCACTCGATGAAACGAGTCCAGGGCAGCACCGACCAGTCGGCCGCCAGCGGGCGCAGCATGAAGACCACGGGCGCGACAAAGCCCATGAGCACCGGCAGGCCGCACACGGCCCAGGCCAGCAGGCGGCGCCCGCCGCGCAGCGCCAGGGGCTGGGCCTCGGCCGAGCCGGCGCGGCCCAGGCCGCCGGCAAAGCGCATGCGCTTCTGTGCCCGCTGCTCCAGGTGCAGCAGGGCCATCACCACCACCAGCAGCATGGTGGCCAGCTGTGCGGCGGCCAGCCGGTTGTCCATGGACAGCCAGGCCTTGTAGATGCCGGTGGTGAAGGTCTGGATGCCGAAGTAGCTGGCCACGCCGAAGTCGGCCAGCGTCTCCATCAGCACCAGGGCCACGCCGGCGGCCACGGCCGGGCGCGCCAGCGGCAGGGCCACGGCGCGGATGCGCCGGGGCAGCGGTGCACCGAGCAGGCGCGCGGCCTCCATCAGGTGCGCGGCGCGCTCGCCCAGCGCCGTGCGCGCCAGCAGGTAGACATAGGGGTACAGCGAGAAGATGAACACCCAGACCGCGCCGCCCAGGCTGCGCACCTCGGGCAGCAGCCGGCCTTCGAGCCCGAAGGTGGCGCGCAACCCCACCTGCAGCGGGCCGCTGAACTGCAGGAAGTCGGTGTAGGCATAGGCCGTGACATAGGCCGGCATGGCCAGCGGCAGCAGCAGCAGCCACTCGAAGGTGCGCCGGCCGGGGAAATCGAACAGCGTCACGGCCGCCGCCGCCCCCGTGCCCACGATGGCCGCGCCCAGCGCCACCAGCACGCTCAGCCACAGCGTGGTCCACACATAGCCGGGCAGCACGGTGGCAGCCATCTCGCGCAGGATGGGGCCAGCCAGCGCATCGGTCTGCCCAAACGGCAGCCACGAGGCCAGCACCGCCAGCACGGGCAGGACCAGGATGCCGGCGAGCAGGACCAGGGGAAGGGTGTGGAGGAAGCGAAACGGTGTGCGGCGCAAGGCAAAAGGGCTCGGCAAAGGGGTCAGGGCACGCCGGCCCCGCGCCCGGGGCAGCAGGGAAGTTCGGAAATGCAAATGCGAATTTTAAGCATTCGAGCCCATCCACCTAAAATGGGGCCATGTTCCTAGAGGTCTCCCAACTTGAAGTGCGCTATGCCGGCCGCCCCCGTGCGGCGGTGCAGAACGTGTCCCTGGGCCTGCGCGCGGGCGATATCGGCGTGCTCATCGGCCCCTCGGGCTGCGGCAAGACGACCCTGCTGCGCGCCGTGGCCGGGCTCGAACCCGTGTCGGGCGGGCAGATCAGCCTGACGCAGAAGGTGGTCAGCAGCGCCAGCGTGAGCGTGCCGCCCGAGCAGCGGCGCATCGGCATGGTGTTCCAGGACTATGCGCTGTTTCCGCACCTGTCGGTGGGGCGCAACGTGGCCTTCGGCATCCACCACCTGCCGCGCGCCGAGCAGGCGGCGCGCGTGGCCGAGGTGCTGGCGCTGGTGGGGCTCGAAGGCAGCGAGCAGCGCTTTCCGCATGAATTATCGGGCGGGCAGCAGCAGCGCGTGGCGCTGGCGCGCGCGCTGGCGCCGCGCCCGCAGCTGATGCTGCTGGACGAGCCGTTCTCGAACCTCGACGTGGACCTGCGCGAGCGCCTGGCGCACGAGGTGCGCGGCATCCTCAAGGCGGCGGGTGCCACGGCCCTGTTCGTCACGCACGACCAGTTGGAGGCCTTTGCCATTGGCGACGTGATCGGCGTCATGCACGAAGGCCGGCTGCACCAGTGGGACGATGCCTACACCCTGTACCACCGCCCGGCCACGCGCTTCGTGGCGGACTTCATCGGCCACGGCGTGTTCGCCCCCGCCACCCTGGTGCAGCGCGGGGACAACGTGGTGGCGCAGACGCCGGTGGGCGAGCTCACCGACCTGGCCGAATGCCCCCTGCCCGCCAGCTACCCCGGCGGCGAATGCGATGTGCTGCTGCGCGCCGATGACATCGTGCACGACGACGCATCCCCGGTGCAGGCGCAGATCGTGCGCAAGTCGTTCCGCGGCTCGGAGTTCCTGTACACCCTGCGCCTGGCCAGCGGCCAGAGCGTGCTGGCGCATGTGCCCAGCCACCACGACCATGCCGTGGGCGAGTGGATCGGCATACGCGCCGAAGCAGACCATGTGGTGACCTTCCCCCGTGAGGCAGAAGCCGGCACCGCCTGAGCTGCCACAAAGGGCGTCACGGCGCCGTCATGCAAGGCGGCAAGAATCGGTGGCAATTCGCAGCATCACCGGTTCTTCCTGCATGTCTTTTCTCGCCAGTCGCCTGGCCGCTGGCGCCTTCGTCCAGGCGGCACGGCCCTTTTCCCTTGTGGACCCAGCCGGAGCCGGCGCATGAACGGCCCCGATTTCGAACGCTTTCAGGCCAACGCGCAGGACTGCGGCGTGCTGTTCTACTACGCCGGTGAGTTCACGCCTGCCGTGGTGGCCGCAGCGGCCGACTCGCTCAAGCAGCGCCTGACCACCGAGGATGCCTCCGGCCCGGCCAAGCGCAAGCTGTTCTCCACCTTCGTGGAGATGGCGCACAACATCCTGCACTATGCGGTGCCGCCCGACGACGACGCGCAGACAACGGCAGCGGCTGATGTGCCCGCAGCGCCCGCCCCCAAGGGTGCCATCGGCGTGGGCAAGGACCTGCCTGCCGCCGGGCTGGAGGGCGATGGACCACCACAGTACTGGATCGTCTGCAGCAACGCCGTGGACATCGCCCACGTGCCCCGGCTTACCGACAAGCTCGACGCCCTGCGCGCCATGAGCCTGGAGGAGATCAAGCAAAGCTACCGGGAGCAACTGCGCAACCCCGACCACAACGCCACCGACACGCTGAGCAAGGGCGCCGGCCTGGGCCTGCTGACCATTGCGCGCGATGCCAGTGCGCCGCTGGAATACAGCTTTGCGCCCAGCCCCGATACCGAAGGGCGCACCGCCCTCTTCCACGTCAAGGCGCGAATCTAATCCAGAAAACGCCCTGCGTGCTCCGGCGCGGGCACCATGCAGACGTCCGACCGCCCCCAGATGCGATACCGGTTGCGTGCCACCAGCCGGTACAGCGCATCGCGCAGCGGTGCCGGCACCAGCCAGCCCACCCAGGCCAGCCGCCAGGGCCAGCCCAGCGCGTGCAGAATGCGCAGGATGGCGGCGGTGTGCTGCCAGGTGCGGCCACCGTCTTCCTTGTCCTCCACCACCAGCAGCGTCTGCAGGCCATCGACCTGAAGGCCCGCCTCGTGCAGCAAGCGCAGGCCCTCTTGCCCCTGGATGGAGGCAAAGCGGACGCGGCCCGCGCGGTCATGGCGCAGCAAAAACTGCACCCAGCCATTGCACAGCAGGCACTTGGCGTCGAAGACGACAATCATCGCAGTGCGGTGTCGAAGACGACAATCATGCGCACTGGGCGTCGGCAGGCACCTGCAGATGCCCCCGGTAGGCCACCACCTGGCCGATCCAGGGTACGGTGGCCTGCACATCGAAGTGCAGTTGGTCATCGCCCTGCCCCGTCTCGCGCGCCACGATGGCGGGCTGCAGCCAGCGCGGGCAGGGAATGCCCATAAAACGCATGCGCACCAGGCGCATCTCCAGCCGACCGCCCTCGACCGCCGTGAGGCCAAACAGCAGCCGCGCCGCACCCATGTGCTCCTCGACAAAGCCCGGCGCCTCGCGCAGGGTGGAGCGCATGGTGCGCGTGGGGAAGATGCGTGTCCAGACCTCGGCGCCCGGCGTGGCATCGAGCTCGAAGCGGATGGCGCCCTGCCCCGCCTGCTGCGGCGCCCCGAGCCCCCAGGCCAGCACCCGGCCCAGCAGCGATGCGGGTGCCTGTACCTGCACCTGTCCATGCAGCACCTGCGCCCCCGCCAAGCGGTGAAAGCGCGCCACTGGGGACGCCAGCCGATCAAAGTCCACTCCCATCACGCGCTGGTACAGCGTGGCGGGTGTGGCAGCAGGGGATGCGGTGGAGGTCATGGAGCGGTGCGTCGGCAGGGAGGGGCGGCCAAAAGCCAACATGCGGTCAGTCTACCCGGAGCATTGCAGCAGGCACAAAAATGCGGGCCGCAGCCCGCGCATACCCATGAGGGTGTGCCTCAACCTTTTGGCTTGCGCTGCAGGCCTTCCAGGGCATTGAGGTCCACCTGCGACAGCATGCCGCGCAGGTCCTGCACGCCCACGCGGTCGCCTTCAATGCCGACCACCAGTCCGTTCTTGAGCACGGTCTTGAACTCGGCGCGGCTGCCGTCCTTGCGGTAGCTCTGGTGCAGGGTACGGCCGTTTTCCTGCCAGGTCTTTTCGGCGCTGCTCTGGTCTTCCTTCTCGCCCTGGCCCATGCCCATGGCCAGGGCCGCCATTTGGCCCAGGCCGCCGATGTCGATGATCTCGATGCGCACGCGCTTGTCGCCGCTACCGTAAGAGGCGCTGGCCTGGCTGGTGGGCAGGCCCAGGGCCGCGCCGTCCTGCACGTCGAAGCCCGTGCGTGGCATGCCGCCCAACTGCTCGGGCAGCGCGGCCTTGAGGGACTGGGCCGCCACGGCCTGCCCGCCACCCATCATGCCGGCGGCTGCGGCCACGGCACCGCTGTTGGCGGCGGCGATGGCGGCGGGGTCCTGGCTCTTCTGGGCCTTTTCCATCTGGCGTGCGGCCTCTTCCATCTTCTTGCTCGCGGCTTCGAGGCCCGCAGTGTCGATGGTGACCTTGCCGCCGGGGGTGTTCACCGAGATCGCAGGGGCATCGGCACCGCTGAACATGGCGCCGCCACGGGGCATGAAGAGCGAACTCACGGCGCCGATGATGACCCCCACCACGATGCCCGCGACGATCACCACGGCGGTGTAGGCGATGGACTTTTCGGGGTTGCTGCGCATGAGCACCGGCAGGCCCAGGTAGACCAGGTAGATGGAGTACAGCGCCGCGACGAAGCCCAGCATGGCCAGGGCCGGCAGCAGGCTGAAGATGCCGCCCAGCAAGGCTGCCGTGCTGCCGTAGACCGCGACCTTGAGCGCCTGGATGGAATTCTTCTGCCCGCCGAAGGTGGGCGCCAGCGCATCGATGATGAGGCCCAGCACGAACACGCCCACCAGGCTCAGCACGTACGAGACCACCATGTTGATCAGGCCCGAGAAGATGGGCACCCGCATGGTGAAGCCAAAGCCGCCAAAGCCGATCAGCGACATGCCGATGAAACCACAGACCGCAGGGATGATCGCCAGGATCATCAGGTACTGGGTGTACAGCCCCGCCACATCAACCGGCTCAGACTCGATGGTGACCCAGGTCTCCTTGGGTTTGAGAAGAATGCTCTTGACGCGTTCGATCAGGTTCATGGCGGTGCCCTCCCGGCAGTGTGAATGGAGCCCTGCGCCCCCGAACTGGGATGCAGGCCTGTTGACAACTGGTGCGGACGATAAGGCAATTGGGAGCACTTACACGCAGGTGCAAAAGCCCGTGGCGCCGCAAATGTGGAATATGCACGGTTTCGGGCGGGCAGGCTACTCCGGCTGTCCGGCAGAAAGCGCCGGTACCCGCTTCGTGCAGGGCCAGATGGTCGCGGTGCCCAAGCGCGCTGCGCCTGGGGCCTGGCGGTCAACAGGGCTGCTCTACTCAGGCTCCGTCAAGGGACCGCAAGGCTGCGCAAGTCGAGCACCGCCTGGTAACCCGGCTGGTAGCTGGCACGCCGCACCTCCCCGGCAATGGCGCGGCACACCGGTTTGTTCTGCCCGGCCAGCACGAGCCACGTGGCCTTTATGGCTTGCGCCGACCGCACCGGGTCGCTCGCCATCTGTTCGACACGTTGCCAGAAGTCGGTACTGCCCCGCAGCCGCACGAACCGGGCCATGTGCCAGAACTCCCTGCGCACACGCCGCCCCAGGTAGTCCAGGGCAACCCCTTCCAGCTGCTGCAGTTCCTCACGGGTCAGCACGATGCGCTTGAAACGGTGCCACACCACCTGCTTGTGGTAGCCCGACCGGTGGTACCACGGGTCGGCCTGCAGGAACGCCAGCGCAGCCGAGACGTCCGGGCTGCTGCCATCGATGAACTGCTCCCACGCCAGGCCCCCACCCGGAAAGAACAGGTCGTCGTACACATCATGAAAATCGCTGCACGCGTCTTGCCACTGCTTGTTGGCCGCCGCAGAGGCTAAACACTCTGCGCAGGTTTCGCCGATGCGCCCGTACAACGCGCGCAGCCGGGCCGCATGGGCGTGCATGGTCTGGACGAGATCGCTCAACGGCAAGGCAGGCTCCAGGTGAGCCTGCGGAGAGAAACGCGACATGCTAAGACTGTACTAGCGCAGGGCCAGGTTGCAAACCTGGCCGCGACAACTACCCACAGAGGTGGCGGCCTGCTACATCACCCCTGCACAGGCGGTGCAGGCACCGGTTCGGGAGGTGTTTCGGAGGGCGACTGGGAAGGCGGGGGCTCCGGCGTCTGGGCCGGAGTTTGGCTGGGCGCGGGCGCAGGGGTCTGCTGCGGCGTGGTGCTGGTCGATGGCACCGGGGACTGGTACTGCGACGATGCCGGGGGAATGGCCGGCTGTAGTCCAGGCACGATGGCAGGCGTGTTGACGCCCTGCGCCACGGCGGCTATGGAACTGAAGACCAGAACCATCCACACGCTGAGCTGTTGAATGAATCGCATAGCTGCTGCCTCCATCAAGGATAGAGGCCAGTATCGCGCGTGCCGCCTGGGCGCCAAGTCGGACAACTGCCCAATCGGCTGCGGCTGCCTAGCTGCGCCGCAACCGATCCACCACCCCCTGCAAATCCTGCGTAAACACCCGCCGATCCCGCCCCGCAGGCAGCTCGGGCTCGCCATAGTGCACCACGGCCTCGATGGCCGGGGCGCTCAGGGTGCGCCAGATGGAGCCGACCAGGGTTTCGTCGCCGATGTAGCTGGGGGCGAAGCTCAGGTCGCCGGTGGTGCGGTCGACAAAACGCAGGCCCACGGGTTGCACGGGGGCGTTGGCGGCGATGGCGGCCTGGATGAGATTGGCGTGGAAGGGCAGTATCTCGCGCCCGTCGCCGGTGGTGCCCTCGGGGAAGACGCCGAGAACCTCGCCGCGTTCCAGCGACTCCTGCATGGTGCGCACCATGCGCAGGGCGTCGCGGCGCGAGGCGCGCTCGATGTACAGGGTGCCGGCGGCGGTGGCCAGGCCGCCGATGACAGGCCAGGCCTTGACGTCGGACTTGGAGACGAAGCGGCAGTGGCGGGCCGCGTGCATCACGGGGATGTCGAGCCAGGAGATGTGGTTGGCCACCAGCATGACAGGCCCCGAGACGGGGGGCTGGCCCTGCAGGCGCAGCGAGATGCCGATCTTGGCCAAGAGCTCCATGGACCAGGCCTGCACACGGGCGTGCTGCTGGTCGGGCGAGAGCGCGGGAAAGCGCAGCGCCACGATGGCCAGGCCCTTGGCGATGTGGCCCAGCATGCGCAGAAGGCGCCACAGGGCGCGCAGGGCCTTCATCGCGCGGTTGTGAACAGCATGGTACCGACCGGACCGCTCAGCCGCCGCGGTCGAAGGCGACCTGCCCGCCGACCAGGGTGGTGCGCACACGACCCGGCAGCTCGTAGCCAAGGAAGGGGGTGTGCTTGCCCTGGCTGCGCAGTGCGTCGCCATGCACCGTCCACGCGGCGGCGGGGTCGAAGATGCACAGGTCGCCCACGCCGCCTTCGACGATCTGGCCCACGCTGGCCTGCAGCGTGCCCAGGGCACTGCCCAGCACGCGGGCCGGGTCGGCCGTGACGGCCGAGAGGGCGCGGCGCAGGGGAATGCCGCTGTCTTGCGACCACTTGAAGGCCAGGCTCAGCAGCAGCTCAAGGCCGGTGGCGCCAGGCTCGGCCTCGGCGAATGGCAGGGTCTTGGCGTCTTCGTCCACGGGGGTGTGGTCGGACACCAGCACGTCGATGGTGCCGTCGGCCAGCGCGGCGCTGAGCGCGTCGCGGTCGCGCTGCTGGCGCAGCGGGGGCGACAGGCGGGCGCGGCTGTCGAAGAAGCCGATGTCCACGTCGGTGAGGTGCAGCGAGTTGATGCTGACGTCGGCCGTGACCTTCAGGCCATCGGCCTTGGCGCGGCGGATCAGCTCCACGCCGGCGGCGCTGCTGATGCGGCACAGGTGCACGTGCGCGCCGGTGCTGCGCTGCAGCTCGAAGATGGTGTGCAGGGCAATGGTCTCGGCCGCCACGGGCACGCCCGACAGGCCCAGGCGCGTGGCCAGCGGGCCGCTGGCGGCCACGCCCTTGCCCAGGTGCAGCTCTTGCGGGCGCAGCCACACGGTGTAGCCGAAGGTGGCGGCGTACTGCAGAGCACGCTGCGTGACCTGGGTGCTGGCCAGCGGCACCTCGGCCTGGCTGAAGCCCACGCAGCCGGACTCGGTGAGCTCGGCCATTTCGGTCAGCACCTCGCCGGCCAGATTGCGGGTGAGCGCGCCCAGGGGGAACAAGCGACTCTGGTGCAGCTTTTCGGCGCGGAACTTGAGCATCTCCACCAGACCGGGCTCGTCGAGCACGGGGTCGGTGTCGGGCGGGCAGACCAGGCTGGTCACGCCGCCGGCCACGGCGGCGGCCATCTCGGATTCGAGCATGCCTTCGTGCTCATGGCCGGGCTCGCGCAGGCGCGCGGCCAGGTCCACCAGGCCGGGCAGCACGTAGCAGCCGGCGGCATCGATCACGCGGTTGGGCGCAAAGTCGGGCGGCACGCGGTTGATGCCGACGATGCGCCCCGCCGCCAGGGCGATGCTGCAGGTCTGGTCAAAACCGGATGCGGGGTCGATCACCCGGCCGTTCTGGATCAGTATTTTCATGCTTCATTCCCCGCGACGATGGACATGACGGCCATGCGCACTGCAATGCCGAAGGTCACCTGCGGCAGGATCACGCTCTGCTGGCCGTCGACCACGGCAGAGTCGATCTCCACGCCGCGGTTGATGGGGCCGGGGTGCATGACGATGGCGTCGGGCTTGGCCAGCTGCAGCTTTTCCTGCGTGAGGCCGAAGCTCTTGAAATACTCCTGGCTCGATGGCAGCAGCGCGCCGCTCATGCGCTCGTTCTGCAGGCGCAGGGTGATGACCACGTCTGCGTCCTTGATGCCCTCTTCGAGGGTGTGGCACACGCGCACCCCCATCTGCGACATGTCGGACGGCACCAGGGTGCGCGGGCCCACCACGCGCACTTCGGCGCAGCCCAGGGTGGTCAGGCCGTGGATGTCGGAGCGCGCCACGCGCGAGTGCAACACGTCGCCCACGATGGCCACCGTGAGGTTGCTGAAGTCCTTCTTGTAATGGCGGATGGTGTACATGTCCAGCAGCCCCTGCGTGGGGTGGGCATGCCGGCCGTCGCCCGCGTTGATCACGTGCACGTGGGGGGCCACGTGCTGGGCGATGAGGTAGGGTGCACCCGATTCGCTGTGCCGCACCACGAACAGATCGGCCGCCATGGCCGAGAGGTTGGCGATGGTGTCGAGCAGCGATTCGCCCTTGCTGGCCGAACTGCGCGCGATGTCGAGGTTGATCACGTCAGCCGACAGGCGCTTGGCCGCGATCTCGAAGGTGGTGCGTGTGCGGGTGCTGTTCTCGAAGAACAGGTTGAACACGCTCTTGCCGCGCAAGAGGGGCACCTTCTTGACCTCGCGGTCGTTGACGCTCACGAAGTTGGCGGCGGTGTCGAGGATGTGCGTGACGATGTCGCGCGGCAGGCCTTCGATGGACAGCAGGTGGACGAGTTCGCCGTGGCCGTTGAGTTGGGGGTTGCGCTTGTGCAGCACGGTCAGGCCTCTTGGACGGGATGGACTTGGAATTGGAAGACACCCTGCTCGTCGCGCGCCAAGGCCAGCGATTGGGTGGCCGGCAGCGCCACGCGGGCGGCGGCAAACTCGGCATGCACCGGCAGCTCGCGCCCGCCGCGGTCGACCAGCACGGCCAGGCGCACACTGGCGGGGCGGCCGTAGTCGAACAGCTCGTTGAGCACGGCGCGGATGGTGCGGCCGGTGTACAGCACATCGTCGAGCACGATGATGTCGGCGCCGTTGACGTCAAAGGGCAGTGTGGTCTGCGCGCCGGCCGACAGGCCGCGCTGGGCAAAATCGTCGCGGTGCATCACCGACGAGAGCACGCCGGGGGCGCCTTCGAGGCCCAGGTCTTTCTGCAGGCGCTCGGCCAGCCAGGCGCCGCCCGAGGCGATGCCCGCCAGGCGCGTGCTGCCGGGGCTCATCATGCTGCGCACGCCGCGCAGCAGCTCGCGGTACAAGGCCTCGGCGTCGAGCACCAGGCTGCCGCCGGATGCGGCAGGTGCGCCCGATGAGGGGGTCGTCGTCGTCATGGAAGATTCCTCAAAAACTGTTCCAGGATGATGCAGGCCGAGGCGGCATCGGCATCCTTGGCGCCACCAGACAGGGCCTCGGTGGTGCTGTAGCGCTCGTCGACCTCGAACACCTGCAAGCCGAAGCGGCCGCGCAGCTGGCGCCCGAACTTCAGGGCACGCTCGGTGTTCTCGTGGCTGGCACCGTCGGGGTGGAAGGGCACGCCGATCACCAGGGCGTCGGGCTGCCACTCCTTGATGCGCTGGGCCACCTGCACAAAGCGGGCGTCGCCCTCGGCCTTGATGGTCTCTTGCGGGCTGGCGCTGCGCAGCAGGCGGTTGCCGGTGGCCACGCCCGTGCGCTTGAGGCCAAAATCGAAAGCTAGAAAGGTCTGGAAATGCGCAGGCACGGCCGGCTGGGCGGGCAAGCCGGTCATGCGTGCCCCGCCTCGGGCGAGAGCATCCAGGCCTGCAGGCCCAGCAGGGCCAGCGCGCGGTCGTAACGCTCGGCCACGGGGGTGTCAAAAATCACCGACAGGTCGGCCGCCACGGTGAGCCAGGCGTTTTCGCCCAGTTCCGATTCAAGCTGGCCCTCGCCCCAGGACGAATAGCCCAGGGTGATGAGCACCCGGCGCGGGCCTGCGCCAGTGGACAGGGCTTCGAGCACGTCCTTGGAGGTGGTCATCTCCAGGCCGCCGGGAATGGTCATGGTGGAGGCGTAGGCCGATTCGTCGGTTTCGGCCCGGTCCATGAGCATGGGTTCGTGCAGCACGAAGCCGCGCTCGGTCTGCACCGGGCCGCCCGAGAAGACGGGCGCGGTGCGCAGGTCTTCCCGGCGCAGGGACAGGTCGACCTTGTCGAACAGGCCCTTCAGGGTGATGTCGGTGGGCTTGTTGATGATGAGCCCTAAAGCGCCACGCTCGCTGTGCTCGCACAGGTAGACCACACTGCGCGCGAAAGACTCATCCTCCAGACCGGGCATCGCGATCAGGAAGTGATGCGTCAGGTTGATGGGCGCAGAATCGATAGACATATGTGCCAATTTTAACGGTGAACATGGAGCCCTCTTATTCCACCGGACTCGTCTGGTTCCGCCGCGACCTGCGAGCGACCGATCACGCAGCCCTCTACCACGCCCTGACCGCATGCCAGAAGGTGCACTGCGCCTTCGTTTTCGACACGGAAATCCTCGACCCCCTGCCCAGAAAGGACCGGCGCGTGGAGTTCATCCGCGAGTCGCTGGGGGAGCTGGACGAGCACCTGCGCACCCTGTCGGGCCATGCCAGCGGGGGGCTGATCGTGCTGCACGCGGTGGCCAGCGATGCCCTGCCCGCCCTGGCCGAGGAGCTGAAGGTGGATGCCGTCTACACCAACCACGACGACGAGCCCCAGGCCCTGGCGCGCGACAGCCGGGTGCGCACCCGGCTGGCGGCGGCCGGGCGGGCGTTTCACACCTACAAGGACCACACGCTGTTCGAGCGCAGCGAGGTGCTCACGCAGACGGGCAAGCCCTACAGCGTGTTCACGCCCTACAAGAACGCCTGGCTCCGCAAGATCGACGCCTACTATCTGAAAAGCTACCCCGTGGAACCCCATGCGGGCCGCCTGGCACCCCGGCCCGAGGCACATCGCCGGGCGGTACCCGGTTTGCAGGCCCTGGGATTCGAGCCGGCAGGGCTGTCGCAACTGGCCCTGCCCGCGGGGGCCAGCGGCGCGCAGCGCCTGTTCGAGGATTTTCGCCAGCGCATCGCGCGCTATGAGGACACACGCAACTTTCCGGCCGTCAAGGGGCCCAGCTACCTGAGCGTGCACCTGCGCTTTGGCACCATCTCCCCGCGCCTGCTGGCCCGCACGGCCCATGCGCTGATGGTGCAGGGCAACCAGGGCGCCGCAACGTGGCTCAGCGAGTTGATCTGGCGCGACTTCTACCACCAGATCCTGGCGCACCACCCGCAGGTGGTGGAGCACAGCTTCAAGCCGGCCTATGACGCTATTCGCTGGGAGAGCGGCCCCGAGGCCAAAGAACTTTTTGCCGCCTGGTGCGAGGGCCGCACCGGCTACCCGCTGGTGGATGCGGCCATGGCCCAGATCAACCAGACGGGTTACATGCACAACCGCCTGCGCATGGTGGTGGCCAGCTTTCTGGTGAAGGACCTGGGCATCGACTGGCGCTGGGGCGAGGGCTACTTTGCCACCCAGCTCAACGACTTCGACCTGGCGGCCAACAACGGCGGCTGGCAGTGGGCCAGCTCCAGCGGCTGCGATGCGCAGCCCTACTTTCGCATCTTCAACCCGGTGAGCCAGAGCGAGAAGTTCGACGCCAAGGGCCAGTTCATCCGCAAGTACCTGCCGCAGCTGGCCGCCCTGCCCGATGCGGCACTGCACGCCCCGTGGGCAGCCAAGCCGCTGGAGCTGCAGGCAGCCGGGGTGGTGCTGGGCCGCACCTACCCCCACCCCATCGTGGACCACGACGAGGCGCGCAAGCGCACTCTGCAAAGGTATGCCGTGGTGAAGACTGCGGCGGAATGAGGGCGCTGCAGCCGCCCGGGGCGAGGCGGCGCGGTCAGAACCTCGAGTCGCGCGGCTTCTCGGCCATCTGCATGCCGCCATCGTCGATGGCCAGTGAATTGCCCGATGCCAAGCGCAGGCGCAGGGTGACGTCGGTGCGGTTGTCGGCATTGGCCACGGCTTCGGCCGGGGTAATGGAGCCGGCCTCCACCAGGGCCAGCAGCGACTGGTCGAAGCTGCCCATGCCCTGCTCGGTGCCGCGGATGATGGCGGTCTTGAGCTCGTCGACCTGGCCCTTCTGGATCAGGTCGGCCACATAGGGCGTGAGCAGCATGACCTCGGTGGCGGGCACCAGGGTGCCCTTGACGCTCTTGATCAGGCGCTGCGCGACAACAGCCTTCAGGCTCAGCGACAGGTCCATCAGCAGTTGCTGGTGGGCCGTCTCGGGGAAGAAGTTCAAGATGCGCTGCACCGACTGGCTGGCGTTGTGCGCATGCAGGGTGGACACGCACAGGTGGCCCGACTGGGCGTAGTGCAGCGCATGCTGCATGGTGGCGCGGTCGCGGATCTCACCGATCAGGATCACGCTGGGTGCCTCGCGCATGGCGCGGCGCAGGGCCTCGTCGTACGACAGCGTATCGAGCCCCACCTCGCGCTGGGTGACCAGGGACTTCTTGTGGTTGTGCAGGTACTCGATGGGATCCTCGATGGTGAGGATGTGCCCGTTGGCGTGCTCGTTGCGGTGGTCCAGCATGGCCGCCAGCGTGGTGGTCTTGCCCGAACCCGCCGCGCCCACGGTCAGGATCAGCCCGCCGTTCAAGAACGCCAGCTGCTTGAGCACCGGCGGCAGACCCAGTTGGTCAAGCTGCGGAATGTTCGACACCACATGCCGCACCACGATGCCGACCTGGCCGCGCTGCATGTGGATGTTGAAGCGAAAGCGCTCGCCGTCCGGCGTGGTGTACGAGAGGTCGCACTCCATGGTGGCTTCGAACTCCTCGCGCTGCGCCTTGCGCATCACCGAGTAGGCCATCATGCGGATATCGTCGGCGCCCAGCACCTGGCGCGAGATGGGAACGTACAGCCCCTGGCGCTTGACCGTGGGCGAGGCGCCCGCGAGCAGAAACAGGTCGGACGCGCCTTCGCGCGCCACCAGGCCCAGGCAGGCCAGCAGCCGGCTGTCGCCGGCAGGTGAAGTCGACTCCATCGGTACCTCTGATCAGGCTGACAGACACAAACAAGCCGCAGGTCCCCACAAACACCAACGCCTGCACCGGTGAGGGATGCAGGCGTCGGGTGGTTTGTCAGGCCTCTGCGGCAGCGGCGATGCGGGCGTAGTGCTGAATCAGGCTGAGCAGCTCTTCGTCCGAGTAAGGTTTGCCCAGGTAGTGGTTCACCCCGAGCTCCATCGCATGCTCGCGGTGCTTCTCGGCAATCCGCGAGGTGATCATGATGATGGGCAGATCGCGCAGTGCACCGTCGGCGCGGATGTTGCGCGCCAGATCGAAACCGTCCATGCGGGGCATTTCGATGTCCGACAGCACCACCGTGGGGCGCTCGTCCTGCAGGCGTTCCAGCGCTTGCAGGCCGTCTGCGGCCAGGGCCACGCGGTAACCTTCGCGCTGCAGCAGGCGCTGCGTGACGCGGCGCACGGTGATGGAATCGTCCACCACCAGGATCAGCGGCACCTGGCTGATGCCCGATGGCAGCGGCGCAACGGTCGCACCCTTGGCATCCACCCGGTCGGTGACCATCGGCAGGTCGGCGCTGGCGGCACGTACCTGGTCGCCGTACACGGTGGACAGGGCCACCGGGTTGTAGATCAGCACCACGGCACCCGAAGCCAGCACGGACATGCCGGCCAGGCCAGGCAGGCGCGACAGCTGCGGCCCGAGGTTCTTCACCACCACTTCCTGGTTGCCCAGCACTTCGTCCACGTGCATGGCGATGCGCTGCGAGGCGCTTCGGAAGACCACCACGGGGCGGGTCTTGCCGACCGATTCATGGCTGCGGGCCGAGGCCTGCAGCAGCGCACCGGCCCAGAAGAAGGGCAGTTGCTCCGTGCCGTCGTCGAAGTGGCTGGACTTGTAGGCTTCCTGCAGGTCGGCCACCGAAGTACGGCGCACGATTTCCACCAGGTTGGCAGGCACCCCGATGGACAGGTCGCCGGCCCGCAGCATCACCACCTGCGTGACCGCTGTGGTCAAGGGCAGGATCATGCGGAAGGCAGCGCCCTTGCCGGTTTCGGTCGTGGTCTCGATGCGGCCGCCCAAGGCATTGATTTCGGAGCGGACCACGTCCATGCCGATGCCCCGGCCGGCCAGGCCGGTCACTTCGCTGGCGGTACTGAAACCGGGCGTGAAGATCAGGTTGGCGGCGTCGGCATCGCTCAGGTCCAGGCCCGGCTCGATGAGCCCCTGGGCGATGGCCTTTTCGCGGATGCGCGGCAGGTTCAGGCCGGCGCCGTCGTCGCGGAACTCCACCGACACGTCGTTGCCTTCGTGGTGCAGGTCCACCGTGATGGTGCCCGATGCCGGCTTGCCGGCGGCCACGCGGGCTTCGGGGTTCTCGATACCGTGGGCCACGCAGTTGCGCAGCAAGTGCTCGAAGGCGGGGGTCATGCGGTCCAGCACGCCGCGGTCCATTTCGATGGAGCCGCCGGTGATATCGAGCTTGATCTGCTTGCCGGTTTCCTTGGACGCCTGGCGCACCACGGCGTACAGGCGTTCGGCGATGCCTTCGAACTCGACCATGCGGGTGCGCAGCAGATCGCGCTGCAGCTCACGCGCCTGGCGGCCCTGGGCGATCAGGTCGTCTTCGGCGCCTTCCATGGTGCGCTGCAGGTTGCGCTGTACGGTGGCCACGTCGTTGACGGACTCGGCCATCATGCGGGTCAGCTCCTGCACACGGGTGAAGCGGTCGAACTCCAGCGGGTCGAAGCCGGCGGCCGAGTCCTTGGACAGCGCCAGGCGCGATTGCATCTGCGATTCGGCCTGCACTTCGATGTCGCGCAGCTGCAGGCGCAGGCGGTCCAGGTTGCCCGACAGGTCGGTCAGCGAGGAGCGGAACTGCGACAGGCGCACGTCCAGCCGCGAGCGGCTGATCATCACCTCGCCCGCCTGGTTGACCAGACGGTCCAGCAGTTGGGCGCGCACGCGCACCGACTGGTTGGCTGCGACACGCAGCGGTGCCAGTTGCGACGGACCCGCCAGGCGAGCGGCTGGCGCCACGGCGGCAGCAGCAGGCCGCTGCTCCGGGGTGCTGGCTGCAGTTGCCGCAGAGGCGGCGGGCTGTGCCGCTGCAGCGGCTGGCACTTGGGCGGCCACTGGCGGGGTGACGACAGCATCGGCCGGGCCCTGGCTGCCAATGGCACTCAAGGCAGCGAAGTTGGCCTGCAGGCCGTCAAAGCTGGCTTGCAGCGGCTCGATCTCGGCGCTGGTGACGGTGTCCACATCGAGCTGCTCGATGGCGGACTCCAGGCGGTGGGCCATTTCGCCCAGGCGCATGGCACCGGCCAGCCGCGAGCTGCCCTTGAGCGTGTGCAGTGCGCGCAGCACTTCGCTGCGGGCGCCCAGGTTGTCGGGGCGCGAGGCCCATTGGCGCAGGGCGCCGCCCAACTGGGGCAGCAGTTCCTGGGCTTCTTCTTCGAAGATCGGGAAGAGGTCGGGGTCGATCACGTCGATGACGTCGATGTCATCGTCAAGGTCGGACGACAGCGCCACCGCACGCGCGATGGCGTCGTCCACATCCTGGTCGTGGTCGCTGTCGTGCACCACCGGCGACAGCGCGGGTGCCACATGCCCGGTAGGGACGACAGAAAGGACGGGCGCCACCTCAGCCGCTGCCAGCGCTGCCGCAGCGGAATCCTCAGCCTCGGCCTCGGCATCCCGGACTGGCTCATCGTCGATCTCATCCTCGATCGGGGTCAGGGTGTTGTCGACCTCGGTCTGCAGGATCTGGCGCAGCGCTTCCAGCACTTCCTGGCTGGGCTCCTTGAGGAAACCGGCGGCGAACTGGTGCAGCAGGCGGCGGATGTCTTCCGCCGCATCCATGAAGACGCGGGCCTGCTCTTCGGAGCCGCGCGTCTGCAGCTGTACATGCTGCAGCGCATGCTCAAGCACGCGTGCCATTTCGGACAGCGCGTTGAAGCCCACCGTGGCAGAGCTGCCCGCCAGCGAATGCGCGAGGGCCACGGCCGTGTCCGGCAGGGGTTCGTGCAGCTCCAGCGACCATTCCTGCAAGCAGGTGACGAGGCGGCGCGACCATTCGTCGGCTTCGTTCAGGTAGACGTTGTACAGCGGGATGCCGATGCGCAGCGTCTCGATGACCTTGACAGCCTCGTCGAAGGAAGCCTCTTCGGCCACGGGCGCAGCGACCGGTGCCACGGGGATTGCCGGGGTTTCTGGCAGCACATCGAGGACGGGCTCCAGCACCGCTTCAACAGGCTGGGCGGGCTCGGCCACCACGGCCGGGGCCTGCAGTTCAGGCTCGGGGGCAAACTCCAGAACGGCTTCGGGCTCCGGCGCGGCCTCGGGCTGTGCGGGGGCGCCGGCTTCCAGCAACTGGTCGTCGAGCGCGAATTCGAACGGGGTGTCGAACACGGCCTGCACCACCGGCTCGGGCACGGGTGCAGGAGCTGGCTCTGCGGCGATCTCGACGGCATCGAGCAGCGGCAGGTCGAAGTCCACCACCGTGGCGGCGACTGGCTCGACCACAACGGGAGGCTCGATGGCAGGTGCGTCGATGCTGTCGGGCACCTGCGCGACGGCTTCGGCGAACACCGCGAAGTCGATCTCCTCGGTGACCGTGGAGCTGGTGTCGGGAACTTCCTTGGGCGCCTCGAGCGCGATGATCTCGGGCTCGACGGCGTCTTCAGGGACTTCGGTGGAAACGAAGTCGGCGTGGACGATTTCTTCGTCTTCGTGCGGCAAGGCCTCGGGCGCTGGCTCCAGGGCGACGGGGGCATCGACCAGTTCCGGCACAGGCACGAAGTCTTCCACCGGCTGGGGCACGGCCTCAGGCAGCTCGGCGGGCACTTCTGCCACGGTGTTGTCGGCAGGCACCTCGATCAGGGAGGCGACCTCGGCAGGGCCGCCCGTCAATGGCAGCAAGGTGCCATCCTGGCGCATGGCCTCTGCGGCCTTGCGGAAGGCCTCGGGTTGCCAATGGGTCGGATTGCCCGAGGCCAGGCTGTCGGCCCAGTCGCCAAAGGCGTGCAGCGTATCGGTGGACAGCTGCAGCAACGGCGCGTGCATGGGCTTTTGTTCGGCCAGCCAGGCGTTGAGCACCTGCTCCATCGACCAGGCGGCTTCGCCGAAGTCGTTGAGGCCCACCATGCGCGAGCTGCCCTTCAAGGTGTGGAAGGCACGGCGCAGCGTGGTCTGCTCGCTCAGTTCACCCGGCTCGTTGCGCAGGGTGGCGATGGCTGCCAAGCCGGTGGTGACGACTTCGCGCGCTTCCTCCAGGAAGATTTCGAGCAGTTCGTCTTCGACGTCCACCGGGGGGCGCACCACGAGTGCCGGCAAGGCGGCGGCTGGCGCCGTGGCTGGCACGGGGGCCACAGGTGATGCGGGCGCAGCACCCAGGTGGCCGAAGCCGATGTCGGGAGCCAGTTGCTCGACCGGTGCCGGGGCGGGCGCGGGCTCGGCAAATTCGCCGGGCAGGGGCGAGAAGTCGGTGGGGGCGCTTTCGGGCTCTTCGACCGGGAAGCGCGGCACCACATCGGGCAGCGGAATGGCGGCGCGCTCGTCGAGCTTGGCGGGCGTGACTTCCTGGGTGTCGCTGACGCGGGCGCGCGTGCGGCCCGTGAGGATGCGCAACTCACCCAGTTCCTCGTCGTAGACGAAGAGCTTGCGCGCCATGGCGCGCTGGTAGCTGAGCATGTCGATCAGGAAGCCCAGGGCCCCCATGCTGCTGCCCAGCTTCTCGAAGACGGGCTGGCGCTCTTCCTCGGGGATGTCGTTGATCAGCAGGCGGTCCACGGTGTCGCGCATGCGCACCACGGCCAGCGAGGCCTGGTCCAGGCCGAGCACGGACAGCACGCCGCGCATCTGCGCCATGTGCCCGGGCACCGGCGCCAGCACCGTGGGGTCCTTGGGGTCGCGGAAGAACAGGTCCAGCGATTTTTCCGCCTCGGCCAGGGTGGCGCGCAGTTCGTCCACCACGCTGCCCATGGTCTGGTTGTCGCTGACACGGCGGTACAGCTCTTCCATCCAGCCTTCCAGGGGCTCGGGTTCGGCGCCGGAGCCCACGGCTTCAAGCCGCTCGGACAGGCGGGCAGCGCGCACGGCCATCTGGTCTTCGGCCGCATCAAGCTCTTCGAACGCAGCCTGCAGGTACAGCACCGAGGTGGCCACCTCCATGGCCAGAGCAGCCGATGGCGGCTCGCCAGACTTGGTGGTGGTGTCCATCACGTGCGTGAGCGCCGTGGCCAGCTTCTCGCTGCCAGGGCTGAGCTTGCGCAGCGAATCGCAGACCAGGCTGAACTGGTCGGCAGCGGGCTTGATCTTGTTGCGGTCACCGCCGGCCAGGGCCGACCAGGTTTCGGTGGCGGCGGCAATGCGCTTGCGGGCCTGGGCCAGCACGGCAGGGTCGAAACGGCCAAAGCGCGCGGTGTCGTAGTCCACCGGCTTGAAGCGGTCCAGGCTGAAGGCATGGCGCACGGTCATCAGCGCGGGGAACTTGGCCTCTGCGCCCGCAGGCACCGTGGTCTGCGAGCAGAAGAACAGCAGGTCCTGCACCAGGCGGTCGGCAATGGTGTTGTCGCCCTTGGCCAGGGTGGCGTACTGCATGAGCACGCGGGAAGCCACGCGCTTCGCATACACGTCCGCTGGCAGCAGGCCGCCGGCAAAGGCTTCGAAGAAGGCAGCGCAGATCTTCCAGAACGCGCGCGACTGGCGGTCCGACTGGGCCGCAACCAGGCCCAGGCAGGTTTCGTACATGCTGCGGGCGGCCTTGAGGTCGCCCGTCTTGACGATGCGCAGCACCGCCGCGTCCAGGTGCGCCCGCGCCTGCGGGCCATAGGGCAGGGGTTCCGCAGGGATGGTGACTTCCGGTTCGCGGAAACGCCGCTCCACAGGCCACAGGTCTGCGGGGTGCACGCGCTCGGCTCCGGCCAGGGCCTGGGCCTCACGGTACTGGGGAAACAGGGCGACGGGCGAGACGGACTTGCCGGACAGCACGCTTTCCAGGTATTCGATCAGGCCGAAGCTGGCTTTTTCGATGGTGCTGGTGGCCTCATCGGTGCACAGCTCAGGGCGTTGCACAAAGCGCTGCACGGCGGACTCCATGGCCCGCAGCACGAGGGCCGGTGGCCCCATACCGACCATTTCCAGCGCGCCGCTGGCCTGGTGCAGTTGCTGCCTTGCAATGCGCAAGGCGCCGGCGTCGAGCGCCGCAAGGTCCGACTCGGTCGCTGTTTCCACGTCGCGCACAAAGCGGCGCATCGACTTGACAGCGCCCCCCAGGGATTTGCGCAGTTCGTCGAGCACCCAAGCCAAAGGACCCAGGTCCTGCTCTCCCTGGGTCCAGTCTGCGGCCGGTGCATTTTTGACATCAATAGATGGCATGGGTTCGTCCCCGGCTGCAATGAGCCAGCTGGTTGATGACTACGGATCGCCTTAAGCGATCTTGAAACGGGCGACAGACTGGCGCAATTCTTCGGCCATGTGCGAGAGTTCGCGCACCTGCTGGGCCGTCGTGCGGGTACCTTCACCGGTCTGTTCCGTCACGGCAAAAATGTGCTGGATGTTGTCGGCCACTTCGTTGGCCAGAACGGCTTCACGCGAGGTCGAGGACGAGATCTGTTCAATCAGGTCGGCCAGGCGGCGCGACACGCGGTCAATTTCCGTCAGTGCGGTACCAGCGCTGTCGGACAGTCGGGCCCCTTCCACCACACCCTGCGTGGAGCGCTCCATAGCGGCCACGGCATCCTGGGTGTCGGTCTGAATGGCTTTCACCAGCGCCGAGATCTGGCGCGTGGCATCGGCGGAACGTTCAGCCAGTCGCTGCACTTCTTCGGCCACCACCGAGAAGCCTCGACCGGCTTCACCGGCGGATGCGGCCTGGATGGCGGCGTTCAGTGCCAGCACGTTCGTCTGCTCGGTAATGTCGGAAATCAGCTCGGTGATTTCACCGATCTCCTGCGACGATTCGCCCAGGCGCTTGATCCGCTTGGAGGTGTCCTGGATCTGGTCGCGGATGGAGTTCATACCGCCGATGGCGTTCTGCACGGCCTGCAGACCGGAGTCGGCGGCTTGCAGCGATTGGCGGGCCACCGTGGCGGACTCTTGCGCCTGGGTGGACACTTCGTTGATTCGAGTCGCCATGTCCAGAACGGAGCGGCCGGTTTCGCGAATTTCACGCAGCTGCTCGGTCGAGGCGGCGAGCAGTTCGGTCGAGGTGCTGTCCACCTGGGCCGTCGTCTGTGCCACGCGGGTCGCCGTGTTCTGCACGCTGCCCACCAGTTGGCGCAGTTCTTCCACCGTGTAGTTCACCGAGTCGGCGATGGCGCCCGTGATGTCTTCGGTGACGGTGGCTTCCTGGGTCAGATCGCCTTCAGCAACCGACTGCAGTTCGTTCATCAGACGCAAAATGGCGGCCTGGTTGGCGTCGTTGACGCGCTTGGCTTCCTGCTCCTGGCGCTTGGCGTCCTTTTGCTGCGATTCGGCAGCCGTCTGGCGGCCCCGGCTGTCCAGCAGCTGGACGCGCGAAATGCCGATACCGCACAGCAGCACGAACAGGCCGGCGAGGGCCAGGGCACCGATCTGCCCGGCACCCAGGCCGGTCTGTGCGGACAGCTTGCCCTGCAGGTTTTCCAGTTGGCGGCGCAGCGGTTCGCTGTCGGCAATGATGGCGGACTGCGCTTCACGGGCGGACACCAGGCCCTGCAGGTTGCCCAGAATGGCGCTGGCCTGCGTGCGGGTCTGCTCGTACAGCTTCACAAGGGCATCGAGCTGTTCGCGGGTCTGGCCGTCCTTGGTGGCGGAAAGGCGCAGTTCGGGGCTGCCGTCCAGCAGGCCCTGTGCGATTTCCTTGAAGGAGTTCAAGTCCTTGCCCAGAAGGAACACGGCCTCGGGGCTCACGCCTTCCATGGTCTGGAACTCATTGGCGGACTTGCCGATGCGCTGGGTCAACATCACCAGCTGGCCGGCGGCCGAGATCTCGGCGGCGGGGGCGTTCTGCTGCAGCTTGAGCGAGGACACCGTTTCGGCGATTTCCAGCAGGTCGGACGACTGGCGGTTGATGGTGCGCAGAGCGTCACCCACCTGGGTCAGGATCTTTTGCTGGCCCATCACCACGCTGGCATTGCGTTCGGCGCGCTCCATCAGGGGCGTCACGGCGTCCAGATCAGGTTTGTAGGGCTCGCCCAGCGATTGCACGCCGAGCTCGTTGTCGCCAGCGGTCAGGGCGCGCACGTTGCGCGCCAGCACGCCCGAGCTTTCCACCACGTCGGGGAAGGCCTGGGGGCTACCCACCAGGGCCTGCGACACCGATTTGGCCAGGCGCTGCGACTGCATCAGGGACTGGCCGGTAGCGGCGAGCTGCTGTGCGGAACGGTCTGCCTGCTGCAGCACCCAGAAGGCGATCGCACCCAGCACCACCACGCCAATGGCCAGCAAGGCCAGCAGGCGGCGCTGGTGGCCAGCCGCCGTGGATGTACCCAGCACCGGCAGGGAGATCAGGTCTTCGTCGCTATCGGGTTCGGTGAGTTCGGGGGCATAGCCGCCGGGATCCCCCTGCACGCTGTTCATGGCATCGCTCTGGTACTCGCGCAGCGCCGCTGCTTCGAGCGAACCGGTCCCCATCAGATCCTGGCCGTCATCGGCCGCGGCGTGGCCCGCTGCGGCGTTCGGCGTGCCGGGTTTCCGGTTGAACAGTTTTCCAAATTGATTGACGACGGACATGGTGCAGCCTTACAGAAAAACTCAAGCACTGATGCTCAGGAAAGCGGGATGTTGGGACAGGATCTGCAAATTGAGCTCCTGCCAGCGCGCACCACCTGCATCGATGTAGGTGGTGCCGAAGAATGCGGGAGATTCGGGTGCGGGAGGCTCGGAGGACACGAAGGACTCCGTGCCGCGCAGGCCGGCCAGCCGGTCCACCAGCAAGGCGGCATTCACTTCGAGCACGGCATTGAACGCCAGCAGGCTGGACTCGGACAGCGCCTGCTCGGTGCGCGTGACCGTGGTGCCCAGCATGCCGGCGAGGTCGGCAACGCCGACCAGGCCGCCACGCAGGTTGGCGACACCGAGGAACCAGCTTTGCGTGTACGGCACGGGCTGGACGGTGACCCAAGGAAAAATCTCGCCCGACTGGGCGAGAGGTAGAAGGTAGTACTGTCCTGCTGTCTCGACAGCCAGCCAGGACGATACGGACAAGCCTTCCGTCCTGGCTGCCTGAAGACGGCTGGCCAGTCGGACTTGTAGCTCGCGGAGGGCTTCGCGGTTGGCCATGAACGCGCCGCTGCCTCAGTTCAGCGCGTCAATCTTGGCCTGCAGCTCGGCGGGATCCACCGGCTTGGTGATATAGCCGCGCGCGCCCTGGCGCATACCCCAGACCCGGTCGGTCTCCTGGTTCTTGCTGGTGCACATGATGATGGGCACGTCGGCGTACAGCGGATCACGGGTGATCGCACGCGTGAGCTGAAAACCGTTCTGTCCGGGCATCACCACGTCCATGAGGATCAGGTCGGGCTTGTCTTCAGCCAGGCGGCGGAAGGCTTCTTCGGCGTTCTCGGCCGTGCGCACCTGCATGCCTTTTTTCTGCAGCAGGTCGGTCAGAAACATCAACTCGGTCTTCGAATCGTCGACGACCAGAACTTTCTGGATGGGCATTACATCGCTCCTTGTTGGGCATTGCCAAATTGCTGCACGGCCTGCAGCAACTGGTCTTTGGTAAACGGTTTGGTGAGATATTCCTGGCAGCCGACCATGCGCCCGCGCGCCTTGTCGAACACGCCGTCCTTGGAGGACAGCATCACCACCGGGGTATCTGCGAATCGGGCATTGCGCTTGATGATCGCGCAGGTCTGGTACCCGTCGAGCTTGGGCATGAGAATGTCACAGAAAATCAGCTGCGGCTGGTAATCGTTCACTTTCGCCAAAGCATCAAAGCCGTCGTCTGCCAACAAGACTTCGTGCCCCCCCTGCTTGAGAAAAATCTCGGCGCTTCGGCGGATGGTATTGCTGTCATCCACCACGAGCACTTTGAAAGATGCGCCTGTTGTAGTCAATTGCTAATGCTCCCGATGGAAAAACAAACAGCGCGGCCCGAGCCGCGCATCAAATCTGAACCATCTCGAAATCTTCCTTGCGGGCGCCACACTCAGGACAGGTCCAATTCATGGGCACCTGGTCCCATGGCGTGTTGGGGGCAATGCCGTGCTCGGGCGCACCCTCTGCCTCGTCATAAATCCACCCGCAGATCAAACACATCCAAGTTTTAGAGTCGATCACAGCTTAAAGGGCCTTCACATAGAATGCAACGATTGTATCTAGTCATCTCCCCGGGCTGCAGCTTCCGTGCCACCCCCGATGCCGCCACTGGACCATGACCACATCCGCACTCCCCCCTCCCGACACCGAACACGCCGACGACGAATCTGGTGACGAAGCCAGCCCGGCCTGCGTGCTCGTTTTCAACGCCAGCGACCCCAGCGGCGCGGGCGGCCTGACGGCCGACATCACCACCATCGCATCCGTCGGCGGCCACCCCATCGCGGTGGTCACGGGGGCCTACGCGCGTGATACGGCGCAGATATTCGACCATTTCAGCTTCGACGACGAGGCCGTTTCCGAGCAGGCCCGCGCGGTGCTGGAAGACATGCCCGTGCAGGCCATCAAGGTGGGTTTCGTGGGCAGCCCCGAGAACATCAGCGCCATCGCCGAAATAACCACAGACTATGACGAAGTCCCGGTGATAGCGTACATGCCCAACCTGTCCTGGTGGACGGAAGAGCAGATCGACGAGTACCTGGACGCCTTCCGCGAGCTGTTGTTGCCGCAGACCTCAGTGTTGGTAGGAAACCACAGTACGCTGTGGCGCTGGCTTTTGCCGGACTGGAAGAGCGACCGCAGCCCCACCGCGCGCGACATTGCCCGGGCCGCTTCCGAGATGGGCGTGCCCTACACCCTGGTCACCGGCATCCCCCTGCCCGAGCAGTTCGTCGAAAACGTGCTGGCCTCGCCCCAGACGGTGCTGGGCAGCGGCAAGTTCGAGCTGTTCGACGCCACCTTCTCGGGCGCGGGCGACACCCTGTCGGCCGCACTCACGGCTCTGGTGGCCAGCGGCAACGACCTGGGCGAGGCCACCAGCGAAGCGCTGGGCTACCTGGACCGCTGCCTTGACGCCGGTTTCCGCCCCGGAATGGGGCACATCGTGCCCGACCGCATGTTCTGGGCCCAGCCCGACGATGAGGACGGGGCCGACGACGACACACCGATTGACGACACAGCAGCCATCGAAGGCTTTGTGATGCCCCCCCATGACACCAAGCACTGATCTCAACATCCCCCTGTTCGAACGCGCCAAGGCGCTCATCCCCGGCGGCGTGAACTCGCCCGTGCGGGCCTTCAAGGCCGTGGGCGGCACTCCGCGCTTCGTCAAGCGGGCCCAGGGCGCCTACTTCTGGGACGCCAACGACCAGCGCTTCATCGACTACATCGGCTCCTGGGGGCCGATGATCCTGGGCCACGGCCACCCGGCCGTGCTCGAAGCGGTGCAGAAGGCGGCGCTCGAAGGCTTCAGCTTCGGCGCCCCCACCGAACGCGAAGTGGAACTGGCCGAGGCCATCATCGGCCTGGTGCCCTCGATGGAGATGATTCGCCTGGTCAGCTCGGGCACCGAAGCGGGCATGAGCGCCATCCGCCTGGCGCGCGGCGCCACCGGCCGCAGCAAGATCATCAAGTTCAACGGCTGCTACCACGGCCATGCCGATGCCCTGCTGGTCAAGGCCGGCTCGGGCCTGGCCACCTTCGGCAACGCCACCAGCGCGGGCGTGCCCCCTGAAGTGGTGCAGCACACCCTGGTGCTCGAATACAACGACATCGCCCAGCTGGAGGAGGCCTTTGCCCTGCATGGCAAGGAGCTGGCCTGCCTGATGATCGAGCCGATTGCCGGCAACATGAACTTCGTGCGCGCGAGCGTCCCCTTCATGCAGCGCTGCCGCGAGCTGTGCACCGAATATGGCGCGCTGCTGGTGCTGGACGAGGTGATGACCGGTTTCCGCGTGGGCCTGACCAGCGCCCAGGGCGTGTATGCCAAGGACATTCCAGGCTTCAAGCCTGACCTGACCGTGCTGGGCAAGGTGATCGGCGGCGGCATGCCGCTGGCGGCCTTCGGCGGGCCGCGCGCCATCATGGAGCACCTGGCGCCCATCGGCGCCGTGTACCAGGCGGGCACCCTGTCGGGCAACCCGGTGGCCACGGCCTGCGGCCTGGCCACGCTGCGCGAAATCACCAAGCCCGGCTTCTTCGACGCCCTGTCGGCACGCACCCAGTCACTGGTGGATGGCCTCAAGGCCGCCGCCGCGGCCGAGGGCGTGCCCTTCAGCGCCGACTGTGAGGGCGGCATGTTCGGCTTCTTCTTGCTGCCCAGCCTGCCCCAGAGCTACCCCCAGGTGCTCACCACCGACAGTGCGCGCTTCAACCAGCTGTTCCATGGGCTGCTGGACCGCGGTATCTATATAGCGCCAGCGCTGTATGAGGCCGGCTTCGTGAGCGCCGCCCACAGTGCGGACGACATCGACGCCACGGTGGCTGCCGCGCGCGAAGTGTTCAAGACATTGGCGAAGTAGGCATCTAGAGAAGCCCGCGCAGCTCGCGCGCGGCCTCCTGCAACAGCGGCAGCATCTCCCGCTGCAGGCTGCCCTCGTCCAGTTGCCTGGGCGAGGCCACCACGTTGAGCGCCGCCACGGTCTGCCCCTGCAGGTTGCGCAGCGGCACGGCCAGGGCGTGCACGCCCAGCTCGTGCTCCTCTACCGCCAGACACCAGTCGTCGCGCCGCGCACGCGCGATGGCCTGGCGCAGCGGCCCTACCTGGGTGAGTGTGTGGGGCGTGAGCCGCTGCAGCGTGGCCCCCTTGAGCCAGGCCGTGAGCGCCGCCGCCGGCAGTGCCGCCAGCAGCACCCGCCCGGTGGACGTGGGGTGGGCCGGCAGCCGCGCCCCCAGGTGCAGGCCGTAGGCCAGCACGCGCGAGGGCGCCCCATACACCCCGCTGCGCGCCACGATCACCACCTCGCTGCCGTCGAGCACCACGGCCGAAAAGGATTGCTGCGTCTGCGCGGCCAGCCGGTTCAGCGTGGGCTGCAGCACGCGCGGCAGCCGGGCCGATGCCAGGTAGCTGCCCGAAAAGCGCAGCACCTTGGGCGCCAGCCAGAAGTAGCTGCCATCACTTTCCAGATAACCCAGGTGCGCCAGCGTGAGCAGGTGCCGCCGCGCCGCCGCCCGCGTGAGCCCCGTGCGCTGCGCCGCCAGCGAGGCATTGAGGCGCTGGCGCTCGGTGTCGAAGCTCTCCAGCACGGCCATGCCCTTGGCCATGCCCTCGATGAAGTCGGCCTTGGCGATGGGGGTGGATGCGGGGGTGGGAGGGGTGTTCATGGGGCGGGCGCCATGGAGCGGGATGGCCAAGCGCGCAGTGATTGCGCGATGATCGCACAAAGCATCTGCACATCGCACGCAACCGGCCGGGAGGCACCCCGCGTTGACCTGCGTCAACCTACGCTTGGGCCATGCCTTCGAGCCGGTGCTCGGGGCCTTCCTTCCCCAGCTTTGCGAGGTTCATCCATGCGTACCCAGGTTGCCATCATCGGCGCCGGCCCGGCCGGTCTGCTGCTCGGCCAGTTGCTGCACACATCCGGCATCGACGCCGTCATCATCGAGCAGCGCAGCGCCGACTACGTGCTCGGCCGCATCCGCGCCGGCGTGCTCGAACAGGTCACCATGGACCTGCTGGAGAAAGCCGGCGTGAGCGCCCGCGCCCATGCACAGGGCCTGCCGCACGACGGCATCGAGCTGTTGTTCAAGGGCCAGCGCCACCGCATCGACCTGCATGCGCTCAGCGGCGGCAGCCGCGTGACGGTGTACGGCCAGACCGAGGTCACGCACGACCTGATGGATGCGCGCTCCGCTGCGGGCCTGGTCACCGTATATGAAGCCGGCAACGTCCGCGTGCACGACTTCGACGGTGGCAAGCCCCGTGTGACCTATGAGAAGGATGGCCAGGCGCACGAGATCACCTGCGACTTCATCGCCGGCTGCGACGGCTACCACGGCGTGTGCCGCGCCAGCGTGCCCGAGGGCGCGCTCAAGACCTATGAACGCGTCTACCCCTTCGGCTGGCTGGGCGTGCTGGCCGATGTGCCGCCGGTTTCGCACGAGCTGATCTACGCCAACACCGAGCGCGGCTTTGCGCTGTGCAGCATGCGCAGCACCACGCGCAGCCGCTACTACCTGCAGGTGCCCGACACCGACAAGCTGGAGAACTGGAGCATCGACCAGTTCTGGGCCGAACTGGGCAATCGGCTGGACCCCGAGGCGCGCGCGAACCTGGTGACCGGCCCGGCGCTGGAGATGAGCATCGCGCCGCTGCGCAGCTTCGTGGCCGAGCCCATGCGCTTTGGCCGCCTGTTCCTGGCCGGCGACGCGGCCCACATCGTGCCGCCCACGGGTGCCAAGGGCCTGAACCTGGCGGCCAGCGACGTGGGTTACCTGTGGAACGCCTTCGCCGATCATTACGGCGACAAGTCGGATGCCGGCATCGATACCTACTCCGACCGCTGCCTGCGCCGCGTGTGGCGCGCCGAACGCTTCTCGTGGTGGTTCACCTCGCTGATGCACCGTTTTCCGGACACCGGCGAGTTCGGCCAGAAGATGCAGGAGGCCGAGCTCGACTACCTGGTCCACTCGCGCGCCGCATCCACCGCGCTGGCCGAGAACTATGTGGGGCTGCCGATGGATTTCGGGGCGCAGGCAACAACGTCGGCACACGGGCGCTGACAACGGGGTGGCCGTTCATCGGTCCGTCACACCGCCATGCGAGCCTTGGCGGATACACAACGGACCGCTCCACCATGAACCGCCCTCCCCGAACCCCACGCCCGCTGACCAATCTGCTGCAGGGCAATGCACCCGAGAACGATGCCCCAGCCGATCCCGCCCATGCCAGCCGCCGCAGCTTTGTGCGCCAGTTGGCGCTCGGTGCTGCAGCACTGGGCACCCTGCCCCTGGCGGCCTGCGGCGGCAGCGACGATGCACCGGAGGTGCGCTTTGCGCATGGCGTGGCCAGCGGCGATCCCCTGAGCGACCGCGTCATCCTGTGGACGCGCGTCACGCCGCCCGCCAACCACAGCGCCGACATCCCCGTGCGCTGGGAAGTGGCAAGCGACTCCGCTTTTGCCACCCTGGTGGCCCAGGGCACGGCATCCGCCACGGCGGCCCGCGACTTCACGGTGAAGGTTGATGCCACCGGCCTCAGGCCTGCCACCCCGTACTACTACCGCTTCATGGCCTATGCCGCCACCTCGGCCACGGCGCGCACGCGCACCCTGCCGACCGGCAGCGTGTCCCAGGTGCGCCTGGCCGTGTTCTCCTGCGCCAACTACCCTGCCGGCTACTTCAACGTGTATGCAGAGGCGGCACGCCGCAATGACCTGGACGCGACCGTGCACCTGGGCGACTACGTGTACGAATATGCCCGGGGCGGCTACGCGTCCGCCAATGCCGAGCAACTGGGCCGCCTCTCCCAGCCTGTGGGTGAAATCCTGTCACTGGCCGACTACCGCACGCGCCACGCCCAGTACAAGACCGATGCCGATCTGCAGGCCCTGCATGCCGCCGCCCCCATGATCGCCGTGTGGGACGACCACGAGATCGCCAACGACACCTGGGCCAATGGCGCCGAGAACCACCAGAGCGCGACCGAAGGCAGCTTTGCCGCGCGCAAGGCCGTGGCGATGCAGGCCTACCACGAGTGGATGCCCACCCGCAACGCGCAGCCCGAACTGATCTACCGCAGCTTTGCCTTCGGCGACCTGGTGGCCCTGCACATGCTCGACACCCGCGTGATCGGGCGCGACGAGCAGGCCGACTACAGCCGCTTCTTCACGGCCAGCGGCTTCGATGCCGCGGGCTTCACCGCTGCCGTGGGCGCCCCCACGCGCCAGCTCATGGGCAGCACACAGACCCAGTGGCTGCAGCAGCAGATGGCCGCATCGTCCGCCACCTGGCAGGTGCTGGGCCAGCAGGTGCTGATGGGCCGCATGAACATCCCTGCCCCCATCCTCATCGACACCCTGCAGCCTGGGGCCGGGGTGAGCGTGTCCCAGTACGCGGCCATCGTGGCCAAGGCGCAGGCGGCACCCGCCACGCTGACAGCGACCGAAAAGGGCGTGCTGGCCCAGCCCTCCATCCCCTACAACCTCGATGCATGGGACGGCTACCAAGCCGCGCGCGAAACCGTGCTGGGCATGGCGCGCGGCTTGAACAAGAACCTGGTGGTGCTGTCGGGCGACACGCACAACGCCTGGGCCAACGAGCTGGCCGACCTGGGCGGCAATGCCGTGGGCGTGGAGTTCGCCACCTCGTCCGTCACCTCTCCTGGGTTCGAGGACTACCTGCCCAAGGAAAACCCGGCCGTGCTGGCCGGCGCACTGCAGCAACTGATCTCGCCGCTCAAATACTGCGACACCTCGCGCCGCGGCTACATGCTGCTTACCGCCACGGCCACCGAGTGCCGCGCCGACTGGGTCTACGTGAACACCATCACCAGCCGCAGCTACATCGCCAGCACGGACAAGTCACTCAAGGTGGTGGCCGGCACCGCCGGGCGCGGCCGCATCGTGGCGGTCTGAACGAACCGGACCAGGAAAGAAAAAGGCGGCCGAGGCCGCCTTTCTTGTGCGCCAATGCCACCGCTGGCGGCGGCATCGCAACCGGATCAATGCCGGAAGTGGCGCACGCCGCTGAACACCATGGACACGCCGCGCTCGTTCGCAGCGTCGATGACTTCGTTGTCGCGCATCGAGCCGCCGGGCTGGATCACGCAGGTGGCACCGGCATCGACCACGACATCCAGGCCATCGCGGAAGGGGAAGAACGCGTCGCTGGCCACCACGGTGCCCTGCAGGCTCAGACTGGCATGGCCGGCCTTGATGCTGGCGATGCGGGCCGAGTCGAGGCGGCTCATCTGGCCGGCCCCCACGCCCATGGTCATGCCACCCTTGCAGAAGACGATGGCATTGCTCTTGACGTACTTGGCCACTTTCCAGGCGAACAGCAGGTCTTCCATCTCTTCGAGCGTAGGCTGCTTCTTGGTCACGACCTTGAGGTCGATCAGCGACAGCTCCTGGTTGTCGGCGGTCTGCAGCAGCAGGCCCGAACCGATGCGCTTGGCATCCATGGCGTTGCGGCCACGCTGCCAGTCGGTGGTGCCGCCGTGGGCGGGCAGTGCGATCTTGAGCAGGCGCACATTGGCCTTGGCCTTGAAGACTTCGAGCGCCTCGGCCGTGAAGTCCGGGGCCATCAGCACTTCGACGAACTGCTTGGAGATCTGCTGCGCTGCCTTGCCGTCCACCGGGCGGTTGAAGGCGATGATGCCGCCGAAGGCGCTGGTGGGGTCCGTCTGGAAGGCCTTGCCGTAGCTGTCCAGCGCGTCCAGGCCCACGGCCACGCCGCAGGGGTTGGCGTGCTTGACGATAACGCAGGCCGGCGCCTCGAAGCTCTTGACGCATTCCCAGGCGGCATCGGCGTCGGCGATGTTGTTGTACGACAGCTCCTTGCCCTGCAGTTGCACCCCGGTGACCAGCGAGCCGGGCGCGGGGTGCAGGTCGCGGTACAGCGCGGCCTGCTGGTGGGCGTTCTCGCCGTAGCGCAGGTCCTGCACCTTGGTGAAGATGCCGTTGCTCTGGCCGGCGAACTGGGCACGCGCGGGCACGTAGGTTTCGGACAGCTTGTCTTCCTCGAAGCTGACGGACGAGAGGTAGTCGCTGATCGCGCCGTCGTACTGGGCAATGCGGTTGAATGCCGCCACCGACAGCGCAAAGCGCAGCTTGTCCGAGAGCTTGCCCGAGGCCTTGAGTTCTTCGAGCACGGCGGGGTACTGCGAGGCATCGGTCAGCACGCCCACGTCCTTCCAGTTCTTGGCGGCGCTGCGCACCATGGCGGGGCCGCCTATGTCGATGTTCTCGATGGCGTCGGCCAGCGTGCAGCCGGCCTTGGCCACGGTGGACTCGAAGGGGTAGAGGTTGACCACCAGCAGGTCGATGGTGTCGATGCCATGCGCCTTGAGCGCGGCCATGTGCTCGGGCAGCTCGCGGCGCGCCAGCAGGCCGCCGTGTACCTTGGGGTGCAGGGTCTTCACGCGGCCGTCGAGCATTTCGGGGAACTGGGTGACCTCGGCCACTTCGGTTACGGGCAGGCCCTTGTCGGCCAGCAGCTTGGCGGTGCCCCCGGTGGACAGCAGCTTGATGCCCAGGGCGTGCAGCGCCTGGGCAAATTCAACAATGCCGGTTTTGTCGGAGACGGAAAGAAGTGCGTTCATGGCAGGTCGGTAAAGGAGTTTGGAATCGGGTGGGGTGCAGTTGCCGGCAACTGCACTGCGGTAGTGGGAAGCGCCAGCGTTGCCCGGCGCAACGGGGCATCAGATCAGCTTGTGTTCCACCAGCTTCTTGCGCAGGGTGTTGCGGTTCAGGCCCAGCCATTCAGCAGCGCGCGACTGGTTGTTGTCGGCCTGCTGCATCACGACTTCCAGCAGCGGCCTTTCGACCACGCGCACCAGCATGTCGTACATGCCATCGGGCGTCTCTCCGCCCAGGTCGCGAAAGTAGCCCTGCAGGCTCTCGCGCACGCATTCTTCAATATGTTTCTTGCTCATGCAGCCAATCCCTCTTGTTCTTCGCTGGGGTCTGCGTCGGCAGCCAGTGTGCTGGCGGCGGGAAAGCGGTCCATCTGCTGCGCCAGGGCATCCAGATAGTCCGCCACCGCCTGCCACTGGGCCGCGCAGTCCTCTATGGTGTTGATGTGTTGTCGAAAGGCTTCGCCGCCCGGCATGGAGCGCAGGTACCAGGCAATGTGCTTGCGCGCACTGCGCACCCCGGTCAGCTCGCCATACAGGCGGTAGTGGTCGTGCAGATGCTCGAGCAGCAGGCGCCGTACCTCGGCCACCAGCGGTGGCGCCAGGTGTTCGCCCGTGGCGAGAAAATGCCCGATCTCGCGGAAGATCCACGGTCGTCCTTGTGCCGCGCGGCCGATCATGATCGCATCGGCCCCCGTGGCGGCCAGCACCTCGCGCGCTTTCTCGGGCGAAGTGATGTCGCCATTGGCCACCACCGGTACGCGCACCGCCGCCTTCACGGCGGCGATGGTGTCGTACTCGGCATGGCCCTTGTAGCCCTGCTCGCGCGTGCGTCCATGCACCGTGAGCATCTGGATCCCCACGGCCTCAAACTGGCGCGCCAGCGCGACGGCGTTCTTGTGCTCCTGGCACCAGCCGGTGCGCATCTTGAGCGTGACGGGCACCTGGTGCGGCGCACAGGCCTCGACCACCGCCTGCGCGATGGACACGGCCAGCGCCTCGTCCTGCATCAGGGCTGAGCCGGCCCACTTGTTGCACACCTTCTTGGCCGGACAGCCCATGTTGATGTCGATGATCTGCGCACCGCGCTCCACGTTGTAGACCGCAGCCTCGGCCATCATCTGCGCCTCGGTGCCGGCGATCTGCACCGCGATCGGCCCCGGCTCCCCTTCATGGTTGGCCCGGCGCGAGGTCTTGAGGCTGTTCCACAAGTCCTTGCGCGAGGTCACCATTTCACTCACGGCATAGCCCGCCCCCAGTTCCTTGCACAGCTGGCGAAACGGCCGGTCCGTGACGCCCGCCATGGGGGCGACGAACAAGCGGTTCGCCAAAGGAATGTGGCCGATGTGCATGGGAAGGATGGGGGTGCGCCGAAGCTGCGAATGCTGAAAAAGGAGGCAGGATTGTACCTGCTCAAAATTTCAGCAAATGAAATCTGCGCGACTTTTACAGCCCGCCTGTGCTGCTGCGCAACAGTGCCGCTGCGCACCCCTCCGGTGATGCCTTGTCAGCGCGCCGCGAGGTCGGTATCGCTGGCCTGTACCGGCATGCCGCGCTGGGCATAGTGCCACCAGGCGCCGGGCAGGTTATCGAACTGGTGGTGCGCCATCAAAGCGCGCAGCCATTGGCGGTTGTGGTGCACGTCCGGCGAGAGGTTCTGCGTGGCAGAGCTCAGCACCCCGGAAGGCGTGCCCATGTCCACCTCGCCTCCATCGGCCAGAGGCCCGCGCACCACCTTGCTGGCACGCATGCCGTCGACCACGATGACCTGCACCACCCAGGCACCTGTCTGGAGATCGCACCGGGCCTTGAGCGCCATCCCTTGGGCCTTGAGGCCGTCTTGCGCAGAGCGCAGGGCCGCCGGTTGGCCATTGGCGCCGCAGCCGCGCTCCTGCACCACGCTGATCGCGCCCGATGGCAACGCAGCCACTGGCTGGGGCACGGCCGCCTGGGGGCTTTGCACGCATGCGGCCAGCAGCGCCGCCGCTGCCAGCGATAGCCAGGGGCTGCGGTGGGTTGCGGTGGTGGTGTGGTGGGTGCTGTGCATGGGGGCCTCCTGCTTGAGCGGTAGCGTCCATGAACGATACAAACAGACCTCGCCACGGGCCATGCGCGGATGGCGCGCACCGGTGTAGGACGGAGCCTTCACCCGGCTTTTCGTGCGCGGGGTGCCCCTAAACTCCGGTGCATGGAAATATGGATGCACCAGCTGATGCAGTGGCTGGCCCTGCCGCAGTTCGGCCTGAGCACCGTCTTCGTGGTCTCGTTCATCTCGGCGACACTGCTGCCGCTGGGTTCGGAGCCGGCCGTTTTTGGCCTCATCAAGCTCAACCCGGAGATGTACTGGCCCGCCATCCTGGTGGCCACGGTGGGCAACACCCTGGGCGGCGGGGTCAGTTGGTGGATGGGCCTCGGGGCCCACAAGGCCGTGGACAAGGCCCGTGGGCACACAACCAATGTGCGTGCGCTGGCGTGGCTGGAACGCTTTGGCGCCCGCGCCTGCCTGCTCAGCTGGCTGCCCGTGGTGGGCGACCCGCTGTGCGCCGTGGCCGGCTGGCTCAAGCTGCCGTTCTGGCCGTGCCTGGCCTACATGGCGGTGGGCAAGTTCATGCGCTACATGGTAATGACCACCGTGTTGCTGCACTTCATGCCGGGGCAGATCGGCACCTGATCGCTCAGAAGGGGTGAAGGAATCCGGCGGGCCGAGCAGGCCGTCAAAACGCGTGCGATCTAGGCGCAAAGCACAGCCATAGCTCGGGCTATGGCGAGCATTTGCAACGACGAGCGCGCGCGTTTTGGCGGGATGAGCGGGTATGCCGGGTTCGTTCGCACCTTCTCAGGGTGCGGGCGTACCCAGGAAATCCTTCTCGGTGCCCAGGGGCGCGATGGACGAATCACCCTTGGAGACGGGCTCCTCCACCACCACCTGGTTGCGCCCGCCTTCCTTGGCCATGTACATGGCGGTGTCGGCGCGCGAGAAGAATTCGAGCACCGACTCGCCCAGGATGTACTGTGTGACACCGATGGACACCGACACGCGGCTCTTGAGCACATCGGTCCAGGGATGCGATTCGACGTGCGAGCGGATGCGCTCGCAGGTATTGAGCGCCGGCAGCAGCGAGGTGCCCGGGAAGATCAGCAGAAACTCCTCGCCGCCGTAGCGCCCGAAGATGTCGCCCGCACGCACGTTGTCCTGCGCCACGCGCGAGAAGGTGCGCAGCACCTCGTCGCCACCCAGGTGGCCGAGCTCGTCGTTGATGCGCTTGAAGTGGTCCAGGTCGATGACCGCCAGGCACAGCGGGATGCCGCTTTCATCGGCGAGCTGCTTTTGCTCTTCGAGAGCCGCCACCGTGTAGCGCCGGTTGAAGCAGCCCACCAGCGTGTCGCGCTGCGCATCCTGCTGGATGTTGCGGATCTTGCGGCTGGCGCGGTGCAGCACACGGTGCAGCTTCTGCACCTTGCCGATCAGCAGGATGACGGCCGGCAGCGCGAACGCCAGCGACAGCCAGTGCGCAAGCTCCAGCCGCAGCAGCGCGTCGTTGGACTGCTCTGCGTAGTGCACCGCGATCACCACCGCATAGCCCAGCAGCAGCAGGGCCGCCAGGGCAATGAGCGCACGGCCCGAGACGCGGTACATGGAATAGGCCACGACGACAAAGGCGAACGGCGCCATCAGGATCTGCATGATGGGGTCGAGGTAGCAGATGAGCAGCAGGCCGCCATAGGCCACAGCGGCAATGGGCAGCTTGAGCTGCTTTTCCTTGAAGCGATGGTGCAGGCCCAGTGCAAAAACCATGGCGAACACCGGCACGAACACGGCCACCAGCGCCAGGGCCACGAACACGGTGCGCGTCTGCACCAGGCCCATCGCATGGAACACCAGCATCGCCACGAAATACAAGGCAATCAGGCCACTGGCGATCCACCAGCGGCGGGCAGTGGCCAGATCGCGTGGCTGGCCGGCCGCATCCATTTCCCTGCGCGAAGGGTGGTGATGGATCGCCGTCTCGTCGCTGGAGTCATCGAACTCCAGGATGGCGTCCGTCAGCGGAAAGGCGTCCGTGTTGGCAAACAGCGGCTTCTTGCGTCCGAAGAGCGTCGAGAAAGGGGAGGTGGCGCCCATGGTGGTCTGTGCACTTGGTTGGAAACGTTCGTTTTTTCAGTCAATGGACAGCCAGCAGGGCCTCGCCCGCACAAACATGGCGCACACGCCCAGTCGAGGGCCCCGATCATGGGACCCGGTATTTTAGGTACAGCCTATCGCTATTGCCCCCGTGTTTTCCAGTAGCCACCCCCATCAGCGCCCTGCCGCCACGGCGGCGGAGCCTGCCCGCAGTTGCCACCAGCCCTCCAGGCTGTAGACGAGCAATGCAGCCCAGATAAGCACGAAGCCTGCCAGCCGGGACGGCTGCAGGGGCTCATGGAACAGCCAGACGCCCAGCGCGAACTGCAGGCTGGGCGAGATGTACTGCAGGATGCCCAGCGTCGCCAGGGGCAGCCGGCGGGCACCGGCAGCGAACAGCAGCAGCGGGATGGCCGTGAGCGGCCCCGCCAGCGCCAGCCAGCCAACCGAGGCGGCATCGCCCTGCACCAGCACGCCCTGCCCTTGCCAGGCCCACCAGGCCATGGCGCCGAAGGCCAGCGGCGCGAGCATCAGCGTCTCCAGGGTCAGCCCTTCCAGCGCACCCAGGGGCGCCAGCTTGCGCAGCAGGCCATAGACACCAAAAGTGAGCGCCAACACCAGCGCAATCCACGGCAGCCTGCCGGTCTGCACCGTGAGCCACAGCACACCGGCAGCCGCCACGGCCAGCGCCAGCCACTGCCCGCGCCGGGGCCGCTCGTGCAAAAAGAAGAAACCCATGGCCACGTTCACCAGCGGCAGGATGAAGTAGCCCAGGCTGGCGTCCACCACATGCTGGTTCTGCACCGCCCACACATAGGTCAGCCAGTTGGACGAGAGCAGCAGCGCCGACAGCCCGAAGGCCAGCACCACCCGGGGCTGGCGCAGCAGCGCCGGCAGCCAGGCCCACTGCCGGCGCAGGCCCAGCACCACCAGCAGGAACATGAGCGCCCAGGCGGTGCGGTGCACCACCACTTCGAGCGCCGGCACATCGGCCACCTGGCGAAAGTACAGGGGCAAGAGGCCCCAGGCGACATAGGCCAGGCTGGCGTAGAGGATTCCGGTGTTCATGGGTCCATCAGGGCATCGGCACACGGCGCATCGCCGGGGGCACATGAAAAAAATCCCTGCAAGGCACGGGGCACTGCAGGGATGCGGGGCAGGAGCAAGGGCGCCTGCCGGGGAATCTGCCAGGGGTCAGACGTTGACCCTGCACCCCTACGTAAATTTGTATGGACACCTGCTTAAGCCATTGAATTAATTTAACTTGTTTGCATTTTCGCGCCGTCCATATGGACACAAAAAAAGTTTTGGTAGTGTTGCTTCAAGACAACTTCAACAAAAGGTTTACAGCCCGGCTGCGCTTTCCGTTCTAAATTTCAGCACCCTCAACTTGAGGCCTCACAACGGAATCGCAGCACCACAACCGCTGCAGTTGGGTAAGCACTGAGGACACCGCATCTACACTTTACGTTCGCGCGGCCAGAGCTGTTCAACATCGCGTTGGACTATGTCGAACATTTCTGCGGCCGCGTTAGGCGACGCGGAGCTCGCATAGGTGAGTACTAGCAATGTGAGGGGATGGATTTGCATCACCGATGCGATCTGCTCCAGTTTGCCTAACGTTGGGCTCTTGAGGCCACGCTCCACGGTGCTCATGTAGGTACGGCTGGAAACCAAGCTGAAATCCTCCTGGCTAAGCGCACGCACGTCCCGAATAGCCTTGATTGCGCGAGGAAGGCTGTTGGTGACGCGGCGCTTGGAGGACATTCCTCCGATTACCGCCAAATGAACACTATAGGACTACAATCTATAGTGTTCATTTGAAAGCAGCTTTTTCGAGGGTTGCGCATGGGCAGGGGGCGACGCTTGACGTTCTTCTGGAGCGGTTCTCGCCCGCTTTTCACGAACACGCGTAGTGTGATGTCGCTGCGCTCTTCACCGAGGGAGTGAGACCGCGATGCGCCTGGACAGTCTGGATTTGATCGACGACACGGCCCCGCTGGTCGCCGAAGTGAACCTCCCGCGCTTCGTAGCCAAGTTTCCGAGAAGTGATGAAGAGCTTTGGGTGGCCGACGTGGAAGTGAGCCGAAGCGAGTCTTTGATCCAGCGTTTTGAGGCGATTTTTTTCGTAGAGGGATCCGGGCTGGTCAGCATCTTTGGCATCGGCTCTCCCGACGGTTATCCCCATGGCCTGGCATCCGATCTTGCACTTGAGCAACAGGCGTTCATTACGTTTCTGCGAGGAGAGAACGCGCGCATGGAACGTGCCGTAGGTCAGGTTTTGCGGATCTTCAGTACTCACCTTTATTACAGTGAACTGACGGTGACGAAGGCCTATCTTGCAGCCCGCGACAGCAGCCTGGATGCGGGTGTTGGGTACCACGACCCCGAGTCGGGGGCGTATGTCACGCATTTAGTAGAGACAGATCACTCCGAACGTGAATGTTCGACGCACACGTCGAAATAGGGTTGGGGTCAGGTTGCACGCTGGCACTCCCGGATAGAACCCAATGGGCGCTCGACAATTTTCGAGTGCGATTCGCCGAGATGAGTGACTCGGCGCGTAGTCGCACCACTTGCAGGTGACCCATGCACCAGATAGCAGTACCGTAGTGAATTCTTGCACCCAAAAAGAGTGAATTGGCTTCGCGGCTACTTCGGCATTCGGCCAACATCGTACTTCTGCTATCTCATACTGAAATGTCCAGCAAAGGGACCATCTAATGACCTACGAAGTCGAATCCCCCAACAGCCCGATGGGATGCCCTCGATGCGATTGGTTGGGCACTCGCGTCGATGTTGGCGAAGAGGGGAAATGCCCTATGTGCAGAAGCGGCGTCAATCCTCTAAAGCAGAAGGGCTTAGACAGTTTGCGCCTTCACTATCGACAGCTTTTGAAGGTAGGATATAGAACAGATTGGACCATCGACCAGAGAACAGCCGAGCAACATCGAATCGAAAATTTCTTCGAAAGCATCGGGAGTCCGCTATGAGCATTTGCGACTTGGAGTCAAAATTTCCTTTCATCTTCCCCAGATGTCACCCAACCGGAGGTCCAGGTTGGCTATCAATTCTCGAGACGCTTTTGATTCAACTGCAAGCTCGCGCAGATGGTGGAGGGGTGCAGGCCCGCGCGCATATCGCTCGCGAAAAGTGGGGTCGCTTAACTCTGCGTTTTAGCCCACTTGACCCCGCCGACGCGGCGATTGTTGCGCACACTGAAAGCCTCTCACTCCAAACCTGTGAACTGTGCGGAGCGCCTGGCAAACTCATTCAAGAGGCGTGGCACCGCACGAGATGCGAGGTTCACACAGACTGCCGACCTAACTGGCCCACTTCTGCGCGTTGAAAATGTCGAGCTCACTCGTGCTTGAAGGTCTTAGCAGGCTGAAGAAATACTGTTTTCGGATCTGAAATTTGTTCGATTCGAGGGTGCCTTACCCCTTGCCAGCGTCAGGAAAGTCGCTTGTAGCGCGTTCTACGAGGTCGAAGATTTTTGGGAAACGCCGGCCGGGAGGTATTTCTTCAGCCTGTTAGGAAGTCTATTGCAACCTACCGTTATGTGGACGCGATCTACGTTGTGGTTGACACACTTCCCGAGCCCTACCAAAGCAGCTTTTGGTCATTTCTGCGAGGTTCGGCGATTCCCATAGCAGACGGCAAAAACAAGTACGCATACGTTCAAGACTTTGAACGCTGGATCGACTCCATATCAGCGGAGGACTGATGTAGTATTTGGGTCAGTATCTAGTGTTTAACGGACCGATAAATTTATGCCGAACTATAAAGAACTTCTCGCGCAACGCCAAAACCTCGACGCTCAAATCGAGGCTTTGCGGAAGACAGAAAGTCAAGACGCAACCTGTGCCGCCCTCCCACCTTGCCCGAGTAGGTCTTGGGGATGTGAATCAGAAGCAAGCATCCGAATCCGTGGAAGCTCTTGCCATAGCAAGAGCTGAAGTGGATGCCCGCATTGAAGCAGGTAGGCAGAAATAACTCTTTGCAGCTTGAATGCTTCGGTCGTTGGTGGACAGGCGGCGCCATATGAGTTGAACGGCTGGACCGGCATGGCTGGACACACAGATCAGCTCGGGCGTGAAGGCGATTCCAGCGCGGCTGGCACCACCATCGTGCTGCCCGGCACAGGTAGCACGCCAGTGGAGCCGAGCATCGCTGTCCACGGCCAATCCCTGCAGATCCAGGCCCTGCCGGTACGCAGCTCAAGACCACCCAGGTCCACGACCAGGCCGTGCTGATTTTTGTCACGTGCCGGGCTCGGCGTCGATAACTAGCCCACTGCACGCCAGCCTATGGCGCTGGCAGGCGATGTTACGGCGGTGCGGGCACGCGCAGCGATGCGCAGTCGCTGGCCGTTGCGATCGTGTCCGGCTCGCTGGTACCGCCTGCGGGGATCCCTGCCCGAGTTGGGCGGCAAGAGCCTGCGAGCGGGTGAGCGGCTGCAGGTCGATGCCGCCAGCAAGCTGGTTGGCATCACGCTGGTCTCAGTCAAGGGCGACGGCTGGTGCTCGCCAACTTGCCGGCCGCACTCTCCAGTGGCAAGTGTTTGCCCGAATCGGCGATGCGGTGGCCCGCTGTTGCCGGTCCAGCCTTCTACCGTGGATACACGCTTGCCTGATGCCAGGTCGTTTTCCCCCTGTTGATCGTTCGATTGCCGAGTTACGTGCGAGCGGGGCCTAGGCTTCTCTCTGCCAGCGGCAGGATCCTCGTTGCCCAGCGCTGCAGACCACAGCGGGCTTCGCCATTCGAACCAACTGCCATAAAAAGTTGGAGGTTCTTTCGTGCAACTGATACCCTTATTACAAATATTGACTTGGGTTGGCTTCGGCGATGTTCGCCGTTGCTGTGCCGGGTCGAACGGGAGGGTGAAATGGCATTCAGTGATAGAGCCAGCCACACGATGGTCTTGCGGGCTTGCGGCGCAGCGCAGCGCGATATCGTTCGCCGACCAATGAACGCCCTTTCAACTTTCTCCCGCCAAGTAGCCGCAGCGAGTCTCGCGTCCATGCTCATGGGTTCATTTGCCCAGACGCCACCGCTTTCTCGTGCGATCACGGCATCAGCGCCTAGCACTTCAGCATCTACTCCCGCTACGAAGGCGGATTCCGAGAAGGTTTTCTTCCGACTTGCAACCGCCATTATTCCGGCAGGCAAAGTGCAATTGTCAGGCGGGGTGACAGTGAGCGTCGGCGACTGGCCAGCCCTAGCCATCGCGCAGATTCCGGTGGGCTCTGGTATGGCGTCCTGCACAGCGACCTTCGTGGGACCTACCGTGATGCTGACCGCGGCTCACTGCGTTGATGCAGCTCTCTCACCAAAACCTCGCGAGCTGTGGGTGGAGGTTGATGGGCGCAAGCTTCTGTTTAACTGCACGATCAGTCCTGCGTATCTTCAGCATCCGCCTCGGATCACGTCCCCACGCGGAAGCGAGGACTACGCACTCTGTATCTGGCGGGGGAAGGACCCCCTTCCGGCATCCCTCAAAGCGCTCACCATTGAGGTAGTTGAAGTCACCCAGACTCTTGTGAAGGACGACAAGGTGCTGATGGTTGGCTACGGCTGCACAGACCTCAAGGTTGTCAACGAGGAGTTCAGTTGGAAGTCGTCCGACAAGACCTTGCGCATCGGCGACCAGCAGGTTGAGAGGGCGCCGAAGTACGACCCAGCTCAGCCCGCCTATGCACGATTGCGCTCCGTCCGAGGTGAGGAGCCTGCGCTGTGTCCGGGCGATTCCGGCGGGCCAATGTTTTCCGGCGCCACGACGACGAACCCTCGTGCCAAGCGGCGTATTCGCGCGGTGAACTCCTCTATCAACATGGAGAAGGTCGTTGGCGGCTACGACATCCTGTCGTTCGTCTCTTCGACCTCGACCATCACCTTCGACACCTGGGCTCGAGAGTGGTTGAAGGACGAGGAAAAGCTCAAGCCGGCCATCGCCCCAACCATCTGCGGCGTGAACAAGAAGGCAGGGGACTATCCATGCAGGCAATGACTTTCCGCAACCTCAGCAGAGTACTTGGTCTAGCGCTTATCAGCGTTTGCGCGACTACGCACGCTCAACAGGAAGAGGCAGTGGTAGTGCTTCGGGCGGTGGGGCCGCATGTGCCCGACGCAACCGTGGCTGCTATCGCGAAAAATGCTGCCCCGTTTGATGTCGGCGAAGGAATGCGCGCGCAGCTCGCAAAGATGCCTTTGGAGGCGGCCATCGCCAAGGTGTGCGGAAGCTACCGGGATGCATACTTCGAAGCCCTCTCGGCGGCCAATAGCTCCATGGCCTTAAGCAAAGGACTGGTACTTGGAGACCTCGCCACCACTATTGTATTTCCAGCGTGCCTGTACGTTGAGCGCAGCGACGTTGGCATCAAGCGCGAGGTAACACCAGACGAGAACAAGAAGAAGATCTACACGGAATTGACCGGTGGCGATGGCATGCCATCAGTGCTGAAGAAGTTCTTCGGCGCGACCGCTAATCGGGTAAATACGGGTGATGCGAAGAAGTTCGTTTATGGAGCTCACCGAACTGCGCCTGTTGCGCTTACACCAGTCAACATGTCACCGGAGAAGTTCAAAGCCATCGTGGGGCAATCCGTGCAAGATAAGGCGCCAAACGTTTCGGTGTCGGCATTTGTTCGGGTACCACTACCGCAGCAAGGGAAAATCATTATTGGGGGAACGGTAGCAGCCGCAGAGACCAAGTGTCGCAAGCCATCTGGAGCCCAATTCGACGCCAAAGAGGTGGCCGCCTTCTATCGTTTTGCGGACGACCGCCGAAACCAAGTCGAGCCATTGCCCCCGAACGGACAGACATCCATAACGATTGTCGACAACGGCTTCATGGGCGCGGACCCGAGCAAAGGGTTGGAAGTCGCGTTCGACGGTAGTCCCTTCAATCGCCGATATTTTGATGTCAACCCCAAAACCACGGTCGCGCGGTCATATGTGATCTCAAGCGGCGAGGAGCTTCGTCCGGTCAGTTTCGACGCTGAAGCGGCACCCGACGCAATCCGCGGCCACGGAACACACGTGACAGGACTCGCTTTAGGCGGGCCGAGCTTCAACTATTTTCTGAACCAGTGGCCGGTTGCAGTGAGCACGTGGGCCTCGGTGAATATCTTAAACGTTGCAAATGGCAATGAGCACTTGATTGGTGGGGCATACCACTCCCTGTCATCGCTGATTCCAACGGACAAGCGTCGACACATCATCAACATGAGCCTCACTCACGATGGTCGTGTCGACAACGATGCTGGCGAGGGCTATCGCGCTCTCTTCAAGAGGTTCGACGACAGCCTGTTCGTGGTCGCCGCAGGGAACAGCCACAGTGATGTGACAGAGCTCAAGGCCTATCCGGCTTCATTGGGTGGTCTCATGGCTAAGAATGTCATCAGTGTGGCAGCTCTAGATGGTGATGGTGGGCTGGCTCCGTTTTCTAATAAGAGCGGCAAGTCGGTAGACATGGCCGCACCCGGTTGCGAAATCGACTCTTGGATATCCAATCAGCCAGCGCCGGTTGCGCTTAGCGGGACGTCCCAAGCCGCCCCCGCCATCACGTTCGGAGGGTCACTGCTTTGGTCCCTTGACACATCCGCCTCCGCAGCGGCGGTAAAGCAAAGGTTTATCGTCTCCGGCGACCTCATGGATAACGTCGATGACCTCAAGCGACTTGCCTACGGCGTTCGCCTCAACATCCCCAAGGCTCTTCTTTGGTTCCAAGACTACATTGAGGTCACAGGCGAGGAACGCGGCCGCTACGTTGGAGAAGCGCTGAAGCTCTCTGGCGCCAGATGCGAGGAGGCCGATCACAGTAATGAAGATCCGCTGCCCGACGTCTGGGCAATCAAGCGAAGCAAGACCGCTGACCGCTTGTTCACGGGTCGGCTGAATTCCAACTTGGATCAGCCGTGCCCGCTGGCTGGGAACACAGATGGCCAGATTGTCTTTGAAGCCAGTTGGATGCTCACGCCCACCGGCTTCGTTGAGCTGAAGCCTCGGAAAATCCTGTCTAAACCGTTGGAAGAGGTGGCGGAGCTGATCGTCCGCCCAGAGTCTCGTTCGAACTAAAGAGGGAGCATTTGATGAAAAGACGACTTCTGCTGGCTACCGGCGGCGCCATCTTAGGCGGCCTGCCGCTACAGGGCTGTTCAACCGCACCTGCCACCGGTCCAACGGCGCCAAAGGGAACAGGGCTTGTGGACATTCACTGTCACCTCTTCAACAGCAGCGACTTGCCGACAGTGAGGTTTATCAAGATCGTCGTTCTGGAACACTACCCCAAGGACGCCATCAAGACGCTCTCAATCGAAGACCCCGATGCGCTGGACGGGTTGATTGCCCTCTTCACCTGGATCGTGGGGCGCACGAAAGCCCCGTCGGCTGAGGACGAGATAAAGGCCCTTAAGGGCGAACAGATCAACATGGTCAACTCCGACGACAAGGTCAACGAGTCGGCCGTCATAAATGCCATCGCGGAGTTCGCCGCATCTGGCGCGATGGGCGTCTCTGACACTCCCGAGGACAGAGGCATCAAGAAGGTGCGTCGCGCGCTACTACGTGCCGCAGGCGACACATCAGTTTCGGTCATGAGCGGCCCAATTCCAGACGACGGCGCAAAACTCGTGGCTGAACGGGCCTACAAGTCCAAGGTTGACTTGGGCCTGCTACTTCGGTGGTTTGGTTTGTTTACTCGCTACCGCTACATTCTGGCGGAGAAGCTGGCCGCCGACCATGCACGCCAAGGCTTCTCGCCTTTGCTGCTCTGCCCGGCCATCGTCGACTACGACAACTGGCTCGGCGAGCATGTTGAGACCTCCCCGATTCCTCTCCAAGTGGAGGTTATGGGGCGCGTTGCGCTGCGGAAGAAGGGACCGGCTGTTCACGGGTATGTCGGCTTCGACCCCCTTCGCCAGGTGCTGTTCGACAAAGGCATCCGCAAGGACTACGACCCGCTGCAGGTCGTCGTGGATGCGATCCGTCTGCACGGCTTTGTTGGCGTCAAGTTGTATCCACCCATGGGTTTCAGAGCCACTGGCAACGAGTTGGCCACGTGCCAAAGGTACCCTGACACCAAGACGTTTCAACAGCTGCTCAACGGGCAGCCTGTCGACCAATCGACGGCGAAGTGCGAGGTTCGCCCAGAGGATGGCTCGCGCCAGATTGGCGCGTCGCTTGATAAGGCCATGGGCCGCCTGTTCGACGCTTGCGTACGCGAGGGCGGGAGCGTCATCGCCCACGCCAACAACAGCAACAGCGGCGGAAATGACTACTCCAAGCGCGCAGATCCGGAGTTCTGGCTACCAGTCTTCCGTAAATGGCCCACGCTGAGGGTCTGCTTGGCCCACTTCGGGCACTTCGCGTCCACGTCGGACTCCGAGAAAGGCAAGCCTCTGCCTGAGTCCAGTTGGGAATGGACGCTGGGCCGTCACTTGAAAGCGAATCCGATGGCGCCAGTGTTCGGCGACATCAGTTACCTCTCCGAGCTTTTCGGCCGAACTGATGCGGATCTGTCGGCATACACGGTGACCTTGAAGCGGTGGATGTCTGAGTTCGACCCCGACTGTCAGCACCTAATGTTCGGAACCGATTGGACGATGCTCGGCCTTGACAAGTCCTACGACATCTTTTCGGGTAGCGTGTACGAGTACTTCCGGACCAGAGTATTCACCGGCGGCGACGGAAAGGACGCAGAGCGGCTCAAGCGCCTGTTTTCGGGCAATGCAGCAAAGTTCCTCAGCCTAAGGGCGGGTGACCCGGGGCGAAAGCGTCTGGAGGCCTTCTACGTGAAAAACGGTCTTCCAGCCTCTCGCTTGCCCCTCTTGGAATAGCCCCATGGCAGCCTCCAACGGACGGCCACAGGGCTTAGTGGGTCACTTCTGGATGGAAATCAACATTCCGTTGTAAAGGCTGCTATAGGCTGGGTGCTGCCGCCCGGAAGTGCGACCTCGCACGTCTGCTGCAGCCAGGGCCCGACATTGACGTCGATAGGCGAGCCATCCAGGGATGCCCACTTGGCTTCGTAGGGCGGGCAGATGCGCGCGCTGCGCGGCAACGTCACGATTTTCAATCTTGGCACGCGTGCTTGGGGACCGATCTAGCCTAGCAGGCGGCTCTGTTCCCGCAACGAATGGGGGGTTGCCGGTCGAATAAAAGTAAGCGTCCAGCGAAGACATCTTGACTGCGTCCGGGAGCGACCGCAGGTTTTGAGAGGCAACTTACCGGCGTTAGATCACAGAGTGCTTTAACCCACGATCGGATCGCAACGTTGTCACCTATGTGGTGCAGACGCACTTTGCCCGTGCTGGTGTGCCCGTGCCTCATTAACTGGAAGTAGGCGAAAATACCCTGGCGCCGGTCGGTTCACCGCTGCCGCGCCCAATTTGCACCCCACAGGTACGTGAGGTTTTCCCGGAGAATTCCACGGATCTGGGACGAATGTTGGCGACTTCTGTCGTCGAGCTTCGGCACCCGTACGCATCACCCAGTCCACTTTTCCAGGGGTCGATATGACAGACCACGCCATCCTTGAAGACACGGTAGTCTCCCTGGGAGACGTCGATGTAACCGCGACCGTGGCAGCGCGTCCTTCACGCGCCAGCGATTTCGAGGCCGAAAGCCGCAGCATGGCCAAGCTGGTCGAGATGCTGGCCAACCGCCCCGAAGAACTGCCCCAAGCCCTTGCCGAAGCGGCCATGGCGCTCACCGGCGCGAACTCGGCGGGTGTCACTCTTGAGCGAGATCGACAGCCGGGCATCATCTTCGAGTGGATCGCAACTGCAGGCGAGTTCGCGCGCTACGTCAAAGGCACCATGCCACGCAACTTTAGCCCGTGCGGCAGCGTGGTGGCGAAGAACCAGGCCATGGTCATGCGCGAGCCGGTTAAGGTATTTCCGTACATCAAATCCCTGCATGCGCCGGTGCGAGAGGCATTGCTGTTGCCGTTTCACCGCGAGGGAAGACCGGTAGGTACGGTGTGGGTGATCAACCATGATGACCGTACATTCGATGCGGAGGATCTGCGCATTGTGGGCGTGCTCACAAATTTCGCGGGTGCAGCCATGCAATCGGTGGCGCTTGCCAACCATCTTCAGGAAGTCGACCGGAACAAGGACAACTTCCTGGCCATGCTCGCTCATGAGATACGCAACCCGCTCGGCTCTATCGGCCTGGCGGCCAAGGTCCTGTCATTGGCGCAGGGCGAAGTGTCCGCGCAGCACAAGACCATCGCCATCATCCAGAAGCAGACCAAGCAGTTGGCCTCGCTTGTGGAGGACATCACGGACGTGGTGAGCATCCGCAGCGGCAAGCTCAAACTGCAGACTGAACGCACCACGGCGCAGGACATTCTGTCTTTGGCCTTGGAGGTGTCGGCGCCCATGGTAGACGCAAAGGGCCTATCCCTGCAGGTGTTCGCTCCCTCGGACCCGCTGGTACTGGAGGTCGATCCACGCCGCTTGGCGCAGGTGCTCATCAACCTCATCAACAATGCCACCAAATACACCGAGAGCGGGGGCCATATCCAGGTCACGGCCGCTTCCGATACCGGCGGCGTCGTGTTCGAGGTGGCGGACACGGGCAAGGGCATTCCTGCGGAGATGCTCAACCGCGTGTTTGACATGTTCATGCAGGTGAGCGAAAACCCCGCGCCCGACTATGGAGGCCTGGGCATCGGCCTGGCACTGGTGCGCCAAATCGTGGAGCTGCACGGCGGCGTGGTGGCCGTTTCAAGTCCCGGGTTACAGCAGGGAAGCACGTTTACCGTAAGGCTTCCTAAATCTCTTTCAACATTGGAAGCCAGCGCAGCCATGCGCTCAACAGACCAATGCTGAGCTTCTCAGTCAGATCTGGTCAGCTGGCCGCAGGTGGCATTGGGTTCCCTGTTGCTCGTTTGGAATTCCTGAATCGCTGATCGCACTCAGCAAGAAACGAATCGAACTTAGCGAAGTCCAAGGGTTTGGAGAACGCATAGTCGAAGCCAGGGATGTCGCGCATCTCTTCAGGCGAAAGGTCTCCTCGCACTGCGACGGTAATGCACTCTCTATGTGGGTAGTGGGTCTGCACAATCGCCTTCAGGTGAAATGCCAGATCCGAACCTGAGAAGTCGTACAAATCTTCATCGATCCACACTACCTAGGCAGGTCGCTCGTTCATGAGCGCGATGGCTTCGGTCCCGCTGGAAGCTGATCTAACGTCTCTCCCGTCGAGTCAAAAAAGCTCCTGCAGGGTTACAAGCGTATTGTGAAAATCATCCACCACGATCAGGCTACAGGTCATCGTCCTCCCTTCCGCAAATCGCCGGTGCCGCACTGGGTCGGGATGTAGAACCCGGTTGCCGTGAGCGTGTTGCTGCTGCTGTAGCCCTGATCTCTGTGACAATGGACCTGGGGCGACCTTTCTCGCGTACCGGCCAACATTAGAATCGCATGCCTTCTTCTCCCTCGTCAAGTGCAACCTTCGCCGACTTCGTGCTGACCGCCAAGAATCGGTCAGTACGCGATGCCCTTGCGAGACTACTGCTGATGACGGACTTCCGCTACATCGGCATTTGGCGGTTCCAGGGCGGCATGGCCAATGCCGCTGTGCACTTTGATCGGCAAGACCCGTCTGCAATGAGCGCGGTGGAGGTGTCACAGAACGCCACCTACTGCTGCTATGTGCGCGAGAGCGGCAAACCTTTTAAGACGCCCCACGCGCTGGTGGACGAACGCCTGAATTCGCACCCCGCAAGATCTGCGGTGGCCTCCTATGTGGGCGTTCCGGTCATGGATTCGAATGGGACCATCGTGGGCACCTTGTGCCACTACGACCTGGTGCCCAGGGACGTTGCCCAGGTCGACACCAAACTGATGCTCCTGGTGGCGAGCTACCTCACGCTGAACGATCTGGTGCCCCCCTATCCCACTGCGAAATAGGATGGCTCAATGCAAGCCTGCAGTACCCGGCTCGGCACAGTAGGGGTGATCTCGTTTTCCGTGCAAATAATTCCGTTTGCAACCAAGGGTTTACCCTGCATCGGCCATTTGCCGCAGTTTCGCCAGCTCAGAAGGCATGTGGAGCACCCGGATGTTGGTGAGCGCCAGAATCGCTTCGCGCTTGGACCAAATATCTGTCTTGTCGCTCGTGAGAAAAACTGAGCAGCCGGCCTTGACTGCCGAATCGAGATGCTGCGCATCGACATGCGCGCCCAGCAACTTGCGTAGGGGTTCAAAGAGAACGGATACTTTGTAGTCGTTCCAGGTTCCCCGAGCCTCTTTCCAACTCAGATTGCTTTGCTTCCAAGTAGCGCCCGAGCCAGGCACGAAGGCCTTGACCCTGCGATTTCGTTGCTCGAAGGGGAAATAATGGGTTTTCAGAAAGCCCGCAGTTTCCAGTGCAGCGACTTCCTTGAGCATTCCACCGGTATCCACATACACAAGAAGCATCTCGTCTCCCAAAACTCGATGTGCCCAGCGGCTGAAGGTCAAGCAAACCCGGCAAGGAAGAAACCGTCCTCGGACGCCATCAACTTTTTGCAGACGGGCGCCCTTGTTGCTGAGGCTAACGGCATGTTGGGCCGAAAGGTATGAGCGAACGTAAGGCCCTCCAACGCGCGATCCGCCTTGCTTTGATCCAGCTTGCAGGTCAGGCCCTTACCTGAGATGGCCGTCACGTCCTCGATGCGCATGTTGACGATCTCATCGGATCCCCCACCACACCACGCCTCTTTTTGCGCTCGGCCCCACAACAGCCAACTCGCCTGGGACAGGTCCGGGTGCGACCATGTAGGCGCTCTGGCCGTTGCGCAACAACTCGCCGCTGCGGCCTCCATGGCTATCCTGCCGGCATGTTCGGCCCCATTTCAACAGCAAGCCACGACGTCAGCTACCAAAATGCCCGTTTGTCGATGCGTGAGAGAAGCGACGCGAGTACAACCAGCGACTCGCTATCAACCTTGATCGGCGCGCCGCCAGCGCCCGTCGATATCGCGCCATTGGAATGCTCCCTGGCTCTGGCCATGACCTGATCCACCAAGCTGATCCTGGGAACGAGCACATAGCGCACGTCGCAATTCAATCCATTTGCGATTTTGGCCAGCGTGTTGAGGGAGATCGAGCCATCGGCTTCTGATTGCTCAAGTTTCCGCACGCCCTGCTGAGAGATGCCGATACGGCGACCCAAGGTCTCAGAGTTCATCCCAAGCGCCAAGCGCACCGTCTTCACCCACCCGCACCTGGGCGTGCCAAAACCCTGCAGCTTCGCGAGTTCGCGAAACTGGCTGTCGAGCTCAACCAAACGGGAAATATCCAATCGACTCATCAGGGGCGGGTGGGTGCGAAAGTTCAAGACAACGCTATGGTTGCGCGCACGTCGCAGCAAGGCAACCGGGAGCTTTCGATTTGCGCAGGACCGTCTTCAGAAGCGGCCCACACAGAGAAAGTTCAGCTATCTTCGCACGCTCAGTCCCAAACGAGACCAACTAGTCCCTTAAATTTTTGACGAGCATGCTGCATTTAGACAAAGAACAAATCGGCCATTTCAGCGAGATGGACCTGGAAGAAATCCTTCAAACCGGTGGCTTTGATGCAATCCTTCCAAGAAGCCTTAGCGACGGCCAATTGGTGTATGTTTCCGATCAACTTCGGGCCATGCTGTGGGGAGAAGGCACATGAGGTCCTGACGGCGAACCCAATGCAGCGATCGCGATGGCGTTGCTGCTGATAGCAAAAGCACATCCGTCGCCTCCCCTAAATGGCGAACTCATGTTTGAAGGCAGCCTTGAGCAGTTACGCGACGTGATGATGGTGCTCAGCATGGCCGCAGACCGCGAGATCGTGAACAGACTACTCAATCGCCCAAACGAAGATGAATCGTTGTCCATGCTGACTGGAATTGAAGCCATCATGGTCGGAGATAGTTCTCCATCGCAGGCAAGAAGGGCTAAGCGACGTCCTCAGGCAGCAGTGTAGAGAGATCGGTTCGGACGGACTTCAGCACCTTCTCAATCGATGCTGCATCGAATCTGCGCGCGTATGCCACTGCAAGGAGAGTCATTGGGTGAACCTGCAGGCCTTCAGCGAGGTGCTCCACCATGCCAATGCTGGGGAGCTGCTCGCCCTGCTCGAGACGCCCAATGTGCCGCCGGCTGATCGCCGGTGTCAGATCCTCCTGGGTAAAGCCGCGAGCTTCGCGCAGCTGCTTGAGCGCGCGACCAACAGCAGCTTTTGGCGGATCTGACTTTCGGGTGGGCATTCACTTGATTTCCGCCGATGGCGACTAAAAAGACCACGTCTAACTAGTCGCATTTCGCTGGACCTGTGGGGACCTTCAACTACTGCACCTCCTACCTGAAGGACCCGAGCGCGTTCGCCCTTGATCCGATCGCGCTGCCATTGCGGGCGCAGGAGTTTCGTACGACCCTCTCCAATGGGGTCTTTGGGGCATTGCTGGATGCCATGCCGGATGACTGGGGACGGTACGTCATCGACAAGCTGCATGGGCAGCAGGTGTTCCCCGCAAACTACATGCTCCATACATCGGGCGATTCCGTCGGAAACATCGCGTTTAGCCATTCGCGCACGGATGCTCCAAGGCGCCGGCGAGCAATTGGCGCCGAAGACATAGGCCTTGCGCGAGCCGTTCTGCTGGACCTGGAGTCACCCCACGATGTACCGCCGGAACTGGTGGAGCAAGTCTGGGCAAACACCGCCATGGGTGGTGCCCGGCCGAAGCTCACGGTTGAGAAAGAGGGGCGGCTGTGGCTGGCGAAGTTTCCATCGGGTAAGGACGATCCACTCGTGCCGATTGCCAAACTCGAGGCCGCGGTGTTGGACCTGGCTAGGCGCTGTGGCATCGACTCGGTTCGAGCGCATGTGGTGCATGACGATGTTCTTTTGGTGGAGCGTTTTGACAGAGGGCCGGTCGACGGCGACGGCATGGCGCGGCGCGATGCGTTTTTGAGTGCTCGCACGCTCTTTGAGTGCACGGGGTTTCGGTCGAACTTTGGTGGGAGCTATGTCCAATTTGCGTCCGAGCTGAGGCGCTATTCGTGCCAGAGCGCGGAAGACCAGGCACAGTTGTTTCGGCGCATGGTCTTTAATGCGCTCATCTCCAACACTGACGATCATGAGCGCAATCACGGGCTGGTGGCTGACGACATGCCGGGCAGCTTGCGCCTGGCCCCAGCGTACGACATGGTGCCCAGAGCCCACGGGACCCGCGCGCGCCATCAAGCTATGGTGGTGGGCAAAGGTGAGTCCATTGCAACCAAGGAGAACTTGCTGGGCGACTGCGAGGTATTCGCCTCAGAGCGGAAAAACGCTGAAACGATCTTTGAAGAGGTGGCGGACCTGATCGCAGCGAACTGGCGTCAGTGCGTGGCTGTCCAGGGTTTATCTGAAGCTTGCATCGCAAGAATGCAGCCATGCTTCTCTGAAATTCAGACGTGACTGTCGGCAAATCTCAGACACTCCACCCGTGTTCTGCGGGGAACGGAGAGCCACGATTTCAGGTAGCGTTGGTAGTGCCGCCTGCGCGGCGCTTTTCAGGCACTGCGGTCCGGGCGGCAGTGCCGTCATGGCATTCCTAAACGCCAGGACATGGAGGCGAGGGTTGGTCGCATCGGAAGGCTCAGAGCCCGCTTTCGAAACGCGCCTGCAGCCCTGAGGATGGCGCATCGAGGTATCGCAAGGCCGACTCCATGTCGCGCCACCCGACGTACTCCATCATTTCCTTGATGTCCCAGCCGCTGGCGCGCGCCCACCCCGCGAAGCCGCGGCGCAGCGAATGGCTGGAGTAGCCCTCGGCAGACTCGACGCCGGCGTCGTGGAACACCTTGCGCAACAAGGGAATCAGGCTGGTCGGGTTCATGGTGCGCTCGGACAGGTTGCCCCATTGGTCGATGCCACAGTACACCGGGCCCGCCTGGCGGCCGCTGACGGCGATCCATTCCAAGTAGGCGTCCACAGGGCACAGTCGGGACAGTGCCGGGCAGTGGAACGTGCGCCCCTCAAGTGCCCGATCGGTCTTGCTGCGATCAAGCCTGCAGGTCAGGCCCTTGCCGGCGACGGCAGTCACGTTCTCCACGCGCATGTTGACGATCTCGTCGGAGCGAAACGCTCGCCAGAAGCCCAGCAGCACGATGGATCGGTTGCGCGTCAGCTGCAGCACTGCGGTGTCGTCGCCTTTCCCGCGTGCAGTGCGCTGCGCATCCTGCAGCCATTCGGAGACCTTCTGCAGTTGGTCGAGCTCAAGCGGCCGCGCCTGCTTTTGCTTTGTCGGGTGCTTGGCTACGATGCCTCGCAGCACCTTGCGCACCAGGGGCGTCTTGGTCGGATCGGCGAATCCCTGCTCCGCATGCCAGCGTGCCAGGGCCGCCAGGCGCTGCCTCAAGGTGCTGATCTTGTGGGTACCCGCATAAGCCACGAGATAGCGAGCGACAGTGTCGCTGGTGGCCGGCAACAGCCCTCTCCATTCCAGCTCGAAATGCTTGATGGCAGCCGCATAGCTGCGCACCGTGGTCTCTCGGTCTGCCGCCTGCAGATAGTCTTCGAGTTCACCCACCACGCCTCCTTTGCGCTCGCCTGTCAGTCGGATGCCGGTCGTTGATACGCCCTGCCTGCCAGAACTATAGGCGCTCAAGCCGTTCAAGCAACCGGCTGTTGGCTGCTGCATCCAGGCATGTCTTGCCGGCGACAGGAAAAGCTCGGCTGAAAGGCCTGGAAAGCCAAGGCCGCTCGTCGACCGCGATCCATGTGGCATGCCCGGGTCTGTTGGTTCGCATCCAGCCTAGGCACTCTGTCTCCCGCTGGAAGGGCATGACCTTGTGAAGCAGATCCCGCAAGGCTGCATAGGCAGGGGTGACTGCGATGATGCAACTTGGGCGTCGTCTCTACCCGGTTGCGTCCTACGAGGATCCAGGTTGGCAAGGCGCTACTATCGGCCATGAATTTAGTCTTTTTCTCGAGCAGCTCACTTTTTGGCAGGCTCGCATGACGTACGTGCTTTTCGCAAACCTCGTCCGAGACACCACCGGCGGCTGGCTCGACATGGTGACGCGAGGCACGCTTGAGCAATGCATCGCGGCCGGACATACCATCACTGCGGATTGGGCCCACATTGTGGATCTGCATTCCGGTGCAATCATTCGCTCAAAAACCCGGAAATTTGGTGATCCGGATCTGCAGCACGTTTCCTGGCTCATTGGCGAGAGCGAAGTGGACAAGCCGGAGAGCTTGTGCATGCTGCTGTCCAGGAAGGAGGCGGGAAAGCTGGCGTTGCTTGGGGGTGAGCACTGGATCCGCGACCAATTGACTACTGCACGAATGCCAGTTCCCCTGCCCTTGGCGAATTCCTCCATGGAGTTCCTTCACGCACTTGAAGGCCACGAGTTCCCATTTTTCGTTGTTGGCGAAGCAGCTCGATGGGTTCAACAGCTACGCGATGAAGGCTTGGTCAATGCAAAGTGCACGGCGGCAGAAGACCCTGAACCAGACTGGGCTGTAATACGGGGCCTCACCGAGCGGGGGCGCAGAGCCCTTACCTCAAAGGTGCTGCGCTCCACACAGATTGAACCAACGCAGCGACGTGCGGGTGAGTCGCGAGAAACGAAATGATTGGGCAACGCAAGTCCGTCCCGCGCGCAGGAAAAAAGTTGATCACCTACCCCTTGAGTACCGGACAGACGCTCGGCGGTGGCACTTTATTCGCCGACGAGGACTGTCGGGGAGGTGTACTTGAAGGATTTGTTGTGCAAGGCTAAGGCGCCTAGACTAAAGCATGTTGCTATGCCAACGACTGCGCACAGCGAGCCCAAAGCCACCCAAGAAAAGGAATTGGAGATGAGAATGTTGGCTTGCCAACACATCAACGCGATCAGCAGGGTTGCGCAAACTCTAAGCTTATGAGCGGGAGCGAGAAACACGGTAGCGCAGAGAAGAAGCGTCGAAACTGCAGCATAGCCAATTGACCAGATAGAAATTGATACGGGTGGAAAAGCACAAAGGCCAGGCGATGAGCGCCACCAGCCCTCTGGACAGACGTGCCTTCCCCAGCTCGTGAGCTGATAAACAATCACCTTCATGCCGACAGTGGCAATGCCGAAGCACAAACCTGCCAAAACCAGCCAGCGAATAGCTGCAGTAACGCTGAAGGGAAATTTTTGCATTGCGTAGTCTACAACTCGCAGGGTCAGCTCGACATGCGCTGTCATGGCGCTCACCGGCAGCCTGGGGTCCATCACGGTCCGTCATCAACTTCAGAGCAAACCCTCAATTTCGCATCACTACGACATGCTCCCGTCAACTCTAGCAGGCTGAAGAAATACCTCCCACCCGGCCAGCCCAGCAGCCCAACCCCGGTAAGCTCACCGGTCCCCCCACATAGCTTGATCCTGACCCCCATGCGCGGCGCCGACACCTTCACCGAGAGCCTGTTCTCTGTCCGCAAGCTCGAAGACTTTGTCCCTGCCGCGCACCCCCTGCGCCCCGTTCGCAAGATGGTCAACACCGCCTTGGCCAAGATGGATGCCCTGTTCTCGCGCATGTACGAAGCAGACATCGAAGGCGGACGCCCCAGCATCGCCCCCGAGAAGCTGCTGCGCGCCATGCTGCTGCAGGTGCTGTACAGCGTGCGCTCGGAGCGCCAGCTGATGGAGCAGGTGCAGTACAACCTCTTGTTTCGCTGGTTCATCGGCCTGTCCATGGACGATGAGGTCTGGGTACCCAGCGTGTTCACCAAGAACCGCGAGCGGCTGATCGAACACGATGCCGTGATCGAGTTCTTCAACGAAGTGCTCAAGATCGCCGACAAGAAACACTGGCTCTCGGGCGAGCACTTCAGCGTGGACGGAACACTCATCCAGGCCTGGGCGGGCCACAAGAGCTTCGTGCGCAAAGGCGACGATGACGCGAGCGGTGATGATCGTGATGGCAATGGCGACAACACAGATGATGGCCCTGGTGCAGAAGCCAAAGCCAACAGCGATGGCGGCAACTTCAAGGGCCAGCGGCGCAGCAACGACACCCATGAATCCACAACGGACGGCGATGCCCGGCTGTACCGCAAAGGCAAAACCGCCAGCGAGCTGCGCTACATGGGCCACACCCTGAGCGACAACCGCCACGGCCTGGTGGCCAATGCAGTGGTCACGCTGGCCGATGGCTACGCAGAGCGCGAAGCGGCCAAAGCCATGGTCAACGACGCCAGACAGGCGCAGGCCGATCCCACGCGAACCATCACGCTGGGAGCGGACAAAGGCTATGACGCACGCGAATTCATTGAGGCCTGCCAGGCCATGAACGTCATTCCCCATGTGGCGCAGAACAAGTCAGGCAGAAGCTCGGCTGTGCCCGATGCGATTGCGCAAAGTGAAGGCTACGCGGTATCGCAACAAAAGAGAAAGCTCATCGAGCAAGGCTTTGGCTGGGCCAAGACCGTGGGCGGCATGAGGCAAGTGATGGTGCGAGGCCTTGAGCGCGTGGACCAGATGTTCGTGCTGACGATGGCGGGCTACAACCTGGTGCGCATGCGCACTTTGGAGCAATTGGGACAGGTGCGTCTGCAGGAGGCGCATTGAGGGCAAACGAAGCCAAAAGCGGCCTCTGAAGTGCAATAAAACGCTCAATTGGGCACGCTAATCCCGGAATGTGAAAAAAGCGAGCCAGCCTGCGGCTGTGGGGCAGGACGGGCTTGGAATCTGTTGAGTATTTCTTCAGCCTGCTAGGACCATTCGTCCCGTGCAGGGGCTTGCCCGGAGCCTCACGCTTGGAGCTTCATGTGTAAATGGGGTCCGGCCGTGAGGTCGAAAACATCCGCATTCGACAAGTCCGGCATATTGCGAAACTGCACTTCCAGGTAGTTGGCCGTAAGCTGACTGGCGACACCTTCCAAAAGGGCCAGCAAATCCTCAAACCCCTCGCCTGCGATACCGTTGCCCTCAAGCTTGAAGCTGTACTGTCCCGGATGACCAGAAACCACTGCGACGGCAATGAGACGCCCAGTAGTGTCGCTCGCGTATACGCTTCCACCCGGATAAAACAGGGTGAAGCAGCGTACCGTTTGCAACTGAATATGACCAAGCACGTCTGTCATGACTAGCTCCCGGCTTTGAAGCGTTAAAGCCTACTACTTCGGCTCGGATTGGCACATTTTTTGGCCTTTGCGCCTATCGTTTGCTATTCGTTCTTGCTGACACTGGCGCGTCATTGTGCCGCTCTTGGTGAGGAAGACGGCGCCGATTTCAGGATCGAAGCTGGCTTGCGCCCGGGTCTACCAGCGAAGTTCTGTCCTCATCGTAGCAAGATTTACGAAGGGCGCAGCGAGAAAACAGCCGCAGTTTGTGGTTCACTGCATGCCCGGCTCCACCGCGCAAATCTGAGCACGATGCGACGGAGTTTCTCGAAAATGATAGCTTGATCGGCCTCGCCCATCTGTACCAAAAAGAAAGCCACGGAATGCAGCCATCTCGACAAGGTCTGGGAGTTCTTACGCTGAGCGCACTGGGCGTCGTCTATGGCGACATCGGTACCAGCCCTCTGTACACCATGAAGGAGGTCTTCAACCCCGCCCATTCGCTCGCACTGGACGCCGCGAACATCATTGGCGCGGTGTCCACAATCCTGTGGGCGCTGATGATCGTGGTGACGCTCAAGTACGTGGTGCTCATCCTGCGCGCCAACAACCGGGGCGAAGGCGGGATCATGGCGCTAACGGCCCTCGCGGCCAAAGCGGCTGGGAGCACACCCAGACGCCACACGGTGCTCTTGTTGATCGGCGTGCTCGGCGCGGCACTTTTCTACGGCGACGCCGTCATCACGCCGGCAATATCCGTGCTGAGTGCGGTGGAGGGGTTGGAAACCATCACCCCTGCGCTCAAGCCCTATGTGCTGCCTATCTCGACGGCCGTGATCATCGGGCTGTTCCTGGGGCAGCGCTATGGCACCGCGGTCGTCGGTAAGTTGTTTGGCCCGATCGTTGTCGTCTGGTTCGCGGTCCTTGCCCTTACGGGCGTCGTGCAGATTTTTCAAAACCCGGCCATCCTGGCGGCGCTCAATCCGCTACGGGCCGTGGAATTCGTGCAGGCGCGCGGCTGGCACCTGTTTGTCGTCATGGGGGCGATCGTCTTGGCGCTGACCGGCGCCGAGGCACTGTATGCCGACATGGGGCATTTCGGCAAGAAGCCGATTCGGCTGGCCTGGAACACCTTTGTTCTGCCTGCGCTGGCGCTGAACTACATGGGACAGGGGGCGCTGCTCATGAGCGACGCCACTGCCTTGGGCAACCCATTCTTCCGGCTGTTCCCTTCGTCGTGGCTGATTCCCGCAGTCGTGCTGGCGACATTGGCCTCTGTAATCGCATCCCAGGCCACGATTTCTGGCGCGTATTCGTTGACCAAGCAGGCGATCCAGTTGGGACTGCTCCCGCGCATGCAAATTTTGCACACCTCGGAGAACGAGGTTGGGCAGATCTATGTTCCTCTCGTCAACTGGGTGGTGATGGTGGCGGTACTGCTGGCCATGGTGGGCTTCGGAAGCTCTTCCGCACTCGCGTCGGCGTATGGCATCGCAGTCACGGTCACAATGCTCATCACTACCTTGCTCACCTTCTTTGTCGTTCGGCATGCCTGGAGCTATCCGCTACCGCTCGCCTTGGCAGCGACGGGCGCATTCCTGTTGGTTGATGCCGTGCTGGTGATTTCGTGCGCGCTCAAGTTTTGGCAGGGAGGCTGGTTCCCCATCGTCCTGGGGGGGGTCATTTTCGCGGTGATGGCGACCTGGCGGCGTGGCCGAGAATTGCTGATCGAGCACATTCGACGCGATGACCCTGAGTTGTTGCCTTTCATCCAGCAACTCGTGGCTGACGAACATGTGCGGCGCACCTCCAGGACTGCGGTGTATGCCGTGGCCAATCCAGATACGGTGCCCCAGGCGCTGCTGCACAACCTCAAGCACTACCAGGTGCTGCACGAGCAAAACGTGATTCTCACTGTGCGCTTTCAGGAGGTGCCCTGGGTACCCGAAGAAGACCGCCTGCAGGTAGAGGCACTGGTCGAAGGATTCTGGAGGGTGCAGGTGAACTTCGGATTCAAGGATGAGCCCGACGTCCCGCGTGCGCTTCGCCTGTGCAAGCAACAAGGACTGTTGATCGACCAATCCGCGCTCTCCTATTTCCTGAGCCGGGAGATCGTGATCCCGACCCGCGGAGCGGGGATGGTCCACTGGCGCGAGGCGCTGTTTGCCACCATGGCACGCAATGCCAGCAGCGTGGGGGATTTCCTGCGGCTCCCGCACAACGGCGTGGTGGAGTTGGGTACACGGGTGCAGATATGAGGCAATGTATCCCAGCAGGGCTGAGCTTAAGGATGATGTAGCGATTAGGGAAGCGGTGAATCTCATCCTCCGACCTTCCTTCTCGCGTGCGGCGCGCGACGTATTGCCGGGAGCGTGCGCCACTTCGCATTTGCGCCATTTCAATGGTTTAAACGCGTTGTTGGCCGGTCGATCACCGCCATGATCGAACCGATCACGCTGGTCTTGCCCCCAGGGGGCTGCAAATTCTGCTTCGCTATGCAAACGGGTTGGTCTATCGCCCGCAGTGATCAATAACTTAGGGCGGTGTGCGGCTGAATGCCGAACTGAGGTAGCCGCTTTGGAGCTACCTCGATTACATCGATTCGCGTGACATTTTTCACTCCGTAGTTGCAAATTCCGATTGGCCGAGCACCAAAGCCTCAAAGGAATTTACATGGAGTTTCGTGCGGTTTCGTACCGACGAGGGTTTAAATGGGTGTGAAACTGCCCCCATGGTTGCCGCGGGCAGCCGCTGCTCCGAGGGCCTTGCCATGTTGAATGCAACCGCTGTCCGTGTGGGCGCCTGCCTTGCCCGCGCCATGGTCGGGGTGTTACTTCTGGTGACCGTTCCAGGTTGCCAATGGGGAGATGGCGTCGCCCTGTTGCCGCCCGATATGGCGGCCGTCGAGACCACGCTGGACGATGGCGTGCTCACGGCCCGGGATCAGGCAACTGGCCACCGGGGTTCCCGGCCTGGACGAGGTGCTGGGCGGTGGGCTATCGGAGTTCTCCTTCAACCTGATCGCCGGTCAGCCCGGGTCGGGCAAAACCACGCTGGCGCACCAGATCATGTTTGCGTTGGCCACGCCCGAGCGCCCGGCCCTGTATTTCACGGTTCTGGGTGAACCGCCGCTGAAAATGCTGCGCTACCAACAGCAGTTCGGGTTCTTCGACAGCGACAAGGTCAACCACGCCATCCAGTTCATCAACCTGTCCGACGCCACTCTGGAGGGAGACCTGGACACCGTGCTGTGGCGCATCACCGAAGAGGTGCAAAAGCAAAGTCCGGCGCTGGTGTTTGTGGACTCGTTCCGCTCCGTTATTCTGGCCAACCAGGTGCTGGGTAAGTCACAGGCAGAGCTGCAACTGTTTGTGCACCAATTGGGCATGCTCATGACAAGCTGGCAGGCGACGACCTTCCTGATTGGCGAGTATTTCGACGACACCGATGCCAACCCAGTGTGCACCGTGGCCGATGGGCTCATCTGGCTGCGCCAGAGCGTGCAGCGCAACTCCATGGTACGAAAGATGGAAATCCTGAAGATGCGTGGCCAGTCCACCCTGCCAGGACTGCACACCTTTCGCATTGAACGCGAGGGCATTCGCGTCTTTGCACCGGTAGGGCAGGAGCGGCAGATATCTGCCCCATGCAAGGAGCCAGTGGGCCGTGCGAGTCGCCTGTCCATCGGTGTGCCCCAACTGGACACCATGCTGGGCGGGGGACTGCCGCGTGGCTACTCGGTGCTGGTGGCCGGACCCTCGGGCTCGGGCAAGAGCGTCCTGGCGGCTGCTTTCCTGGCCGAGGGCGCCCGCCAAGGGGAAACCGGCGTGATTGCCGCCTTTGAGCAGCAGCCCAGCGGCTCGCGCAACCCGATGGTGGCCGCGCTCATCGCCCAAGGCGTGGTTGGCATCGTGGACAGCCGCGCGCCAGACCTATCCATCGACGAGATAGTGCACCTGATCATCGTCGAGATAGAGCGCCTCAAAGCAACCCGCGTCGTGATCGATTCGCTATCGGGGTTCGAGCTGGCCCTGGCACCCACGTTCAGGGACGACTTTCGCGAGTCGCTGTCGGGCATGGTCAGCGCGTTGGCGCGCAGGGGGGTCACGGTGCTCATGACCTCAGAGCTGGAAGACCGCTACACCGACCTTCGCTTCAGCCCGTATGGCACGGCCTTTCTGACCGACGCCATCATCATGCAGCGCTACATCGAGATCGACAGCCGGCTGCGCCGCATGATCGCTGTAGTGAAGATCCGCGCCAGCGCGCACTCCGATGAGATGCGCTTGTTCAGCATAGACGACGACGGTCTGCACATCGAAGACCGCATGACGGGCTACGAGGGCGTTCTGGGTCCCCGCCCCACGCGCCAACAGGCCCGCCAAACCGCTGCCACCGGGGATGCGCCCTGATGCCGCAGCCAGATGTTGAGCGGACCGCCCAGGCCGAGCCCGTGGCCCATGCCGTGGCGCTGGTCGCCACAGACCTGCGCACCGCCTCGCAGGAACTGACCGAGCTACTGCTACAGATTGACAACGCGCGCTGCTTGCTGGCCGACCTACACACCGAGCTGGAGGGCGCCAAGGCGCTGGTCGAGCCCGGCACCAGCCAGCACCTGGTGGAAGCCAACGCGCACCTGGTCATCACAGCCCTTCAGAGCCGGGCCGATACCGAGCAAGTCACCCAGGAGTTGACCGCGCTTTCGCGCTCTGCAGAGCTCGACGGGCTCACGCAGCTGCCCAACCGGGCCCTGCTGCACGACCGCTTCGTGCAGGCCATTGCACATGCCAAGCGGCACCACAACCGGCTGGGACTGCTGTTCATCGACCTGGACAAGTTCAAGTCCATCAATGACACCCTCGGCCACGCGGCGGGAGACACGGTGCTGCAGCAGACCGCCCGCTGCATGGAAGCCTCGATCCGGGACGTGGACACCGTGAGCCGCTATGGCGGCGACGAGTTCGTGATTCTGCTGACCGACATCGCAGAAATATCGGATGCCGTGCTGGTGTCCGACAAGGTCGCCGCCGCCATTGCCACGCCGATGACGCTGGGCACCGAGCAACTGGTGATCTCGGCCAGCATTGGCGTGTGCGTGTACCCAGACGATGGTCTGGAGCTCGACGAGTTGATGCTTCACGCAGATGCTGCCATGTACCGGGCGAAGAAGATCAAAGAAGACGAATCATCGACTCCACCCTGAAGGAGGGAAATTCTTTAGAAACGCAAGGACGCTCCGAGAGCCAGCGGGTTTGTTGCGGCCTCTCCGATCCCCAAAGCACACGCTGCCCGCCCATCCATCCACATCGTGCCAGACCCTGAGAATTTCCATGCACCGCTTCCTATCCAACAACCGCGACGAGCTGATCGCGCGGTGCAAACACAAGGTAGCCGAGAGACCCCGGCGCCAGGCCACCGACCAGCAACTGGCCCATGGGGTGCCCCTGTTCCTGGACCAGCTCACTCGCACCCTGGCGGCAGAGGACGATGACGATGCGGCGACGAGTGCAGCCATCTCGGGCCCCTCGGGGGGCGACGGGTCGGCACTGTCTGAAATCGGCGTGAGTGCCACCGCGCATGGCAAGGAGCTGCTGCTGCTCGGCTACACCGTCGACCAGGTGGTTCACGACTACGGCGACCTGTGCCAGGCCATCACCGACCTGGCGTTCGAGCGAGATGCGCCGTTTGCCGTGGTGGAGTTCCGCACCTTGAACCGGTGCCTGGACAACGCCATCGCCGACGCGGTGACAGAGTTCAGCTTCCAGCGCGACGCGCAGCTATTCATGCAACAGCTCGCTGGAGAAAAGCAGCGGCTGGGGTTTCTGGTGCATGAGCTGCGCAACTCCCTGGGCACGGCCACCCTGGCCGTGAGGGCGCTGGAGCTGGGCAACATGGCCATCGGCGGCGCCACCGGCGCGGTGCTCAAGCGCAGCCTGTCGACGCTCGGCCTGCTGATCAGCAGGGCCACCGCCGAAGTGCGCGGCGAGGGCTCGGACAAGCGCCAGGCATTTTCCGTCGCTGCGTTCATCTCCGACGTCGAACTGGCTGCGCGCCTGGACGTGGGCCTGAAAGGTGCTGTGCTGGAAGTCATTGCGGTAGATCCTGCGCTGGCGGTCGAAGCCAACCGCGAACTGCTGCATGCCGCGCTGGCCAATCTGCTGCAGAACGCATTCAAGTACACGCACGAAAACACCGTGGTGACGCTGACGGCCTATGCGTTCGGAGAGTATGTCCTGATGGACGTCGAGGACCACTGCGGCGGCCTGCCCACGGGGGGCGCCGCCAGAATGTTCATCCCGTTCCGGCAGAACGATGACAGCCGCGCAGGCCTGGGGCTTGGGCTGTCCATCGCCCGCCAGAGCATAGAAGCCGACCACGGCACCCTGACCGTGCGCGATGTTCCAGGCTCAGGCTGCGTGTTCACCATCTCACTGCCTCGGCACTCCATTCCATAGGTACGGCAAGACCCATTCTCTCGGCGCCCGGTCGCCAAGTTGGTGCCGAATTAGCGCAGCAGGTTCTCAGCGCTGTCTTCCGGCTTTGGCCTGGCAATTCCAGGAAGGCCGGATCGGAGGCCAAGGCATTGCATTGGGCGTTGCCCCCTTCATCAAAACTGGGCTAACTCAAGTTGCTCACTCTTTGCCAACCATCTCCTCTAAATCGGTCCTGACCTCAGCCGCCCCTGCCGCCTCGTTGCAGCATCTCGCGATCAACGCGTTGAAGACGTCGTAGTTGATCGGCTTGAGAACCACATGGTCGGCGCCGGGCCAATCGCCCACCTGATCCGCCGCTAGGTCGCCCCGGATCGCGATAGTGACGCACTTCTTGCCGCCCCAGGTCACTTGGGCCGCAGCTTTAAGGTGATACGACAGATCGATACCAGTGAAATCGGGAAGATCCTCATCAATAAGCACGACGGGTACGAAATGCTCGAACATGTGATCGAGGGCCTCCTTGCCGGAAGTGGCCTGGCGAACTACGTAGCCAGAGAACTCCAGCAACTCACTCATGAGCTGCAGTGTCTCTAACGAGTCATCCACTACAAGAATGCTATTCACTCCGGCCCCATAAGTTCAAAATATTGTCCTCCGTTCTTTTGTTTCAGGTTGTGTGATTGCGTTAAATCCAGTGACGCGATAAAAGGTCGTTGCTGTAGCGTTTCGATTTTCGGCAGCTTGCCGTAACCCCGTAGATCTCATTCCTTTTCTACATCGTCATAGATGGCCAAGCGAGCGCGCCCTTGGGCCTTGGCTTGGTAGAGAGCCATATCTGCATTGCGTGTCAACGATGATGGTTTTGCGTCCACCGAAGGCAGTACGCCTGCGACGCCGATACTCAACGTTATCCATGGACTCACTGGCGACGCGCCATGAGGAATCTGCGCAGCTGCCACGGCGCCCAAAATGCGCAGTGCAACAAGGGATGCCCCCTCAACTGATGTCTCTGGAAGCAAAATCGCGAATTCCTCCCCTCCGTACCGCATCGCACGTTCGTGGGCGCGCCGAAGCGTATCTCTGAGCACGTTGGCTACTTGGCGCAAGCATTCGTCTCCTCCCAGATGTCCGTGATGATCGTTGTAGCGTTTGAAGTAGTCGATATCAATCATCAGCAGCGAGAGCACCGAACCCCGTCTGGCATTGCGGCCCCATTCGGCCGCCAGAGTTTCATCGAACAGCCTTCGGTTCCCCACCCCAGTCAATGCATCTTGATAGGAGAGCTCGGACAGGGCCAAATTCAGGCGTTGGAGTTCTAACGCGGCTTCCTTGCGTGCGGTAATGTCCTGGAGCGCGCCCGCAAGCCTCACGATGGCGCCGGCTTGATAGATAGCCTCGCCTTGCGCCCGCACCCAGACAAGACGGCCTTTGGCTGACACGATCTGCAGTTCCAGATCCCAAGGTGTTCCGTCCTGCATCCCCTTCGCAACCGCAGCCGCAATCACGGGTCTGAATTCCTCTGTGTAGAAGGCAAGCGCGTTGGACAAATCCGGAGCATTGGCGAGATCAAGATCGTGAATCCGGTAGACCTCCTCAGTCCAGCGGGAAATGCCCGAAGGCACCTCCACGGTCCAACCTCCAATCTGCGCTATCTCGCCGGACAGTTTTTGCAACAGGGTGGCCTCAGCCAAGGCGGCTTCATCTGCTTTGCGTGAGGAAATATCCATGAAAGTACCAATGATGCGAAGGGGTGCTCCCGTTTGCGCACGCTCTGTGACCTTGCCACGACTAAAAAGCCATACGTACTGCATGTCCGGAAGCGCGACACGAAACTCGTTTTCGTAGACCGGCGTGTCGGCATTCAGGTGCGCTGAGAAGGCCGCAGTGTTGCCTTCGCGATCGCCCGGATGCAGCGTCTGAGTCCACTCCTCGGTGCTGCGGACCATTTCGGCCTCTTCATAGCCGAGCATGCGTGCGCCGCGCGCGTCCAGTTTGAGCTGCCTACTGTCCACATGCAGTTCCCACAAACCCAACTGGGCACCGTCGAGTGCCCGCTCCAATCGTGACGCACTCAAGCGCAGCGCCGCTTGCGCGGCCTCTTCCTGCTGAAGTAGTTTGCGACGCCTGCGCCTTTCGAACAATCGAAGTGCCGTGGCCATCAAAAGCACCGCAAAGTACAGCGAGGCATAAATCCTCACCTGGTCGTACCACGGCGCATAAACTGCAGATCGTTCACGGCTGACGACGAAAACAATGGTGTTGTCCAAACCAAGGGCAGGCGGCTGGACACTGGTGAGCACCAACAAGCGCTCACGACCGGTCACAGCGACAAGCCCCTCGAAAACTGTACTCTGGCGCTTGCTGGAAACGTGATCTACAAAAGCTGAGCCAGGTGTTGCTACGTTTACGGGACGCCGGCCCTCGATTTTTGGAACCGTCACGAAGATTGCGCCGTCCGGGTGTACCAGCGTGGCGCGCATGTCAGGTGCAAAAAGTGCGGAACGAACTATGAACGCGAAAAACTCTTCGTCCAAAGTCGCGCTCACTACGCCAGTGAATTGGCCGTTGGCGTCAAAGATCGCGCGAGACAGGTGCAAGGCAACTCTTTCATCATCCGTGGGCGACGGTCGCGAAAGGTAAAGCACATTGGGGTCGGGTCGCATCCGCACCGCTGTGAAGAACTCATGAGAATAGAAATCCTTTCCCACGTTGCTGTCTCGATCAGAGGCGACGGCAGTGCCATTGGCGTCATACACCGCGAGTCCGCGCACAGCCTGGATCGCATCGGTTAGCAGGTGCAGCTGCCGCGACGAATCCGCGCTTGACGCGGTGAGGATTGAGGCACGGTAGTCGCGGTCAACGTTGGTCAGTGTCGTATTGAGACCGTTGAGTTGGCGCGTGAGGTTTTCAGACACATACCTACTGATGTCCAGTAACCGAGCGGACTCTGCCTCTCTGGTGGCATGCCTGGCGTTGAGCAATTGCGCTCCAACGGCCAAACCTGCTAATACGAATACGCACCAAAAAACATTCCAGGGTTCCAACCTTTGCGAGGAATATTCCTGCTGAGTTGGCTTTTTTGCACCATTGAAAATCACCTGGCAAGGCCTTCACAAAACTTGAACACCCCACATCATGCCCAAGTTGTTGCCTCAGTCCTTGGCCTGAATGCGTTTGTGTTTTGGGGGCGCTCGTCTGGCGTTGCGCCTGATGCGCAATTCGCGCGACTTGGTGTGGAGCCCAGTTGCAGAGCAACTGGGAAACCTTGCGGCATGTGCCTCGTGGCGGATGGCTGCAAGAGGGTGGTGGTTTCAGGCAAGCAGTTGACCGGCCTGTGAGATGGAGTGCGGGTGGCGCAGAACGGCCACACAGTCCCTGCCTCGCGACGAGACCTTGAGCACGCAGGGAGGCTCAGCGCTAGGCTGTCAGCACCCTGGGGTGGGCTGCGGCAGCTATTGCTCCCGTCTGGATCTGCGCCACGTCGCTCGAGCGATGTACGCACAGGGTGCTGCATATAGGCGCCGCGGCTTGAGGTCGGCTGCGGTTCTTTTGCCGATCAGCGCATCCCCCACAGTCCGCCCCCGCGCTCACGCCAGCGCAGTGGATCTTGTCGGCAATTAGGTTCAAATTTCATCCGCTTGGCGCCCAAGAAGCCTGTCCACCGCGGAGCGAAGCGCCGCCAGTGAAGTAGTGTTGAGCACGAACACCACGAAGCCTTCGATCTGGCTGTTGAGCAGCTCGAAGCGGATGTGCAGGAACACCACCAGGTGGTTCTGGATGCGCGTGCCCAGAATGGTTCGGCTGTCACCGACATCGACACGGGGCGGGCTCAGCTCGAACTCGTTGCCCAGCAGGTCGGCCAGGGTGGCCAGGCAGGCGCTGAGCATCACGTTGCCCAACTCCGTCATCGCATCCTGCTCGATGGCGCTCAGGTCCTCGCCCGGCACGCTCTGGCCCGCAACGATGCGGACGATCTCAAGGCTCTTGTCGCCCGGAAAGATCAGCAGCGCGTCGCCGCTGAAGACGCCCCGGAACGGCTGGCGAACTCCATACATGGTGCTGCCGGTCGTGCCCAACTGCTGCGCCGCCTCGCTCACCGTGAAAATGCTCACTCGCGGCACCGACAGCAGCACCTCGTCGTGCATGAGCTTGCCCATCGCAGCGGCCGCCTTGCCGACACCGATGTTGAAGATCTCGCTGAGCGCGTCTATTTGTTCCGCATCGAGTTGGGCAGTCATGTCAGGCTCCTGCCAGTGTCGCGAGCTTCCTCGCTGCATCGGCCGTAATGGGTTTTGCAATGAAGACCAAGCCGGCCTTCTCAATGCGTTCCTGAACTGCCCCCTGGACGTTGGCCGTGACGATCGCGATGGGCAGTTGTGGTCGGGTCTCTCGCAAAACCAGGGCCGCTTCCAGGCCATTCATCCCGTGCATGTTGAAGTCCATGGACACGATATCCACCTCATGCTGCTCCACCATGCTCAAGGCCTCTTCGCCACTGCCGGCGTGCAAGATGGTCCAATGGGGATAGGCTTGTTCAACGAATCCCTGCAGGATGAGCCGGGACATGCGGCTGTCGTCAACGATGAGAAGGCGTAAGCTCATGATGAAACCCCCTTGTGCTCAGCAGACGGAGTAGGTCGCTCGTAGGCAATCGCCCTGTTGCGGCCGGTGGCCTTGGCACGATAGAGCGCCTGGTCGGCCCATCCAAGAATGGCTTCAATGTCCGCATCACGATGATCCATCTCTGCCATCCCGATGGACACTGTAATGCTCAATCGCGTAGCGCCGCCAGCGAGAATTTGCATCTCGAAGATGGCCTCGCGGATCCGCTCTGCCACCGAAAAGGCACTTTCGACAGACGAGTGAGGCAGTACAACCGCGAACTCCTCGCCCCCAAGGCGTCCCAGGATATCGGCTTCCCGCAGCGCGCCGGCAATCGAGGTGGCGCAGGCGCGCAGCGCATCGTCGCCGGTCTGGTGCCCATACCTGTCGTTGACGAGCTTGAAGTGGTCGATGTCGATCATCATCACAGCGCAGGGCTTGGCGTGGCGGCGGCAGTGGTCGAGAAGAGCGGTTCCTCGCTCCATGAAAGCTCGCCTGTTGAGCACCCCTGTCAACGAATCGTGTGAGGCGATTTCGCGCAACTGCGACTCCAACTGCTTGTGGGTGCTTATGTCGAAACCCCACAACAAATGGGCCAGCCTGCCATCGACTTCGATGAGGCGTGCAGACAGTGAACTCCATCGGGGGCTTCTGCCACCGATGAGTGCTTCCATCGCATCGACCTGGCCGTACTTTTCAAGTGCGTCCATCAACCGCCGACTGGTGTCGGGGTCCTGCAGCAACTCCGGCAGATAAAGCTTGATAGGCGGCCATTGCAGCCCGAGGCGCTCCACCAATTGGTTGTTGATGAAGTGCACGAAGCCACTCTCAACATCCACGAGAACCACATCGCTCGGGCTGGAGTTCAGGATGAAACTCAGGAGCGCACGGCTCTCCTCGATCTTGCGCGTGCGGCTGGACACTCTCGCCTCCAATTGGCGGTTCGCCTGCGACAACTGCAGGGAAAGGGCCTGGGCCGCGCGGGCTTCGCTCAGTAGCTTGCGGATCAGCAGTGCAGTGCCGACCAGCAGTCCACCGAGCACAGCGCTGAGCTGCATAAAGTTTTTGTGCAGTTCCTGGCGAAGCCGGTCCGTTTCCTGGGTAGCGAACAGATGCACCGCCACCACAGCCTTGCGCACGCGCTGCAGCAGATCATCGGCGTGCAGATTGATGTCGTCGCTTACTCCCGCACGCTCGCGCGCCGCCGATCCCATGCGCTTTGCCCACCGCTCGGCATGCCTGGCCAAATCTTCCAGATCGAGGGCCGTCTGCGGAAGAGTTTGCCGCAAACGTGTGCTGATGCGCGGACTCGAGCCCGATATGTCGAGCGTGCTCAGGAGTACCTCCAGGCGCTCCTGCAAATGGACATCAGGCGCTTCCAGCTCCTTGACTTGGCGCGCCAACAAGGCAACGCGTGCCAGTTCGCTGTGAACGCTCGATACGTGCCAAAGGTCGTTGTGCTGAAATGGCTGCGCCAGCGATTGCACCTGCCGAAGCGTCCACCAAAGGGAGGCGGACGTGGCTACCACCATGGTCAGCACAACCGCCAGCGACCAATAGGTTCCCCTTCGCTGGCTCGGCAGACTGCGGTCTGCCTGTCCAGATGCCAGTCGCTTATCGGATTGAGAGGGCATTGACCGTAAGCGGCCAGCCATGCCATCTTGACGGCGACGCTGATCGCCTCAGTAGCCGTTGATCTCGTCAACCGCGTCCCCGCCGTCGTAGAACTTACCGATGGCTTTGTCCAGCCTCTTGAGCAACGCGTTCAGCGTCTCACCTTCCCGGCGAACCAGCATGGCCACACTGTTGTGGCCGTCAGCAGCTGTGGCTGCGCATTTGATCGGGTAGATCGCACCAAGGGTGATGTCGCCGCCGTCGTCGATGAGTGCTTCAATGTTCTTCATGCGACGGCATTTTGCCGTCTTCCGCAGGGCTCCAGCGATGCGGCAGCAACTCATCAATCCGGTGGTTCGGGTGCGCTTGCAGCCGCTCCAGCACGTCCTTGACGTAACCCCAGGGATCGTGCCCATGCAGCTTGGCTGACTGCACGAGGCTCATCACCATGGCGGCCCGCTGACCAGCCAGTTCGCTGCCACAGAAGAGCCACGCTTTGCGCTTATGCGCAGCTACGCATAAGCGCAATAAGGCGAACTCCGGTTTTATGCGCAGTCGGCTCGGCGCTGTGGTGTCGGCGACCAGGGCCAGGCCGGCCCAAGGCACCGATACCGCTTCGCATAATCACAACCCTTGCAGGAATGCCAACAGGGCTTTCGGCGCCTGGTACCGCGTTTGCTTGACCTCAGGCTGCTTCAGACGCGCCAACGCGCGCTCCTTCATGGCCAGGTCTGCCTCGACGTACATGTGAGTTGTCGACGGACTCTCGTGCCCCAGCCAGAGCGCGATCTCGCAAGGGTCGACCCCGGACTGCAGCAGGCTCATTGCAGTCGAGTGCCGCACGACATGCGGCGACACCGACATCGTCTTGAGCTGCGTGTGTTTGACCGATGCCACGTCAACGGCCAGCTTCAGCCGCTGGGCGATGTTGGCCCTGGTCATCGCCCGTCCGTCTCGTGTAGGCAGCAGCGGCGAATCCTCGTGTAACTGCGGATTCAAATGCAGCCATTCGCGCACGGCCCGCGCCGAACTCTTCCACAACGGCAGCGAGCGCTGCTTGCGCCCCTTGCCGTGCAGTCGGATGCTGTTGCTCGGCCCGAGCACGACGTCGGCCACTCGCACGCCGATGATCTCGGAGACGCGAGCGCCCGTGTTGAACATGAGAGTCAGCATCAGTCGGTCACGCTGCCCGATCCAGGTGTCGATCGCCACGTCGATCACCGCCAGCATCTGCTCGTGTGGCACGAAGCCGACCATCTTGCGCTCGAAGCGCTTCATCGGCACGGCCAACGCGTTCTCGATCACCCCCAGGTTGGCCAGGTCACGCCTGGCGGCGAACTTCAGGAACGCCCGTACCGCGGCCAATCGAACATTGCGACTTCGCACGCAGTTGTGCCGATGGACCTCCAGGTGATCCAGGAAGTCGGCCAGGAACCGGGCATTCAGGTCGGCCATCGTCATCCCGTGCGCCGGCAGATGTCGCTTGTCTTCAGCGAAGCGCAGCAACAGCACGAAGGTGTCCCGATATGACGCCACCGTGCGCGAGCTCAAGCCGCGCTGCTGCACCATGTAGTCGGTGAAGAATTCCTGCACAAGACCGGCGAACGTCGGTGTGGTCTGACTGCTCATTGTTCGTCCCCCTGCGCGACGAAGCGCTCGAACCTCGCGCTGATGGTGTCCATCAGCTCGGGGATGCCGGACAGGTACCAGTAGGTGTCGGATATCTTGGCGTGGCCCAGATAGGTGCACAGCCAGAACATCGCTTGGTCGATCGACTGACCAGACTCGCGCCAGCACTGCAAGCGCCGGACCGCCATCGTGTGCCTCAGATCGTGGATCCGGGGGTATGGATGATCCCCCCGGGCACGCCAGCCGAGTCTTGGCTGCAGGCGCCGGAAGACGTTCTCTACTGTGCGTTTGGGAAGATGCCCACCATCGTGCGAGGCGAAGAACGGGGCGCTATCGTCGGTGCTCCGGCATCGGTCACGGGCTTGCCGGTACCGCCTGAGTTCTTGCACTGTGCTCGGATGAAGCGGCAGGCAGCGGGACTTGTGGAACTTGGTCTGGCGCACGGTGAGCGCGGCTGCCTGTAGGTCGACGTCGCCCATCGTGAGCATCAGCGCTTCAGACAGCCTGAGGCCAGCCGCTGCGATCAGCCCGAACAGGCTGCGGTAGGTCAGCGCTCGAAGAGGCCAAGTCAAGGTCAGTCCGCCGGCAGCGTCCAGCAGTTGGATGATCTCCTGGTCCGTGTAAATGTGTGGCGCCAAGCGCCGATGACCACGACCCAGAATCCCCCTCGGGGGAATCTCCGTGGCCGGTTCGAACTGCCGGTAGTGCGCGGCGAATGGAAGCAGGATCTCCAGCCGGCGTGCCGCAGTCACATCGCTGGTTCGATGCACATGCTCCCGTGCCCAGCCGAGCATCAACTCCTGCGTGAGCGGGCCTCGGTGCTCTCGTGCATCGGCGTACCGGGCAAATCGGGCGAGCTCGGTGGCCGGTGCCGTCAGCGCAAAACCCAGGCGGCGGCGATCCTCGAGATAGCGCTCCACTGCGGCTTGCATTGTTGTTGCCGCACTCATGGCCGGCTCCCGGGCCAGGGCATGGCCACCGCACCCAGCCGAGTGAAGTCGACCTTGGCATAGATGAGTGAAGTGTCTAGTTCGCGATGGCGAAGCACATCGGCGACTTCCTTGAGCGTGCCGCCGGTGTTCAGGAGCCGGCTGGCCAGCGTATGCCGAAGAATGTGCACCCGGGTGTATTGCAACCCGGCGCGCCGATAGGCCTGGCGCACGGCACGCCTGACGACGTCGGCGGTCACTGGTTCATCTACAGGCGCCACATGCCGAACGAAGACCCGGTGGCTTGTGGTCTGGGGTCGTTCCGATCGTACGTAGTCAGCAATGGCGGCACCGGTGAGTTGTGGTAGCGGCAGCACATCAGCGCGTCGCGATTTGCTTGTGCCGATGCGCACGGTGCCGGCCACCCAGTCGATGTCGTCGAGTTCCAGCGCGATCGCCTCGCTGCTTCGTAAGCCGAGGTCAACGACGCAGCGCACGAGGGCGTAGCAGCGCAGGCGCGATGGCAGATCCACCGGGAAGGCAACCAGCAGCCGACTGACCTCGTCCGGGGCGAGCGTCTGTGGCAAGGGTGCAAGACGCCAGTGCGCCGGCGCGGCAACCACAGGCAGTAGGTGCTCGACGTGATCGCCTTCGAAGGCGCGGAAGTGCAGGTAGCTGCGCACTGCGGTCGCGGTGACGCCGCCGCTGGCGGCGCTCACCCGCGAGAGCTCTTGGGCCAGGAATTGCCGCAACTCATCGGCCGACGGCGTCGTCGAGTTCGATGTCATAGACAGCAACGCATGAATGATCTTCGTGCGCCGAAGACGCGTGCTGCCAACGAGTCCCTTCGCGTGCAGCAGGTGCTCGTCAAAGCGCAGCAATTGCTCGTCGATCAGACTGCTCTGTCGGGAATCTTGCTGGACGCCCGAAGCGCAAACAACAGCCAACAGATGATGCAGAGCCGCGCGGACCTGGTTGCGGCTGCGCTGCACCGGAGCGGCGCAAGTGCAGCGCGGCAGGTGTTCGTCAACGAAGGCAACGACGTGTTGATCGAGAGTCTGAAGGGAGACGCGACGGCGCCTTAACCAGTGGGCGAAGTGGGCAACGCAGTTCATGTACTGGCGAGCCGTGCCCGGCGAGTAACGCTGCTCGTTCAGCCGATCCCAGAAGGGCTGAACAAAGGGGGCAAGAGCGCTCACCCGAAGTCGAGCAGCGGCCAGTTCCGTGAGGGCATCGAAGACATCCATCGCGATCTCCTGAAGGGGGTTGGCCCCCCAGGAGACGCGACTTCTTATGCGAAGTCCAGCAGGTGATCAGACCGACGCGGCAAAGGCAGGAAGCGCCACCGACTGAACATCGCGGCGTCGACTGAGCATAAAACCGGAGTTCGCCTTATTGCGCCCCATCGCCCATGGGCGCATCATGCGCTCGACGTGGTTGTTGTCGATACTGACATCACCATCGTGCAGGAAGCGCCCCAGTGCCTCCCAGCGCTTGAGGCTGTAGTCCAGAGCAGCGGCGATGCCCCCACCGTCCGCCACCCGGGTTCTCTCCAGCCGCAGCCACACGTGCAACTCGTCCCACAGCGGCTGTGCGTGCAACTGGCGTAGTGCCAACCGATCCGCCGCTGTCATCTCCCGCGCTTGCTGCTCGATTCGGTACAGCGCGGCCATGCGCTGGATGGCCTGTGCAGCTACCGGGCTTGCATGAGCTTTGGCCAGTTCATCGAACTTGCGGCGCGCATGCGCCAGGCACCCAGCCTCTTTGCGTCCTTCTGTGCGCAACACCGCGTCGTACGCCTTGTAGTCGTCACAGGTGATGGTGCCGCACCAGCCTTGCAGGAACGCCATTGGATACTTTGCACCCCGACCTGCGCAGAAGTCGTAGATCACGCCAGGAGTGCAGTTGTGCTCGCCTCGGGCATACGCCCAGATGTAGGCCTTGGTGGTCTTGCCTGCCCCGGGGTCGAGCATCCTCACCGGTGTTTCATCGGCGTGCAGTACCTGCGCTCCCAGCACGAACGCACGATGCGCGTCATACAGCGGCTGCAGGCTGGCCCCAGCAGCTCCAGACCACGCAGCCAACGTCGAGCGCGGCGTGTGCACGCCAGCGCGGGCATTGATCTGTTCTTGCCGGTAGTACGGCAGATGGTCCACGAAGCGGCTGACCAGTGTGTGCGCGAGCAGCCCCGATGTCGGCATGCCCTTGTCGATGATCTGAGGCTCGACGGGCTCTTGCACCAGTAGCTGGCAGCACTTGCAGGCCCACTTGCCGCGCACGTGGCGCTGCACGAAGAATTCGGCTGGAACGATATCCAGCCGCTCGCTCACGTCTTCGCCAATACGCACCATTGCCCGACCGCACCCAGGCGATGTGCATGTGGTGTTCTCGGGTTCGTGGCGATGCTCGACGCGGCGCAGGTGCTCTGGCAGCGGTTGGCGACGCGGCTGGCGCTTGGTGCCTGCCGCAGGCGAGGTGCTCGGCTCGGATGTGCCCTGCAAGGCCAGCAGTTGGGCCTGCAGGCTGGCCTCATCCTCGGCCGCTGTCTCTTCGAACATCTGCCGCTGCCCGGCGTTCATGCGTTCGGTCTTGGCTCCGAACTTCCAGGCCTTCAGACGCGCCAGCTCGTGCGTGATGCGCTCCAGCTTGGTGTCCTTGAACTTGATCTCCTGGGCGTGCTCGGCTGCCTGCTTGTCGCGTGCCTGCAGCAGAGTGTTCATCGCCGCGATCCGGGCCAGCATCTCTGTGGCCAACTCGACCATGGCGCTCTGGCTCAGACCTTGGAGGTCCTGGGCTTTGAGCGCATTCACATCGAGCATGCGCCATTGTCCGAAGCTTGGCGATGGATGTCATCGGGGCATTCTCGAATTGCCCCGGGCGCGACCCTCACCGGCGCGCACGGGGCTATCCGTCACACACCATCACACGCGCGTGATGGTCTGCATGTGCGCGAGCCGCTGCCACGGCAGGCCCACGATCAGGGCTTCGAACTGGGCCTGCGTGAGTGCGGGTTGCTGCAGCGGCGCCCCATCGCTGGGCCAAGCGAAGCGTCCCTGGTTGAGCCGGCGCGTTGCGCACCATACGCCAAAGCCGTCATGCACCACCAGCTTCATCCGCGTGCCGCGCGCATTGGCAAAGAGGTAGCCGTGGTGGGCCTGCGCGGCGCCGAAGACTTGCACCACGCGGGCGATCAGGCGGTCGGCGCCGGCACGCATGTCCACGGGGTCCACTGCGAGCCACATGGCATCGATGCGCATCATCGAAGCAGCTCGCGCACCCAGGCCGCGCACTCGCTGGCGGCATCGATGGGCCATGTCATGGAGATCGAGGTATTGCCGCGACGCAGTTCAATGCGGATGTCAGCCGCAGCAGCCTTGGCGGGTAGCTGCATCGGCACGAAGGCTGTAGGTGTGTTTGCCCCCTGGCGCTTGGGCGCCGGCGGTGCATCTGGAACGACGCTACCGGGGCGCATCTCGGCAGACTGCACCCAGCGGCGCAGAAGGTTCGCGTTGATCCCATTGGCCATCGCCACCGCAGCCATCGAGATGCCTGGCTGCATGCATGACGCCACTGCGTTCGCTTTGAATTCGTCACTGTGCAAGCGTCGGCGCCGACGACCTTCGCCGCTTTGTTCAGGAGTAGTGTTCACGTGTCCACCTAGAGTTGAGGTGGACACGAGGCTCCTACGAGTACGCCATTGTTTCAAGATGCCATGGCTGGCCGCTTACCATTGACCTGCCAGATGGTACGGTTGATGTAGTCCTGCGTCTGCAGCCGAGGATTGCGGTCAAAGGGGTAGATGAGGATCAGCGGCCCCTTGTCGCGTATGCCAGTGGGCTGGTTGTTGCGGCTATAGGCAAGGATCGGATCGTACTGAACGAGATCGGCCCAGGGAATTCGCACAAAGTAGTCGTTCATGGCCGTGAGTTCAATCTGGCTGTTTTCGTTGCCGCCCAGCAGTTCAACGAGCTGGCGCAAAGAGACTCCTCGCCACTGGGATTGGCCCGGCATCCCCAGTGCCTGCGGCAATGCGGTGACGATGGTGCGTGCTGGCAGGCTATCCAGCGCCTGGAGGTCGCAGACTTGGGCAGGCTGGTTCGCAGGTTGCAATCGCAGCACCGCACGTTCGGGCGACGTCGGGCACACCAGCCCTGCATAGGATGGGCTCGGCAGCCACAGGCCAAGCAGGACAAACAGGGCGCGGGGCAGCGCCGAACGGAATCTGGGCATCATCGAGGGTCTCGCTGCTCGCTCCTTGAACGCAGTTTCAGGAGCAGACGTCACAACTATGCCGATCAGCCCGCTTGGATAGGCCCGTTTGTGCGCCGCTTTAGGGTCAATGGGCTGGATTTAACAATTTTTGACAACCCGGGTGCAGCCGAGTGTGCGAGATTTGAAGGCGCTGATCGCTTCTTTCCGCGAGCAGCTCACAACGAAGTACAGATGCACGATGTCTACTCTGGTCATTAAGAGCTTGCGCCTGACGCCATCCTCATACTCGACAGCGGATGGGAGATGGGTGGCCCAAGTTGACGTTCAGCGCCTTCACACCCAGGAGCCCGCCAGATGCTTTCGTGCATCGGTCGATACCTTTGAGACGCAAGAGGAAGCCAATGGTTTTGCCATCGACAAGGCGACAAAACGAGTGAGCGCCGGGGGGTGGCGATGGAGCTGATTTTGCTCTGACATGAAGTCAGTGATCGCTGCAAATGGCCATCAGCAAGCCGGCTTGCGTTACTGTCCTTGAATCTCTGAATTCGAGGCGCAAGCCGCTTGAGGTCGTAATGTGGGCATGAAAGATGGGCTCAAGGAATCCAGTTTCTGATAGCCTGCGCACCAACATCTCTGTACTGCTCCTTGAGCTCTTCGATCTCTGCCCAGATGCTGGCGCGGCGTTCGCTGGCTGCTTCGCAGGAAGCGACAAGCTCGACAATCTTGACTCCAAGTGCGGATGGATGCTCCATGGCTTCCCTGAACGCCATGTCATGTCTGCCTGCCGCTCCCAAAGCATCTTGCAGAGCAGAACAGGTGGCGTCAACCGCCCTGCAGGCAGCACCGTAGTCAACGGCAAGGTCGAATTTGCCCAGCATGGCAAAGACCCCGAAGTTGTACTCGTTCCGATGTTCGGCCATCGCAAGTATGGCCAGGGCTTGATGCTCTTGCAGCTTCATGTCTCGGCTCCCCTGCCAATGCCAATGCCAATGCCAATGCTAAGGACTGGACGATGGCGTAGTTCCCACCAGCGGTCGCTCATCTCCGACACAGTGATGTCTAAATGGTCAAGTAGCATCAGCAGGGCTTCTGCGCAGATCAACAGGAGTTGAAGCGGTGCAAGCTGGTTGAACACGGATCAATATGCGAAATGTATCCCAATCATTCAGGTTCATCCGAGCCGCCCGAGCGCCCATCAAGTCCCAGGCCAGCGCAGCCACTGATGCGCTCAGCGCAATCACCGTCTGGCGCGCGCTGGACGGTGACAGAAGCATCCGGGTGCTGGTCGATGAACGCGAAGATGTCCTGGTGGCAGAACTCACATTCACCCACGGGCATCTGGAGGCTGCGATGAATGATCTCTCGGAACTTTGCGCGGAAAACGGAATTGACCGGGAGTTGATCGCACAGACCAGATAGCAGGCTGCCCGGTCGCGTCAGACACGGCGCATTCGCGGCACACGCTGCATCTTGGCCAGCGCCTTCTTGGTTGCCTTGACGGAAGCCTCGCGCCGCGCCACCAACCAGCCCACGCCGAACCAGGCCTTGGGATCCTTGTCTGCCATCTCGCGGTACAAGGTGCTTGCCACATATTCGTCGTTAAGACGACCCAGCGCGGACAGAGCCGGCTGCAGGCTTTCAAGGAAATCACCGGCCTCGCGTTGGATCGCCGGTGCAGCAAACTCCGCCAGAAACCGCAGCCGCTTGAGGCGTTTGCGCACGCTGTGCTGGTCGTCAATTGACAGGGATTCGAACCTGCCTGCGTCCTGGTGCACCTTCTTGCGCAGCGTGCGCAGCCGCTGGTGCAGGTACCTGCGCGTGTCCCGGGCTCCCAGGGGCGAGCCTGCCATGCCGGGAGCCTCGGTGTCGGCTGGGTGCGCAGTAAAGCCCATGAGGGCGATCAGCGTGCCCTGAAAGGCCGGCGAGCGCACGATTTCCAGCGGCGACGCCGTGGTGGCCTGCGGCGGCGCATCAACCGGTGGAGCGCCTGCTTCCAAAAGCTCCGCGCCGATGGTTTGCACCGCCTGGTCGCGGTCGCGCAGCTCCCCCAGGCGGCGGAAGACCTCCACCAGCGGCGCCTCCCAGGCAGTGTCGAAAGCGCCCGGGGCCAGCGCATCCAGCTCCCGCAGCACGGTGCGCAGCCGGCGAATGCCCACGCGCAGCTGGTGCACATGGGTTTCGTCATCCGAGCCCTCGACGATTTCGCTGGCGTTGCCCAGAATCTGCGCCAGGCAGTTGGCCACGGCGGCGCGCTGCAGCGCTGGTCCTTTGAGGAATTTGCGCGTGCCGCTTGGCGCCACCATGGGCCGGGCCTTGGCGGCAGGCCGTCCCCACCCGGCCGCCAGCAGCCGCTCGCCGCGCTCGGCCTTGGAAACCGTGTTCACCACCAGCCCATGCTTGGACGCCCACTGGGTGGCCACTTCGACCAAGCCGGATACGGGGCCCTCCTTGAGTTCAAGCTCCAGCTCGCACACACTTGCCTGCTTCTCGTGTTCGGTACCGCCGTGGGCGACGATCTTGCCGGTGTCCAGCGCCAACTCCACCCTGCCGCCATCGAACTGCAGGTTGCGTATGGCGCGGTCGATCTCGGTGCGGTAGGTTTCTTCCAGTGGGCCTTCAGCGCTATTCAGCGCCTCGCGCAGCCGCTTCCCCACCGTAGTGCCCGCATGCAACTCGGGCTGCACCGAAGGGTTTGATGCGTCGACCTCTGCGTTGTGCTCTTCGCGGTCCAGCGGGCCATCGCCCCGGGCCTTCACGGTCTGCACCCACTGGTCGCCCTCTTTGCGCAGACGCAGTGCGATGCCGCGCGACGACAGTGCAGCGTCCTTGGTATCGAAATAGCGCGCCTCCAGCCGCACGCTGGCACAGTCGCCCCGGCGGGAAGCGGCCTTCAACGCAGCCAGCTGGTTGTCTGGGATATGGAACTTGAATTCGACTTCCATGGGTGTCCTTTTTGGGGGCAGGCTTGCTGCCTTTTCATCATTTTGCAGAGAACGCAGCCATAGGCGACGCCTCGCCAATGCCTTGCCAGTCACCACTCCGCAGCTTGCCGCTGGCGTGCAGGTTGACGATAAGCTCGACGCGGTGGCGCAGTGAATGCAGCGTCCGCTCAGCTTGCTGCACGCGGTTGGATACCGGCGTAAGGGTGTGCAGCAGCGGTGGGTAGGCCCAGTGCGCGCTGCGCGCTTGCCAAGGCCATGTCGGATGGGTGTGCATGCTTTCGCCATCCAGGGCGACCACAATATCGATGCGCGTACCGCCCGGTGCAAGAAACCGTTCCCAGGTTTTGGGGGAAAGGTAGGCCAGAGGCATGCCTGCGCGATGAAGCACTTCCAGCGCAACAGGGCTCACCGTGTTCGCCGTCTTTCCAGGTACCCCGCATGAGAAAGCCCCGAAGCGTCCCTTGCCGACATGGCGAAGACACGCCTCGGCCAACTGGCTACGAACTGCGTTCTCGGATGACACAAAAAGGACATTTGCCACAGGGCTCCTCGCTGAAGTCAGCTAATTCTCCAGCATCAGCCTACAGCATGCTTCACTGGACGAGGAATCATGGCTGCTACCGGTGATCGAGAGCTTTAGAGAACACGCAGCATTAGTGCCGAATTAGATCCTGTCGGCGGGTGCCACATGGTATTTGCACCAGCGTATACGCTATGTCGCGCCTGCGGGAATCTATGAGCTCGGTTGGGAATTGGCGATCAGGCGGTAACCGGCGCCACGCACTGTTTCAATCATGGCGCCTGCATCGCCTAAGGCGTCACGCAGTCGCTTGACATGGGTGTCGACAGTGCGTTCTTCGATCAGCACATTTTCTGACCATACCATGTCGAGCAAATGCGATCGCGTATGGATTCGTTCTGCATGTGTCATCAAGTATCGCAACAACTTGAATTCCCTGGGCCCGAGCTCGAGTTCCTGGGCGTTGAAGGTTACGCGGTGCGTGGCCGCATCCAGGGTCAGTTGACCAATGGTGACTTTTTCACGGCCTGGATCAAACATATTGCGCCGCATGACCGCACGAATCCGGGCGAGCAATTCCTGGGTGGAAAACGGCTTGGTCATGTAGTCGTCTGCTCCAGCATCCAGTGCGGTCACCTTGTCCCACTCATCACCCCGGGCAGTCAGCATCACGATGGGAACGCGCCTCGTACGGGGGGCTGCACGCCATTTGCGGGCGAACAACAAGCCGCTTTCACCCGGGAGCACCCAGTCAAGAAGGATCACGTCCGGCAGTTCGATATCCAGCTCCCGCTGGGCCGACTCCCCATCTTCGACGCAGCACGGTGTGAACCCGTTGTGTCTCAGGTTTATGGAGATCAGCTCTGCAATCGCGGGCTCGTCTTCGACGATCAATACGCGGGGTAGAAGTCTCATAGGCCAAGGGTAAACCCATGCTGCTGTCGTTTCACTGGAAGGGCTATTCCCATTTCCTAAACGCAGTTCACTCCGGGCTGGGATGGCTGTCGAGGACTTCGCGAATTCAATGCCACGGCTGCAATGAGAGCGTCCTGATCAGAAGCCGTCGATAGCGCAAGACCGATCACTCAAGGTAGCCCAGATCTCTGACATCGTGGCGAAGGGCCGTTCGATCCCCATGGGTCATGGGCAGACTCGACAGGATCTCCAGGCGGCGACGCAGCGACAACAGCATGACACTTGCAGCCCGCTGCAGGTCTACGGTACCTGTTGCATCGCCCACCAGATCAGGGTAGGCCCACAAGGCGGTGTCGGGCTGACCGCTCCACTTTGGCGTCAAGTCCTGGACGGTGGCATCCAAAGTGATGACGAACTGGGCCTTCATCGCGCCCAGGCGCGCAAACTCGTTCCAGTCGTGTTGCTTGTCTTGTCGCAGTGGAATGCCCGCGGTGCGGATCGCATGCAAGGCAAGGTCATGCGGTTCGGAAGCCAACCTGGAGGGATTGCCGCAAGAGTAGGCCTTGAAACGGCCCTTGCCCACATGCTCAAGGCAGGCGCGAGCGAGAACGCTTCGAAACGAATTGCGCTGGGATACAAATACGACCACATGGACATCTGCCATCAAACCTCCAAAATGCGGAACTCGAATGCGGCACAGGCCGCGCGATTTTCTCGGACTGTTGGCCTAAAGTGCGTCTACCTCAGTACCCGCCCATCTCTCGCTATGACGGTTTGTGTGACGTACTGGCTGATGCGAGTGCCCTTTTCAAACAGCACGTTGAAGCCGCCCAGATCGCTGTCTTCCTGCTTCCTGAGCGTGGCAAGCAGCGACGACCTGCTCCATGGTTGAGCCGAGCGCGCAATGGTCGACTCAGTGAATTTTGCCGCAATGAAGCCGGCCAATCCCTGCGGTGTAGGCTCTTCGTCGAACAGCCGGCTCAGCGCGTCGCGATACTCGCGCACCACTGCCGTCCCAGAAGTGACTGGTGGCACCACCTGGGTGGCAACTACCGATATCTGGCTTGGAATCTTGGACATCTGTGCCAGCACCTGCAGATTGACGTCTGCAAGGGCGATGACGTAGCACTGCCGGCCAGCCGGCATGGCCATTTGCTTGATGAATTCGTGCAATTCCAGGGTGCCACCCAGAAACAGCACCACCGGCACGTCGGGCTGGTACTTGTAGCCTCCTTGGCTGAGCTTGGCTGCGGGCACGTAGTCAACTGCAATGCGTGTGGCACTCGCGGCTTTTTCTACTTGGCTTCGGGACTGTTGCTCGTAAAGTGCAGAGGAGAATATGCTGACTACCCGGGGAACGCCCATGATGGCCAGGGAACGCACGGCAAATTCAATCTGCTGGTGCTGGCCGGCGAAGATGTCAAAAACGCCTTCGCGACTGGCTTTGTCCGGTGGGCTGTGCAGCCATGGTGCGATGATAGGTAGGGTCTTGCCTTTGGCCGAAGACATCTGCAAAGCAGATAGCTGCTCGGAGACAGTGCTTCCCACACATCCGGAAATGGCTATGCAGCGTGGGTCGGCCAAGGCCGCATTCCAGGCGTTCTTTACCGCTGTAGTCGACCCATCGGTCTCAGTGACGACGTGCTGGATTTTTTTGCCGCGTATGCCACCCTTGATATTGAGGGTTTGCCATGCAGCCTTGGACCCCGCTACGAAGTCTCGGCTCACATCCTGCTGCTGGGCAGACATATCCACTATTTGGGAAACTACGAAGACGTCCGGCTCAGCTGCGGTGGCAGTCCATCCCGTCAATGAGGCGGCCATGCCTGCCACGCCGTAGCGCATCCACTGTCTGCGACCCGAACTGATTTCCACAAAGGCTCCCCTACCATCGGTTGTTGGGCCAGGTTGCACCGTCCCATATGGGGATGCGAGCTGATTGTGGAAATAATTTGTTGCAACTTAGTGACCTCGGGATTACCCTATTTCCGAGTGTTTTGTCATCACCCCGTCTTTAACAATGACGGGCTTTGACTATCACTTTACGCATTTGCGGATAGGGCATCGTCCACGGTCTTCACCGGGGTCGAATGAGCTCTCGAATGGCTCGGTAGTCCCCATCAGAGGCCGGGACAAACCGTCGCCCGCCGAGCTCTTCGAACATTGGCTGCAATGCTGGGGAGGCCGTAAAGAACACTTGAAGGATCTTGTCCACAAGGGGCTTGCACAGGCTGCTTCGGTAAACGAAGGGGTCTGTGGGAATGAGCGGCGACTCCCATAGCACCTTTATTTCATTGGCAGCTCGACCCTTTTGCGCTCGATGTTCGTCCAGGCGTGTGCTGGATACAAACGCGGCGTGGACCAGCCCTTTCTGCACGGTCTCCAGCGCGCGAAGGTGCGAGCCAGCATAAGTAACTCGGCCGAAGTACTTCTCCACGCTCTGCCCGGTCAGTTTCTGCACTGCCTGCATCGGCAGTAACGTACCCGATGTGCTCAAGGGATCCGTCAGACTGAGTGTTTTTCCCCGGAGATCATTGATGGATTTAAAGGCGCTGTCCGCGCGAACTACCAAAACCGCGCGGTACGTTCCAGCCTCTGCAGATCCGCCGGGCTTGCGCGCCGAGAGGACAGCGAAAGCGGTAACGGAAGGATTGCGCTCCATCAGTACTGCATACGATGCTGGGCCGAGTTCGGCCAGATCGACATTGCCGGCCTGCAGTCCCTCCACCACCGCTGCGTACGAGTTGCTGCGAACGACATCCACGCGCTTTTGCAGCACGCGCTCCAGTTCCTTCAACAAAGGTCGCAGGGTCTGCGGCTGGTCGGCCCCCTCCGACTTAGGAATGGATGCAAAACGGACAATGGGCGGGTCGTCGCAGCCCTGGGCTATGGCCGACGCACTACCGCAAGCGATCAGGCAAAGTAGCGTCAATTTCGGTAAGGTCGGGTTCATTGGGGCACGATGGTTGGCTGACTCATCAAGCGGAGCGCTTCGTTCGCCGGCACAGGACGGCTCAGGTAGTAGCCCTGCACCTCATCACAGCCTGCGGTCTTGAGCTGGATGAGCTGGTCGAGCAGCTCGACGCCTTCTGCAATTACGCGCATCCCCAGGCTATGTGCGAGGGTGATGATGGAGGTGACAATTACCCCAACCTCCTTGCTGGTGCGGATGTCGTTGATGAACGATCGATCGATCTTCAGGCTGCTGATCGGCAACGTACGCACTTGGCTCAAGTTGGAAAACCCGCTGCCGAAGTCGTCGAGCCCAACCGCCACCCCCATATGCTTGAGTTCCTCCAGTACCTGCACGGCCATTTCCAAAGGTTCGACAAGCGAGCTTTCAGTGATCTCCACTTCGATGTCGCCTGCATCCAGGCCGTGCGCGAAAAGCAGTTCCGCGACGCGCCGTGGAAGCCCAGCGTCGCGCAATTGACGGGGTGACACATTGAAGGCCAAGGGCACCACTTGCACGCCCTCACTACGCCAGGCTGCTTGTTGGGCGCAACAGGCATGCATGACCCAGTCTCCCAGCGGCAGGATAAGGCCAGACTCTTCGGCCATGGGAATGAAATCCCCCGGATGGATCAGGCCCAGCTCGGTGTGGTTCCATCGCACCAGGGCCTCAAAGCCGACGATGCGATAGTCCGAAAGCCGAACCTTGGGCTGAAAGTGCAGGAGCAGCTCGCCTTTTTTGATAGCCTGCGGCAACTCGCCTTGCAGCCGAAATGCCCGGTCGGTCCGGGGCCGCAACGCTGCGTCGTAGTACGAAAAGCACCCACGCCCAAGGCGCTTGGCCGTATACATGGCGGAATCGGCGTTTCTGCACAGGCTGTTGACGTCGTGCCCATCGCGCGGAAAAAAGGCGATGCCCATGCTTGGACTTGTCTGCACATCATGTCCGTCGAGGTCCGGGTAGGGTAGGCTCAACTGGTGCAGCAATTTGGTGGCAATCACGTCCACCGACTCGGCCGAGTCCAGCTCGGTCAACAGCACTGCAAATTCGTCGCCGCCCATACGGCCCACGATGTCGGCGCTACGCAAGCCAATTTTGAGCCTCTCTGCGACGGCCTGCAGCAGGCGGTCACCCACATGGTGCCCAAGGGTGTCGTTAACGGACTTGAATCGGTCTAGATCCATGTAGACCACCGCGTAATGCTTTCGGCTCCTTCGCGCAACCTCAAGATGGCTAGCTGCCAGTTCATTGAACAGGCGCCGGTTATGCAAGCCCGTGAGGTGGTCAAAAGAAGCCAAAGTCACAGCGCGAGCCTCTCCAGCCTCTAGTTGGGCGATCAGGGAGCGTTTCTCCCCGTCAGATCTCAACAAGGCTGCGAACAACTGTTGCTGACGACGAAAGCCACGAAGAAGGCCCCATGTAGCGATGCCCAAAGCGCTGACAAGTACCGCAATTGAGGACCATACACGCATGCTGCTGCGTACATGGCTGGCTCTGACTTCCGACAGCTCTTTGGTAACGGCGACGATGAAGGGAGCACGGTCCACCCTTCGAGCGTTTGCCAATTGGGGGCCAGTCCCGCGCAAATCCCCCACGTAGCTACCGTCAGCAACTGCCGCCGCAACGAGTTCCTCGAACTTCTGGCGCTGGCGTTGATGCGTGAGCCCTTCCGCCCTGGCTTCCGCCAATTCGACTCCATTTCCATCCAAAATATGGATGACGCCCGTCCTTCCAATATCAATATTGCGGAACAGGCCAAGGAAGTAGCCCAAGTCGAGCGTGACAAGAAGAAACCCCTTGCTTGCCCCGATGTCATCCGTTATCGGGAAAAGCACGGGTACTGCCCACAAATTCTCCTGCTCTCTCGACGACACCAGCACAGTGGCCGTGCGCGCGGCGGTCCGGTCGACCGTCAATAGTGCAGACTGCAGTTCGCCGTCAGCAAGAGGGTCGACGGATCCAGGCGACGAACTATAGACTCGCTGCAGCGATGTGTCGTAGAGCGATAGATTGAGAAAAATGTCGTCTATTGCCAGCATGCTCGCCAACCGTTGCTCGGTTTCCCGATGGTCTCCGCTTAGCCAAGACTCCGCAGCGACAGCCACTGTGCGGCCCCGATCAATCACCTGCGTAAGGTTTTCGGAGATGATGGTTGCAAGACTCTGCTGCTGAGCCTGCGCAGTGCTGTCCAGCAATTCCTGCTCGGCTCTCAACCGTTGCCAAGTCAGCAAGCAAATAAAGGCGACTGCTATGGTAACGAACGCGATGCAAGCCTGGCGGATGCGAAGCCAGCCGTTCTCAGAAGAAAAGGCACGATGGGCCCAGGGTCCGAGGAGAGAAAAATTGCGCACGCAGCATCCACCCCACTAGAGACAATTGCCATATTTTGGCAGGATGCCGAGATTGCATCGTGACACGGATTGTTGCCGCTCGTTCGGTGGACAAGGGGATCACACGGTGTCGGCGTCGGGGGAAAGACCGGTAACCAGCCCGCTTCAGCGCTGCGGCACCTCTCTCGTTTGGCCAGCCAGCTCCACAGACCTCACATACCCTTTCGGAAAACCCTTCGACATAGACCAACGATCGACGCATCGGCAGCAATTTCCCGAACCCCGGCTCCTCTTGCTCGATGGGGCGGAGGCTCTTGCTCGGTTACGCGGCAATCAAGGCATCGACAGGCATCTGTTCCAGCAAGTCATCGGCAGCCTGCTGGACTCAGCAGGCCCGTGGCCCACACGGGTGCAGGGTGAGTTGGTTGCGCTCCTCGCTAAAGATAGGCTGCGGCGCGATGCTGAAAGATGTTTGGGCGATCATCAACTCGAGTTTGCAGAATTCATGGAGAACGGGGCCGAATGCCTGCATCAGGTAGCGTTCGACGGCACCACTTTGGGCCAGCAGAGCGTAGCTCGAACTACTGGCATCTGACTGGCGAGGTACAGACCGCTAGCGCCGCACGGAGCTGCACTTCGTATCCCTCGCGCCGGTCGATCTCGGCTAGCTAGCGACGCGCGCAGCAGCACCCAGGGCGAGGCGCCGGGCAGCAGCAGCTCGGTAGGCATGGCGGGCCGGTCGGGCACAGGTTCGCGGCACTCCACGGGCACCGGCACCACCGTTCGGCCGGCGGGCGCGGGACTCGCGCAGCCCACAAGCGCCAGCAGACCCAGCAGCAGGACAGCGGCTCTCATGGTCGCGCCCCACCTGCAGCCACTCATCGCCCAGCGCCCGCATGCTCGCGCAAAGCTCACAGCGGTGGCTGAGCCTTTTTGCGTTACGGCCCGCTTGAAACCGTATTCATTTTTCCGGTCGCAGCCGTATAGGCGGCGGAAGTAATTCATCGATTTTTTGCTGAAGATACGCATTTTTCTCAAGCAACTCAAGGATTTGACGATGCGCAGAAACAAGCTGCGACTGCGCAAAATCCCTCTCGACAGTTAGTCTTTGGTATTTTTCGTCAGCATCGAGCCTACCTAATCTGCCCTCTTTTTTCTCTTCCCTCTTTCCTGCTCTGCCTATGTTTCCGGCAGAGACCCATGCTTGAATATCAGCGATTAGCTTTCCATGTCGATTCTTTCGAAGCGCACTGGGATCTTTTCCTGCTTCTTTTGCAACGTTATTTTGACTTACAGGCGTGCCTCTTTTCAGTTCAGTCGGATTATTTTCTTTTAGCCGCTCAAACGCAGCGCGAAAGCGCTCCTCAGCAGTCTCTTTTTCGTATTGCATCCAAATATCTCCTCATTCCCTGTGCCTCTGAAACTAAAACTCGTCGGCGTGGGCCATCATCAGAGTTTTCATCAAGAAGGCTTTCGATGCTCTTCAGCTGCGTCTCGATTGTTGCGCGCTTATTGACGTCAAAAATCGCGTCGGCGCAGGGTTTTTTCCCCTCATATCCCGAACAGTTCGCAACCGACTCATAGCCTCCGTAATCGCAAAATCCGGGCTTAGCACAGCCGCCCAGTCGTGTCTCACGAAATGTAATTTCACCATTCTTCCCAGCTCGCACTAGCCTTTTGAAATCCTTTTCACCGATAATATTTACAATTATCTCATCTTTCCGAAGACTACCTAAGGGCGATACGTAGCGCTCATCCATAAGCGTCTCAATATTTTTCGCAAGCACCTCGAATCTAGCGGCTGAGGTGATTTCCTCGACCTCTTCATTAAATCGAGCGTGACTGAAGTTTTTTCCGTAATACATTGTCTGCAGCATTGTCAAATGCTTCATCACCACCTGTATTGAACTAGCACTGAGTAGTCCACTTGCGAACATATTAATGCCGCTTGTTCGTCGCAGCTGATGGAAAGCAAAAGGCCATCTCTCACCAACCGCAAAATTAGCATTCTTCTGAATATTTGGAGTGAACATCTTTGCAATAGTAATATCTTCGTCACGTATTCGAATCACATCGTCATCGAGTAGCTTCGGAAAAATCTTTAACATATTCGCATATGTCAATGTGGTAACGCGGCCATACTGTTCCGCATCACGTCTCCCGCTCCAGGGTTCAACGCTATATTGGAGGATGGTGGTAGTATCAATATTGAAATTGACGAGACTTTGACTACGCAGCTCCAAAACACATCGCATTCTAATACGATTTAGTATCTTAGCTGCTTGCACTGCAGTGTCAACACTGGGACTTGCCGGCCACCTAGCGTCGCTGTCTGGGTCAGTTTTTGTCGTCTCTCCTCGAATAATTGCAACTTTGCCTAGAATGGGATCTTCATCCCATAAAAGGCAATCGAGTCTAAGATCAGCAACCTCTTCTTTACGTTGAAGCGTAAAATTGCAGATATAGCATATAGCAGCAAACTGGACTAGTTTTGCATATGTTGATAGAGACTTTATTGTAAGTACTCCATTACTTGGAGCGACCCACTTCTCTAGCACCTCATAGATCTCAAATTTTTTTGCTACATCTTCGAAGCTTCCATGATAAACCATGCCATTCTTCGACTCTTTGACATGCTTGTTGCTAAAAGGAAGCAATCCCGTATTAGTGTTGTTCGTGCTCGCGAAGACGCTCTTCAGATCACCAAAATTATGTGCATATGCGTCGAGACAGAAGTTGTAACATTCTTCATATGCTTGGGATCTTTCGATAAAGTCATCCAGACATTCGCGCAACCGAACGAGTTGATGATTCCATATTCGAGGAGGAATATACGCAGTTTGCACCGTGTCGTGAGACGCAATTTCTTTAAAGCTTTTTGCGAGCAGCGATAATGAAAATTCATCTAATATAGTAAATCCAAGCTCGTCTGCAGCGCGCAACATTCGATGAAGGGTCAAAAGCAAGGTCTTGCGCTCTTGCTCAGTTTTGTACAGCTTATTCAAATCCTCAATTAGTGCAGGGAAACGAAATAGCTCGGCCGCCAATATCTCCTTTTGGTCGCAGAACACAACTAAACGCCTAAATATATTAAATACATTTCGAAGAGAATCCCAACTGCGTGTTCCCCGCGGACCCCATATTAAATATGTTGTTGCCAATCTTAGGACAAGTTCATTTCGCGGATCTAGCTTGCCTATATTTCGCGATCCATGTGTCTTTAAAAAGAATATTTTGAAACTTTTCCCTGCCCAGGGGGAAAAATCCCAATTCTCATCATTCCACAGCGACAGCGGATTTCCTTGGTCATCTAAACTAACTACCCAATCTGCTGGAGGAGGCCAAGTTGGAGGGGAAAAAAATGTATGCGCACCGCCTTTAGCCATACTTGCCAACTTAAAAGAAAGCTGTGCTGCAAAATTACTCATTTTTTGATGTCGGAGATAACAGTTGAAAAATTTGGATGAAATGACTCATCGCTCATAAGTTCGCGCGCCTCTTGAACCCATGCGCGCCTCTTTTCGCTGGATTTTTCAAACCAATCAATTTTTTCCAGCATTCTATCAATGGCAATTTTTGCCGGAGGAGCTCCCACCCCGTTTTCTAATGGAGGCCCAGACTTGCTCAATTCCATTGCTTTAAGATGCATGAAGGAAGTCAACGCCCAAACATAGTCGAAACTGTCAACGTCGCGATGATTTTCGCACCACAAACAACCTGACGTTTTTCTGCAATCGGGAGTTGGTGCATTGTGCGGAATTTTCTCAAGCACCTTTGGCGAACCGCTACAAACTCCAGGAGCAACAGAAAGTGTTCGATTTTGGTGAGGATCGAACTTCGTCCAAAAACGAGTGCATTCTGCTAATGCACGCTGAAGGCTAGGTCGATGGTATATGCGAACCAGGGTCTTACGAGTGTGCTGAGCCATCGCGGCTGTTTGATCTAAATCGGACGAATGCCGCAGTAGCCAATTCACCCGGGTGTTCCTTAGCTGACGGGGTGGGATATAGGCCAGCCCCATTTGTGCGCATGCCAGTTTCACTCGTTCGTTGCGAAACGTACGCCTTCGCCTCACACCAGGCTTAGATATAAATGGAAATAAATATGGTGACTCCGGAAATATCTTTACACGCCATTGCAAATAGCGTTCAAAATGAAGCTTGTACTCTTTGAAGATTTCAAATAGCACCGGGCCTCCTCGCCTTCGTTTAAATTCTTTTACTTGGTAGCCATCGAGATAACCAATATAGAAAAAATTAACCAGCTTTGCGTTCAGTGCTTGCTCGAGATTTATACCAGTTTGACCAATGAACATTAGCAATTCCGCTTCCACACGCAGATTAACTATTGAGTAACGAACGCCCTCGACGAAGTTCTCGCGCAAAGTTTTGGATTTGTCTAAGGGCGAACGGTCTTTACAGACAAACGTCTTCCCAGATCGCAGAATAATTGGAATATTTCTCGCAGTGGAGTACACCATCCCCAGATCGATACCATCACATAAGTCTTGAAGAAAACTTCCCATGGCAAAGGTATCGCCCAAATTTTGCTTCTCTGCAACAATTCCGATGGCCGACTTCCTAGAAACCGGTCGCGCTAGCGATGTTGTCTCAATGAGGCGAGAAGGGTGCTCCAATACACGATCTAAAATGGTGCCTACAAATGCCGCATACCCATAGCCAGAGCTTGCGCTGATAGGAGCTTCACCACTAATCCCTCTTCCATTTTTTGGTAGCTTCGTTCGTTGAAAAAGCCATGTTGTCCAAGCAGCATAGTTTTTTACCGACTCCTCTAACGTGAATTTCCTATTAGATTCATCACAGAATGCAGCAAACATTCGAACTAATTCAATTGCGCGCCCGGCAGTATCGCGGCTCCCCCCCTCTACCAGTCCCCCATTAATCACTTTATGAATCTTCACAACTAATGGCAACCTCTCGGGTAGCATCTCACCAAGAGCGCTAGATTCGATGGCAATTCGCACTCCACGCACATCCGATGCAGCCCCACCTTTATAGAGTAGTGCATCCAAACTCCAGTGGGTTTCGTTCGCGCCGAAGACAGCAGAAGGAAAGTTCAACTTGGGAGCAATCATTCTCTAATTTCATTAGGTTTGATTGGAATTTTTATCCCAGTGAAAGCAGCATTAAATGCACTTGCAGCGTAAATCTTGGATTTTGAATTTTCAAGGAAAGAAATATACCCTAGCGTAGTGCTCTCACTGCGATGGAGCATAGCATCACGAACTATTCGTAGTGCATCCGTCTTAGAACCTGATTCAAGCAAGAGGCTCATGAACCAAGTGCCGAAAGTTGCTCTGGATTGATGAAAAGTAAATTGCGATAGACTTTTTAATCCCGCAGCTGAGGCACTTTTTCTGCATTCAAAATTTACGGTGTTTACTGTAGCAACTGAATATGGTTTTCCGCTTCGACTTAAAAAAAGTAGATTTTTGTGATTTGCTCCAGCCTTTGCCTCCCTTAGCAGGCGGTGTGTGGATCGAGCGTATGCTTGTAAGTCTATAAGCAAAGCCGAAGGAATAAATATTTCTCCACTTACTGAAAATTTGGTTGAAATTCCTGTGCCCGGGCCAACCGCAATTCGGAAGAGGCCGGGCGCGAGAGGGTCTTCACGAGCGTTCCGAATAGAGTCAACTGTAAAAGAAACGATACTGCCGATTCTTGCACCAGTGAAAAATCCGCAACTGAGCATATAGTGAAAATCGATGGTTTCATTTTCAGAGGTATATCTCAAAAGCTGCGACATTTGCTCGCAGTCGATAGGCAAAAGTCCATCCTCTAAAACATCACCGATCAGAGATCGATTCGGAATGCTTAACTCGGAAGCCAATCTCAGAATCGTTCTTTTAAAACCTGTTGAATCATGTCGATTTACAATCGCAATTCTGTCCTCCCAAAGTGGCTTGCTAGAATCAATTAGCCCCTTCAATTGTACGTAGCGGTAGAACTGAATGATTGCGCCAATACAATTCGCAGCAGTACTAGACTTTATTTCTCCGCAGTCACGCTGTTCAATGAGAAATGCTCGAAATTTTCGTAGCGGCTGATCTTCCTTACTCACTGGGAAGTGACGCCAGTCTTCCGAAGTAGCCTCAAGGAAACGAGCATAGGTTAGAAGATGCTTGAAGTTGCGCTTTACCGTATCCACGTTTGTGGACCCAGCAAGGGTACGCTCTAACGCCCAAACATTCGCCTCATCCCATCCTCGCCCAACACCCCAAAAAATCTGAGGAAGCTTCACGGAATTTTTCAGTGGAACCTCAGACCACGCGAAGGCGCCGGATTGGTTCAGAGATGCTCTAAATTTTGAGTATTCGATGTAGTCGAGACGAGCAACGCCACCCTGGGAGGCGTCATCATCTACACTGGACTTAATAGCTTTCCCCACCAAAGTGCTGCCACCTAGGTCACCACTCTGGTGGGTGACCGAAAACTTCCGTCTATCTGCATTAGTCACAAAGCCGCTCCTAGAGGGGCGGTCAAACTAACAGAAGACAGGTCTCAGTCTTCACTCACAGCGCCTAACCCCATGTCCATAGCATAGGAAAGCGTTGGGGTGAGTGTCAATGGAACACTACGTAGGGGTGAACAGGAAGTTCAGCACGTCGCCGTCCTTGACGACATATTCCTTGCCTTCGGCGCGCATCTTGCCCGCATCCTTGGCACCCTGCTCGCCCTTGAGGGCGATGTAGTCGTCGAAGGCGATGGTCTGCGCGCGGATGAAGCCGCGCTCAAAGTCGCCGTGGATCACGCCGGCCGCCTGGGGCGCCGTGTCGCCGATGTGGATGGTCCAGGCGCGCACTTCCTTCACGCCGGCGGTGAAGTAGGTCTGCAGGCCCAGCAGCTTGAAGGCGCCGCGGATCAGCCGGGCCAGGCCGGGCTCGGTCTGGCCCATCTCGGCCAGGAACATGTCGCGGTCCTCGTCGCCCATCTCGGCCATTTCGGCTTCCATCTTGGCGCAGATGGCGACCACGGGGGCGTTCTGGCTGGCGGCGTATTCCTTGAGGCGATCGAGGAAGGGGTTGTTCTCGAAGCCGTCCTCGCTCACATTGCCCACGAACATCGCGGGCTTGGCCGTGATCAGGCACAGGGACTTGAGCAGGGGCTGCTCCTCCTTGGTGATCTCGACCGAGCGGGCGGGCTTGCCTTCGTTGAGCGCGGCCTGGATGCGCGTGAGCAGCGTCACCAGCTTGGCGGCGTCCTTGTCGTTGCCCGACTTGGCGGCCTTGCTGTAGCGGTTCAGGGCCTTGTCCACGGTGCCCATGTCGGCCAGGCACAGCTCGGTCTGGATGACTTCGATGTCCGAGATCGGGTCGACGCGGCCGGCCACGTGGATGACGTTGTCATCCTCGAAGCAGCGCACCACATTGACGATGGCATCGGTCTCGCGGATGTGGGCCAGGAACTGGTTACCGAGGCCTTCGCCCTGGCTGGCACCCGCCACCAGGCCAGCGATGTCCACGAACTCGACGATGGCCGGCACGATGCGCTCGGGCGAAATGATCTGGGCCAGCTGGGCCAGGCGCGGATCGGGCACCTCGACCACGCCCACATTGGGTTCGATGGTGCAGAACGGGTAGTTCTCGGCGGCGATGCCGGCCTTGGTCAGCGCGTTGAAGAGGGTGGACTTGCCGACGTTGGGCAGGCCCACGATGCCGCATTGGAGGCTCATGGCAGGGCTTTCTGGAATTCGGGAGACAAACCCCGATTTTACGGGGCTGCCGCGCACCCTACCCGCAGCACCCCGGACAAGCCCTCAATCGAAGCGCAGATCGGCCGCCACGCGCTGGCCCACGCGCAGCACCTGGCCCGCACCCTGGCGCACGATGGCATTCATGCCAAAGGTGATGGCGCCATCCAGGCGCTTGTCCTGGCGGTAGGCGCGCAGGGTGTCGCCCACCGCTGGCGTGCTCTCGGCCGTGGCCGGGTCGATGTCGGGGATGGGGCAGCGCGCGCAGGGCTTGACGGGCACGAGCTGCAGCTCGCCGCCCTCGGCGTCGATGCGGATCTGGTCCACGCGGTCTTCGTCGTGCGCCTCCACCCCGGCGAGCACCACGTTGGGGCGAAAGCGCTCGATGCCCACGGGTGCGTGGCCGGCAGCAGCCAGACGCTCGTTGAGGCGGTCCATCGACGCCTCGCTGGCCACCAGCACCGGAAAGCCATCGGCGAACTGGTTCGGCGCCTCCACGCCACCGGTCCAGTCCATGCTCGACAGGCGTTTCACTTCGGGGTCGAAGCGCACCAGGCGGCAGGGGGTGCCCAGGAAGTCGGTGAACCACTGGGCTGCCACGGCGCCCATGTCCCAGGCGGGCACGGTGTCGCGCCATACCGTCACGGTCATGGGCTCCTCGACCACGTCGATGCCCACATGCAGGGCCAGCATGCCGGGGGCGCGCAGTACCATTTCCTCGGTCTTGAGCTGGGGGCGGATCAGCGCCATGCGCGGCAGCTCGCGCTGGGTGATGAACTGACCCTCGGGGTCGACCACCATCCAGGCGCGGTCCAGGTCCAGGCCGGTCTCGGTGAGCAGGGCCTCGCGCACCTCGATGCCGGCGCAGGACTTGATGGGGTAGACAAACAGACGGGCGATGGTGCCCGACAGGTCGGATTCGGTGCTGAAGCTCACGCGGCGGCGCTCCTGGAAAAGAACGGACAGGGAAAGGCCCCAATTCTGCACTGCCCCTGCAGGCAACGGAGCCGCTCCTACAATGGGCCGCATGGCGCAAACCTTTGATATCTGTATTCGCGGCGCGGGCATCGTGGGCCGCACCCTGGCCCTGCTGCTGGCGCGCGAGCGGCTGCGGGTGGCCCTGGTGGCCAGCCCGGCCCCCGCAGCAGGTGCCACCTCGGACGTGCGGGCCTACGCCCTGAACAGTGCTTCGCGCACCCTGCTGGAGGGCCTGCGCAGTTGGCCCGACGCAACACATGCCACGGCGGTCACGAGCATGCAGGTGGCGGGTGACCAGGGCGGCGCCGTGCGCTTCGATGCACAGGCCCAGGGGGTGGACGCCCTGGCCTGGATCGTGGACGTGCCGGCCCTGGAGACCCGCCTGGCCGAGGCCGTGCGCTACCAGCCCCAGGTCGAGACGCTCAGCGAGCCGGTGGAGGCCGCGCTGACCGTGGTCTGCGAAGGCCGCGCCAGCCAGACACGCGCCGAGTTTGGGGTGGAATTCGAGGTCACCCCCTATGAACAGCACGCCATTGCCACGCGCCTGACCTGCGAGCTGCCGCACGGCCAGGTGGCGCGCCAGTGGTTTTTGCCCGACGGCATCCTGGCCTTTTTGCCCCTGGGCGGGCCCGAAGGGAACTCCGTGGCGGTCGTGTGGTCTGTTCAGAAGGAGCAGGTGCCAGGTTTGCTGGCGCTGGCCCCCGAAGAATTCACAGAGCGGCTGGAAGCGGCGAGCCAGCGGACGCTGGGCAGCCTGCAACTGGCGGGCGAGCGCGCCTCCTGGCCGCTGCAGCAGGCCCGGGCCGACCGCTGGTGCGGTGCCCTGGCGCCCAAGGGCAAGCAGCAGCGCAGCTTTGTGCTGGCCGGCGATGCGGCGCACAACGTGCACCCGCTGGCGGGCCAGGGGCTGAACCTGGGGCTGGCCGATGCCCAGGCACTGGCCGGGCTGCTGCACGGGCGGGACTACTGGCGCAGCGTGGCCGACACCAAGCTCCTGCGCCGCTATGAAAGGGAACGCAAGGCCGCGCTGCTGCCCATGGGGCTGGCCACCGACGGGCTGCAGCAGCTGTTCGCCCGCCAGGACGGGCCCTGGCAGGCGCTGCGCAACTGGGGCATGAAGGGCTTCGAGCGCAGCGGACCGATCAAGAATTTCGTGGCCCGCCAGGCCATGGGCATCCACTGACCCACTTACCGGCAACCAGGGGCTGCGCCCATGTGCAGCCCCGCCAGACCCAATTGAAGCGAGCAAGAACACCATGAAACTGATTTCCACCGTGCTGGCAGGCACCGCGCTGGCCTTGCTGGGCCTGTCGGCCATGGCCCAGGAAGCGGCCATCCGCAAGGCCCTGGCCGAGCGCATTCCGCAGATGAAGCAGATCGACGAGATCAGCCCCACGGCCATGCAGGGGCTGTACGAGGTGCGCATCGGCACCGACGTGTTCTACACCGATGCCAAGGGCAACTACCTGATCCAGGGCGAGCTGATCGACACCAAGGCACGCCGCAACCTGACGGAAGACCGCATCGCCAAAATCACGGCCGTGGACTTCTCGGCCCTGCCGATCAAGGACGCCTTCACCATCGTTCGTGGCGACGGCAAGCGCAAGGTCGCAGTGTTCGAGGACCCCAACTGCGGCTACTGCAAGCGCTTCGAGCGCGACATGCAGAAGGTGGACAACGTGACGGTGTACCTGTTCCTGTACCCCATCCTGAGCCCCGACTCGGCCGAAAAATCGCGCAACATCTGGTGCTCCAAGGACAAGGTCGCCGCCTGGCAGGACATGATGGTGCGCGACAAGCCCCCTGCGGCCGCGAGCTGCGACACCAATGCGCTGCAGCGCAACCTGGCGTTCGGCAAGAAGCACAAGATCACCGGCACCCCGACTTTGATCTTTGCCGATGGCATCCGCGTGCCGGGCGCCATTGGCGCGCAGGACGTGGAAAAGCGGTTGGCAGAAGCCGCCGCCGACACGCCCACCACGAACTGACAGACATCCGCGGGTCCGGTGCCCCGAGGTGCCAGGCCCCACGCCACGCAAAGCACCGCCCATGGCCACCCAGCGCACCGACGACACCCACCCCGCCCCCGTTCACTACCGCGTCGAACCGGCCGACCTCAACGCCCACCTGTTCTCAGTCACCCTTACGGTGGCAGCACCGGCCGAGCTGCAGGAGCTGTCGCTGCCGGTCTGGATACCGGGCAGCTACCTAGTGCGCGAATTTTCCAAGAACCTGCAGCAGCTGCAGGCCCGCCAGGGCCGGCGCAGCGTGCCGCTGGCCCAGTTGGAAAAGAACCGCTGGCAGGTGGAGTGCCGCCCCGGCCATGCCCTGGTGCTGACCTACCAGGTCTGCGCTTACGACAACTCGGTGCGCACCGCCTGGCTGGATGCCGCGCGCGGCTTCTTCAACGGCACCAGCCTGTGCCTGCGCGTGCACGGCCAGGAAGACGGCGCGCACACGCTGGAGGTGGCCAGCACCGCCGCCACCGCGCACTGGTCCGTTGCCACGGGGCTGGCGGCGCGCGCCACCGACAAGGCGGGCTTCGGCACCTATGCCGCCGCGCACTACGACGAGCTGGTGGACTGCCCGGTGGAGATGGGCACCTTCTGGAGCGGGCGTTTCACGGCCGGTGGCGTTGCACACCGTTTCGTCGTCGCGGGCGCCGCTCCCTCGTTCGATGGCAAGCGCCTGCTGGCCGATACGCAGAAGATCTGCGAGACGGCCATGGCCTTCTGGCACGGCGACAAGGGCAAGGCCCCGTTCAAGAGCTACCTGTTCATGCTCAACGCCGTGGGCGACAGCTACGGCGGGCTGGAGCACATCAACTCCACCGCACTGATCTGCGGGCGGCGCGACCTGCCACGCCAGGGCGAAGCGCGCGCAGGCGACGGCTACACCACGCTGCTGGGCCTGATCAGCCACGAGTATTTCCATACCTGGAACGTCAAGCGCCTGCGCCCGGCCGAGCTCACCCGCTACGACTACGACCGCGAGAACTACACCCCGTTGCTGTGGTTCTTCGAAGGCTTCACCAGCTACTACGACGACCTGCTGCTGCGCCGCGCCGGCCTGATCGACGACGCCACTTACCTCAAGCTGATCACCAAGACCGTCAACCAGGTGCTGCAGACCCCCGGGCGCCAGGTGCAGACGGTGGCCCAGGCCAGCTTCGATGCCTGGGTCAAGTACTACCGCCAGGACGAGAACACTGCCAACGGCACGGTGAGCTACTACACCAAGGGCTCGCTGGTGGGCCTGTGCCTGGACCTGGCCCTGCGCCGCGACGGCAAGACCACGCTGGACGAGGTGATGCGAGCGCTGTGGAAACACTGCAAAGGCGGCCCGATGGCGGAGGCCGACCTGCGCGCGGTGCTGCAGAAACTGGGGCACCGTTCGTTCGACAGCGAGATCGACGCCTGGGTGCACAGCACCGCCGAGCTGCCGCTGGCCGAACTGCTGGCGGCCCACGGGGTGCTGCTCAAGGCCGAGCGCCCACAATTGGCGCAGCGCCTGGGCATGCGCGTGGCAGAAAACCACAGCGTGCAGGTCAAGACCGTGCTGCGCGGTGGTGCCGCCGAAAAGGCCGGGCTTGCCGCCGGCGACGAGTGGCTGGGCGTGCTGGTGGATGGGCAGGGCTGGCGCGTGCAGAAGCTCGACGATGTGGCCTTCTATGCGGGCAGCGAGCACAAGCTGGTGGCCGTGGTGGCGCGCGATGGCCGGCTGCTGCAGCTGCCGCTGACCTTGCCGCCCGATGCCGCCGACCGCAAGGGCGCCCCGCCCGACACCATCAGCCTGGGGGTGACCAACAGTGCCGCCGTGGGCCGCTGGCTCGCGTAGGCAGTGTCCACGGCTTGGGGCTTGGGTATAGTCATCCGGCAGAGACCGAGCAACACACCAACAACCACAGGAGATTCGATTCCATGGCCTACGAAACCATTGAAGTGCGCACCGAAGCCGAGAAGGTCGGCATCGTCACGCTCAACCGCCCCAAGCAGCTCAACGCCCTCAACGACCAGTTGATGGACGAGCTGGGCCAGGCCCTCAAGGCCTTCGATGCCGACGAGAAGATCGGCTGCGTCATCGTCACCGGCAGCGAGCGCGCGTTCGCTGCGGGCGCCGACATCGGCGCCATGGCCAAGTACAGCTTTGCCGACACCTACAAGGGCGACTACATCACGCGCAACTGGGAGACCATCCGCTCCATCCGCAAGCCCGTGATCGCCGCGGTGAGCGGCTTTGCCCTGGGCGGCGGCTGCGAGCTGGCGATGATGTGCGACTTCATCATCGCCGCCGACAACGCCAAGTTCGGCCAGCCCGAGATCAAGCTCGGCGTGATCCCCGGCGCCGGTGGCACGCAGCGCCTGCCGCGCGCGGTGGGCAAGGCCAAGGCCATGGACATGGCCCTCACGGGCCGCATGATGGACGCCACCGAAGCCGAGCGCGCCGGGCTGGTGAGCCGCGTCGTGCCCTACGACAAGCTGGCCGACGAAGCCCTGGGCGCTGCCCTCGTCATCGCGGGCTTCTCGCAAGTCGCCGTGATGGCCGCCAAGGAGTCGGTGAACCGCGCCTTCGAAGGCAGCCTGTCGGACGGCGTGATGTTCGAGCGCCGCCTGTTCCACGCCCTGTTCTCCACCCAGGACCAGAAGGAAGGCATGGACGCTTTCGTGAACAAACGCGCCGCGAACTTTACACACCAATAATTTTTGTTCTATAATTTAGGTCTGCGGTGGTATAGCTCAGTTGGTTAGAGCGCAGCATTCATAATGCTGATGTCGGTGGTTCAAGTCCACCTACCACCACCACATCCAAAAACCCGCTGCGCCCTGGCGCTGCGGGTTTTTTCTTGGGCCGGCGTTGTTTCGGCGCATGGTGTGCACGGTAAGGGCTTGTTCCAAAAGGCCTTTGCCAGTGCACCGGCCGGTAAAATCGCCTTCCCCACCTTGCTTCACAGCCTCTGGATACACACCATGAACCGCTGCACCCCTGCCCTGACCTCCCCAGCCCGCAAAGGCCGATCCCAGCTGCGCGCCCTGGCCGCCGGCCTCGCCGCGCTGCTGTGCGCCGCCGCCCCGGTCCAGGCCCAGCAGGTGCCCGGCGGCATGGGCGAGATGCGCAACTTCCCCGATGCCTCGCTGCGCGGCAACCTGACCGTGCTGGCCGGATCCGAGGCCAAGCTCAATGGCAACGCCATCCGCATGGCGCCGGGCATGCGCCTGTTCACCCCGCAGAACACGCTGGTGATGCTGCACACCGTGCAGGGCCAGACCTTCAAGGTCAACTACCTGATCGAGAACAGCACGGGCATGCTGCTGTCCGCCTGGATCCTGACCCAGGGCGAGGCGGCCCAGCCACGCAAAGGTCCTGGGGACACGATCCAGTTCAACTTCCGCACCGACTCGGACCCGGTCAAGAAGTAAGCCCGGTCCCGGTGGGCCACGCACGCGCCCACTACCCCACCCAGAGCGGCCGCCCCACGCGTGCCGCCGCATCCCCATTCGGACACGAGAATTGACTGCCATGGCCAAAAAAGTCTTCATCAAAACCTTCGGCTGCCAGATGAACGAGTACGACTCGGACAAGATGGCCGACGTGCTGCACGCCGCACAGGGCTACGAGCCCACGCAGAACGTGGACGAGGCCGACCTGATCCTGTTCAACACCTGCTCGGTGCGCGAGAAGGCACAGGAGAAGGTGTTCAGCGACCTGGGCCGCATCAAGCACCTGAAGGCGCGCGGCGTGAAGATCGGCGTGGGCGGCTGTGTGGCCAGCCAGGAAGGCGCCGAGATCATCAAGCGCGCGCCCTACGTCGATGTGGTGTTCGGCCCCCAGACCCTGCACCGCCTGCCCGAGCTGCTGAACCAGCGCGAGCGGCTGGACCGCCCGCAGGTGGACATCAGCTTTCCCGAGATCGAGAAGTTCGACCACCTGCCGCCGGCACGGGTCGAGGGCGCCAGCGCCTTCGTCTCCATCATGGAAGGCTGCAGCAAGTACTGCAGCTACTGCGTGGTGCCCTACACGCGCGGTGAAGAGGTCAGCCGCCCGTTCGACGACGTGCTGGTGGAAGTGGCGGGCCTGGCCGACCAGGGCGTGAAAGAGATCACCCTGCTGGGCCAGAACGTGAACGCCTACCTGGGCAAGATGGGCGGCACGGCCGAGATCGCCGACTTCGCGCTGCTGCTGGAGTATGTGTCCGAGATCCCCGGCATCGAGCGCATCCGCTACACCACCAGCCACCCCAATGAATTCACGCCGCGCCTGATCGCGGCCTACGCCAGCATCCCCAAGCTGGCCAACCACCTGCACCTGCCGGTGCAGCACGGCAGCGACCGCATTTTGATGGCCATGAAGCGCGGCTACACGGCCATGGAATACAAGAGCACGGTGCGCAAGCTGCGCGCCATCCGCCCCGACCTGGCGATGAGCAGCGACTTCATCGTCGGCTTCCCCGGCGAGACCGAGGAAGACTTCGGCAAGATGATGAAGCTGATCGACGACATCCACTTCGACAACAGCTTCAGCTTCATCTTCAGCCCGCGCCCCGGCACACCCGCCGCCGGCCTGCACGACGACACGCCGCACGAGGTGAAGCTGCGCCGCCTGCAGCACCTGCAGTCGGTGATCAACGCCAACATCAAGTCCATCAGCGAAAGCCGCGTGGGCTCGGTGCAGCGCATCCTGGTGGAAGGCGCCTCCAAGCGCGACGCCACCGAGCTCATGGGCCGCACCGAGTGCAACCGCGTGGTCAACTTCGTGGGCCAACCGCGCCTGGTCGGCCAGATGGTGGACGTGACCATCACCGAGGCCAAGGCCTACACCTTGCGCGGCGAAGTCGTGGTGCAAGAAACAGCCACGGCCTGAGCTGCGGCCCATCCCACTCTCCATGGCCGAATCAAGCGCTTCACGCGTGAATGAACCGGGCAGGAACCGCCTGCATGGCCTGTCGTTCCAGCAGCTGCTGCTGCTGGCCTTTTTGCTGATCGCCGGCCTGCTGGGCGCCAGCTCGCTGGGGGCCCTGTACTCGCTGGAGCAGCTCATGGTGCAAAGCCGCGAGGGCGCCGTGCAGGCCACGCGCCTGAGCGCCGCTGCGCAGGCCCTGGGCCAGCGCGGCCAGACCATGGAGCGGGCGGCACGGCAATCCCTGGTGCTGGGCGACGCGCAGTTGCGCCGGGGCTTTGACGACATGGCGCGCGACGCCCAGCAGACCCTGCAGCAGTTGCAGGACGGCGGCCTGCCGGCCAGGCACGTGGCCCAGTGGCGCGCCCACCTGGCCACGGTGCAGTCGCTGATGGCAGCACCGGCCGCCGTATCGCTGGAGAACGAGCGCGCCGCAGCGGAGGAGTTCGCCTCGCTCGACACGCTGCACAACGCCATCGTGCAATCGGTGCAGGAGCTCAACGCCGAGCGCAACAGCGCCCTGCAGGCCAAGGTCGACGCCAGCCGCCGCGAGGTCACGCACCAGGTGGTGGGTGTGATCGTGCTGGCGCTGGTGCTGGCGCTGTCCTTCGGCATCTGGCTGGCGCGGCCGTTCAAGCGGCTCGAAGGCGCCATCCGCCTCTTGGGCGAGAACGACCTGGAGCAGCCCATCCAGATCAATGGCCCGGCCGACGTGCGCCGCGTGGGCCTGCAGCTCGAATGGCTGCGCCTGCGCCTGCTGGAACTCGACTCGGACAAGGCGCGCTTTTTGCGCCACGTATCGCACGAGCTCAAGACCCCGCTGGCCTCCATGCGCGAGGGCGTGGCCCTGCTGCAGGACGGCGTGACGGGCGAGCTCAATGCCGAGCAGCAGGAGGTGGCGCAGATCCTGCACCACAACACGATCGTGCTGCAAAACGAGATCGAGGCGCTGCTGCGCTTCAACGCCGCCGCCTTCGAGGCCCGGCAGCTGCACCGGCGCGACACCGACCTGATCGCGCTGCTGGAGGCGCAGGTCGAATCCCAGCGCCTGCAGTGGCAGGCCCGCGGCCTGCGCGTGGTGGTGCAGGGCTCGCCCGTGTCGCTGGCCATCGACGGCGACAAGATCGCCTCGGCCATCGGCAACCTGCTGTCCAATGCCATCCGCTTCTCGCCCAAGCAGGGTACGGTGCGCCTGGCAGTGTCCCGGGTGCCGGGCCGGGTGCGCATCGACGTCATCGACCAGGGCCCTGGCGTGGCCCCCGCCGACCGGCCCCATGTCTTCGAGCCCTTCTACCGCGGCGCCCGCCAGCCCGAAGATGCCGTGCGCGGCACCGGGGTAGGCCTGTCCATCGTTCAGGAATACATCGGCGCCCATGGCGGCCGGGTGGAACTGGTGGAAGATGGCGACCATTCCTTTTTTCGCATCGAATTGCCCCATGCCTCCTAGCCTGTCATCCACCCGTGCTGCGCGCCGCCACATCGGCGCACTGGTACTGGCGCCCACAGCGCTGCTGGCCGCTTGCATCAGCCCCCCGCCTGCAGGCACGCCGCCTGCCCCCGTGGCGGTGGTGGTGCCAGCCCCTCTGCCCGTGGCACCGCCCCCCGCCGAGCCCCCCCGGGAAACCGCGCCGCAGGCCAGCGCGCCTGCGCCCGAGTCTGCCCAGCTCACCCAGGCGCTGGCCTATGCCGACCGCGTGCAGCGCATGCCGCCTGCCGAGCTGGCCCGTGAAATCGCCCGCCTGGGCGAGGCCGAGGACACGCTGGCCGCCAGCCCCCTGCACCTGGCGCTGGCCCTGGCCCAGACCCGCCAGCCCGTGGACACGGCCCGCGCCCTGGCGCAGGTGCAGCGCCTGCTGGGCCACAACGACACCGCCACGCAGCCCCTGCAACCCCTGGCGCGCCTGCTGGAAGCACGGCTGCTGCAGCAGCGCCGGCTGGAAGAGCAACTGGAGCGGCAGGCACAGCAATTGCGCGATGCCCAGCGCCGCAACGACCAGCTCAACGAGCGGTTGGAGGCCGTGCGTGCCATCGAGCGCAGCATGACCGCCCGGCCACCCGCCCCCGCAGCCAGCGAGGTCCGCTGAAACCATGCCGCCCACCAGCAAACCCGCCAGCGGCCGACAACGCATCCTGGTCGTCGATGACGATGCCGACATGCTGCGCCTGCTCTCGCTGCGCCTGAAGGCTGCGGACTACGAGGTGATTGCCGTGGGCTCTGCCGAAGCGGCACTGGCCCAACTCGAAATGGCGCGTCCCCAGCTGGTGCTCAGCGACGTGCGGCTGCCGGGCAAGGATGGGCTGGCCCTGTTCGACGAGGTGCGCGAGCGCCACCCCTCGCTGCCCGTGATCCTGCTGACCGCGCACGGCACCATCCCCGACGCAGTGGAGGCCACTTCGCGCGGCGTGTTCACCTACCTGACCAAGCCCTACGACGGCAAGGACCTGCTCGAGAAGATTGGGGAGGCCCTGGCGCTGAGCGCCCCGGTCGTGGCCCAGGCCCATGCCAACGAGGCCTGGCGCGCCGAGATCGTGAGCCGCTCCAACCGCATGACCGAGCTGCTGGCCGAGGCCTACATGGTGGCCCAGTCGGACGCCAGCGTGCTGCTGCTGGGCGACAGCGGCGCCGGCAAGGAACTGCTGGCCCAGGCCATCCACCGGGCCAGCCCGCGCGCGGCCAAGCCCTTCGTGGCAGTCAACTGCGGCGCCATCCCCGAGGCGCTGCTGGAGTCCGAGCTGTTCGGCCACGTCAAGGGCGCCTTCACCGACGCCACCAGCAACCACAAGGGCCTGTTCCAGGCGGCCGAGGGCGGCACCCTGCTCCTTGACGAGATCGGCGACATGCCGCCGGCCCTGCAGGTCAAGCTGCTGCGCGTGCTGCAGGAGCGGGCCGTGCGGCCCGTGGGGTCGAGCCAGTCCACGCCCATCGACGTGCGCATCATCTCGGCCACCCACCGCGACCTGGAGGCGGCCATGGCCACGGCCCAGTTCCGCGAGGACCTGTACTACCGCCTCAACGTGGTGACGCTGGCGCTGCCCACGCTGGCCGAGCGGCGCGAGGACATCGCCCTGCTGGCCAACCACTTCCTGGACCGGCTGGCGCGCAAGTACGACAAGCGCCTGTCGGGCTTCGCACCCGAGGCGCTCAAGGCCCTGACCACGGCGGCCTGGCCCGGCAATGTGCGCCAGCTGTTCAACGTGGTCGAGCAGGTGTGTGCACTGTCCACCACGCCGCTGGTGCCGCTGACCCTGGTGCAGCGCGCGCTGCGCATCCCCTCGGCCCCGGTGCTGAGCTTTGCCGACGCGCGCCAGCGCTTCGAGCGCGAGTACCTGGTGGGCCTGCTCAAGATGACCGATGGCAACGTGGCCGACGCCGCGCGCCTGGCCCAGCGCAACCGCACGGAGTTCTACCGGCTGCTGCAAAAGCATGCGTTGACCCCCGGCCATTTCAAGAGCGACGCCAGCCCGGACGAGGGCCTGGGCGATGACGTCGCCGATGAGCGACAGGAGTAAGTCCTTGATTTCAAAGGGATTGGCGATGCACAGCCATCCCCGTGTCGCCATCCGGCGACAAAAACCGGCCTTTTGAGGCCGTTTTGCTGCATTGCACATCTGCTTACAGGCCAACCAGCTCCTAAGCTGTTGATATACAAGCGTTTTTTTGAGCTGGCACAGGGTTTGCCCTATATGCCGGCATGGATGCTGTCTTTCCTTCTTTTTCACGCAGCTTGCGCCGCAGCGCTGCAGCCACGCTGGCGCTGTCTGCCCTGCTGGCGGCCAGCGTGGCGCAGGCACAGGCGTTCGATTTCGAGAGCCTGACGAAGCTGGCGCGTGAGCGCGCCGACAAGCCTTTCGTTGCTGCCAGCGACAAGCTGCCCGCAGACCTGGCCCAGCTCAATTACGACCAGGTGCGTGACATCCGCTACAAGCCCGAGCGTGCCCTGTGGCGCGCCGAGAAGCTGCCCTTCGAGGCCATGTTCTTCCACCTGGGCCTGTACCAGACCCAGCCGGTGCGCATCCATGAAGTGACGCCCTCGGGCACGCGCGATATCAGCTACAGCCGCGCCGACTTCGACTACGGCAAGAACACCGTGCAGCCCCAGGCCTGGGGTGACCTCGGTTTTGCGGGCTTTCGCCTGCACAACCACCTCAATTCGCCCGAGTACAAGGACGAGCTGGCCGTGTTCCAGGGCGCGAGCTATTTCCGCGCACTCGGTGCGGGCCAGCAGTACGGCCTGTCGGCGCGCGGCCTGGCGATAGACACCGTGGGCGGCACGGGCGAGGAGTTTCCGCGCTTCACCGACTTCTGGCTGGTCAAGCCCGAGCCCCAAGGCAAGCAGGTCACGGTATTCGCGCTGCTCGACTCGCCCCGCGCCACCGGTGCCTACCGCTTCGACATCACGCCCGGGCCGCAGACGCTGACCACCGTGCGCGCCCGGGTCTTCGTGCGCGGCAACGCCGCCAAGCCCATGGGCACGCTGGGGGTGGCGCCGCTGACCAGCATGTTTTTCTTTGGCGAAAACCAGCCGCGCAAGCAGGACTTTCGCCCCGAGGTGCACGACTCCGACGGCCTGATGGTCGCCACGGGCGAAGGCGAATGGCTGTGGCGCCCGCTGCAGAACCCGGGCAGCACGCTGGTGACCTCGTTCACCACCACCAACCCCAAGGGCTTCGGCCTGATGCAGCGCGACCGCCAGTGGGCCAGCTACGAGGACGTGGAAGCCCGCTACGAGCGCCGCCCCAGCGCCTGGGTGCGCCCCTTGCACGACTGGGGCCCGGGCCGGGTGGAGCTGGTGCAGAACAACACGCCCGACGAAACGCACGACAACATCGTCGCCTACTGGGTGCCGGCCAAGCTGCCCGCCCCGGGCACGCCGCTGGAGTTCTCGTACGAGCTCGGCTGGCAGGGCGATGAACAGCAGCGCCCGCCGGGCAGCTGGGTCACGCAGTCTCGTCGCGGCATGGGCTTTACCCAGCAAAGCGCGCAGGAGCTGCGCCAGCAGGTGCAGTACGTGGTCGATTTCACCGGCCCGGCGCTGGCCGCCCTGCCCACCGATGCGGCCGTGAAGGCCGTGGTCACCGCCGACGCCAACGGCAAGGTTCTCGAAAACGCGGCCTACCGCAACCCTGCCACCGGTCAGTGGCGCATGACCGTGCGCGTACAGCGCCAGCAGGCCGATCGCCCGATCGAGCTGCGCGCTTTCCTTCAACACGACAACCACGCTGTGAGCGAAACATGGACGCACATCATTCTTCCCGAGTAAGCCCGTCAGAGCCCCTCGCCTCTGAAGACCGTGGTGCCCCTCGCACGCAGCGCAGCACGCTGCGCGAGGAGCGCCACCCCAACTCCGTCACCGCGCCGCCGCTCCACCGCGGCTCCATGGCGCCGCTGCCCTGGCGCGGCTTCTGGAACAGCATCGGCACCGCGCTGCTGCTGCGCCTGACCGGCCGCCCCGGCAGCGCTCCACCGGCCACCCCGGCCGGCATGCAACACGAGGCCTGGCAGGGCGCCGCCCAGCGCCGCCGCTGGACCTTTGCGCTGCTCACGGTGCTCAGCACCACGCTGGCCACCACCTTGTTCGCGGGTGTGCAGCCCGACTACGACAACGCCTGGCTGGGCTATGGTCAGATGGCGCTGTTCGCGCTGCTGTCGGCCTGGGTGGTTACCGGCTTCATGACCGGGATGATGGGTTTCTGGGTCATGCTGCGCGGCGATCGCCATGCACTGTCGGCCAAGAGCGTGGCATCGCACCCGCTCTCGCCCGAGGCGCGCACGGCCATCATCATGCCGATCTGCAACGAGGATGTGGCCACGGTGTTCGCCGGCCTGCGCGCCACCTGCGAATCGGTCGCGGCCACGGGCCACGGCGCCACCTTCGACGTGTTCGTGCTGTCCGACAGCTACGACAAGGACATCGCCAAGGCCGAGCATGCCGCCTGGGAAGACCTGCGCAGCGCCCTGGCCGAGCATGGCCAGCAGCCCCAGGTGCAGGTGTACTACCGCCTGCGCACGCGCCGCAGCCACCGCAAGGCCGGCAACGTGGCCGACTTCTGCCGCCGCTGGGGCAAGGACTACCGCTACATGGTGGTGCTCGATGCCGACAGCGTGATGAGCGGCGACTGCATCGTCTCGATGGCCAAGCTGATGGAAGCCAACCCCAGCGCCGGCATCATCCAGACCGCGACGCAGGCCATCGGCCACGTCACGCTGCACGCCCGCGCGCAGCAGTTCGCCTCGCGCGTCACCGGGCGCCTGTTCACCCTGGGCATGCAGTACTGGCAACTGGGCGAGTCGCACTACTGGGGCCACAACGCCATCATCCGCATGGAGCCGTTCATGCAGCACTGCGCGCTGGCCCCCATCGCAGGCAAGGGCGGCCTGTCGGGCGGCATCATGTCGCACGACTTCGTCGAGGCCGCGCTGATGCGCCGCGCCGGCTACCACGTGTGGCTGGTGTCCGACCTGATCGGCAGCTATGAGCAGCAACCTCCGGACCTGCTGGCCGAGCTGCAGCGTGACCGCCGCTGGTGCCAGGGCAATCTGCAGAACGCCCGCCTGATGGCCGAGCCCGGCATCCATGCCGTGCACCGCTCGATGTTCGTGACCGGCGCCATGGCCTACCTGTCGGCACCGCTGTGGCTGGCCTTCCTGACGCTGGGCACGGCCCTGTGGCTGTCGGGTGCCCCGGTGGTGGCCAACTGGCACATCCTGCCAGCCGAGTTGCTGGGCCTGTGGGGCTGGACGGTGTCCATGCTGTTCCTGCCGCGCATCCTGGGCGTGACCGCCGTGTTCATGCGCAAGGAGCAGTCGCAGTACGGTGGTGGCTGGAGCCTCGTCAAGAGCGCCGTGGTCGAGAGCGTGCTGGCCATTTTGCAGGCGCCCGTGCGCATGCTGGCCCACTCGCTGTTCGTGCTGCTGGCCATCACCGGCCTGGAACTGCAATGGAAGTCGCCACCCCGCGAAGCCAATGCCGTGCCCTGGGGCCAGGCCACGCGCCAGCTCGCCCCGATGACCGCCGTGATCGCCCTCTTGGCCCTGGGCGTGGCCTTCGTCGACGGCAGCGCCCTGCTGTGGCTGATGCCCGTGGGCCTGCCGCTGGCGCTGGCCATTCCACTGGCAGTGCTGACCAGCCAGATCGCTCTGGGCAAGGCGATGCGTGCGCAGCGCCTGCTGCTGATCCCCGAGGAGTCGTGGTCGCCCCCCGTGCTGCGCCGCGCCTGGCTGCATGCCAGCCGCCTGGCACGGCCGGCGCTGCGGGCCGCATGATGAAAGCGTGACATTTGCCACACAAACACGAAGCCGGTGCATGCACCGGCTTTTTGTCGTTTGCTACTCATTCAATAGCATCCAATCCCTGCTGGCGATGGGCGACAACGCAACCCCGGCTGCGCCACTCACCCAAACAGGCGCTGGACTCGCCACGGCACTCCCTTACGATACGCACGCTTCGCAACCGCCTGCGCGCCGCGCTCCGGTTGCCCCGATTCTTGCCCTTCTGTGGAAACACCATCGATGCCATCGCCTCTTGCCCCCCACGCCGCCACGCGGCGCTTCTTCCACGCCAGCGCCCTGGCACTGGCCCTCGCGGCCGCAGGCTGCGCTGCGCCCCCCGTCCAGGTGGCAGAGCCGTCGGCGCCTGCACCCCAGGCAGCCCCCGAACCCCAGCCGCCTGCCGAACCGCCAGGCCGCATCATCTTTGCCGGCTTTGCAATGCACTCGCAGTCCAAGGCCTTCCGCAACGACGTGCTGCTGGCCGAAAAGCTGGTCAGCGGGATCGACCCCAATGCCCTGATGCTCAAGCTGGCCAACCCGGCCAAGGACCAGAGCGCCGACTGGCCCCAGGCCACGGCCGAGAATTTCGCGCTGGTGATGGCCAAGATGGCCGAGGTGGCGCGCCCGCGTGACCGCGTGCTGCTGCTGATCTCCACCCACGCCAACCCCGGACTGCTCAGCGTCAACGTGGGCGGCAAGAACCAGCAACCCATCACGCCCAGGATCCTGAGCGACGCCCTGGCGCCCCTGGGCAAGGTGCCCACGCTGGTGGTGCTGTCGGCGTGCTACAGCGGCTCGTTCATCGAGCCCCTGAAGGCACCGAACCGCGTGGTGCTGACCGCGACCGATGTGCGCAGCACCTCGTTCAAGTGCCAGTACGAGGGCAACCACACGCCCTTCGCCGAAGCCCTGTTCGGCCAGGCCGGCGCCGAGGGCCTGTCGGTGACCGACTGGATGGGCGAAGCGAAAAAAGCCATCGCCGCACAGGAAAAGCGCCGCAAACTGCCGGCCTCCAAGCCGCAGGCCTTCGTTGGCGAAGAGGCCAAGGCCTGGGCCGGCCAGCCCCTGAAGGACTGGCTGCTGGCGCCCTGAGGACCCGCCACGATCCTTGCGCTGCGCACTGCCCGGCGCGCCCCTCTGCCTTTGACACCCCCGATACGCCATGCTGACTGACCGCACTGCCGCCCCCCAAGCCACGCCCCTGTCCGGCCCGCTGCTGGACGCCTACCTGGACCAGGCCGAAGCGCTGGTCGAAGGCGAGGAGGATGAGGAGGAAGAGACCCCGCAGCAGGAGGGCGCGGCCGCACAGGCGCAGCGCACCGAGGCGCTGGCGCGGATGCTGGGCCAGCAGGTGCTGCAGCCGGCCTCGCTGGAGGTGCTGTACCGCATCCATTCCCTCTGGATGCAGGCGGGCCAGCCCGCCATGGCGCTGCAGGCCATCGACACCCATGCCGCTGCACTGCTGCAGGACCTGCCACCCGCCGAGCGGCACGACGCACAGGTCGGTACCGGTTTTTCGCGTACCCAGGCCTTGCGCTCCCTGCCGGACCAGGTGCCACTGCTGCACCAGGCCCTCGAAGGCATGGCCCAGTTGCTGGCACAGCCGCTCCTGCAGCACCAGTCGGACGATGCCTGGGAGCACCTTGCCGGCCAGGCCGAACGCAGCCAGCACTACGGCGTGTGGCGCCGCAGCGTGCAGGCGCGCCACGCGCTGCAGGTGGTGCAGCCGGGGCGGGCGGCCTTTCGCGCCTGGGACGATGCCGTGCTGGCCACGCGCATGGCCGAAGCCTGGGCGGCCGAAGGCGATGCCGCGCAGGCGCAGCAACTGGTACAGCAGGCCATGGACCACCTGCGCCATGCAGCGGACGGACAGGATGTGGACCACAACGACTGGCTCAAGCTGGGCGAGCGGCTGGTGGTGCTGGACCCGTCCAGCATCGACACCATCGCGCAGCAGGTTCCGCAGCGCATGCCGGCCGACCTGTCGCGCCCCCGGCAGCGCGACGTCTCGGTGCGCCGTGCACGCCTGCATGCCAAGGCGCTGCACCGGCAGGGTCAACTCGATGCCGCCATCGCCCAGGGTCTGCAGGGCCGATTCGGCCTGACCGACGACCAGGACGACAGCTTCAGCGCCCTGGTGCTCGACTGGCTGGTGCAGGCCGGCCGCCTGGATGCGGCAGCCCGGCTGGCGTACGAGTGCATCAGCAGCGAGCGCCCCACCTCCGCCGGGCATGCCTGCAGGGTGGCGCTGGCCCAGCTGGCAGAGCACGGCACGGCGGGCCGACCATTGGACATCTACTGGCACCTGGCCCTGGCGTCTGCGGCCACCATCGATGGCACCGAGTGGGCCGCCCACCCGCAGGAACCGCAGGCCTTTGCGCAGCACCACCTGCAGGAGGCCTGCAAGATGGACCCCGCCCACCCGGCCATCGCCGCGCAGCAGGGCCTTAAGCGGTTTGAAGACGGTGACCACGCAGGCGCCCTGCCCCTGCTGGAGTCCGCCGCCCGCGAGCCCTTCATGGCCGCACCCGACGTGCTGCAGGCGCTGTGGGTCTGCAGCGCCAAGGTGCACGGCATCGCCAAGGCGCTGCAGCGGCCCTTCCCCGCCTCACCGGCGGCGGGCTGGTGCTACAACATCGGCGTGTGGCTCGATTTCAGCTTCCAGGAGGCCTGCGGCATCGACGATGGCGACTGGCCCGAGCGCGACGTGGACACACTCAAGGCGCGCTACTACGAGGCGGCCGTGGTGCACTTCGATGGCTTCTTCGCCACGGGCGAAGGCTGGTTCCGCGATGCCGATGTGCACGTCTATTCCATGCTGTGCAACAACCTGGGCATCTACTACCGCTGGGCACTCAAGGACTACGACAAGGCCATCGACCTGCACCACAAGGGCCTGGCCACCAGCCCCTTTGCCGAGCACCACAACGGGCTCATGTCCTGCTACGAGGCGGCCGAGCGCAAACCCGAGTTCATTGCCGCCGCCGACAGGTTGTGGCACTACGCGCTGGACCACGGCTACGGACGCCACGACCCCACGGAATACTTCAAGGGCGTATGCCACGCGCTGTACGGGCTGGACCGCGACAACGAGATCGCCATCTGGCTGCAGCGCCTGGACGAATGGTGGGCCGGCCTGGACCAGGAGGACCAGGCCGAGAACGAAGAGGACTACCTCTCCACGCTGCTGGTGATGCTGCGCGACCTGGCCTGGTCGCAGCCCGCCGACGCGCTGGCGCGGCTGGAGCAGGCCATGCCCCGCACCCTGGCCAGCTCCCTGCCCGGCATGCGGCGCGTGGCAGGCAACGTGCTGGAGTACGCCGGCCAGCATGAGCGGGCCATGGCGTTGTACCAGGAGTCGCTCAAGAGGGTGCGCCCCGGCGAACCGGACGATCAGGAGCAGGCCGGGTACGCGCGCGAGAACATGGACCGCTGCAAAAAGGCCATGCGCGCGAAGAACCCTTGGTGGAAGGTCTGGTAGTGGCCGTGGGGGCTTCGCCGGCACGCAGCATGTACGGTGCGCGCGACGTGGTCAACGCGCCGGCCATCCGCAGCGCCATCGAGCGCCGCAGCCGCGCGCGCAACGACCCCGAGGAGGTGCGCGCCTGGCTGGCCAACCACTTCTACCGCCATGTGGTAGGCAACCTGCAGGCGAGCACCCCTGTGGTGCAGGCCGTCACGCAGCGCGAGCAGGCGCAGGCCCTGCTCAAACCGGCAGCCGTACCGCCTTGGGCACTGGCCCGTCTGGTGGAGGCCTCGCCACGGCACACGGCTGCTCCCACCACGGCGCTGTGGTGGGTCGATCCCGAGGCCGAGGCCGTGCTGGCGCTGGAGTCGCGGCTGGTGGAGTTCCTGATGTCGCGCGAAGGGACCGCACTGCAGGGCAAGCTGCAGCGTGTGACGGCCCCGCAGGCGCTGGCGCAGTGGGACGAGGAGCATGCAGCCTACGAGGCCAAGGCCGCAGCCGGCTGGCGCGAGCACGCGCCCGACGCGGTGGCCCCGGTGTGGCAGGGAGAGCAGGGGCATTTCGTCGAATTGCGGCCGGACAGCACGCACCTGCGCGCTGAGATGGCCTACGAGAGCCAGATGATGCGCCACTGCCTGGGCCAGTTCGCCAACCGCCGCAGCCTCGGTGGCGGCTACGGCGAGCACTACGCCAGCGCCTGCGAAGGGGGCCGGCTGCGCCTGTTCTCCTACCGCACGGCGGGAAACCTGCCGCACATCACCATCAGCGCGCATGTGCGCGAAGGTGGCCGCCTGGCCATCGACCAGATCAAGGGCAAACAGAACCGCCCGCCCATCGGGCGCTACCAGGGCGAGGTGCTGGCGCTGCTCAACCAGCTCGGCACCTGCGGGGATGCACCGCCCGACGCGCTGCAGATGGGCATCGTGCACACCTCCCAGGGCTGGTGCGCCGTGCGCGACGTGGCGCTGGAGGCCGACCAGCTGCGCCTCATCCAGAGCCGCCCGGCGCTGGTGCGCGAGCTGCCCGCGCCCTCGGTGCTGGTGCAGTGGCTGGTGGCCGCGCGCGATCCGGCGCTGCTGCAGGGCCTGCCCCTGGCCGCTTCCGTGGCGGCAGCGCTGACTGCTGCAGCGCCGAACGGCACGGAGCGCACGCCATGATCGCCTGGCTGGTGTTCGCGCTGGGGTTCTGCCTTCTGGCATGGCTGGCCTGGCGGTTGCTGCTGTGGGTGCTGGGGCCGTTTCTGCGCTGGTACGGGCGCCCGCGCCTGCGCCGGCAGTACGTGCTGGACGCGCACTGGAGCTGGACCCTGGCCCTGGCCGACCCCATGGCTTTCGCGCGCATCCAGGGCGGCTTTGCCGATGCGCGCATGCCCGTGCTGTCCGAGCCGCTGCAGCAATCGCTGCGCCCGGCCCTGCTGCACCTGCTGGGCCTGCGCAGCGACATGGCGGACGATCAGGTCCGCAAGGTCCTGCCCGGTCAGTTGCGCGAGGGCTGGTTCCGCATGGGCCTGGACGCCCTGCGCCCCGACGATGTCCCGCGCGATGCCATGGCGCTGGCCTGCGCCCGCGTGGCCTTTGCGACGCGCACGGCCGCGCTGCTGGGTTGGCTGGACGAGGCCACGCAGTGGCATATCCTGCACCACAACGCGCAGCGCGCGGCCGACTGCTTTCAGGGCTGGCAGGATTTCGGCACCGCCTGCGCGCGCGGCCGCCGCCAATGGGTGGCCCATTCGCGCGCCGACAGCCTCGGAGTGGCGTTCACCGAAGACGACGTGGCGCAATGGGTGGCCAACCGGGACCACCCCTGGCACTGGCTGCCCTGGCCATTGCCGCCACCGTCATTGAAAAAGCCCTGAAGAGCGCGGCCTGCGCTCATTCAGGGCTGTGGGTGATCGAAGGCCCGGCTCAGAACGGCATCTTGGGCATGCCACCGCCGCCCAGGCCTTTCATGCCACCCATTTTCTTCATCATCTTCATCAGGCCGCCGCCCTTCATCTTCTTCATCATGTCCTGCATCTGCTCGAATTCCTTGAGCAGGCGGTTCACCTCCTGGACATGCACGCCCGCGCCGCCCGCGATGCGCTTCTTGCGCGTGGCCTTGATGAGCTCGGGCTTGCGGCGCTCCAGCGGGGTCATGCTCTGGATGATGCCTTCCTTGCGCTTGATGTCCTTCTCGGCCTTGTCCATGTCCACGGCGCCGGCCTTGGCGGTGAACTGGGCCGGCAGCTTGTCCATCAGGCTGGACAGCCCGCCCATCTGCTTCATCTGCTGCAGCTGCGAGAGGAAGTCGTTCAGATCGAAGCCGTCGCCGCTCTTGACCTTGGCGGCGAGCTTTTGCGCGGCCTCGATGTCCACGCCGGCCGTGACCTGCTCCACCAGGGCCACGATGTCGCCCATGCCCAGAATGCGGCCGGCATGGCGCTCGGCGTCGAAGACCTCCAGGCCGTCGAGCTTTTCGGAGACGCCGGCGAACTTGATCGGCGCGCCGGTGATCTGGCGCACCGACAGCGCGGCACCGCCGCGCGAGTCGCCGTCGAGCTTGGTCAGCACGATGCCGGTGAGCGGCAGCGCCTCCTTGAAGGCCTTGGCCGTGTTGATCGCATCCTGGCCCTGCATGGCATCGACCACGAACAGGGTTTCGACCGGGTTCAGCGCGGCGTGCAGGTCCTTGATTTCCTTCATCAGCACTTCGTCGATGGCCAGGCGGCCGGCCGTGTCGACCAGCAGCACGTCGAAGTAGTGCTTCTTGGCGTAATCGAGCGCGGCCAGGCCGATATCGAGCGGCTTCTGGTCGGGAGTGCTCGGGAACCACTCGGCGCCGGCCTGCTTGGTCACCGTCTTGAGCTGCTCGATGGCAGCGGGGCGGTAGACGTCGCCCGAGACGGTAAGCACCTTCTTCTTGCGCTTTTCGATCAGGTGCTTGGCCAGCTTGGCCGTGGTGGTGGTCTTGCCCGCGCCCTGCAGGCCGGCCATCAGGATCACGGCGGGTGGCTGGGCGGCCAGGTTGATGTCGGAAATGCCCTCGCCCATGGTGGCAGCGAGTTCGCGGTTGACGATGCTCACCAGCGTCTGGCCCGGCTTGAGCGAGCCCAGCACTTCCTGGCCCAGGGCCTTTTCCTTGACGCGGGCAATGAAATCACGCACGACGGGCAGGGCCACGTCGGCTTCGAGCAGGGCCATGCGCACCTCGCGCAGCATGTCCTGCACGTTGGATTCGGTGATGCGGGCCTGGCCGCGCATCTCCTTGACGAGGCGCGTGAGTTTGTCGGTAAGGGCGGAGGCCATAGGAATTGTTCCGGTATTGCGCGCGGGCAAGCCGCGTGCGCGCCAAGGGGCACTGGCGATAGGGCGAAAGGCTACTAAACTCTGAGGCATGATTTTACCCAGTGCTTCTCCCATGGGTTGGCTGCTCGCGCTTGCCGCAGCGGCAGCCTATGCCATGCCGGCTGCCGCAGCGTCGCGCCTGGGGGCTGCGGGCATGCGCAACGCCCTGCTGGTCGCATGGTTGCTGCATGGCGCCACGCTGGTGCTGGGGCTGTGGAGCGAGGCGCCACGCTTCGGCTTCGCGCCGGCGCTGTCGATGACGGCCTGGCTGGTGCTTACGGTGTACGCGGTCGAAAAGCAGCTGTTTCCGCAGATGCAGGCGCGCTGGGTGCTGGCAGCGCTGGGCGCGGCGGCCATCGTGCTCGCCATGGTGTTCCCGGGCCAGCCACTGCACGTGTCGGCCTCGGCCTGGCTGCCGCTGCACCTGGCCCTGGGCATTGCCTGCTACGGCCTGTTCGGCGCGGCGGTGGTGCATGCCTGGCTGATGACGCGGGCCGAGCGCCACATCCGCCAGGCCGAAGACCCGCACAGCGGCATTCCGCTGCTCACGCTGGAGCGCCTGACCTTCCGCTTCGTGACCGCCGGCTTCGTGCTGCTCACGGCCACGCTGCTGGCCGGCTGGCTTTTTGGCGACGCGCTCTACGGCCGCGCCTGGCGCTGGGACCACAAGGCGATTTTCTCGCTGATGGCCTGGATCACGTTTGCCACGCTGTTGCTGGGCCGTGCACGCTTTGGCTGGCGCGGCCGCACCGCCGTGGGCGTGCTCTATGCCGGTGCGGGGCTGCTGTTGCTGGCCTATGTGGGCTCGCGCTTCGTGCTCGAAGTCATCCTGGGCCGCAGCGCATGAAGTACCTTGTATTGCTGGTGGTGCTGGTGGTGGCCATCGGCATCTGGCGCAGCAACCGCGCCGCGCCCAAGCCCCCCCAGCCCGGCAAGGCCCGCCCCCCGGCGCTGCCCCAGGACATGCTGGCCTGCGCGCACTGCGGCGTGCATGTGCCGCGTGCCGACGCGCAGATCCAGGGCAACCTTGCCTACTGCAGCCTGGAGCACCAGCGCCTTGGCAAGCCCTGAGCCGACCATGGCGGACAACGTGTCGGGCAACAACTTGCTGGTGACGGTGGACGCACCGTTCCTGCGCCTGTGGAAAGGCTTCCTGACCGCCCGGGTGATGGTCGCCATCGCCCTGGTGCTGCTGCAGACGCTCGGGCAGGCGGTCAATCAGGTGCTGGACCCCGCCGCACTGTCGGTCTCGGTGGCCTACCTCGTTGCCACCCTCCTGATGCGCATCCTGGCGCGCCACCGGCCGCCATCGCCGGGCACAGGCGTGCACTGGCTGCCGTCCATCGGCGTCGACCTGGCGGTGGTCTGCGCCCTGCAACTGCTGCACTCGGGCGCCCTGAATTACACCCCGCTCTTCGGCCTGCCGATCCTGATGGCGGCGGTGCTGGGCACGCTCACGCTGGCGCTGGGCACCACGGCGGGTGTCACCCTGCTGCTGCTGGGCCTGGCGTGGCTGGGCTCGCGCTCCGGTGTCGACGACCCGCAGCGCTACCTGCAGAGCGCACTCACCGGGACGGGCTACTTCATCGTCTCCTACCTGGTGCACCAGCTTGCCACGCGCCTGGCGCGCGAGCAGGAAGTGGCCCAGCAAAGCCAGATGACGGCGCGCGTGCAGACGCAGGTGAGCGCCCTGGTGATCCAGAACCTCACGGATGGGGTCCTCGTGGTGGACGAGAACGATGTCGTGCGCACGGCCAACCCGGCCGCGCTGCAGTTGCTCGGGCAGCCGCCCCTGCCGCCGCTGCCCTTTTCGCTGACGCATGCGGCCGCATGGGATCCGCTGGTGAAGCTGGCACGCCGCACCTTTCGCCAAGAGCAACCCCAGACCGCCGATGCGGACCTGCTGCACCCCGGCGAGAGCCCCACCGGGCTGCATGTGCGCACCTGGCTGACCTCCTCGCGCACACCGGCCCGCGAGGCCGGCAGCGAGCGGCTGTGTGTGATGTTCCTGCACGACCTGCGCGAGATGCAGGCGCGCCTGCGCACCGAGAAGCTGGCCGCGATGGGCCGCATGTCGGCCGCCGTGGCGCACGAGATCCGCAACCCCCTGGCAGCCATCGTCCAGGCCAATGCCCTGCTGGAAGAAGACCTGACGGACCCTGGCCAGAAGCGCCTGGCGCACATGGTGCAGCAGAACGCCGACCGCCTGGCACGCATTGCCGAGGAGGTGCTGGACATTGCCCGCGTGCAGCACCAGATCAGCCAGTCGCCGGCCTCCACCCTGCACCTGGACAGCGCCGTGGCCCAGATCTGGAGCGACTGGCAGGGGCAGGAGACGGACAAACGGCGCGGCCTGGTCGCGCTGAGCGCCGGCGATGCGCAGGTGGAATTCGACACCGAACACCTGCGCCGCGTGCTGGTGAACCTGCTGGACAATGCGCTGCGCTACATGGGCCCGGAGCCGGATTCGCTGTGCATCGCCACGCGGACCACCATCACGGGCCAGGTCAGCCTGCAGGTCTGGAGCGATGGCGCCCCCATGGACAAGTCCGTGGAGCGCCACCTGTTCGAGCCCTTCTTCTCTTCCGAAAGCCGCTCCAGCGGCCTGGGCCTGTACATCTGCCGCGAGCTGTGCCAGCGCCACGGCGCCTCCATCGGCTACCAGCGCGTGGTGCGCCTGACCCAGCGCGGCGATACCGGTGGCAATGCTTTTACGGTAGGCTTTCGGCGCACCACCCGGCCCGCCGAGCCCGCCTCCCTGTTCGACACGATTGTTGTCTAAAGCTCCATGAACGCCCCTGCTGCCTCCATCCTTGTCGTGGACGACGAGCCCGACCTGCGCACGCTCTACGAGCTCACGCTGCTGCGCGAGGGCTACCGCGTGGAGACTGCCGCCAGCGTGCAGGAGGCGCGCGAGCAGCTCAAGGCCCACCGCTTCGACGCCGTGATCACCGACATGCGCCTGCCCGACGGATTCGGCATGGAGCTGCTGCAGGATCTGCGCGACCAGCAGCGCAAGGAGCGCTGCGTGGTCATGACGGCCTATGGCTCAGCCGAAAACGCCGTGGAAGCGCTGCGCTCCGGCGCCTTCGACTACCTGACCAAGCCGGTGGACCTGAAACAGTTCCGCTCGGTCGTGGCCTCGGCCATCCAGGGCACGGGCGGTGTGCCCGCACCGCGCGCGGCGCGCACCCCGGGCGGCCGCCAGAGCGGCACGGTCGATGCGCAGGCCTCTTCGTCGGCGCTGGACCGGCTGGTGGGCGAGTCAGCCGCCATGCGCAACGTCAAGCAGCGCGTGGCCAAGGTGGCGCGTGGCATGGCGCCGGTGCTGATCCACGGCGAGTCGGGCACCGGCAAGGAGCTCGTCGCCCAGGCGCTGCATGCCAGCAGCCAGCGCGCGGACGGCCCCTGGGTGGCCGTGAATTGCGGTGCCATCCCCGAAAACCTGCTCGAGGCCGAGTTCTTCGGCGCGCGCAAGGGCTCCTACACCGGCGCCAGCCAGGACCGGGACGGCTACTTCCAGGCGGCGCGTGGGGGCACCTTGTTCCTCGACGAGATCGGCGACCTGCCGCTGGCCATGCAGTCGAAGCTGCTGCGCGCCATCCAGGAACGCAGCGTACGCGCCCTGGGCTCAACGCAGGAAGAGACGGTGGATGTGCGCATCGTCAGCGCCACGCACCGCGACCTGGCGGCCGACGTGCAGACCGGCCGCTTCCGCCAGGATCTGTACTACCGCCTCAACGTGATCGAGGTCGTGATCCCGCCGCTGCGCGAGCGGCGCGAGGACCTGCCCGCCCTGTGCCGGGCCCTGCTCGCGCGCATCGCGCAGGAGTCGGGCATGCCCGTGCCGGCCCTCACCGAGCACGCCATACAGGCGATTGCCGCCCACCCGCTCACCGGCAACGTGCGCGAACTCGAAAACCTGCTGCACCGCGCCGTGGCCCTGAGCGAGGGGGACGAGCTGCACGTGGACGGCGTGGCACCGCCTGCAGGGGGCTTTCCGGTCGCCGCGGGCAGCGCAAGCCCGGCCCCCGCGCAGGCTTCAGACGCTGCGGCTTTCAACCCCGTCGCCGTGCCGGACACGCTGCAGGCGGATGACGCATCGTCACCCCGCCCGGCCCTGGGCGGGGCGCCCGGCTCCCCCATGCCAGGCGCCAGCACGCCCCTGCCCAGCGACCTGCAGGCCTGGCTGGACCAGCAGGAGCGCGACATCCTGGTGCGCGCACTGCGCGAGGCGGGGTTCAACCGCACGGCCACGGCGGCACGCCTAGGCATCAGCCTGCGCCAGATCCGCTACCGCATTGCCCGCCTGAACATCGCCGTGCCCAATGACCAGGATGCCCATGACGACATCGGCTGAGGGGCCGGACGCCGATGGTTCCCCCTGGGACCAGGGCTGGCACCGGTTGGCCGTGCGCCACCCCTCGCCCAACTTCGGTCCGCGCCCGCCCGCCGCGCAGATCGACCTGATCGTGGTGCACTCCATCAGCCTGCCACCGGGCGAGTACGGGGGCCCGGCCGTGCGCCAGCTGTTCACCAACACACTCGACTGGGACGCGCACCCTTATTACCAAGGCATCCGCGGTCTTCAGGTGTCCGCGCACTTCTTCATCGATCGCACCGGAATGCTCTGGCAGTTCGTGGACTGCGACCAGCGCGCCTGGCATGCGGGGCCCTCGGCCTACCGGGGCCGCGCGCAATGCAACGACGACTCCATCGGCATCGAGCTCGAAGGCCTGGAGGGCGAGCGCTTCGAGACCCCCCAGTACGCCACGCTGGCTTGGCTGTGCCATGACATCGCGCGGCGCTATCCCATCGCCCACCTGGCCGGCCACGAGCACATTGCCCCAGGGCGCAAGCACGACCCGGGTGCAGGCTTCGACTGGCCGGGACTGCAGCAGTCGCTGGGCTGGCCACCGGAGTGCTTTCCGGTCGACACGCAGCCGGCCTCCCCCCCCAGCGCCTGACCCCGCGCACCGGGCCGGTGCGCGCAGGCTGCAGCACCCGCAGCGGATGTCGCAGCAGCACATCACATCACCGCTGCAGCAAAAATATTTTTTGCTGCGCATGCACAAAACGGCCGCTTCAATCTGCACGCGGTCTGCCATGCAAAACCGGGCCGCATCACGCGCCACTGCGTGGTTTTCACAGCCATCCATCGGACACAAGGCGCGCGCACGGCAGGCCCGATAGGCCGATGCGGCGTGGGGGAAACATGCTGTTTCGGAATTTGGCATCCCTGGCGGCGGTACACTACCGGTAGCGTATTGAACGCAACTGACACACCATATATAGTGTGCGACAGGCCAGAAACTGGCGCACCACTTCTCCCTCGCGGCGGCACTGCCACCCGCCTGCACATTCCAGACAGCACCCAAAAAGAGGACATCCATGCACGCTGCTTTGAACACGCCTTCATCCACCACCCGCCCCGCATCCCAGGATGCGCCCGAGGCATCTTCTGCTGCACCAGAGGGAGCGAACACGTACTCCCATTACCAGATCATGCGCCGCAATGGCGCCGTGGTCCCGTTCGAGCCGCAGAAGATTGCCGTGGCGATGATGAAGGCGTTTCTGGCCGTACATGGCACCCAGGGTGCAGCATCGGCCAGCGTGCGCGAAGTGGTGGACTCGCTGACCCAGAACGTCGCCCGCGCCCTGGCGCGCTCGCGTCCTGGCGGCGGCACCTTCCATATTGAAGACGTGCAGGACCAGGTGGAACTGGTGCTGATGCGCGGCGGCCACCACGAGGTCGCCCGCGCCTACGTGCTGTACCGCGAAAGCCGCACCCAGGAGCGTGCCCGCCACGTCGAACAGGAAACGGCTGCCGCGCCCGCCCCCGCACTGCACGTGCTGGACGGCGACAAGCGCGTGGTGCTGGACCTGGTGCGCCTGCGTGGCCTGATCGAGTCGGCCTGCGTGAACCTGGGCGCGGACATCTCGGCCCAGCCCATCGTGGCCGAGACCATGCGCAACCTGTACGACGGCGTCCCCATGGACGAGGTCTACAAAGCGTCCATCCTGGCAGCCCGCACGCTGATCGAGAAGGACCCCGACTACACCTACGCCACCGCACGCCTCTTGCTGCATACCATCGTGCGCGAAGTGCTGGGCCGTGAAGTCACCCAGGACGACATGGGCCAGAGCTACGTGGACTACTTCCCGCAGTTCATCCAGAAGGGTGTGGACAACGAACTGCTGGACCCGCGCCTGCTGACGTTCGACCTGGCCCGCCTGGGCGCCGCCCTCAACGCCGACCGCGACCTGCAGTTCGATTACCTGGGCCTGCAGACCCTGTACGACCGCTACTTCCTGCACGTGCGCAAGACCCGCATCGAGCTGCCCCAGTGCTTCTTCATGCGCGTGGCCATGGGCCTGTCGCTCAATGAAGCCGACCGCGAAGCCCGCGCCATCGAGTTCTACGAGATCCTCTCGAGCTTCGACTTCATGTCCAGCACGCCCACGCTGTTCAACAGCGGCACGCTGCGCTCGCAGCTGTCCTCGTGCTACCTGACCACGGTGCCCGACCACTTGGAAGGCATCTACGACTCCATCAAGGAAAATGCCCTGCTGTCCAAGTTTGCCGGCGGCCTGGGCAACGACTGGACCCGCGTGCGCGCCCTGGGCTCGCACATCAAGGGCACGAACGGTGAATCGCAGGGCGTGGTGCCCTTCCTCAAGGTGGTCAACGACACGGCCGTGGCCGTGAACCAGGGCGGCAAGCGCAAGGGCGCCGTCTGCACCTACCTGGAAACCTGGCACCTGGACATCGAAGAGTTCCTGGAGCTGCGCAAGAACACCGGCGATGACCGCCGCCGCACGCACGACATGAACACGGCCAACTGGATCCCCGACCTGTTCATGCGCCGCGTGATGGAAAAGGGCACCTGGACCCTGTTCTCGCCCTCCGACGTGCCCGACCTGCACGACCTGTTCGGCACCGCCTTCGAGAAGGCCTACGTGGCCTACGAACAGAAGGCCGCGCGCGGCGAGATCAAGCCCTCCAAGACGGTGCAGGCCACCGACATGTGGCGCAAGATGCTGACCATGCTGTTCGAGACCGGCCATCCCTGGATCACCTTCAAGGATGCCTGCAACGTGCGCTCGCCCCAGCAGCATGCCGGCGTGGTGCATTCGTCCAATCTGTGCACCGAGATCACGCTGAACACCAGCGACACCGAGACCGCAGTCTGCAACCTGGGCTCCGTGAACCTGCTGCAGCACTTGAAGGACGGCCAGATCGACCACGCCAAGCTGCGCAAGACCATCACCGTGGCCATGCGCATGCTGGACAACGTGATCGACATCAACTACTACGCGGTCACCAAGGCCCGCGACTCCAACCTGCGCCACCGCCCCGTGGGCCTGGGCCTGATGGCCTTCCAGGACAGCCTGTACGAGCTGCGCATTCCCTACGCCTCGCAAGCGGCCGTGGAATTTGCCGACCGGTCGATGGAAGCCATCTGCTACTACGCCTACTGGGCCTCGACCGAGCTGGCCCGCGAACGCGGCCAGTACGAGAGCTACAAGGGCTCGCTGTGGGACCAGGGCATCCTGCCCCTGGACACGCTGGACATGCTGGCCACGGCACGCGGCGGCTACGTTGAAGTGGACCGTTCGGCCACGCTGGACTGGGATGCCCTGCGCAAGAAGATCGTTCAGGACGGCATGCGCAACTCCAACTGTGTCGCCATCGCCCCCACGGCCACCATCTCCAACATCATCGGCGTGGACGCATCGATCGAGCCTTCGTTCGGCAATCTGTCGGTCAAGTCCAACCTGTCGGGCGAGTTCACCGTGATCAACGGCGGCCTGGTGCGCGACCTCAAGCGCCTGGGCCTGTGGGACGACGTGATGATCATGGACCTCAAGCACTTCAAGGGATCGCTGCACCCCATCGACCGCGTGCCGGCAGACATCAAGGCCCTGTACTCCACGGCCTTCGAAGTCGACTCGCAATGGCTGGTGGAGGCCGCATCGCGCCGCCAGAAGTGGATCGACCAGGCGCAGAGCCTGAACATCTACATGGCTGGCGCATCGGGCAAGAAGCTCGACGACACCTACAAGCTGGCCTGGCTGCGCGGCCTGAAGACCACCTACTACCTGCGCACGCAAAGCGCCACGCACGTGGAGATGAGCACCGTGAACACGCGCCAGCTCAATTCCGTGTCGTCGGGCAGCGATGCAGGCTCTGCACAGGCCGCATCCGCCAAACCCAGTGCGATGGAAGTGGCCGCTGCAGCCGCTGCCGCGCAGGCCGCTGCGCTGCCCGCCACCGACGTCAAGTTCTGCGCCATCGATGATCCAACCTGCGAGGCCTGCCAGTAAGGTCCCATGAAGCGGCGCGCATGCAGACCCATGCACGCCGCTTCGGTGCTGTGAAGCAACAAAACGTTGCTGCGCAACGCTGCAGTGCTTTCCTTTTTGCAGCACTGCTTTCATAATCCGAACACTGGAAAATCTATGTTGTCCTGGGACGAAGAAGTCAAGCCCTCATCGCAAAATCAACTGGACGGTGGACTGCACAAAAGCCACCCGGCGGAACAGCCGCCTCTGTCTTTCCAGACCCCCTCCCTGCAGGAAGTGCATGCGTCGATGACGGCATCCGCAGCACCGCAAGCCGCCCCTGCCGCAGCCCCCGCGCACCGCCGCGTGAACGCTGCCGACAAGCGCATCATCAACGGCCAGACCGACGTCAACCAACTGGTGCCGTTCAAGTACAAGTGGGCTTGGGAAAAGTACCTCGCCACCTGCGCCAACCACTGGATGCCGCAAGAGGTGAACATGACGCGCGACATCGCGTTGTGGAAGGACCCGAACGGCCTGACTGAAGACGAGCGCCGCATCATCAAGCGCAACCTCGGCTTCTTCGTGACCGCCGACTCGCTGGCCGCCAACAACATCGTGCTGGGCACCTACCGCCACATCACCGCGCCCGAGTGCCGCCAGTTCCTGCTGCGCCAGGCGTTCGAGGAAGCGATCCACACGCACGCCTACCAGTACATCGTGGAGTCGCTCGGCCTGGATGAAGGCGAGATCTTCAACGCCTACCTGGAAGTGCCCTCGATCCGCGACAAGGACCAGTTCCTGATCCCCTTCATCGAAGCGATCATGGACCCCAACTTCCACACCGGCACCTTCGAGACCGACCAGACGCTGCTCAAGTCGCTGATCGTGTTTGCCTGCCTGATGGAAGGCCTGTTCTTCTACGTCGGCTTCACGCAGATCCTGGCGCTGGGTCGCCAGAACAAGATGACCGGCGCTGCCGAGCAGTACCAGTACATCCTGCGCGACGAGTCGATGCACTGCAACTTCGGCATCGACCTGATCAACCAGCTCAAGCTGGAGAACCCGCACCTGTGGACGGCAGAGTTCAAGGCCGAGATCAAGGCCCTGTTCATGCAGGCCGTGGAGCTCGAATACCGCTACGCCGAAGACACCATGCCGCGTGGCGTGCTGGGCATGAACGCCTCGATGTTCAAGGGCTACCTGCGCTACATCGCCAACCGCCGCGCCACCCAGATCGGCCTGGAGACGCTGTTCCCCAACGAAGAAAATCCCTTCCCCTGGATGAGCGAGATGATCGACCTGAAGAAGGAACGCAACTTCTTCGAGACGCGCGTCATCGAGTACCAGTCGGGTGGCGCATTGTCCTGGGACTAGCCTCGCAGGTGCACGCACGCCATGGATCCCCACACCACGCCCTGCACGGACAACGCCCAAGCGCGTTGCCGTGCAGGGCGTTCCCGTGTTCATGGAGATGGGGTCAACCCCATCTCCATGGATCGCTTCATGTCCACTGTAGACACGAAGTGCTCTTTGCAAATTGACTCAAGGAGAACATGATGGCAACTGCGAAAAAACCCGCTGCAAAGAAGGCAGCTCCCGCGAAGAAGGCTGTAGCTGCAAAGCCAGCGGCCAAGAAGGCCGCTCCTGCCAAGAAGGCAGCAGCACCAGCCAAGAAGGCCGCTCCCGCCAAGAAGGCAGCAGCACCAGCCAAGAAGGCCGCTCCTGCCAAGAAGGCAGCAGCACCAGCCAAGAAGGCCGCTCCTGCCAAGAAGGCAGCAGCACCAGCCAAGAAGGCCGCTCCCGCCAAGAAGGCAGCAGCACCAGCCAAGAAGGCCGCTCCTGCCAAGAAGGCGGCCGCACCAGCCAAGAAGGCCGCTCCTGCCAAGAAGGCGGCTGCACCAGCCAAGAAGGCCGCTCCTGCCAAGAAGGCCGCTCCTGCCAAGAAGGCAGCTGCACCCGCCAAGAAGGCTGCCGCTCCTGCCAAGAAGGCAGCTGCGCCCAGCAAGAAGGCTGCCGCTCCTGCCAAGAAGGCCGTAGCAGCGAAGAAGGCCGCCGCCCCTGCGCCCGCCAAGAAGGCAGCTCCTGCCAAGAAAGCGGCCAAGGCCCCAGCCCCTGCGCCAGCTGCAGCCGCAGCCGCTCCCGCAGCGCAGACCACGCTGAACCCTCAGGCAGCATGGCCCTTCCCCACGGGCACCAAGCCGTAAGTCTTTGCCTTACGCGCTTTGCGCTCAACCCGGTGCTTAGGCACCGGGTTTTTTTATGCCCGGACGCCAAGCGCTGGCCAGCGCTCCCGCGCCGTGCGCTGCCCCGGGTGGAGCAGGCACCACGGCGCCAGGCTCAATTCATGCGGGCTGAAAGTCCAGCGTGTAGCTTTGCGGGCCGCGCTGCGCGATCTTCAGCGCCCCGACACGGTTGCCCAGCTCGGCGCATTGCACCAGCGGCCAGCCACGCTCCAGACCGAAGAGCAGCGCACCACGCCAGGCATCGCCGCAGCCCGTAGGGTCCACGACGGCGGCAGGCACCACGGCAGGCACCAGCGTCTTCTCGCCCTTGACCCAGACTTCGCAGCCCTCGCCACCCAGCGTCACCACCAGGCCGTCCACACGCTGCGAGATCTCGGCCAGGCTCCAGCCCGTGCGTTCGCTGAGCATCTTGCCCTCGTAGTCGTTGACCGTGACCCAGGTCGCCTGCTCGATGAAGCGCGACAGCTCGGCGCCATTGAACATGGGCAGGCCCTGGCCTGGGTCGAAGACAAAGGGAACACCGGCCGCCACCAGTTGCGCAGCATGCTCGATCATGGCGTCGCGGCCATCGGGCGCGATGATGGCCAGGCGGATGCCATCGCCGGATTCGATGCGAATCGCATGCGCCTGCATCATGGCGCCCGGATGGAAGGCCGTGATCTGGTTGTTGTCACGGTCGGTCATGATCATGGCCTGGGCGGTGTGCACATCCTCCACCTGGCCCACGAAGCGGCGGCTGATGCCCAGGGTGTCCAGGCGCTGCAGGTAGTCCGCAGCATCACTGCCCAGCATGGCCATGGGCAGGGGCTCGCCACCCAGCAGCTTCAGGCTGTAGGCGATGTTGCCGGCGCAGCCACCAAAGTCGCGGCGCAGCGAGGGCACGAGGAACGACACGTTGAGGATGTGCAGTTGCTCGGGCAGGATCTGCTCGGCAAAGCGGCCCTCGAAGGTCATGATGGTGTCGAACGCCAGGGAACCACAGATGAGGGCAGCCATAGGTAGAAATAGGTAAAGGGTTGGAAAGGAAAGCCCCCGGATCCAGCGGGATCAGGGGTAGAAGGTCAGTAACCGGTAGCCCGACACCCGCGAGGCGCCCGTGGTCACCACCACCGAGACCGAGGTGCTCCACTCGCCGCGCGCAGGCAGTTCGACGGGCGCCGCGAGATCGGCCGGCAGCAGCACGCGCCGCAGGACGGGCTGGTCCTGGGCATCGGTGAGGGTCAGCTCCACCGCCGGCATTTCCAGCGGTATCGTGGCGCGGCTCTTGACGGTGAGCGACAGCAGGTAGCCATCGCCACGCGCCTTGTTGAAGGACGAGCTGTCGATCACCACATCGGCAATCTGGCGCTGGGGGGCCAGCGTACAGCCCAGGTGCGTGCACAGTTGCTGCAGCCAGGGGCGCGCCCTGCTGTCCATCGCGGCGATGCGGTTGCGCTCCTGCACGGCAACCTGCACGGCCAGCACCCCGAGCAGCAGCATCAGCACCAACGCCAGCAGCGAGCGCACCAGTGGCCGGCGCCAGAAGGCCTTGCGCCGCGCAGCCCGCACGAAGCTCACCTCCTCGGCATCGGGGTGGCCGGCGGGCAGATCGTCCTCATCGGCATCCAGGGCGGTCGCCGCCGAGCGCCCACGCGCAGCACCGGCGGGCTCAGATCGGGGGAGCGCGGGTGCCGATGCCGGAAAGACCGGATCGGGCATCAGCTCGAAATCCGGATCGGGAAAAGGCGTGATGGATTCGGAAAACCCGCTGGAGGGTGACGGCGATGCCACGGGCGTGCGCCGGGGCGCAGACTCGGGGGCGGCCACCGGCAGCATGGGCTGAGGCGCTGCCGCAGCGGGGCCGAACAGCGGCACGCCATCATCGTGGTCGTCGTCCTCATCGTGCGCTGGCAGCGCTGCGCGCCTGGCCGCCGGGGTGGGCAGATCGAGGGCGGGGTAGGCGGCGTCATCACCCGCCCGATCCTCGGGCAAGGACATGATCTCCGTGTCGGGCCCATTGTCGTCATCTTCGCCATCGGGCAGGGAGTCGGAAAATTCCGCCACCGGCAGCTCGTAGCCGGCAGGCACGGCCATGCCCTCGGCAGCCGGATCCATCCCCCTGGGCAAGGCCGGACTGGCCACCGGGGCCAGGTCGGCCAGCAGCGACGCGGCCAGCCCGGGCATCACACGGCTCTCCTCGCGTGGCGGTGGGGGTACGAATGCCGCTGGCGGGGGTATGGCCGCAGCAGGGGGCGCAACGGGTGCCGACCGGGGTGGCACCAATGGCGGTACGGACGGCGCCCGCCAGCCAAAGGTCTGCAAGGGCTCCAGGCTCAGATCATCGGCACTGAGCGCAGTGGAAGGCGCGCGCGCAGCCGAGAGGAACGCTGGAACAGTGGGTGCGGGAATATCGAACACCTGGCCAGCCGTGCCGCCGGGACCCGCCGCCGCAGCAGGCGCGGCAGGCTGGGACACGCGGCCCGCCGCCTGGCTCGCCGGCGGGTCGAACACCCCCCAGGCACCGCGCGCTTCGGGCTGCCGTGCAACCACCACCGGTGGTGGGCGGGTATCGGTCAGCGAGACGTCGGGCAGCATCGGCGGGGGCGGTGCGGCCACCAGGTGCGCGGCCGCGTCGAACACCTCCTTGCACTGCCCGCAGCGCACCCAGCCCTCGGAAATGCGCAGCTGGTCGGCGACCACCTTAAATTGGGTCGCGCAGGCCGGGCAGCGTGTGATCTGGCTCATCTGCGGTCGATTGTAGGGTGCGGCGCAAGCCGCACCGCGCCATGCTTCAACGCGATGCGGTCATGAGGATCCAACCGTCCTCGGTGTCCGCCACTTCCAGCTTCACCCAGGGTGCGTAGGCCTCCTTGAGCTCCTCGGCCTGGCGCGCCAGGATGCCCGCCAGGACCAGGTGCCCCCCAGGCGCCACATGGTTGCACAGCAGGGGCGCGAGCACGCGCAGTGGCGTGGCCAGGATGTTGGCCAGCACGGTCTGGTACTGGCCGCTGGCCTTGTCGGGCAGGCCGGCACGCAGCTGCACACCGTTGGCCTGGGCGTTCAATACCGTCGATTCGACCGCCGCCGTGTCGATGTCCACCGCATCGATGTCGGTGGCACCGAATTTGGCGGTGCCAATGGCCAGGATGCCCGAGCCGCAGCCGTAGTCGAGCACGCGGCCGAAGGCAGCGGCGCCTTCGCCGGTGGCGCCCTGGCGGGCGATCCAGCGCAGGCACATGCGCGTGGTGGGGTGGGTGCCGGTGCCGAAGGCCAGGCCTGGGTCCAGCCGGATGCTGCGCACGGCCTCGGCGGGCAACTCGTGCCAGGTGGGCACGATCCAGAAATCGGGGGTGATGTCCACGGGGGTGAACTGCGATTGCGTGAGCCGCACCCAGTCCTGGTCGGCCAACTCGGCCATACCCAGCACCTGGCAACCCTCGAAGAAGTCCTGCACCGACAGCAGCTGCTGCGCTTCACTGGCGGCCTCGCGGGTCGGGAACAAGGCCACGACGCGGCTGCGCTGCCAGCCGTCCTTGGGTGGCGGCATGCCAGGCTCACCGAACAGGGCCTGCTCGGCATCGGTCTGCGCATCGGCGTCTTCCACCGAGACGCTCAGCGCATCCAGCGCGTCCAGCGCATCACTGACCGGCTCGATCCGGTCTTCGGGGCACATCAGCATCAGCTCGAACATGGGCGCAGGCCTCTCAGAAAAAATGAAATGCCGGCCCCCGTTGCCAGGGGCCAGCATATTGAACAACCACCGGTGCTGGCTCAGCGCTTGTGCTGGGACAGCCACTCTTCCAGGTAATGGATGTTGGTGCCGCCAGCCATGAACTTGGCGTCCACCATCAGCTCGCGGTGCAGGGGCACGTTGGTGTTGATGCCTTCGATCACCGTCTCAGACAGCGCTGTGCGCATGCGCGCCAGCGCCTGTTCGCGCGTATCGCCGTGCACGATGATCTTGCCGATCATAGAGTCGTAGTTCGGCGGCACGAAGTAGTTGGTGTAGGCATGCGAGTCCACGCGCACGCCCGGCCCGCCCGGTGGGTGCCAGGTGGTGATGCGCCCTGGCGAAGGGGTGAACTTGTAGGCGTCTTCCGCGTTGATGCGGCACTCGATGGCGTGGCCCCGGATCTCGATCTGGCGCTGGGTGAAGGGCAGCTTCTCGCCCGCCGCCACCATGATCTGCGTGCGCACGATGTCCACGCCCGTGATCCACTCGGTCACCGGATGCTCGACCTGCACGCGGGTGTTCATCTCGATGAAGTAGAACTCGCCGTTTTCGTAGAGGAACTCGAAGGTGCCCGCACCGCGGTAGCCGATCTTCTTGCAGGCGGCCACACAGCGCTCGCCGATCTTCTCGATCAGCTTGCGGGGGATGCCGGGGGCCGGCGCCTCTTCGATCACCTTCTGGTGGCGCCGCTGCATGGAGCAGTCGCGCTCGCCCAGGTAGACCGCATTGCGGTGCTTGTCCGCCAGGATCTGGATCTCGATGTGGCGCGGGTTCTGGAGGAACTTCTCCATGTACACCGCCGGATTGCCGAACGCAGCGCCGGCCTCGGCCTTGGTCATCTGCACGGCATTGACCAGGGCAGCCTCGGTGTGCACCACGCGCATGCCGCGGCCACCGCCGCCGCCTGCGGCCTTGATGATCACCGGGTAGCCCACGGCCTTGGCAATGCGGCGGATCTGCACCGGGTCATCGGGCAGCTCGCCTTCGGAGCCGGGCACGCAGGGCACGCCGGCACGGATCATCGTCTGCTTGGCCGACACCTTGTCGCCCATGATGCGGATCGACTCGGGCGTGGGACCGATGAACTGGAAGCCGCTCTTTTCCACGCGCTCGGCAAAATCGGCGTTCTCGGACAGGAAGCCGTAGCCGGGGTGGATGGCCTCGGCGTCGGTCACTTCGGCGGCCGAGATGATGGCCGGCATGTTGAGGTAGGACAGCGACGAGGGCGCGGGGCCGATGCACACCGCCTCTTCGGCCAGCTTGACGTACTTGGCGTCGCGGTCGGCCTCGGAGTAGACCATCACGGCCTTCACGCCCAGCTCATGGCAGGCGCGTTGAATTCTCAGGGCGATTTCGCCGCGGTTGGCTACAAGGATCTTTTTAAACATAGGCTGTCTCGCGGCTCATCGCCCGCACGCTGGCGCGTGCCAACGCAATTTGCTTCGCCTTGCCTGCAGCAAGACCGCCGCGGTTGGCAACAAGGATCTTCTTGAACATGCGCGCCTTATTCGATCACGAACAGCGGTTGCCCGTATTCCACGGCCTGGCCGTTTTCGCCCAGGATGCGGGTGACCGTGCCCGATTTGTCGGCCTCGATCTCATTGAGGATCTTCATGGCTTCGATGATGCAGATGGTCTCGCCTTCCTTGACCTGGCTGCCGACTTCGACAAAGGCCTTGGCACCGGGGCTGGACGAGCGGTAGAAGGTGCCGACCATGGGCGACTTGACCACATGGCCTGCGGGCGCGGCAGGGGTGGGTGCGGGCAGCTCGGCCACGGGGGCGGCAGCGGCCTGGGCAGGCGCCTGCTGCTGCATGGGCGCTGGTACATACTGCTGCACCACGGCACCGCCGCTCTTGACGATACGGACCTTGCCCTCGGCCTCCGTGATTTCGAGTTCGGACACATTCGACTCGGACACGAGATCGATGAGGGTTTTGAGTTTTCGCAGATCCATGAAAGCTCCAACGGCTAAAAACTGAACAGGGCGCGAATTTACTCCAAATTCGGCCTATGCCCGTCTTTGGGCCACAATTTTGATGAACGCCAGAGCGTCAAAAGGCCATTCAGGCCGGGAATAAACGGCGCCAAAGGACCGCCCCGCCTAGCGCAGGGCCGCCCACTGCTGCAGATCCTGCGCCGTGACCTGGCCCATTTTACGGTGCAGCACCCGGCCCTCCCCGCCCAAGACCACCGTGAAAGGCAGGCCTCCAGTGAGGTTTCCGAGCGAGCGCCCCAGGTCGGTACCCTGCATGCCGGCCAGCCCGACCGGGAATTCCAGCGGCAGCTTGGTGAGAAATTTGCGTACAGATGACGGCTGATCGATGGCCAGGGCCACCACCTGCCAGCCTTTGGGCGCCTGTTCGCGGTAAAAGGCATTGAGCATGGGCAGCTCTTCAACACAAGGGGCGCACCAGGTCGCCCAGAAGTTGATGAGCAGCGGTTTGCCCAAAAAACGCTGCAGCGGCAAGGTGGCCCCGTCCGGCGTTTCGAACTCCAGCGCCCACAAGGCCTTCTCCGCCCCGCTTTCCATGGCGTGGGGCTGGAATTTCCACCACGCGACCCCCGCCCCCCCCACGGCGGCTGCGCCGGCGACACCCGCGTACAGCCAGCGGCGGCGGGCGGGATCGGAGAGGGTGCCAGGGGACGTGGCAGGCAAAATCTCGGGAGCGGGGGTCGTCATGGAGCAGGGGTTTCCGTATCTTGGAGCAGGCGGCGCACAGCCGTGATGTCACCGCGGGGCGAGCGCCCCTTGGCATCGGGCCGCAGGGCACCACGCAGGTCATCGAGGTCGTAGATCAGCAGATGGACTCCGATCATCTCGCCCAGTTCAGGCGATTTGCTGCCCAGGCTCAGGGCCTCGACCGACTCGCCATGGAAACCGGACACCGTGCGCGGCTCGTAGTCCACATGGTGGTCGATGAGTGCAATTTCGGCAGATTTGGAATCATCGCAGAACAACTGCAGGTAAATGTCGGACAGGCGGGTGGCCGTGCCGTGCCAAACGGCACCGCCCAGATGGGGACGAAAGGCCGCCATGCGCTCCATCCAGACCAGGGCCAGTTGGCGCAGTGCGCGCAGTTCGCGCGGCTGGGTGTCGGCGCAGAACAGGGCGATGTACTCGCGCACGGCCTCCTCCACCTGGTCGTTGCCGGGCAGCGCCGTGCGGGCGGGCAGGCCCATTTCGCGCAGCGCACGGCGCTTGGCGGGGCCCCACTCCATCCCTTCCTCGACGACGATGCGGGCGGTGGTATTGGCGATTTCGGCACTCAGAGGTGTGTTCATGGCGCAAACCAGGCAGTGGAGGCTCCATTGTGGCGCGAACGCGCCGTCGGGGCGGCCCGCATGCCCCCACAACACAGCCGCCCACAGGGCCATGGCGCGCGAAGGACTATCAATTTCATAGCTCCCCAGGCAGGCCAACCTTGTGGCGTGGGCCCCTGGGTTTGAAAAGTAGAATCGTCGCCCATGCATATACACATACTGGGCATCTGCGGCACCTTCATGGGCGGCCTTGCGGCCCTGGCCCGCGAGGCGGGCCACCGGGTCACAGGCTGCGACGCGGGTGTCTACCCGCCCATGAGCGACCAGTTGCGCGCCCTGGGGATCGAGCTGATCGAAGGCTTTGGACCGGAGCAACTGGCCCTGAAGCCCGACATGTTCGTGGTCGGCAACGTGGTCAGCCGAGTGCGGCTGGCCGATGGAACACCCAAATTCCCATTGATGGAAGCCATCCTGGACGCCGGCCTGCCCTACACCAGCGGCCCCCAGTGGCTGGCCGAGCATGTGCTGCAGGGTCGCCATGTGCTGGCCGTGGCCGGCACGCACGGCAAGACCACCACCACCTCGATGCTGGCGTGGATCCTGGAAAGCGCGGGCCAGCAACCCGGCTTTTTGATCGGCGGCGTGCCGCTGAACTTCGGCGTGTCGGCGCGGCTGGGCGCGGCCGCGCGGCCCCATGCCGGTGACGGGGCGCTGGGCGCGAGCCCCCTGTTCGTGATCGAGGCCGACGAGTACGACACGGCCTTCTTCGACAAGCGCAGCAAGTTCGTGCACTACCGCCCACGCACGGCCGTGCTGAACAACCTGGAGTTCGACCACGCCGATATCTTCGACGACCTGGCCGCCATCGAGCGCCAGTTCCACCATCTGGTGCGCACCGTGCCGCCCTCGGGCCGTGTAGTGGTCAACGGGTTTGAAGAAAGCCTGGCGCGCGTGCTGCACGCCGGCTGCTGGAGCAGCGTGAGCAGCTTCGGCACGGCCGTGGGTGATTTCTCTGCCGTGGGCGAGCCCCAGGCCTTCGACGTGGTGCAGCAGGGCCGCACCGTGGCGCGGGTGGAGTGGTCGCTCACGGGCGTACACAACCAGCTCAATGCCCTGGCCGCCATCGCCGCAGCCCACCATGTAGGCGTGGCGCCCGAACAGGCGGCGCGCGCACTAGGCCAGTTCCAGAACGTCAAGCGCCGCATGGAATTGCGCGGCACGGTGAACGGCATCGCGGTGTACGACGATTTCGCCCACCACCCGACCGCGCTGCGCACCACGCTCGATGGCCTGCGCCGCAGCCTGGGCCCCACGGCACGCATCCTGGCGGTGTTCGAGCCGCGCAGCAACACCATGAAGCTCGGCGCCATGAAGAGCCAGCTGCCCTGGGCGCTGGCGTCCGCCGACCTGGCCTTCTGCCACACGGCGGGACTGGACTGGGACGCCGCCGAAGCGCTGTCACCCCTGGGCGTAGGCCCCGGTCAGCGCGCGCAGACCGCGCCCGACATCGACACGCTGGTGGCCCAGGTCAGCGCCGCAGCGCGGCCCGGGGACCACATCGTGTGCATGAGCAATGGCGGTTTTGGCGGTGTGCACACGCGCCTGCTGCTGGCGCTGGCGAAATAGGAATCAGAAGGTCACGGCCATGGCGGGCACGTCCACCCGCACCACGGGCCTGGCGAGGGCCGCACTGGCGGCACGCGCAAAGTCGCGCGACCACTGCACGTCGCCCATCAGCGGACTGCCGGCGGCCTGCGCCACCGTGAGCACCTTGTCGGCCAGCAGCACCTTGCCGCTGGCGCGCAGGGGTTCGCAATCGAGGCTGGTGAACTGGTCGTCCAGCCAGCGACGCCCTTCCTCATGGGTCATGGGTTCCGCGTTGGCGAGGTCGAAGCGGAATTCCTGGTTGCCCGCCAGGCGGACGGAGACTTCGCTGTGCATGGGGATGCCTTTCTGTAAGCGGGGGTGGCAGGCCCTACCGCTGCACTCGGTCAGCGGACAGGGCCCTCAATGGTCAGAAGCTTACACGCAGGCAGTTGCTCAGGCAGCGCGGCGGGCTTGCACTGCGGCCGAAAGGTCGGCCAGCGATTGCAGCGAATCATCCCAGCCCAGGCAGGCGTCGGTGATGCTCAGGCCGTAGGTCAGCGCAGCAGCGTCGTCCTTGCCGGGCGTGAACTTCTGGGCGCCGGCCGTGAGATGGCTCTCGATCATCAGACCGAAGACGCTGCGCGAGCCGCCGGCGATCTGACCGGCCACGTCGCGTGCCACGTCCATCTGCTTTTGGTGCTGCTTGCTGCTGTTGGCATGGCTGCAGTCCACCATCAGGGTGGCGGGCAGCTTGGCGGCTTCCAGGTCCTTGCAGGCGGCGGCCACGCTCTCGGCGTCGTAGTTGGGTGCCTTGCCGCCGCGCAGGATGACGTGGCAGTCCTTGTTGCCGTTGGTGTTGACGATGGCGACCTGGCCGTTCTTGTGCACCGACAGGAAGTGGTGGCCGCGGCTGGCGGACTGGATGGCGTCGGTGGCGATGCGGATGTTGCCGTCCGTGCCGTTCTTGAAGCCGATGGGCGCCGATAGGCCCGAGGCCAGCTCGCGGTGCACCTGGCTTTCGGTGGTGCGTGCGCCAATGGCGCCCCAGGAGATCAGGTCGCCGATGTACTGGGGCGAGATCACGTCCAGGAACTCGCTGCCCGCCGGCACGCCCAGGCGGTTGATGTCGATCAGCAACTGGCGTGCGATGCGCAGGCCTTCGTCGATGCGGTAGGTCTCGTCGAGGTAGGGGTCGTTGATCAGCCCCTTCCAGCCCACGGTGGTGCGGGGCTTTTCGAAGTACACGCGCATCACGATCTCCAGCGTGTCCTTGTACTGCTCGCGGACCGCCTTGAGGCGGCGCGCGTATTCGATCGCGGCGGCCGGGTCGTGGATGGAGCAGGGGCCGATGATCACCAGCAGGCGGTCGTCCTCGCCGGCCATGATGTTCTGGATGTTCTTGCGGGTCTGGGTGATCAGCGTTTCCACCGGCGTACCGCTGATGGGGAAAAAGCGGATCAGATGCTCTGGAGGAGGCAACACGGTGATGTCCTTGATACGTTCGTCGTCGGTCTGGCTGGTTTTCTCGACGCTGCGGTACCAGGAATCGCTGGTGGGGTTGGTGTGGGCCGTCATGTTGTCTTCCTCGTGGGCTGGATGGATGGAAATGGGGGAGGGCAGAAAAACAAAAACCGCCGGGCTTTGCAGCGTCGGCGGTTGGTATGGGGAGGTTGTGTGTGCTTGCGCGTTCGCCTCTCATCCGCCGGGGACTGAGATAAAAAACCAAAAATAAAACGCGCTGCGAACTTGCATGGGATTCAATGTAGCACAGTCTTGCCGCATTGCAGCAACCCCTGTGCGTTGCGAAGATGCAACGCCACAGCGGCCTGCCGGGCGATCCGGGACGACGAGAGGGGCTGAAATATCCAGCCGGAGATCAACTTCTCCAGCGCCGTAGCCAGGCGGCCGCACGCTGCAATGCCGAGCGCGGTGGCGGCTCGTCGCCGGGCAGCTCGCTCACCGGCTCGCTCTGGTGCTCATACATGTCCACCAGCAGCAAGGCCTCGCCCAGCGTGCGCCAGGCGAGCAGCTCGAATTGGTCGAAGCAGGCACTTTCGCGGGTATTGCGCTGCTCCAGCGCCTGCTGCCAGGCGGTGACGGCATTGCGCAGCTCGCGCAGGGCGCGCTGGTAGGCGCCGAACTCGTAGAGCGCATGCCAGGCCGAGCCCAGGCCGGTGAGAAACAGCTGGTGCTCGCGCGCACAGTGCGACAGGCTCACCACCCGGCGCGTGATGGCCGCCGTATCGGTGCTGGTGCGGCGCGTGCGCACCGCCTCGTCGATGTGGTTGGACAGGCCACTCAGGCTGTCGCGCAACTGGCGCGAATCCTCGTCGGCCACGCTCTCGCGCAGAAACCGGCTGATGTCGCCAAACGACTGGAGTGTGTGCTGCAGACTGGGGCGCGTGGCAGGCATGGAGAGATTGTGCGCCGCGCAGGCCCTGCGCGGCTAAGTGCAAGCCCCAGGCATGCCATTTGGCGGGTGAAGACCGGCCAATTGCGGGCAATGGGTGGCACCGATGGCGTGGGCACGCAACACTGCATGCCCTGCCCGGACCTGCCACCCTGGGCGGCAGGTCCGATCAGGCCGTGCCGCCGACCGTCAGACCTTCGATGCGCAGCGTGGGCTGGCCCACGCCCACGGGCACGCTCTGGCCCTCTTTGCCGCAGGTGCCCACGCCGCTATCGAGGCGCATGTCGTTGCCGATCATGGTCACCTTCTTGAGCGATTCTGGGCCGCTGCCGATGATGGTCGCGCCCTTGACGGGGTACTGGATCTTGCCGTTCTCGACCCAGTAGGCTTCGCTGGCCGAGAACACGAACTTGCCCGAGGTGATGTCCACCTGGCCGCCGCCGAAGTTGGAGGCATACAGCCCCTTCTTGATGCTGGCGATGACCTCGGCCGGCTCCTTGTCGCCGCCCAGCATGTAGGTGTTGGTCATGCGTGGCATGGGGATATGGGCATAGCTCTCGCGCCGGCCGTTGCCGGTGGGCGCCACGCCCATCAGGCGCGCGTTGAGCGAGTCCTGGATGTAGCCCTTGAGGATGCCGTCCTCGATCAGCACGTTGCGCTGGCTGGCATTGCCCTCGTCGTCCACGTTGAGCGAACCGCGGCGGTCGGCAATGGTGCCGTCGTCCAGCACCGTGACGCCCTTGGCCGCCACGCGCTGGCCGATCCGGCCGCTGAAGGCGGAGGAGCCCTTGCGGTTGAAGTCACCCTCCAGCCCGTGGCCGATGGCCTCGTGCAGCAGGATGCCGGGCCAGCCCGAGCCCAGCACCACGGTCATCTCACCCGCCGGGGCCGGGCGCGATTCGAGGTTGACCAGGGCCGCGTTCACGGCCTCGTCCACATACTGGCCCATCTGCTCGTCGTCGAAATAGGCCAGGCCGAAGCGGCCACCGCCGCCGGCCGAGCCCATTTCGCGGCGGCCATTCTGCTCGGCGATCACCGTGACCGACAGGCGCACCAGCGGGCGCACGTCGGCGGCCAGGGTGCCGTCGGCACGCGCCACCAGCACCACGTCGTATTCGCTGGCCAGGCCGGCCATGACCTGGGCCACGCGCGGGTCCTTGGCTCGGGCGCGCTTTTCCAGGCGCTCAAGCAGGGCCACCTTGGCCGTGCTGTCAAGCGTGGCGATCGGGTCCACGCCAGGGTAAAGGCTGCGGCTGGTGGCGATCTTCTGCGACGCCACCTTCACCCGGCCGGCCTGCGATGCCGCACCGATGGTGCGCACGGTGCGCGCGGCGTCGAGCAGCGAGGCCTCGGAAATATCGTCGGAATAGGCAAACGCCGTCTTCTCGCCGCTCACGGCACGCACGCCCACGCCCTGGTCGATGCTGAAGGAACCGGTCTTGACGATGCCTTCCTCCAGGCTCCAGCCTTCGCTGCGCGTGTACTGGAAGTACAGGTCCGCATCGTCCACCTGGTGCGTGCGGATCTCGGCCAGCGCGCGCGCCAGATGGCTTTCATCCAGGCCAAAGGGTGCCAGAAGCAGTTGCCGGGCAACGTCGATGCGCTGGGTGGTGGACGCACGCTGGGGCGCGGCAGTAGAGGAGCTGAAGGTCATGCAGCCATTTTAGGCGCGTGGGCAGGCCCCGTGCGGCGCAGGGGCACCGACCATCCCTGCAAGGCAGCGGGTGGGGTCAGGCGCTCTGGTCGTCGGCCACGGCATCGGGGGCATGGGCCTTCACCGATTCGATCCCCGCTTCGCGCGCTTTTTCGCCCGAGTAGCGCTGGCTCTGGCCGATGACCTGGCCGTTGCCGGCCTTGAGGGTGAAGTACGGCGAGCCGTCCTTGGCGCACAGGCGGCCGTAGCGGCCATCGTCGGCCGCATTCTTGCGCACCGATTCGATGCCGTTCAGAGCGCTGGCCCGGGATTCGTACAACTCGCTCGTGAGGATGACTTGGCCATTGGAAGCCAGCAGGTTGAAGACGAACTTGTCGTTCCTGGACTTCTTGAGCTCGAACTTGGACGCCATGGGAGCACCTCCGTGGGGTTGTCGAAACAGTAGAGCCCCTTGTAACCCCAAGCGCCCGCCGTGGCAATGGCGCAAGCCCCCGCTCCCGTCCCCGCGCTATGCCTGCATGGCGGGCGGTGCGTCCTTGGGGTCCGCGCGCTGCGAGCGCGCCACCGACATCAGAATGCCCAGTGCCAGCCCCAGCGTGACCATGGCCGTGCCGCCATAGCTGATGAAGGGCAGCGGCACGCCCACCACCGGCAGGATGCCGCTGACCATGCCCATGTTCACGAAGGCGTAGGTGAAGAAGATCATGGACACGGCCCCCGCCATCAGGCGCCCGAACAGGCTGGTGGCGCCCATGGCAATGGCCAGCCCGCGCCAGACCAGCAGCAGGAAGCAGGTGATGATGAAGAGGTTGCCCGCCAGGCCAAACTCCTCGGAGAAGGCGGCAAAGATGAAGTCGGTGGTGCGCTCGGGAATGAACTCCAGGTGGGTCTGCGTGCCGGCCATGAAGCCCTTGCCGAATACGCCGCCCGAGCCGATGGCGATCATGCCCTGGATGATGTGAAAGCCCTTGCCCAGCGGGTCTCGCGTGGGGTCCAGCAGGGTGCAGATGCGCTGCTGCTGGTAGTCGTGCAGCACCACCCAGCGCACCCCGTCGGCACACAGCTGGTCGCCCAGCAGCACCAGGACGGCGATGCCTGCACCGCCGATCAGTACCGGCGGCAGCACCAGTTTCCAGGGCAGGCCGGCAAAGAAGATCACCGACAGCCCTGCGGCCAGCACCAGCAGCGAGGTGCCCAGGTCGGGCTGCTTCATGATCAGCCCCACGGGAATGGCCAGCAGCAGCCCCGCTGCCGCAAAGTCCAGCGGCCGCAAGGTTCCTTCGCGTTTCTGGAACCACCAGGCCAGCATCAGCGGCATGGCGATCTTGAGGATTTCGCTGGGCTGGATGACGATGCCCAGATTCACCCAGCGCTGCGCGCCCTTCTTGGTGATGCCGAACAGCGCCACCGCGATCAGCAGCGCCACCCCCGCCGCGTAGAGCGGCACGGCAAACACCATGATCTTCTGGGGCGGCACCTGGGCCACCATGAACAGGATGGCGCTGGCGATGAGCATGTTGCGCCCATGGTCCATGAACCGGGTTCCATGGTCGTAGCCCGAGGAATACATGGCCAGCAGGCCCGCACCCGCGAGCAGCATGATGATCAGCACCAACGGCAGATCGAACCCACGGAACAGGGGCGTGAAGCGCTGGGCAAGGGAGGGCTTTTCAAAAACGGCGGCCATCCCCCGATTATCGGGTGCCGGCCAGGGGCCAGGCCGCCCATGGCAGCTCAACCTGCCTGGCGAAAGGCCATCACGGCCTGGTTGCGCAGGGTACGCAGCAGCCCCAGGGCCTTGTCGTCCACCACGATGCCACCCGCCACCGACTGGTCGGCATAGATCAGCGCGAAGGTCTGGCCCTTCAATTGCAGGGGCAGCAGCAGGAAGGAGGGCGCGTTGAGCCCCGTGCGGTACCACTCGGGCAGGCGCGCGTGGATGCGCGGGTCGGTGGCATCGTTGATCAGCGTGTCCGCAGCGCGCAGGCAGACGGCAGCGAACAGGTCGCCCGGCACCTTGAGCGGCACCCGCATCGCGCGCACTGCGGCATCGCTGCCCTCGCCCAGGCCAAACCGACCCACCAACACTTCGGTACGGGCGTCGCGCAGGCAGAACACCATGCGCCGAAAACCCAGCGCACGGAACATGGTCTCCAGGATCATGCGCAACACGTCGTTGAGCGCAAAGGTGTCCACCATGGCATTGGTCACGTCCTGCACGCCGGCGGACAGCAGTTCGTTGACCTGGGCCACCGACACCGCCCCGCCGGCCTGCGAGGCCAGCACGGCGGGAAGGGGCTGCAGCTCGCCGACGCCGAGTTCATGGGGCGCCAGGGCATCCTCCGGCACGGCCGCGTCGCCATCCGCCGGGGGCGGCAGCTGGAGCAGGCGGGCGGCGGGCGTGCCCGGTGGCACGCGCAGCTCCAGGGTTTCGGCCAGCGACACCAGCTTGTGGCGCGCGCGCAAGGTGGCCTCGGCAATCGCGGCAGGAGACAGGGCCAGGGTGCGGCTGTAGCGCGTGCCCACACCCTGCATGCGCTCTTCGAGCCGAGCGGGGTCGCTGTGCAGCAGGATGTCGGCCACCTCGTTGGCCGCCAGCGCCACCCAGCGCAGGCGCTCCACGCCCTGCTCGGGCGGGCGCTGGGCGGGCGAGCCCAGGGGCTTGCGCATGCAGCGCTGCAGGCTCTCGGGCAGGCCCCAGACGCGCGCCACCCCGGTGCCCAGGTCCTCGAAACCCAGGCCCAGCACCTGCACGGCGGCGGCTTCCTCCCCGCCGTCGAGCCGGCCGCCGGCCAGGATGCGGCGCACCTCCTGCGCCTCCTCCGGGAAGTAGAAGCTGCACAGCATGCGCCCCAGGTTCTGGAACATGGCGCCGATGAAGGCCTCCTCGGCCCCCTGCCCGGGGCCACACAGCTCGGCCGCCACCGAGCCGGCCATCATGGAGCGCAGGAATTCCTCGCGCATCTGCTCGGCATGGGCCTTGTCCTGCATGTGGTCGAGCAGCACCAGGCTCATGGCCATGTTGCGCACGGCATTGAAGCCCACCAGGCTCACGGCGCGCGATACCGTGCTGATGGTGCCCCGCCCCGCATGGGCGTAGTGCACGCTGTTGACCAGGCGCAGCAGCTTGTGGGTCAGCGCCACGTCCTTGAGGATCTCGTGCGTGAGGTCGCTGATGCTGTCGTCCTCGGAATGCGCCACGCGCTGGATGCGCGTCACCGAATCGGACAGGGCCGGAAAATCGCTCTTGTGGCGCATGCGCCGCAGCAGAAAGTCGAGCGTGGCATTGCTGGCCGCCGTGGGCGCGCTGGCGGGCGCCGCCCAGGCGCGCAGGGCATCGCGCAATTCTGTGGCACCCGCGAACGGCGCGGCGCCATCCAGGCCCAGGGCGCGCTGCAGCAGGGTGCGCAAGCCCTCGTCCAGGGCGTCGATCAGCACCGCGGGCAGGGCGCGCCCTGCCTCGGCAGCGCCCACCCAGGGGCTGCCGGTGAGCAGATGCACCAGCACCCGGGCGGCCGAGCGCACGTCGTCTGCCGCGCTGGCCGATGCCTCCCCGGCAGCCAACGCCGGGGCATGCCAGCCAAGGCCCAGCAGCCGGGCGTGGCGCTGTGGGTCCATGGCGACATGGTCCAGATCCACCCGGCCGTGCACCACACCCGCCCCATGTGCGGCCTCCAGCGCATCGAGCAGGTCCACCACCAGCGCGACGGCATCGTGCGGTGTGCAGCGGCCCTGGCGTGCCAGGTGCTCGGCCAGCGTAGGGCCCGGCATCTGTTCGTGCACGATGTGGGGCTGGCGCGCGAGGACGTCGGCCTCCAGCACGGGCACGATGAAGGCATGGTTCAGGTGGGTGGCCCGTTCGGCCGCCTCAAGCCAGCGCTCGAATGCGGCCGCCGCTTGTGGCGGCGCCACCGCCCACTGCCGGATGGTGACCGGGCGCTGCCCGCGCCGGTCCAGCGCCCGCCACTGGGTGAATTGCCCGTTGGCCACCAGCACCTGCTGCAGCTCGAACCGCCCCTGGGGCGGCGGCACCCGGTCGCCGACCACCCAGGCGGAACGGCGGGCGGGGGAAAGCGGCGCAAAATCGGTCATGGTCGGGAGAATCAGGGCGGGGCGCGGTATCGCAGGCTGCGGCATACACTTTGCAACATCTTATGCCCGTGCAAGGGGTCCCAACGCAGTGATTCCCCTGCCCTGAGCGCTTGTTACACACGTTTCGGTTGCCTCCATCCATGAACCGCACCACCCACCTTCTCTATCTGCACGGTTTCCGCTCCTCCCCGCAATCGGCCAAGGCGCGGCAGATGGCCACCCATGTGGCGACCCAGCACCCCGGCGTGCATTTCTGGTGCCCGCAACTGCCGCCCTCGCCCCGCCAGGCCATGGACCTGGTGGAGCAGACAGTGGCCCATTGGCCCCGGGCTTCCAGTGCGGTGGTCGGCTCGTCACTGGGCGGTTTCTATGCCAGTTGGGTGGCGCAACAACTCTCCTGCCCGAGCGTGATGCTCAACCCCGCCGTGGACCCGGCGCGCGACCTTGCCCGTTACATCGGCGAGCAGACCAGTTGGCACGACCCGGCCGAGCGCTTCTTCTTTTTGCCCGGGTACATCGGCGAGCTGCAGGCGCTGGATGTGCGCGGAAAACCACCCGCGGGCCCCGAGCTGGCCATCATCGCCAAGGGCGACGAGGTGCTGGACTGGCGCGAAATGGTGGCACGCTACCCGGCGGCGCAATTGCAACTGCTCGACGGCGGCGACCACGCGCTCAGCGGTTTCGAGGTGCACCTGCCTCTGGTGGACTCATTCCTGCGGCTTTGAATTCGACGCGCGCGAGGCCGGCGTCTCCTTGTTCAGCCAGCGCGCATGGTCCTTGGGGTAGGCGATGCGGTAGCGGCGCAGGTGGTAGGCCGCCTCGTCGTCCCGGCCGAGCATGAGCGCGCTTTCGATGCGCTTCTCGATGACGCGGGGCTCGGGCGAGTAGTGCAGCAGTTCGCCCGAGAGCGCGTACACCTCCTGGGCCGTGGCCGGGGTGAGGGCCATGGCCGGCAGCCGGGCGAAATCCACCTGGTCCGAGAACAGCAGCGTGGGGGCCGTGGTCGCCGGGGTCATGTCACGGTAGGCCGGGTCGCGCCGCTCAGGCACCTTGTAGAGCTGGCTGATGCGATGGTAGTCGTGCGCCACCCAGGCGATCAGCAGGGCACCCGCCACCAGAACCATGGCCGTGGCGCCCAGCACTGCCGGCGAAGGGGGCTCGGCCGGGCGGCGGCGCGGCCACAGCAGCACCAGCGCCAGCAAGGCCGCCAGCTGGAAGGGCCCGTACCACAGCGGAAACTCCAGCATGCTGTGCGCGCCGATGATGGCCAGGATGCCCCAGGCCAGTTGGCGCAGCGGATCCGTCTCGCTCCAGGGCCGTGCCTTCACGATGAAGGCCAGCGCAGCGCCGCACAGCAGCACGGCGGCCGGCAGCCCCAGCTCAACGGCCAGGTGCAGGGGCAGGTTGTGGGCATTGTCCAGCAGCACACAGAAGCGCTCGCCTGGGAACAGGGTGATGTAGTGCGCGTAGTCGAGTTCGTTCCAGCCCCAGCCTGTCCAGGGCTTCTGCGCGATCAGGGTGAGCACGTTGGACCAGAGCACACGCCGGCTGGTGCATTGGTGGCTATTGCCCGAGAAGCGGTTGAACAGGTCCTCGGCCTGCACCCCGCTCCAGGCGTGCAGCAGCACGGGCAGCAGCCATGCCCCCGCGATATACAGCGCCATCCCGCCCAGTGCCACCCCCAGTGCCAGCCGGCCGGTCGAGCGACGCCACCACAGGAGCAGGGCCACGATGATCAGCCACTGCACGGCCCCGGTACGCGAGACCGTGGCGGCGCTGGCCAGTGCCAAGATGGGCAGGGCCCAGCCGATGCCCACCCCCATCAGCCAGTCTGGCGCGGCCCGCACCCGTCCTTCCTGGCTGCGCGCATGCCACTGCGCCACCAGCCACACCAGCGCCCACACGCCCAGTGCCACCAGAGAGGCCTGCTGGTTGCGCTGGCGCAGGTTGCCCACCGCCTGGCCCGGGGTGGAGGCGTTGATCCAGGGCGCCATGCCCACATCGCCCCCGAAATACTGCACCAGGCAGATCATGCCCCCCACGACCGCAGCCAGCAGCAGCCCCAGCGCCAGTTGGTTCGCCGCCGTGGCGCCGCCGTCGCACAGGCCCGGATGGCGGCGCGAGCGCAGCGCCCGCTGCCATGCCAGCGCCGCCAGCAGCGTGGCGCAGGACCACGAGGCCAGCAGCGGCCAGACATTGGTGGACGGCGGGGTGGTGACGGAAAACAGGAAGGGCAGGGCCACTGCCAGCAAAGTCAGCGGTGCGGCAATGGCATCGATCAGCATCAGGAAGACGGGGGAAGCGGGTTGCGCAGGGAAAGGGAAGCCGCGAATCATAGAGCCCCCGCGCTGCGGCGATCCGGCCATGCAGGCCAGGCCGTTCCCGGCGGCACCGGCCCTCCCCACCCCGGCAGCGCCCACAAGCCCTTATATTTGCACCCATCCCGCCCATCGTCCCCTGACCGGGTCTTGCACCACCGCCATGAACCACCCGCAGCACTCCTGTTCCCTGTATCGCCCGCAGGGCTTCACGATGATCGAGATGATGATGGTCGTCGCTGTCGTGGCCGTACTGGCCTTGATGGCCCTGCCCTCGTACCAGGACCGGATGCTGCGCACCCAGGTGAAGGAGGGCCAGGCCATGGTCGAGTTCGTCAAGCAGGCGGTGGCCGTGCACTACGCGCTCAAGAAAACCATGCCGACCGACAATGCCGCCGCCGGCCTGCCGCCCGAGGACCGCATCGTCAGCACCAACGTGGCCAAGGTCACCGTGGCCGGCGGGGCGGTGAACATCGTCTACGGCAACAAGGCCAACAAGGCCATCGCAGGCAAGATCCTGACCCTGCGGCCGGCCATCGTGCCGGATTTCCCGCAGGTGCCCATTGCCTGGGTCTGCGGCAAGGCCAAGGTGCCGAACAAGATGACCGCGCAGGGGACGAACGCCACGAACATCCCGGCCATTGCCACCCCCCTGGATTGCATGGGCCCGGCAGGATCCTGACCCGTCTCGCCAGAGACGGGGAGCGCCCCATGGGAGAATGCCGCCCATGCATGCATTGTTTGAAGAAGCCGGCAAGTTCATGGCCGGCCGTATCCTGTCCGAAGCCGAGAGCTCGGCCCAAGTCGAGCTCGATTCGGGCAAGCGGGTCAAGGTCAAGGCCGCCAACGTTCTGTTGAAGTTCGAAAAACCCGCCCCATCCGAGCTGGTGGCCCAGGCGCAGGCCGTGGCCGAGACCATCGAGCTGGACCTGGCCTGGGAGTTCGCGCCCGAGGACGATTTCGGCTTTGCCGACCTGGCGCGCGACTATTTCTCCGAGAACGCCACCCTGGTCCAGCAGGCCGGCGCGCTGTTCCGCCTGTACGAGGCACCGCATTACTTTCGCCGCGCGGGCAAGGGCCGTTTCAAGAAGGCACCGGCCGAGATCCTGCAGCAGGCGCTGGCCGCCATCGAGAAGAAAAAGGCCGTGCTGGCGCAGATCGACGAATGGGCCGCAGCCCTGGGCCGGGGCGAATGCCCGCAGCCCATCCGCGACCAGCTCTACAAGATCTTGTTCAAGCCGGACAAGAACGCGCCTGAGTACAAGGCCGTGGTCGACGCCAGCCGCGCCACGCACACCGCGCCCCTGGACCTGCTGCAAAAGGCCGGCGCCATCGACTCGGCCTACCAGTTCCACTGGAAGCGCTTTTTGTTCGAGAACTTCCCCAAGGGCACGGGCTTCCCGGCACTGACCGCCCCCCAGCCGCCGGACGACCTGCCGCTGGCCAGCGTGCAGGCCTATTCCATCGACGATTCGCAGACCACGGAAATCGACGATGCGCTGTCAGTACAAGGCCTGGGCACGGGCACCGTGGTGCTGGGCATCCACATCGCCGCGCCCGGCCTGGCCGTGCAGCCGGGCAGTGCCATCGACCAATTGGGGCGCGCGCGCCTGTCCACCGTGTACATGCCGGGCTACAAGATCACCATGCTGCCCGACGAGGTGGTGCAGATCTACACGCTGGACGAAGGCCGGGCCAACCCCGCCGTGTCGCTGTACGTCACCGTCAACGAGACCACGCTGGAGATCCTCTCCACCGAAACCCGCCTGGAGCGGGTGCCGGTGCTGGCCAACCTGCGCCACGACCAGCTCGACCACATCGTGACCGAGGCCTGGCTGACCGACCCCGCCGTGCAGGTCGAGGGCACGCCAGCGCGCGTATCGGAGCTGCGCGAGCAACTGTCCTTCCTGTTCCGCCTGGCCAAGAGCCTCAAAGCGCAGCGCGAGGTGGTGCGCGGCAAACCCGAGAACTTCAACCGGCCGGACTACAACTTCCGCCTGGTGGGCAACGACCGCGGCGAGCCCAACGGCTCGGAGACGGTGCAGATCACCACGCGCCAGCGCGGGGCGCCGCTGGACCTGATCGTGGCCGAGGCCGCCATCGTGGCCAACAGCACCTGGGGCAGCTGGATGGCCGAGCTGGGTGTGCCCGGCATCTACCGCAGCCAAGCCAGCATGGCGCCGGGCGTGAAGGTGCGCATGGGCACCAAGGCCTTGCCGCATGCGGGCATCGGCGTGAAAAGCTATTCCTGGGCCACCTCGCCGCTGCGCCGCTACACCGACCTCGTGAACCAGTGGCAGATCATTGCCTGCGCGCGCCACGGCAAGACGGCGGCGCTGGCCGCACCGTTCAAGCCCAAGGACGCCGACCTGTTCTCCATCATCAGCAGCTTCGACGGCGCCTACAGCGCCTACAACGGCTACCAGGCCGGCATGGAGCGCTTCTGGACGCTCAAGTACGTGCAGCAGAACGGGCTGACGGAGCTGACCGCCACCGTCTTCAAGGAAGGCCCGGGCGGCAGCTTCCTGGTGCGGGCCGACGATATCCCGCTGGTGTTCCCGGTGCTGGGTGCCCAGAACCTGCCGCGCGGCGCACGCCTATTGGTGAAGCTCGGCGAGATCGACGAAATCACGCTGGACATCCATGGCACGGTGCTGGAGCGCCTGGACAGCGACGAACCCGAAGCCGGTGCCGACGAGGCGGCGGAGGAGGACGACGAGACCGTGGCCGGCCCGATCGCCATTGCCGTGGACATGAACGAAGCCGAAGCGCCCGCCAGCGCTGATAATCTGACGCCGTGAAATTGCCTGCCTTCTTCCGCACCTTCAGCACGCTGCAGCTTGCGCTCGGCGTATCGATCGCCGTGCATGCGGCGCTCATCACCGTGCGCTTCATCGACCCGGAGGGCTTCAACCGCGTGTTCCAGGACACACCGCTCGAAGTCATCCTGGTCAATGCCAAGTCCAACGAGCGCCCCGAGAAGGCCCAGGCCATCGCCCAGTCCAACCTGGCAGGCGGCGGCGATGCGGAAAAAGGCCGGGCCACCAGCCCCCTGCCGTACTCGGCCCTGACGGCCATGGGCGACGATTTCGAAGAAGCCCAGCGCAAGATGGACGCGATGCAGGAGCAGCAGACCCAGTTGCTCACGCAACTGCGCAAGCAGCTGGCCAGCATGCCGCCCCCCGATCCGCGCAAGCCCAGCCAGAGCGCCGAGCAGTCGTCGCAGGACGAAAAGCGCCGCCAGTTGGTCAAGCTGCTGGCCGAGATCGAAAAGCGCATCAACGAAGAGAACTCGCGCCCCAAGAAGCGCTACATCAGCCCGGCCACGCGCGAAGAGGCCTATGCGATCTACTACGACGCGCTGCGCCGCAAGGTCGAGGACAAGGGCACCGAGAACTTCCCCGAGCAGGCCGGCAAGAAGCTCTATGGCGAGCTGACGATGATCGTCACCGTGAACCACGACGGCCGGGTGCTCGAGACCGAGATCGTGCAGGGTTCGGGCAATGCCACGCTGGACCGCCGGGCCGAAGCCATCGCCCGCGCTGCAGGCCCGTTCGGCACCTTCAACCAGGAAATGCGCGCCAAGGCCGACCAGATCGCCATGGTGGCGCGCTTTCGCTTCACCCGCGACCAGACGCTGGAAACCACCGTCCGCTGAACCCCCTTCGAGATGAGCCAAGCCACCGTCGACCTGTATTGCGTGATGGGCAACCCGGTGGCGCACAGCCGTTCGCCGGCCATCCACGCCCGCTTTGCCGAACTGACCGGCGAGCACTTGGCGTATGAGCGCCGCCTGGTGGCGCTGGACGGCTTTGCCGAGGGTGTGCGCGCGTTCGCAGCCCAGGGCGGGCGAGGCTGCAACGTCACCGTGCCGTTCAAAATCGAAGCACCGCTGCTGGCCACGCATTGCAGCGAGCGCGTGCAACTGGCCGGTGCGGCCAATACCCTGGCGTTTCGCCCAGACGGCAGCATCCACGCCGACAACACCGATGGCCTGGGCCTGGTGGCCGACATCACGCGCAATGCCGGCGTGGCCCTGCAGGGCCGCGATGTGCTGCTGGTGGGTGCCGGTGGCGCGGCTGCCGGCGTGCTCGGCCCGCTGCTGCAGGCCGGTGCGCGCCACATCGCCATTTCCAACCGCACCCTGGCCAAGGCCCAGGCGCTGGTGCAGTCGCACCAGGCCCTGGCCAAAGAGCTCGGCGCACAACTGGCGGCCAGCACGCTGGATGCCGTGGCCGGCGACTTCGACGTGGTGATCAACGCCACAGCCAGCAGCCTGGCGGGTGACGCCGTGCCCGTGTCGGCCAGCGTGCTGCGCCCCGGCGGCCTGGCCTACGACATGATGTACGGCCCTGCGGCCCAGGAGTTCCTGGACTGGGCTGCCGCCCATGGGGCGGTGCCGCGCGACGGCCTGGGCATGCTGGTGGAGCAGGCGGCCGAGGCCTTCGCGTTCTGGCGCGGCGTGCGCCCGCCCTCGGCCCAGGTGCTGGCCGAGCTGCAGACGCAACTGGCGCTGCAGCCCCGGCACTGAACCTGGCAAGAAAAAGAACCCGCACATGAAAGCCGTGCTGCGCTGGCTGGGCCTGGTGGTGTTCGCCGGCCTGGCGCTGCAGCTGTTCTTCGTGCTGCGCATTGCCGCCATGGTGGTGGTCAACCCCGAATCCACCAGCTTCCAGCGCTCCGAGGCCTGGACACAACTGGCCAGCAGCGGCCAGGTACGCTGGCGCCAGCAATGGATGCCCTACGGCGAGATATCGGACCACTTGAAGCGCGCCGTGATCGCCTCGGAGGACGACGGCTTCGCCAACCACGACGGCGTGGACTGGGCCGCCATCGAGAAAGCCTGGGAGCGCAATGCCAAGGCAGAAGCCCAGGCCGCCAAGGCCCAGAACCGGGCCCCGGAAAAGCCCCAGCGCGCGCCCAAGATTCGCGGCGGCTCCACCATCACCCAGCAACTGGCCAAAAACCTGCTGCTCTCGGGCGAGCGCACCCTGCTGCGCAAGGTGCAGGAGTTCGTGCTCACGCTGCTGTTGGAGCAGTTGCTGAGCAAGGAGCGCATCCTGGAGATCTACCTCAACAGCGTGGAATGGGGCGAAGGCGTCTTCGGCGCCGAGGCCGCCGCCCAGCACTACTTTCGCAAGAGCGCCAACCGCCTCGCCCCCGGCGAGGCGGCCCGCCTGGCCGTGATGCTGCCGGCCCCCAAGCGCTTCGAAAAGACGCCGGGATCGGCCTACTTGGCAGGGCGCACGCGCACCATCCTGGCGCGGATGAACAGCGCCGAATTGCCCTGAGAATCCAATACAACCTCAGGCGCGCCGACTGAGCAGCAGCTGCACCGGGTGCTGCGGCCGCAGGGTCACATGCAGCCGGGGCTGCAGGGGCGGCGCCGCCTCCGGTACCCGCAGGGTATAGCGCTGCAGCAGCATCGCCGCCAGCAGCACCATCTCCAGCATCGCGAAGTGCTGGCCGATGCAAACGCGCGGCCCCAGGCCGAAGGGAATCCACGCCCCCCGGGGTATCTCGGGTGCGCCCTCCAGAAAGCGCTCGGGCAGGAAGTGCTCGGGCTGCGCGAACCAACGCCCGTCCCGGTGCAGCACCCAGGGCGTGATGCGCAGGATCGCCCCCTGAGGCACGGCCACACCGCCCAGAGTGATGGGGGCCGTGGTGCGCCGGCTCATCACCGCAGCGACGGGCGGGTACAGGCGCATGGCCTCCTTCAGGGTGGCTGCCAGCCAGGGCAACTGCGCGATGTGCTCCGGGCCTGGCACATGGCCCTGCAGCACCGCGTCCACTTCGGCCTGGGCGCGTTGTGCCGCCTCGGGATGTTCGGCCATCAGCCGGCTCCACCACAAGAGGGCGGTGGCGCTGGTCTCGTGTCCGGCCTGGAAGCTGACCATGCACTGGTCGAACACCTCCTGGTGCGAAAGGGCCTCGCCCGTGGACTCGTCGCGCAGGGCCAGCAGCATCTGCAGCAGGTCGCTGCGGTCCACCGTGGACGCCAGCCCTTGCTGGGCGTGCCGCTGGTCGATGTGGCGCTGCACCAGCCCCCGCAGCAGGCGCAGCGCCCGACGCTTGGCCGCCTTGCCGGGCAGGGGCAGCCAGTCGGGCAGGGTGAAGGGCATGAACATCTCCGAGAACGCAGCGGCCGACAGCGTCTGGGTGGCCCAGGCAGCATCGCGTGCGTCTTCCTTGGCCGACTCGCCGAACAGGGTGCGCAGGATCACGTCCATGGCCACCCCGGTCCACAGCCCCTCCATGCTGACCAGGGCCCCGGCCTGGCCTGCCGGTACGGCAGCGTCCAGCGCGGCCTGCGCGGCACCGGTCATCAACTGCGCATAGCCTGCCACCCGCTTGGGCGCGAAGGCCGGCATCAGCATGCGCCGCTGGCGCTGCCAGGTGGCGAGCTCGGTCACCAGCACGCTCTGGCCGAAGACCTGCTCGAACACCTCGATGCCGCGCTCCCAGCGCACCAGGTGCTCGGCATGGGTGACCAGGGCCTCGCGCACGAGTTCGGGGGACATGAGATCCCAGGCATCCTCGTTGACCAGCCGCATGCGCGTGAGATCGCCATGCTCGCGCTGCAGCCGGGTGACGAAGCCCAGGTAGTCGGCCCGCATGGCACGCAGCAGTGGCAACCCCCACCAACGCGGCGATGGGCCTGATGCCTGCAGGGCGGGTGGGGCTGCGGCATGCGCAAGGTCGTCGGAAAGGGTTGTGTTCATGCCGGCATGGTGGTGCGTCCCGCCACCGGCGTATTGAACGATTGCGACATCGTCTCTCCCCTACACTCGGGCTCCATGGCCATTCAGGCACCCCTTTCTGCCCGGCACCCCGATGGGCTCATTCCCTCGGGCCAGCTGTGGCTACCGCATGCCGGCCTGTCGGCCTGCGTGCGCGGCACCATCGTGCGCAGCACGCTGGGCCATGCGCTCAGCGATGAAGAACGCATCAACCGCTTTCCCGCGACGCCGCTGTGCAGCCTGAGCTGGTGGTTCACGGGCCGCAGCGAATGCCTGATCCCCGAGCGGCCCGGCTGCATGCCGGGCCTGGACAGCCCGCGCGAGCCCTTCGCAGGGCGCTGGGTGCTGGCAGGCCCGCAGACCCGGCCCTCGACCAGCTGGTGCGCCGAACCCACGCACGCCATGATGGTGATGTTCATGCCCGATGCGCTGCACCTGCTCACCGGCCTGGCGCCCGAGCACCTGACCGACCGCACGGTGGATGCCGCCAAGCTGCTGCCGCGCGACTGGCTGGCCATGTGCGAGGCGGTGCAGCACCAGCCCGACGACGCGGCCCGCATGGAATGCCTGGAGCAGTTTCTGCTGCCGCGCTGGCAGGCCTGCAGGCCTGGCCCCGCCACAGCCACGCAGCGCTATGGCGACTGGGCCACGCACCTGGCGCAGCGCGCGGCGCATTCGGCGCCCGGCCGCAGCCTGCGCCAGCTGGAGCGGCGCATCAAGCGCTGGGCCGGGCTGCCGCTGCGCGAGCTGCGCGGCTTCGGCAAGGCCGAGCAGGCATTCTTCGACACCATTGCCGCAGACACGGCCGAATCCCCGGTGCGCTGGGCCGAGGTGGCTGCGGGCGCCGGCTTTTCGGACCAGTCGCACCTGTGCCGCGTCACGCGGCGCATCACCGGCTATGCGCCGCAGGCGCTGTACGACGGCATCCGCCGCGACGAGGCCTTCTGGGTCTATCGCCTCTGGACGTAGCTCACCCGGTGCGCCTCGGTAGGCAGCGGCACCTCCCAGCGCAGCAGCATCTCCAGCAGCCGCTTGTTGGACAGCGAGGTGTCGCGCCGCTGGTTGCGGGCCAGCAGCTCTGCACGCGGCTGCTCCAGATACATGATCTCCACCTCGGCGTGGTAGGCCAGGCACAGGTCCAGGGTCTTGGCGCGCATCTGGTCCGACAGGTGGGTGGCGTTCCAAACGAAGGGTTCGTGCGCCCGCAGCAGGGCCTTGGCCTGTTCCACCGCGTGGTGGGCCACCATGCCCTCGTTCTTGCCATGGCGCAGGCCCAGCTGAGCACGCGCATCGTCGAACGAAACCACCGGCAGCCGGGGGTGGTGGGTGGCAACCCAGGTGTCCTTGCCCGAGGCGGGCAAGCCCGACATCACCACCACCCGTGAGCCGGGCTCCTGGTGCAGCGCATAGTCCGGGTGCACGTTCGCCCCGCGAAAGTAGCTGAGCGCGGTGTGCGCATCGGCAAAGGCACGCGGCTGGCCGTAACAGGCTTCCTCGCGCGCGAGTTCGCGGAACAGCTCAATGGCATCGAGCGTGCGCTGCGGGTCGGGGCAGACGCGGCCGCGCATGTCCGCCTCGGCCAGCAGGGCCAGCAGGTGCAGGTCCACCTGCCAGGACAGCTGGCGCACGGTGAACTCTGGCGATGTGCCCTTGCGCGAGGTCTCCAGCGCGAAGAACGGCACCTGATGCACGGCGATCAGCCGGCAGATGGCCTCGCGCACGGCCAGCGGCGCACCGGCGTGCCACAGCGCGATGCGCGTGTCGATGGCGCCTTTGCGCGAGTGGCCGGGCTGCGATATGCGGCCCGTGGCCTCGTCCACCACCGTGGTGCTGCACTTGGCCACGTCGTGCAGCAGCGCGGCGAGGAACACGACCTCCTGGTCGGCACGCTCCAGCGCGGCGTAATTGGCACTGTCAAGCAGCGCGCGCAGCACCATGGCGGTGTGGGTCCATACATCGCCTTCTGCGTGGAACACGGGGTCCTGCGGCGTCGTGGCGGCCAGCCGCAGTTGCGGGAAGGCCTCCAGGCAGGCGCCCAGATCAGGCGCGCCGCCCGCGGCAGGGACCAGGCCCTGCACGTCTTTCCATTGAAATATCGTCATTGCATTCTCCTGGGCGGGTGGGCTCGCCGTGGGGGTTGTTGCGCTCAGAGGCGGCCGTCGCCAGCCAAGGGCCAGCGCTTGTCGACCTCGGGACCGAACAGGTCCACGCCCGAACGCAGGCGGTTGGGGATGACCGGGCGCTCGCTGTGGTGCGACTGCGAATCCAGGATGGTCTGGATGAAGTCCGGCCGCACGAGCTTGAAGCGCCCCACGGTCCGGCCGCCCTCCTCCACCTTGATGTACAGGCCCTCGGCCAGCTCGGACCGATCCGTCTGCTGCCAGCACAGGGCCAGGTCGAGCCCCTGGCGCGCCACCTCGTCCTCGAACGCGGCACGCCACTGCCCCGTGCGCGCCAGCGATGGCGCCAGCAGTGCCTGCAGCGCCTGCATGCGCGGCGGCGCAAGGCCGGCGTAGAGCACCGGCACCGAGACTACGGGCACGCCGGCCAGCAGGGCATGCCGGGCGGGTGTGTCGAGAAAGTCACCGGTGCGGCGGTCCCGGATGTCGAACTCGCAGAACAGGTGCGGCAGCGCGTCGTAGTAGACCGAGTGCTTGGCGTGCATGAACTCGCCGTACAGCACGTAACGGTCTTCCAGCACGTCGAGCAGCCGGCCCTCGTGCGCCCGGGCCCATTGCTTGAACAGGTTGAATTGGCGCTCGCGGCCGCCCAGGCGGTCCACGTCGAGGTAGTGGCCGCGCGACTGCAGCAGCAACTGGCCCGCGGCGTCGAAGCTCAGGCCAGCGTTGGCGGCGTCGAGCTTTTCCTCCACCACGATGGTCTTGCCCAGCAGCTCGGCATAGGGAACGGGGTCGCCCTTGTCGCCTGGCTGGTAGCGGGAGCCCTGCAGATGGGGCGTACGGGGGTATTTTGCGAGTTCGCGGTTGTGCAGAAAGGTGTGCGTCATGGAAGTCTCCGGCAGGCAGGGAACCAGGCAGCAAGCAAGGCCTGGGACAGGGGCCGAAGACGACGCAGAAGGTCAGCAGGTGACCATGGGTGGCTGGCTCAAGGCAGGCAGTTCAGGGGCCGGGCGCACGGTGTGCGACCAGGGAACTGGCTGGCTTGCCCGCATGCCCACACGAATGGCATGACCCGGGGCTTGAGGCCGCGGGCTTCGTGTGGCGTGTCGTTCAGCAGGAACGGGGGATGCGGGGCATGTCGGTCTCGAAGGTGAGGATTTTTGAAAGAGGGCGAATGCTACGGGCGAGCGCCGGTGTTTTCAAGAACAGCGCGCAACTCTGGTGTTTTATTGCCACAGCCAGGCGCTGTCTGTGCGCCTCCCGCACCGCTTCTGGCCGTGTGCACACAGGGTGGCGCAGGGATGCGCCAGGGCATCATGCGCTCGCGCGCGAGACGATCTCGAAGCCGATGTCGACGATGGGCTGATCGACCGTGCGGCCCTCCGCGCGGTCGTCGATGAACTGGGCGGCGGTGCGGCCGATGCGCGTGCCATCGATGCGCACCGTGGTCAGGGCCGGCTGCAGGCTGGCGGCGAACTCCAGGTCGCCCAGGCCCACGACGGCCAGTTGCCCCGGTACCGACAGGCCGCGCGCCTGGGCTTCGATCAGCACCCCCAGGGCCAGCATGTCGGAGCTGCAGAACACCGCATCGGTGTCGGGGTGGTCGGCCAGCGCTGCCACCAGCCCGCTGCGCCCCGACCCCAGGGTGGTGGGTGCTGGCACCAGCACCGCAGGCACCTCGGCCGCCAGGCCCAGTGCCCGGGCCGCGCGCCGAAACCCGCCCATGCGCAGGCGCGCCCGGTCATCGTTGGCGCCGAGCAGCAAGGGCTGCCGGTAGCCGCGCTGGTGCAGGAAATGGCAGACGGCCTCGCCAATGCCTTCGTGGGAGAAACCCACCAGCATGTCGATGGGGGTGGGTGTCAGGTCCCAGGTTTCGACCACCGGGATGCCGGCGGCCAGCAACTGGCGCCGGCCTTCCACCGAATGCATGATGCCGGTCAGCACGATGCCATCGGGCCGGCGCCGGATGATGGCGTCGAGCAGCGCGTCCTCGCGCGAGGCGTCGTAGCCACTCTGGCCGATCATCAATTGGTAGCCGCGTTCGTCCAGCGCCTGGTTCAGCGAGCGCACGGTTTCCTGGAACACCGGCCCCGTCAGCGTGGGCAGCACCGCGGCCACCAGCCGGGCGCGCGAGGAGCGCAGGCCACCGGCCATGCCGTTGGGGACGAAGCCGGTCTGGCTGACCACTTCGCGCACCTTGAGCAAGGTGGCGGGCGCAACCCGCTCCGGGGTGTTCAGCGCACGCGACACCGTCATGGCGGACACACCGGCCATGCGGGCGATGTCGTGAACGGTGAAGACTTGGGGCTTTTTCATGGGGCGGCGCAAAAGCCAGACAGTATGCGCGGGAACGCGCGCCCCCATGCGCCCGCCGGCAGCCCCCCGCACCCCAGGGCAGGTGCCTCCTGCGCTGCTCAGCAAGGTCACGCGGGTTCGCCCGTATCATCCGCGCCATGCTTGCCAAGTTGATGAGTCTCCTCCTTCTGGGAATAGTGCGGTTCCTGACCGGCTCCCAGGCCCGCTGGTATGGTTGCCCCCCGAAGGCGGAGCAGCGCATCTACTTCGCCAACCACCAGAGCCATGCCGACATGGTGCTGATCTGGGCGGCCCTGCCCGAGGAACTGCGCAGCATCACCCGCCCCATCGCCGCCAAGGACTACTGGACCAAGACGCCGTTTCGCCAGTGGATCACCACCGCCGTGTTCAACGCCGTGTACGTGGACCGGCAGGCCACGCCGGCACGCCCGGCCCCTGTGGAGCCCGTAGTTGCCGGCGTGGCCCTGCCCGAGTCGGAAACGGCCTCTGCCGGCGGGCCCGACCCGGCGCCCGAGGCGCCGCCCAAGCCCCCCACGCCTGAGGCCTTGCGCGCGGCATTGCCCGAGGGCGATCCGCTGGCGCCTCTGGTGAAGGCGCTGGAGAGCGGTGACTCCATCGTGATCTTTCCCGAGGGCACGCGGGGCCATGGCGAAGAGCCCCAGCCCTTCAAGTCGGGCCTGTTCAAGCTGGCCCAGATGTTCCCGCAGGTGGTACTGGTGCCGGCCTGGATCAACAACGTGCAGCGCGTGATGCCCAAGGGTGAAGTGGTGCCCGTGCCCATCCTGTGCTCGGTGACCTTCGGGGCCCCGATCCAGTTGGAGCCCGACGAGGAACGCCGCCCTTTTCTCGACCGCGCACGCCGTGCGGTTATCGCATTGAGGGAAGTGTGAGATGAACGCCTTCCTTCGCAACCTGACGGCCACCCAGCAGATCGGTGCCTTGTTCCTCGTGGTGTTCGGCCTGCTGTCCATCGTCACCATCTGGGCCTACGTGCGCATGCTGCGCGAGCAGTCCAGCGACGACCCCCAGGCCGAAGCCGATGCGCTCGAAGCCAAGCGCTTTTGGGGCCTGCTCAAGACCTCGTGGGCCATGGCGACCGTGTTCTGGATCGGCTGGGCGCTGGGCGATGCCGTGGCCACCGTGCTGTTCGCCATCGTCGGCTTTTTTGCGCTGCGCGAGTTCATTACGCTCTCGCCCACGCGCCGGGGCGACCACCGCAGCCTGGTGCTGGCCTTCTTCGTGGTGCTGCCGCTGCAGTTCTGGATCGTGGGCAGCCGGCACTTCGACCTGTTCACGGTGTTCATCCCGGTCTACGTGTTCCTGGCGCTGCCCGTGGTGAGCGCACTGGCCAACGACCCGCAGCGCTTCCTGGAGCGCAATGCCAAGCTGCAGTGGGGCATCATGGTATGTGTGTACGGTATGAGCCATGTGCCGGCGTTGTTGCTGCTCGACTTTCCGGGCTACAAGGACAAGGGTGCCTTCCTGGTGTTCTTCCTGGTGTTCGTGGTGCAGACCTGCATGGTGGTGCAGCACCTGCTGGGCCGGCGCTTTCCGCACAAGCCCGTGGCACCGCAGGTGAGCCAGAGCTTTCAGTGGGTGAGCTGGCTCGCCGGCGTGGCCGTGGGTGGCCTGGTGGGCGGCCTGCTCACCTTCATCACCCCCTTCAAGCCCGGCCAGGCACTGGGCATGGCCCTGCTGGCCTGCGTGGCCGGCAGCCTCGGGCACCTGGTGATGAAGGCGCTCAAGCGCGACCGCGGCATCACCAGTTGGGGCATGCAGGGCATGTCGGTCACTGGCGCAGGCGGGCTGCTCGACCGGGTGGACGCGCTGTGCTTTGCAGCCCCGGTGTTCTTCCACTCGGTGCGCTGGTACTTCGGGCTATGAGGATCCTGGGCATCGACCCCGGCCTGCAGACCACCGGCTTCGGCGTGGTGGACATGGATGGCCACCAGCTGAGCTACGTGGCCAGCGGCACCATCCGCACCACCACGCTGGCCCTGGGCGACCTGCCCGGGCGCCTGAAGATCCTGTTCGACGGCATCACCGAGGTGGTGGCGCGTTACCAGCCGGACACCTCATCGGTCGAAATCGTATTCGTCAATGTGAACCCCCAGTCCACCCTGCTGCTGGGCCAGGCGCGCGGCGCCTGCATCACCGCCCTGGTGGCCAGCAACCTGCCCGTGGCCGAGTACACCGCGCTGCAGATGAAGAAAGCCGTGGTCGGCCATGGCCGCGCCGCCAAGAGCCAGGTGCAGGAGATGGTGCGCCGCCTGCTGAGCCTACCCGGCCTGCCCGGCACCGACGCCGCCGACGGCCTGGGCATGGCCATCACCCACGCCCACGCAGGCGCCGCCATGGCCCGCCTGGGAGAAGCAGGCACGCTGCAGCGGCGCCAGCACGCCATGTACAAGGGCGGCAGGAGTTACTGACCCCCCCTGAGTCGCTTCGCGCCTTTCCCCTGAGGGGGACGCCACCAGTGGCCTGGCAAAGCCAGTTCCACGGTGGCGCTGGTCTACGTGTGCGTCCATTTCGGACGCCGCCACCAGCAATCGACGGAGTGAAAGTCCGTTATGCGACAACCTGCCTGAGGCATTTACCGCCCCACACCCCGCTTGAGCTCCTTGAGCAATAGCAGCACCTGGTTGGACGCATGGCGGCAGCTGCTGTTGAGCAATTGCACCGACTGCTGCTGCTCGCCCGCCTGGAACAGCATGACCACGGCAGCCGCCTGCTGGTGGAAATACTTGTGCCGCGCCACCAGCATGCCGAAGGCCGGGTAGTGGCCCAGCCGCACCCGGCCGGTGCCGTTGAGCCAGCGGCCCAGGTCGCAGCGGTCGTCCTGGCAGATGCGCTCGGGGCGCATGACCTCGTTGGAGCGGCCATTGACCATGTCCTGCAGCTGCAGGCGCCAGCCTTCATGGCTGGCGATGGCCGCGTCGATATCGATCTCGGTCATGAGCATGGTGGCGTACTCGGCATCCAGCACGAGTTCGCTGCCGTTGTCTTCCATGGCCCAGGTCGTGTCGGGACTGGTCGGGTCTTGCTCCCGCATCTTGAACAGTCGGCTGAAAAAACCCATGTGCAACCCCGTGTTGGTATGCAGGCGGGGCCTCTGGTACCAGAGCTGCCACACCCATTTGAAACATTTTGTGTAGCGTTTTGTGTTTTGGCTACCAAAAAATGGCATATCCCTGCCGGCGTGTGCACTGCGGCCCTGCTGCCAGCCTCGGCTCTTGGCCCGGGCACAAGCGCCCCCGGCCGGACCGGACCACAATGCGCGCATGACTGAACCTGTTTTTCCCCGCACCGCCCTGTCCATGCTGGACCTGGTGGCCGTTCGCGACGGCGGCACCGTGGCCGAGGCCCTGCAGATCGCCCTGCGCACCGCGCAGCATGCTGAAAAGCTCGGTTTCGCCCGCTACTGGCTGGCCGAGCACCACAACATGGCCGGTATCGCCAGCTCGGCCACGGCCGTGCTGGTGGGGCATATCGCGGGTGGCACCTCGCGCATCCGCGTGGGTTCGGGCGGCGTGATGCTGCCCAACCATGCGCCACTGGTGGTGGCCGAGGCCTTCGGCACCCTGGCCGAGCTCTACCCCGGTCGCATCGACCTGGGCCTGGGCCGCGCGCCCGGCACCGACCCGGCGACCATGCGCGCCCTGCGCCGCAGCCGCGTGGAAACGGCCGACGACTTTCCGCAGGACGTGGCCGAGCTGCAGCGCCTGCTCGGCCCGGCCGAACCCGGCCAGCGCCTGGTGGCGACGCCCGGGGCCGGCACGAATGTGCCCATCTGGCTGCTGGGATCGAGCCTGTTCTCGGCGCAGCTGGCTGCCGAGCGCGGCCTGCCCTATGCCTTTGCCTCGCACTTCGCGCCGCGCCTGCTGCACCAGGCCATTGACCTGTACCGCAATCTGTACCGCCCCTCGGCCGCTTGGCCCAAGCCCTACCTGGCCATCGGCGTGCCGCTGATCGCCGCGCCGACCGACGAAGAAGCTGAGTTCCTGGCCAGCAGCACCTACCAGCGCGTGCTGGGCATCCTCACCGGCGACCGGCGCCTGCTGCTGCCGCCCGTGGAGCACTTCGCGGCACGCCTGCAGCCCCAGGAGCGCGCCGCCATCGGCGACTTCCTGGCGGCGGCGGTGATCGGCGGGCCCGAGACGGTGCAGGCCGGCCTGGCCGACCTGGTGCGCGAGACCGGTGCCAATGAGCTGATGCTGGTGAGCGACGTGTACGACCCGGCCCTGCGGCTGCGTTCGCTGGAGATTGCGGCGCAAGCCCATGCGTCACTGGGTACGGCGGTGCCCGCCTGAGACCCGACTTGTAACCGGTGGGAGCGTAGCGTCACGGCCAGGACGGTCCGTTGCCGCTACCATCGTGGGCTGATGACGGTGCATTTGTGCACGTCGCTACCGCCCACCCCCACCTGCATGCCCGCTTTTTCCTTTGAAGCCCTGGACGCCCAGGGCCAGACCCGCAAAGGCCTGATGGAGGCCGACACCGCCAAAGCCGCCCGCGGGCAGCTGCGCGCCCAGGCCCTGGTGCCGATCGCGGTGGAACTGGTGCAGACCGGGCAACGGCTCGATGGCTCCGCCGTCGGCTGGAACCGCAGCCTGTTCACGCGCCCGGTGTTCAACGCCACCGGGCTGGCCATCTGGACACGCCAGATCGCCGGGCTGGTGAGCTCGGGCTTGCCGCTGGAACGCGCCCTGAGCGCCCTCTCGGACGAGGCCGACGACGAACGGCAGCGCCATCTGGTGGCGGCCCTGCGCGCCGAGGTGAACGCCGGCTCCACCTTTGCCCGTGCGCTGGGCCAGCACCGGCGCGAGTTCTCGGACATCTACTGCGCCGTGATCGGTGCCGGCGAGCACAGCGGCAACCTGGGCCTGGTGCTCGAACGCCTGGCCGACGACCTCGAAGACCGCCAGGCCCTCAAGGCCAAGCTGATAGGCGCCGCACTGTACCCGGCCATCGTCACCCTGGTGGCGATCGCCATCGTGATGTTCCTCCTGGGCTATGTGGTGCCCCAGGTGGCCAGCGTGTTCGCGGGCTCCAAGCGTGCCCTGCCCTTCATCACCACCCTCATGCTGGGCATCAGCGCCCTGGTGCGCAACTATGGGCTGGCCCTGTTCGGCGTGCTGGTCGTTGGCGCGCTGGGCCTGCGCTGGTCGCTGAAATCGGAGAGCGTGCGCGAGCGCTTCGACGCCGCCTGGCTCAACCTGCCCCTGGTGGGCAAGCTGGCACGCGGCTACAACGCGGCACGCTTTGCCAGCACGCTGGCCATGCTCGCCAGTGCCGGCGTGCCCATCCTGCGCGCCCTGCAGGCCGCAGCCGAAACCCTCAACAACCGCGCCCTGCGCGCCGACGCGCTCGACGCCCTGGTGCTGGTGCGCGAGGGTGCGCCGCTGGCATCGGCCCTGGCGCAGAAGAAGCGCTTTCCGGGCCTGCTTTCGATGTTTGCGCGCCTGGGCGAACAGACGGGCCAGCTGCCGCTGATGCTGCAGCGCGCCGCCACCCAGCTGTCGGTGGAGGTGCAGCGCCGCGCCATGCAGCTGGCGACCATCCTCGAACCCCTGCTGATCGTGGCCATGGGCCTGGTGGTGATGGCCATCGTGCTGGCGGTCATGCTGCCCATCATCCAGCTCAACCAGTTCGTCAAATGATGTGGCCCCCACGGTCGCGCACTGCGTGTCGCTCCCAGCCCCCCGAGGGTGCCGCGTTTTGCCTTGGGGCGGCCCGGCGGCAAAACCTGAACCCGAGATAGACGCGATGGCTGTAACCCTGGACGACAAGCTGGTGGTCGCGATCTCCTCGCGGGCGCTGTTCAATTTCGAGGAAGAGAACCGCCTCTTCGACGACACGGACGACCACGCCTACGTGGAGATGCAGCGCCAGCGCATCGACATTCCGGCGGCGCCCGGGGTGGCTTTTTCGCTGGTGCGCAAGCTGCTGGCCTTCAACACCACCGAGCACCAGCGGGTGGAGGTCGTGCTGCTCTCGCGCAATGACCCGGTGAGCGGCATGCGCGTGTTCCGCTCCTGCCTGGCCCACGGGCTGCCCATGGTGCAGCGTGGGGTGTTCACCCAGGGGCGCGACCCGTTTCGCTACCTGCGCCCGCTGGGCGCGCACCTGTTCCTTTCGGCCAACGAGGCGGACGTGCGCCAGGCGCTGCACCTGGGCTACCCGGCAGCGCGGGTACTGACCGAATCCGTGCGGGCCGGCGACTCCAACCCGAACGAAGTGCGCATCGCCTTCGACGGCGATGCCGTGCTGTTCTCGGACGAAGCCGAGCGCGTCTACCAGGCCGAAGGGCTGGCTGCCTTCCAGCGGCACGAGAGCGACAAGGCGGCGCAGCCCCTGCCCGATGGCCCGTTCAAGCCCCTGCTGGCCGCCCTGCACCGGCTGCAGCATGCGGGCGGCACGGGCATGCGCATCCGCACCGCACTGGTCACTGCGCGCAGCGCCCCTGCGCACGAGCGCGCCATCCGCACGCTGATGGACTGGGACATCGCGGTGGACGAGGCCATGTTCCTCGGTGGCCTGCCCAAGGGGGAGTTTTTGCGCGAGTTCGAGCCGGACTTCTTCTTCGACGACCAGACCGGTCACGTCACCTCGGCCTCGCTGCATGTGCCGGCGGGGCATGTGAACAGCGGGGTGTCCAACCCCGTCACGCTGCTGGCGGACTGAAGGGCCTGCCCCCAGCGGCATGCAAAGTTGTGCAATGGTGTGCAACTTGCCGGGAAAGAAGGCCTCTGACCGGTTGCAATGAACACCGTGCGCCCGCATCTGTGCGACCATGGTCCCGCAACAGGAACAGAGAATAGAACGCATGAAGATGAACCTATTGGCATGGGGCGCAGCCGCCTTGCTGGGCAGCAGTATGGCCCTGGCCCAGGCACCGGTGGCGCCGCCACCTGCCGACACCGAAGGACTGTCCAAGGGCGAAGCCAAGGCCATCCGCGAGTTCAAGATGCTGGATTTCAACGGCGACGGCAAGCTCAGCCGGACCGAAGTGAAACTGTTCCCGCGCCTGTCCAATGCCTTCGATGAGGCCGATACCGACCGCGATGGTTTTGTTTCGTACGAGGAAGTGCGCGCTTTTGCGGCCAAGTACCGCGCCGAACGGGACCGCGCCAAACAACAGGCACCCGCTGCTCCCGCTCCTGCAGCCAGCGCTCCCTGACCCAACCGCTACCGTTTCGGTAGCAAAAATACCCAATGACCCCTGGCGCAGTCGCTACGCCTCAGCCTGCCACCCGGTTCACAGCCCTGCCGTGCGCTTGACCTTGGGGTCCGAGTAGGTCAGCGGTTCGTTCTTGACCTGCTGGGCCAGGCGCTCCTGCAGGGTCACCTTGTTGATGTCCTGCGCCATTTCCACGGCGCTGCCGCTGGCACGCCACATGGACTGGATGAATTCCAGCAGTTGCTTGTAGATGGGCTCCGGCGGCGGTTCGGGCGGCTCTTCCACCGTGTCCTTCTTCTTCACTTCGGTCCAGTCGCGGTTCGGCGCCTCGGGCGCCGACGGCTTGTCGGGCTCGCGCACGATGGCCCCTTCCCCGAGCCGGTCCATGGACTCGACGGGCAGCGGCGCATTGACAGGACGTATCGGCGGCGCCCCCGAGGCGCCGGTGGAATACAAATCGGCGCCCGCAGGACGCCAGGTCGGCGATCGATCGACAGGTGGCATTTGCATGGCATGGCCCCAGGTTGTGAAAGGAACGAACAGAGGCACTTCCGGGCTCTTCGTACATTCATAACGGCAAACAAAAGGGGAAATTGAGGTCTTTTTTGCCTTTAAGCCCAAAAACAAGGGTTTACCCCTACATTTTAAGTCGATTGAAGGCAAAAGAAAGCCCGCCGCCTGCAGGGCGCAGGCGGCGGGCTGGTGCGGCGCGGGCTCAGAGGAAACGTTCGAGGAAGCGGCGAGACTGGCGGTCGAGCAGCGCAGTGTCGGGCACCTTGAATTGCACACCCTCGCCTGCAGCGATGAGCAGGCGGGTGCGCCCGCCGAGCCGGCGGATATCTTCCTCGGCCTTGAGCACCAGGCGCGCAGAACCCCGGTCGGTCTCCACATCCCAGGTGCTTGGGGTCGAAAAACTCGATACGGCGACTATTTTTTCGATAGTGGGCACAAACTCACGCACCGCGAGCTCCTCCTCCACCAGGGTGCGTACTGCCGCAGGCAACTGGTCGAAGCGGTCCAGCCACACCAGTTCATGGCCATCGCTGCCCACCAGCGACAGGCCTTCGGCAGGGGCCGCGATGGGAAAGGCCCGCACCGGCACCACGCCTTCGTGCAGCGTGCCGTCGGGCAGGGTGAGCACCAGGCGCCCGTGGGCGTTGCGGTGCAGTTGCAGCGAGGCGGGCGGGAATGTAGTCATCAGGTCGTTCATGGCAATGTCATCCATCGGTGGGGCCGAGCGGCGTGCTCAGGCACTGCCCGCCGGGTGGGCCGGGTGCAGCAGGCTGCTGTCGATGATCACGCCGGCAGCCTGGGCGTCCTCCTCGGCGCGGCGGGCCTGGGCCTCGTACAGCCGCCAGTAGGCGCCCTGTTTTTCCATGAGTTCGTCGTGCGGCCCCACTTCCACCACCTCGCCGCGGTCCATCACCACCAGGCGGTCGGCCTTGCGCAGGGTGGACAGGCGGTGGGCGATGGCGATGGTGGTACGGCCCTGCACCAGGTTGTCCAGGGCTTTCTGGATTTCCTTCTCGGTCTCGGTGTCCACGGCCGAGGTGGCTTCGTCCAGGATCAGGATGCGCGGATCGATCAGCAGCGCGCGCGCAATGCTGATGCGCTGGCGCTCGCCGCCCGACAGGCCCTGGCCGCGCTCGCCCACCAGCGAGTCGTAGCCATGGGGCAGCCGCAGGATGAATTCGTGCGCGTGGGCTGCGCGGGCGGCCGCCACGATCTCCTCGCGCGTGGCCTCGGGCTTGCCGTAGGCGATGTTCTCGGCAATGGTGCCGAAGAACAGGAAGGGCTCCTGCAGCACCAGGCCGATGTGGCGACGGTAGTCGGCCACGGCAAAGCGGCGGATGTCCACGCCATCGACCTGGATGGAGCCGTCGCTCACGTCGTAGAAGCGGCTGATCAGGTTCACCAGGGTGCTCTTGCCCGAGCCGCTGTGGCCCACCAGGCCGATCATCTCGCCGGGGCGGATGTCCAACTCCAACCCCTTGATGACCGAGCGGCTGCCGTAGCGGAAACCCACGTTGCGCATGGCGATGGCGCCCTGCACCTTGTCCACCTTGACCGGCTGGGCCGGGTCGGGCACGTTGCTCACGTGGTCCAGGATGTCGAAAATGCGCTTGGCACCGGCTGCCGCCTTCTGCGTGACCGAGACGATGCGACTCATGGAGTCGAGCCGGCTGTAGAAGCGCCCGATGTAGGCGATGAAGGCGGTGAGCACCCCCACCGTGATCTGGTTGCGCGAGACCAGCCAGATGCCGAAGCCCCAGACCACAAGCAGGCCGATCTCGGTGAGCAGCGACACCGTGGGAGTGAACAGCGACCAGGTCTTGTTGAGCTTGTCGTTGACCTCCAGGTTGTGCTGGTTGGCATCGCGAAAGCGCTGGGCCTCGCGCTTTTCCTGGGCGAAGGCCTTGACCACGCGGATGCCGGGGATGGTGTCGGCCAGCACGTTGGTCACCTCGGACCAGACGCGGTCGATCTTCTCGAAACCGGTGCGCAGGCGGTCGCGCACGGTGTGGATCATCCAGGCGATGAAGGGCAGCGGCACCAGGGTGACCAGCGCCAGCCAGGGGTTGATGGAGAACAGGATGGCCGCCGTCATCATGATCATGAGCACGTCGGTCACGAAATCCAGGGCGTGCAACGAAAGGAACACGTTGATGCGGTCCGTCTCCGAGCCGATGCGCGCCATCAGGTCGCCGGTGCGCTTGCCGCCGAAATAGTCGAGCGACAGGCGCAGCAGGTGCTCATAGGTGGTGGTGCGCAAGTCGGCGCCGATGCGCTCGGACACCAGCGCCAGGATGTAGGTGCGCGCCCAGGAGAGGCCCCAGGCGGCCAGGGCCGACGCCAGAAGCCCGCTCAGGTACAGCAGCACCAGGCTGGGCTCGATCTTCTGCCCGTTCTGGAACGGGATCAGGATGTCGTCCATCAGCGGAATGGTGAGGTAGGGCGGCACCAGTGTGGCCGCCGTGGAGGCCAGTGTCAGGCAAAAGCCCGCTGCCAGTTGCTTGCGGTAGGGCCGGGCAAAACGCCACAGGCGCAGCAGCACCCAGGTGGAGGTCTGCGGCGGCTGGGCGCGTGCGCAGGCGGGGCACTCTTCGGTATCCGGGGGCAGTGGCGCGTGGCACTGGGGACAACTGGCCTCGTCCGCTTCGCCGGAGCCTGCGGCCTGCTCGAAGCGCTGCACCAGGCGCAGCGCCTGGGCATGCTGGCCCAGCGTGAAGCGCCACAGCGCCAGGCGCGCATCGGCATCGTGCAATTCCAGGGCGCCGATGCCCCCGTGGTCGTGCATGCGCAGCGCCAGGCCCGGGGCGCGCGTCCAGGCCCGCCAGGCGCTGGTCCCGGGATCGCAGGCCAGCAGGCGCTCGGAAGTCACCACCACCCAGCCCGTGGCGAAGCGCAATTCGGCACTCAGGTCAACCTGTAACGTGGCCAGCACGTTCTCTTGGGAAGCGAGCATGGCCCGCAGATCGGCCCCCTGGGGGCCGGAAAAGACACCGGAGGCGTCCACAGAATGGTGATGTTGCATGTTGGATTGGTATTTGCGCCCCTGGCAGCCAGCGGTCACCGATTGCGCCACAGCGCGAATTCTCCCCGATACTGCACGCAAGGACGCCAAGGCATCCACCTGTAACGTCTGCGACTGCCCCTTGGCTGACAGCCGCTGCTGCCATCCGAGTGGAGCACAATGTTCCCCCATATTCTCGTTGTCCTCCCCCGCACAGCCCCGAAAGGCCGGAACCCCCTACCCGCTGCAATCCATGGCGAAATTCAACGACATCCAACTGCTTCGCATCAACTACCTGCGTGGACCCAATATCTGGACCTACCGGCCCGTGCTGGAGGTCTGGCTGGACCTGGACGTGCTGGAAGACCACCCCTCCCACACCCTGCCCGGCCTGAACGACCGCCTGACGGCCTGGCTGCCGGCCCTCATCGAGCACCACTGCGGCGTGGGCGAGCGCGGCGGCTTCCTGCAGCGCCTGCAGGAAGGCACCTGGTGCGGCCACGTGCTGGAACACATCGTGATCGAGCTGCTCAACCTGGCCGGCATGCCCACGGGCTTTGGCCAGACGCGCAGCACCTCGCAGCGCGGCGTGTACCGCATGGTGTTCCGGGCGCGTGACGAGCAGGTGGCGCGCATCGCACTGGCCCAGGGCCACCGGCTGCTGATGTCGGCCATCAACGACGAGCCCTTCGACGTGGCTGCCGCCGTGGCGCGCGTGCGCACCGAGGTGGACGACCAGTACCTGGGCCCCAGCACGGCCTGCATCGTCACGGCCGCCACCGACCGCAGCATCCCTCACATCCGCCTGAACGACGGCAACCTGGTGCAGCTGGGCTACGGCGCCAGCCAGCGCCGCATCTGGACGGCGGAGACCGAATTCACCAGCGCCATCGCCGAAGGCATCGCCAGCGACAAGGACCTGACCAAGGGCCTGCTCAAGGCCTGCGGCGTGCCCATCCCCGATGGCCAGGTGGTCAACAGCCCCGCAGAAGCCTGGGAAGCGGCGCAGGACATCGGCCTGCCCGTCGTGGTCAAGCCCTCGGACGGCAACCATGGCCGCGGCGTGACGCTGGACCTGAGCAAGCAGGCAGACATCGAGGCGGCCTACCACGTGGCCTACCCCGAGGGCAGCGACGTGATGGTCGAAAGCTTCATCCCCGGCGACGAGCACCGCCTGCTGGTGGTGGGTGGCAAGGTGGTGGCCGCCGCGCGCGGCGAGGTGGTCAGCATCACCGGCAACGGCCGCTCCACGGTCAAGGAGCTGATCGACACCCAGCTCAACTCCGACCCGCGCCGCGGCTACGAGGAGGAGTACCCGCTCGAGATCATCGACCTGGCCACCGACACCAAGGTGCAGCTGGAACTCAAGCGCCAGGACCTGGACGCGGGCTCCGTGCCTGCTGCGGGCCGGACCATCGTGGTGCAACGCAATGGCAACGTGGCCGTGGACTGCACCGACGACGTACACCCCGAGGTCGCCTACATCGCCCAGCTCGCCGCCAAGGTGGTGGGCCTGGATATCGCGGGCATCGACATGGTGGCGCTCGACATCTCCAAGCCGCTGCACGCGCAGGGTGGCGCCATCGTCGAAGTGAACGCCGGCCCCGGCCTGCTGATGCACCTCAAACCCGCCGTGGGCGCCCCCCGCCCCGTGGGCCAGGCCATCGTGGAGCACCTGTTCCCGGCCGAGGACCATGCCGAAGGAACGGCCGGCCGCATCCCCGTGGTGGGCGTGGCCGGTACGCGCAACACCGCCACCATCGCCCGCCTCGTGGCCTGGCTGCTGCACCTGGGCGGCCGCCACACCGGCGTGGCCTGCCGCGACGGCCTGTTCCTGGACCGCCGCCACGTGGACACCACCGACAGCGCCCACTGGGAGGCCGCCCACCGCCTGCTGATGAACCAGATGGTGCAGGCTGCCGTGATCGAGAACGACGCGCGCACCATCCTGCGCGACGGCCTGGCCTACGACCGCTGCAAGGTGGGCGTGGTCACCGACATGGACGGCGTGGCCACCCTGGCCGAGTTCGACGTGCACGAGCAGGACCAGATGACCAAGGTGCTGCGCACCCAGGTGGACGTGGTGCTCGCCGACGGTGCCGCCGTGCTCAACGCCGCCGAGGCCCAGGTGGTGGACATGGCCCGTCTGTGCGACGGCGACGTAGTGCTGTATGCGCAGGACCACGCGCTGCCCGCGATCACCGAGCACCGCGCCAAGGACAACGGCCGCGCCGTAGTGGTGAAGAACGGCCGCGTGGTGCTGGCCACCGGCAGCGCCGAGCATGTGCTGGGCACCCTGGCCGAGCTGACCTTCGGCCGCAACGGCGTAGTGCCCGATACCGAAGCCCTGCTGGCTGCCGTGGGCGCCGCCTGGGCCCTGGACATCGCCCCCGACCTGATCGGCGCCGGCATCAAGACCTTCGAGCCAGACCTGCCGCCGCCACCCGGTCTGCGCAGCTGACTTCACCACCGAACACCGCGATGACACCGGGGCCCGCCCGCCCCGACGGACACTGAGAAAGAGAATTTCCATGGATGTATCCCGCACCCGGGCCCTGCGTGGCCCCAACCTCTGGAGCCGCCATATGGCCATCGAGGCCGTGGTGGCCTGCGACGAGAGCGAGCGCGCCATCCGCCGGATGGACGGGTTCGAAGCGCGACTGCGCGCCCTCTTCCCCGCCATCGGTGCATTGCACCCCGAGGGCGGCGATGGCGACATCTCGTTGGCCCACGTGCTGCAGATCGCGGCGCTGGCCCTGCAGGCCCAGGCTGGCTGCCCCGTGACCTTTGCGCGCACCACGGCCACCACCGATGCCGGTGTCTACCAGGTGGTGGTGGAGTACAGCGAGGAGGCCGTGGGCCGCCAGGCCTTCGAGGACGCGCAGAAACTGATCCAGGCCGCACTGGGCCAGGGCACGTTCGATGCCGACAAGACCGTGGCCGCCCTGCGCGAGCTCGACGAAGACGAGCGCCTGGGCCCGAGTACCGGCTCCATCGTGGACGCCGCCGTCGCACGCGGCATTCCCTACCGGCGTCTCACACGCGGCAGCCTGGTGCAGTTCGGCTGGGGTTCCAAGCAGCGCCGCATCCAGGCCGCCGAGATCGACTCCACCAGCGCCGTGGCCGAATCCATCGGCCAGGACAAAGACCTGACCAAGCGCCTGCTGCATGCGGCCGGCGTGCCCGTGCCCCTGGGCAAGCCCGTGGAAAGCCTGGACGAGGCCTGGGAAGTGGCCCTGAAGGTGGGCCTGCCGGTGGTGGTCAAGCCGCAGGACGGCAACCAGGGCAAGGGTGTGACGGTGAACATCACCGACCGTGCCCAGCTCGACGCGGCCTACCGCAATGCGGCCGAGTACGGCACGGTGATGGTCGAGCGCTTTCTGCCGGGCCACGACTTTCGCCTGCTGGTGGTGGGCGACCAGCTCGTCGCTGCCGCGCGCCGCGAGCCGCCCCAGGTACTGGGCGATGGCCAGCACACCGTGCGTGAGCTGGTCGAGCAGGTCAACCTCGACCCGCGCCGTGGCGAAGGCCATGCCACCTCGCTGACCAAGATCCGCCTGGACGAGATCGCCGTGGCGCGCCTGGCGGCCCAGGACCTGACGCCCGATTCCGTGCCGCCCAAGGGCCAGCGCGTGATCCTGCGCAACAACGCCAACCTGTCCACCGGCGGCACCGCCACCGACGTGACAGACGACGTGCACCCCGAGGTGGCGGCGCGCGCGATTGCCGCCGCCCAGATGGTCGGCCTGCACATCTGCGGCGTGGACATGGTCGCCGAGACCGTGCTGCGCCCGCTGGAAGAGCAAGGCGGCGGCTTCGTGGAAGTGAACGCCGCGCCCGGCCTGCGCATGCACCTGGCGCCCTCGTACGGCAAGCCGCGCAATGTGGGCCAGGCCATGGTGGACCGCCTGTACGCCCATGGCGACGATGGCCGCATCCCGACAGTGGCCGTCACGGGCACCAACGGCAAGACCACCACGGCGCGCCTGATCTCCCACCTGTTCACGGCCCAGGGCCTGCGCGTGGGCATGACCAACACCGACGGCGTGTACGTCAACGGCCGCCAGATCGACAGCGGCGACTGCAGCGGCCCCAAGAGCGCGCGCAACGTGCTGCTGCACCCCGAGGTGGATGCGGCCGTGTTCGAGACCGCACGCGGCGGCATCCTGCGCGAGGGCCTGGGCTTTGACCGCTGCCAGGTGGCCGTGGTTACCAACATCGGCGCGGGCGACCACCTGGGGCTGAACTACATCACCACGGTGGAAGACCTGGCCGTGCTCAAGCGCGTGATCGTGCAGAACGTGGCCACCGACGGCTATGGCGTGCTCAATGCCGCCGACCCCATCGTGGCGGCCATGGCACCGGCCTGCCCGGGCAAGATCATCTTCTTCGCGGCCGACCGCCACCACCCCGTAATGGCCACGCACCGCGCCCAGGGCAACCGCACTGTGTACGTGGACGGCGACTCCATCGTGGCCTCCGAAGGCTCGTGGCGCGAAACCATCCACCTGCGCGACGTGCCCATCACGCGCAACGGCCGCATCGGCTTCCAGGTGGAGAACGTGATGGCCTCGGTGGCCGCCGCCTGGGGCGCCGGCCTGCCATGGCAGACCATCCGCCGCGGCCTGTCGGGCTTCGTCAACGACAGCGACAACGCGCCGGGCCGCTTCAACATCATGGACCACAACGGCGCCACGGTGATCGCCGACTACGGCCACAACCCCGACGCCATGCGCGCCCTGGTGGCCGCCGTGGACGCCCTGCCCGGCAAGCGCCGCAGCGTGGTCATCAGCGGTGCCGGCGACCGGCGCGACGAGGACATCCGCGAGCAGACCGTGATCCTGGGCGCCGCCTTCGATGACGTGATCCTGTACCAGGACGCCGCCCAGCGCGGCCGGGGCGATGGCGAAGTGATGGCCCTGTTGCGCGAGGGCCTGGCCGGCGCGGCACGCACCACGCATGTGGAAGAGATCCGCGGCGAGTTCATCGCCATCGACACGGCCCTTTCGCGCCTGCAGCCCGGCGATCTGTGCCTGGTGCTGGTCGACCAGGTCGAAGAAGCCCTGGCCCACCTGGCCAAGCGCTGCGCCGACGCCGGGGCCACGGCATGATGCGCACGACCCTGCGCATGGCGGCCCTGGCCACCCTCACGCTGCTGGCAGGCGCCGCCATGGCGGCGCCCGACAAGATCGGCACAGTGGACACGGCCTTCAAGCTGCTGGGCCGCGACCACGACATCATCGTCGAGGCCTACGACGACCCGGCCGTGGCGGGCGTGACCTGCTACGTTTCGCGCGCCCGCACGGGCGGCATCAAGGGATCGCTGGGCCTGGCCGAGGACCGCTCGGAAGCCTCGATCGCCTGCCGCCAGACAGGGCCGGTGAGCTTCCCCGCGCCGTTGCGCAAGCAGGAAGAGGTGTTCAGCGAGCGCCTGTCCATCCTGTTCAAGCGCCTGCGCGTGGTGCGCATGGTGGACCCGGCGCGCAACACGCTGGTCTACCTGACCTACTCAGAAAAGCTGGTGGACGGCTCGCCGCAGAACAGCGTGACGGCCGTGCCGGTGGACCGGGCGATGCCGATCCCGTTGAAGTGAATAAATAAGAAAGAAAGGGCGCTGCGGCGCCCTTTGTCATTCATGCTTTGCCAGATGCGATCTGCCGCAGCGCTTGCTCGAAGACTTCGGGCGGCTGGCCGCCCGAGATCAGGTGGCGGTCGTTGATGATGATGGCCGGCACCGAGTGGATGCCCTGCTGCAGGTAGAACTGCTCGCGCTCGCGCACCTCGTCGGCAAACCGGTCCGACGCCAGGATGGCACGGGCTTCGGCTTCGTCCAGGCCCACCCCGGCGGCCACGCGGGCCAGCACCTCGTGGTCGCCCGGGCTCTGGCCATCGGTGAAGTAGGCCTTGAACAAGGCGTTTTTCAGGGCGGGCTGCTTGTCGCCCTCTTTCTCGGCCCAGTGCAGCAGGCGGTGGGCGTCGAAGGTGTTGTAGATGCGGCTGCGCTGCGCCATGTTGAAGGTGAAGCCCAGCGCTGCACCGCGCGCGGCGATGGCGTCGCGGTTCTTCTGGCTCTGCTCGGGCGTGGCGCCGTACTTTTCGTGCAGGTGCTCGGCGATGTCCTGGCCCTCGGGCGCCATCTGGGGGTTGAGCTCGAAGGGCTGGAAGTGCAGGTCGAGCGCGACTTCGCCTTTCAGGCGCTCGGCCGCCTGCTCCAGCGACTTGAGGCCGATGATGCACCAGGGGCAGGAAACGTCGGAGACGAAATCGATCTTGAGGGCTGTGGTCATGCGGTCACCGGAACGTCAAATGGGATGGCCGACATCCTAGGACGATTGGCGCGCCCTTGCAGCGGTACGGCCATTGGCCACCCCGCAAGCCCCCACCGGCGCGATGGAAAAGCCCTTGTTTGCCACACTGCACACCTGTCCCGCCACCCATGGCTTCCTCAGGAGCCACGCCACCATGCAACTCGACCAGCAACAAGCCATCCTCACCATCGCCCTGTTCGCCGCCTTCGCCGATGGCCACAAGGGCGACAGCGAGCGCGAGGAGATCCGGCGCATCGCCCAATCGCTGGCGCAGGATGCACCGGCCATCGACTTGCCGCGCCTGTACCAGGACGTGCTGCTGCAACGCACCAGCGCCCAGGCCGCTGCCACCGCGCTGGCCGAGCCGGGCCTGCGCCAGCTGGCCTACGAAATGGCGGTCTGCGTCTGCGACGTGGACGGGCGCCAGACCGATTCCGAGCGCACCTTCCTGGCGCAGCTCAAGGGCTGGTTGCAGCTGGGCGAGGGCGACACCGCCGCCTTCGAGCAGCAGGCCGATGCCCTGGTGGAAGTGGCCGAGCGCGCAGCGCCCATCGCGCGCGGCATGGCACCGATGGCCGCAGGCGCGGCGGCCGCAGCGGCCGCGGCACTGCCGGTGCGCAACGTGGCGGAAGTCTCTGGCGCCGAACTGGACAAGAGCATCCTGAACTACGCGCTGCTGTGCGGCGCGCTGGAGCTGCTGCCGCAGTCCTGGGCGTCGATGGCCATCATCCCCATGCAGGTGAAGATGGTCTACGCCGTCGGCAAGGCCCATGGCGTGGAGCTGGACCAGGGCCACATCAAGGACTTCATCGCCGCGGCCGGTGTGGGCATGGCCTCGCAGTACATTGAGCAGTTCGGCCGCAAGCTGCTCGGCGGCCTGCTGGGCAAAGTGGCGGGCCGCACCATCGGCGGCATCGGCCAGGCGGCCACGGGCATGGCCTTTTCGTTCGCCACCACCTACGCCCTGGGCCAGGTGGCCAAACGCTACTACGCGGGCGGCCGGGTGATGAGCACGGCCATGCTGCGCGCGAGCTTCCAGAGCATGCTGGGCCCGGCCAAGGACCTGCAGACCCAGTACCTGCCGCAGATCCGCGAAAAGGCAGCGACCCTGGACGCCGCCAAGGTCATGTCCATGGTGCGCGGAGGCGCCTGATCGCCACCCGTGAGGTGATTCCGGTAGCCACTTCCCCCTTTTGCGCAGCCTGCAGCCCGTGCCAGAATCGGGCATGCCCCTGACACTGGACCCTGCCAACGCCATCGCACCCATGTCGCTGGACTCCCCTTCGGACAACGCCATGACCGCGCTGTACCGGGTGGCCCTGGGCCCGGTGAATGCCGAGCACTACCTGCCGGTCTTTGCGCGCTTCGACGACGCGGGGCGCACCACCACCACCTGGAACTGGCCAGCGGCGCTGTTCACGCTGAGCTGGCTGGTGTTTCGCCAGCTCTGGGGCGCGGCCCTGGTCTACGTGGCCGCGGCCGAGGGCCTGGCGCTGCTGGTGTTCGGACTGGGCCGGCAGTTCCTCAACTGGCCCCAGCCGGTCGAGTGGGGCATCCTGGCCGCCATCGCGCTGTTCAGCTGCGCGCTGCCAGGCCTGTTCGCCAACGCCGTGCTGCACACCGAGATCCGCAAGCGCATCGCCCGTGCCCTTTCGGTCTCGCGCACGGTGCCGGAGGCCGCCGCCTTGCTGGAGCGGCAGGCCAGCTCGCGCCAGCGGCTGAGCGGGGTGATCATTGCGCACGTGGTCCTGGTGGCCACGGCCGTGCTGGCCTACATGCTTTTCCCTCCCGGTACAGCGCCGGAACAGGGCAGCACCGCGGCCGCGAATACCTCGCCCCCTGCAGCCCCGGCATCCAACCCAACGTCCGGGCTGGCAGCCGTTTCGGTAGCGCGTGCGGCATCCACCGCAGCCTCGGCGGTGGCATCGGATACGGTATCGCCCCCCCGCGCTGCAGCGCCCACCCCGGCAGAAGAAGCCACCGCCCCAGTGGCCGTGGTGACGGCCCCCGCCGCAGCAACGCCCCCTTCCGCCCCGCGCGTTGCGGCCGCCCCCCCCACGCCGGCCCCGACGAAGACACCGGCACCGGTGTCGGCAGCCAGCCCGGCCAGCAGCACGGCCAAGGCTCCGACGGCGTCCGCAGCGCCAGCCCCGGCGGCTTCGAAGGCGGCCACACCTGCTGCGGCGCCTTTGCCCCCCAAGGCCATAGCCCCTGCGGCCACGGCCAGCAAGCCCGCGCCGGCAGTGGCCGCTTCGGCCGCCAAGGCCCGCGCCAGTGCCCCGGTGGCACCCGCTCCGCAGGCTGCTCCCGTGGCAGCAACGGCTGCCAGCAAGGCCTCCAGACCGGTACCGGCAGCGAAGGCCAGGCCGGCAGCAGCAGCAGCAGCATCGGAGCCAGCCTCGGCCGCCAGTGGCGCAGAGCCGCCCCTGGTGGGCAGTGCGCCGGGCTTTTACATCAACGTGGGCCTGTTCGCCGAAGAGGCCAATGCGCGCAAGACGCAGTCCCGCCTGCTCAACGAAGGCCTGCCGGCCTTTCGCCAGCCGCTGGAAAGCGCCAAAGGCTCTCGCATCCGCGTGCGCGTGGGCCCCTTCGACACCAAGGCCGAGGCCGACGCAGCGGCGCAGAACATCCGGGGCATGGGCCTGGACGCCGTGGTGTTCAAGAAGTAATACGGATTTGCCTTCAACCGTATAACGTCGTTGGTTCGCCTTGCCGTGCTACAGCACTGTCTGCGGCTCCCGCCTAGTTCTACGATCAAATGCAAATCCGTATAAGACCCTCAGGCCCAGCGGACGGGGCAAGGACAACCGGGCGTGGCCCCGCGTCCTACGCGCAAGCCTTCAGGCAGCCGACATCCAGGAATGGTTTCGGCACGTACTCTACAGTATCGACCCGTGTCTTCTGCAAAGTCTCTTTATGCCCATACCTTCGCCGACCACTGCGCACCAGCCCCCCTGTCACGGCCTGCGGCCCCGCTGGTGGACCCTTGCCGCCGTGGCGGCGGGCGCCCTGCTGCTCACGGGCTGCGCGCCCTGGCGCCTGATGACGGCGTCGGACCTGGCCAAGGCATCGCGTTCCTACACCGCCCAGCCGTCCCAGCCCGAGCGGCGCATCCTGGTGGTCGGCGACAGCACGGCGGTGGGGACTGGTGCGGCCCGCCCCGAGGACAGCCTGGCGGGGCGCATCGGCGCGGCGCACCCGCGCTGGCAGATCGACAACCTGGCCGCCAACGGCGCCAAGTTCGAGGATGTGCAGGCGCAACTGGAGCGTGCCAGTACGGGCTACGACCTGGTGCTGGTGCTGGCCGGTGGCAACGACGTGATCCGGCTGACTTCGGAGCAGGAGTTGCATGCCCACATGGAGCAGGTGATCCGCACCGCGAAGGCGCGCGGCAAGCAGGTGGTGCTGATGCCTTGCGGTAATGTGGGCCACGCGCCCCTCTTCATACCACCGGTCTCGTGGTTCATGGACAGCCGCTCCAAGCGCCTGCATGCCACCGCGCAGGCGGTGGCGCTGGAAAGCGGTGTGCGCTACATCCGCCTGCTCAAGCCGCGCGCTCAGGACCCCTTCGTGCAGCGCGCCGACGAACTCAATGCCGCCGACGGCCTGCACCCGAGCAGCGCGGGCTACCAGCAGTGGTACGAGGAACTGGTGCGGCAGGAAGGCTTGGCCAGCTTGACAGGCACGTAGGCCTCAATAGGTCTCCAGATGCAGGCGCCCTTCGCGCGCCAGGGTGGCTGCCAGGGCCTCCCAGTCCAGACCCGCGTCAGCCGCCACGTCGCGCAGGGCCAGCACCACGCCCTCTTCCATGCTCTTCAAGCCGCAGACGTAGAAGTGGCTGTTGCCGTCCTTGAGCAGTTCTGCCAGGTCGGCAGCGCGCTCGCGCATCAGGTCCTGCACATAGCGCCGGGGCTGGCCCGGGGTGCGCGAGAAGGCCAAATTGATGTCGATGAAGTCCTTGGGCAGGCTTTGCAGCGGGCCGAAGTACGGCAGCTCCTGCTGCGTGCGTGCGCCGAAGAACAGCATCAGCTTGCCGCCCTCGAACTTGCCGCTCTTGCGCAGGCGGCGGCGCCACTCGGTCATGGCGCGCATGGGGGCGCTGCCGGTGCCGGTACAGATCATAACCACGTGCGACTTAGGGTGGTTGGGCATCAGGAAGGAATGGCCGAACGGGCCCACCACCTCCACCTTATCGCCCACCTGGAGATCGCAGACGTAGTTCGAGGCCACGCCGCGCACGGGGGTGCCGTCGTGGTCGGAGGTGACGCGCTTCACGGTCAGCGCCAGGTTGTTGTAGCCCGGCCGCTCGCCATTGCGCGCGCTGGCAATCGAGTACTGGCGCGCATGGTGGCGCTTGCCCAGGGCATCGGTGCCGGGCGGCACGATGCCGATGGACTGCCCCTCCAGCACCGGAAAGGGCAGGCTGCCGAAGTCCAGCACCACATGGTGCGTTTCGCTCTCGAAGCCCGCCTCGGTGCAGTTGAAGTTGCCGACCACGGTGGCCGTGGTCGGCGCCTTGGGCGGGTAGAGGTTGGTGTAGGCATGCGCGGCCGACCACGGCGGCACCGTGGCGCCACGGTGCAAGGGCGGCTGGGGCTGCACGCCAGGCTCGGCCGTGGCCAGCGCGGCCTGGGTGTCTGCCGCGATGGGAGCATCCGCCGCTTCGGCATCGACTCCGGCGGCCGCCAGTTCATCAGGCGTGAGCTCGGCGGGCAGCGACTCCCAGGTCAGCTGCTCCTCGATCGAATAGGCGCGCACCAACGGCATGGTGCGCCAGTTGTCGATGGAACCCGTGGGGCACGGCGATATGCAGGCCATGCAGCCATTGCAGATGTCGGCACGCACGACGTAGTTGTTGTCATCGTGCGTGATCGCGTTGACGGGGCACGTGGCCTCGCAGGTATTGCAGCGGATGCAGATTTCCGGGTCGATCAGGTGCTGCTTGATGACCCCGGCTTCAACGGCCATGTCCATATTGGTTCTCCTTTGTCACCCCCAACCAGGGGGTTGGGATGGGGCGTGTGGTCTTCGTGGGGCCTGCCCTCATCCCTGCCCTCGTTCATACGCCGAGGGCGCTTCGTTGTCCATCAGCCGAAACGCACGTACTCGAAATCGACCGGCTGGCGGTTGATGCCCATCACCGGTGGCGCGATCCAGCCGGCGAACTGGCCTGGCTCGACCACGCGGCCCATGAGCGAGGCGACGAAGGCGAAGTCTTCTGGGCTGGGCAGCCATTCGTCCTTCTTGGCGGCCCATTCCATCTCGTTGACCACCCGGCCCTCGGGCGACATCTTGATGCCCGCGAGCGCACCGATCTGGCGGTTGAAGGCCTTGTGCGGCACCACCAGGCGGGTGGGAATGCCGGCTTTTTCGAGCACCTTGTTCCAGCGGCCCACACCGGCCACCGAGTCCTTGATGAAGTCGTCGCGCAGCACCTCGTTCAGGGCGTTGAGCATGGGCACGTCCTTCTCGACCAGTTGGCCGTCCTTGACCTCCAGCACCTTGTAGGTCTGGCCCTTGAGCACGTGGTCATCCGTGCGCTTGCCTTCCTCGTAGCGGCCCTTGAGGCCGGAGCTGTAGAAGATGGCGGCGTTGCTGGACTGGTCGGCACCGAACAGGTCGATGGTGACGCTGTAGTGGAAGTTCAGGTAGCGCTGCACGGTACCGAGGTCGATGGCGCCGCCGGCGCGCACCTTCTGCGGGTCGTCGGTCTTGAGCTCGTTCATCACCTGGGCAGTGCGGGCCAGCACGCGCGAGACACCGCTCTCGCCCACGAACATGTGGTGCGCCTCTTCGGTCAGCATGAACTTGGTGGTGCGCGCCAGCGGGTCGAACGCGCTCTCCGCCAGGGCCGAGAGCTGGAACTTGCCGTCGCGGTCCGTGAAGTAGGTGAACATGAAGAACGCCAGCCAGTCGGGCGTCGCCTCGTTGAAGGCCCCCAGAATGCGCGGGTTGTTCTCATCGCCCGAGGTGCGCTGCAGCAGGGCGTCGGCCTCTTCGCGGCCATCGCGGCCGAAGTGCTTGTGCAGCAAATAGACCATGGCCCACAGGTGGCGGCCCTCTTCCACGTTGATCTGGAACAGGTTGCGCAGGTCGTACATGCTGGGCGCCGTGAGGCCCAGGTGGCGCTGCTGCTCGACCGAGGCCGGCTCGGTGTCGCCCTGGGTGACGATGATGCGGCGCAGGTTGGCGCGGTGCTCGCCGGGCACGTCCTGCCAGGCCTTTTCGCCCTTGTGGTCGCCGAAGTGGATCTCGCGGTTGGCATCGCCCGGGTTCAAAAAGATGCCCCAGCGGTAGTCGCGCATCTTCACATGGCCGAACTGGGCCCAGCCCTGCGGGTCCACGCTCACGGCCGTGCGCAGATAGACCTCGTGGTTGGTCGAGCCATCGGGGCCCACGTCGTCCCACCAGTTGATGAAGTTGGGTTGCCAGCCTTCGAGCGCACGCTGCAGGGTGCGGTCCTCGCCGAGGTTGACGTTGTTGGGGATCTTCTCGCTGTAGTTGATCGTGCTCATCGTTGCTCCTTGGATGGTTCGGACTGCGGTTCAGACGCGGTTGAGATCAAAGCCGGCCTTCTCGCCGGTGCCGTAGACTTTGAGCGCACCCTTGTCGCCCACGGCGTTGGGGCGGTTGAAGATCCAGTTCTGCCAGGCGGTGAGCCGGCCGAAGATGCGCGTGGCCATGTTCTCCTTGCTGGCAAAGCGCAGGTTGGCTTCCAGGCCGGTCAGGGCGTCGGGCGACATTGCGGCGCGCTCCTCGATGGCCATGCGCAGCTCGTCGTCCCAGTCGATGTCGTCGGGCGCGGCGGTGACCAGGCCCAGGGCCAGAGCCTCGTCGGCGTCGAGCGACTTGCCGGCTGCGGCGCGCGCGGCGTCCAGCGGTGCCGCTTCTTCATAGAAGCGGCGCTGCAGCCGGCTCTGGTCGTTGACCATGGGGAAGAAGCCGAAGTTGAATTCGTTGAGCGTGAGCCGAGGTGCCCGCTCGGCATCGTCGGGCAGCGCCAGCATATAGGTGCGGTCGGCGGCAAAGGCCAGCTCGGCCAGCGTGCCGGCGAAGCAGGAGCCCTCCTGCACCACCGCGAACAAGGTGCGCGAGGACACGTCCAGGCGCGCCAGCGCGCGGCGCAGCGCGCCGATGGTTTCGCGCACCAGCCAGTGGTCCTGGTGGGCCAGCATCACCGCATCGGACGCTAGCACAGCCTTCGCATCGCCTTCGGTCTTGAGCAGCCAGGTGCCGATATCAAGTTCGTTGGTGCGCAGGTTCAGGATGGCATCGTCGAGCTCGCGCGCCAGGGCCAGCGGCCACCAGGCCGTGCCGGCCGCCTCGATGGCGGCGATGTCGGCGGGCTGCGCGCCGGAGGGCTGCGCGCCGGAGGGCGCCTTCACGGTGAGCGTGGCGGTGCGCCTGGCGCGGTCGATCTGCACCTGCACATGCGAGTAGCCCAGGCTGTCGGCACCATCCTCGCGCTCCAGCCGGTTCAGGGCCACGCCCTTGGTACCGGCCGGGCGGTCGCTGCCCGCAGCGAGTTGCTCCGCACGGTCCTGCACGGCGGCGGCGAACTGGGCGGGCTTGGCCACGGCATCCACCAGGCGCCATTCCACCGCGCGCTGGCCGCGCACGCCTTCCACGCTGGTGCAGAAGATGTCGGCCAGGTCGTGGCGGACATGGCGCTTGTCGGTGACGCGGGTCAGGCCACCGGTGCCGGGCAGCACGCCCAAGAGCGGCACCTCGGGCAGCGAGACGGCCGACGAGCGGTCATCCACCAGCAGGATCTCGTCGCACGCCAGGGCCAGCTCGTAGCCGCCGCCGGCGCAGGCGCCGTTGACGGCGGCCAGAAATTTCAGGCCGGAGTGCTTCGACGAATCTTCCAGGCCATTGCGCGTCTCGTTGGTGAACTTGCAGAAGTTCACCTTCCAGGCGTGGCTGGAGACGCCCAGCATGAAGATGTTGGCGCCCGAGCAGAAGATGCGGTCCTTGCCGCTGGTGACGACCACGGTGCGCACTTCGGGGTGCTCGAAGCGCACGCGGTTGACCGCATCGTTGAGCTCGATGTCCACGCCCAGGTCATAGCTGTTGAGCTTGAGCTTGTAGCCGGGGCGGATGCCACCGTCTTCGGCGATGTTGAGCGACAGGCGCGCGATGGCGCCTTCGACGCTGAGCGACCAGTGGCGGTACTGGCCCGGTTCGGTACGGTAGTCGACGCGCGCCGGGGCGCTGGTGGTGGTGGCAGTCATGGATGTCTCCTGTGGGGCCGGTAGTAGCGGCTGCAAACCTCAGAACAAGAAAAATAATGCAGCTTTTGATTTCAATGACATGCATCATGCTGCATGTTTACGGACGCGTCAATGCCTGGAATGCTTTTTTTCGTTGCGAAAGATGTGGCGACTCCGCCCCGCGAGCGGCGGGGTCAGACGCTCAGGAAGCGTTCATCGACTGCCTGGCGGCGGACCGCAGGCCCTGAAAGGCCTGGGCCAGGCTCTTGCCACTGGTATCCACCGACAGGTCGGCCTTCGAATAGAAGGCCGCACGCCCGCTCAGGATGCGGCGCAGGTCGTCCATGGCCTCCTTGCTGGCAGCCATGGGGCGGGTGTCGCCCTGCGCGGCCACGCGACCCATGTGCTCTTCGGGCGCGGCCTGCAGCCAGACCGTGGTGCAGTGGGCCAGCAGCTCATTGAAGGTGGCCGGGTCCGACACGATGCCGCCCGGGGTGGCGATGACCACCTCGCTGTAGATCTGGATGGTTTCCTCCAGCGCGCGGCGCTCGTAGCGGCGGTAGGCATTGGTGCCGTAGAGGTCGTGGATCTCGCGCACGCTGCAGCCGGCCAGCTTCTCGATCTCGCGGCTCAGCTCCACGAAGGGCAGTTCCAGGTCGTCGGCCAGCATCTGGCCCAGCGTGGACTTGCCCGCGCCGCGCAGGCCCACCAACGCAATGCGGCTGTGCCGGGCCGGGTCGACCGATGCCGTGCCCAGCAGCTCGCCCAGCGCCAGGCGCACGCGGCGCAGGTCGGTCTCGCTGCGGTTTTCGAGCAGTTCGCGGATCAGCAGCCACTCGGGCGAGCTGGTCGTGACATCGCCCACCAGCTCGGCCAGCGAGCAGTGCAGTGCACCCGCCACCTGCTGCAGCACCAGGATGGAGGCGTTGCCGGTGCCGTATTCCAGGTTGGCCAGGTGGCGCTCGGACACGTCGGCCGCAATGGCCACGGCCTTGCGCGTGAGCCCGCGCTGCGCGCGCAGGTTGCGCACACGCTCGCCCAGCGCCGCCAGCAAAGGGTTGCGGGCCTCGCCGCCGGGCGCGGTGGCGCCATTGCCGTCGGTGGGCGCAGTGGCCAGCACTGCGTCGTCTTGCTCATTCATGCGCGTCCTCGTTCACTCCATGGGATTGTGCGCCCTGGTTCAGGCCCTCAAAATATGCACTATATTGCTTGACGAAGATCATTTCAAAGACTATCGTTGCGATGCAAGCAAGATACTGCACGTCACGCAATCCTGCAAGGCAATCATTTTCCTTGGCAAGTGGTGCTTAGGCGCCCTGCCCAGCCAGCCTTCCCGTGAAAGCCCGCCACCATGATGACGCCCACGCCCCCCTCGTCCAGCAAGGACGCCTTCCATGCCCTGCTCGCCGACCTGACCGCGCAGATCGATGGCCGCCCGCTTGACGCGGCGCTGGACCAGTGGCTCAACACCGCGCACGGCGCCGGCAGCCCCGCCTACGAGCAGTTGCGCAGCGCCTGCATCACCGGCGTGGCCGAAGGCTGGCTGTGCGAGCGCGAGGGCGGCGGTATCAAGTATGGCCGAGTGTTCAAGGCCGAGGACGCGCTGCACCGCTTCTCGGTGGACGTGGTCGACATGCAGGACCTGGCCGGCCCGCACCACACGCACCCGAACGGCGAGATCGACCTGATCATGCCCATCAACGACAGTGCCGCCACCTTCGACGGCCGGCCTGCGGGTTGGTGCGTCTATGGTCCCGGCACCGCCCACCGCCCCACCGTAGCCGAGGGGCGCGCACTGGTGCTCTATCTCTTGCCCGAAGGCCAAATTCAGTTCACGCGCACCTGAAATCCGCACGCCCATCTTCTTCCATATGTCCATGACCGAACTTCTCTCCAACTACGCTGCCGGCCGCTGGCAGGCAGGCACCGGCAACGGCACGCCGCTGTTCGACCCTGTGCTGGGCAACGAGCTGGTGCGCGTGGACGCCACCGGGCTCGACCTGCCCGAGGCCTTTGCCTTTGCCCGCCAGCAAGGCGGGGCGGCCCTGCGCGCCCTGACCTACCGCGAACGCGCGGCGTTGCTGGCCGCCATCGTCAAGGTGCTGCTCGCCAACCGCGATGCGTACTACGAGATCGCCACTGCCAATGCCGGCACGGTGAAGAACGATTCGGGCGTGGACATCGACGGCGCCATCTTCACCCTGGGCCAGTACGCCAAATGGGGCGACGCCCTGGGCGATGCCCGCGCCCTGCGCGACGGCGATGCGGCCCGGCTGGGCAAGGACCCGGCCTTCCAGTCGCAGCACCTCTCAGTGCCCACGCACGGGGTGGCGCTGTTCATCAACGCCTTCAATTTCCCGTCCTGGGGGCTGTGGGAAAAAGCCGCGCCGGCCCTGCTCTCGGGCGTTCCGGTCATCGTCAAGCCCGCCACGGCCACGGCCTGGCTCACCCAGCGCATGGTCAAGGACGTGGTGGACGCGGGCGTGCTGCCTGCGGGCGCGCTGTCGGTCATCGCCGGCAGCTCGGCCGGGCTCATGGACCAGCTGCAGCCCTTCGACGTGGTGTCGTTCACCGGCTCGGCAGAGACGGCCGGCGTGATCCGCTCGCACCCGGCCGTGGCCCAGCGTTCGGTGCGCGCCAACATCGAGGCCGACAGCCTCAACAGCGCCATGCTGCTGCCGGGCGAGGCCCAGGGCAGCGAGGCCTTCAACCTGCTGGTGCGCGAGGTGGTGCGCGAGATGACCATGAAGTCGGGCCAGAAGTGCACGGCCATCCGCCGCATCCTGGTGCCGGCCGAGGTGTACGACGCTGCAGCCGAGGCCATTGGCGCCAAGCTCGCCGGCATCAGCGTGGGCAACCCGCGCAACGACAGCGTGCGCATGGGCTCGCTGGTCAGCCGGGCCCAGCTGTCTGCCGTGCGCGAAGGCCTGGCCGCGCTGCAGGCGCAGGCCACGGTGCTGCACGACGGGCGCGACCGGACGCTGGTGGATGCCGACCCGGCCGTGGCCGCCTGCATCGGCCCGGTGCTGCTGGGCGCGCGCGATGCCGATGCGGCGCAGGCGGTGCACGAGGTGGAGGTCTTCGGCCCCGTGGCCACGCTGCTGCCCTACCGCGACAGCTCGCATGCCTTCGCGCTGGCGCACCGGGGCCAGGGTTCGCTGGTCACCTCGCTCTATGGCAGCGACGAAACCGCACTGGCACAGACCGCGCTGGCCGTGGCCGCCAGCCATGGCCGCGTGCACGTGGTCACGCCCGACGTGGCACAGGCGCACAGCGGCCACGGCAACGTGATGCCCATGTCGCAGCACGGCGGCCCGGGCCGCGCGGGCGGCGGCGCGGAGCTGGGCGGCCTGCGCGCGCTCGATTTCTACCACCAGCGCACGGCCGTGCAGGCCAGCCCCGGCGTGCTGGCGGCACTGGGACTCTGACATCCCCACAAGACGCGACACACAACGCGCATCCGACCCGAGAGGCCCCAAGGAGACAACACCATGAGCCTGCCCCCACGATTCAATTTTGCCCAGCACCTGTTCGAGCTGAACCGGGACCGCGCGCAGCACACGGCCTACATCGACGACCGCGGCAGCCTGGCTTACGGCGCGCTCGAAGACGGCGCCCGGCGCCTGGCATCGGCCCTCGCCAGCGCCGGCGTGCGGCGCGAGGAGCGCGTGCTGCTGCTCATGCACGACAGCAGCGACTGGCCCGTGGCCTTCCTGGGCTGCCTGTACGCGGGCGTGGTGCCGGTGGCGGTGAACACCCTGCTCACGGCGGACGACTACGCCTATATGCTGGACCACAGCCGCGCGCAGGCGGCCATTGTCTCGGGCGCGCTGCTGGCGGTGCTGCAGGACGCCATGGGCCGCGCGCCGCACGAGGTGCGCACGCTGCTCGTCTCCCAGCCCACCGGGCCGCTGCCAGAAGGTGCCCGGGACTTCGAGGACACCCTGGCGCAGGCCAAGCCGCTCGCAGCCCCGGTGAACACCGCCGCGGACGACCCGGGTTTCTGGCTCTATTCCTCGGGCTCCACCGGCAAGCCCAAGGGCACGGTGCACACCCACGCCAACCTGTGGTGGACGGCCGAGCTCTACGGCAAACCCGTGCTCGGCCTGACGGAGGACGACGTCTGCTTCTCGGCCGCCAAGATGTACTTCGCCTATGGCCTGGGCAATGCGCTGACCTTCCCGCTCTCGGTGGGCGCCACCGTGGTGCTGATGGCCGAGCGGCCCACGCCCGATGCCACTTTCCGCCGCTGGACCCAGCACCGACCCACGGTGTTCTTCGGCGCGCCCACGGGCTTTGCCGGCATGCTGGCCTCGCCCGCGCTGCCAGCGCGCGAGGCGGTGGCCCTGCGCATGTGCTCGTCGGCCGGCGAAGCGCTGCCCGGCGAGATCGCCCAGCGCTTCAAGGCACATTTCGGCTGCGAGATCATCGACGGCATCGGCTCCACCGAGATGCTGCACATCTTCATCTCCAACCGCCCGGGCGATGTGCGCTATGGCACCACAGGCAAACCGGTGGAGGGCTACGAGGTGGAGCTGCGCGGCGAGGACGGCCGGCCCGTGCCCGACGGCGAGGTGGGCGACCTGTACATCCGCGGCCCGAGCGCGGCGCTGATGTACTGGGCCAACCGCGAGAAGTCGCGCGAGACCTTCCAGGGCGGCTGGACCAAGAGCGGCGACAAGTACACGCGCGACACCGACGGCTACTACACCTATGCCGGCCGCAGCGACGACATGCTCAAGGTCAGCGGCATCTATGTCTCGCCCTTCGAGGTGGAGGCCACGCTGATGCAGCACCCCGCCGTGCTCGAATCGGCCGTGATCGGCGTGCAGGACGGCGAAGGCCTGACCAAGACCAAGGCCTACGTGGTGCTCAAGCAGGGCCAGCACGTCGACGCGCAGGCGCTGCAGGCCTTTGTGAAGGAGCGCCTGGCGGCCTACAAGTACCCGCGCTACATCGAGTTCATCGACGAGCTGCCCAAGACCGCCACGGGCAAGATCCAGCGCTTTCGCCTGCGCGAGAAGGAGGCCCGCGCGTGACGCAAGCGAGCACCGCCCAGTTCGCCAGCATCACCTGGCGTGGCCGCACCGTGCAGATCGAGCACCAGTGGATTGGCGTGGAGCGCAGCGCTGCCCTGCTGATCGTCTTTCTGCACGAGGGCCTGGGCTCGGTGGCGATGTGGAAGGATTTCCCCGAGCGCCTGTGCGCCGCCGCCGGCGTGCGCGGCCTGGTGTTCTCGCGCCCGGCCTATGGCCGCTCGACCCCGCGCGAGGCCGATGAGACCTGGGACGTGGACTTCATGCACCGCCAGGCGCACGAGGTGCTGCCCGCATTCTTCGAAGCACTAGGGATCACCGAAGCGCCCTGGCTGCTGGGCCACAGCGATGGCGGCTCGATCGCCCTGCTCTACGCGGCGCGCTTCCCCGAAGCAGTGCGCGGCCTGGTGCTGATGGCGCCGCACATCTTCGTCGAGGATGTGACCATCACCAACATCGAGATCGCCCGGGATGCCTACCGCAGCACCGACCTGCCTGCCAGGCTCGGCCGCTACCACGACGACGCGGACTCGGCCTTCTGGGGCTGGAACCGCATCTGGCTGCACCCGCCCTTTCGGCAGTGGAACATCGAGGCCGAGATCGGCACCATCCGCGCGCCCGTGCTGGCCATCCAGGGCGTGGACGACGAGTACGGCACGCTGGAGCAGATCCGCGGCATCGCGCGCCGGGTGCCGGGCACAGAGCTGCTCGAATTGCCCGCGTGCGGACACTCGCCGCACCGCGACCGGCCCGACGCAGTGATCGCCGCAGCCACGGACTTCATCGCGCAGACGAGCAGCTATTCCACGTAGCGCCTGAGTCCCGGCAGGTCGAGCACGGTGATACCGCCATACTCGATCTGCAAAATGCCCGACTCCTGCAGGCGCTTCAAGGCCGCATTGCAGCGCTGGCGCGAGACGCCCGTGAGGTTGGCGATCTCCTCCTGCGAGATCTGCAGGTGCCGGTCCATGCCGGGGTAGAGGAACGGGTGGAACAGGCCGGCCAGCGCGCGGGCCACCTGGCTGTCGGTGTCGAGCAGGTGGTGGGCCGTGAAGTTGCCCAGGAACCAGTGCATGCGCTCGTTGATCTGGCGCAGCAAAAAGTGGTCGAAGCTGCGCTCTGTGGCATGCAACCACGCAAAGGTCTCCACCGGCAGCAGCGCTACGCGGCTGGGGCGCAGGGCGATGATGTCGGCCGTGCGCGGCAGGGCGCGCAGCAGCGTGCCTTCGCCAAACCAGCTGCCGGCCGAGAGGCCGCCCAGCGTCACGGCGCGGCCATCGGGCGAGGTCACGGACCACTTTAGCAACCCCTCGATGGCGCCGTACCAGTGCAGGGGCACATCGCCGCGGCGGCACAGTGCTCCGCCTGCCGGCACATTCACCTCGCGCACATCGTCGAGCACGCGCTGCTGCGCCGGGGCATCGAGCAGAGGGAACCAGGCCGACGCGGCCAGCAGGCTGGTGGTGGACGGCCGTGTCGCAGGGGGTGACAAAGTGGGGTTCTCCCGGAAGAAGACACTGGCCCCGCGTATACCCTGCCCTCAAATGTCATCGCGATGACTGAGTGGAAAGGTGCCCAAAAAAATAATGCGGAGCACCCCGCAATTCTCCACCAGGACCACGATGAGCAAGCGCAAAGTCATAGTCACCATCGCCCCCACGGGCGGCATGGCCCACAAGTCGCAGAACCCCCACCTGCCCACCCAGCCCGCCGAGATCGCCGATGACGTGGAGCGCTGCTGGAACGCCGGGGCCAGCGTGGTCGCCATCCATGCGCGCCGGCCCGACGACGGCGCCACCTGCAACCCCGACGTTTACCGCGACATCAACAGCCGCATCCGCGCCAAGGGCTGCGATATCGTCCTCAACAACTCCACCGGCGGCGGCGTGCACGGCGACATGGTCAAGCCCCTGCCCGGCGGCCGCTGGGAGATTGCGTGGGAGGAGCGCATCAAGGGCATGGACGCAGGCGCCGAGATGTGCACGCTGGATGCCACCACACTGAACCTGAGCTTCGATGGCCGCGAGATCCTGATGGACACGCCGCTGAGCCGGGGCCGCGAGCTGGCCGCAGGCATGAAGGCGCGCGGCATCAAGCCCGAATGGGAGGTGTTCAGCCCCACGCACATCCTGCAGGACACCACCACGCTCATCGAGGAGGGGCACGACGACGAGGGCCCGCACTTCATCAACCTGGTGATGAACGTGCACCGCGCCTTCCAGAACGCCATGCCCTACTCGCCGCGCTTTCTGCAGATGATGGTGGACACGCTGCCGAAGAACAGCCTGTTCTGCGTGAGCGGCATCGGCCCCTCGCAGCTCGAAGCCAACGTCGCCGCCCTGCTGCTGGGCGGGCATGCGCGCGTGGGGCTGGAGGACAACCTGTACTTTCGCCACGGCGAGCTGGCCACCAACGTGCAGCTCACCGAACGCATCGTGCGCATCATCCGCGAGCTGGACATGGAGCCCGCCACGCCGGCCGAAGCGCGCGCGCTGATGGGCCTGCCGCGCGTGGGCGGCCCGCGCCCCGCGTTTGCCCCAGCTTGACCGCAGCGATTCCCGCTCCACCATACCCCGACTTTCCCACCCCATCGAGGAGACAGAGATGAGCAACATGATGACGATGACGAACACCCGCCGCCAGTTCCTGGGCCACATGGGCGCCGCAGCCGCGCTGGGCACGCTGTCGCCCCTGGCAGCGCTGGCGCAGACCATCGAACAGGTCAAAATCTTCTACGGCTTTCCGGCCGGCAGCTCGGGCGACAGCGTAGCCCGCCGCGTGGGCGAAAAGCTCGCAGGGTCGGCCTACACGCGCAATGCGGCGGTGGTGGAAAACAAGCCCGGCGCTGGCGGGCGCATCGCGCTGGAGTCGCTCAAGGGTGCCGCCGCCGACGGCAGCGTGCTCACGCTGTCGCCGTTCTCGTGCACCTCGATCTACCCGCACATCTACAGCAAGCTCAGCTACGACCCGGTCAAGGACTTCGTGCCGGTGTCCATCGCGGCCATCATGCACCATGGCCTGGCCGTGGGGCCGCTGGTGCCGGCGTCGGTGAAGAACGTGAAGGATTTCCTGGCCTGGGCCAAGGCCAACCCCGGCCAGGCCAACTACGGCTCGCCCGCCGCAGGCTCGACGCCGCACTTCATCGGCGCGCTGCTGGGCCTGAACAACGGCGTGGACTTGAAGCACGTGCCCTACCGCGGTTCCATCCCCGGGGTCACGGACGTGGTGGGCGGGCAGATCGCCTCGATGGTGACCCCGAGCGGCGACTTCATCCCCAACCACAAGGCGGGCAAGCTGCGGCTGATCGCCACCTCGGGCAAGGCGCGCTCGCCGTTCTCGCCCGAGGTCGCGACCTTTGCCGAACAGGGCTTTCCTGAACTGACCACGGAGGAATGGTTCGGCTTCTACGCGCCGGCCAGGACGCCGGCTGCTGCGGTGGCCGCCGCCAATGCCGCCATCAACGCAGCCATCAAGGAAAAGTCGGTCATCGACAGCCTGGCCGTGGTCGGGCTCATCGCCCAGGGCTCCACCGCAGCAGAAATGGCGGCCTCCCAGCATTCCGAGTTCGAACGCTGGGGACCGCTCGTGAAAAAGATCGGCTTCACGGCAGAGTCTTGAGAGGAACGCACCCCATGGATTCAAGCGTAAAGCGCGTTGCTGTGGTCGCCACGGGCGTGATCGGCGCCAGTTGGGCCGCCTATTTCCTGGCGCGCGGGCTGGACGTGGACGCCACCGACCCCTCGCCCGGTGCTGAAGATCGGCTGCGCGAGACCGTGGCCGCGCACTGGCCCACGCTGGAGCGCCAGGGGCTGGCGCCAGGCGCCAGCCTGGCACGCCTGGCCTTCCACGCCCGGCTGGAGGACGCGGTGGCCACGGCCGACTTCGTGCAGGAGAGCGGGCCGGAGCGCATCGACTTCAAGGCCGAGCTGTTCCGTCAGATCGATGCCGCTGCACCGGCGCATGCCATCCTGGCGTCGAGTTCATCGGGCCTGTCGGTCACGGACATGCAGCAATCCTGCGCGCGGCCCGAGCGCGTGGTGCTGGGCCACCCGTTCAACCCGCCGCACATGATTCCGCTGGTGGAGGTCGGGGGTGGTGAAAAGACCTCGCCCGAGACCATCGAACGCGCCATGGCCTTCTACACCGCCATCGGCAAGCGCCCCATCCACGTGCGCCGCGAGATCAAGGGCCACATTGCCAACCGGCTGCAGGCCGCGCTGTGGCGCGAAGCCTTCCACCTGGTGAACGAAGGCGTGGCCACGGTCGCCGACATCGACACCGCCATCGCCCAGGGGCCCGGCCTGCGCTGGGCGCTGATGGGCCCGTTCATGAACCTGCACCTCTCGGGCGGCGCAGGCGGCGTGGCCCATGTACTGGACCACCTGGGCGGCCCCATCGAGAGCTGGTGGCAGGACCTGGGCACGCCTGCGATGACCGAGGCCTTGAAGCAGCAGGTGGCGCAGGGCGTGGCCGAGGAGCTGGGCGAGCGCAGCACCGAGGACCTGGCGCGCACGCGCGATGCCCTGCTGCTGGACCTGATCCGGGCCAAGCAGTCGTCTGGCCACCTGGACTGAACACAAGAACGACACCAGAGACAACACGATGCACCCCGATTTCGTCGATGACCCCGCCGAACTGGCACCACCCCGCACCGTGCTCACGCACCTGGCCGACGGCGCCTTCACCCTGCAATCGCCCGAGCCGCTGGGCCCTTACGCGCGCTGCGTGGGCGAGTGGCTGGAGCGCTGGGCACGCGAGACACCCGACGCCCTGGCGCTTGCCGAGCGCGACGACAGCGGCGACGACTGGCGCCGCCTGACCTATGCCCAGTTGCGCCAGGCCGTGGGTGCCGTGGCCCAGTCGCTGCTGGACATGGACCTGCCCGCGGGGCAGCCGGTCGCCATCCTCTCGGACAACGCGGTGGACCATGCCGTGCTGATGCTGGCCACCATGCACATCGGCCGCACGCCCTGCTCGCTGTCGAGCGCGTACGCTCGCTCGCGCGACCCGGAGCGGCTGCATAGCATGCTGGCGGCGCTGGGGCCGTGCGTGGTCTATGCGTCGGATGCCCGCGCCTATGCGCCGGCCCTGGCGGGCTACTCCGGCAACGCCGTGCGGGTCTTCAGCCGCCATGCGCAGGAATGCCCCGGCGCCCTCGATTTTGCGCAGTTGCTCGCTGCCCGGGAAACACCGGCCGTGGCGCAGGCCTTCGAGGCGATCGCGCCCGATGACCACGCCAAGTACCTGCTGACCTCGGGCTCCACCGGGCGGCCCAAGGTGGTGATCAACACCCACCGCATGCTCTGCGCCAACCAGCAGATGGTGGCGCAGACCTGGCGCTTTCTCGGCCACGAGAAACCCGTGCTGGTGGACTGGCTGCCCTGGAGCCACACCTTCGGCGGCAACCACAACCTGAACATGGTGCTGTGCCACGGCGGCGCGCTCTACATCGACGAAGGGCGGCCCGCACCCGGCCTGATCGAGAAGACCGTGCGCAACCTGCGCGAGGTGCGGCCCACGCTGCTCTTCAACGTGCCGCGCGGCTTCGACATGCTGCTGCCCTACCTGGAGGCCGACGAGGCCCTGGCTGCCGAGGTGCTCTCGCGCCTGCGCCTGGCCTTCTATGCGGCGGCGGCGCTCGCGCCCTCCACCTGGCAGCGGCTCGAAACCGTGGCCGCGCGCGCCCGGCCCGCGCGGCCGCTGTGGCTCACCACCTCGTGGGGTGCGACCGAGACTTCCCCGGCCATCACCACGGCGCACTGGCGCCTGCAGGGCGCGGGCTGCATCGGCGCGCCGCTGCCCGGTCTCACGCTCAAGATGGTGCCCAATGGCGGCAAGCTGGAGATGCGGGTCAAGGGCGTGTCGGTGTTCCCGGGCTACCGCAATGCGCCGCGCGAGACGGCGGCAGCCTTCGACGACGACGGCTTCTACCGCATCGGCGATGCGGGCTTTCTGGCCGACGCCGAGCGGCCCGAGCGCGGCGTGGTCTTCAACGGCCGCGTGGCCGAGGACTTCAAGCTGTCCACCGGCAGCTGGGTCTCGGTGGGCACGCTGCGCGTGGAACTGGTCTCGCAGCTGGCGCCGCTGGTGCAGGACATCGTGCTCACCGGGCATGACCGCGACGAGGTCGGCATGCTGGTCTTCCCGTCGGCCGCCGGCGCAAGCGACTCCCCACGGCTGGAGCAGGCCCTGCGCGCCGTGATGCAGGCCCGGCGCGATGCGGGCGCGGGCTCGTCGCAATGCCCCACGCGGGCACTGGTGCTGCGCACGCCGCCCGATGCAGAGGCCGGCGAGATCACCGACAAGGGCTACATCAACCAGGGCGCGGTGCTGGCCCAGCGCGAGGACGACGTGCATGCCCTGCACGCGACGCCGCCGCGTGCAGACGTGGTCGTCAGCGCATGAGCATGGCCAGCAGCACCACCGCGAGCAGCGCCAGGTAGACCTTGGCGTGCAGCCCGTCGGGCAGGCGACCCACGAATCGCCCGCCCAGGCGGATGCCCAGCCAGGAGCCGGCCACCAGCACCGCGAAGGCCCGCAGGTCCACGAAGCCCGCATGCCAGGCACCCAGCGGGGCGGCCTGCTCCCAGGCCAGCAGCACGTAGGTGGCGGTGCCCGCCAGTGCCACCGGCAGCGACAGCGGGTTGGCCGCCGCCGTGGCCTGCACCATCGGCGCGCCACGCCGGCGCATGAGCGGCACCGTCATCACGCTGCCGCCCACACCGAGGAACGACGCCACCGCACCGATGGCCAACCCCAGCAAGGCCGTGACCGGGCCCGAGGGCCGCGTCCCGTCCTGCGGCGTCGCCACCGCGGCACGCGGCCGGATGAAGCCCGGGCGCAGCAGCCCGTCGAGGATGGTGAGCGCCAGGTAGGCCACGAAGGTCCAGCGCACCCAGTCGCTGCGCAGCACCGTGGCGGCAGCCGCCCCCGCCACCGCGCCCACGGCGATGAAAGCCAGCAGCGGCCGCACCTGCGCCCAATCCACATTGCCCGCCCGCTGGTGGCGCCGCGTGGCCAGTCCCGCGCCGACGATCATCACGCAGGTGGAGGTGGCCACCGCCACCTGCATGGCCGATTGGCCCAGTGGGCTTTCGGAACCGTGCATGTGCACCAGCGTGCGGTACAGCACGGGCACGACGACGAAGCCGCCACCGAAGCCGAAGAGCACGGTGGTGACTCCGGCCAGGGTGCCGAACACGGCCAGGACAAGGTAGAACTCCATGCGCGCATTCCATTGCAAAAAAAACACCATGCCAGCTTAGGCTGCAGTGGCCTGGCCGGCTTTCGCCGGCAGGTCAATAATGTTTGCATTTCAGCCAAAGCACCCGGAGCATGCGCAACACGCCCCTGCACACCGTCGACGCCGTGGACCGCACGGTCCTGGCCATTGCCACCGACTACCCCGCAGGAACCCTGCTCGACACGCACAGCCACCGGCGTGCGCAGTTCCTCTACGGCGCCACGGGCATCATGGAAGTCGGCACGGACGATGGCGCCTGGGTCGTGCCGACCAGCAGCGGCGTGTGGATACCGGCGGGCAAGCCGCACCGCGTGCGTATGGTGGGCGTGAGCACCTGCAGCCTCTACATCGAGCCGCAGGCCGTTCCCCGAACCACCTCGCAATGCGAGGTGCTGCAGGTCTCGCCGCTGCTGCGCCAGCTGCTGCTGGATTCGGCCGAGCTGCCGGCGCAATATGAATTGAGCGGGCGCGATGGCGCCCTGGCGCAGCTGATGCTGCACGAGTTGCAGCGCGCACCGACCCTGCCCTTCTTCGCGCCCATGCCGCGCGAGCCTGCGCTGGCGGCGCTGTGCGCAGCCTTTCTGCACAACCCGCAGGTCCACGCAGCGCCCGATGCCTGGGCACGGCAGTTGCACAAGAGCGAGCGCAGCTTCACGCGCTTCTTTCGACTGCAGACCGGCATGTCGTTCGGCGCGTGGCGCCAGCAGGCCTGCCTGCTGGCGGCGCTGTCACGCCTGTCGCGCGGCGATGCCGTAACCGCCGTCGCGCTGGACCTGGGCTACGAGAGCCCGGTGCCTTTTCCACCATGTTCCGCAAGCGACTGGGGCGCCCGCCATCGGAGTTCCTGCCCGCTTGAAGGCGTGCAGCGGAGCGCTGCAGCCGTTGTAAAAATCACGCTATCCAAAGGCCGCTGAGGTTCTGCGGTCTTGTCCTATAGCGCTTGTGCGCGCAGTGCTTCTAAAATCGCGCACCTCCCCGCACATGCAGGGGGGCACCTTGCAACTTTGAAACGAAGAACAAACATCATGGCAACTGCAAAGAAAACCACCGCTGTCGCGAAGGCAGCACCCGCAGCGAAGAAGGCTGCAGCGCCCGTGGCCAAGAAGGTCGCAGCACCTGTCGCCAAGAAGGCAGCGCCCGCTGCCAAGAAGGCCGCAGCCCCCGCAGCGAAGAAGGCTGCCCCCGCCGCCGCAGCAACGCCTGCAGCGCTCAAGCCCATCAAGACCGCCTTCAACAAGACGACCCTGGTGGCCCACCTGGCCGAGCAGTCGGGCGTGGAACCCAAGGCCACCAAGGCCGTGCTGGCAGCGCTCGAAGCCGCCATCCTGGGCTCCGTGCACAAGAAGGGCTCCGGCGAATTCACGCTGCCTGGCGTGCTGAAGATCGGCCTGCAGCAAGTGCCCGCCAAGAAGAAGCGCTTCGGCAAGGACCCTTTCACCGGTGCCGAGCGCTGGTTCCCCGCCAAGCCCGCTGCCGTGAAGATCAAGACCCGCGCGCTCAAGAAGCTCAAGGACGCAACGGCCTGATCGGCCCTTCCTGGAGCAGTCTTTCCAGGTTTCGGATCGGAAGCCCAGGCGATGCAGATGCAGCGCCTGGGCTTTTTTCATTTCACTTTCCCGCCTCTTTCGATCACGCCTGGCGCTGCTGCCAGAGCACGTCCAGCACATGCTGCGTGGCCTTCTCCATCGCGCCGGCGCGGTGCGCCAGGCCCAGGGGCCGCCACAGCGCCGGGCGCAGGGCCAGCATGCGGATGCGCGGGTCGGGCGGCGCGGCAACCGCAGCCTCGTGCGGCAGCAGCGTGGCGCCATAGCCGGCGGCCACCAGGCTCTTGATCGCATCGTTGTAGTTGAGCTCTATGCGTGCCCGGGGCTGCTCGCCGGCCAACGCGAACCACTCGCCGGTCAGGCGCGAGAGGCTGGTGCCCTCGTCGTTGAGGATCAGCGGCTGGCCCGCCAGCCAGTGCGGCGTGGCCCGCGTGGGCGCCGGCCATTGCGCCGGCACGAAGGCCATGACCGGGTCGCGCCGCCAGGGCTCGACCTGCACGCCGGGCACTGGCGGCTGGGGCAGCGCCACCAGGCCCACGTCGAGCGTGCCGCCGGCCAGGCGGGCCATGGTGTCGTGCGAGGTCAGCACCGCCACCTGCACGTCGATGTCGGGGTGCTGCTGGCCCAGCACCTCCAGCGCCTGCGGGAGCAGGTGGGCGATGGCGCCGGTGGATGCCCCCAGCCGCACGCGGCCGGCCAGGCCCTGCACCTGGCGCTGCACCATGGCCAGGGTGTCATCGGCATCGGCCAGCAGGCGCCGGGCACGCTCGACCAGGGCCTCGCCCACGCCGGTGGCGCGCACCTCGCCGCGCTTGCGCAGCAGCAGCGGCGCGCCCACCTGCGCCTCCAGGTCGGCCATGTGCAGGCTCACCGTGGGCGCCGCCAGGTGCAGCACGCGCGCGGCTTCGGCAAACGATCCCAGGTCGGCAATGGTGACGAGGGTGCGCAATCGGTCCAGGTTCAGTTCACGCATGTCGTTCAGAAATCCTGATGCTGATGGTTGTGAAATTCAACTTTTCAAATTCTACGCAGCGGCTGAAGATCACGCATCCCCCATTTGGCACACACCAGGAGCACCCCGCATGAGCAACACCACACCGCTTGTCTTCATCGATGGCGACCAGGGCACCACCGGCCTGCAGATCCATGAGCGCCTGCAGGGCCGCACCGACCTCCGCTTGCTGACCCTGCCCGAGCAGGACCGCAAGGACCCGGCGCGCCGCGCCGAGGCCATCAACGCCTGCGACATTGCCGTGCTGTGCCTGCCCGACGGGCCCGCGCGCGAAGCGGCCGCTTCCGTCACCAACCCGGCTGTGCGCGTGATCGACGCGAGCTCGGCCCACCGCACCGATGCCGGCTGGGTCTACGGCTTTCCCGAGATGGATGCCGGCCAGGCCGAACGCATCGCCAGTGCAACACGCGTGACCAACCCCGGCTGCTACCCCACGGGTGCCATCGCGCTGCTTCGGCCGCTGGTGCAGGCCGGCCTGGTGCCTGCCGACCACCCCCTGGCGATCCACGCCGTGTCGGGCTACTCCGGCGGTGGGCGGGCGCGCGTGCAGGAGCACGAGGCCCCGGGCGCGCAGGCGCCGGCTTTCCAGGTCTATGGCCTGCGCCTGGCGCACAAGCACACGCCAGAAATCGAACGGTATGCGGGCCTGTCGGCGCGGCCCTTCTTTCTGCCGGCCTATGGCGCCTTCCGCCAGGGTATCGTGCTGACCATCCCCCTGCATCTGCGCAGCTTGCCCGCAGGCACTACCGCCGAGAAGATCCACCACGCCCTGGCGCAGCACTATGCCGGCCAGCGCCATGTGGAGGTGACAGGGCTGGCCGAGGCCGAATCCACCGAGCACCTGGACCCCGAGGCGCTGAACGGCAGCAACCAGCTGCGCCTGTCCATGTTTGCCAACCCGCAGCACGGGCAGGTGCTGCTTGCTGCCGTGTTCGACAACCTGGGCAAGGGAGCCTCGGGCGCGGCCGTGCAGAACCTGGACCTGATGCTGGAACGCATGGCCCAGGGTTGACTACTGTTCAGCGGCGCTAATCAATCCCTCAGAAATCATTGATTGTGTGGCGCCCGATAGCCGGGCAGACTCGCGCGTCTCATCCACTACCAGAGGCAACATCCATGAAGGTCTGCATCATCGGCGCGGGCGCCATCGGCGGATTCATCGGCACCCGGCTGGCAGCGGCCGGCGATGCCCAGGTGAGTGCCGTGGCGCGCGGCGCCACGCTGGCCGCGCTCAAGGACCACGGCTGGCGCCTGCAGACCGCAGACGGGCTGGTGCAGGCGCCAGCGCACGCCACGGACCGGCCGACCGACCTGGGCGTGCAGGACCTGGTGGTCATCGCCGTCAAGGGCCCGGCGCTGGCCAGCGTGGCACAGGGCATTGCGCCGCTGCTGGGGCCCGAGACCCTGGTGCTGCCTGCCATGAACGGCGTGCCCTGGTGGTTCTGCCAGGGCGTGGCGGGCTGGGGCGACGAGCCGCTGGCCAGCGTGGACCCGGGCGGGCGCATTGCCAGCGCAATCCCCCTGCACCATGTGGTGGGCTGCGTCGTGCACGCCGCCACCTCCACACCCGAGCCCGGGCTGGTGCAGCACAAGATGGGCCGGGGCCTGGTCATCGGCGAGCCCGCAGGCGGGCGCAGCGAGCGCGTGCAGCGCCTGGCCGACCTGCTGAACCACGCAGGCTTCGAGGCCACGCACTCGGCCGACGTGCGCTACGACATCTGGTACAAGCTGTGGGGCAACATGACCATGAACCCGGTCTCGGCCATCACCGGTGCCACGGTAGACCGCCTGCTCGACGACGACCTGGTGAGCGGCTTCTGCACGGCTGCCATGGAGGAGGCCGGCCGCATCGGCGCACGCATCGGCTGCCCGATTGCGCAAAGCCCCGAAGAGCGCCATGCCCTAACGCGCAAGCTCGGCGCCTTCAAGACCTCGATGCTGCAGGACGTGGAGGCAGGCCGTGCGCTGGAGATCGACGCCATCGTCGCGGCGGTGCAGGAGATCGGCCAGCGGGTGGCCGAACCCTCGCCGAATATCGATGCCCTGCTGGGCCTGGTGCGCCTCTTCGGCCGGGTGCGCGGCCTCTATCCTGCGGCCTGAGCCTCGTCATGGGCCACCTGGTGCAGGTGTTCCACCAGCATGCGCGCGGCCGGTGAGAGCCGCTTTTCATCGTTGAAGCAGATGGCGAAGCGCCGCTGGGCCCAGTCGTCCGTGAGCGGCAGCACGCGGATGCCCAGGCTGGCGGCCACCGGTTCGGCCACCTCGCGCGGCACCACGGCAATGCCCAGGCCGGCACGCACGCAGCGCATCGAGGCATCGAAGGTGCTGACCACCGCCCGGTAGTTGATGGGCCGCCCGATGATGGCCGCGGCCCGCGCCAGCATGGTGTGCACCGCCGTCGATGCGGGCAGGCCCACCTGGTCGAAGCCCAGCGTGTCCTCGAACGCGCAGCGCCTGCGCCGGGCCAGCGGGTGCGACAGCGGGGTGACGATGGCCAGGTGGTCGCGCCGGTAGCTGCGCGTCTGCAGGCCGGCCAGGTCCGCCGCATCCCAGCACACGCCCACGGGCACCACCCCTTCGCGCAGGCCGCGCACCAGTTCGCTGCTGACCGCTTCCTCGATGTCGATGCGGATGTCGCGGTGCGCGGGCACCTGCAGGAAAGAGGCAATGTCGTCGGGCAAAAACTCCGCGATCGACGACACCGTGGCCAGGATGCGCACCTGCCCCGTGATGCCGTTGCCGTAAGCCGCCATGTCGCGCCCCACGCGGTCGGCGGCTGCCAGCATGGCCCGGGCATGCTCCAGCAGGATCTCGCCGGCCCCCGTGGGCACCACGCCGCGGCGGCGCCGCTCGATCAGCGTATTGCCCACGGTCTGCTCCAGCAGCGCCAGGCGCTTGCTGATGGCCGAGGGCACGATGTGGTGCAGCTGGGCAGCGCGGGCGATGTTGCGCGCCTCGCAGACGGCCACGAAAAGCCGCAGGGTGGTCAGATCCAGATCGCGCATGGGATGGGTTGCTCCTGCCGTTCCCAACGGGAACGCTATTGCTTCCAGAATACCGCTTTATCAATGCATCGGGAATGCCTACAGTTCCATCCGAGAGCCCACATTGCAGTGCGCCCCACCCTGGAGACACCCATGCCCCCCACGAGCGAGCGCCTGCCGCGCACTGCCGTCATCCGCGAAGTCGGCCTGCGCGATGGCTTGCAGAGCATTGCCACCATCCTGCCCACCGAGCACAAGCGCGCATGGATACGCGCTGCCCACGCAGCCGGCCAGCGCGAGATCGAGGTGGGCTCGTTCGTGCCCGCCCGGCTGCTGCCGCAGCTGGCCGACACGGCCGAGCTGCTGGCCTTCGCCAAGACCCTGCCGGGGCTGTTCGCCTCGGTGCTGGTGCCCAACCTGCGCGGTGCCGAAAGCGCCATCGCGGGCGGTGCCGACCTGATGATCGTGCCGCTGTCGGCCAGCCATGCCCACAGCCTGGCCAACCTGCGCAAGACGCCCGACGAGGTGGTGGCCGAGGTGGCGCGCATCCGCGCCGCGCGCGACGCCGCCGGCTCGCGCACGCTGATCGAAGGCGGCGTGGGCACGGCCTTCGGCTGCACGCTGCAAGGCCATGTCGCCAAGAGCGAGGTGCTGCGCCTGATGCAGGCCCTGCTCGACGCCGGTGCGGACCGCGTGAGCCTGGCCGACACCGTGGGCTATGCCGACCCGGCCATGGTGCGCGACCTGTTCGAAGACGCCGTGCGCCTGGCGGGCGACCGATTCTGGTGCGGGCACTTCCACGACACGCGCGGCCTGGGCCTGGCCAATGTGGCCGCAGCGCTGGATGTGGGCGTGGCCCGCTTCGACGCCTGCCTGGCCGGCATCGGCGGATGCCCGCACGCGCCTGGTGCCAGCGGCAACGTTGCTACCGAAGACCTGGCCTACATGCTCGGCAGCATGGGCATTGCCACCGGCATCGATATTGCCGCGCTGTTGGCGCTGCGCCGCCGGGTGGCGCAATGGCTGGCCGGCGAGACGCTGCACGGCACCCTGTGGCGCGCGGGCTTGCCCAAGACCTTTCCCCACCAGGCGGCCATTGCCGCCTGAATTGCACCGCCCCAAGGAACCCGCCATGAGCCCCACCCCAGAACCGCGCCTGCCCCTCACGGGCATCCGCGTCCTCGAATTCACCCACATGGTCATGGGCCCCACCTGCGGCATGGTGCTGGCCGACCTGGGCGCCGAGGTCATCAAGGTCGAGCCGCCCGGTGGCGACAAGACGCGCGAGCTGCCGGGCCTGGGGATCGGCTTTTTCCGCTCGTTCAACCGCAACAAGAAGAGTGTGGTGATCGACATCGGCACCGAAGACGGCCGTGCCACTGCAGCCGAGCTGGCGGGCGAGTGCGACGTGGTGCTGGAGAATTTCCGCCCCGGGCTGATGGCCGGCTTCGGGCTGGACTACGAGACGCTGTCCCAGCGCTTTCCGCGCCTGATCTACGTGACGCACAAGGGCTTCATGCCCGGCCCCTACGAAAACCGGCTGGCGCTGGACGAGGTGGTGCAGATGATGGGCGGGCTGTCGTACATGACCGGCCCCGTGGGCCGGCCGCTGCGCGCGGGTACCTCGGTCAACGACATCATGGGCGGCATGTTCGGCGCCATCGGCGTGCTGGCCGCGCTGCGCGAGCGTGAGTTCACCGGCCGGGGCCAGGAGATCCAGAGCGCACTGTTCGAGAACTGCGTGTTCCTGTCGTCCCAGCACATGCAGCAGTTCGCCATGACCGGCGAGGCGCCGCCGCCCATGCCCTCGCGCGTGTCGGCCTGGAGCGTGTACGACGTGTTCACGCTGGCCGATGGCGAGCAGCTCTTCATCGGCGCTGTCAGCGACAAGCAGTTCCTCACGCTGTGCCGCGTGATCGAGGCGCCCGAACTCGCGGCCGACCCAGCCCTGGCCACCAACACCCTGCGCGTGGGCGTGCGCCCGGCCCTGCTGGAGAAGCTCGGCGCCATCCTGCAGCACCACCGCGTGCAGGACCTCGCACCCCGGCTGGAGGCGGCCGGCATACCCTATGCACCCATCGTGCGGCCCGACCAGTTGATGGACGACCCGCACCTCAAGGCCAGCGGCGGCCTGGTGCCCATGCAGACCGACGACGGCGGCACCACCGACGTGGTGCTGCTGCCCCTGCGCATGGACGGGCGCCGCCCTGGCGTGCGCCGCCCGCTGCCCAAGGTGGGCGAGCACACCGAGGAAATCCTCGCCGGCCTGCCCAGCCGCGTGCCGGCCTGACCCCCTTTTTCGCAAACCGACAAGAACCAAAGGAGACAAGCACCATGCAAGCCACCGCCATTTCCTTCCAGCCCCACCGCCGCGCCGCCCTCTGGCTGGCCGGCCTGGCCCTGTGCGGCGCCGCCGCCACCACCGTGCGCGCCAACGACAAGCCCATCCGCATGGTGCTGCCCGTGGGCGCCGGCTCTGGGGTGGACACCATCATGCGCGCGGCCGCCCCGCAGTTGATCAAGGCGCTGGGCGGCCAGAGCGTGGTGATCGAGAACCTGCCCGGCGCAGGCGGCATCACCGGCGCCTCGGTCATCGTGCGTGCGCCGGCCGACGGGCTCACGCTGGGCGTGGTGTCGAACAACCATGTGGTCAACCCCAGCGTGTTCAAGAAGATGCCGTTCGATGCCATCGGCGACATCACGCCGATCACGGTGGTGGGTGCCACGCCCTTCGTGCTGGTGGTCAACCCCAAGATTCCGGCGAAGAACGCCAAGGAGCTGCAGGCCCTGCTCAAGGCCAAGCCCGATGGCTACAACTACGCCTCCTCGGGCAACGGCACCATCATCCACCTGGCGGGCGCCATGTTCATGGAGGCAGCGGGCGTAGACGTGCGCCACATCCCCTACAAGGGCGTGGGCCCCATGGTCACGGACATGGTGAGCGGCCAGGTCGAGATCGGCGTGGTGGCGCTGCCCGCCGTGCAGGGCCAGCTCAAGAGCGGCGCCCTGCGCGCCATCGGCATCATGGGCACGCAGCGCGTGGCCTCGTTGCCCGACCTGCCGACCATTGCCGAGCAGGGCTTCCCGGACGTGGACGTGGCCGGCTGGTTCGCCGTGGTCGGCCCGGCCAAGCTGCCGCCTGCCGAGGTCAAGCGCCTGCATGCCGCCGTGGTGGCGGCCTTCGCCATGCCGGAAACCAAAGAAGCCATGGCCAAGCAGGAGAACATCATCAACCCCATGACACCCGAAGCCTCGCTGCAGTTCTTCAAGACCGAGCAGGAGCGCTATGCCCGGCTGGTGAAAAAGGCGGGCGTGACGGTCGAGTGAGTTCGCCGAGCGCCGGGCATTGACCCGCCCGCCAGGGCCGGTATGCCGGGCACGCAGGAAACCTGCGCGCGACCCGCTCCACAATGGCCTGCGAGGCGCCTCCATCGGGGATGGCGCAGCCCCACCTTGCCCACCCTGCACGCCACACACCATGAGCACCCCCTACCAGTCCGGCTTTGGAAATGAATTCGCCACCGAGGCGCTTGCAGGCGCCCTGCCCGTGGGCCGCAACTCGCCCCAGCGCTGCCCCTACGGCCTGTATGCCGAGCAGTTGAGCGGCACTGCCTTCACGGCGCTGCGTGCGGACAACCGCCGCTCCTGGCTCTACCGCATCCGCCCGTCGGCCATGCACACGCCGTTCGAGCGCATCGATGACGGCCGCATCGTGAGCGCGTTCGATGCAGTGCCCACGCCCCCCAACCAGCTGCGCTGGAGCCCGCTGCCCATGCCCACGGAGCCCACCGACTTCGTGCAGGGCATCGTCACCATGGCCGGCAACGGCGACCCGCACGCCCAGAACGGCGCGGCCATGCACCTGTACGCGGCCAACCGGTCGATGCAGCGGCGTGTGTTCTACAACGCCGATGGCGAAATGCTCATCGTGCCGCAGCAAGGCCGCCAGCGCTTCGTGACGGAGCTGGGCGTGATCGACGCCGAGCCGCAGGAGATCGTGGTGATACCGCGCGGCGTGCGCTTTCGCGTGGAACTGCCGGACGGCGATGCGCGCGGCTACATCTGCGAGAACTATGGCGCCAACTTTCGCCTGCCCGACCTGGGCCCCATCGGATCCAACGGCCTGGCCAACCCGCGCGACTTCCTCACGCCGCATGCGGCCTACGAGGACATCGACGCGCCGCACGAACTGGTGGCCAAGTTCATGGGCCACCTGTGGTCGGCGAAGATGGAGCATTCGCCCATCGACGTGGTGGCCTGGCATGGCAACTACGCGCCGTACAAGTACGACCTCCGGCGCTTCAACGCCATCGGATCGATCAGCTACGACCACCCGGACCCGTCGATCTTCCTGGTGCTGCACAGCGCCTCGGACACGCCTGGCGTGAGCAACATCGACTTCGTGGTCTTCCCGCCGCGCACGCTGGTGATGCAGGACACCTTCCGTCCGCCCTGGTTCCACCGCAACATCGCCAGCGAGTTCATGGGCCTGGTGCACGGCGTCTACGACGCCAAGGCCGAGGGCTTTCTGCCCGGCGGCGCCAGCCTGCACAACAGCATGACGGGCCACGGGCCGGATGCGGAGACCTTCGAGAAGGCCAGCAACGCCGATCTTTCGGTGCCGCACGCCATCAAGGACACCATGGCCTTCATGTTCGAGACCCGCTGCGTGCAACGCCCGACCGCGCAGGCGCTGCAGTCGGCGCAGCTGCAGGACGACTACTACCGCTGCTGGCAGGGCCTGCGCAAGCATTTCGATGCCAGCAAGCCCTGACGCCGCCAACACCCTGGACAGCGGCACGCTGCAGGCCTGGTCCACGCGGGTGCTTATGGGCTTCGGGGTGGCCGAGGAGCCTGCCGCCCTCACCGCCGGTCTGCTGCTGCGCACCAGCCTGCGCGGCATCGATACCCATGGCATTGCGCGCCTGCCGGGCTATGTGGACAAGCTCGCAAGCGGCGAGGTGAATGCCCGCGCCGTGCCCCGCATCGATGCCGATGCCACCAGTTGGCTGCGCTGCGATGGCGACGGCGGCCTGGGCCAGGTGGTGGCCAGCTTCGCGCTGGAGCAGGCCATGGCCCTGGCGCGCCACCAGCCCCTGTGGTGGCCTGCCACATCTGGGCCACAGGCCACCTGGCAGCGCTGGCGGTGTATGTGGCGGCTGCGGCGGAGCAGGGGTTCTTCGCCTTTCTGTGCCAGCGCACGCCGCCGGTCATGGCCCTGCCGGGCGCCAGCGGCCCGGTGATCGGCAACAACCCCCTGGCCTTTGCCCTGCCGCTGGCGGGCTGCGCGCCCCTGGTGTTCGACATGGCCAACAGTGTGGTGGCGCGCGGCAACGTGGCCCAGGCCGTGCGCGAGGGCCAGGACACTATCCCGCCCGAATGGGCGCTCGGCCCCGACGGGCAGCCCACCACCGATCCGGTGCTGGCGCTGCAAGGCGCCATGCAGCCCATTGCCGGCCACAAGGGCCTGGGGCTGGCGATGCTGGTCGAGTGCCTGGCAGCGAGCATGGGCGGCATCGTATCGGCGCCGGACACTGCCGTCGGCACGGCCGGATCCGCCGCCAACGCCAGCGCCTTTGCGCTGGTGATCAACCCCGCGCTGACCACCGGGCGCGAGGCCTTCGATGCCAGCGTGTCCGCCTGGATGCAGACCTGCCTGCAGGCCGGCGGCCCCGGCGCCCGCTACCCGGGCCAGCGCCAGGCGGAATGCGAACAGCAGCGCCGCCGCCACGGGGTGCCATTGCCCGCCGGCCTGCTGGCCGAGTTGCGCGCGCTGGGTGAGCGCACAGGCTGCGCGTTTCCCGCCGGATGATTACCCCTGCAGGCGGGCCTGCTGGCGGAATTGGCGCGGCGTGAGCCCGGCCTCCTGCCGGAAGCGGCGGCTGAAATACGCTTCGTCGTGGAAGCCGCTCTGGTGCGCGATCTCGCGGATCAGCGTATCGGAGCCGGCCAGCAGCTCGCGCGCATGTTCCAGGCGCCGCTCGGTGAGCAGCTCGGTGAAGGTGCGCCCGGTCTGCTTCTTGAGCAGGTGCGCCAGGTAGTTGGGTGACAGCGCCACGGCCGTGGCCGTGTCGGTGAGCGCAATGTCCTCGTGCGAATGCGCGCGCAGGTGGCGCAGCGCGCGCTGCAGGGCGTCGTGCTGCACGCCGCCTTGGCGGTGGTGGCGCGCGGCCTGCGCATGCAGCTCGCTGGAAAAGCGCGCGCAGGCCAGGCCCAGCAACTGCAGCAGGATGCCGCGGATGCTGGCCGCCGAGCCCAGCGTACGCGGCTGGTTGTACGCCACCAGGGCATCGAGCCAATGGCGAATCTGCGCGAAATCCTCGGGCCCGAAGGCGAAGTCCAGGGACTCCTGGAACAGGAAGGGTGCCAGCTCCGGGTGCTGCGCCATGCCCACGTCCTCCAGGTCCAGGGCGGGCACGTCGAGCTCGGGCCAGAGGAAGCGCTGGTCGAAGTTGATGATGGCGTAGCGCGCGCCTGCAGGGTGAGGCACCACGTGCATGCGGTAGGGCAGCACAAAGCTCAGCGTGCCCGCGCCAAAGGGCCGCGTGGCCGTGCCCACCACCTGCCGATCGCCCCCTTCGAGGCTCACCTGGATCTGGAAATACTCGTGCCGGTGCGGGCGGCTGAGCACGTCGCGCGCCCCCTGGAAGCGGATGTCGAAATCCAGGTGCTCAGCGCGCTCCTGCATGCCGTACAGGCGGGCATGGGCGTTCGGTCGGGACGGGGCGGGCATGCGCAAATGGTATCCGCTCGCGCAGTGGTGGCCCTGTCCGGTTTGGGCGTAGATGCGTACAAGTTGCCTGTGATGGCTGCTCCAACAATCGCTATCGACCACAACAAGAGCGGCTAACAAAACTCAGCGAAGCGGTTCTGGCTAGGCGCTGCGTCGCAGGCAGTACGAGCAGTACGACAAGACGCAGCAACGACGCCAGAAGAGTTTTGTTAGCCGCGCCAACAGGAGACAAAGCACTATGGACCAACCTCGACGCAACATCTTGACCCACTCCGCCCTCCTCGCCACCGGCGCCGTCGCCGGCTGCGCCCTGCCCGCAGGCGCCAGCAAAACGGCCCCCACCCCCTTCGACCTGCCGCAGACCACGATCCCCATTGTGGGCAGCGACCAAGTGTTCCCCGTGCGCCGCGTCTACTGCATCGGCCGCAATTACGCGGCACACGCGCGTGAGATGGGCTCAGACCCCACGCGCGAACCGCCCTTCTTCTTCCAGAAGCCGGCCGACGCGATCCAGTTCGTGAAGCCCGGCGTGGTGGCCGACCATGCCTACCCCACGCTGACCAAGAACTACCACTACGAAGTGGAACTGGTCGTGGCCCTGGCCAAGGGCGGCCGCGACATCCCAGTGGAAAGCGCGCTCGACCACGTGTTCGGCTACTCGCTGGGCCTGGACATGACGCGCCGCGACCTGCAGCGTGAAATGGGCGACCAGAAGAAGCCCTGGGAGATCGGCAAGGCCTTCGACCAGTCCGCCCCGGTGGGCCCTCTGTACCCGGTGAGCCAGGTGGGCCACATCAAGGACGGCGACATCTGGCTCAAGGTCAACGGCACCGTCAAGCAGAGTGCCACGCTGCAGCACATGATCTGGTCGGTGGCCGAGCAGATCAGCCGCCTGTCGCGCGCCTTCGAGCTCAGGCCCGGCGACATCATCTACTCGGGCACGCCCGAGAACGTGGGCCCGGTGGTCAGGGGCGACGAGATCGAGATCCATATCGACCGCTTCCCGAACCTGAAGCTGCGCATCGTCTGAGCCCTCCCCGGGAGGGGCTATGCTGGCGCGGTGAAGACCCTGACCTTCTACCGCATTGCCCTGGGCCTCCCCCTGGCCGTGCCCTTGCTGACCTTCCCGCTGGACCGCAGCGCGCTGGGCGGCGTGCTGCTCATGTCCGTGGTGTTCGGCGGCGGGCAGTACCTGCTGTTCGCGCTGGCCCTTGGGGCATGGCTGGGCCGGCTGCAGGCACCCGCAGCCATCGAGCGCGCGCTCTGGCGTACGCCCCTGCTGTTCCTGCCGGTGCAGGCCATTGGCTGGCTGTTGTTCTTCGCCGTGCAGGGCGAGCCAGGTGCCATCTACGGTGCCCTGTGGATGCTGCTGCCTTTGGCCATCTGGTGCCTGGTGCTGGGCTATGCCTATGTGGGCCTGGCCCGGCTGGCATGCGGTGTTTTGCGGCGGCTGGGGCGGGTGCGCGACCCGGCCACCAACCCTGAAGCCCTGGCCGACGGCGGCTAACCCACGTCATGCGCCGTGTTGGAGTGCGACAGCCCGTAGAGGCCCCTCAACGCACCGGCCTGCGCGCCGGCGGCCACCAGCGCAGCATCCGACAGTTCGGTGCCTGCCACCACGTCCAGCGCCGAGCGGTCGTACCCGCAGGCGATGAAGACCCAGTCGGCTGCCGGATCGGGCCCGCCACGGATCTTCTGCTCGGTGGTGGTGGCGATCGTGGGGGTCTGGTTCTGCAGCAGGTGGCCCGCCGTGGTACCAGGGCGCGATGACAGTGAACCCGCCAGTGCGCCCAGGTGGGCACGCAGTCGTTGCGCGGCGCCATCGGCTGGAGAGAAGCGCACCGTGAGCGCATGCCGGGACAGCGCCCCTCCCCGGCTTTCCAGCACGCGGCACTGGCTGCGCACCATGTGGCGGTGGTGCGGCATCATCTGCGTGGACCAGGGTGAGGGCGCGTTCAGACGGGCCAGGTAGGCATCGGAGACCAGGGTCTCGTAGGCCGCCAGTTCGTACAGCACGAAGAAGCCTTCGCCACCGTCCACCGCGGACCAGCGCGCGCCGCGGTGAAAGCCTGGAATGCCCATTCGCTCCGGAAAATGCTCGTGCGTATGCCAGTCCTCGAACTCGGCGCGGTGGGCGGGCGCGATGTCCCACCACATTGCAAGGGCAGCCTTTCCCAACAAGGCCATGGCCGCCCCTCACTTGCTGCCGCCGCGCAGGCGCGCGAGCTCGGCGTTGACCTGGGTCATCAGCGGCTCGCCGACTTCCTTGGCGAACTTGTCGACCACGGGCTGCACCTTCTGGCGCAGGCGCGCGAGCTCGGCCGGCGCCACGTCGTTGACCTGCATGGTCTTGCGCAGGTTGGTGATGGATTCGGCCTCCTTGGCCTGGGCGATGCGGCGCTCTTCCTGTTTCGCCTCGTTGGCCGCATCGGTGATGAGCTTGCGCTCGGCCTCGGACATGCCGTCCCAGGTCTTCTTGCTCATGAGCACCGGCATGCCGGTGTAGACGTGGCGCGTGAGCGAAAGGTATTTCTGCACCTCGGCGAACTTGGCCGACTCGATCACGCCCACCGGGTTGTCCTGGCCGTCGATGGCCTTGGACTCCAGCGCGCCGTAGACCTCGCCGAAGGTCATGGGCACGGGGTTGGCACCCAGGGTGTTGAACATGTCCAGGTAGATCGGCGAGGCGATCACCCGCAGCTTGAGGCCCTGCAGGTCCTCATGCCGGGCGATGGGGCGCTTGCTGTTGGTCATGTTGCGAAAGCCCAGGTCCCAGATGCCCAGGCCGACAATGCCGTGCGCCGCCAGGCCCGCCTGCAGCCTCGTTCCCACCGGGCCGTCGGCCAGGCCATAGGCCTCCTGCGGGCTGTCGAACAGGAAGGGGAAGTCGAACACCATGAACTGCTTGTCGATGCCTGCCAGCAGACCCGTGGCCATGGACGCGAAATCGAGCGTGCCGCCGCGCACGGCCGACAGGTTCTGCGTGTCGCTGCCGAGCACGGCATTGGCGAACAGCGTCACCTTGATCTTGCCGCCGCTCTTTTGCCCGACCAGGTCGGCGAACTTCTGCGCGCCCTGCCCGAGGGGATGGTCCTTGGCCAGGCTGAAGGCGAACTTGAGGTTGCGCTCCTTGATTTCCTGGGCCAGCACCGAGGGAATGGCCGAAGCGAAGGCAACGGCACCGATGGCCGCCAGTGCCGCGCGGCGCAAGGTGGATGTGGTCATGCTTGTCTCTTCCTTTCTTTCTTGGGAGGTGATCGCTGCGGCACGCCTTCAGCGGTGCGTGCTTCGCGGTGCGACGGCGCATGTTATTCGCATTTTCTGAACACCATTCAACATTTACAACTCATTCAAATTCTGAAAGGCTGCGTATGATCGCGACTATCCACCCGAAGGAGTCCCCATGAGCGGAGCGCTCGAGAAATCCCTGGCCATCCTGGAGTACCTGGTAGCGCACCCCGATGGCGTGGCGCTGGCGCGCATCTCCACCGACCTCAACATGCTGCGCAGCGGCTGCCACCGCACGCTGCACGAGTTGATCGGCTATGGCTACGTGCGCCAGATGCCGCACAAGGGCGACTACGCGCTCACCACCAAGATGGCATCGATGGGGCTGAGCTTCCTGAGCCGCTCGGGCGTGGTGGACATCGCCCAGCCGGTGATCGACCGGCTCGCGCGCACCACCGAGGAACTGGTGCGCCTGGCCATCGTCGACGGCGAGCGGCTGACCCTGGTGGCCAAGGCCCAGGGCGCCAAGTCCGGCCTGCTGTACGACCCGGACATGGGCATCGACCTGCGCCTGTCATGCAGCGCCGCGGGCCATGCCTGGCTCATGACCCTGCCCGAAGACGAGGCCGCCGCACGCGTCTCCAGGCAGGGCCTGGGCAGCCCGCGCCAGTTCGGCCCCAACGCGCCCACCTCGCTCAAGGCACTGCAGACCGCCCTGCGCACGCATGCCAAGCGCGGCTACAGCCTGATCCAGGACGGCTATGCGCCCGGCATGAGTTCCATGGCGGCCCCTGTGCGCCGCAAGGGCGAACCCACCACAGGCGTGGTGGTCATCGCTGGCCCCTCGGCCCGGCTCACGGCCAAGAGCATGGCCCGCTTCGGCCCCGAGCTCATGGCGGCGGCGGACGAGCTGGCCATGGCGGGCCAGGCATCGCCGCTTCTCAGGTCCGCCAACGTGGGCACCTGGGGCAACCGTATTGACCACACCCCCTGAGTCGCTTCGCGCCTTCCCCCTCTGTCTCCTCGCTACGCGAGTCGGGAGGGGGACGCCCCCAGCGCGGCGGGGCGGCCCTTGCGCGGGGGCACTGGCTTCGGCCGCGCCGGTTTCATGGGATGCGGGCGGCTCTTGGCGTTGCGAGTAACGGAGCTCAGGCAGGCGCCTGCCCCGCAAAATCCGAGTGCAGATCGAAGACCAGCGTGCGCAGCCACTGGCTGGCGGGGTCCTTGTGGTACTTGGCGTGCCAGAAGAGGTTGATGGCGATGCGCGGCAGCTTGACCGGGTGCGGACGCGCCACCAGACCGAAGGGCTCCACCATGCGCCCAGCCAGCCGCTCGGGCACGGTGGCGATCAGGTCGGTGGACTGCAGGATGTGGCCGATGGCCACGAAGTGCGGAACCTTGAGCTTCACGCGCCGCTCGGGTGAGTGCCTGTCCAGGATTTCGTCGACCTGGCCATGGCCGGTGCCGGCCGAGACCACGGCCACATGTTCGGCCGCGAAGAAGTCCGCTGCGCGCAACTGCCTGCGCTGCGCGAGCCGGTGGCCCTGGCGCAGCAGCACCACATAGTCCTGCGCGAACAGCCGGCGCTGGAAGAAACCCGCCTTGAGCTGCGGCAGCAGGCCGATGGCCAGGTCCACCTGGCCGGCCTCCATCGCGTCCTTGAGGTTCACGGCCGTGTTGCGCACGGTGCTGATGGCCACACCCGGTGCCAGCTCGCCGATGCGCTGCATGAGCTGCGGCAGGAAGTAGATCTCCCCGATGTCGGTCATGCCCACCGTAAAGCTGCGCCTGCTGCCGGCAGGGTCGAAGGCATTGCGCGCATTCACCGCGCCGTGGATCATGCCCAGCGCATAGCCCACCGACTCGGCCAGTTGCTCGGCGAACGGCGTGGGCTGCATGCCGCTGGCGGTGCGCAGGAACAGGGGGTCGTCGAACTGCCGGCGCAGGCGCGCCAGGGCATTGCTCACGGCCGGCTGGCCCAGGCCCAGGTTCTCGGCCACCTTGGAGACCTTGCGCTCGGTGAGCAACTGGTTGAAGACCACCAGCAAATTGAGATCGATGTCCTTGAGCTCCATGGCCTGCCCCGATAAATATTGATTTCAATGATATTCAACATTGATCCCATCGCGTTGACTGATTTTCAGGTGGGCCGGATCATCGCCGCCATGACTCCCCCAGGGAGCGCTGCGAGCCCGAAGAAAGACAAAGAGACAACGCACGATGGAAATCCATGTCCGCTCACTGCGGCGCACCCTGCACGTCGCTGCCGGTGTGAACCTGCTCGATGCCCTGCGCGCCAACGACGTGCCTGTGTCGTACAGCTGCATGGCCGGGCGCTGCGGCACCTGCCGCTGCAAGGTGGTGGCGGGCGACGTACTCGAATCGGGCCCCGAGGCCCAACGCCCCCTGGGCGCTGCCACCGATGGCGATGCCGGCTATGTGCTGGCCTGCCAGACCTTCGTGACCGAGCCCTGCACGGTGGAGATCGCCGAGCCCGACGAGGTGGTGGTGCATACCGCGCGCACCCTCAAGGCCACGGTGGTCGCCATCGAGGATGCGACCCATGACATCAGGCGCCTGCGCCTGCAGCCGGCCAAGCCGCTCGACTTTTCGCCTGGGCAGTATGCGCAGCTGCAGTTCACGCCCTCGCACGCGCGCCCTTATTCGATGGCAGGCGTGGCCGGTGATGGCGAGCTGGAGTTCCATGTGCGGCTGGTGCCCGAGGGGCGCGTGACGGGATACATCGCCCAGGAGCTGAAGGTGGGCGATGCGGTGCGCGTGAGCGGACCGCTGGGCTCGGCCTACCTGCGGCGCCAGCACGACGGCCCGATGCTCTGCGTGGCCGGTGGCACGGGCCTCGCGCCCATCCTGTCCATCGTGCGCGGCGCGCTCGCGGCCGGCATGTGCAACCCGATGCACCTGTACTTCGGCGTGCGCTCAGAGCGCGACGTCTATGGTCTGGAATGGTTGGCCGCGCTGCAATGCGAGCACCCCGCCCTCAGCGTGCACACGGTGCTGGCCTCGGGCCGGGCGGCGGGTTGCCGCACGGGCCTGGTCACCGATGCCATTGCGCAGGACTGGCCGAGCCTGGCCGGGTTTCGCGCCTACCTTTGCGGCGCACCGCCGATGGTGGAGGCCACCTCGCTGCTGGTGCGCCGCATGGGCGTGCTGCCCGAGCACGTGTATGCCGATGCCTTTTACGCGAGTGGCACTTGACCGCACAAGGAAGCCCCATGGAACAGCCCCGCAACCATTCCGAAGAGACCCAGGCCGCGCGCAGGGCCTACTACGAGCGCATCGGCAGCGACAGCATGACCCCGCTGTGGGAGGTGCTGGGCGCGCTGGTGCCACCCCGGCCACGCTCGCCCGCCGTGCCGCACCGCTGGTCCTACGCGGCGGTGCGCGACCAGGTGATGGAGGCGGGCCGGCTGATCAGCGCAGAGGAAGCCGAGCGCCGCGTGCTCATCCTCGAGAACCCCGGCCTGCGCGGGCAGTCGTGCATCACGCAGTCGCTGTATGCGGGGCTGCAGCTCATCCTGCCGGGCGAGGTGGCGCCCGCGCACCGCCACACGCAGTCCGCCCTGCGACTGGTGCTCGATGGCGAGGGGGCCTACACATCGGTGAACGGCGAGCGCGTGACCATGCGCCGGGGCGACTTCATCATCACTCCGGCCTGGACCTGGCACGACCATGGCAACCTGGGCAGCGAGCCCGTGGTCTGGCTCGATGGTCTCGACATTCCGTTGGTGCGCTTTCTGGACGCCGGTTTTGCCGAAAAGTCCCTGGAGCGGTCGCAGGGCGTGGAGCGACCGGAGGGCGACGCCCTAGCGCGCTACGGCGCCAACATGCTGCCCGTGGACGAGCCACCACCGCAGCCAGGCGATCCCACCCGCTTGTTCGTCTACCCCTACGCGCAAACGCGGGCCGCGCTGCTCGCCCTGTCCCAGGGCGCGCCCGATCCGCACCTGGGCTTCAAGCAGCGCTTCGTGAACCCGGCCACCGGGGCGTCGCCCATGCCCACCCTGGGCACCTTCGCCCAGCGCCTGCCAGCCGGCTTTTCCACCCGCCCGCACCGCTGCACTGACGGCACGGTGTATGTCTGCCTGGAGGGCGGCGGCGAGGCGGAGATCGAAGGCCAGACCTGTGCCTTCGAGGAACGCGACGTGTTCGTCGTGCCGTCCTGGCACACGCTGGCCCTGCGCGCCCGGGCCGACACCATCCTCTTTTCGTACTCGGACCGCCCGATGCAGAAGGCCCTGGGCCTGTGGCGCGAGGAGCGGCTGTGATGCCGCGGCACCGCCCACCACAAGAAACAAGGAGACAGCCATGAGCAGCGAACCCCACACCATCTTCCCGGCGCAGGCCCGGTGGGAGGGCCCGGGCACGAGCCGCGTGCCCTTCAAGGTCTACACCGACGAAGCGCTGCACCGCAAGGAGCTCGAACGCTTTTTCTACCAGAAGCACTGGTGCTATGTGGGCCTGGAGGCCGAGATCCCGAACGCGGGCGACTTCAAACGCACGGCGATCGGCGAGCGCTCGGTGGTCATGGTGCGCGATGCCGAGGGCGCCATCAACGTGATCGAGAACGTCTGCGCGCACCGCGGCATGCAGTTCTGCCGCGAGCGCTCGGGCAACCGCAAGGAGCTGGTCTGCCCCTACCACCAGTGGAACTACACCCTGAAGGGCGACCTGCAGGGCGTGCCGTTTCGCCGCGGCGTGAAGCAGGATGGCAAGGTCCACGGCGGCATGCCGGCGGACTTCGACCCGGCCGAGCACAGCCTCAACAAGCTGAAGGTCGCCACGCGCGGCGGCGTGGTGTTCGCCTCGTTCGACCATGGGGTGGAACCGCTGGAAGACTTCCTCGGGCCCGAGATTCTGGCCTACTTCGACCGGCTGTTCGATGGCCGCAAACTCACCATCCTGGGTTACAACCGCCAGCGCATCCCGGGCAACTGGAAGCTGATGCAGGAGAACATCAAGGACCCCTATCACCCGGGCCTGCTGCACACCTGGTTCGTGACCTTCGGGCTCTGGCGCGCAGACAACAAGAGCGAGCTCAAGATGGACGCGCGCCACCGCCACGCGGCCATGGTGTCCACACGCGGCCAGGCGGGCAAGGCCGGCCAGGTCACGCAGGTGTCGAGCTTCAAGGAGAGCATGCAGCTCGAAGACCCGCGCTTTCTGGACATCGTGCCCGAGCCCTGGTGGGGCGGGCCCACGGCAGTGATGATGACCTTGTTCCCGAGCGTGATCCTGCAGCAGCAGGTCAACAGCGTTTCCACGCGCCACATCCAGCCGGCGGGCCATGGCGCCTTCGACTTCGTCTGGACGCACTTCGGCTTCGCGGACGATACCGAGGAGATGACCCAGCGCCGGCTGCGCCAGGCCAACCTGTTCGGCCCCGCGGGTTTCGTCTCGGCCGACGATGGCGAGGTGATCGAGTTTTCGCAGCAGGGCTTCGAGCAAAAGCCCTTTCACCGCGCGCTGGCCGAACTGGGCGGGCGCGAGGTGGGCAACACCGACCACATGGTGACCGAGACGCTGATCCGTGGCATGTACCAATACTGGCGCGAAGTGATGGAAGACGATGCCGCGCCGCCAGAAGGGGAGGGATGAAATGGACTTCGCGACCTACTACGCCCTGACCCAGCTTTACGCCGACTACGCCAGCGCCGTCGATTCAGGCGACTGGGACCTGTGGCCCGACTTCTTCACCGACGACTGCAGCTACCGCCTGCAGCCGCGCGAAAACCACGAACGCGGGTTTCCGCTGGCCACGCTGTCGTTCGAGAGCAAGGGCATGCTGCGGGACAGGGTCTACGGCATCAAGGAAACGCTGTTCCACGACCCCTACTACCAGCGCCACATCATCGGCGCGCCGGTGGTGCGCCAGCTCGACGGCGAGCGCATCCACTGCGAGGCCAACTACGCCGTGCTGCGCACCAAGCTGTCGCAGATGTCAACGGTGTTCAACGCGGGCCGCTACATCGACGAGGTGGTGCGCACGCCCGATGGCCTCAAGTTCGCGAAGAAGCTCGTCGTCTACGACAGCGAAATGATCCCCAACTCGATCATCTACCCCATCTAGGAACCATGCCATGAGCGAAACCACCACCCTGCAATGGACCGATGCGGCCGCGCTCGACGACGTACCGCAGGACGACGTGATCGGCCTGGCCGTGGCAGGCCGCGACATCGCGCTCTATGGCGTGGAGGGCGCGGTCTACGCCACCGACAACCTGTGCACCCACGGCCACGCCCGGCTGTGCGACGGCTTTCTGGAGGGGCACGAGATCGAGTGCCCGCTGCACCAGGGCAGGTTCGACGTGCGCAACGGCGCGCCCACCTGCCAGCCCGTGACCGATGCAGTGCGCAGCTACCCGGTGCGCATCGATGGCGGGCGGGTCTATATCGCACTGGGCTAGCACCTATCATTGCGCCATGGACCGCATTCTCTACACCTACTTTCGCAGCTCGGCCGCCTACCGGGTGCGCATCGCGCTCAACCTCAAGGGCCTCGAAGCCAGCCACATCCCCGTGCACCTGGTGCGCGATGGCGGCGAGCACCTGAAACCCGAGTACAAGGCCATCAACCCCCAGGGCCTGGTCCCCGTGTTCGGCGAAGACGGCATGCGCGTGAGCCAGTCACTGGCCATCCTCGAATACCTGGAAGAAAAATACCCCACCACGCCGCTGCTGCCCAGCGCCCTGGCCGACCGCGCCTACGTGCGGCAGCTGGCGCTGGTGATCGCCTGCGAGATCCACCCGCTCAACAACCTGCGCGTACTCAAGTACCTGAGCAGCACGCTGGGCGTGGCCGATGCGGCCAAGAGCGACTGGATCAAGCACTGGATCGCCCAGGGCTTCGAGGCGCTGGAGGCCGAGATCCAGGCCGCAGGCCACAGCGGTGGCTTCTGCTTTGGCGAAGCGCCCACCCTGGCCGACTGCTGCCTGGTGCCGCAGGTCTTCAACGCGCGGCGCTTTGAGGTGGACCTGTCGGCCTACCCGGCGCTGGTGGCCATCGACGAGCGCTGCGCTGCGCTGCCGGCCTTCCAGCAGGCGCACCCCTCGGCCCAGGCCGACGCCCAGTAAGAATTCTCTCAGCGCGGGTTGGCCTCCAGCCAGGCCCGCAGCCGCCGCACGCCTTCGACCAGGCGCGCCGGGTCCTTGGACGCAAAGCACCAGCGCAACCAGCCCTGGGCTTCGGCGCCAAAGGCATTGCCCGGTGCCAGGCCCAGGCCGGCCTCGGTCACCAGGCGCTTGGCCAGGGTGAGTGAGTCGTTGAAGCCTTCGATCTGGAAGAAGGCGTACATGCCGCCACGCGCCGCCGTCACTTTCACGCCGGGCACCTGGGACAGCAAGGGCACCAGCGTGTCGCGGCAGACCTTCAGGTGCGCCACCACCCGCGGCGTGATCTCCTCGCTGTGCTCCAGCGCCGCCAGAGCCGCGCGCTGCGTGAACACGCTGGCGCACGAGGTGTTGAACTCGATGACCTTGGCAATACCGTCCACCAGCGCGGGCGGCAGCACCAGCCAGCCCAGGCGCCAGCCGGTCATGAGGAAGCTCTTGGAAAAGCTGTGCGCCACCACCAGCCGGTCATCGGTGCCGGCAATGTCCAGAAAGCTCGGTGCGCAGCGGTTCTCGGTGGGCTCGTAGTAGAGGCGCTCGTAGACCTCGTCGGCCAAAATCCAGGTGCCCGTGCTGCGGCAATGGTCCAGGATGCGCTGCTGCTCTGCGCGCGTGAGCGTCCAGCCCGTGGGGTTGTTGGGCGCGTTGACGATGAGCAGGCGGGTGTCCACGGTCACGGCGCGGCACAGGGCCTCGATGTCGAGGGTCCATTGCCCGTCCGCCGCCGTGAGCGGCAAGGTGCGCACGCGCGCACCCAATATCACCGGCTGCGCCACCAGGTTGGGCCACACGGGCGTGACCACCACCACCTCGTCGCCCGCATCCACCAGGGTCTGCACGGCCAGCATCAGCGCGCTGACCCCGCCGGACGTGATGGCGATGCGGCCTGCATCCACCGCCGGATGCAGGGCGCTGGTGTAGCGGGCCACGGCCTCGCGCAGCGCGGGCAGGCCCAGGTTGTGGCTGTAGAAGGTCTCGCCGCGCTGCAGCGATTCGATGGCGGCGTTGCGCACCACCTCGGGGGTCACCTCGTCGCTCTCGCCGAACCAGAAGGCCAGCACGTCGTCGCGCCCCAGGCCGGCGTTGGCGACCTCGCGGATCATGGAGGGTTCGAGGGTCTGGATGGTCTCGCGCATGGTCGGAAAACGGCGGTGGCCCGCAGCAAATCGGTGAAGGGACTGCAAGCGTAGCGCTTTTTCCAGGGCCCTTCAGGGCGATTGATCGCCGCCCTGCACAGCCCACCAGCGCTCCCCCATCTGCTGCTGCAGCCACTCGATGAAGCTGACCACCTTGGCAGGCACCATGCGCGGCGAGGGGTAGACGGCATGGATCTCCTGCGGCGGCAGCGTCCAGCCGGGCAGCACCGGCACGACGGCGCCGCCCTCGAGCGATCCATGCGCCACGTAGGTCGGCAGCGCCGCAATGCCCATGCCGCCGCGCGCGGCGGCCAGCAGGGCCGAGAGGTTGTTGGAGCGCAGCGGCCCGGCCACCGGCACCGTGAGCGCCGCGCCCGAGCCGTTGCCCAGGTGCCAGCGCGCATCGCCCTGTGCGGTGCTGTAGATGAGCGCGTCGTGCCGTGCCAGATCGGCCGGCTCGGCGGGCGTGCCGCGCTGCGCCAGGTACCCGGGCGAGGCCACCAGCACCCAGGGGTTGAGCCCCAGGTAGCGCGCGCCCAGTGTCGAATCGGCCAGGCGCCCCATGCGAATGGCGACGTCGATGCCCTGCTCGACCAGGTTCACATAGCGGTCCTCGAAGACCAGCTCGATCTGCAGGCGCGGGTTCTCGCGCATGAAGCGCATCACCAGCGGCACCAGCACGCGCCGCCCGAAGGCCACCGAGGTGCTGATGCGCAGCCCGCCCTGCACCTGCGACTGCAGCAGCGCGGCCACGGTCTCGGCTTCTTCGACATGGTGGGTGATGAGCTTGCACTTGGCGTAGTACAGGCGGCCGATCTCGGTGGGCGACACGCCGCGCGTGCTGCGGTGCAGCAGGCGCGAACCGAGCTGCTTTTCGAGCTGGGCCACGAGCTTGGTGGCCGAGGGCTGGCCCACGCCCATCTCGGCGGCGGCCTTGCTGAACGAGCCCAGGTCCACCACACGCACGAACAGTTTGACTCCGAGAAGGCGATCCATGGAAACGATTATCGGCAGCGCCTGGCGGCCGATTGCATTCCAAAAGGGAATAACGCTAATGCCCTGGATGCGGGTTCCGGGCTTTGGCCAATGCGGGGAGCATCCAGTCCATCAGTTTTCAAACCCCTTGACAGGAGACCCCGATGGCAACAATGAAGGCCGCCATGGCCGCCGTGTTGGTGATGGAGAAAGAGGGCATCACGCAGCTGTTCGGCGTGCCCGGCGCTGCGATCAACCCGTTCTATGCGGCGGTGCGCGAGCGCCAGTCGCTCACCCACATCCTGGCCCGCCACGTGGAGGCCGCCTCGCACATGGCGGAGGGCTATACCCGCGCCCGGGCAGGCAACATCGGCGTGTGCGTGGGCACCAGCGGGCCGGCCGGCACCGACATGATCACCGGCCTGTACTCGGCCATCGCCGACAGCATTCCCATCCTGTGCATCACCGGCCAGGCGCCGCGTGCCCGGCTGTACAAGGAGGACTTCCAGGCGGTGGACATCGAGTCCATCTCTAGGCCGGTGACCAAGTGGAGCGTGACGGTGCGCGAGCCGGCCCTGGTGCCGCGCGCCTTCCAGCAGGCCTTCCACCTGATGCGCTCGGGCCGGCCCGGGCCGGTGCTGATCGACCTGCCCTTCGACGTGCAGATGGCCGAGATCGAGTTCGACATCGACACCTACGAGCCGCTGCCGGTCTACAAGCCCGCCGCCACGCGCAGGCAGGTGGAAAAGGCGCTGGACATGCTCGAAGCCGCCGAGCGCCCGCTCATCGTGGCCGGCGGCGGCATCATCAACGCTGATGCCTCGGACCTGCTGGTGGAGTTTGCCGAGCTGACCGGCGTGCCCGTGATCCCCACGCTGATGGGCTGGGGCACCCTGCCCGACGACCACCCGCTGATGGCCGGCATGTGCGGCCTGCAGACCAGCCACCGCTACGGCAACGCCACCTTGCTGGCCAGCGACTTCGTGATGGGCATCGGCAACCGCTGGGCCAACCGGCACACCGGCTCGCCCGAGGTGTACTGCAAGGGGCGCACGTTCGTACACATCGACATCGAGCCCACCCAGATCGGCCGGGTCTTCAACCCCGACTTCGGCATCGTCAGCGATGCGCGCGCCGCGCTGCAACTGCTGGTGCAGGTGGCGCGTGAGCGCAAGGAGGCCCGGGGCCTGCCCGACCGCAGCGACTGGGCCGGCCGCTGCGCCGAGCGCAAGTCGCTGATGCACCGCAAGTCGCACTTCACCGAGACCCCGATCAAGCCCATGCGCGTGTACGAGGAGATGAACGCCGTGCTGCCGCGCGACACCATCTACGTGAGCACCATCGGCCTGAGCCAGATCGCGGGCGCGCAGTTCCTCAAGGTCTACGGCCCGCGCCAGTGGATCAACTGCGGCCAGGCCGGCCCGCTGGGCTGGACCATTCCGGCTGCGCTGGGTGTGGTGGCGTCTGACCCCACGCGCACGGTGGTCGGCCTCTCGGGCGACTACGACTTCCAGTTCCTGATGGAAGAACTGGCCGTGGGGGCGCAGTTCAACCTGCCCTATGTGCAGGTGCTGGTCAACAACAGCTACCTGGGCCTGATACGCCAGGCGCAGCGCGGCTTCGACATGGACTACTGCGTGCAGCTGGCCTTCGAGAACCAGAACGTGGCGCCGGGCGAAGGCGACCTGCGCAGCTACGGCGTGGACCACCAGGCCGTGGTGCAGGGCCTGGGCTGCCGCTCGCTGCGCGTGACCGACCCCGAGAAGATCGCTGGCGCCCTCACCGAGGCCCTGGCCCTGGCGCGCGAGCACCGCGTGCCGGTGGTCGTGGAGGTGATCCTGGAGAAGGTCACCAACATCGCCATGGGCACCGAGATCGACAAGGTCAACGAGTTCGAGGCCATCGACTGCCGCCACCCCGGTGGCCGCGCCGGCCTGGAACTCGCCGGCCTGCTCGACTGAACAACATTCAAGGAGACACCCGCATGCCCCGCTTTGCCGCCAACCTGACCATGCTCTTCACCGAGCTGCCTTTCATCGAACGCTTTGGTGCCGCCGCGCGCGCCGGCTTCACGGCTGTCGAGTTCCTCTTCCCCTACGCCTGGCCGGCCGAGGAGATCCGTGCCCAGCTCGACGCCCATGGCTTGCAGCTGGTGCTGCACAACCTGCCTGCGGGCGACTGGGGCGCGGGCGAGCGCGGCATCGCCTGCCTGCCCGCGCGCGAGGCCGAGTTCCGTGCTGGCGTGGCCCAGGCCATTGCCTATGCCCAGGCCCTGGGGGTGGGCCAGCTCAACTGCCTGGCCGGCAAGGCGCCCGAGGGCGTGCTGCCAGAGCTGCTGCACCGCACGCTGGTGGAGAACCTGCGCTTTGCAGCGCAGGAACTGCGCCAGGCCGGGCTGCGCCTGCTGGTCGAGCCCATCAACACCCATGACATCCCGGGCTTCTTCGTGAACACCACGGCGCAGGCGCTCAGCCTGCTCGACGAGGTGGATGCCAGCAATGCCTTCGTGCAGTACGACATCTACCACGCCCAGCGCATGGAGGGCGAGCTGGCCGCCACGTTAGCCAAGCACCTGGCGCGCATAGGCCACATCCAGTTGGCCGACAACCCGGGCCGCAACGAGCCGGGCACCGGGGAGATCAATTACCCCTGGCTGTTCCAGCACATCGACGCCATCGGCTACACGGGCTGGATCGGCTGCGAATACAAGCCCGCCACCACCACCGAGGCTGGCCTGGGCTGGCGCGAAGCCCTTACCCAACCCTGACTTGCAAGGACATCTCCCAATGACCACCACTTCCCTCAAGATCGGTTTCATCGGCCTGGGCACCATGGGCGCGCCCATGGCGCAGCACCTGATCCAGTCCGGCCACCAGCTGTTCGTGCACACCCGCGGGCGCGTGCCGCCCGCCATTGCCGAAAGCCGGGCCACGCAGTGCGTCACCGCGCGTGGCGTGGCCGAACGTGCAGACGTCATCTTCACCATGGTGCCAGACACGCCGCACGTGGAGGCAGCGCTGTTCGGGGAGACCGGCGTGGCGGCCGGTCTCAGCAAGGGCAAGACCGTGGTGGACATGAGCTCCATCTCGCCCATCGCCACCAAGGACTTCGCACAGCGCATCAACGCCCTGTGCTGCGACTACCTCGATGCGCCGGTCTCGGGCGGCGAGGTGGGGGCGAAGAACGCCACGCTGTCCATCATGGTCGGCGGGCCGGACGCGGCGTTCGAGCGCGTAAAGCCGCTGTTCGAGTTGATGGGCAAGAACATCACCCTGGTGGGCGGCAATGGCGACGGGCAGACCGCCAAGGTGGCCAACCAGATCATCGTGGCGCTGAACATCGAGGCAGTGGCCGAGGCCCTGCTGTTCGCCGCCAAGGCCGGTGCCGACCCGGCGCGCGTGCGCCAGGCGCTGATGGGCGGCTTCGCCTCGTCCAAGATCCTCGAAGTGCATGGCGAGCGCATGCTGCGCCGCACCTTCGACCCCGGCTTTCGCATCGAGCTGCACCAGAAGGACCTGAATCTGGCCCTGGCCAGTGCGCGTGCCCTGGGCGTGGCCCTGCCCAACACCGCCACCGCGCAAGAGCTGTTCAACACCTGCGTGGCGCATGGCGGCGCGGGATGGGACCACTCGGCCCTGGTGCGCGCGCTCGAAGCCATGGCGAATTTCGAGATCGGCCAGGCGCCGGCCCGCTGATGGCGACCGCACCCCAGCAGCAGTTGCTGCGCCGCATGTTCGACGCGGCCATCGCCAGCGCCCAGCCGGCCCTGTGCGTGCCGCCGCACCTGCCCTCCCCTGCGTCGCTGGGCACGGGCCGCCTCGTCGTTATCGGCGCCGGCAAGGCATCGGCCGCAATGGCGCGGGCGGTGGAGGACCACTGGGATGGACCGCTTTCGGGCTTGGTCGTCACGCGCTATGGGTACGCCGCTTCCTGCCGCCACATCGAGATCGTGGAGGCCGCCCACCCCGTGCCCGACGCGGCCGGCATGGCGGCCGCGCAGCGCATGCTCGACTGCGTGGCCGGCCTGCGCGCAGACGATTTGGTGGTGTGCCTCATCTCGGGCGGCGGCTCGGCGCTACTGCCCCTGCCGCTGCCGGGCATCACCCTGGCCATGAAGCAGGAGGTGAACCGCGCGCTGCTGCAGTCGGGCGCCACCATCAGCGAGATGAACTGCCTGCGCCGCCACCTCTCGGCCATCAAGGGCGGGCGGCTGGCGCTGGCCTGCCACCCGGCGCGCGTGCTGACCCTCCTGCTGTCAGACGTGCCCGGCGATGCGCCCACCGACATCGCCTCCGGCCCCACCGTGGGCGACGTCACGACCTGCGCCGATGCGCTGGACATCGTGCGCCGCCACGGCATCGTGCTGCCGCCCGCCGTGCGCGAGGTGCTGGAATCGGGCCAAGGCGAATCGCCCAAGCCGGGCCACCCGCACCTGACCCGCAGCGAGGTGCGCATGGTCGCCACCCCGCAGATGGCGCTGGAGGCTGCTGCCGAGGTGGCGCGCCAGGCAGGCTACACCCCGTACATCCTGGGCGACGCGCTGGAGGGCGAGGCGCGCGACGTGGGCCGGGTGCTGGGCGGCATTGCGCTGCAGGTGGCGCAGCGCCGGCAGCCGTTTGCGGCGCCCTGTGTGCTGCTCTCTGGCGGCGAGACCACCGTGACGGTGCGTGGTGACGGGCGCGGCGGACGCAATGTGGAATGCCTGCTGTCCATGGCCCTGGCATTGCAGGGCCACCCACGCATCCATGCGCTGGCCGCAGACACCGATGGCGTGGACGGGCAGGAAGAGATCGCTGGTGCCCAGCTCACGCCCACCATGCTGCAGCGCGCACAGGCCCTGGGCATCCGGCCCGCCGACGCCCTGGCGCGCAACGACGGCCATGGATTCTTCGGCGCGCTCGGCGACGCGGTGGTGACCGGGCCTACGCTGACCAATGTGAACGACTTCCGGGCCATCGTGATCGACGCGCCCTGAAAGCGCGGGCACCAAGCGGTTCGGGAATGTCCGATTCTGATGCCCGGTTGTCCCCCGCGTGCATGGAGCTGGACACGCGCAAGGCCTAAGATTCGGTGATGCCCCACCGAATCACTCCCCTGCCCCGCCCCCTCTGTTCAGCCTGTCCAAGGTCCGCCGCATGAGCGCGCCCGCCGCTCTGCGCCCGCGCGACCTGGTGCTTGCGCTGCTCGTGATCCTTGTCTGGGGTGTCAACTTCGCCGTCATCAAGGTCGGCCTGGTCGGCGTGCCGCCGCTGCTGCTGGGGGCGCTGCGTTTCATGCTCGCGGCCTTCCCCGCGCTGTTGTTCTTCAAGGCGCCCAAGGTGCCGCTGCGGCTGTACCTGGCCTTCGGGCTGACGATGTCGGTGGGGCAGTTCGCCTTTTTGTTCAGCGCCATCCACGTGGGCATGCCCTCGGGCCTGGCCTCGCTGGTGCTGCAGTCGCAATCGTTCTTCACGCTGGTGCTCACGGCCCTTTGGCTGCGCGAGCGCTGGCAGGGCAACCAGCTGGCCGGCCTGCTGCTGGCGGCCGGGGGGCTGGTGCTGATCGGCAGCGCGCATGGCGCCTCGATGCCGCTGCTGGGGTTTCTGCTCACGGTGGCCGCCGCGGCCATGTGGGCCTGCGGCAATATCGTGAGCCGGGCCGTGGGCCGGCACGGGCCCATGAACCAGCTGGCCTTCGTGGTCTGGGCCAGCCTGGTGCCACCGCTGCCGCTGTTGGCGCTCTCGGTCCTGATCGAAGGGCCTGCCGCCATCTCGACCGCACTGCAGGGCTTCAGCCTGGCGTCCTTCGCCTCGGTCGCCTACCTCGCCTGGGCGGCCACGCTGTTCGGCTATGGGGTGTGGACCTTCCTGCTCTCGCGCTATCCCATCAACCGCGTGGCGCCCTTCACGCTGCTGGTGCCGCTGGTGGGTCTGACCACCGGCTCGCTGGCCTTTGGCGAGACACTGCAGCCGGTGCACTTCATCGGCGGGGCCTTGCTCATGGTCGGCCTGTTCGTGAATCTCTTCGGGGCCCCGCTGCTGGCACGTCTGCGGCTGCAGTGGAAAGCCTGATCCCGGCACGCCCGTAACGCGGGGCGCCGTCTCCGTGAGGGGGCGATGCCCTTGACGCCTGGCGCTTAAAGATATACATTAAATCAATGTTTACGTGGCGCGGTAGACAGCAAGCCATCCAGGACCCCGGCCATCCGATCCCAGCGCCTTTACTGGAATGCACCCATGACCACCGACACCCACGGCACCCAAGCCCCCCACACCGACCACAGCCTCGATGCGCACCACCCCGCCGCCGGCTTCTCCGACCGCGTGGCCCTGTCCATCACCCTCGCGCTGCGCTTTTTCGCCGATACCTTCTTTGCCAAGCGCTATGGCAACCGCGCCATCGTCCTCGAGACGGTGGCGGCCGTCCCCGGCATGGTGGGCGGCATGCTCGTGCACCTGCGCTGCCTGCGCTGGATGGTGGACGACGAAGGATGGATCCGCACCCTGCTCGACGAAGCCGAGAACGAGCGCATGCACCTCATGACCTTCATCGAGATCGCCCGGCCCAACTGGTTCGAGCGTGCGGTGATCCTGTTCACCCAGGCCGTTTTCTTCGTGTGCTTCTTCGCGCTGTACCTGGTCTCTTCGCGCACGGCACACCGCCTGGTGGGCTACTTCGAAGAGCAGGCCGTGGTCAGCTACACGCTGTACCTGGCAGAGATCGACGCAGGCCGGGTCGAGAACGGGCCGGCACCCGCCATCGCCATCGGCTACTGGAAGCTGCCCGCCGACGCCTGCCTGCGCGACGTGGTGCTGGCCGTGCGCGCCGACGAGGCGGGCCACCGCGACGTGAACCACGGGTTTGCCGATGCGCTGGACGGCACCGCAGCCGTGCAGCACGCCAACTGACACAATCCGGCGCAATGCCACCCTGCCCAACCCCATGCGCCTGACCCTGTTCACCGACTACTCCCTGCGCGTGCTGCTGGTACTGGCCTCGCGCACCGAGGCCCTGGTCACCATTGCCGACATCACCGAGGCCTTCGGCATCTCGCAGGCCCACCTGATGAAGGTCACCCATGCGCTGGGCAAGACCGGCTGGGTGGACACGGTGCGCGGCCGCAACGGCGGCATGCGGCTGGCGGTGGACCCGCGCAGGCTCTCGCTCGGCGAGGTGGTGCGCCGGCTGGAGGCCGACTTCGCGCTGGTCGAATGCATGGGCGAGGACAACCACTGCGTGCTGACCGGCGGCTGCGGCCTGGAGGTGGCCCTGAAGCTGGCCACCGAGGTCTTCCTGCGCGAGCTGGACCGCTATTCCATCGCCGACCTGGTCAACACCAGCCCGGCGCTGGCGCAGCTGGCGCTGTGGCAGCCAGTCACCTGGAAGGGGCTGGCGCAGCGTCCGGCCGCAGCGGACCGCAGCCACGCCTGAGCAAGCCCCCCTCAGTCCAGGGTGATGTTGTTGCCCTTGATGACGTTGACCCAGCGCTTGCCGTCCACCTGCAACACACTGGCAAAGGCCTCGGGCGTGCCGCCGATGGGCACCAGGCCCATGCTGCCCAGGTACTTTTTGTACTCGTCGGACGCCACGATCTTCTGCGATGCGGCGGCCACCATGTCGATGGCGGCCTGCGGCGTGCCCTTCAGGGCAAAGATGCCATGCCAGGAGTCGCCCTCGAAGCCGGGGAAGGTCTCGGCCACGGTGGGCACCTGGGGCAGGGATTCGAGGCGCTGGCGGCTCGACACGGCCAGCGCCCGCACCCGGCCCGTGCGGATGAACTGCAGCACGTCGGCAATGGGGCTGAAGGCCGTGTCCACCGTGCCGCCCACGATGTCATTGAGCCCGCCGTCCTTGTAGGGCACATGGTTCATCGCAACGTTGGCGCTGTTGGCGAAATGCGCCATGGACACATGCGGCGCCGTCGCCACGCCGTAAGAGGCATAGCTCACCTTGCCCGGCTTGTCCCTGGCCTCCTTGATGAGGTCGGGCAGGGTCTTGAAGGGCGAGCTGCTGGCCACGGTGATCACCAGCGGGATTGACAGGGTCTGGATCACCGGTACCAGGTCGCCGACCTGGTAGGGCAGCTTCTTGTAGACGTAAGGGTTGATCGAGATCGTGCCGCTGGCGGTGTACAGAAAGGTGTAGCCGTCGGCCGGTGCAGCCACGAACTGCTGCGTGCCGACGATGGTGCTGGCGCCCGGCCGATTGTCGACGATGACGCCCTGGCCCACGGCCTTGGACAACCGCTCGGCCCAGAAGCGCGCCATCACGTCGGGAGCGGTGCCGGCCGGGAAGGGCACGATCACCTTGATCGGGCGGCTCGGGTACTTGTCTTGCGCCAGGGCCGGGGTGGCCAGGCACGGCGCCAGCGCGAGCAGCGCCAGCCCCATGAGGTGGCGGCGGGGGGATGGTTGAGTTGCTTTCGTTGTCATGCTTGTCTCCTGTGGAATGGTTGTTCGTTACGGCGATGGCGCGGGTCTTCGCCCCTCGTAGGCCATCTGCAGCAGATGGCGCACAGCGCCCTTCTCCAGCGGCCGGGGGTTGGGGTACTGCTGGGTCAGGGCCAGGTCGCATGCGGTGTCGAGGTCGGCTTCGCGCAGGCCGAGTTCGCGCAGGGCCACGGGCGCGCCCGTGGTCAGCGCCAGGTCGAACAACGCGCCGGCCACGTCGCCAGGCGCCACCCAACCCAGGGCGCGTGCGATGCGCTTGGCCGCAGCCGGCACATGGCCCAGGTTGAAGGCCAGCGCATGGGGCAGCACCACGGTGTGGGTCTCGGCGTGCGGCAGGTTGAAGCTGCCGCCCAGGGTGTGGCACAGCTTGTGGTGCAGGGCCACGCTGACGTTGCCCAGCACGCTGGCGCACAGCCAGGCGCCATACAGGGCATCGCTGCGCGCCTGCAAGTCGCTGCCGTCACGGTGCAGGGCCGGCAGTGCCTGGGCCAGGGCGCGGATGCCCTCCTCGGCCATCAGGTCCATGACGGGGTTGCCGTCCTGCGCATACAGCCCCTCCACCGCATGGGCGATGGCGTTGATGCCGCTGGTGATGCTCAGCGGCACGGGCAGCGACAGCGTGAGCTCGGGGTCGTAGATCACCGTGCGCGGCATGACCAGGGCATCGCGGCCCGTGGTCTTGAGGCCGGCTTCGGTGATGCCGTAGATCGGCGTCATCTCACTGCCCGCGTAGGTGGTCGGTATGGCCAGGATGGGCAGGCCCGATTCGAGCGCAATCGCCTTGCCCAGGCCGATGGTGGAGCCGCCGCCGATGGCGACGGCGCAGTCTGCCCCCAGCCGGCGCGCCTCGTCACGCGCCGCACGTGCGGCCTCTATGGGCACGTGCATCTCGGCCCGGGCAAAGACGCCGGCCGCGCGCGCACCCAGGCGGTCTGCCACCTGCCGGGCCTGCGCCACCTGCCCGGGCGTGCACAGCACGAGGGCGCGCCGCGCGCCCAGCAGATCGATCTCGCGTTCGAGGTGGGCCAGCGCCCCGGCGCCGAACACGGTGCGCGGCGACTGGTGGCGGTAGACGAAGTCGTGCATGGGGTGGTTCTCCGGCGGGGCACTCATGCCGCAGCCACTGGGTAGTCCACCTGGTAGCGCGCGGTGCGCATGGCGCCCAGTTCGGCCCGCACGCGCAGGTGCTCGGGGTGCTCGGCGTAGGCGGCCAGGGCCTCGGGCGAATCGAACTCGCTGTAGAGCACCACGTCGCAGGCGTAGCCGGTGCGGCTCACGTCCACGCCGATCTCCAGGTGCCGCAGCCCAGGGATGCGCCCCTTGAGACTGCCGAAGCTGGCGCACAGGCGCTCGATGTTGTGCTGCCGCTCGGCGGGTGTGTCGCCCTGCACATTCCACATCACGATGTGGCGGATGGCGCTGGGGGTGGTGTGGCTCATGCAGGGCCCCCCGCCTTGGCAGGGTTGAGCACGAAGTCGTACGCGAGCAGGTAGCTGCCATCGGGCTGCACGGCCCAGTCGCAGACCAGGGACTGGCGCACACCGAACACCGCGTCGGAATCGAGGTAGTCGCTGTCCTGCCGGAAGACGTGGGTGATCAGCGTCTCGTAGCCCGGCGCCTTCACCATGAAGTGCAGGTGCGCCGGGCGCCAGGGGTGGCGGCCGGTGGCCTGCAGCATGGCGCCCACGGGCCCGTCGTGCGGAATGGCGTAGGGCACGGCGACGATGGAGCGAAAGTGGTAGCGGCCCTCGCCGTCGGCACGCAGCTGCCCGCGCGCCTGCGCCTGCTCCAGCGCCTCGTGCTGCACGTCGTACAGGCCGTCGTCGTCGGACTGCCAGACATCGAGCGTGGCGCCGGCAATGGCCTCGCCCCGCGTGCCACGCACCGTGCCGCGCACCTGGCAGGGCGTGCCCTTGGCGCCGTTGGCGATGTCAGCGCCCAGTTCGTACTGCGGCGCGTCCTTCACGTAGAAGGGGCCGAACACCGTGGCCTCGGTGCAGCCCTCGGGCTTGTGGTTGTTCATGGCCACGGTGAGCATGGACAGGCCCAGCACGTCCGACAGCAGAATGAACTCCTGCCGCTTGTCGTCGGTGATGTGGCCGCAGCGGGTGAGGAATTCAACGCCCTTGAACCACTCGTCCTCGGTCAGTTCCACCTCGCGGGCAAAGGCATGCAGGTGCTGCACCAGGCTGATGAGAATTTGCTTCAGGCGCGGGTCGGCGGTGCCCGCAAAGCTGGCGATGACCGCCTGGGTGATGTTGTCCTGGTCGAGATTGCGCATGGTTCCTGTCTCCGCCGTGGTGTTCGCTGGCTGTGAGACCGGACTTTATGATTTCCACAAAACAATATAAACAGGTCAAAATGGAATGAAGATTTCCAATAAATGAAAATATGGACCGCCTTACCGAGCTGGAGTTGTTCATCAAGGTCGCCGAAGTGGGCAGCATGGGCGGCGCGGCCGAGGCGCTGGGGCTGTCCAACCCCGCAGCCAGCCGCCACCTGGCATCGCTTGAAGGCCGGCTCAAGGCGCGGCTGGTGGAGCGCAACACCCGGCGGCTGTACCTGACGAGCGAGGGCCAGGAGTTCTACGAGCGCGCACGCGCCGTGCTCGCCGAGCTGCAGGACGCGGAGACGGCCCTCAACTCCAGCACGCTCAAGCCCTCGGGGGTGCTGCGCGTCAGCGCATCGCTGTCGTTTTCGATGCAACTGATCGCCCCGCGCCTGGCGCAGTACCACCGGCTGTACCCGCAGGTGCGCGTGCACATCGAGGCGGCCAACCGCTACCTGGACATGATCGAGAACGGCATCGACGTGGCGATCCGCAACCGCGAGTTCGAGCCCGACAGCAGCATCACCATCCGCAAGCTGGCCTCCACCCGGCGGGTGCTGTGCGCCTCGCCGGCCTACCTGGCGTCGCACGGCATGCCCCAGTCGCCGGACGAACTCTCTGCGCACGACTTCCTGATCTATGTGTACGCCAACCACGCGCACGAGCTGCGCCTGACCCGCGATGCGGACAGCTGCGTCGTGGCCATCCAGGGCCTGCTCGAATCGAACGATGGCCAGGTGCTGCGCGCCGCCGCGCTGAGCGGCCTGGGCATTCTGGTGCAGCCGAGCTACATCGTCTACGACGACATCGTGGCCGGGCGGCTGGTGCCCGTGCTCAACGACTGGGACCTGCCGCGCATTCAGATCAACATCGCCTACCCGAGCCGCAAGCACCTCTCGGCCAAGGTGCGCTCCTTCATCGACTTCATGGCCGACGAGTTCGAGAAGAACGGCTACGAACGCAAGTGGACCAGCTACATGGGGCTGCGCTGAAAACCTGTCAAGACAGGTGGCCGAACTGGGAATGGACCCACTCGCGCAGCACCTGCGTGGCCCGCCGGTCGGCCGCGCGCGGGCTGTAGACCAGGTCGTAGCGGTAGCTGTCCACCGCGAGATCGAAGGGCTGGACCAGCACGCCCGAGCGCAGCTCATCGTCCACCAGCGCCAGGCTGAGCAGGCCCACGCCCTGGCCCGCCACGGTGGCCTGCACGGCATGCATCTCTTCGGTGAACGACAGCCCCGCATCCGATGGCGCGTCGCCGACCAGCCCTGCCCGCTGCAGCCAGGTGCGCCAGACCGGCGCGAGGGATTCGTCGCGCGGCGTCTGGCCCCACTCGAAATGAATCAGCGGCACGGCACCCAGGTCGCGCAGCGCCACTGCCGCCAGGGCGGGGGTGCACACGGGGGCAAAGCGGTCCTGGAACAAGGGCTCCACCACCATGTCGGCGTAGCGCCCGCTGCCGTAGCGGATGGCGGCGTCGGCCTCGGTGTCGAGGTCCACCACCCGGTGGCTGGCGTCCAGGCGCAAGGCCCAGCCCGGGTGCTGTGCGCTGAACGAGCCGACGCGCGGCGCCAGCACCTTGGCCATGAAGGCCACTGTCGATGACAGCGTGGCCGTCTGTGCCTGGCCCTCGGTGCGGCGCACGCGCTCGACCGCGCGCTCGAAGTTGTCCAGCCCATCGCGCAGCACGGGAAACAGCTGGTGCCCCGCAGCCGTCAGCGACACCTGGCGCGTGCCGCGCTCGAACAGGCGCACGGCCAGGTGCTCCTCCAGCAGCCTGATCTGGTGGCTTACGGCCGTGGGGGTGACGTGCAGCTCGTCGGCCGCGTCCTTGAAGCTCAGCCGCCGCGCTGCGGCCTCGAACACCCGCATGGCACCCAAGGGAGGAAGTCTGCGCATGGTGACAGTTTAGTTCCACTCATCCGTCGCCTGAGGAATCAACCTTTGTCAAGCAACCTTGCCTTGAAGAAACTGGCAGCATGCCATCGCCCTCCCGGACACATGGCACAACACCGTTCATCCATCAAGGAAACCACCATGCCACTCACGCAAGTCCACACCCAGCCCGACCCCTATGCCCCCTTCCTGCTGTCGCAGGCCATTGCCCTGGGCAACCTGGTCTTCGTCTCGGGCCAGGCGGCCATCGGCGACGACGGCGCCATCGTCGGCAAGGGCGACTTCGATGCCCAGGCCGAACAGGCCTTCCAAAACCTCGACCGCGTTCTCAAGGCCGCCGGCACGGACCTGCGCCATGTGGCCAAGGTCACGATCTTCCTGACCTCCATGGCGCACTTTCCGAAGATCGTGGAGCTGCGCCGCCAATGGTTCAGCGCGCCCTACCCGGCCGACACCATCGTCGAGGTCTCGGGCCTGTACTCGCCCGAGGCGATGATCGAGATCGAGGCCATCGCCACCCTCCCTGGAGCGCAGGCATGACGCGGGTGCTGTCGCCCGTCCGCATCGGCAGCCTGGAACTGCCCAACCGCCTGGTGGTCGCGCCCATGACGCGCGTCAGCGCAACACCAACGGGCGAGGCCACGGAGCGCATGGCGCGCTACTACGCGCGCTTTGCAGAGGGTGGCTTCGGCCTGGTGGTCACCGAAGGCATCTACACCGACCAGGCCTTTGCCCAGGGCTATGCCCACCAGCCGGGGCTGAGCGACCGCGCGCAGGCCCTGGCCTGGCGCCCCGTGGTGCAGGCCATCCACGCGGCGGGCGGGCGCGTGTTCGCACAGCTCATGCATGCGGGCGCGCTGTCGCAGTTCAATCGGTTCCGCAGCCACACGGCAGGGCCTTCGGCCGTGCGCCCGCTGGGGCAGCAGATGGCGCTGTACCGGGGCGAAGGCCCCTACCCGGTGCCGGTGGCGATGACCGGGGCCGACATCGCCCAGGCCATTGCCGGCTTTCGCCAGGCGGCACGGCTTGCCGTGGAGGTGGCCGGCTTCGACGGCGTGGAGGTCCACGGCGCCAATGGCTACCTGCTCGACCAGTTCCTCACAGGCCATACCAACACCCGCAGCGATGGCTGGGGCGGCGCCATCGGCCAACGCGTGCGGCTGGCCTGCGAGGTGGTGCAGGGCGTGAAGCAAGAGCTGGGCACCACCTCGCCGGTCGGGGTGCGCATCTCGCAGGGCAAGGTCAATGACTTCAGCCACCGTTGGCCCGAGGCCGAGGCCGGTGCGGCCACCGTGTTCAGCGCCCTCGCGCAGTCGGGCGCGGACTACCTGCACGTCACCGAGTTCGAGGCCTGGCGGCCGGCGTTCGCCGATGCGGGCGCCAGCCTGGTGCACCTGGCGCGCCGCCATGCGCCGGGTGTCACCCTCATCGCCAACGGCGGTCTGCACGATCCCGCGCGGGCCGCGAGCGCGATGGACGATGGCGCCAACCTCGTGGCCCTGGGGCGCGGCGCGCTGTCCAACCCCGACTGGCCGCAGCGCCTGCGCGATGGCCTGGCACCGCGCGCGTTCGATCCGGCACTGCTGTCACCGCTGGGCGACCTCAAGGCGGCGGAATGCGAGACCGCAGACACAACCGGGTGATCGAAAGGCTGCGCGGCCCTACTCGGCCTTCACCCCGGCGGCCTTGACCACGGCTTCCCAGCGGGCCTTTTCCCTGGCGATCAGGGCGCCGAACGCCGGGGCCGTGGCCGGTGTCGGCTCGGCCCCTTCGCTGCCCAGGCGCTGGGCCACGGCCGACGCACCCAGAGCGTCATTGGTGCGTGCGTTGAGCCGCTGCACCACCTCGACCGGCGTGCGCGCAGGGGCGACCAGTCCGTACCACTGGTCGGCCTCGAAGCCCTGTGTGCCCGGCACACCGGACTGCCCGACCGTGGGGACCTCGGGCAGTTGGGACAGGCGCTGGCGACCCGACACGGCCACGGGCCGGATCTTGCCGGCCTTGATATGGGGCAGCAACGCCGGCACGCCGGTGAACAGCATCTGCACCTGGCCCGCGAGCAGGTCGTTCACCGAGGGTGCCGTGCCCTTGTAGGGCACGTGCAGGGCCTTCAGCCCGGTCTGCAGCTTGAGCAGCTCCATCGCCAGGTGGGCCGCACTGCCATTGCCACCCGACCCATAGGCCAGCCGGTCGGGGTGCGACTGCGAGTAAGCCACCAGCTCGGCCAGGCTGCCGGCCGGCACCGAGGGGTGGAGCACCAGCACGTTGGGCACCCGGGCCACCAGCGCCACGGGCGCGAACGCCTTGAGCGGATCGAAGCCGAGCTGCGGGTACAGCCAGGGGTTGACCGCCAGCGTGCCGGTGTGGCCCATGAAGAGGGTGTGGCCGTCGGGCGGCGAGCGCAGGGCACGCTCGGAGCCCAAGGTTCCACCCGCGCCCGGAACGTTCTCCACGATGACAGGCTGACCCAGCGACTGACCCAGTTCCAGCCCCACGGCCCGTGCCAGGATGTCGCTGGAGCCCCCGGGCGTGAAGGGCACGATGATGCGCACGGGCCGCGAGGGAAAGTCGGCCGCCGCATGCGCACGCCGCGCCATGGCGAGCAAGGGCAGACCCAGCAGGGGCAGGAATCGGCGCCGGGGCAGGAAGTCAGCCATGGGCTTGTTCAATCCGGCTTGATGCCGGTTTCCTTGACCAGCTTTTCGTAGCGCTGGCGTTCGGAGCGCACCAGCGCGGCAAACTGCGCGCTGCTGCCGGGCGTGACCTCGCCGCCCACGCCGGTCATGCGCGCCTTGACCTCAGGCTGCCCGAGTGCCTTCTGCACTTCGGCATGCAGTCTGTCGGTGATGGCCTTGGGTGTGCCTGCAGGCGCGACCAGGCCGTACCAGACCGAGGCTTCGAAGCCGGGGTAGCCGGACTCGGCAATGGTCGGCACGTCCGGGAAGATGCTGGTGCGGTTGGCGCTCAGCGCGGCCAGCACCTTGAGTTTGCCGCTCTTCACGTGCGGCAGGGCCTCCAGCGCATTGACTGCGACCAGCGGCACCTGGCCGCCGATTGTGTCGGTGATGGCCGGTCCGCCGCCGCGGTAGGGCACGTGCTGCAGTTCAATGCCGGCCGCCTTGGCGAACAGCTCCACCGCCATGTGCGGCGTGGCGCCGTTGCCCGGGCTGGCGAAGGCGATGCCATCGGGCTTGGCCTTGGCCGCCGCGATAAGCTGTGCCACGGTGTTGTACGGCACCGTTGGGTTCGCGGCAATGACCACAGGCACCCGGCCCACCTGCGAGATCAGCACCAGGTCCTTTTCGGCATCGAACGGCGCCGGCTGGTACAGCGCCATGTTGGCCGCCAGTGCGTTGGCCGCGAGCATCAGCGTGTAGCCGTCAGGCGCCGCGCTGACCACGGACTTCACCGCGATGTTGGTGCCGGCGCCGGGCTTGTTCTCGATGACGATGGGCTGGCCCATGCTGACGGACATGGCCTGGCCCACCGTGCGCGCGACGATGTCCACCGCGCCGCCGGCCGGGTAGCCCACCACCAGCTTGATGGGCCTGTCGGGATAGGCCGGCGCCTGGGCCCAGGCGCCGGGCAGTGCCAGCACGGTGAGCAGGGCCAGCGCCGATCGGCGTGCGAGGGGGAAGGCAAGGCGCATTTGGTCTCCTGGTGTTGTCGTTGTTCTGTCGTGTCGCGGGCGGCCCCAAGGGCTCCGTCTCCATTTTGAACGGCGGATGCCCCGCCCGCTACGCCAGATGCTGCCTAGCAGATAGGCCTGTCTTCAATACCGGCACGCCCCTGCGATTGCACGCGCGCAGGCCGTGTGGCAGGCCAGCTGTTGCAGCGTTCAACAGCGGGCTCCGCGGGCTGTCTTGCCTGGGCATGCGGATCGCGTGGATCCACCCACCTCATTCCCCCTGCAATCGGTTGCGCCCTTCGCGCTTGGCCGTGTACATCCATTGGTCGGCACGCCGCAGAAGTTGGGCCGCATCGTCCAGGGGCTGGGCACAGGTCAGCCCCATGCTGACAGTCACATCCCGCCCCGGCACGAACCGGGACCAGTCATGCGCCTGAACCTGCTGCCTAAGCCGTTCGCACACCAGGGAGGCATCCGCCAATGCCTGCCCCCACAGCAGAATGACGAACTCCTCGCCGCCAATGCGCGCCACGAAGTCGCCACCCCTCACACCGCTGGTCAGCAACTTGGCGATCTCGCGCAGCACAGCGTCTCCGACGTCGTGGCCCCAGCCATCGTTGATCTGCTTGAAGTGGTCAATGTCGATGATGGCCAGCGAAAAGCCCTCCGCCTGCCCATGCCGCATCGGCAGAACGGCCATCAGGCGGGCGTCCAGTGCCCGCCGGTTGGCCAGTCCGGTGAGCGGGTCGAGCAGGGATTTCTGCGTCGCCACATCGGCACGCTCGCGCAGTTCTTCGGCTTCGAGCCGCAATTGCGCGAGTTCCTGCTGGGCGATTTCCATCCTCACCTCGCCCAACAGCACGCGCGCCTGGGCGTTCAGGCTGAGTTCACGGTCGCGGCGCACCTGGACCACCATGGACTCCAGTGCCGCCAGTGCCTGCGCATCGGAGCCAGCGGCCTTGAAGGCACGGTACCTGGATCTCCACCACCACCGGCGGCATCCTTCGTTTCTCTGGGCCGCGGCCGCATCCACCCGGTGGTCCAGCGCTTCGCAGGCCTCGACCGCACGCCCGCTGGCCAATAGCCAGTCCGCGTTGAGGAGTTCGTTTTCTGCTCGGGCATCCGGGGCCTTCGCCTCTATGGCGAATGCCCGGTGCCGATCGACTGCGGCGCGCATCTCCTGCAGCCGCCCCAGGGCCTCAAGGGCAAGGCATTCGATCTCGGCGCAGACCATTTCCCAACGGACATGCCCCCGCGCGAGCGCCGTCGCCCGCTGCACCACGGCCAGGGCCTCGCGCAGATCCTCGGCCTGCGCCGGGGTCGGCGCCAGCGGGCCCGGCAGATGGGCGAGCTTGCGCCCGGACCGGCACAGTGCGCCCGCGAGATTCACGACGGCGGCGAATTGCGCCACCTTGTCACCGTCGCGCTGGGCCTCTTCATCCGCCTTGTGCAGCAGGGTGATCGCATGCGGATGGTCGCCCAGCAGCTCCACCACGCCAGCCAGGCTGGAGAGGCTGCGCGATACCTGCCCGGGCGCACCCAGCGTGCGCGCCCGCCCCAGCGCTTGCATTGCCTCGGGCAGCGCTTCATCAGCCCGACCGAGTTGGCACCAGGCTCGGGTCAAGGTGTTGCGCAGCTTGATCCCGACCCCATGCAGCCCGAGCGCGTCGGCATCCGCCAGGGCGGCAAAGGCGCTCTCGGCCGCCTTTTCGCTCTCGCCCCGGCGCAGTTGGTGCTCGGCCAGCCAGGCTGCCGCCAATGCGGCTTCGGGCTGCAGCCCGCACTCCCTGGCGGCTCGCAAGGCACGCACCGCCATCTCGACCCCCACGTCGTGGGCACCCACGAGACTTGCGGCTTCGCATTCCTTCAGGTCGGCCAGGAGTTGGTCTGTGCGTTCCATGGTCTGTGGCGCCAGGTGCTGCGGGGTTGGCTGTTTCCAGAACGGGGTCCCGTGAATATCGCACAGAGACCGGGCCCCGGCCATTCGCGTTGCAAAAAGCCGCATGGAAGGCTGCCACCGGCGGGGCCAGCTCGCCGCTGATGGGGGTACTGGGAATCCTATAAATAGAAGATGTCGGAATCTCTATAGACAGGCCGAACTTTTGACAATGTGTCAAAACGCCTTGTCGCAAGACTGGCCGGGTAACGCCGAAAAACAAAATGTGTCAACGGCGCATCTTGTGCATTCGGGCCCGTTGATAGTCGGCGGTCCGCTCAAGGTGATACCGCTCGCTGTCTGTGAGTCCAAGCGGCGACAGGCAGCACCAATCGTGGGCCTGCGACATCACCTATGTTTATATGTACCCGCGGCAGCTGGTGTACCTAAATGTTGTGCCGAATCTGTACTCGCGCAGTGTAGGAAATTGACAATCGCCCCAAGCTTGGAGCATGCGGACAGAAACAGGCTCTCGGTGAAGGTGTTGGCGCCGCGCATGGGGGTCAGGGTCAAGCTATCTAGGAGGGACCAGTGAGCTTACCGGGGTTGGGCTGCTGGGCTGGCTGGGAGGTATTTCTTCAGCCTGCCAGGACGGTGCGGCGGTGTAGATTGCCTTCACCCCGCCGTGAACGGTGTTACCAAAGTGCGACGGCTGACCGCGCAATACCTGCGATGGATCATCCAGACTTTCTTTTATTGGCCGTGCCTGGTGGTTTCTGTATGTTGACACGGGTGCTCACCGAGCGAATTGCATCTGCAAAAGCCTGCACGACCGCGGGAGGTCCTTCTGCAGCTTGCCGCGTGTAAAGACCTAGCGACGGAAGCAGCACCGGCGGTGTGATGGGCAGACGAACGATGCCACCGCGCGCCAGTTCATCTCGTGCCTGTTCAAAGCGCACTGCGCCGAGCATGTTCTCATCAAGGCGCAAAACGCTGCCGAGGGTGACAGACGAGAGCACTTCAATCGCGGGCTCTGGCGGCTTCAGGCCTGCGTTGAGAAACGCGGTCATCAATGCCTGTCGAACCAGCGTGTCCTTTGGGGGGGCGACCCACGGCTGGAAGTGAACATCGCGCCAGGTCAATCGGCGCTTGCGCGACAGAGAGTGTCCTTGCGCGCACAGCACGCACAGTTCGTCAGCCACCAGCAACTCCGGCTTGAGCAGCGAGAGTTGTGCGCTGGTGAGCAGCTCGGGGGTGACGGCGCCGAACACGCAGTCGAGCTCGCTGTTCAAGAGTCGCTGGATCAGCTCGCGGACCCTGCCTTCGTGCACTTGTACTTTGGCAAGCGGTAGTCGCCTGCGTAGTTCGATCACCGCTTGAGGCACGGTGGCGGTCACGGAGAGGGTGCCCAATCGCAGCAAACCCTCTGCGCCGTCTCGCACCGCATCCACTTCGTCCTTGCTGCGCGAAAGCTCGCCCAGGATGACCCGGGCACGGTAGATCGCTGCGTTTCCCGCAGCGTTGGCTACCAGTCCATGCGCTGTGCGCTCGAAAAGACGGGCATCGAATCCCGCTTCGATCTCGCCCAGCATCTTGCTTAGCGCTGGCTGGCTCAAGTTCAAATGGGTTGCGGCGGCGCGCATTGAGCCCGCATCGACAAGGGCCACCAGCAGTTCCAGATGGCGCATGCGCAGACGCCGCACCAGGTAGTCGGATGGTAAAGACATGAAGCGCCCCCGCGAATGGCTGCCAATGGATAGTGATCACCCAAAGTGATCACGCAATCAGGATTATGGATTTTTCAGGAATGTCGACCACGACTATGGTTGTGGCCATGACTTATTCCCGAGAAAACACTTCGACGTCACCCGCAGCGCCCTTGGCCGGGGTCTCCGTCATTGATCTGGGCCAATACATTGCAGGCCCCGGTGCCGCGATGGCGCTGGCGGATTTGGGGGCCACGGTGATCAAGGTCGAGCCGATGACGGGCGATCAGGCACGCCATGTGGGGAGATATGGCGAGGCCATGGTGAGGGCTTACAACCGGGGCAAACGGTCCATCGCGCTGGACCTCAAGAGCGAGTCGGGCCGGGAAGTTGCTTGGCGTCTCATCGCCCAATGCGACGTGGTCGTGCAAAACCTGCGCCCGGGCGCAGTCGAGAAGCTCGGCCTGGGCCCTACGCAGGTGCATGCTCGTTATCCTCGGGTTATCTACCTGTCGATCTCGGGTTTTGGCAGCGAGGGGCCGTCGAGCGAACGCCCCGGTTACGACATTGCGGCGCAGGCGGAGAGCGGCCTTATGTCCGTCACGGGTGAGGCCGATCGCCCGCCGCAAAAGGTGGGTGTGCCGATCATCGATGCTGCTGCAGCGGACCTGGGGGCCCAGGCCGTCCTGGCGGCCCTCTATGGACGCGAACGCAGCGGCGTGGGCGAGACGCTGGAGGTGTCGCTGCTGGAGACTGCCCTCCATCTTCAGGCGGCCACCTGGTGCGAATACCTGGGTGGCGGGCCAGAGCCCACCCGCATCGGACATGGTCAGCCCAACAACGCGCCCGCAGCCGAGGTCGTGGCCACGCGAGATGGCCACATCGTGCTTTCCGCCTACGTTGAGGATCATTGGAAGCGCTTTTGCCGGGCCTTGGACCGGGAAGAACTGGTCCAAGACCCGCGCTTCTCCAGCAACGAGCAACGCGTTGCCCACCGCGCCGAATTGCGTCACGTGCTCGATGAATGCCTCTCGGCCTACACCAGCGACGCGGCCGTCCAGATGCTCAGCCAGCACCAGATTGTTGCTGGGGCAGTGCGGCCTTACCGCGATGTACTGACCAACGCGGACGTGATGGCTACCGGTATCTTCGTGGACTCCGCGTCGAGCGACGGCGAAGGGTATCGGGCCTTGGGACGGCCGTATCGCATGGGCAGCGGTCCACGGCCCACACCCGCCGCGGCGCCAGATTGCGGGGCGGACAGTGCGGAACTGCTCGCCGAGTTAGGTTACTCGGCGCACGACATTGCCACATTCCGTGAATCCGGGGTGGTGGCATGAACATGACTCCTGCCTTCTCCACTACCGAGACGCCATCGCATGGCAACGCACGTGCTGCGGTGCAGCAGACTTTGCCGCTGTTCGAGATGATGCGCATGCGCGCTGCAACCACGGCGCGCCGCCATCCCGTTCAGGGTTTCGCGAGCGACAACCGTGCTTCGCACATGCGCTGGATGAACCATTTCACCCACACCCACCGCCGAATCGGGCCGGAAGACCGCGAAGTGGTCAGTCCCAACAACGACACCGTCTTCAGCAATGCGTGGCTGGATCTGTCCCGAGGGCCCGTGCTCATTGACACGCCAGACATGGGTGAGCGTTACTGGACATTGGGCTTGCTCGACGCATGGACCAACCCGTTTGCTTACGTAGGGCGCCGCACCACCGGGAACCGGCGCCAGCGCACGCTGGTGCATGGCCCTGCCTGGCATGGCCCGGTGCCCGACGGCGTGGACAACGTGATCGCCGCGCCGGGCGAGGATGTCTGGGTGATCGGACGCCTCCTGGTGGACGATCGTCCCGATGACCTGGAACAGGCTGCCGCGCTGCAACGCGGGATCTCCACGCACCGGCTGGACGGCGGGGAGGCCGCCTTTCGGGTGGACACGGGTCTCGATGGCCGCGCGGGGCATGCGCCGGATGCCGCGCTCTACCGCGCCACGATCGACGAGGCCCTGGCCCGCAACCCGGTGCCGACGGGGGAGAGCCTGTGTTGTCCAGTGGATGAGGGAGCTCTTGCGGACGCACTGCCACTGGTGTACGAGGAGCTTCGCCAGAAGGCCCAGCCGCACGCTCTCGGGGGTGGCTGGGCGCTGCCCGTCGCGGTGCGAACGCACTGGGGCGCAGACGTGGCGATGCGCGCGCGCGTCGCGCGCAACTTCATCGGTGCACTGGGCATCGAGGAGGCCATGTACCCAACGGCGGAGGTGGACGCCGATGGCGCGCTGCTCAACGGGTCGCACGCCTATGAGCTGCACTTCGAGCCAGGCGCAGTGCCGGAGGTGGACGCCTTCTGGTCGCTCACGCTGTACCGGCGAAGCGACTGCCTGCTGGTGGCCAACCCAGCGCACCGCTATTCGGTTGGCGATCGCCTGCCTGGTCTGCTGAGGGGTGCGGACGCAAGCCTTTCCATCCGAATTCAGGCCGTGGACCCGGGCCCGGCGCACAACTGGTTGCCCGCCCCACCCGGAGAGGAGTTCTTCCTGGTCCTTCGTCTCTATCAGCCCAGACTTCGACACCGAGAGTTCCGGTTTCCATACCCGCCCTTGCGCCGTCTGTAGCACGGCCGCCCTTCGACACAACCACAACAGGAGACAGACATGACCTTGCACCATCGGGCTTTGAACACCCTTGCATCAACGCGGCTCCAGCGCCGCACCGTGCTCGCCACGATGGCCGCCGGCTTGGCGTCGGGCACCGGCCTGCTAGCGCATGCGCAGGCGGACTGGCCCACGCGGCCGGTCAAGTTGATCTCGCCTTACGCAGCGGGCGGGGCCAGTGACCTCTCGGCCCGAGTGCTGGGCGAATACCTGGCCAAGGTCCTGGGCCAGCAGTTTGTCGTCGAAAACAAGCCTGGGGCGGGCACTCGGCTGGGGACCGAGTTCGTGGCGCGCGCGCCCGCCGATGGCTACACCGTGCTCTATGTGGCGGCGCCCTATGCAACGGCCGAGGCGCTTTACGGGAAGGGCCTGAGCTACCAGCGCGAGCAACTGCGCCCCATCGCGATGGCCATGCACGCGCCCTTGTTCCTGATCGTGAATGCGCAGACTCAGATAAAGAGCGTGCGCGATCTGGTCGCGTTCGCCAAGACCCGCCCGGGAGGCATCAACATTGGCACGCCTGGCGCGGGGTCGCAGCCCCACCTGGCTGGCGAACTGCTTTTGCGTGAAGCCGGCATTGAGGGCATCAACGTCCACATGAAAGGGGATTCCGTCGCCTACTCGGAGTTATTGGGGGGGCGCCTCGATGCCACCCTGACGGCGATCAGTACGGCGCTGCCCCACATCGCGGCCGGCAAGTTGCGGGTGCTGGGCGTGGCCTCCGAAAAACGCAGTGCGCTATATCCGGCAGCCCCTACGATTCGCGAACAGGGCTTTCCGGGGGTGGTCGCGTCCGGGTGGTACGGCTTCATGGTGCCAGCCGCCACGCCAGGGGATGTGGTGGCGAAGCTGCAAGCTGCCATCTTGCGGGCACTGGACGACTCCACCATTACACAGAAGCTGCTCGACATGGGCCTGGAGGCCAGCGGCGCGCCCGGAGCCAAGTTCGCGACGTACATCGACGACCAGACACGCAAGTGGACCGGTGTGATCCGTGATGCCAACATCAAGATTGATTGAGCGCATGATGAAATCCTCCTCGACTTGCTGGGCTCTCGCCATTGGCGCACTGTTGACGCTCAACGCCTGCACCCACACGCCCGCCGTGAACACGGGCCTACAGCGACCCACTGCCTTTGGTCCGGTGGTCGGCGCCCAAGATGCATCGGTCGGTGGCGTCCACAGCTGGAAAGGTATTCCCTATGCGGCAGCGCCAGTGGGGCAGCGCCGCTGGCGAGCACCTGAGGATCCGCCCGCATGGACGCAGCCACGTGCGGCGACGTCGTTTGCGAACGCATGCGTGCAGACAGGCCGACTGTATGGGCCGGGCTTGAACAATCGATACGACGCCACCATCGGCAACACGCTGGGCCAGACATTGGGCTCGGAGGACTGCCTCTACCTCAACATCTGGGCGCCCACCGCTTCCGCGTCGACCCCGAGGCCCGTCATCGTTTGGGTCCACGGCGGCAGCAATATCACCGGCTACACCGCGGACCCGGTGTACGACGGTGCCACGCTGGCACGTGCTACCGGCTCGGTCGTGGTGTCGGTCGCCTACCGGCTTGGCGTCTTCGGGTTCCTGGACCTTGCACCGTTGAAGACGGGTGAGGCCGCCACCGACTCAGGCAACTTCGCGCTGCTCGACATCGTGAAGTCGCTGGAATTCGTCCAGCGCAATATCGGCGGCTTTGGCGGCGACCCTGGCCGGGTCGCGTTGATGGGTGAGTCCGCCGGGGCGGTCAACGTGTACGCGCTACTCACCTCGCCCATGGTGGTCTCCAGGCCCACGCCCTTGTTTCACCGGTTGGTGGCGCTCAGCGGGGGTATTTCATCGGCAGCCACGCTGCCGCCGGGCTCCTTTGCAACCATCCTTCCCCGCAGCGTGTGGGCGACGCGAGGAAACGCCTTACTGACTCATTCCCTCTTGGCCGACGGTGTAGCCGCTGATCGGCCTGCAACAGAGGCACACATTGCTTCGCGCACGCCCCAGCAGCTGGCTGCCTACCTACGCGGGCTATCACCCGACGCCATCTTGACCACCGTGCTCAGGCGGCTTGCACCGCTGGGACTTTCGGCTGCCAACCCGATCCCCGACGGATACGTCGTGCCTGCGGATCCCATCGCTGCAATCCGCGCCGGCCGTTACGTCAAGGTGCCGGTATTGGCGGGGAATACGCGCGACGAAAGCAAACTATTTCCTGCATTGCTGGCAACTCGGCCAGCCTTTGGCGGCACCAGCGGCCGCCTGCTCGACGACGCCGCGGTGTTCAAGCGGGTGCATGGCTACCAGCCTGACGCCCCACCCGCCAGCCGTATCGAGGATTGGGTGCCTGCGCAATACCTGCCGGTGGACGCGCCGACGACAGGGCTGAACGCACGCATCGCAGAGCTCGACCGCAACTGGTTCTTTGCATTTCGGGACGACGTGCTCAATGCGCTCAAATCTCGCCAACCCGATGTTTGGCACTACCGCTTTGACTGGGATGAACTGCCGCCGCCTTTTGACAAGGTCTATGGCGCGGCACACAGTTTTGACCTGCCGTTCATCTTCGGCAATTTCGGGCCATCGCTCTACTCGAACATCTCGTTCAATCGAGCGAACAAGGCGGGCCGGCTCGACTTGTCGGCAAAGATGATTCAGAGTATCGGCAGCTTTGCGCAGGACGGGGACCCCAACAGCCCAAGTCTGGGCTCCGCCTGGCCTGCGTGGCCCCGTTCACTGGTTTTTGATTCAAGCCTCGAAGCGGCCCCGTTGGGGGTGGAATGAGACTGGGTGTTCTCGAACGGACTTCATGGCCTCGCTCGGAGACAAGGAGCTCCGCTGATTTTCACAATGCAGGAAATGCCGGACGGACCGTCCTTTCATCCGACGGACATTATTTGTTGTAGTCAGGGGGGCGGCCGCGACAGGCGCGCCGTTACTCCACTGTCACACTCTTGGCCAGGTTGCGTGGCTTGTCCACGTCGGTGCCGCGCGCACAGGCCGTGTGGTAGGCCAGGAGCTGCAGCGGCACCACGTGCAGCAGCGGGCTCAGCGGGCCGTAGTGCTCGGGCATGCGGATCACGTGAATGCCTTCGCTGCTCTCGATGCGGGTGTCGGCATCGGCCAGCACGTAGAGCACGCCGGCGCGGGCGCGCACTTCCTGCATGTTGCTTTTGAGCTTTTCCAGCAGCGCATCGTTGGGCGCCACGGTGACCACGGGCATGGCGCTGGTGACCAGGGCCAGGGGGCCGTGCTTGAGCTCCCCGGCGGGGTAGGCCTCAGCGTGGATGTAGCTGATCTCCTTGAGCTTGAGTGCACCTTCGAGGGCGATGGGGTAGTGCAGGCCCCGGCCCAGGAACAGCGCGTTCTCCATGCGCGCGAAGTCCTCGGACCAGCTGATGACCTGGGGTTCGAGCGCGAGCACGGCCTGCAGCGCCACGGGCAGGTGGCGCATGGCCTTGAGGTGGGCGGCCTCCTGCTCGGCCGTGAGGCGGCCCTTGGACTGCGCCAGCGCCAGCGTGAGCAAAAACAGCCCGGCCAGCTGCGTGGTGAAGGCCTTGGTGCTGGCCACGCCGATCTCCACGCCTGCGCGGGTGATGTAGGCCAGCTTGCATTCGCGCACCATGGCGCTGGTGGCCACGTTGCAGATGGTCAGCGTGTGCTGCATGCCCAGGCTCTGCGCATGGCGCAGCGCGGCCAGGGTGTCGGCCGTTTCGCCGGACTGGGTGATGGTGACCACCAGGCTGCGCGGGTTGGGCACGCTGGTGCGGTAGCGGTACTCGCTGGCCACTTCCACCTGGGTGGGGATGCCGGCGATCTCTTCGAGCCAGTACTTGGCGGCGCAGCCGCTGTAGTAGCTGGTGCCGCAGGCCAGGATGAGGACGCTGTCGATCTCCTTGAACACGCGCCAGGCGGCAGTGCCGTCGGCCCCGTCGAACAACTCGGGCACGATGCCTTCCAGGCCCTCGAGCGTGTCGGCAATGGCGCGCGGCTGCTCGAAGATTTCCTTTTGCATGTAGTGGCGGTAGGGGCCGAGCTCGGCCGCGCCGCTGTGCGCCTGCACGGTGCGCACCGGGCGCTGCGCAGGGGTGAGCGCCTCGCGGCCCTTGCCCATGATCCAGTAGCGGCCCAGTTGCAGGTCCACCAGGTCGCCTTCTTCCAGGTACACGATCTGGTCGGTCACGCCGGCCAGGGCCATGGCGTCGCTGGCCAGAAAGTGCTCGCCCGCCACCGAGCTGCCGGTGCCCGAACCCACGCCCAGGATCAGCGGCGAGCCTGCCCGCGCGCCCACCACGCGGTGCGGCTCGTCCTTGTGCATGACGGCGATGGCGTAGGCGCCATGCAGCTGGACCACCGCAGCCTGCACGGCCTCGCACAGGTCGCCGCTGTAGTGGCTGTCCACCAGGTGGGCGATGACTTCGGTATCGGTCTGGCTGGCGAACACATAGCCGCGGGCCTGCAGGGCGGCGCGCAGTTCCTCGTGGTTCTCGATGATGCCGTTGTGCACCAGCGCCACGCGACCCGGCGTGCCGGCTGCATCGCCCGTGCCGTGGCTGAAATGGGGGTGGGCGTTGTGCACCGCAGGCGCGCCGTGCGTGGCCCAGCGGGTGTGGGCGATGCCGGTGGCACCATCGACATGGTCGGTCTGCACCTGCTCCAGCAGTTCGGCCACGCGGGCCGTGCTGCGAGCGCGCTGCAAACCGGCCGGGCGCGTGGCGTCCAGGCTGGAGGCATGCACGGCCACGCCACACGAGTCATAGCCGCGGTATTCGAGCCGCTGCAGGCCCTGTACAAGGATGGGAACGATGTTGCGCGTGGAGACCGCGCCGACGATGCCGCACATGGATTGCTGCTCCTGTTGGATAAGTGGCGCAATGGTAGGCAGCGCCCATCGGAATTAGTGATTGATATTTATATGAAAATGAACTTAAATTTCATCAATTTCATTGAATGAAATAAAATTCCAAAACAATGGAAATTTCGGAACCTATCACACTGGACCACACTGATCTGCAGCTGCTGAACCTGCTGCAGGCTGATGCCAGCCAGAGCAACCAGGCCCTGGCCGAGCAGGTGCATGTGTCCCCGCCCACCTGCCTTCGCCGGGTCAAGCGGCTGCACGACGTGGGTCTGATCGAGCGGCAGGTGGCCCTGCTGCAGCCGGACCGCCTGGCCGCCGTGCAGGGCCATGGCCTGGCCTGCATCGTCGAAGTGTCGCTGGATCGGCAGGACGCGCAGGCGCTGGACGCCTTCGAGGCACGCGCGGTGGCGCACCCGGCCGTTCAGCAGTGCTGGCGCGTGTCGCCCGGCCCGGACTTCATCCTGGTAGCGCACACGCGCGACATGCCGGGCTACCTGGCGCTGTCGCAGCAGCTGTTCACGGGCGACGCCAATGTGCGCAACGTGAAGGCCTTCTTCAGCACCAAACGCGCCAAGTTCAGCACGGCCATCCCGGTGCAGGCGCGGTAGCGGCCGCACCGGCCGCAGGGCACGGGGCCAGCCGGGCCACCAACCGGGCCATAAAAGCACGCCATTTCCCGCTGGCCTCTACCGCCGGGTAAAGGTAAGCTCTCCGTGCACTCCTCATATAGCGGCCCAACCGCCTGCGCCAGCATTTCCATCCATGGCCACCTACGAACAACAGATGCCCCGGCGCGTTTACCCCCTGCGCGTGCTCGGCATGGGCCTGGGCGGTGTGGTGGTGGCGGTGGTGCTGTGGCAGCGCCAAGCATCCCTCCTCGCCTGGCTGGGCATGGTGTTGCCGTGCTTCGTATGGCCCCACCTGGCCTACCAGCTGTCACGGCGCAGCGCTGACCCGTACCGCGCCGAGATCCGTAACCTGCTCGCCGACTCGGCCCTGGCAGCGGCCCTGGTGCCGCTGATGCACTTCAGCCTGCTGCCCAGCGTGCTGCTGTGCACGCTGACCCTGGTGGACAAGATCACCACCGGCATCCGCGGCCTGTGGGCCCGGTCGATTCCGGCCATGCTCGCAGGGGGAGCAGCCAGCGCGGCGCTCACGGGCGTGCACTGGGCGCCCGAGAGCCCCCTGCCCATCATCCTGGCCTGTCTGCCGGTCATGGCATTGCACACCCTTTCGGTCAGCATGGTCAGCTACCGACTCATCCGCAAGGTGTCGCAGCAGAACCTGCTGCTCGACGAGCTGCGCCGCGTGGACACGCTGACGGGCCTGTACGGCCGTGGCCACTGGCAGGAGCAGGCCGAGGCCGCGCTGCGCCGCCACCACACGGGCCTGGACGCGGCCTGCATGCTGATGATGGACATCGACAATTTCAAGCAGATCAACGACCAGCACGGCCACACCGTGGGCGACGAGGTGATCCGCGCGGTGGCCCATGTGGTGCGCGGCAATGTGCGCGCAACGGACTGCGCGGGCCGCTATGGTGGCGATGAGTTCGCCATTCTCCTGGCCGGCATGGAAACGGCAGAGGCGGTGGCCGTGGCCGAACGCATCCGCGCGCAGACCGAGGCCATTCGCTTGCGCGACATGCCGGCGCTGCGCATGACCGCCAGCATCGGCGTGGCGGCCGCGCATACCCGGCACGGTGCGCTGCGTGCCTGGATGGATGCGGCCGACGCCGCGCTCTACGTGGCCAAGAACGCCGGGCGCAACCGCGTCACGGACAGCTCGACCGATGCGGGTTCCGCTGCGGCGCCGCAACCGGCCACCTCAGACCGCTGATACCGGCGGGCCTTCGGTGGCAGGCAGCCCAGATGCGCGCCGCAACAGGTAGATATCCATGAGCCAGCCATGCTGGGCGCGCGCCGCAGCGCGGGTGCGCTCGATGCGCGGGCCGGCCTCGGCCAGGGGGCCGCTGTCCAGCAGTTGCTGGGGCATGCCCAGGTAGGCGCCCCACCAGATGTGCAGGCCTTCGGGGGGCAATCCCATGAAGCTGCACTGCCCGTCGAGCATCACCACGGCTGTGTCCACGCCTGCAGGCCAGCCCTGCTCGCGCAGTTGCCGGCCGGTGGTCACCACGAAGGGCTGGCCAATGTCGTTGAGCGGCACCGCATGGGCGGCGGCCAGCGCCTGCATCGAGGTGATGCCGGCCACCACGTCCACACGCACCGGGGCGGGCTGCATGCGTGCCGCAATGCGCAGCGTGCTGTCGTACAAGGCCGGGTCTCCCCACACCAGCAGGGCGACGCGCAGGACCTTGGGCGCAGGCGCGTCGCCGGCAGCGGGCGCACCCAGGGCCTGAGCGATGGCGGCATGCCAGCAGCGGGCGATGGCAGCATGCCATTCGTCGACCTGGGCCAGGTAGTCGTCGCCCTGGCTGCGGCGCAGCGGCATGTCGAAACCGGCGATGCGCGGTGCGGGCGCCACCAGCACCTCGTCGCACAGCGACTGGCGCAGTGCGGCGAGTTCGGCCTTGTCCTCGCCCTTGTGCGGCAGCAGGATCAGATCGGCCGCGTTCATGGCCGTGGTGGCCTGGCGGGTGAGGTGGTCGGGGTTGCCCGTGCCGATGCCGATCAGCGTCAGCGCCACCGGCGGCAGACCTTGGAACGGACTGGTGCTCATGCCTTGGAGGCCTGGTCCAGCGGCTGGTCCCGGGCCGTGTCCAGCGCGGCGCCGGCAGGCATATCCGCAGCCGGAAAACGCGGCGCCGCGCCCAGGGGACGGTAGCGGCGGTCGTAGTCCGCGGCGTAGAGCCTGCTTTCGGCGAATGCCTCGGCCTGCAGGCTGCGGCCCACCAGGATCAGTGCCGTGCGCTCCATGCTGGCGGCCACCGCCTGGGCCAGCCCGCCCACGGTGGTGCGCACGACGGTTTCGTCGGGCCAGCTGGCGCGCCAGACGATGGCGGCCGGGCCGTCGGCGCCATAGTGCGGCAGCAGCTCGGCCTGCACCTTGTCGGCCATGTGGATGGACAGATGGATGGCCAGCACCGCCCCGGTGGCGGCAAAGGCGGCCAGGTTTTCGCCTTCGGGCATGGCGGTGGCCCGGCCCGAGGTGCGCGTCAGCACCACCGACTGGCACAGGCCCGGCAGCGTGAGCTCCGCGCCCAGCGCGGCAGCGGCGGCCGCGAACGAGGGCACGCCCGGCGTGACGGTGTAGTCGATGCCCGCTGCGCGCAGGCGCCGCAGCTGCTCGCCCATGGCGGACCAGACCGACAGGTCGCCCGAGTGCAGGCGGGCCACGTCCTGGCCGCGCGCGTGGGCGGCGGATATCTCGGCCATGATGGCATCGAGGTCCATGGCCGCAGTGTTGACGATGTGCGCGCCTGGCGGGCAGTGCGCGAGCAGCTCGCGCGGGATCAGCGAGCCGGCGTACAGACAGACCGGGCAGCGGCCCATGAGGTCGCGCCCCCGCACGGTGATGAGGTCGGCGGCGCCAGGGCCGGCGCCGATGAAATGCACGGTCATGCCGTAGCTCCTTGGGTCAATGCAGCGGCACGGCCAGAGCCTGCCGCTGCCACACAACAATCGAGGGGGCCCGGGCGGCGCCGTGCCACAGCCGTGCCACAGCCAGTGTGGCGCTGCCATCCTCGGCCACCAGGCGGGGCACAAGCAACTGCGCGTGTGGCCCAGCGGCGGCCAGCGCAGCGGCTTCCGCCACGCTGCCCGTGCCATAGCGGGCCTGCAGGCGCGGCGACTGCGTAGCCACGGGTTGGTGGCGCATGGGCTCCACCGGTACCGCAAGCACCGGGGCGGACGCAAGGCCCAGCCAGTCTGCCAGTGCCGGATGCGTGGCCTTGCCCTGCAGCACGGCCACGGCGCAAAAGCAGTCCGCTTGTCCGGGCAACAGGGCTTGCGCCCGCAGCCACAGCGCCTGCAAGGCGGCAGGCGTGGCCTGGGCCCGCAGGCCCACTCCGACCACCAGGCAGGCATGCACGGGGGCGGCAATACCAGCTTGGGGTAGCAGCGCCGTCACGGCTGCCAGCTCCATTGCACCAGCGGGCGCGCGGCCTTCCAGCTGCGCATGCGCCCCAGCGGTTCGGCGCTCGACAGCTCCAGCCGCAGCAACTGGCCACCATGGTCCGCCTGCAACTGCACCAGCAGGGCCTCGGTCTCGAGGGTCACGGCATTGACCACCAGCCGGCAGCCGGTGGGCATCAAGGCCCGCAAGGCGGCAAACAGAGCGGCATCAAAGCCGCCGCCGACAAACACCGCCTGGGGTGGCGCCAGCCCCTGGAGCGCATCGGGCGCCAGGCCGTGCACCACCTGCAGCGCCGGCTGCAGGCCGAACCGCGCCGCATTGCTGTGGATGTTGTCCACTCGCGCCGCATGCTGCTCCACGCTGCTGGCCAGGCCGCCAGCCAGGCACCACTCCACCGCCACGGAGCCCGAGCCCCCGCCGATGTCCCACAGCCGCTCGCCGCGCCGGGGCGCCAGGGCGGCCAGCGTCAGCGCCCGGGCCGGGGCCTTGGTGATCTGGCCGTCGTGCGCATACCAGCCGTCGGCACGCCCGGGCACCTGGGGCAAGGCGGGGCCGCCAGCGGCCCGCAGGGCGACAGCCACCGGGGCCTGGGCAGGGTCGGCTGCCAGCACGGCCTCGGCCTCGTGCGCCCGCAGTGTGCGGCAGCGCTCGCGCGGCCCCCCCACGGACTCCATCACCCACAGCGTGCTCGCGCCCCAGCCCTCTTGCGTGAGCCAGCCCGCCAGCTCGGCCACGGCGGAGCCATCGCGCAGCAGCACGATGCACTGCCCACCCGGCGCCAGGCGCGGCAGCAACTGCTGCAGCGGGCTGGCGTGCAGGCCCAGGCAGTCGGTGGCCTCCAGGCGCCAGCCCAGGCGGGCCGCCACCAGCGAGAATGTCGAGGGCTGCGCGTGGCAGCGCCATTCGTGCGGTGCCAGGTGCACCGCCAGGCTGCCGCCCGCACCGAACCAGAACGGGTCGCCCGAGGCGAGCACCACCACGCGCTGCCCGCGCAGGGCAAGCACGGGGGCGGTGTCGAACGGCACGGGCCAGGGGCGGCCGCGATCGCCGGCCTGCGCCAGCGCCAGGTGGCGCGGGCCGCCGACAATCACCTGGGCCTGGTCGATGGCCCGGCGCGCGGCCGGTGCCAACCCGTCCAGTCCCTCCTCGTTCAGGCCCACCAATGTCAACCACGGATCAGCCATGACGCATGTTCTCCTGCTGGGCGGCACCAGCGGCGCCAGCCAATTGGCGCAGGCCCTGCAACAGGCGCGGATACCTGCCGTGTTTTCCTATGCAGGGGCCACGCAGGCCCCCGTGGCGCAGCCCGTGCCCACGCGCTGCGGCGGGTATGGCGGCGTGCAGGGGCTCGCACAGTTCATTCGCGGCCAGGGCATCACCCACGTGGTGGATGCCACCCACCCCTTTGCCGCACAGATGAGCCGCAACGCCTGCGCTGCCTGCGAGGCCACCGGAACGCCGCTGCTGGCGCTGGAACGCGCACCCTGGCAGGCCGAGGCCACAGACCGCTGGGTGGACGTGCCTGACATGGCTGCGGCCGCACAGGCGCTGCCCCACGAGCCTGCCCGGGTTTTTCTCGCCATAGGGCGCAAGCAGTTGGATGCCTTTGCCGGCCAAGCCCGGCACCATTACCTGCTGCGCCTGGTGGACGCACCTGCTCCGGGCAGCCTGCCGCTGGCCGACACCACGGTGGTGCTGGGCCGCGGCCCCTTCAGCGCCGGGCACGACCAGGCAATGCTGCAGGCCCATGGCATCACCTGGCTGGTGGCCAAGAACGCCGGGGGCGAGGCCACGCGCGGCAAGCTGCTGGCCGCCCGCGCCCTGGGGTTGCCGGTGGTGATGGTGCAGCGCCCGCCGCTGCCGCCGCGCCCACGCACCGAGGAGGTGGACGCCGTGCTGCACTGGATCGCTCATGGCATGCTGCCCGGGGCGCCTGGCGCGGCGGCCTCCAGCCCATAGAAGCGCGGGGTGTAGACCCAGCGCCCCACCTGCCGCGTGGTGCTGTTGCCCACCAGCACCACGGTGCGCATGTCGGCCATCTCGGGCGCGGCGTCGGCCAGCGTGCACACGTGCAGCGCCTCGTCGGGGGTGGACACGGCGCGCGCAAAGACCATCAACCGCGTGGACTCGCAGTGCGCGCGCAGCAAGGCCAGCAGGCGCACGAAGCCCTCGGGCCGGCTGCGCGAACGCGGGTTGTAGAACGCCATGGCGAAGTCGGCCTCGGCCGCCAGTTGTACGCGCCGGGCGATCACTGGCCAGGGCTTGAGGTTGTCCGAGAGGTTGATGCAGCAAAAGTCATGGCCCAGCGGCGCACCGGCGCGCGCCGCTGCGGCCAGCATGGCGGTGATGCCGGGCAGCACCTGCACATCCAGCGCCTGCCAGGCGGCGGCCTGCGCGGGCGGCGCCTGCTCGATGGCCTCGAACACGGCTGCGGCCATGGCGAACACCCCCGGGTCGCCGGAGGACACCACCACCACCTGACGCCCCTGCGCGGCCAAGGCCAGCGCCTGGCGTGCCCGGTCCAGCTCCACCCGGTTGTCCGATGCATGCCAGACCACAGCGGCCGTTCCACCGCGCTCCTGCAACAAGGCGCGGGCCCGCTCCACATACGGCAGGTAGCCCACCACGTCGGTCGCGGCCTGCAGGGAGGCGGCCACTTCGGGCGTGACCTGCGCGAGGGCCCCGGGCCCTAGGCCCGCCACGGTCAGGCGGCCGGTGGTCTGGCCCGGGCTCACCAGGCGGCCTCCGGCCGGCGGCCCTGGCCATGCACCAGCACAATGGCGAAGTAGGGGCAGGCCTCGTCGCTCACCTCGGTCAATTTGGCCACCTGCTGGCTGGCCGTGGTGCCGTTCTGCACCAGCCAGGCGGCACCGAGCCGGCCTGTGCGTTGCAGGGCCCGGCGGATGCGCGGCAGATTGCGCCCCACCTTCATCACCACCAAGGCGTCAGCGGTCTGCATGCGCCGCACCAGTTCGTCCTCGGGCAGGGTGCCGGTCATCACGCTGAGCACATCGTCGCCCCAGGTGATGGGCTCGCCCGTGGCGTGCCAGCAGCCCACCATGCCGGGAATGCCGGGCACCACCTCCAGGCGCACGGCGGCGCGCTCACGCAGCCGGGTGTACAGGTGCATGAACGAGCCGTAAAAGAAGGGATCGCCTTCGCAGAGCACCACCACCTGCTCGGTGCGGGCCAGCGTTTCCAGGCGGGTGCACCAGTCGTCGTAGAACGCCGCGAGCTGGGCCACGTACTGCGGGCTGTCCACGGGCAGCTCGGTGGTCACGGGGTACTCCATGGGGTATTCGGTGGCCGCCGGTGCCAGCAGGCCGTCCACCACCTGGCGGGCCTTGCCGGGGCGCCCCTTCTTGCGGAAGAAGGCCACGTGGCGTGCGCCGCGCACCAGCCGGTCGGCCTTGACCGACATCAGTTCCGGATCACCGGGGCCCAGGCCCACGCAGACGACGCCGGGCGCGGCCTTCACGGCCTCCATCGCCTCACTCGGCATGGCTGGCCAGGGCGTTGATGGCGGCCACGGTCATGGCCGAGCCCCCCAGGCGGCCGCGCACGACCATGCAGGGCACGGGCAGGTCCTGCATCAGCGCCTCCTTGGATTCCATGGCGCCGACAAAGCCCACCGGGCAACCGATGATCGCCGCCGGGCGCGGGCAGCCGGGTTGCTGCAGCATGTTGAGCAGGTGGAACAGTGCGGTGGGAGCATTGCCGATGGCCACGATTGCGCCCGCCAGGTCGGGCCGCCACAGCTCTACTGCGGCCGCGCTGCGGGTGGTGCCCATTTCCTGGGCCAGCGCCGCCACGCGTTCATCCTGCAGCGTGCAGAGCACCCGGTTGTGCGCGGGCAGGCGCTTGCGGGTGATGCCCTCGCTGACCATGCGCACATCGCACAGCACCGGGGCACCATCGCGCAGCGCCTGCTCGGCCGCCTCGGCCATGCCGGGCGAAAATTCCACATGCGGCGCCAGTTCGACCATGCCAGCGGCATGGACCATGCGCACCACGATGCGCTCTTCGGTGGGGGTAAAGCGGTCCAGGGACGCCTCGCGGCGGATGGTGGCAAAAGACTGCCGATAGATCTCGGCGCCATCGGTTTCGTAGCGGTGAACCATTAATTCTTTTCAAACAACAAGCCTGGATTGTCTTGCAGTGCGGACAGCCCCACGCGGTCGAGCGCCTCGTCGGCGGCCCGCCCCTGCCGCACCACGGCGAAAACCGGTTCGCCCAGAGTGGGCTCAGCGCGCAGCGTCACCGTGGCCGGGGCCTGGCGCGCGCAGCCCTTGGCGCAGCCCGAAATATGCAGATGGTCCTGCGGCGGCACCTGCGGCGCAAGCGCCAAGGCCAGCGCCTGCGTGGGTGCCTGGGCCTGGGGGCACCCAGGGGCGCCCGTGCACGCCGAAACGCGCAACCGCGCATCCTCGGGGTCGGTCACCCAATCGGCGACCGTGTCCAGGCCGGCGGCATGCCAGAAGCCCGGCAGCCCCTTGGCCTGTGCGCCGGATTCGATCAACAGCATGCGCCAGGGGGTCACCCGCAACCCGGACGCATGACCACGCAGGGCCCCCACCAGCCGGGCCAGTGCCGGTGCCGGCAACCGGCCCAAAGGGGCCCCCACCAAGGCGCCGATACCGGGCAGCAGGCAGGGCGCCGGGCCGGGCCGGTTTGGGTCTGCGTGGTGGCGGGCGGTGGCCGGGACCCAGCCCACGCCTGGGGGCAGGCCCGGTGGCCAGGGGGCTGCCGGTGTGGCGACAGCCAGCAGGCGCTCCAGTTCGCCGGCATGTGCCGCCAGGCGCCCCGGCCGCTCCCCGGCTGTGCGCTGCCCGAGGCAATGCGAGGCAAACCACCGCGCCAGCGCGAGCCCCGCAGCGGCGGCATCCACGGGGCCCGCTGCGGCCAGGGCCCAGGGCAGGCCATCAGGCTGAACCCGCCAGGCAGGGGGGTGGGCACCCGGCACCCTTTGCATGCGGATGTCGGCGGACACCGTCTGCAGCCAGGGGGAATGGCCACCATCGATGGCCCAGCCGAATTTGGCGGGCAGCGCACCCAGGTCGTCCGCCTCTTCCAGCCCTAGCAGCAGCGCCGTAGCCAGCGCCTGCACGCCATCTCCAGGCTGATGCAGCGGATCCACCACCACATTGCGCAAGCGCTCACGCTGCATGTCGGCGTCCAGCAAACCGCAGCCCGCCAAGGCCCGGAGCACGGCCGCATGCCGCGCAGGGTCCACGCCACGCACCTGCACATTGGCGCGGCTGGAAAGCTCCAGGATACCCGCCCCGTGCGTGCGGGCCAGCCGGGCCAGCCGCCACGCCTGGTGCAGGGTCAGCCGCCCCATGGGCGGGCGCACACGCACCACCAGCCCATCGCCTGAGACCATGGGTTGCCAGGCACCGGGGCACCAGCCCTGGACTTGCGGGGTGTGCAGGGCCTTGCGGGCGCCGGGGTCGTGGTTCGGCATGCCTGGGGCGGTCAAGGCAGCGGCCATTCCAGGCGAACCTGGCAGCCCTCGCCCGGCGTACCGGCGGCCGTGATCTGCGCGCCGTGGCGCTGCGCGATCACGCGGCACAGGGCCAGGCCCGTGCCCACGCCCTCGAACTCCGTCTCGCGGTGCAGGCGCTGGAACACGCCAAACAGCGATCCCGCGCGCGCAGGGTCGAAACCCACGCCGTTGTCGCGCACGCTCACGGCCACGCGGCCACCCGCCAGCGGCTCGGCACCGATGTGGATGTGCGCCACCGCCCGGCCGCGCGTGAATTTGAGCGCATTGCCCAGCACCTGCACCAGCAGTTCCCGCAGCAGCCCGGCGTCGGCATCGAGGGCGGGCAGATCGGGCGCAAGGTGCCACTGCACGTCGCGCCCGGCCTCAGCCACGGCCAAATCCGTGCGTGCCTGGGCCACGGCATCGGCCAGCGCAATGGTGGCGCAGTGCAGCGGCGCGCGCGTGGCCCGCGTGATGGCCAGCAGGCCGTCGATCATGAGCCCCATGCGCCGGGCCGACTGGTCCATGGTGGCCAGAAAGCCCAGGGCCTCCTGCAACTCGGGCGCCTGCGCCACGTCGGCCGGCAGATCCCCCAGCACCTCGCGCACCAGGGTACCGTAGGAGGTCACGTGGCGCAGCGGCGCGCGCAGGTCGTGCGAGACGGCGCGCAGAAACTCCTCCTGCGCGGCGGACATGTCGGCCACCTGCTGCTGGCTGCGGGCCAGCTCGGCGCGCAGGGCCTCCACGGTCTGGCGGGTGTCGTCGTCGCTCATGGCCCGGGCCTCCTGGTCAGCTCATGCCTTGGGCTGCTTCGTGGGGCGATGCCAGTTGGCGATCGCCACCTGCTTGCCACGCGCCACGCCCAGCGAACCGGGCGGCACGTCCTTGGTGATGGTGGAGCCGCCACCCACCGTGGCACCTGCGCCGATGGTGACGGGCGCCACCAGCACGCAATTGCTACCGATGTGCACGTCGGCTTCGATCACCGTGCGGTGCTTGTTGGCGCCATCGTAGTTGGCGGTGATGGCGCCAGCACCGTAGTTCACGCGCTCGCCCACCATGGCATCGCCCAGGTAGGCCAGGTGGTTGGCCTTGGCGCCATCGGCCAGGGTGGAGTTCTTCACCTCCACGAAGTTGCCGATGTGCACCTCGCGGCCCAGTTGCGCACCTGGGCGCAGGCGCGCGAAGGGGCCGATGAGTGCGCCCTCTCCCACGCTGGCGCCGAGTTTCTCGCCATCGATGTGGGTGTAGGGGTGGATCACCGCGCCTGCGGCAATGCGCGCATTGGCAATGCAGCAGTTGGCGCCGATCTGCACGCCCTCGCCCAGTTCCACACGGCCGGTGAAGAGGCAGTTGGCGTCGATCTCCACGTCCTGCCCGCACACCAGTTCGCCGCGCACGCCGGTGCGCACGTCGTCGCGCAGGTCGAAGCGGGCCGGGTCGGCCAGGCGCACGCCCTGCTCCAGCAGAGCCCGGGCCTGGCGTTGCTGGTGGGCGCGCTCAAGCTCGGCCAGTTGCAGCGGGCTGTTCACGCCGGCCACCTGCAGGGCATCGGTGATGCGGTGGGCCACCACGGGCACGCCATCGGCCACGGCCATGGCGACGATGTCGGTCAGGTAGTACTCGCCCTGGGCGTTGTCATTGGTCAGGCGCGCCAGCCACGGGGCCAGCCGCCGCGCGGGCACGGCCATGATGCCGCTGTAGACCTCGGCGATGGCGCGCTGTGCCTCGCTCGCGTCCTTGTGCTCGACGATGCCCTGCACGGCGCCGGAGCCGTTGCGCACGATGCGGCCATAGCCCGTGGGGTCGGGCAAGGTGACGGTGAGCAGTGCCAGTTTTTCGCCGCCGCCGGCCGCCACCAGCGCGCGCAAGGTGTCGGCCTGGGTCAGCGGCACGTCGCCCGAGAGCACCACCACCGTGCCATCCTCACGCAGATGCGGCACGGCCTGCTGCACGGCATGGCCGGTGCCCAGCTGCGGCTCCTGCCGCACGAATGCCAGCTTTGCGCCACCTGCAGCGGCCTGGTGGGTGGCGGCCTCCACCTCGGCAGCGCCGTGGCCGGTGATCACGGTGGCGCTGCGCGCCTGCAGGTGGGCCGCCTGGTCCAGCACATGGTGCAGCAGCGGTCGCCCGCCCAGGCGCTGCAGCACCTTGGGGAGGCGGCTTTTCATGCGCGTGCCCTTGCCGGCCGCCATGATGAGAATGTCGAGTTGCGTCATGGAAATGCGAAATGGGGGTGCCCACACCGGGCGGCGCAGAACACGGAACAGCGATTATCGGCTGCGCAGTGGCTACGCCCCTTGCCGGGCCCAGGAGCCTGTCGGACTTGGAGCGTCGAAAGCGAAAATCGGCCTCAGCGAGGACAGTTTTTGCCGGATTTGCAGCCCCATAGCCAGGCTATGGGGCAAAAAGACGGTGAAAAATGGACCGCTGCGGCCGATTGCAGCCGACGATTTCCAAGTCCGACAGGCTCCTACAGCAGAGGCAGCAGGCGCGGCGGCGTGTCGTAATACTCGGCGATGCGTTCAAGCGCACGGGTATTGAGCAGGCGCAACCGCCCATTCTTGAGCTCGTGCAGACCGAGCAGCGCGAGCCGGCGCAGGGTCTTGTTGGTGTGCACCAGCGACAGGCCCAGTGCATCGGCAATGTGCTGCTGGTTGAGCGGGAAGGCCACCGTGCCTGCGGCATCGACCAGGCCCACACGGTCAAGCCGACGGTACAGGTGCATGAGCAGCATGGCCACGCGCTCGGTGGCATTGCGCCGGCCGTTGGTCAGAAGGTTGTCGTCCATATGGCTCTCCTCGTGGGCAGCCAGCCAGGTGACGTCGTAACCCAGGCGCGGGTGCTCGGCGAACACCGCCCACAGGCTGTCGTTCTGGAAAACGCACAGTGCGCAATCCGTGAGCGCCTCGACGCCATGCGCCGACAGGTCGCCGAACTCCTGCTGCAGACCCACCAGATCTCCAGGCAGCAGAAAGTTCAGGATCTGGCGGCGCCCATCGCTCAGCGTCTTGTAGCGAAATGCCCAGCCCGAGTAGAGCGTGAACAGGCGGGCGTTGACCTGTCCCTCGTGCACCAGGGCACCGCCGGCCGGCACCGACAGCGTGGCAGAGCGAAAGCTTTCGATGAAATCCAGCACCTGCGGCTCCACGGGCGTGAAGGCGCCGGTCTTGCGCAGGCGGCATTCATGGCAACTGGGCGGGCATGCCTGGGGCGACAGGGTGGCATTCATCGTGGCGCCATTTTAGGTAGCCGGCCGCCACCCGGGGCGCCTGCCGGCATGCATTTTTTGAGGCTGTTGGACCCGCACCATGGTCCCTGCAGCCCTTGCAGGGTGGGGGATTTTGCTATGTCTTTTGACATTGCGCGTCTGTCGGCGGCGCCCTACATTGCGCCGCACCTATGACACCAGCCCACAGCCTGTACGAAGCCCTGTACGTGAGTACCCTGGCACCCGATCAACCCCTGAGCGTGGTCGCAGAGATTGCCGGCCATGCCCGCGCTAAGAATGCCCGCCTGGGCATCACCGGCCTGCTGGTCTTCGACGGCATGCGTTTTTGCCAGCAACTGGAAGGCACACAGAAGGAAGTGCTCAAGCTCACCGAGCGCATCCGCAACGATCCGCGCCACACCGGGGTGGAGGTTGTGCACCATGGGCTGCTGGCCGAGCGGCGGTTTCACCAGTTCAGCCTGGCCTTCACGTCGGTGGACGATACCGAGGCGCTGGCTCGGCTGGAACGAATGGATGGCGAAGCGGCCCTGGCCGCCTTCGAAGCCCTGCGCAGCGAACTGGAGCTGTAGCCAACCCGGCCGCTTCTTCTGGCCAGCGGTCAGCTGCGCAGCGGGCTGCCCGCGATGCCGTGAAGCCAGTGCAGTTGCTGGGGCAGGCACACCTTGCGCAGATCAAAGTTACTCTGGGCAAACAACCGGGCATTCCCGCCCAGACGCGCTCGCGCGCCCGCGTCGTCCAAAAGCGCGCACACCTCCTGGGCCAATTGCCCAGGGTCAAAGAAATCAACGAGCCGCCCGGTCTCGTCGTGCACCACCGCCTCCCGGACCGGGGCGGTATCACTGGCAACGATGGCACAGCCCACACTCATCGCCTCCAGCAGGCTCCAGCTGAGCACGTAGGGGTAGGTGAGGTAGACATGCACGCTGCTGATCTGGAGCACCGACACGAAATCCGCATGGGACAGGCGCCCCAGGAAATGGACGCGCGCCATGCCCTGCGGCCCCAGGGCGTCGCGGACCTCGTTCAGGAAAATCTGCTTCCAGCTGCGCGCCCCGAACCGGGCAGGATCGGGCCTGGGACCGTAGCTGACGCCATCACCGCCGACGACAAGAACACGCGCGTGCGGCCGGCGCTGCAGGATCTCCGGCAGGGCCCGCATGAACCGGTGGTAGCCGCGCAATGGCTCCAGATCGCGGCTGACGAATGTGATGACCTCATCGGTCTTTCGGATGGTCACCTTTTCAGAGGGCGTGGAGAACGCCAGGGCGACCGCCGGATTCGGCACCAGCAGGTCCGTGTCGATGCCATCGTGAATGACGGCAATGCGATCTCTCATGGGCGAGGGAAACCCGTCCGCTTGCCACCGCGTCGGCGAGATACCGGCGTCCGCCAGATCCACGTGCAGCAGGTTGTTGAAATTCTTTGCGCGCATGCGGGCACGGGGAAACGGCCCATCGGGAAACTCCGGGTCAAACCCGACATCTGCGCCCTGCGCCTGGTAGAAAAATTCGCAATAGATCGCCAGCCTGGCATCGGGCCAGACCTCCTTGACGAACAGGCTCTCGCCCCAACCCGGATGGGCGATGACCACATCGGGGTGAAACCCCTGGCGCCGCAATTCCAGGCAGGCCCGAAAAGCCGCCTCGCCGCGCACGAGTTTCGTCTCCGTGTCGACCAGCCAGGGATGGATGCCGGGTGTCGACTGGCGCGACGGCATGTAGAGAACCATCCTCACCCCATTCCACGGCGCCTGCCCTCTTATGGCAGCCGGCGTCATGGTCAAGGCCAGCACCTCGTGCCCCTGCGATGCCAGGGCAGGTGCCAAGTACTGGAACTGCCCGGGAAAACTCTGGTGAATGAAGAGGATTTTCATCAGGGGGAATGGGCGAGTGCCAAGTGCTTCATCCTGGAGAAATGTAGATCAGAAATAGAAGGCCCCCGCACTTCTCGCGAAGAGCGGGGGCCCAGGAACCCGGCAGGTTAAGCCCACAAAAAAGCGCACCAAGGCCTGTGGACCAAGCCGCAGCAGCTTTCTTCTACTTTTCACCACCACCTGCGTGATGGTGCCCAAGGAGCATCAGGCGCAGCAGGGCGCGCCATCCGACGAGGGCATGCTGGCCACGCCCAGTGCACGGCGCCACCAGGCGGGTGCGGAGCGAGGGGCCAGGCCGGTCCAGCGGTACTGCAGGCGCTGGCGGCCCAGCGTCTCCACCACGGCGTGCTGGCCGGCGGCCACCCACAGCGTCTGGCCGGCCTGCAGAAAGACGTCTCCAGCCGCCTCGCGGCTGGCACCGTGCGGGCCGTCGTCCAGCGTCACCCAGGCCTGGCCTTCGGTGATGCGCAGGGCCCGGGGTGTGCGGGGCGTGAAGCTGATGGCGGCGCCAGGCTTGAGCGTGCAGACGTCCTTGGCCGCAACGCGGCCCGAGGCGCTGGAAGCTTGCAATTGCAGAACATTCGATGCGGTCATGGTTTTCTCCTGGTAAACCCTATAGGCCTCTATGGTGCACCTGTGTTCGTGGTGCGTCCAATGAATTGCAAGGCCCTGATTGATTCAACTTCGGCATCAATCGACAAAACGGCCGGATACCGGTGACGGCCAAATCCCTCTCAAGCAGGCACGCGCACGCGCTGGGGTGCTAGGGCGTGTCATCAATCATTTCGCCCCCGCGCTGGCCCCGGCATGCGGATGGATGCGCGAAGCGCAGCGCAGCCAATAGCCGGGTTATTGGCAAGCCGAGCGACAAAGCAGACGCCGCATGCCGGGGCCAGCCCGAAGGGAAAGCCTGCAGCGCGGCGTATTGCGGCGTTGCCCTTCGCTTGTGTAGCCGTGCTACACGGCACTCAGGGCGCCTTGCACTGCACCGCGCTGCAGGTTTTCGCGAGGGTGAAATGATTGATGACACGCCCTACCCGATGCAGAGCAAGCCGCACCAGGCCAGCAACCAGCCTGCCGCTGGCGCCCAGGGTGGCGGCCACCGCAGACCCCACGGCTCTCCCGCCCTGGCCAAGCGCGCAGACCAGGTCACGCAGCGGTTGCGCCACGCCAAGCTCCCAGTCCAGTGCCGGATCAGCAGCCGGGCGGGTGGCTGGCACGCTGTCCCAGCAGAAGGCCACGGCACTGGGGGCGCCCCCCCGCAGGTACCAGGACTCCATCACCACCTGCTGGCCAGGTTCGATGACCAGGGACTGGCCCCGGACCAGAACCATGTCCTGTGTTCCCTGATCCGCTTGGCCTGGCCTTGCGCCCACCGCAAGCCACACCCGGCCCTGCGAAATTTCAAGCACACTGCGCTCACGCGGGTTCAATGTGATGGCGCGGCCCGCGTCCAGCTTCCAGCTTCCGGCCAACACGCGGCCGGCCGTGGGGGCGATGGCGGATTGTTGCGATTCCAGAACGGTGCGGGACGACATGGTGAGCTCCTTGGTGCTTGAAAAAACGTTGTAGAGCCTGGATGATCCGCCTGTAGCGGTCTTCGGTCCAATGAAAACGCGGTACGCTATTGATGCCACCAACGCATGAATGAACATTCACCCCCACGCATGCAGAACGCCGAGAACACCCCCGCCCTTTCGCGCACCCGCCCAGTGGCTGTCGGCCACTGGCGGGCTTTTCTGGCCGTGGCCCGGCACCTGAACTTCCGCGCCGCGGCCGATGAACTCGCCCTGACCCAATCGGCCGTGAGCCGCCAGATCCAGTCACTGGAGGACGAAGTGGGCGTGCCCCTGTTCCTGCGCCACACGCGCGCGGTGGAGCTGACCAGCGCCGGCGCCCAGTTGCAGCGCGCGGTGGCGCCTGCGCTTGAGCGCATGGATGCCTCGGTGCGCCTGGTGCGCCAGACGGCCGGGCGCAAGAGCGTGGCCATCAGCACCTGGGCCAGCTTCGCATCGATGTGGCTGATTCCGCGCATGGAAGAGTTCCAGCGCGACAACCCAGGCATCGACATCCGCATCGACGCCACCGATGTGCCTGTGGACCTGGAAACCTCCGACGTGGACCTGGCGCTGCGCTACAGCCTGCCCGGAACGCTGCCGCCCGGCGCGGTGCGCCTGTGCGGCGAGCAACTGGCCATCGTGGCCAGCCCCTGGCTCATCAAAAGCAACCCGCCGGTGCGTACACCCGCCGACGTGGCCCGCTTCACCCTGATCGAGGCGGGCGACGCTCACCGCAGCCAGCACCTCGAATGGCTCAGCTGGCAGCGCTGGTTCGAGAACCAGGGCCACCCCAAGCTGCAGCCCCAGCGCTGGCTGTACTTCAACTACGCCCACCAGATCGTGCAGGCGGCCCTGAGCGGTCAGGGCCTGGCGCTGGCGCGCATGCCGCTGATTGCCGATGCCCTGGCCACGGGCGACCTGGTGGAGCTGCTGCCCAACCACCGGCTGGACTCGCCCCTGGCCTACTGGCTGCTGGTAGGGCCGCGCAGCGCGCACCGCCCGGAGATCAAGGCCTTTTGCGCCTGGCTGGAGATACAGGCGCAGGCCACCCGCGAGGCCGTGGGCGAAGTGCCCGACCCGGACACGCAGGACGACCTGGACTGATCCAGTTTCCGGCAGGCCCTGCCCCGCTGGCAACCATCACCAGGCAGGGTTGCCAACAGGGCAAGGCACACCGGAAATCAGGCCAGTGCGCTGAAGTCCACGTTGGTGAAGCCGGGGATTGCCACCTCGCCGGGCCGGTTGCCATTGCGCTGCAGCGCTTCGATCACATAGTCGGCCACGCAGTTCACCAGCAGTTGCTGCGGGTCTTCCATGATGCGGCGCAGGCGCGCCACGCAGGCGGCCTGGTCATCGAGGCCATGGATGGGCGGCATGTCCTGCGCCGTGGCGGGCGAGAACACATAAGCGGGATGGTTGGCGAACATCTGGCGTGACACTTCCACGCTGGTGCGGGTGTGCATCCAGAGCTTGCGGTAGCTCACCTCCAGGCTGGCCAGCGCAGCCGCGTCATTGAACTGGTCCACCGAGAACCCTGGCGCGTGCGGCGCCACGTAGAGGCGGTCGGCCAGCATCTGGCCGTCGCTCACGCGCCAGACTAGGTTGCACATGCTGTTGGACGACCAGGTCACCCCGGCCGTGGGCCGGCCCGACTGGCCGCTGACCAGCACCATCACCCGCGCCCAGTCAATGCCGCTGCCGCGCAGCCAGGCACCGATGCGGTAGGCAATGTCCACATAGGCCAACCCGAAGGTGGCGAACATGATGGCGTTCATCGACACCGGCAGCACTTCAGCCGGCGGGTCGAAATACTGCGCCACGAGCGCATCGAAGTCCATCAGCGAGGCATCGGCCAGCGCGCGCTGGATGTAGGACTCGGTCGCGGAAAGCGTGTAGTTCACCATGGCCACGATCTTCGCCTCCTGGCCCGCGAAGGCGTCCAGGTTCACATGCTGGCGCCACATGCCCTCTGTGTTGGCCGCCCGCACCCGGGTGATGTGCGGCAGCAGGCCTTGCAGCTGTGTGCGCCATGCCAGATCATCGGGCGCCAGCTCGCGGCGGCGCGCCACGTAGGCCATGGCCAGCGGCAGGTGCGATACCGCCGTGAGTTCGATGAAGCCGCGCGTGGACTTGCGAAAGCTCTCCAGGCGCGGCGCGGCGCCGCGCCCCGGAAACAGGGCGATGTCCGACGCGGCGGAGACGAGCAGCGGGCTGTCGGCGCGCTGCTCCAGCATCATCGCGGTGAGTTGCGGGCCAATGGCATCGGGCCCACCGGTGAAGGCATGGAACAGGCCCGCAAAGTCGGATTGGGGTTGGTACATGGTGGCTTGTCGTGGTGGTACGGACTGGTGAGCCTGCTGTCACGTATGCAGAATTTGGTAGATGCGGCTGTCGGTGCGAAAGTGCAGCGAGCCGCTCAGGCTGTTGGCCACGGCCAGGTACGGAACACCGCCCACCGTGAAGGCCGCCGCATCGGTTCCGCCCGAGGTATCGAACGAATGCACGGGCGCCAGCCCATCGCCCTGCCAGCGGTAGATGACCGACTGCAACTCGGGGATCGGGGCCTCGCGGCTGCCGTGGATGAAGTTGACCTGCACCAGGTGGCCGCCATCGGCACCGGCCCGGGCAGGCAACCACGCGAACTCGCGCCCGCCCGGCCCGCTCAGGTGCTGGTAGGGCGCAAACTGCGCGCCGTTCCAGCGCAGCAGCCAGGTCTCGCCCAGCAGGTTGGCAAACACCAGCCAGTCGGCGCCCGACGCATGGAAGTGGCAGAAAGCCCGGCCACTGGTGCCTTCGAGCACCTGCAGCGTCTCGAACGCCGTGCCGTTCCAGGCCAGCAGGCGCGAGGGCGCGATGTGGTCGGCATAGGCCAGCAGCGTGCGGCCCTGCACCTCGAACGCCAGCCAGTTGTAGCCCCAGGCGGATTCCACGGTCTGGAACGGCACGAAGCGCTCGCCATCCCATTCGAAGAGGATGGACTGCGCCGCCTCGTCCGCGGGCGCTCCATGCCCCGCTGCCCCTTGCGCCAGCGCCAGGAAATGCCGCCCCTGCACGCCAAAGAAGTGCCACTGCTTGGCCGCCGTGCCCACGATCTGCTGGAAGGGCTCGAAACGGCCGTTCACGAATTCGTAGATCACCGAAGGCGGCGACATGTCGTAGGGCCCATGGCCGCTGCGCAGGCTGGCCGTGGCCAGGAAGTGGCGTCCGTCCAGCGTGAAGAATTCGGCGTCCTCGCCGCCTGGCACGGGCAGGCGCTGGAACTCGGTGAAACCCGTGGCCTCCCAGCGGTAGACCCACAGATCAACGTCGCTGTCGCCCGCGCCCATTCCGGGGGCGGTGCCAGGAACGTCCACGGACAGCTGGGCGACCGCCAGGTACTGCACGCCATGGATGGAGAAAGGCTCGACAGCGCGCGCGGCGCTGGTGGGCAGGCGCTGGATTTCGCGCAGGGCGATGGCGGAGGACGGATTCGTCATGGCTGGAAATCGTATAGGCGGGCAGGGTTGTCGCTCAGGATGCGGTTGCGGCGGGATTCGTCGGGCACCCACTCACCCAGCAGGTTGAGCAGGGCGCCGGTGTCCATCTGCCCGTTGGGAATATGCGGCCAGTCGCTGCCCCAGATGGTGCGCTCGGGAAGCGCATCGACGATGGCCTGGGCATAGGGCAAGAGGCGCGCGTAATTGCCATACTTGGCGATGCGGTAGGGGCCGGAGAGCTTCATCCAGCCGCTGCCGCCCGCCACGGCGGCGATCAGGCGGTCGAAGTCGGAGCGCGTGAGGCCATCGCTCTCCAGCATGTAGCCCATGTGGTCGATGACGAAGTCAGAGGCGATGTCCGGCATCGCCGGGATCAGGTCGCGCACCACGGTGCCGGGCGTGTAGAACTGTAGGTGCCAGCCAAAGGGGCGCACGCGCTCGGCGCTGCGCTGGATGTAGTCGACGATGCGTGCGATGGGCCACTGCGCACGCTGGAACAGATCGAGCCGCAGGGCACGCACGCCGCGCTTGTGCATGGCCTGCAGGGTCTCGTCGTCCACCGAGTCTTCGACCATGGCCACGCCGCGCGCACGACCGCCCAGCTCATCGAGGGCGTCGAGCATGCAGGAGTTGTCTGTGCCATAGAAGCTCGGCTGCACGATGGCAAAACGGGCAAGGCCCAGGCCGCGTGTCATGCGGTCGAGCATGGGGGCCGGGCCCTCGGGCAGGGTGTAGTGGGGCTGGGCCACGTGGGGGTAGCGGTGCACCGGGCCGAAGACGTGCACGTGGCTGTCGCAGGCGCCCGCCGGCATGGCAAAGGCGGGGCGCGACAGGGTGTCCGCATCGCGGGTGGGGGTGGGAACGAGGATCTCGGAAGCCATGAATCGAAACCAGTCAGTCAGGAGAGGGTTGCAAAAGCCTGCGCCGCGCGGGCCTGCGCGGCGGCAAGAAGAAGATCGGTGTCGATAGCCGTCATGAGCAGCGGCGCCGCGCCCAGGCGCACGAGCTCGGCGCTATAGGCCGCGTCGCTGATGCCGCCGATGGCCAGTGGCTTGCCGGCGGCGCGGCAGGCGGCCAGGGCCGATTCGTGCGCTGCGCGCACCGCCGGGTCACGGAAGTCGCCGGGCACGCCCAGCTCGGCACTCAGGTCATTGGTGCCGATGCCCACGATGCCCACGCCGGGCACGGCCGCGATCTCGGCGATGTTGCGGATGCCCAGCGGGCTCTCGACCAGCACCTTGACCAGCGTGGCCTGGTCGGCCGCGCGGTAAAGCGCGTCAGCAGGCATGCGGCGGTACTGCACCAGCGGCAGCGTGCCGATGGCAGAGCGATGGCCGTGGGGCGCAAAGCGGCAGGCGGCCGCAATGTCTGCCGCCTGCTCGGCGGTTTCCACCCGGGGCGCGATAATGCCCATGGCCCCGGCATCGAGCAGGCGCCCGATCACGCCGTACTCGCGCTCGGGCACGCGCACCAGCGGCATGATGCCGATATCCAGCGCGCAGGCGCAGATCTGCCCGGCCACATCGACGGGCATGGTGCTGTGCTCCAGGTCCACCCAGATCACTTCATGGCCACTGGCCTTGGCCAGGCGGGCGATCTCGGGCGTGCGCGCGCCGCGCACGCCAAAGGCGGCCACAGGGTGGCCCATGGTGAGCCGGTCGATCAGCCAGGGAGCGCCCGCAACAGGGGTCAGGGGGGGAAGGTGGTGGGCGGACATGGGTGCGGGTTCTCTCTGGCGTTCAGTTGATGACGATCTTCTTGGCCTTGATCAGGCGCTCCATCGACTGCGACTCGCGCGCGATGTTGGCCTGCATCTGTGCAGGCGTCAGGTTCAGCACCTCGTTACCGGTCTCATGCAGGGCGCTGACGATCTGCGGGTCCTTGGAGGCAGTCTCCAGCGCCTTGCGCATGCGCTCGATGACCGCAGGGGAGGTTCCTGTCGGCGCCCAGATGCCGATCCAGGTGAACAGCTCCAGCCCCGGGTACAGCTCGGACAGCGTGGGCACGTCAGGTTGGGTGGCGCTGCGCTTGTCGCCCGTGTAGGCCAGCGCGCGCAGCTTGCCCGAGCGGATGTTGGGTAGGGCCGACGAGGCCGGCTCCCAGCCCACGTCGAGCTGGCCGCTCATGAGGTCGGGCATGGCGCTTTGCTTGTAGGCGATCTGCACCATGTCGATGCCTGCCGCATCCTGCAGCAGCTCCATCCCCAGGTTGGCCGTGCTCGCCGGCCCGTAGGTGGCGTAGTTGAGGCTACCGGGCTTCTGCTTGGCAATGGACACCATCTCGCGCAGCGACTTGCCGGTGAACGACTGGCTGGCCACCACGAAGGAGCCCCCGCGGAACAGCGCCGCCACGGGCACCAGGTCCTTCTCGGGGTGGTAGGGCAGCTTGGCCATCAGGTGCGGCACCGTGGTGATGGGCAGGCTGGTGGAAAACAGGAAGGTCTGCCCGTTGGGCGCGGCCTTGGCCACCGCATCGGTGCCCAGCGTGCTGGAAGCGCCCGGGCGGTTCTCGACCACCACGGCGGCCGAGAGCAGCTTGGACAGGCGGTCGGCATACAGGCGCGCAAAGGCGTCGGACCCGACCCCCACCGGGGTGGGGGTGACCAGGCGCACCGGCCCATTGGGCCAGTCCGGCGTGGATTGGGCATGGGCCTGACCCGTGCAGGCCAGGGCGGCGGCGGCGGCGATGCCAAGAAGAGCGTTGCGCTTGTGCATGGTGTGAAGCTCCTGTGCCACGTCAGAAGCTGTGCGAGATGCCGAACTGCAGGCCCGAGGCATTGCCGCCCGGCGTCGCCTCGGGGGCCTCGCTGGTCATGAAGACTGCGCTGCCCCGGTTGGTGATGCGCGAATACGCCGTGTACAGCGCCGTGCGCTTGCTCAGCGCATGCACGTAGCCCACGGCGATCTGGCGCGCACCGTCGCCCGCCACCGCAGCGCCGCGCGCCTTGGCCTCGGCCACCGACAGGCGCACGGTACCCACGTCCCCCGTTGGCACCGTAGCGCCCAGCAGCCAGTTCGAGTGCTTGGTGCCCTGCGCGCGCTGGTCCAGCCAGTAGCCCATGAGCTTGACCATGCCGAAGTTGTACGAGCCGCCGATGTTGGCCACCTTGTTGGTCTGCCCCTTGGCCGGAGTTTCGCCGTAGGCCACGGCCACGTCCACCGGACCGGAGGCATAGCCCAGCCGGGCACCGGTGTACCGTGCGCCATCGGCTCCCTCGGCCGCCGCCACCATGGCCTGGCCATAGACGCCACCCAGGTTGCGCGGCAGCAGGTAACCGAGCGAGTTGGCCGAGCGCACGAAGGTGCGGGCCCCGCCGGTGCCGAAGGGCCAGCCCTCGATGATGTTGGCAGAGCCGCCGACGCCCACCGTGCCGAAGGGCGCGAACTGGGAAACATTCCAGAACGTGGGCGCATAGTCGCGACCCAGACGCACCTCACCCCAGGCGGTGCTGGACAGGCTCACGGTGGAGCGGCGGTGGAACAGGGCCGAGCCCTCGAGCGCGCCCGAGTCGGGCAGCAACTGGGCTTCGAGCCAGAAACTGGCGGCCAGGCCGCCGCCCAGGTCTTCCGTGCCGCGAAAGCCCAGGCGGCTGGGAATGAGGTTGCCGCCCGAGGACATGGAGGTCACCGAGGCGCCACCGGCCTTGGCGTGGGTCACATTGAGGTCGAGCGTTCCGAAGATGGTCACGCCGCTCTGGGCATGGGCTGCAGTGGCCAGCACGCAGGCCGCGATACCGGAGAGAAAAAGGAAGGCTGGGGTGGTGGAGGCCGCACGAACACGGCCCGTCCTCCGGAGGGATGGCTTTGGGGGGGTCAACTTTGTCTCCTGTTATAGGTGTCCGCATCGCATGGCGGCTACGGCAGGAGGAATGCTAAGTTTGGCGATCAATATCCGGAAATACTATTTTTAGATAGAAATCAATATCTATTTCGTATAAATTCCGGATTTCCCTTTGCCCACTGCAGGAGCCTCCCATGGAAATGCGCCATCTGCGCTACTTCGTGGCCGTTGCCGAAGAGTTGAACTTCACGCGTGCCGCCCTGCGCTTGCACATGGCCCAGCCCCCGCTGAGCACCCAGATCCGCGCGCTGGAGGAGGAGATCGGTGCCGAACTCTTCGTGCGCGACACGCGGCGCGTGTACCTGACCCAGGCTGGCAAGGAGCTGCTGGTGCGGGCCCGCGCCATCCTGGCCGCCGCCCAGGAGGCTACCGAGGCGGCGCGCAGCGCCTCGGCCGGCATCTTCGGGCGCATTGCGCTCGGTGTCACGGCCTCGGCCATGTTCACCGAGCGCCTGCCGCGCGCGCTGCGCGGCTTTGGCCAGAGCCACGGACATGTGGAGATCGACCTGCAGGAGATGGCCTCCGTAGCCCAGTTGGCGGCGCTGTACGAGCGCGAACTGGATGTGGGCATCCTGCGCAAACCCGACGCGCGCCCACCGGACGGCGTGCATCTGGAGCAGTGGTACCGCGCGCCCCTGGTGGCGGCCATTCCCCGAGGCCACGCGCTCACCCGGCAGGACACCGTCGGCATGGCCGACCTGCGCCACGAGGCCTTGATCACCTATCCGCGCGACGCCGGCATCGGCCTGTACTGGCCGGTGATGCAGCTGTGCGCCCAGGCCGGCTTTCGCCCCCGCGTGGTGCGCGAGGCGCGCGAGCCGGCGTTCATGATCGGCCTGGTCGCCGCCGGCCTGGGCATCGCCATCGTTCCGCAGGACACCCGCTGCATAGGCCTCGAAGGGGTGGACTACAAGCCGATCAAAGAGCAGGACGCGGCATCGACCCTTTACCTGGCCTACCGCACGGCAGAAACCGACCCGCACACGCTGGCCATGCTGGCCACCTTGCGCACCGTGGCCAGCGCGCCATGAATGAAAAGGCCCCCTGCCGACGGATCGGCAGGGGGCCTTACCTGACCAGGATGGGGATCAGCCCAGGGTTACCCGTGCGAACTTGCGCTTGCCGACCTGCACCACGTAGGTGCCCGCTTCGAGCTTGAGGCCCTTGTCGCTGACCACGCTGCCGTCCACGCGCACGCCGCCACCATCGATCAGGCGGCCCGCTTCGCTGCTGGAAGGGGCCAGATTGGCGGCCTTGAGCAGCGCGCCGATGCCCATGGGCGCGCCGGACAGGCTGAGTTCGGCAATTTCGTCGGGCACGCCGCCCTTGCTGCGGTTGTGGAAGTCCTGCTCGGCCGCCTCGGCCGCCGCTGCACTGTGAAAGCGCGTGGTGATCTCCTTGGCCAGCATGACCTTGGCGTCCTTGGGGTTGCGCCCGCCCGCCACCTCGGCCTTGAGCGCGGCGATCTGCGCCAGCGACTGGAAGGACAACAGGGTGAACCAGTCCCACATCAGCGTGTCGGAGATCGACAGCACCTTGGCGAACATGGTGTTGGGCTCTTCGGCAATGCCGATGTAGTTGTTTTTGGACTTGGACATCTTGTCCACGCCGTCCAGGCCCACCAGCAGCGGCATTGTGAGCACACACTGCGGCTCCTGGCCATATTCCTGCTGGAGATGGCGACCCATGAGCAGGTTGAACTTCTGGTCCGTGCCACCGAGCTCCAGGTCGCTCTTCAAGGCCACGGAGTCGTAGCCCTGCATCAGCGGGTACAGGAACTCATGCACCGAAATGGACTGGCCGGTAGTGAAGCGCTTGTGGAAGTCGTCGCGCTCCATCATGCGTGCCACCGTGTACTTGGCGGCCAGCTGGATCATGCCGCTGGCGCCCAGGGGCTCGCTCCACTCGCTGTTGTAGCGGATCTCGGTGCGTGCCGGGTCCAGCACCAGGCTGGCCTGGCGGTAGTAGGTCTCGGCGTTGGCCTTGATCTGCTCGGGTGTGAGCGGCGGGCGCGTGCTGTTGCGGCCCGAAGGGTCGCCGATCAGGCTGGTGAAATCTCCGATCAGGAAGATCACCTGGTGGCCCAGATCTTGCAATTGCCGCATCTTGTTGAGCACCACCGTGTGGCCGATATGGATGTCGGGCGCCGTGGGATCCAGGCCCAGCTTGATGCGCAAGGGTGTCCTCGTGGCCTCCGAGCGCACCAGCTTCTTGACCCATTCGTCCTGCGGCAGCAGTTCCTGCACGCCGCGCAGCGAGATTTCAAGCGCCCGTCCTACACCATCGGAAACCGGGTTCGTTGTAACAGCAGATTGATTCATAAGGGTTTTTTGGGATGTCTATACAGCGCGCACCGCTATACTCCAGCCCACATTGCAGAGGCGGATTCTAATGGGCCCGCTGTTTCGACCCGCCTTGTGCCCTGTCGAATCGCTGCAAACAGACAGTCTGTGCGCCTTGCCTTGCCCCGTATTCACACCGGGGAAGTGCCAGGAGATCACTCTCACACTGGGGATAGACCTTTGATTCACGGCTTGACCACCGCCAGCGCGGCTTTGCTAGACCGACTGTCCCATAGCATCCAACAACACCCCAAGCACATCACCGCCGCCGTTGCAGCATTGCTGCTCACGGGCGGCGGTGGCGCATTTGCCGTCGCATCGTTCGCACCCGACCCTGCGGACATGCCGGTGCGCATGGTGAGCTACCCGGTGGAATCGCTGGCCGAGAACCTGGTGCTGGGCGAGCTCGATGCGCCCGGCTTCTCGCTGTTCCGCTCCGAACAGGTGCGCAGCAGCGACACCCCCGAATCGCTGCTGCAACGCCTGGGCATCGCCGACCCGGCCGCCGCCGCCTTCCTGCGCGGCGACAACACGGTGCGCCAGAACATGCTGGGCCGCACCGGCCGCGTCGTGTCGGCCGAAACCACCGACGACCACCGCCTGGTGCGCCTGACGGCCCGCTGGGTGCCCGACGACAGCGGCAACTTCCGCCGCCTGATCGTGGAGCGCGCGGGCGAGAAATTCAGCTCGCGTGTCGAGACCGCCAAGCTGACGACGAGCAGCCGCCTGGCCGGCGGCGTGATCAACAGCTCGCTGTTCGCCGCGACCGACGCCTCCAACATCCCCGACGCCGTAGCGGTGCAGATGGCCGAGCTGTTCTCGGGCAACATCGACTTTCGCCGTTCGCTGCGCAAGGGCGACCGCTTCTCGGTGGTCTATGAAACCCTGGAAGCCGACGGCGAGCCACTGAGCAGCGGCCGCGTGCTGAGCGCCGAGTTCGTCAACAACAGCAAGACCCACCAGGCCATCTGGTTCCAGGAATCGGGTGCCTCCAAAGGCGCCTACTACACGCTGGACGGTGAAAGCATGCGCCGCGCCTACCTGACCTCCCCCGTGGAGTTCTCGCGCGTGACCAGCGGCTTCAAGATGCGCATGCACCCCATCCTGAAAACCTGGCGCGCCCACCTGGGCACTGATTTCGCAGCCCCCACGGGCACGCCCGTGCGCACCGTGGGTGACGGCGTGGTGGAGTTCTCCGGCGTACAGAACGGTTTCGGCAACGTGGTCTTCGTCAAGCACCGCAACCAGCATGTCACCGTCTATGCCCACCTGAGCCGCATCGACGTGCGCCAGGGCCAGTCGGTGGAGCAGGGCCAGACCCTGGGCGCCGTGGGTTCCACGGGCTGGGCCACCGGCCCGCACCTGCACTTCGAATTCCGCGTGAACGGCCAGCACCAGGATCCACAGACCATCGTGGCAGCGAGCGAAGCCGCCGCACCGGTGTCGGCCGCTGGCCGTCCGGCCTTTGAGCGCCTGGCTTCCAACATGCGCATCCAGCTGTCGGCTGCCGCGTTGATCGAACAAGCCAGCGCGGACTGACCTGCGACGCTGACAAGCCACCGGGCCATGTCCGAGCTGTACATCGGCCTGATGTCGGGCACCTCGCTCGACGGCATCGACGGGGTGCTGGCGGATTTCTCCGACTCCCGCATGGTGGTCATCCACCATGCCAGCGCGCCTTTCGACCCCGGCCTGCGGGCCGAATTGCTCGCCCTCAACACCTCTGGCAGCGATGAGCTGCACCGTGCCGCCCTGGCGGGCAACGGGCTGGCCCGCGCCTATGCGGGCGTAGTGAAGACACTGCTGGAGCGCAGCGGGCTGTCACCCGGCGCGATCCGCGCCATCGGAGCCCATGGCCAGACCGTGCGCCACCGCCCGCAGGAGTTCGACGGCACGGGCTACACCCTGCAGTTGAACAACCCCTCCCTGCTCGCCGAGCGCACGGGGATTGCCGTGGTGGCCGACTTTCGCAGCCGCGACCTGGCAGCCGGGGGCCAGGGCGCACCACTGGTACCAGCCTTTCACCAGGGCGTGTTTGGCCGGCCGGGCGAGACCATGCTGGTGCTCAACATCGGCGGCATCTCCAACCTGAGCGTGCTGGGTGCGGATGGCCGGGTGCTGGGCTTCGACTGCGGCCCCGGCAACGCGCTGATGGATTACTGGTGCCAGTTGCACACCGGGCAGGCATTTGACGCCGGTGGTGCCTGGGCCGCCAGCGGCCAGGTGCTGCCCGATCTGCTGGCCCTGCTGCGGCAGGAAGCCTTCCTGCACAAAGCGCCACCCAAAAGCACGGGGCGCGACCTTTTCAACCCCGACTGGCTCGCCAACCGCCTGGATGCCTTTCGCAGCGCCGCCCCGCAGGACGTGCAGGCCACGCTCACGGAGTTCACAGCGCTGGCCTGCGCCGAAGATGCCCGGCGCCATGGCGCGGCCGCCGCAACCCTGGCGGTCTGTGGCGGCGGCGCGCTCAATGACCACCTGATGGCCCGGCTGCAGGCCGCCTGCCCTGCCCTGCAGGTCGTCGCCACCGATGCGCTGGGCCTACCCGCGCTGCAAGTGGAAGCCGCTGCCTTTGCCTGGCTGGCGCGCCAGGCGGTGAGTGGTCAGCCGGGCAACCTGCCCAGCGTCACCGGCGCCGCAGGGGGCCGCGTGCTGGGCGCCATCTACCCGGCCTGAGCGCTGGTGGGTCAGCCATGGTCTGCCGCGTCGGCCGTGGTCGCAGCCTTGCTGCTGGCCCGATCCTCTGGCGACAATTGCCAGAAGATGCCGGCCGAAGCCACCGTGATCAACCCCATGCAGGCAAACGTCGCCTGAAAAGCCCAGAGCGTGTGGCCCGCAGCAGAGGGCTGGAAAAAGGCCGTGAAGGCTGCCAGCACCGCTCCCGCCGCTGCCACGCCCATGCCCATGGCCACCATCTGCACCATGGACAACAGGCTGTTGCCGCTGCTCGCATTGGCATGGTCCAGGTCCTTGAGGGTCACCGTGTTCATGGCCGTGAACTGCAGGGAGTTCACCGCACCAAACGCGGCCAGCTGCAGCACGTGCACCCACAGCGGCTGGGTGGGCGTGGCCAGCCCGAAGCTGGCCATGGTCACCCCCACGAGCAGGGTATTGCCCACCAGCACCTGCCGGTAGCCAAAGCGGGTGATCAGCGGCGTGGTGAAGCGCTTCATCGACATGCCGGCAATCGCCACCGGCAGCATCATCATGCCGGCCTGCATGGGTGAGTAGCCCATGGTGACCTGCAGCAGCAGCGGGATCAGGAAGGGCATGCAGGAACTGCCCAGGCGAGAGAACAGATTGCCCAGCAGGCCGATGCGCAGGGTGTCGACCGAAAACAGCTGCGGCGAGAACAGGGGATCGGCCCGCCGCGCCGCATGCAGCCAGTAGGCCACCAGGCTGGCCAGGCCAAAGACCATCAGCACCAGCACGCTGGCCTGGCGCAGGCCCATGCTGGCCAGGCCATCCAGCGCCAAGGAAAGCGACACCATGCCGAAAGCCAGCATCAGGTAGCCCGCCAGGTCGAACCGGGGCACGAAGGTCACGGGCTCGCCCGGCATGAAGCGCAGCGTGGCGATGCACCCCACCAGCCCCACGGGTACGTTGATCAGGAAGATCCAGTGCCACGACGCGGCCTCCACCAGCCAGCCGCCCAGCGTGGGGCCGATCAGCGGACCGATCAGGCCCGGAACAGCCACGAAGCTCATGGCCTGCAGGAACTGCTCGCGCGGGAAGGTGCGCAGCACCACCAGCCGCCCCACGGGCATCAGCAGCGCCCCGCCCAGGCCTTGCACCACGCGCGCCGCCACCAGTTGGGCGAGGCTCTGGGCCAGCGCGCAGCACACCGAGCCCAGCACGAACAGCACGATGGCCGAGAGGAAGACGCGGCGCGAACCGAAGCGGTCGGCCAGCCATCCCGAGGCCGGGATCAGCATGGCCATGGCCAGCGAGTAGGCAACCACCACCGACTGCATCTGCAGCGGGCTTTCGCCCAGGCTGCGCGCCATGGCCGGCAACGCGGTGTTGACGATGGTGGCGTCCAGCGTCTGCATGAAGAAGCCGATGGCCACCAGCCAAAGGAGGACTTTGCGGGATTGTTCTTGCTGCATGCAGTGCCAGACTAAGAGGGAATCAGGAGCCCCAAATGAAAAGCCGCCCGAAGGCGGCTTGCTGCGAAGTGCGGTGCCGTGGGCACGGCCCCGCGTCCTCAGGCAGAGAAGCTGGAGCCGCAGCCGCAGGTGGTCGTGGCGTTGGGGTTCTTGATCACGAACTGGGCACCCTGCAAGTCTTCCTTGTAGTCGATCTCGGCACCCACCAGGTACTGGTAGCTCATGGCGTCGATCAGCAGCGACACGCCATTCTTGGTCATGGTGGTGTCGTCTTCGTTCGTGATTTCGTCGAAGGTGAAGCCGTACTGGAAGCCCGAGCAGCCGCCACCCTGCACGAAGACGCGCAGCTTGAGGTCTGGATTGCCTTCTTCCGCGATCAGGTCCGCCACCTTTGCTGCTGCACTGTCGGTGAACAGGATGGGGGTAGGCATTTCGGTCTGGATGTTTTCGGCAACTGCGCTCATGGGGAAACTCCGATTTTCAGGTTTGGAACCAATACTACTGCAAAGCAGTCGGGGATTCAGGGGTCGCCGGCTTTGACGACAACTGCAGTGGGGGCTTTTCATCGGCCACCGCGGCCAGAGGGCACATCTGGCCGGTGATCATGGCGCCCTGGTGCATCTCCAGCGCCTTGTAGTGCACGTTGCCGGTGATGCGTGCCTTGGGCTGCAGCTCCAGCAGCTCGGCAGCATGCACCGGCCCGGTCACCGAGCCGTTGACGATCACATGGTCGGCATGCACCGCGCCCTCGACCCGGGCCGACTCTGAAATCACCAGAATGCTGGGCTGCTCGGTGCCCGAGCGGATGTCGCCCACCACCTCGCCATCGATGCGCATGCCCTCACCGAACAGCACATTGCCGTCGATGCGGGTGCCGTGGGCCACCAGGCTCTTGATCGGGGGCTGCTTTTTTCGGGAAAACATGGGCAAAACTCCTGGGTCAGGGACGACGACCCGCACGCGCCAAAGGCGCCGGCAGGCGGTCCATCCGCATCAAAAAGAAAGGCAAGGCCCTGGCATCCTGTGCCCACGCAGCGACAACGCGGCGGCGGCTGGCGGCGGCTATTCGGCCGCCAGGGCCATGGTCTGGGAGGTGCGCACAGTGCTGCCATCCAGCACCCGCGCGGTCACGGTTTTTACCACGGCATCGGGCGGCAGCGTCAACATGCCCTCCAGTCGCCGGTACTGGCGCAGTTGCAGGGCCGCGCTCTGGGGGAAGGTCTGGGTCCAGGGCTTGCCATCCTGCGTGCCGGCCAGCACCAGTTCCAGCTTGCCGTTGAACTCGGGGGCGTTGCGGGCGGCCTGGATCACCAGCACCTGCCAGCGCAACTGCATGCCGCCCACGATTTCGGCATGCAGGCCGCGGATGGCCACGCCTTCGGCGCCGCCAGCAGGAATGAGGCGCTCGAAAAAGCCCAGGTCCTCGCGCAGCGTGCGGTTCTCGGCCTCGAGTTGCCGCACCTGCGTCATCAGGGTCTGCAAGGTGGCCCGGTCGGCCGTAAGGATGCTCTCGGCCGTCTGCGAGACGGCATGCTGGCGCTGGGTCTCTTCCACCAGCCGCGCCACCTCGCCGCGCAGCCGCACCAATTCCTCTCGGGCGCCGGATTCGAGCCCGGCGATGGACTTGCCGAACTCGAAGGCCCACAGCGCCACAGCGGCGCACAGCCCGAAGACCACTGCCAGCAACAGCCAGCGCACGGGCCAGGGCATGGCGCTGCGAATGGCCACCCGAGGGGCGCTGATGGTCAGCCGGCGGCGAAGAAGGCGAAAACGCATGGGAGGCGGAAACAGGTGCTCGAAAACGAAGAGCGCACCTTAAACGAAAAAACCGCCCGAAGGCGGTTTTTTTGCAGGGCAGTCCAGGCTTAACGCTTGGAGAACTGCTTGGCGCGGCGTGCGGAGTGCAGACCGACCTTCTTGCGTTCCACTTCGCGGGCATCGCGCGTCACGAAGCCGGCCTGGCTCAGTGCGGGCTTGAGCGTCGCGTCGTAGTCGATCAGGGCGCGGGTGATGCCGTGGCGGGCAGCGCCGGCCTGGCCGGACTCACCACCACCGTGCACATTGATCTGGATGTCGAAGGTTTCGACATGGTTGGTCAGTGCGAGCGGCTGCTTGGCGATCATGATCGAGGTTTCGCGGCCGAAATAGGACTGGATGTCCTTGCCGTTCACCGTGATCTTGCCAGTGCCTTTTTTCAGAAACACGCGGGCGACGCTGGACTTGCGACGGCCGGTGCCATTGTTCCATTCACCAATCATCTCAAGGCTCCTTAGATTTCCAGAGCCTTGGGCTGCTGGGCGGTGTGGGGATGCTCTGCACCGCCATACACCTTGAGTTTCTTGATCATTGCGTAGCCAAGGGGACCCTTGGGCAGCATGCCCTTGACAGCCTTTTCCAGCGCACGGCCAGGGTGCTTGGCTTGCATGTCGCGGAAGTTCGTGGCCGTGATACCGCCGGGGTAACCCGAGTGGCGGTAGTACACCTTGTCCAGGGACTTGGTGCCGGTGACCTTGAGCTGGGCGGCGTTGATGATGACGATGAAGTCACCGGTGTCGACGTGAGGCGTGTAAATGGCCTTGTGTTTGCCGCGCAAACGGAGAGCAACTTCGCTGGCTACTCGTCCGAGGACCTTGTCGGTCGCGTCAATCACAAACCACTCGTGCACGACCTCAGCGGGCTTGGCGCTGAAAGTAGTAGTCATGAGTTTTCTCTTCAAAAGAGGGTTTGGCGGGTCCTTTTCCACGGTCGGTGCTTCTCTGAAGGAAGCCTCTTAGGTGGCATGTAATTCCTCGCCGCGGGACCACAAAAGCGCTGCGAAGCCCTCGATTATACGAATTACCGGGCATGCGGCGCAAGCCATGCCTGGCGAAAACAACGCAAGGCTCGCGATTGCGCACCAAGCCGGCTCAGGGCGACTGGCGGCGGCGCGCCTCTTCGGCGTCGTAGCGGCGCTTGTTCTCCACACAAATGGCGGAATTCGCCTGGGAGGGCTTCTGGCATTCGTTGTGGATGCACATGGGCCGCGCCAGGAAGCTGGCGTCGGCGCACGCCTCCTGGGGCGATGGCACGCGCACCGGCGCTGGACGGGGGCGCTCCACCGGAGGCGGTGGTGGTGGCGGTGGTGGCGGCTCCTCATGGACCACGACGGGCGCAGGTGCCGGCTCGGAGGCCACGGCGCGCTTGGGCTTGGGCGCGGGCTTGGCCACCACCGCCGCCGAGGCGGCATCGGTAACGCCGGGCGTAGCGTCCGCAGGCGCGCTGGCCACCACGAACGCGGGTTCCGAGGCCGGCAACAGAACGGCCACCGCCTCGGACGCAGCGGGCGCCGGCTCGGCCATCTCGGTGATGATGTCGTCTGCGGGTGCGGCCTTCGGGCTGCGGCCTTGCGACCACCAGACCCCGGCGGCGGCCACGGCCAGCCCGGCTGCGCCGAGCACCAGCCACACCGGCATCCGGCCCGGCCGGTGGTCGGCACGCGCAGCCAGGGCTGCAGCGGCACGCTCGGACTCCGTCAGTGCCGCGCGCACCCGGCCTGCGGCACCACTGGCCTCGCCCCGGCCATGGCGCGTTGCCTTGCGGTCGTGGTCGGCCGTCACCAGGACCTGGGTGTCCGCAGGGTCCATGAAGACGGTGTCGGCCCCTCCGCGCTGGACGGTATCGGGGTAGCCATCGGCAGCAGGGTCTTCGCCCGCCGCCTCCATCGCCTTGTTCGCCTGGGCTGCGATGTTGGCCACGATGGCGGGGGCTGCCGTCACATCCACCGTCGGGGTGAGGAGGCCGGGGCCGGGCTGGTCCGCGGGCTCCACCCAGATGTCGCCCAGGTCGGCGCGAAAGTCGAAATGGTCAACGCCTTCCGGGGGTGCGGTCATCTCCATGAGCTGCAGGAAGGCATCGATGCTCTGCGGCCGGTCTTCCGGCTTGAGCGACAGCGCCTGCGAGACCGCCGCCACGAAGGCAGGCGAATATTCGACGCCCAGTTGCTTCTTGACGGTCTTGGCCACCCGCGAGAACGGCACCATGCGGTCCTTGATGGAGCGCAGGGTGGCCGGCAGGGGCGTGTCGTTGCACAGGCAGCCATGCACCACCGCACCCAGCGAATACAGGTCGCTCCAGGGGCCCTGGCGCAGATCCTCGTCGCCTTCGGAATACTGCTCGATGGGCGCGTAATTCACCTTGAGCACGGCTGTGTGCTTGTGGTCCTTGTCGTTGATCGCATGGCGCGCTGCGCCCAGGTCCAGCAGCACCGGCGGGCCGCTGTCCTGCAGGAAGATGTTGTCGGGCGAGATGTCGCGGTGCAGGGTCTTGCCGTCGTGCAGCACGCGCAGCGCTCCCAGCACAGACCACAGCAGCTTGCGCAGCCACTCCTCGGGGGGCGGCGTGCGCATCTGGGCGCGCGCCTGCTTGAAGGTCATGCCCGAATACAGCGGCATGACCATGTAGGCGGTGTTATTGGCCTCCCAGAAGCGGAACACCTTGACCAGGGAGGGGTGGTCGAACTGCGCCAGCAGGCGGGCCTCGCCCACGAACGATTCGAGGCCGGCGTGAAAGGTCTGCTGGTCCGATGACGAGCGCACCCACAGCGATTGCCCCTGGGCACGCCCGGCCAGTGCCGACGGCATGTACTCCTTGATGGCCACCGCGCGGTGCAGGGAATGGTCGAACGCCTTGTAGACCATGCCGAACCCGCCCACCCCCAGCAGCGCCAGGATTTCGAACTCGGCCAGCCGCGTTCCAGGCGGCAGCGCATCGACATGGCTGACGGCACTGACAGGAGCAGGAGCAGAGGTTTCGATCATTGTGCGAAAAAGCTGGGCGGAAAGGCAGCCGGGACGGCGGTCAGGAAACTGCTGCAAGGAGCCGCCACGCGGCACCAGCGATCATGATGCATCACAGACGGGGCATTGAAACAAAAAGCCACCGATCTGCCAAAAACGTCACGCAGGAACCTCCCCGCACGCAATTCTGCCTGTCCTGCATTGTCCGTGCCACCGGTGGCGGCTGAAAGCCCCGATTGACGAATGTTGTGCGCGCTGATGAGGTTGCAGCCTCGGAAATATCGGCCCAGGCGCTGACCTCGTTACCATTGGGGCATGTTCAGTTACCGCCACGCCTTCCATGCAGGCAACCACGCCGATGTGCTCAAGCACACGGTGCTGATTGCTGCCCTGCAACACCTTGTCGAGAAAGATGCGGCCCTGACCGTGCTGGACACCCATGCGGGCGCAGGCCTGTACCGGCTGGACGGCGACTATGCCAACACCAGCGCCGAGTCGGCCGACGGCATCGCCCGGCTGATCGCTCCGGGCGTTCCCGCGCTACAGCCGGCCCTGCAGGCCTATCTGGACATGGTGCGCGCCTTCAACCAGGGGGCGGCCACGCGGGTCTACCCCGGCTCGCCCTTCATCATCCAGCGCCTGCTGCGCGAGCGCGACAAGCTCAAGCTGTTCGAGCTGCACCCGACCGACCTGCGCGCGCTGGCGGGCAACGTGGCCCAACTCGAAGCCGGCCGCCAGGTGGCCGTGCTGCACGAGGACGGGTTCGAGGGTATCAAGAAATTCCTGCCCCCGCCGGCCCGGCGCGCGCTGGTGCTGTGCGACCCCAGCTACGAGATGAAGAACGACTACGCCAAGGTGCTCGACATGGCGGCGGATTCGCTCAAGCGCTTTGCCACCGGCACCTATGCGTTCTGGTACCCGATCATCCCGCGCCCGGAAGCCCATGACCTGCCACGCCGCTTGAAGACCCTGGCCACCAAGGCGGGCAAAAGCTGGTTGCATGCCACGCTGACCGTCAAGTCCAGCAAGATCACCGAAAATGCCGCCGGTGACGTCAAGCGCCCCGGCCTGCCGGCCAGCGGCATGTTCCTGATCAACCCCCCCTTCACGCTCAAGGCCGCGCTCAAGGAAGCCCTGCCCCAGATGACCGAGCTGCTGGCGCAGGACAAGAACGCCACCCACACGCTGGAATCCGGCGGGTAGAGAGAAGAGAACGGCCCCGCTTAGCGCAGCGGCGCCCGCTCAGGGAGAACGCCGCAAGCGCGGCGGCACGGCACGTGTGCGGCGACCGTTGCTGGCAGCTGGTGCGCCCGCTTCATCGGCCTCAGGGGAGGCCAAACGCTGCAAGAGGTTGTCCAGGGGAGCGGGCGGGCATGTGACCGCATCTGCGCCCAAAGGGAAGACGTCCACGGCCTTGAGCCCCAGGCTTTGCACCCCCAGTGCCATCGCCGCGCCACGGCTCAGGTCCACGATGCGATTGGCCACGTGCGGGCCCCGGTCGTTGACCCGCACCACCACGCCCTTGCCCGTCTCCCGGCTGCGAACGCAGATGCGGGTACCGAATGCCAGCGTGCGGTGCGCCGCCGTCATGGCGTTCATGTCGAACAGCTCGCCACTGGCCGTGCGCCGCCGGTGGAAACGCTGGCCATACCAGGAGGCCAGCCCCGTTTCCAGGGGGCTCTCGTCTACATCGGGGGAGTCGTCTTCGTCGTCGTTCATTTCCGCCGTATCAGACGGCAGGGTGGGATAGGAAGGCACGGCAGCCCCATTGCGAAGCGGCAATACCTCTGCCGCGTCGGCTGGCACCTTGAGGCCGCTGCCTGTTGCACCATCCAGGCGCAACCCCGCTTCCTCGCCCCATGCGGATGGCCACCACAGCAGGCAGGCCACCAGCGCGCAGGCGATTCCTCGCAAAAAATCAGCGCTTGCAGCGCGCAAGAAACGCCTCTTCAAAGCGTTTCAGGTCGCCCCGCTCGCCCTCGGTGAGGTCGGTCCGGGCGCGCTTGGCGTTCAGGATGCGCTGCGATTCCGCACATTGCTGGACCTGGCGGGCATCCTGCTGGCGCGCCGCGTCGGCCGCCGCCTGGGCAGACTGCTCCTCGTCGCGGCGCTGGCGGTCGCCGGAGCGCCGCTCGTCGTACATGCGGCGCGACGCATCGCGCTCCTCCTCGCTGCAGTCGCGGCGGTACTCGCGCTGCATGCCCTGCACCACGTCGGGCGCGATCTTGCGCGAGTAGGCGTTGCGGATGTTTTCGTCCAGCGAGCGGCAGCGCCCACTCATGTAGCTGTAGTGGTCCGGCACGTCGGGCGCCGTGCGCACTACCGTGGGACGGGAAGGCTGGCTGTACGAATAGGAAGACGGGGCAGGTCCCGCCTCCACCGTCCGGGTGGTGCTGCCACTCGGGCACGGGCGCGACAGGCTGTAGTCATTCCCATTGCCATCCCGGCAGTGGTAGCGCGTCTGCGCTCCCACATTGGACACACCAAGCCCAGCCAAAAGGGCCAGCATCACCGCAAATACAACCTTCATGGCGCACCAGAAAAATGAAACAAAGGGTATGGATATTACCGTTTCGGCCCGGTTACAGCACCAGCCGGCGGCAAATTTCGAGCGTGGCAGCACTCTGGTTCATGGTGTAGAAGTGCAGAGCCGGCACGCCCTCGCTGCGCAATTTGTCACACAGATCGGTCACCACGTCGAGGCCAAAGGCCTTGATGCTGGCCGTGTCGTCGCCGAAGGCCTGCAGGCGCAGGCGGATCCAGCGCGGGATCTCGGCGCCACAGGCATCCGAGAAGCGCATGAGCTGGGTGGAGCTGGTGATCGGCATGATGCCGGGCACCACCGGAATGCTGGCACCCAGGCGCTGCACGTCGTCCACGAAGCGAAAATAGGCATCCGCGTTGTAGAAATACTGGGTGATGGCCGCATCGGCACCCGCCTGCACCTTGGCCAGGTAGGCCTTGACGTCGGCCTCCGGCGAGCGCGCCTGGGGGTGCACCTCGGGGTAGGCGGCCACTTCGATGTGGAAGTCGCGCCCCGTCTCGGCCCGGATGAAGGCCACGAGGTCGCTGGCGTACTGGAACTCGCCGCCCGCGCCATAGCCGCTGGGCAGGTCGCCGCGCAGCGCCACCAGGCGCTTGACGCCCATGGCCTTGAGCTGCGCCAGCTCCTGGCGCACCGATTCGCGCGTGGCGCCGATGCACGAGAAATGCGAGGCCGCAGGCACGCCTTCGGCCAGGATCTCGCGCACGGCGCCGAAGGTGCCCTCCTGCGTGGAGCCGCCCGCACCATAGGTGACGGAGCAGAACTCAGGGCTCAGCGCATACAGCTGCTGGCGCTCGGCGCGCAGCTTGTCAGCACCTGCCGGCGTCTTGGTGGGAAAGAACTCGAGGCTTACCGGAAAGCCGGTGGCCTGCGCCTTGGCTGCATTCATGCGGCCCTCCTGGCAAAAACAAAGAATTCACGGTTGCCGTCGCCACCGCTGATGGGGCTGTCCAGCCAGGCCTGCACCGTGAGGCCCAGACCGGCACAGCAGTCGCGGATGCGCTGCTCGACCACCGCGTACAGGGATTCGTCACGCACGATGCCGCCCTTGCCCACCTGGCCGGGCTGCAATTCGAACTGCGGCTTGACCAGCATCAGCAGCTGGCCCTCGGGCGCCAGCAGCGGCACCAGCGCCGGCAGCACCAGTGTGAGCGAGATGAACGACAGGTCGCCCACGATGAGCTCGAAGCTTGGCGTGGTGTCCACCTTGTCGTAACCCGCACGGCGGCGCAGCCCGGATCGGGGCGTGGGCTCCGTGTCTGCCGGCGTGCCACCCTTGGCAGCGTCCGCCTCGATGTCGTCGTCGCTCACATCGTCGCTGTCGTCGTAGTCAGTGACCTCGCCATCGCCCGACATCCAGCGGTACGGGTTTTCGGGCTGCACGTCGTCTGCCACCGCGCCGCCCACCGGGTCCGAGATCGCCTGCTCGCAGGCTTCCTTCAGCGTCTGCGCGGTCACCGATCGCGCATTCAGCCCTTCCACGCAGACCACGCGCACGTCGCTGCGCAGGCTCTCGTGCAACTGGGCCTGGCCCACGTCCACGCCGATCACCTGCACCGCGCCCTGCTGCAGCAGGCAGTCGGTGAAGCCGCCGGTGCTCTGGCCCACGTCCAGGCAGCGCAGCCCGGTGACGGACAGGCCCACCGCCTTGAGCGCGCCTTCGAGCTTGAGCCCGCCGCGCGAGATGTACTTCACCTCCGCGTCGTCGAGCAGCCGCAACTCGGCCACCGAGGGAATCTCGTCACCGTTCTTGCCCACCTTCTGCCAGGGCGACAGTGGCGACAGGCGCCACTCCACCCCTGCGGCGATCAGGCGCTGTGCCTGCGACCGTGTGGTGGCATGGCCGGATTCCACCAAAAAAACATCTGCGCGCATGCGTCACTCTCTCACCCGAGGGCAATGGATTTCAGGGCCTCGAGGGCACGAAGGCGTTCACCGCCGCCGGTGCCTTTACCCAGAAGGCAAGGGCACCGGCGGCAGCAGCCGATCAGTAGCGGTAGGTGTCGGGCTTGTAAGGGCCTTGCTTGGACACGCCGATGTAGGCGGCCTGCTCGTCGGACAGCTCGGTCAGCATGGCGCCGACCTTCTTCAGGTGCAGGCGGGCAACCTTTTCGTCGAGGTGCTTGGGCAGCACGTAGACCTGGCCGTTTTCGTAGCGGTCCTTGTGCATGAACAGCTCGATCTGGGCGATGGTCTGGTTGGCAAACGAGCTGGACATCACGAAGCTCGGGTGGCCCGTGCCGCAGCCCAGGTTCACCAGGCGGCCCTTGGCCAGCAGGATGATGCGCTTGCCGTCCGGGAAGATCACGTGGTCCACCTGGGGCTTGATCTCTTCCCACTCGTACTGCTCGAGCGACGCGACCTGGATCTCGTTGTCGAAGTGGCCGATGTTGCAGACGATGGCCTGGTCCTTCATGGCCTTCATGTGGTCATGGGTGATCACGTCCTTGTTGCCGGTGGTGGTGACGAAGATGTCGGCCTTGTCGGCGGCGTACTCCATGGTCACGACCTTGTAGCCTTCCATCGCAGCCTGCAGGGCGTTGATGGGGTCGATCTCGGTCACCCAGACCTGGGCCGACAGCGCGCGCAGGGCCTGGGCACTGCCCTTGCCCACGTCGCCGTAGCCGGCCACGCAGGCCACCTTGCCAGCGATCATCACGTCGGTGGCGCGCTTGATGCCGTCCACCAGCGACTCACGGCAACCGTACAGGTTGTCGAACTTGCTCTTGGTCACCGAGTCGTTGACGTTGATCGCGCGGAACAGCAGCGTGCCCTTGGCCGACATTTCCTTGAGGCGGTGCACGCCCGTGGTGGTCTCTTCGGTCACGCCGATGATCTGGGCGCTCTTGCGGGTGTACCAGGTCGGGTCCACGGCCAGCTTGGCCTTGATGGAGGCGTACAGGCAGGTTTCTTCTTCGCTGGTGGGGTTCTCCAGCAGCGAGGCATCCTTCTCGGCGCGCTGGCCCAGGTGCATCAGCAGCGTGGCGTCCCCACCGTCGTCCAGGATCAGGTTGGGGCCTTCGCCTTCGCTGCCGGCAGGCCCGAAGTCGAAGATGCGGTGGGTGTAGTCCCAGTATTCGGCCAGGGTTTCGCCCTTGATGGCGAACACGGGCGTGCCGTTGGCGGCAATCGCGGCAGCGGCATGGTCCTGCGTGGAGAAGATGTTGCACGATGCCCAGCGCACGTCGGCGCCCAGGGCCTGCAGGGTTTCGATCAGCACGGCGGTCTGGATCGTCATGTGCAGGCTGCCGGTGATGCGGGCGCCCTTGAGTGCCTGCTGGGCAGCGAATTCCTCGCGGATGGCCATCAGGCCAGGCATCTCCGTTTCGGCGATGCGGATCTCTTTGCGGCCCCAGGCGGCCAGGCCGATGTCGGCAATGATGCAGTCGGTGTTGACCGGGGCGTTGACGCGTGCGTTCATGATGGTGTGCTCCAAAGCATGTTTGAAAGACCACGTTCAGCGCGGGGAGAGACAGAAGGCTCACCACACGAGAAGTGGATGAGCGTCGTTGCTAGATGACTCCGAGCCTCACGCCCCGCCAGTGCTGGGGACGCTGCAACGCTCCTCGGATGCGCGCATTATAAGGAAAAGGCCCGGGCACAGACCATTCATAGAATGACCACGTGGCCCCGCTGCGGATCAATGCGTCCGGCATGCAGGTCTTGCACCAGCGCCTGCGCCGCCGCAAAGCCCTGGTGCTCCTGCACCTGCATCCAGGGCTGGCGGGCATCGCTGATGCGGTCGATGAAGGCGCGCTGCGCGGCGTTGAACTTCTGGTTCACCACCTCCGGGCCCCAGTCGGCATTGCGCTTTCGGATCTGCACCGGAGCGAAGTAGAACGCCGGGGCCGGCCCGGGCAGCGCGGTATCGCGCAGGAAATGCGTGTTCTGGGCCGAGCCAGCATAGCAGTCGTAGACCAGCGCATCGCCCAGGTGGTGGTGCACCCGCGCGCGCAGGTCCTCGTCGCCCGAAAAGTCCACATACAGTGTGGGCACGGCCGTATCCAGCGCCTCCAGTTCGCCATAGGCCACGGTGCGGTCGTAGCACCCCAGGCCCTGCACGAAGGCGCTGTTGCGCGGCGAGGTGAGCGCCACCCGCTCGATGCCCTCCAGACCCAGCAGGCAGAACGCGGTGCCGAAGGCCGTCTTGCTCGACGCGCTGGAGAAAACCAGGCGCTGCGCACCGAAGAACGCGTTGTCCGCGAGGAAGTCCGCCAGCATGAATGAGGTGATGAACAGCGGCCGCACCAGCATCTGCCAGTTCTCGTCGGCGGCCCGGTAGGCCGGATCGGCGCTGGTGCGCGCGTACTGGTTGTAGGCCGAGGTCAGGCCCTGGCGGTGCTCCGCGCCATCGTAGAAGCCCCGCGCCGTCACGCGCACGGGCTGCATGCGCAGGTGGCTGGCAATCGGCCAATAGCCGTAGAAGCGCTCGCCCGCGGCCACGCCCTCCACGTCGGAGGCCACCACCTCGGCAAAGCCCCACACGGGCATATGGCCCCAGCCCTCCTCACCCGTGGGAAAGAAGTCCCAGTACTTCATGGCATCGCCGAAGGCGGCGTAGGTGATGTTGTTCGTCGTCACGGCCACGCGGTCCACGCGCAGCAGGGCCTCGCCGGGCTGCAGTGGCGCCAGGGGCGATTGCACGGCGCGGGTGTGATTCAATGCATTCTTGTCGGTCAACAGGCGGGTCTGCATGGTCATGGTGTGTCTCCGGTACGGTGGTGGAAATGCGCTGCGGTCACTGTATGGCGCCCTGCCCTGCAGCGGGTTCGGAAACCGATGAAGGCCCGGCCACCCAGCGCCGCTGCGGCTGCCAGGCCGTTGAAAAGGCCGCGCCAGGCCCGCGCCCGCTTCACCGTGCAGGCCATCTACGACGCCTTTGTTCGGATTTGGCAGCGCGACGGCTGGGACAAGCTCACCACACGCAACGTGGCGCTGGAAACCGGTATCGCCGTGGGCACGCTCTACGACTACTTCCCCAACAAAACGGCCCTGCTCTCGGGCTATGTGCGCCATTGCATCGAAGCCCTGCTCGCCGCCATCGACCGCGAGGCCGTGCAGCCCGCCGGCCTGCGCTGGGAGGAGCGCATCCACCACCTGGTGCGCCTGGTCTGCGGCGTGGATGCGCCCGAGCTGCCGACCTTCCACCCCGACATGCTGGCGCTGGAAGGCGCCATGGCCGAGCCGCACCACCACCGCCGCGCCCACGAAGAGCTGGCTGCGGCCTGGGGCCATGTGTTCGCCGCCTGCACAGACCTGCCCCACCCGCCGGGGCCGGAGATAGCCTACACCCTGCACCTGTCGGCCTGGGGCGGGCGGCGCTATGTGCTGTTGCTCCAGCTCGATCCTGCAGCCATGCGGCAATGGGCCGATGGCATGGAACAGCTGTGCTGCGCCGCCATCCGGCAGGCCGCCAATCCGCCACCCTGAACCTGTCACCTGCGCGGCTGCTGCGCTTTGCCCGGCACTCCACACTGGCGCCCTCACAGAAGAAGGAGCACCCCATGGACCCGAAGGACAAGGTCATCGTCGTCACCGGCGGCGCCAGTGGCATCGGCCGCAGCATCGCGCGGCGTTTTGCACAGGAAGGCGCCCGCGCTGTGGTCGTGGCCGACCTGCACCTGGAACCGGCCCAAGCCGTGGCCGACGAGATCGGTGGGCTGGCCGTTCGCTGCGACGTTGCGCGCGAAGCCGATATCCAGGCCCTGGTGGCCACCACGCGCGAGCGCTACGGCCGTGTGGACGCCTATATCTCCAACGCCGGCATCCTGGGCCGCCCGGGCGGCATCGAGCTCGAAGACCCGCTGTGGGACGCCATGTGGAACATCCACGGCATGGCCCATGTCTGGGCGGCCCGCGCCGTGGTGCCCGAGATGGTGGAGCGCGGCGAGGGCTTCTTCCTCGTCACGGCCTCGGCGGCCGGGCTGCTGACCATCGTTGAATCCGCGCCCTACGCCGTCACCAAGCATGCGGCCGTGGCCTTTGCCGAGTGGCTGCGCATCGCCTACGGCCGCAAGGGCGTGGGTGTCGCCTGCCTGTGCCCGCAGTCGGTGCAGACCGCCATGGTCACGGGTGACGGTGGCTCGGCCTCCCACGACGGCATCCTGCCGCCCGAGCAGGTGGCAGGCGACGTGCTGGCCGCCATGCAAGACGGGCGCTTCCTGGTGCTGCCCCACCCCGAGGTGGCGCAGTACTTTCGCAACAAGGGCCAGGACTACGAACGCTGGCTGGGCGGCATGCAGAAGATGTATGCGCGCCACACCCAGGCACAGGCGACCTGAGGGGCGGCCGCAGGAGGCGGGGGCGCCGGCCCGGTAAAATCGGAGGATCCGGGCGCCCCATGGGCTGCCCCACCGACTGCCGCAGCGTGCGCGCTGCCCACCCCTCTCCTGGAATTCCCCTGTGTCCTACGCCCCCGAAACCCGGCGCCGCCGCACCTTTGCCATCATTTCCCACCCCGACGCGGGCAAGACCACGCTGACCGAAAAGCTGCTGCTGTTCTCGGGCGCGATCCAGATCGCCGGCGCCGTCAAGGGCCGCAAGGCCAGCCGCCACGCCACCTCCGACTGGATGGAGATCGAAAAGCAGCGCGGCATCTCGGTGGCCTCCTCGGTCATGCAGATGCTGTACCGCGAGCACGTGATCAACCTGCTAGACACCCCCGGCCACAAGGACTTCTCGGAAGACACCTACCGCGTGCTCACCGCCGTGGACTCGGCGCTGATGGTGATCGACGCGGCCAACGGTGTGGAAGCGCAGACGCGCCGCCTGATCGAGGTCTGCCGCCAACGCGACACGCCCATCATCACCTTCGTGAACAAGATGGACCGCGAAGTGCGCGACCCGCTGGACATCATGGACGAAGTGGAGCGCGAGCTTGGCATGCCCTGCTGCCCCATGACCTGGCCCGTGGGCCAGGGCAAGGCCTTCGGCGGCATCATCAACCTGCGCACCAAGACCATGACGGTGTTCGAGTCCGGCAGCGAGCGCCGCCCGCAGGACTTCGAGGCCATCCCGCTGTCGGACGAGGCGAACCTGCGCGCGCGCTTCGGCGCCGAGTTCGATGCCGCGCTCGAAAGCATGGAGCTGGCCGTGGGCGCCTCGCCCGCGTGGGACCACGAGGCCTTCCTGGCCGGCAAGCTGACGCCCGTGTTCTTCGGCTCCGGGGTGAACAACTTCGGGGTGATGGAGGTGCTCGACGCCCTGGTGGACATGGCGCCGCCCCCCGGCCCGCGCGTGAGCACGCTGCAGGTGAACAAGCAGCCCGTGGTGAAGACCATCCAGCCCGAGGACGAGGGTTTTGCCGGCGTGGTGTTCAAGGTGCAGGCCAACATGGACGCCAACCACCGCGACCGCATCGCCTTCGTGCGCGTGGCCTCGGGCAGGTACACCCCCGGCATGAAGCTCAAGGTGCAGCGCACCGCCAAGGAGCTGCGCCCGACCTCGGTCGTGACCTTCATGTCCCAGCGCCGCGAGGCGGTGGAAGAGGCCTACGCGGGCGACATCATCGGCTTCACCACGCACGGCGGCGTGCAGCTCGGGGACACCATCACCGATGGCGCCAACCTGCAGTTCACCGGCCTGCCGTTCTTCGCGCCCGAGCTGTTCATGACCGTGATCCTCAAGAACCCGCTGCGCACCAAGCAGCTCCAGCAGGGCCTGGCCCAGTTGGGTGAGGAAGGTGCCATCCAAGTCTTCAAGCCCGACGTCGGCGGCCCCATGCTGCTGGGCGCCGTGGGCCAGCTGCAGTTCGAAGTGGTGCAGCACCGCCTGCGCGCCGAGTACGACGCCGATGTGCGCCTGGAAGGCTGCCAGTACACCGGCGCCCGCTGGATTACCGCTGACAGCCCGGCCGATCTGCGCGCCTTCACCGACGCCTACCCCATGCGCCTGTCGCACGACGCTGCCAATGCATTGGCCTACCTGTGCACCTCACCCTACGACGTGCGGCTGGCACAGGAGCGTTTTCCCAAGATCCACTTCCACCCGCTGCGCGAACACGCCGGGCTGAGCCTGGGCAGCGCGGGCTGAACCTCTTCCTCCCAGCAGCCATCTCCCGGCCATCTTCCCTCCATGCGGCACGCCCAGTCCTCGATAGCACGGCCTGCGCTCCGTGGCAGGGCGGCCGGCCTGCTGCAGCGGTTCATGCTGGTGGTCGCACTGGGACTGGGCTGCACCATGGCCGTGGCAGACCCGCCCCGCAGCGGCGCCAGGCAGCCCGCCGGGCCACGCGCGGAAATCCCGCTCGTCCAGGACATTCTGAACATGCCGGTCGGCGACCCGCCCGTCGAGTCCATGCACTGGCCGCAGGCGCTGGAGGCATTGGGCCGTCCCCGCGAGGCCGCCGCCCTGCGCCAGGCACTGCTGCTGCGCTGGCTGGCCAGCCTGCAGCCGACCGGCAACTTCGCTCCGACGACCGAAACCCTGGGCCAGGCCATCGAGTCCGTCGGTTCACCAGACAACACCGCCCGCGCCCGTGATGCCAAGGCCTGGTGGAACGCCCTGCTGGCCCGACAGCTGCGCATCGCACTGCCCGAGGCCAGCGTGCCCATGCCTGACGAGATCGGCAGCCTGCGGGAACGCCTGGTGAGCCTGCGCCCCGGCGTCTGGGTACTGCGCGACAACGCCAGGGCACCCACTGCCAGCCCGACCCCGGGCGTACCGCCCGCACCCGGTGTCTTCGCCCTGGTGGAACTGCGCAACACCGGCAGCAGGGCGCTGGCCCTGGGCCCGTTCGAACTCGAACTGCTGCCGGAGCGGGCTGCGGCCCAAGCCGCCACACCCGCCTGGTCGATGGCCTGCGAGACTCCCCGCTACCAGGCCAAAGCCCCCCTGGCGCCCGACCAGGCCCTGCCCTACCTGTGCCGGGGTCCGGCGCTGCAAGCTGCCGCAGAGGATGCGGGCGCGGTGCTCTTCGCCGCCCAGCAGCAGGGGCGGCTGCGCATCCGGTCCGACGCGCTAGACCGGGAATCCGAGCGCGACGCGCTCGTTACCGCGCTCGCGCAGCCCCGGCAGGACGCGCTGCGCAGCTTTCTGGCGGCCAATGCGTCGTGCGAGCAACGCGGAAACTGCGCCGCACAAGCCCGCGAGACCCGGGCGGGCGCGGCCAAGGCGGCCTCTGCAAGCCAGGCCCGCGAGCGCGATCGCTGGGCCGCCCTGAAATGGTGGGGGGCCCTCCTCGCCGGTGCTGCGGTGTATGTCGCCATGGCCCGCTACATCAGCGTAGCGGCCGCCTCGGTCGCCCTGTTCATTGCGCTGGCCATCCCGGCCTACCATGTCTTCCAGTCGGCGCGCACCATGAACACGGCCGACAACTGGGGCGGTTTTGTCGTGATCCCGATGATGGGCCTGGCCATCCTGGTTCCCCTCGTGGGGCCGCCCATTGCAGCCTGGATCTACCGCACCGCCACCAACCGCCAGGAGCGCCGCCGAACCCTTCTGTCGATCGGCTACGTGGTGGTCACGGTCCTCGCCTTCGCGTTGATCAACCGCATCCTGGACCTGCTGTTCTGACCGGGCTACGCCGGTCCCATTTTTTGCCTCCGCCTTCATGCATCCCCTGACCCACTGGCACATTGCAGCCACACCCCCTTTGCTGGGTGTCTTCACCGACATTGACGACACGCTGACCACCGACGGCGCCATCACGCCCGATGCGCTTGAAGCGCTGCGCGCGTTGCGCGCCGCAGGCCTGCACGTCATCCCTATCACCGGGCGCCCCGTGGGGTGGAGCGAACCCTTTGCGCTGAGCTGGCCCGTCGATGCCATCGTGGCCGAAAACGGTGCCGTCGCCCTGCGCCGCGTGGACGGCCCTGCGGGCCAAACCCTGGCCAAGACCTACCAGCAGGACGGGCCCACCCGCAAGGCCAACTACGCACGCATGCAGGAGGTACTGGCACAGGTGGAGCGCGAGGTGCCGGGGGCCAACCGTGCCACCGACTCCCCGGGCCGCGAGACCGACATCGCCATCGACCACAGCGAGTTCACCCAGCTGCCACAGGGCGCCATCGACGCCGCCGTGCAGCGCATGCGCGCTGCCGGCATGAACGCGACGGTAAGCAGCATCCACATCAATGGCTGGTTTGGCGCACACAACAAGCTCGAAGGCGCCCGCTGGATCGTGCGCGAACTGTTCGGCCGCGACCTTGATGCCGAGATGGACCGCTGGGTCTACGTGGGCGATTCGACCAATGACCAGCTCATGTTCCAGCACTTTGCGCACAGCGTGGGCGTGGCCAATATCGCGCGCTTCGTGCCGCAGTTGGCCCACCTGCCGCGCTACGTGACGGAGGGCGAGCGTGGTGCCGGCTTTGCCGAGGTGGCGCAACGCATCCTCACGCGGATGGCGGCCACCGCCTGACGGGCCAGGCCGCTGCGCACATGTCCCGGCGCAACACCTTCGCTCTGGGTTGGCTCGCCATGGGAGTCGGCGCCTTGGGCGTCTACCTGCTCACGACGCAGTACACGCCGGCCCGCTTTTCCGTGCGCGCGGGTGGCCAGGAGGTGCACGACCGCAGCACGGGCCTGACCTGGCGCCGCTGCGCCGAGGGCATGCCATGGACCGGTGCAGGCTGCGCAGGCGAGCCCCTGGCCCTCACCCAGATCGAAGCGGCGGAACACGCCGCTCAACAGGCAGGCTGGCGCCTGCCCACGGTGCGTGAACTGCACACGCTGGTGGACGAGGCGCGCAGCCACCCCGCCATCGACACCGAGGCGTTTCCCGACACGCCCCCCACATGGTTCTGGAGCGCAAGCCAGGCCAACAGCCGCATCACCCACGCCTGGCTGGTGCACTTCGGCGAAGGCCGGGCCAACATGGCGCTTAAGCTGAACCACATGCCGGCACGCCTCGTGCGCCCCTGAAAGATTTACAGGGTTTTGCTCAGCGTGACGATCACGCGCGATTGGTTGACGGGACCGAAGTAGTCCTTTTTGTTGGCGCCGACCACGGCAGCGCCCAGCGACAGGCCCGAGCCGAAGTCATAGGCACCGCCGACGCTGTAGTCGATGTAGTTGGGGGCCACGATGTCACCGCCGAAGCGCGTGTAGCCCACAGCGGCCTTGAGCGTGATCTTGGGCGCCACTTCCTGGGCGAACGCCAGATTCAGGTAGCCGGTGTTGCGGCCCTTGAAGCCAGGACCGGCGTAGGCAAAGTAATCCTTGGACAGGGTGTGCGAGTACTTGGCCGTCACGGGGCCGAAGGTGGCGGCGCCATAGACTTCGGTGGTGTTGCCGTTGCTGTTGCCGGGGTAGATGTAGGTCAGGGCACCCACGTCCAGGTCGACGGAGCCGGCCTTGAACTTGTAGCCGCCGTAGATGTCGGACTCGATGGAGTTGCGGGGCAGCCAGTCGACGCTGGAGTTCCAGTTGCCGACGTAGAAACCGGATTCGCCGAAGGCGTAGTCGAAGCCGCCCTGGATCGCGGGCTTGATGGCCCGGGCCTTGGAGACATCCTGGTCCTGGCCACGGAACTTGTAGTTCGAGGTCAGGGTTACGCTGCCGGTGAGCTGGGCGCTGGCCAGCAGGGGAAACGCGGCCAGCAGGGCAACAGCGAAAAGGGTGCGGGGAAATTTCATGGAGTGCAATCAAACGCAGATGGACAGGGGCTTGAGCGTAGGCAGGCGCCCATAAAGACCGCATAAAGACTTCGGCACCTGGCGTAAAGCTTTTGCCAGAAATGCCGCCCAGCCACCCGCGCGTACGCACCGCCATGCGATGCAATGGCAAGATCGTTGCCATCCCCCTGCGCCCGGAGCCGACATGCTGATCAACTGCGTTGTCTATGAAAACGGAACCAAGCTTGCCGACATCCCCGTCAGCGAGATCGGCGAGCACATCGCCTTGCCCAATTGCTTCGTCTGGGTGGCCCTGCACGATGCCACCGAACAGGAGCTGGCCGAACTGCAGCAGGCCTTCCACCTGCACCCGCTGGCCATCGAGGATGCCCAGCACGGCCACCAACGGCCCAAGGTGGAGGAGTACGGCGACTCGCTCTTCGTGGTGCTGCACCTGCTGGAGATCGATGGCCTGAACGCCACGCCGGCCCGCATCGGCGAGCTCAATGTCTTCGTGGGCAGCAACTACGTGATCTCGGTGCGCAACCGCAGCGAGCAGGGCTTCACCGACGTGCGCCAGCGCTGCGAGCGCGAGCCCGAACTGCTGGCCACCGGGCCGGGCTTCGTGCTCTACGCGCTGATGGATGCGGTGGTGGACCGCTATTTCCCCGTCATCGACGCGCTCGAAGTCGAGCTGGAGACCATCGAGCAGCAGATCTTCTCGTCCCAGGGCGAGGCGCGCGGCAGTGTGCAGCGGCTGTATGCGCTCAAGCAGCGGCTGACGGTGCTCAAGCATGTGGTGGCACCGCTGCTGGAGAGCGCGGGCAGGCTGCACGGCGGGCGCGTACCGCAACTGTGCAACGCCTCGCAGGAGTATTTTCGCGACGTGGTGGACCACCTGGGCCGCATCAACGCCTCCATCGACTCCATCCGCGACTCCATCGGCACGGCCATTCACGTCAACCTGTCGATGGTGACCATCGAGGACGGCGAGGTCGTCAAGCGCCTGGCCGCCTGGGCCAGCCTGTTCGCGGTGTGCACGGCCTTCGCCGGCATCTGGGGCATGAACTTCGAGCACATGCCCGAGCTCAAGTGGCGCTATGGCTATGCGGCGGCCCTGGCCGCCATCGGCGCTGCGTGCGGTTTCCTGTACTACCGGTTCCGCAAGGCCGGCTGGCTCTGACCCTCTCTGCGCCAAAGGTGCAGAGAGGGTCAGAGCCACCGCCTTCGGGTCAGGACGGCTTGGCCAGCCCCAGCTTCTCGACCAGCGCTTTCTCGCGTGCGAAGGTGTCCTGCGCAAACTTCTGGTAGGCCGAGGTGCTCATGTACATGGGCACCATGTCGTAGCGGGCCAGGGCCGTGCGGTAGCTTTCCTGCTCCATGGCCTTCTTGAAGGCGTCGTGCAGGCGCTTGACCACGGCGTCGGGCGTGCCCTTGGGCGCGCCGATGCCGAACGGCGAGTTCTGCACCAGGTTGAGTCCAAGCTCCTTGAGCGTGGGCGCATCGGGGAACTTGGCCAGGCGCTCGGCCCCCCAGGTGTTGAGCACGCGCAGCTTGCCCGCCTCGACCTGCGGCGCAAAGCCCGTGGAGTCGGCCGCGGCCATGATCTGCCCGCCCAGAATGGACTGCATCAGGTCGGCGCTGCCCTTGTAGGGCACATGCAGCAGTTCCAGCCCCAGTTGCTGGGCAATGAGCTCCATGGTCAGGTGCGGGCTGGTCATGGTGCCGGTGGAGCCGTAGCTGAGCTTGCCGGGATTGGCCTTGGCCCAGGCCACGAAGTGCGTCCAGGTCTTGAGCTGCGAGTCGGCGGGCACCACCAGGCCGAAGGCGTAACCCGTCACGTTGAGCACGTAGGCGATGTCCTTGACCGGGTCCCAGTTGATCTTGGTGGTGTAGGGCAGGCGGAACACACCGAGCGGAATCTGCGCCACGGTGTAGCCATCGGGCGCCGCGCTTTGCAATTGCTGCGCGGGCAGCGTGCCACCGGCACCGGGCTTGTTTTCCACGATCACGGGCTGGCCCAGGATCTTGCCGGCGCTATCGGCCAAGGAGCGCATGGTGATGTCGGTGGGCCCGCCCGCAGGGAAGGCGATCACGAGCTTGATCGGCTTGTTCGGAAAGCTCTGGGCACGGGCCAGCAAAGAGGCGGGCGCGGCCACTGCGGCGGCACCCCACTGGATGATCTGGCGGCGGCGTTGCATGGTGGGATCCTTGAAAGACATAGATCCCTGCATTGGACTGCAGTCCCGCCTGCATGGGCATGCAGGAAACTCCCTAGCTCCTGTCGCCAATGAGGCACACCTTGTCTGGCTCAGGCCTTGTAGGTCGACAGCAGGATGCTGGTCTCGGTGTTGCCGATGCCCGGCGTGAGGCGAATGCGCCCCAGCGCCATGTCGAAGGCCTCCAGGCTCTCGGCCCGCACCTCGGCCACGATGTCCCAGCGGCCATTGGTGCTGTGCAAGGTGCCTACCGTGGGCTCGCCGCGCAGCGCGCGGATGACCTCGGGCGCGGCATTGCCCTCCACGGCGATGCTCATCCAGGCGCGTATGCGCTGGGGCTCCGAATCCGGGCGCAGGCGCACGGTGTAACCGGTGATCACGCCGCTGTCCTCCATCTTGCGCAGGCGGTTCTGCACCGTGCCGCGCGATACGCGCAGCTTTTGCGCGAGCACGGCCACGGGTGTGCGGGCGTCGGTGCGCAGGATGCCGATGATTTCGCGGTCGGTGTCGTCGAGATTGCTCATAGTGATTCAGTGAAGTGGCATTACGCCAATTTTCAGCGCATTTTGACCAGTTTGATGACTGTTGTGTAGCGCGGGCTCCCTGGAGAATTTCCGGCACCGCCCTGCATCCACCCGCCTGACTTCCATGCCCCATCCCTCCGCCCAAGCCCCGTGTGCCGCCGTGATGGTGCGTCCGCGCCGTTTTCACCCCAACCCCGAAACGGCGGCGGACAACGCCTTCCAGTCGCGCGCGGCCCAAACGCGCGACGCCATCGCCCGCAGCGCCCACGCCGAGGTGACCGCCGCCTCGGCCCAACTGCAAGCCGCCGGTGTGCGCGTGCACCTGTTCGACGACACCGGCGAGCGCGATGCGCCGGACGCGGTGTTCCCCAACAACTGGTTTTCCACCCACGCTGGCGGGCATGTGGCCCTGTACCCCATGTTCGCCGAGAGCCGCCGGCGCGAGCGGCGCGCAGACGTGATCGAGATGCTCAAGGCCGAATACCGTGTGCAGGATGTGATCGACTACTCGGGCCTGGAGCAGGACGGCATGTTCCTCGAAGGCACCGGTGCCATGGTGCTCGACCACATCGCGCGCGTGGCCTACACCGCGCAGTCGAACCGCGCCAACCCGGTGGCGCTGGAGCGCTTTTGCACCCACTTCAACTACGAGCCCATGGCCTTCGCCACGGCCGATGCGCAGGGCCGGCCCTGCTACCACACCAATGTGATGCTGTGCATCGGCACCGACTTTGCGCTGGGTGGCTTCCACCTGATCAGCGACCCAGCGCGCCGCCAGGCCGTACGGGATCGCCTCGCCGAATCGGGCCGCGCGCTGGTGGAGCTGAACGCGCAGCAGATCGGCGACTTCGCGGGCAACGCACTGGAGCTCTCGGGCGCGCAGGGGCGGGTGCTGGCGCTGTCGGCGCGCGCAGCGGCCAGCCTCACCGCCGAGCAGAAAGCCGTGATCAAGCGCAGCGCCGCCCTGCTCCCCCTGGCCGTTCCCACCATCGAACTCGCTGGAGGTTCGGTGCGCTGCATGCTGGCAGGCATCCACCTGGCGCGCAGGTGACAGCCTCGCGCTCCATGCGGTCTAGGATGAACGGCGCCGCAGGATCGACCCAACCACAACGACCGCAGGAGACACGACACCATGGCCACTGCCTTTTCCACCCTGATATCGGGCTACAGCTTTCTCGAGGCGCCGCGCTGGCGCGACGGCCGCCTCTGGCTGTCGGACTTCTACACGCACCAGGTGATCGCCACCGACATGGCGGGCCAGGTGGAAAAGATCACCGAGGTGCCAGGGCAGCCCTCGGGCCTGGGCTGGCTGCCAGATGGGCGGTTGCTGGTGGTCTCCATGCGCGACCGCCGTCTGATGCGCCTGGAGACCGACGGCACGCTGGTACAGCACGCCGACCTGTCGACCATTGCCACGGCCAACACCAATGACATGGTGGTGGACCGGCATGGCAATGCCTATGTGGGCAATTTCGGCTTCGACCTGATGAGCGGCGCCACGGTGAGCACTGCGCGCCTGGCGCGGGTGGCGCCCGATGGCACCGTGAGCGTGGTGGCCGACGGCCTGTTCTTCCCCAACGGCGCGATGATCACGCCCGACGGCGGCACCCTGATCGTGGCGGAGACGCTGGGCAACCGGCTCTCCGCCTTCAGCATAGCGGCCGACGGCAGCCTGGGGCCGCGCCGCGACTGGGCCACGTTTGCCCCCGCGCCCGAGGGCCAGGAGCTTTCGGCCGTGATGGCCCAGCTCAAGGTGGCGCCCGATGGCGCAACGCTCGACGCCGAAGGCGCCGTCTGGGCCGCAGACGCCCTGGGCCACCGCGTCCTGCGCGTGGCTGAAGGCGGCAAGGTGCTGGCCGAGATTTCCACCGGTGACATGGGCGTCTACGCCTGCACGCTGGGCGGGCCGGACGGCAAGACCCTGTTCCTGTGCACCGCCCCCGACTTTGCCGAGCATGCACGCAAGGCCGCCCGCGAAGCCGCGATCTGGACCACCCAGGTGGATGTACCCGGCGCAGGCTGGTAGCAAGCCCAGGCCCTGTTCAGCGCGGCGGTGCCTCGGCGTGCAGCTGCGCGTCACAGCCCACCCCGGCGGCAATCGAGCGCCGGGCCCACGCGGCCATGGCCCGCACCAGCCAAGGATGGGTAAAGCCGGTCACCCCGCCCGGATCGGCCACCATGCCGCACAGATAGCGGCCCTCGCCATCGCTCCAGCGCAACGCTGCGCACGCGCCGGTACGGCGGCGCGACACCAGCACACCCAGCGGGCAGGGCTCCGCCAGGCAGCACAGGCCGCAGCCATTGCAGGGCGCACCCTGTGCCGGCTTGGGCGGCGCCTCGGGGTGCAACCACACCACTTGGGGCGACGAATAAGGAGGCGAGGGCAGCATGGGGGTGACAAGGGAATGCCACTCCATTGTGACGGCGTTGCCGAAAAAAAGAGACCCCGTCCACCACCAGGATAAACGGGGCCAATGACCGGTGGGAGGGGACTCGCCGGCCGAGGGGGGAAACAAATTAGAGGAGGATGGTGCGCGGGTCAGCAGCCGAAAGGACGGTTGGGGCGCATGGGAATGACGCCGCTGACCTGCAGGGTGTTGCCCGAAGCGTCGGTGGCCGTGAGCGTTTTGCTGGTCAGGCGCACCTGGTTGGCGTCACGCGCTACCGCGGTGTCCACCGGGTCGCCATTGCTGTATTCCTTGCCGGCAAATGTCACGAAGATCTGGTGCAGGCCGGTGGCATCAGGGCGGTAGCGCACGTCACCGAAGGCGGTTTCGCTGGAGCCCACCTTGTTCGCACCATCGAAGCGGAAGGTGCACAGCTCGGGTACTGAGCCCACGGGGTTTTTCTTGTCGACCTCGGTCAGGTTGAGTGCGCCGTTGCCATACACGCCATTGAGCCCAGGCAGAGTGGCGTTGCCCACCGTGAGCACGCCAGGTTCGTTGCTGGGCGTGGGATCGTCGCTGTTGCCCCCACCGCAGGCGACGAGCAGCGCGCTGGCGGCAGCAATCGCAGAACAGGTCTTGAGAAGGGTGTTCATGGCGGGCAGCTTTGTCTAGTGTTGGTAGCGCCATCGTAGGAGCGAGTTCCCACCGGCGACGTGCGCCAATGCCCATGCCCTGCGTAGGATCTGCGCCTACAGGCACGCCACCCATGCAACAAAAAAGCCCGCTTCCCATAGGGAGGCGGGCCAACAAGCCGGTAGAGGGGGCAACCGGGAATCCCGGTGCGGGCAGGCGATGTCCGCGCCACCAGGTCAGCAATTGGCATTGCGGGTGGTGTGCAGGGGAATGATGGCCGTCAGCTTCAGGGTATCGGTGGATCCGTCGGTCGCCGTCATGGTCTTGCTGGTGAAACGCACCAGGTTGCCCGAGCGGTCCACCAGGGTGTCCACGGAGTCGCCGCTGGCGTATTCCTTGCCGTTGAAGGTCAGGAAGGCGAAATACAGACCGGTGGCCGAAGGGCGGTAGGTGATCTTGCCGAAGGCGGTGGAAACGGCTGGGGCCGCGTCAGTGAGCGAAACGGGTGCGGTGATGTTGCCCACCACAGCGGCCTGCGAGGTGGACGCAGCAACGATGGACACAGGCGTGCTGGTCGTGCCCACCGTCGCGGTACCGGTCGTCCCCGTGGCGGCGCTGGCAGTGGCGGTAGCGTCCACCTTGTCTGCTCCCTTGAACTGGTAGGCACACACGGCAGGCTTCACACCCATCGCTTGCTGGTAGTACACCTCGGTCAGCGTGAGTTGCCCGCTGCCGTAAACGCCGTTGAGGCTGGGAACGGTTGCATCGGTGACCGTCAGAACGCCGGGCTCGGTGCTGGGATCGGGGTCGGCGGCGAGGGCGACTTCGCTGCTGCTGGTGCTGCTGAAACTGCCGCTACCGCCGCCACCGCCACCACCGCCGCAGGCGGTGAGCAGTACGGATACGAGGGCCAGGGCAGTCAGGGTTTTGGTGTTTGAGGTCATGGCAGTAGGCGGGTAGTTAGGGGTGGATCAGGGCTTTTGGGCTTGGCGCCTATCCGCCGTTACCCATGAAACGAAGAGTAGGTTTTCCGCCTTCTTCGCCACGTGCGCCGAGTTCCGCGCCTACCGTAGGACGTCACCCAACCCAAACGTGGGCCCTGCCCTTGTCTCCTGTCCCCATCCCAGCCCCTGCGTCAGAGGCCCGCGCACTGTCCCCTCAACCCCCTCAGCGCGCCAGCACCGGCGCCAGCGCCACCCCCGTGTGCGTGCCCATTTGCACCACCGCTTCAGGCGCCGCGGCGGCCACGATGCGGCCACCCTCCTTGCCCCCTTCGGGTCCCAGGTCGATGATCCAGTCGGCCTCGGCGATCACGTCCAGGTCGTGCTCGATCACCACCACGCTGTGCCCGCCATCAACCAGGCGGTGCAGCACGCGGATGAGCTTGTCCACGTCGGCCATGTGCAGGCCCACCGTGGGTTCGTCGAGCACATAGAGCGTGTGCGGTGCCTTCTGCCCACGGCGGCCCACCTCGTCGCGCACCTTGGTCAGCTCGGTCACGAGCTTGATGCGCTGCGCCTCGCCGCCCGAGAGCGTGGGCGAAGGCTGGCCCAGCGTGAGGTATCCCAGGCCCACGTCCTTGAGCAGTTGCAGCGGGTGCGCAATGCTGGGCATGGCGGCGAAGAAGTCCACGGCTTCGTCCACCTCCATCTGCAGCACGTCGCCGATGCTCTTGCCGCGCCAAGTCACGGCCAGCGTCTCGGGGTTGAAACGCGCGCCGTGGCAGGCCTCGCAAGGCACCTTCACGTCGGGCAGGAAGCTCATGGCGATGGTGCGGATGCCCTGCCCTTCGCAGGTCGGGCAGCGGCCCTCGCCGGTGTTGAAGCTGAAGCGCCCGGCGGCATAGCCGCGCGCCTTGGCCTCCAGCGTCTCGGCAAACAGCTTGCGGATGGTGTCCCAGAAGCCGATGTAGGTGGCGGGGCAGGAGCGTGGCGTCTTGCCGATGGGGGTCTGGTCCACTTCCAGCACCCGGTCCACCGACTCGAAGCCCGCCAGGCCCGTGCAACCCACCAGGGCCGGGGCCTTGCCCGCATCCATGGCGTCGCGCCCGGCCTTGGTCGAGCGCTGCTGCACCCAGGCCTGCACATTGGTCAGCAGCACGTCGCGCGCCAGCGTGGACTTGCCCGAGCCGCTCACGCCGGTGACTGCCACCAGGCGGTGCAGCGGCACGGTGGCCGTGACGTTCTGCAGGTTGTGCAGGTGCGCGCCATGCACGGTGAGCCAGCGGATGGCGGCACGCGCCTTGGCATCGTCCAGCGCCTGTGCAGTGAGCGCTGCGGCCTGCGCGGCGCGCTTCTTCACCGCCGCGCTTTGCCGGCCCTTGGGCGTATCCACGGGATCGCCCAAGGCGGCATCGGCGGCGCTCAGCGCGCTCGGCAGCATGCTGCGGCGCAGCTGCAGCGGGTGCTTCATGGCGTGCAGCAGGTAGCGGCCGGTCTGCGAATCTTCGGCGGCCGTGATGTCGGCCACGCTGCCCTGCGCCACCAGGCGGCCGCCGCGCTTGCCCGCGCTCGGGCCGATGTCGATGATGTGGTCGGCACGGCGGATGGTGTCTTCGTCATGCTCCACCACCACCAGCGTGTTGCCCTTGTCGCCGAGCTTGTGCAGCGCGTTGAGCAAAATCTGGTTGTCGCGCGCATGCAGGCCGATGGTGGGCTCGTCGAGCACGTAGCACACGCCCTGCAGGTTGCTGCCCAGCTGCGCCGCCAGGCGGATGCGCTGCGCCTCGCCGCCCGAGAGCGTGGGGGCGCCGCGGTCCAGCGTGAGGTAGCCCAGGCCCACCTCTTCGAGGAATTCGAGGCGGCTCTTGATCTCGGGCACCAGGTCGCGCGCAATGTCTGCCTCGCGCCGGCTCATGCCGCCTTCGATCTGCAGCGTCTCGACCCAGCGGCGCACGTCGGTGACCGACAGGGCCGCGATGTCGGTGATGCCGATGCCCGCAAAGCGCACGGCGCGCGCTGTGGGGTTCAGGCGCGTGCCCTGGCAGCCGGGGCAGGCGGTGTCGGCCAGGTCTTCGACCTCGGGCTCGGCAAAGGTCTGCTCACGGCCTTTTTCCTTGTCGTCCTGCACCGAGTCGTCGAAGACCTTGCGCTGGTCCTTGGTGAGCTTCACGCCCGTGCCTACGCAGTCGGGGCACCAGCCGTGCTTGCTGTTGTAGCTGAACAGGCGCGGGTCGAGTTCGGCATACGAGGTGGCGCACACCGGGCAGGCGCGCTTGGTCGAGAAAGCCTGCAACGTGCCGATGGCCGCCGTGGGCGTGCCGGCGACCATGGCCTCGCGCAGTCCTTCGAGGCTGCTGAGCACATGCACCACGCCTTTGCCGTGCGTGAGCGCCTGGGCCAGCGATTCGCGCAGCAGCGCCTCGCCCTCGGCCGACACGTCGATGCTGGCCACGGGCAGTTCGATGGTGTGCTCCTTGAAGCGGTCGATGCGCGGGAAACCCGTGGTTGGCAAAAAGTTGCCATCCACCCGCAGGTGCGTGTAGCCACGCGGGCGCGCCCAGTCGGCCAGCTCGGTGTACACGCCCTTGCGGTTCATCACCAGCGGCGCCAGCAGACCGATATGCTGGCCGCGGAAAGTGCGCATCAGCTGCGCGGCAATGCTCTCGGGCGTCTGCGGCTGCACGGCCGCGCCGTCCTTCACGCAGTGCTGCGTGCCGAGCTTGACATACAAAAGGCGCAAAAAGTGCCAGACCTCGGTGGTGGTGCCCACGGTGGACTTGCGCCCGCCGCGCGACAGGCGCTGCTCGATGGCCACGGTGGGTGGGATGCCGTAGACGGCATCCACCTCGGGCCGGCCCGCCGGCTGCACGATGCTGCGCGCATAGGCGTTGAGCGATTCGAGGTAGCGGCGCTGGCCTTCGTTGAACAGGATGTCGAACGCCAGCGTGGACTTGCCCGAGCCGCTGACCCCCGTCACCACGTTGAAGCGGCCACGCGGGATGTCCACGCTCAGGTTCTTGAGGTTGTGCTCCTTGGCGTTGATGATCTCGATGGCGTTTTTGGCGGTGTTGGCCTGGCCGGTATGGGCCAGGCGCTGCTGGTTGCGCAGCACCGCCGCCTTCTCGTGCACCGAATGGCCGCCGGCGCCCAAGGTCAGTTCGTAGTCGCGCAGCGCCTGCCCGGTGTGCGAGGTGGCATGCTGGCGCACGTCCTCGGGTGTGCCCTCGGCCACCACCAGGCCGCCGCCGTCGCCGCCTTCGGGGCCCAGGTCGATGAGCCAGTCGCTGGCGCGGATCACGTCCAGGTTGTGCTCGATCACGATCAGCGAGTGGCCCGCGTCGATGAGCTTGCGCAGGGCGCGCATGAGCTTGGCGATGTCGTCGAAGTGAAGGCCCGTGGTGGGCTCGTCGAACAGGAACAGCGTGCCCTTGCGCGCAATGGCCTGGCGCGACTTGGCCGCCGTGCGCGCCGCCTCGGCCAGAAAGCCAGCGAGCTTCAGGCGCTGTGCCTCGCCACCCGACAGCGTGGGCACGGGCTGGCCCAGGGCCACGTACTCGAGCCCCACGTCGACAATGGGCTGCAGCGCACGGATCACGTCGCGGTCGCTGGCGAACAGGTCGGCGGCTTCGGCCACGGTGAGGGCCAGCACGTCGGCCACGTTGAGCGCGCGGCCACCGCGCTCGATGGTGATCTCCAGGATCTCGGGGCGGTAGCGCTTGCCATCGCAATCGGGGCAGCGCAGGTACACGTCGGAAAGGAACTGCATCTCCACATGCTCGAAGCCCGATCCGCCGCAGGTCGGGCAGCGCCCATCGCCGCTGTTGAAACTGAACTTGGCGGCGGTGTAGCTGCGCTGCCTGGCCAGGGGCGCCACAGCGAACAGCTCGCGGACGCTGTCCCACGCGCCCACGTAGCTCACGGGGTTGGAGCGCGCAGTCTTGCCGATGGGCGACTGGTCCACGAACACCACGTCCGACAGGTGGTCGGCGCCGAGCATGCGGTCGTGCGCGCCCGGCGAATCGGTGGCCTTGCCGAAGTGGCGCAGCAGCGCAGGGGCCAGCACGTCCTGGATCAGGCTCGACTTGCCCGAGCCGCTGACGCCGGTGACGGTGACCAGGCGCTGCAGCGGGAACTCCACCGACACATCCTTCAGGTTGTGCTCGCGCGCCCCTTCGAGCACCAGGCGCGGCGTGGCCTCGGTCACCATGCGCTTGAAGCCGAAGCCCACGTGCTTGCGCCCGCTCAGGTAGGCACCCGTGAGGGTGTCGGCATGGCGCAGGTCGGCCGTGGTGCCGTCGAACACGATCTGCCCGCCCAGGCGGCCCGGGCCGGGGCCCATGTCGATCATGCGGTCGGCGGCGAGCATCACGGCGGGGTCGTGCTCGACCACCACCAGGGTGTTGCCCGCATCGCGCAGGCGCAGCATGGCCTCGGTGATGCGGTGCATGTCGCGCGGGTGCAGGCCGATGCTGGGCTCGTCGAGCACGAACAGGGTGTTGACCAGCGAAGTACCCAGCGCGGTGGTCAGGTTGATGCGCTGCACCTCGCCGCCGCTCAAGGTGCGGCTTTGCCGGTCGAGCGTGAGGTAGCCGATGCCCACGTCGCACAGGTATTTGAGGCGCGTGGTGATCTCCTCGAACAACAGCTTGAGCGCTTGGGCATCGCCTTCGTTGCCTTGCCCGCCAGCGGCCACGAAGTCGATGCGGTCGAAAAAGCGCCGCAGCCGGTCGATGGGCAGCAGCATCAGGTCGTGCAGGCACAGGCCCGGCAAGGCTTCAAGCTGGGCGCGGCTCCATTGCACGCCCTCGGGCATGAAGCGCAGGCCGGGCTCGAGCACCGCATCGGCCGCGTCCTTGCTGCCGATGCGCCACTGCAGGCTCTCGGTCTTGAGGCGCGCCCCGGCACAGGTGGGGCATGGGGTGTAGCTGCGGTACTTGGACAGCAGCACCCGGATGTGCATCTTGTAGGCCTTGCTCTCCAGGTATTCGAAGAAGCGCTTGATGCCGTACCACTGCTTGCTCCACTGCCCGTCCTTGTAGCCGGGCGTGCCGCCGATGACCCACTTCTTCTGGTCCTCGGTCAGCTTGTACCAGGGCGTGTCGCGCGGCACACCTGCCGCCTCGGCGTGGCGCATGAGGTCGTCCTGCGCCTCTTTCCATGCCGGGGTCTGGATGGTCTTGATGGCGCCAGCGCGCAAGGTGAGCTTGTCGTTGGGGATCACCAGGCCGTAGTCCACCCCGATCACGCGGCCGAAGCCGCGGCAGGTCTCGCAGGCGCCCACGGCGGAGTTGAAAGAAAACATCGACGGGATCGGGTCGCTGTAGCGCAGGTCGCTGTCGGGGCAGTGCAGCCCGGTGGAAAAGCGCCACAGCTCGGGCTCGGCCTCGGGCGCATCGGCCAGGCGGTAGACATTGAGGCGCCCGGTGCCGCGCTTCAAGGCCACCTCGATGGCCTCGATCACGCGCGCCTTCTCGGCGTTGCCCAGGCGAAAACGGTCGGCCACCACGTCCAGCAGCTTGCGCGGGCCGGTGGGCGTGGCCACCTCGCGCTCGGCCTGCACCTTGGTGAAGCCGCTGGCAGACAGCCACTGCTCGACCTGGTCGGCCGAGGTGTTGGCGGGCAGCTCGACCGGGAAGGTGAGCACGACACGCGGATCACCGCCTGCGGCGCAGCGGCGCTGCAGCTCGGCGTAGATGGTTTCGGGGCTGTCGTGGCGCACGGGCTGGGCGGTCTCGCGGTCGAACAGCTGGCCGGCGCGCGCGAACAGCAGCTTCAGGTGGTCGTTGAGCTCGGTCATCGTGCCCACGGTGGAGCGCGAGCTGCGCACCGGGTTGGTCTGGTCGATGGCGATGGCCGGCGGCACGCCTTCGACCTTGTCCACGGCCGGCTTGTCCATGCGGTCCAGGAACTGGCGCGCATAGGCACTGAAGGTCTCCACGTAGCGCCGCTGACCCTCGGCGTACAGGGTGTCGAACACCAGGCTGGACTTGCCCGAGCCGCTGGGCCCCGTGACCACCGTGAGCTCCCCGGTGCGGATGTCCAGATCCAGGTTCTTGAGGTTGTGCTGGCGTGCGCCGCGGATACGGATCAGTCCCTGGGTCATGGAGGCAGTCTTTCGAGGGTGAGGCGGGACATTCTAGGCACCGCCACGGGCTTCGTCCGGCGCCTGCGCAATAGCCCCTGATGGCGCATCTGCTGACATGTCCTGTCACAGCATCGGGTTATGCCGGTTCGCAAACGGGGCGCTTCTGTTTAGAGTGACCAGATAATTCAAGGAGACAACCATGAACACCACATGGAAACAATGGGGGACCGCAACCGTCCTCGCTGCGGCGCTGTGCGGCATGGGCCATGCCCAGCTCCTGATCGGGCAGACGGCAGGCTACTCGGGCCAGGTGGCGGCGGGCGTGAAAGAAACCTCGGACGGCGCGAAGCTGTTCATTGATGCCGTCAACGCCAAGGGGGGCGTCAACGGGCAGAAGATCGAGCTGGTCTCGATGGACGACAAGTTCGACCCCAAGCTGGCCGCCGAGAACGCCCGCGTGCTGATCGAGGACAAGAACGTGCTGGCCATGTTCCTCACGCGCGGCACGCCCCATACCGAGGCCATGATTCCGCTGCTGGACAAGCACGGCGTCGTGCTGGTCGGCCCCTCGACGGGGGCCATGGTGCTGCACCAGCCGGTGCGCAAGAACATCTTCAATGTGCGTGCCACCTACCAGCGCGAGGCCGAAAAGGCCATGACCCACCTGGCCTCCATGGGGATCACCCGCATCGCGGTGATGTACGCCGACGACAGCTTTGGCGCCGACGGCGTGACGGGTGCCCAGAAAGGCCTGGCAGCCAGCAAGCTGACCGCCGTGGTACTGGAAAAATTCGACCGCGCCAAGCCGGACTTTGCCCCGATTGCCGCCAAGGTCGCCAAGGCCCAGGCGCAGGCCGTGCTGATGGTTGCCTCGGGTTCGGCCGTGGTGGATGCCGGCACCGCGCTGCGCGCCGCGGGCTCGGGTGCGCAGATCGTGACCCTGTCCAACAACGCCTCGGGCGGCTTCATCAAGAGCCTGGGGCCCAATGCACGCGGCGTGATCGTGACCCAGGTGTACCCCAACGAGCGCGCCGTCACTTACGGCATGGTCAAGGAGGCGCAGGAACTGGCCAAGGCCAAGGGGGTGGGCGACATCAGCCCGGCCATGCTCGAAGGCTTTGCCGCCGCCAAGGTGCTGGTCGAGGGCCTCAAGCGCGCCGGCCCCAAACCCACGCGCGAGAAGATCCAGGCAGCACTGGAGGGCATCCGCAAGTTCGACCTCGGGGGTCTGGAGCTGAGCTACAGCCCCGACGACCACACGGGTCTGGACTTTGCCGACCTGTCCATCATCGGCACGGACGGCAAGTTCCGCCGCTGAGCCCCGGTCTTGTGGACGGGGTGGCACCCGCCGGCCATTTTGGCTACCATTTGTCACACCTTCACCCTACACTGCCACGCACCTCCGTCAGGGTCCTCATGAAGAATGTTGCCGCCGCCATCCACCCCTTCACGGCCAGCGCCGTCTTTGCCCTGCTGGCCATGGGGGGCGCGGCGCATGCGCAGATCCTGATCGGCCAGACGGTGGGCGTGACCGGCTCGGCCGCGGCCACCGTGCAGGAGTCCATGAAAGGCGCGGCACTTTATATCGACCACATCAACGCACGCGGTGGTGTGGCAGGGCAGAAGGTCGAGGTCATCACGCTCGATGACAAGTTCGACCCCAAGCTGACGCTGGAGAACACCCGCACGCTGATCGAGCAGAAGGGGGTGATCGGCCTCTTCATGACGCGCGGCACGCCCCACACCCAGGGCATCGTGCCGGTGCTGGAGCAGCACGGCGTGCCGCTCATCGGCCCATCCACCGGCGCCATGGTGCTGCACAAGCCGGTGCTCAAGTACGTTTTCAACGTGCGCGCCACCTACCAGCGCGAGGTGGAAAAAGCCATCACCCACCTGAACACCCTGGGCATCCGGAAGATTGGTGTGGTGCACGTGGACGACACCTTCGGAGCCGACGGGCTGGCAGGCGCCCAGGCCGGCTTCAAGGCCAACGGCATCGAGGCCCTGTTCATCGAGAAGTTCGACCGCGCCAAGCCCGACTACTCCGCCATCGCGCCGCGCGTGGAGCAAAAGCAGCCCCAGGCCGTGGTCTTCGTCGGCACCGGTGCCGCCGTGGTGGACGGTATCAAGGCGCTGCGCGCTGCGGGCGTCACCGGGCAGATCGTGACGCTGTCGAACAACGCCTCGGGTGGTTTCGTGAAGGCCCTGGGCGAAAGCGCGCGCGGCGTGGTGGTGACGCAGGTCTTCCCCTCCGAGCGCTCGGTGAACTACGCACTGATCAAGGAGGCCATGGACCTGGCCAAGGCCGGCGGCGTGAGCGAACTGACGCCCGCCATGGTGGAAGGCTTCGTGAGCGCCAAGGTGCTGGTGGAAGGCCTCAAACGCGCCGGTCCCAAGCCCGATCGCGCCAAGCTGCACGCGGGCCTGGAAGGCATCCGCAACTGGGACATGGGCGGGCTCACCCTCTCCTACAGCAGCACCGACCATTCAGGCCTGGACTTCTCCGACCTCTCCATCATCGGCACCGACGGCCGGTTTAAACGGTAGCGGGGACTGCACGGCCATCAGTCCAGCGGGCATCTCCGACTGGCATCGGGCCGCAGCACAGGCCCACGGCTTGTGAAACTGGTGCCGCCCAAGCCAGTGCCCCCGTGCAAGGGCCGCCCCGCCGCACCGGGGGCGTCCCCCTCCCGGCTCGCGCAGCGAGCCGAGAGAGGGGTGAAGGCGCGCAGCGCCTCAGGGGGTGCTTTTTTCAATGCGCTGCGCTGGCCCCCGAGGCAGGCGCGGCGGGCACATGCAGGGAGTCGCCGCCATGCTGCTCACCGCCCATGTCCACCTTGTCACCCGCCTTCATGATGACGAACAGCGACAGGGCCGCAAACAGCACGAATCCGACAACGATCTTCCACATGGCTCATATCTCCTGGGTTTTTTAAGGGGGTTGCTTGAATGCTTGTTCAACAAAAGGGCCTCGCAGCGCCGCATGGTGCGTGCGAGGCCCTTTTCTGGAACACAGTGCCCGCCCCGGGGGAGGCGGGCACTGGTCGCAGTTGCCGTAATCGTCAGTCGTTGGCGTAGATGTCCACGTCCTTGGTCTCGCGGATGAACAGCGTGCCGATCACCAGGGTCATGCCCGCGATGATGATGGGGTACCACAGGCCGTTGTACATGTTGCCGGTCTGGGCCACGATGGCGAAGGCCGTGGTGGGCAGCAGGCCGCCGAACCAGCCGTTGCCGATGTGGTAGGGCAGACTCATCGAGGTGTAGCGGATGCGGGTCGGGAACATTTCCACCAGCATGGCGGCAATGGGGCCGTACACCATGGTCACCAGCAGCACCAGCCAGAACAGCAGCACCACCGTCAGAACCTTGTTGGTCTTGGCAGGGTCGGCCTTGGTTGGGTACCCGGCCAGCTTCAGGTCTTCGGATACTTCCTTCTTGAAGGCCGCGATGGACTTGGCAGAGGCTTCGTCGAACTTCAGGTTCACCACGGTGCCGGTAGGCGCCTCGACGGTCTTGGTGCCGATCTTGATGACGGCGGGCGAGCCAGCAGGGCCTGCCACGTTGTCGTAGCTCACCGAGTTCTGCACGAGGTAGCGCTTGGCGATGTCGCAGGAAGTGCGGAAATCGATCTCACGGGCCACCGGGTTGCCCTGGAAGGAGCACGAGGCTGGGTCGGCTGTCACCACCACGCCGGCCGTGGCCTGGGCCTTGGCCAGGTCAGGGTTGGCGGCTTCGGTCAGCGCCTTGAACACGGGGAAGTAGGTGACCACGGCCAGCAGGCAGCCGGCCATGATGATGGGCTTGCGGCCGATCTTGTCCGACAGCGTACCGAACACCACGAAGAAGGGCGTGCCCAGCAGCAGAGCGGCGGCGATCAGCAGGTTGGCCGTGGTGTTGTCCACCTTCAGCTGCTGCGTCAGGAAGAACAGTGCGTAGAACTGGCCCGAGTACCAGACCACGGCCTGGCCGGCGGTCAGGCCCACCAGCGCCAGGATCACGATCTTCAGGTTCTTCCACTGGCCGAACGACTCGGCCAGGGGGGCCTTGGAGGTCTTGCCCTCGGCCTTCATCTTCTGGAAGGCTGGCGATTCCGACAGCGACAGGCGGATCCACACCGAGATGCCCAGGAGCAGGATGGACACCAGGAACGGAACGCGCCAGCCCCAGTCAGAGAACACCGCCTCACCCAGGCTCAGGCGCACGCCCAGGATCACCAGCAGGCTCAGGAACAGGCCCAGCGTTGCCGTGGTCTGGATCCAGGAGGTGTAGGCACCGCGCTTGCCGTGCGGGGCATGCTCGGCCACGTAGGTGGCGGCACCGCCGTACTCACCGCCCAGCGCCAGTCCCTGCAGCATGCGCAGCGCGATCAGGATGATGGGAGCGGCCACGCCAATGGTGGCATAGCTCGGGAGCAGGCCGACGATGAAGGTCGACAGGCCCATGATCAGGATGGTGACCAGGAAGGTGTACTTGCGCCCGATCATGTCGCCCAGGCGGCCGAACACGATGGCGCCGAAAGGCCGCACCAGGAAACCCGCCGCGAAGGCCAGCAGCGCGAAGATGAAGGCTGCGCCCGCATCCAGACCGCTGAAGAACTGCTTGGCAATGATGGCTGCGAGCGAGCCGTACAGATAAAAGTCGTACCACTCGAAAACGGTGCCGAGCGACGAAGCGAAGATGACCTTCTTCTCTTCGGCGGACATCGGCCGCGGTGCGGGATGGGTTGCCATGGTTTGTCTCCTGTGTGATGTATTCAGACCGCCCTCTGGTGCGGCTGCCCACATTCTTGGAGATTGCACTGACCCCCCTCTGACGCGAAACCAACAGGGCCTTTCACCAAACTGACCGCGCTCTGACAACTTAAGGTGAAACCCTTGCGCCCGCTTTCAGCATGCGAGAAGGCGAGGACGGAGGGCGGTGTTTACCCCGACAGGCTGACAGGCAGGCTGTCAGGAAGCGCCGGCCAGCCCACCGTCATCAGCCCTTGGTCGCGAGACCCGAAGGGAGCGCCGCAACACCATCCCAGTCCGACCCCTCAAACCACGCATCGCCAACGAGGTAGGCGCGCAGCATCGGCAGGCCGTCGAGCCCCCAGAACAGCTTGCCATCGACCTCGAAGGCGGGCACGCCGAACACCCCGGCAGCCTGGGCGGTCGCGGTGTTGGCACGCAGCAGCGCCTTGGGGCCCTCGCTCGCAATGTCCTGGCCGGGCCGCAGCTGCTCGGCCAATGCGGCGGCCAGATCAGCCATGCGCGCCGGGTCCAGCGCGTCCTGCCCGCCGTGCCAGACATGGCGCAGCACGGTGCCAGCCACGTAGCGGTTGATGGTGCCGTCGTCGCTGCAGGCCAGCGCCTGGCGCAGCAGCGGCAGCGGGTTGAAGGGGTGGCGCGCCGGCATCTGCAGGCCGATGCCGTGTGCATGGCCGAGCCAGGTCACATGGCGGTAGGTCCATTCGCGCTTGGGCGCGATGCCGGCCGGGCCCGGGTTGGCGTGCTGCGCCAGCAGGGCACCGAGCAGCACCGGTTGGTAGGCCACGCTGTAGCTCAGCCCCTCCAGCACCTGGGGCAGGCGCTCGAAGGCCAGCCAGGCATAGGGCGAAATGAAGTCCAGGTAGAACGTGATGCGTTTCATGGCGATACCTTCTTGGCGTCAAACGGAGCGATGCCCGCGCGCAGCAGCAATTGCGCCCAGATGGTGCGGCGCACGGAACTGTCGGCGCCGCCCCAGATGCGGATCTCGTCCAGCGTGCGAAAGCAGCCCTCGCAGTGGCTGCGGTCGGGTGACATGCGGCACACCGAGATGCAGGGCGAGGGCATGGGCTCCTGGCTGCGGGCATCGAAATGCCCGGCTGCGCCGATCTGGCGGGCGTGGTTGTCCAGCAGCTCGACCGGGGTCATGCTGCGGCGGGTGGCACAGGTGGTGCGGGCTCCTGCACCACGTCCACCACCGGCGCGCCGGTCAGGCGCGCGAGGTCGTTCGGGTGTAGCGGGAACACGCTGTGTGGATGCCCGGCCGCAGCCCACACCACGTCAAAGCGCAGCAGATCGCGGTCGATCAGCGTGACGGGCGGCGTGGCATGCGCCAGCGGCGACACGCCGCCGATGGAAAAGCCGGTGCGTGCCTTGACGAACTCGGCATCGGCCCGGCCGACCTTGCCGACGTGGGCCTCGACCTTCTTCTCGTCCACGCGCCGGTCGCCCGAGGTCACCACCAGCACCGCCACGTCGTCGCTCTTGCGCCGAAAGATGATGCTTTTGGCCACCTGGCCGACGAGGATGCCCAGGGCATCGGCCGCCTGCTGCGCCGTGCGCGCCGCATCGTCGAGCATCTGCGGCATGTGCGGATGGCCCTGCGCCTGCAGCGCTGCTGCCACCCGTTGCACGCCTTCCGGCAAGTTCTTCAGTTCCGCTCCGCACATATCCAAGGTTCCCGCACTGGTCATGGTGGGGCGGCACGGTGCCGCCCGCTGGTCCCCCATTGTCGGGCCTTCCAGGCCCCGGCGGTCAGCCCGCCCGCTTGGTCAGCAAGGCATTGGCCGCGCGCGAGTTGGGCTTGCGGTTCAAAAAGTTGCTGATGTAGGCACCCGCATCGATGAGCTTGTCGAGGTCGATGCCGGTGTCGATGCCCATGCCGTGCAGCATGTAGACCACGTCTTCGGTGGCCACGTTACCGGTGGCGCCCTTGGCATAGGGGCAGCCCCCCAGGCCCGCGACGGAAGTGTCGTACTGCCAGACGCCCATCTCCAGCGTGGCCAGGGTGTTGGCCAGGGCCTGGCCGTAGGTGTCGTGGAAATGGCCCGAGACATCGTCGATGCCGTAGTGCTGCAAGGTGGCCTCCATGGCCCGCTGCACCTTGCGTGGCGTGCCCACGCCGATGGTGTCGGCCACGCCCACATGCTGCACGCCGATGCCCTTCATGAGGCCGGCCAGGTAGGCCACGCGCTCGGGCGCGATCTCGCCCTCGTAGGGGCAGCCCACCGTGCAGCTCATGGCGCCGCGCACATGGATGCCGGCCGCGCGCGCGGCCTCGACCACGGGGGCAAAGCGCTCGATGCTCTCGGCAATGGAACAGTTGATGTTCTTCTGGCTGAAGGCCTCGCTGGCCGAACCGAAGACCACGATTTCGTCGGGACGGTCGATCACCGCGGCTTCATAGCCCTTGAGGTTGGGCGTGAGTACCGAGTAGACAATGCCCGCCTGGCGCGCGATGCCGTCCATGACCTCGTGGTTGTCCGCCATCTGCGGCACCCACTTGGGCGAGACATAGCTGGTGACCTCGATGTTCTTGAGGCCCGCCTCCTGCAGGCGGTGCACCAGGCCGATCTTGATTTCGGCCGGTACGGGGGATTTCTCGTTCTGCAGGCCGTCGCGCGGACCCACATCGACGAGTTTGACTTTGGCAGGAATGCTCATGGGGAAGTCTCCGAGGGAATAGTGGTTTTCAGGATGCGGGAGCAGCCATGACCGGCTTGGGCCGCAGGCGCAACAACAGCCCGCCCACGGCCGTGGCGACCAGGCCTGCCAGCAGCATGGCAATGCCGATGAAGCTTTTGATCCAGCGGGAGCTGCTGATCTCGGCCTGCAGCGGGTCCTTGGCGGGGTAGCGCACCGTGACGGCTTCGCCGATGGCGTGCTCTGCCTGCAGCCGCCGCAGCACCGGATCGGTCACGTGCAGGGTGCGACCGTCGTGGGCCGTGAACTCCACCACGCTCTTGCTGCCTTGGCCCAGGCGCCCTTGCGTGCCCACGGTGCCCGGCACCAGGGCCACCACCCGGCCCTGGGCCGAGCGCATGTCGCCCACCAGATTCAGGCTCACGGCCAGCAGCCAGGCAGCGCCCAGCGCAGACAGCGCACCCGGCAACAACAGGAACCAGCCGAGCAGGCCCAAGAACGGGCAGAGAAAGGAAGTGGCCATGGCGTGGTTGCCCGTGCGTCGGTGCCCTGCGAACCTCAGTATCCGCGCCCCGGATCCACGATCCCGGCCACAGCCTCGCCGCGCTGCAGCGCCGCCATCTTGCCCGCAATCTGCGCAATGCTCTCCTCGCGCAGCGTGCGCGCCGAGGTGTGCGGCGTGGCCACGATACGCGGGTGGTTCCAGAACGCATGGCCGACGGGCAGGGGCTCCTGGCGGAACACGTCCAGCGTGGCGCCGGCCACATGTCCGCTGTCGATCAGGGCCAGCAGGTCCTCTTCCACCAGGTGCGCGCCGCGCGCCACGTTGACCACATAGGCACCGGGCTGCAGGCGCGAGAGGGTCTCGCGGTTCATGACGTCCTGTGTATCGGGCGTGAGCGGCAGCAGGTTGACCAGCACCCGGCTGGCAGCGAGGAAATCGTTGAACCCCTCGGCACCGCTGAACCCGCGCACGCCCTCGATGGCCTTGGGCGAGCGGCTCCAGCCGTTGACCGGAAAGTCGAACTGCCCCAGCGCCCGCGCCACGCGCTCGCCCAGCACGCCGAGCCCCATCACACCGACCGGGAACTCGCTGCGCAGGCGCGGCTTGCGGTAGCCCCAGCGGCCGGCCTGCATGTCGGCCTCGTAGGCGTCGAACTCGCGGAAGTGGCGGATGACGGCGTGGCACACGTACTCGGCCATCTGCACGGCCATGCCGGCGTCATCGAGACGCACCACGCGCACGCCGGGCGGCAGGCGCAGCTTGAGCAGGGCATCCACGCCCGCGCCGATGTTGAAAAGCGCCTTCAGGGCCTGCTGCTCGTCCATGAACTGCTGGGGCGGCGCCCAGACCACGGCGTAGTCGGCCTGGGGTGCGCCCGGTTGCCAGACGGAGATGGAGGCATCGGGCAGGGCCGCCTGCAGGCCTTGCAGCCAAGGCTCGGGCTTGGTATCGGTACAGCAAAAAGTGATGTTCATGGGCCGTAAGCGTACCGCGCCTGCAGGGGGTCAGGCAGCCACTGCCGCCAGCTTGAGCAGCTCGGCCCCTTCGGCCACCTGGTCGCCAGGCGCATAGAGCAGCTCCTGCACCACGCCATCCACCGGGGCGGCAATAGTGTGCTCCATTTTCATCGCCTCCATCACGGCCAGGGCCTGGCCCTTGGCGACCTTGTCGCCGGCCTTGACGGCGAACGACACCACCTTGCCGGGCATGGGGGCCGTGAGGCGCCCGCCCTCGGCCGCCGCTTCGCCGGAATGGGCCAGCAGGTCGATGGCCACGATCTGCGTGGCACCCACGGGCGTGAACACATGGTCCACCTCGCCCTGGGCGTACACGGCGGCGCGCGTGCGCTGGCCGGCGAACTGCAGGTCGATGGCATCGCCCGTGGTGGCAAACACCAGCGGCTCGGCCACCTGGGCATCGCCCTCGCCCACGGCCAGGTGCAGGCTGCCGCCGCGCTCGTAGGTAAGCCAGGCTTTCACATGCTCGCCGCCAAACTCGAACTCGAAGCGGCGCTGCACCACGCCATGCGTATGGAAGCCATCGCGGCGGCTGAACGGGTCCACGCCCTCGGCGGCGCGCTCGCGCAGCAGGGTCTGCGCCACGGCGCTGGCGGCGGCCAGCGGCAGGCCCACGTCCTCTCTCTTGAACAGCACGGCCTGCTCGCGCGGGATCAGCGCGGTGTCAAGTTGTGCCTGGGCGAACGAATCGGTGCGTGCCACGCGCCGCAGGAACTGCACATTGGTGGCCAGCCCCACGATGTGCGTCTGGGCCAGGGCCTCGTCCAGGCGGGCCAGGGCCTGCTCGCGCGTGTCGCCATGCACGATGAGCTTGGCCACCATGGAGTCGTAGAACGGGCTGATGGCATCGCCCTGGCGCACGCCCGAGTCCACGCGCACCGTGCCGCGCTCGAAGGCCACGTGGGACGGCAGGCCGTACACGTGCAGCGTGCCCGTGGCGGGCAGGAAGTTGTTGTCGGGGTTCTCTGCGCAGATGCGCGCCTCGATGGCGTGGCCGGTGATGCGCAGCTGGTCCTGCGCCAGCGGCAGCGGCTCGCCCGAGGCCACGCGCAGCTGCCACTCCACCAGGTCCTGGCCGGTGATGGCCTCGGTCACGGGGTGCTCCACCTGCAGGCGGGTGTTCATCTCCATGAAGAAGAAGTTCATGCTGCCGTCGGCGCGCTGCTCGACGATGAACTCCACCGTGCCGGCGCCGACGTAGTTCACCGCGCGGGCGGCGGCCACGGCGGCGTTGCCCATTTCCTGGCGCATGGCCTCGGTCATGCCCGGGGCCGGTGCTTCCTCCAGCACCTTCTGGTGGCGGCGCTGCACCGAGCAGTCGCGCTCGAACAGGTAGACGTAGTTGCCCTGGGTGTCGCCAAACACCTGGATCTCGATGTGGCGCGGGCGCTGCACGTACTTTTCGATCAGCACCGCATCGTCGCCGAAGCTGTTGATGGCCTCTCGCTGACACGAGGCCAGGGCATCGGCGAACTCGGCCGCCGAATCCACCGCGCGCATGCCCTTGCCGCCGCCACCGGCGCTGGCCTTGATGAGCACCGGGTAGCCGATGCGGTCGGCCTCGCGCTGCAGCAGGGCCGGGTCCTGGTCGGCACCGTGGTAGCCGGGCACCAGCGGCACGCCGGCCTTCTCCATGAGCTGCTTGGACTCTGCCTTGAGCCCCATGGCCTGGATCGCCGAAGGAGGCGGGCCGATGAACACCAGGCCCGCGTCGGCGCAGGCCTGGGCGAATTCCTCGTTCTCGCTCAGAAAACCGTAGCCGGGGTGCACGGCCTGCGCACCCGTGGCCTTGGCGGCGGCGATGATGCGCTGCCACTGCAGGTAGCTCTCCTTGGGAGCACTGCCGCCGATGTGCACGGCCTCGTCGCACACGGCCACATGCTTGGCACCGGCGTCTGCATCGGAGTACACGGCCACGGTCTTCACCCCCATGCGGCGGGCGGTGGCAGCGACTCGGCAGGCGATCTCGCCGCGGTTGGCAATAAGAATCTTGTTAAACATAGGGTTTCAAACCGCCTTAGCGGGCGCCGAAAGAAGAGAAGACAAGCGCCGCAGCACGGCGCGCAGAAACTTGAAGAGCACCACCAGCAGCAGCACCGAGACCACCAGCATCACCACCAGCACCACACCGAAGGTCACCGGGTACTGCGTGGCGAGCCAGACCACGCCCACCACCAGCCCGTCCTCAAGAAAGGACAGGCCCCAGTTGGAGAACGGTTCGGGCGAGGTGTTGGCCGCAGCGCGCGCCGTCATCTTGGTGGCCAGGGATGTGGCGGCCAGCGAGCCCCCCATCAGCCCGCCCACCAGCCCCATGGTGGCGCTGTCAGCGCCGAACACGCCGGCCGCCAGCAGCGCCCCGGCAGGCACCCGGATGAAGGCGTGCACGGCATCCCAGAGGCTGTCGAACCAGGGCACCTTGTCGGCAAAGAACTCCACCACCAGCATGCAACCGCTGACCGCCAGCACCATCGGGCTTTGCAGCACCGCCAGGCCCGGCGGCAGCGGCAGCCAGCCGGCCCAGCCCATGGCGCCGACCATGAACACCACGGCGTACAGGCGCACGCCGCTGGCCCAGCCCAAAGCCGCCGCCAGGGCCAGCAGGCCGGGCATGTCGAGCTGCTGGGTGGCGCGCGCGACGCCCCCGGCGACGTCGCGGGCCGTGCCCGCGTCCACGTGCAGGCCGATGGTGTGCAGCCACTGAACGATGCTGAGCCAGAGTGCGTCCATGGGGATTTCCTGTCAGAGGATCACACGGCCAGCCAGGCGGGCTTGCGCTTTTGCAGGAAGGATTGCACGCCCTCGCGGCCTTCCTCGCTGGCGCGGATGTCGGCGATGCCCTGCACCGTGGCGTCGATCAGCTGTGCGTCGATTTCGCGCTCGGCCACATCAATCACCAGCTTCTTGCAGGCGCGCACGGCCGCCGGGCTGGCGCTGGTCAGCGCCTTGAGCAGTTCGTTGACCTTGGCGTCCAGCGCCTCCATGCCCGGGTCGGCCACCACCACCTCGTGCACGAAGCCGATGCGCAGGGCCTCGGCCGCGCTGAAGCGCTCGGCCGTGAGGAAGTAGCGGTGCGCCGCGCGCGCACCCATGGCGCGGATCACGTAAGGACTGATGGTCGCAGGGATCAGGCCCAGCTTCACCTCGCTCAGGCAAAAGCCCGCTGTATCCACCACCACCGCCATGTCGCAGGCGGCCACCAGGCCCACGCCACCTGCGTACACATCGCCCTGCACACGCGCGATGGTGGGTTTGGGGCACTCGTAGATCACGCGCAGCATCTCGGCCAGCTTGCCCGCGTCGGCCACGTTCTCGTCGCGCGTGTAGTCGGCCATGCGGCGCATCCAGTTGAGGTTGGCGCCCGCGCAGAAGGCCGGGCCCTCGGCCGCCAGCACCACGGCGCGCACGTCGGCGCGTGCGCCCACTTCGGTGAAGGCGGCAGTGATCTCGGCGATGACTTCGTCGCTGAAGGCGTTGCGGATCTCGGGCTGGGTGAGCGTGATGCGCGCCACGGCGCCCTCGTAGGCAATGGTCAGGTTGGGATTGCTCATGCTGGACCGTCCTTACATGCGGAACAAACCGAATTTCGTGTCTTCGATGGGCGCGTTGCGTGTCGCAGCCAGGCCCAGCGCCAGCACGCGGCGCGTGTCGGCCGGGTCGATCACGCCGTCGTCCCACAGGCGCGCAGTGGCGTAGTAGGGGTGGCCCTGGTCTTCGTACTGGCGGCGGATGGGAGCCTTGAAGGCTTCTTCCTCCTCGGCGCTCCACTGGCCGCCCTTGCCCTCGATGCCATCGCGCTTGACGGTGGCCAGCACGCCGGCGGCCTGATCGCCGCCCATGACGCTGATGCGCGCGTTGGGCCACATCCACAGAAAGCGCGGGCTGTAGGCGCGGCCGCACATGCCGTAGTTGCCGGCGCCGAAGCTGCCGCCGATGATGATGGTGAACTTGGGCACGGCGGCCGTGGCCACGGCCGTGACCATCTTCGCGCCGTTGCGCGCGATGCCTTCGTTCTCGTACTTGCGCCCGACCATGAAGCCGGTGATGTTCTGCAGGAACACCAGCGGGATCTTGCGCTGGCAGCACAGCTCGATGAAGTGCGCGCCCTTGAGGGCCGACTCGCTGAACAAAATGCCGTTGTTGGCGATGATGCCCACGGCCATGCCCTCGATGCGCGCGAAGCCCGTGACCAGCGTGGTGCCATAGCGCGCCTTGAACTCGTCGAACTCGCTGCCATCGACGATGCGGGCGATGATCTCGCGCACGTCAAAGGGCTTGCGCGTGTCCACCGGGATCACGCCGTAGAGTTCTTCACCGGCAAACTTCGGCGGCAGCGGCGCGCTGTCCGCCGGCGCTGCGGCCTTGGCCTTGTTGAGGTTGCGCACCGCATTGCGCGCCAGCTGCAGCGCATGCAGGTCGTTCTGCGCCAGGTGGTCGGCCACGCCCGACAGGCGCGTGTGCACGTCGCCGCCGCCCAGGTCCTCGGCCGTGACCACCTCGCCCGTGGCAGCCTTCACCAGCGGCGGGCCGCCCAGGAAGATGGTGCCCTGGTTCTTGACGATGATGGACTCATCGCTCATGGCCGGCACATAGGCGCCGCCGGCCGTGCAGCTGCCCATGACCACGGCGATCTGCGAGATGCCCTGGGCGCTCATGTTGGCCTGGTTGAAGAAGATGCGGCCGAAGTGGTCGCGGTCGGGGAAGACCTCGTCCTGGTTGGGCAGGTTGGCGCCGCCCGAGTCCACCAGGTAGATGCAGGTCAGGTGGTTCTGCTGCGCCACTTCCTGCGCGCGCAGGTGCTTCTTGACGGTGAGCGGGTAGTAGGTGCCGCCCTTCACCGTGGCGTCGTTGCACACCACCATGCAGTCCACGCCGCTCACGCGGCCGATGCCGGCGATCAGGCCGGCGCTGGGCGCATCGTTGTTGTACATGTTGAGCGCGGCCAGGGGTGCCAGCTCCAGGAAGGGCGTGCCCGGGTCCAGCAGCATCTGCACGCGCTCGCGCGGCAGCAGCTTGCCGCGCGCCGTGTGCTTGGCGCGGGCGGCCTCGCCGCCGCCCTGGGCCACCTTGTCGAGGTGGCCGCGCAGGTCATCGACCAGGGTGCGCATGGCGGCCGCGTTGGCCAGGAAGTCGGCCGAGCGGGCGTTCAGTTGGGTGTCTAGGATGGTCATGCAGCGGATCTTTCAAGCAGTCTTTTCTTCGGCCAGCCCCAGCTGGTCCTTCATTTCGTCGCGGATCTTGAATTTCTGGATCTTGCCCGTGACCGTCATCGGAAAGCCCGTGACGAAGCGGATGTAGCGCGGCACCTTGTAGTGCGCGATCTGGCCTTTGCAGAAGGCGCGCACGGCCTCCTCGGTCAGCTCCTGGCCGGGCTTGACCACGATCCAGGCACACAGCTCCTCGCCGTACTTCGCGTCGGGCACGCCCACCACCTGCACGTCCTGCACCTGTGGGTGGCGGTAGAGAAACTCCTCGATCTCGCGCGGGTAGATGTTCTCGCCGCCGCGGATCACCATGTCCTTGATGCGGCCGACGATGTTCACGTAGCCCTCGGCATCCATGGTGGCCAGGTCGCCGGTGTGCATCCAGCCCTCGGCGTCAATGGCCTCGCGGGTCTTGGCCTCGTCGCCCCAGTAGCCGTGCATCACCGAATAGCCGCGCGTGCACAGCTCGCCGCGCTCGCCCACGGGCACGACTTCGCCCGTATCGGGATTCACTATCTTCACCTCCAGGTGCGGCTGCACCTGGCCCACGGTGGAGACGCGCTTTTCCAGTGCCGTCTCGGTGCTGCTCTGGCAGCTCACGGGGCTGGTCTCGGTCATGCCGTAGGCAATGGTGATCTCGGACAGGTGCATCTGCTCGACCACGCGCTTCATCACCTCGGTCGGGCAGGGTGAGCCGGCCATGATGCCGGTGCGCAGAGTGGACAGGTCGAACTCGGCAAAGCGCGGGTGGTCCAGCTCGGCAATGAACATGGTGGGCACGCCGTGCAGGCCGGTGCAACGCTCGTCCTGCACGGTCTGCAGCACGGTGAGCGGATCGAACCCGTCGTTGGGGTAGACGATGGTCGCGCCGTGCGTGAAGCAGGCCAGGTTGCCCAGCACCATGCCGAAGCAGTGGTACAGCGGCACGGGGATGCACAGCCGGTCTTCAGGGGTGAGGCGCATGCACTCGCCGATGAAGAAGCCGTTGTTCAGGATGTTGCGGTGCGTGAGCGTGGCACCCTTGGGGAAACCCGTGGTGCCGCTGGTGAACTGGATGTTGATGGGGTCGGTGGCCTGGAGGCCGGCGGCCACCTCGGCCACGCGCACATCGGCCACACCGCCGCGCGCCAGCAGGTCCGAAAAGCGCAGCAGGCCCGGCTCGTCGGCGCCCTGCCCGGCCTCGTCGATCCACACCACGGTGTTCAAGTGCGGCAGGTTCACCGCGCCCAGGCGGCCCGGCTCCTGGCGCTGCCACTCGGGCGCCAGTTCGCGCAGCATGCCCAGGTAGTCGCTGGTCTTGAAGCGCGCCATGCTCACCAGCAACCGGCAGCCGACCTTGTTGAGCGCGTACTCCACCTCGGAGGTGCGGTAAGCCGGGTTGATGTTCACCAGCACCAGGCCCACCTGCGCCGTGGCCAACTGCATCAGCACCCACTCGGCATTGTTGTGCGACCAGATGCCCACACGGTCGCCCGGCACCAAGCCCAGGCCCAGCAGGGCGCTGGCCAAGCGCCGCGCCTCGGCCTGCAGGCTGCGGTAGGTGTAGCGCAGCTGCTGGTGCACGCTGACCAGCGCCTCGCGCTCGGGCTGGCGGGCCACCATGGCATCGAAGAAATCGCCCAGCGTCTGCTCGATCAGCGGCACGTCGGTGGCGCCACGGGCCAGGCTGGTGACCAGTGGGGTGGTGGCGGAAGGCATGGCTGCACCCATTGTCTTGTCTCCTTGCGTATCGCTTGCCCGCGCGGCATGGGCAATGTCACCCCAAGCATAGAAGCCCACCGCGGCCCGTGGTGGACACAAAGGTTGCAAATCGTGCCACGACTCATGCACACTGTACCCCGTGAAATCCCCTGCCCCCGTCGCCTCCAGCGGGCTTCCCGCCCCCAAGGCCGCCCCTGCGGCCACCCCGATTGCCTTTGTGCAGGCGATTGCACTCGCTTACAGGCGCCGCGGCATGAGCCCCGCCTGGGCGCTGGCCCAGGCACAGATTGCGCCCGGCCTGCTGTTCGACGAAGGCGCCCGCATCACCGCCTGGCAGATGGAGGAGATCTCGGGCGCAGCCATGCGCGAGCTCGACGACGAGGCCCTGGGCTGGTTCGGCCGGCGCCTGCCCTGGGGCAGCTACGGCATGCTGGCACGCGCCTCCATCAGCTCGCCCGACCTGCGCGTGGCGCTCAAGCGCTGGTGCCGCCACCATGGTCTGCTGGCGGACGACATCACCCTGCGCCTCACGCAAGCCGACACCACATCCACACTCTCCATCGAGGAGAACCGCGACCTGGGCTCCCTGCGCGAGTTCTGCCTGGTCTCGGTGCTGCGCAACGCACTGGGCCTGGGCTGCTGGATGGTGGACTCGCGCGTGCCGCTGCTGGCGGCCGAGTTCGCCTTTGCCGCGCCGCCGCATGCCGAGGCGTATGGCGTGCTGTTCCCCGGGGGACCGGTGCGCTTCAGCGCCCCGCAGACCGCCATCCACTTCGACGCCCGCTACCTCAGCCTGCCCCTGCGGCGCGACGAGGCCGCGCTGCGCCAGATGCTGCAGCATGCGCTGCCGCTCACGGTGCTGCAGTACCGGCGCGACCGGCTACTGGTAGCCCGCGTGCGCCAGTTGCTGGGAGCCCCCGTGCAGGGCCACCCAGGCCAGGCACTGGCCTCGCACAGCGCCGAATCGCTGGCGCACCTGCTGCACGTATCACCGCGCACGCTGCACCGCCAGCTCAAGGAGGAAGGCGCCACCCTGCAGGGCCTCAAGGACGAGGTGCGCCAGAACCGCGCCATGGAAATTCTGCACCGCAGCGACCGGCCCATCAAGCAGGTGGCCGAGGCGGCGGGTTTCGTCAACGAGAAAAGCTTCATCCGCGCCTTCAAGGGATGGACCGGGCATTCGCCGGCCGAGTACCGCCGCCTGGCCCGGACGGCGGCATGATCTGCAACCGCACTGGCAGCGTGGGGAACCCTGCGGCCATGGCCGCGCACTACACTGAACCCCAATGCCGATGATCCACCTGTACCACTGCGTCAGCGCACGCTCGTTCCGTCCCCTGTGGATGCTCGAGGAGCTGCAGCTGCCGTACTCGCTGCACATGCTGCCCTTTCCTCCACGGCTGAAGGCGCGCAGCTTCCTGGAGCTCAACCCCCTGGGCACCGTGCCCCTGTTCGTGCAGGACGCCGTGCGCATGACCGAATCGGCCGCCATCTGCCAGTACCTGGCTGCCGCTCACCCCGATGCCGGGCTGGACGTGCGTGCCGTGGACCCGGCCTACGGTGCCTACCTCAACTGGCTGCACATGGGCGAGGCGACGCTGACCTTTCCCCAGACCCTGGTGCTGCGCTACGGTCGCTTCGAGCCCAAGGCACGCCAGCAGCCCCAGGTGGTCGAGGACTACCGCCGCTGGTTCCTGGCCCGCCTGCGCGCGGTGGAAACCGCCCTCGCCCATGGCGAGTACCTTTGCGCCGGCCGCTTCACCGCCGCCGATGTCTCGGTGGGCTATGCGCTGCTGCTGGCCGAGCACCTGGGCCTGTCGCCCGAGTTCGGCGAGCGCACGCTGATGTACTGGCACCGCCTGCAGCAGCGCCCCGGCTACCAGCGCGCCATGGCGGCGCAGCTCGAAGCGGCAGAGGAGCAGGACGTGCCGACCACACCCGCTCCGGACACAAGACCCTGAGTCAGGCTACTGCGGCGCCCCTTGGGGTGCTTGGTACACCGGCAGCGATTTCACCAGCGCCCGGAACTCGGGCGAGTGCCGGAGCACACTGCCACCGGCCTCGATCAGGTCCGTGACCTCGTGCTGCTCGATGGAAAACGCCGTGGGGATCTGCAGCAGGCGCGGGCGCGCCACGTCGTCGGGCGAGTCGCGCAAATTGACCGACACCACGTGGATCTCGGCGTTCGGCGCGAACACGTCGCCGCCGCTGTGCGGACTCACGGCCAGGGTCTTGCGCCACTGCTCGGTGATGTCGCGCAGGTATTCCTGCGTCTCGCGTGTGGCGCGCGAGCCGGTGCCGAACAGAAGGGAATCCACCACCTGCAGCATGTCGGGCACCTTGTCGCTGGTGTCGATGTTGAACGAGGGGTCGCGCTCGGCGTTTACCGTGATCAGCACCAGCTTGCGGATGCTGCCCGGCGGGATGCCCACCTCGCTGAAGCTCTCGCGCAGGCCGCCGCCGGCCAGCGCGCGGTCAAGCAGGCGCTGCACGCCCAGATTGTCAGACAACCCACCATCCACCAGGTGGATGTAGGGCTTGCGCCTGGCATCGAGGTAGCTCTGCTCGTTGACCCGGTACAGCCGCGAACGATAGTCCCCTGCATTGGCGCGCGCCAGGTGGCTCCCTGCGGGGCGGGTGGCGCACTGGTCCGCATGGTTCTTCAGCGTCATCGGGCTGAGCAGCAGCGGCACGGCCGACGAGGCGGCCACCGCGAAGGACAGCGGCACGGTGCGCAGGTCCGAGCAGATCAGCGCGAACTGGTCCCAGGTGAACTCGAAACCCGTGCCCAGCGACATGTCGGTGGCGGTGATGAACAGCTGCGGGTGGCGAGGGCGCCTTTCCACGTCGCCAAAGGTCTTGCCGGCATAGAGCTCGTCGAGCCGCCGCGCCAGCAGGTGGGTGCGGCCGAGCCAGGGCGAAGTCAGGTCCACCAGGTTGCCAGGGCGCAGGGCCTGGGTGATCAGGCTGTTCTGGAAGTTCTGGCGCAGGAACTCATGCTCGAAGCGCGGCAGCCCCTCGATGCCATGCGCCGCATAGTAGGCGGCCACGATGCTGCCGCCCGAGACGCCGCTGACCACATCGGTCGCGTCGAGCAGCGTGGTGCGCCGACCGTTCCACTCGAACACCGTGTTCTGCATCTCGGTGAGTACGCCGAAACCGAAGGCCGCCGCGCGCGCACCGCCGCCCGAGAGGGTGACTGCGACCAGGATGCTTGGATCGCGCTGGGACGGGCGCTGCGTGACCGCCTGCTCCTGCAGCGGCATGGGCTCATTGACCCAGGGGCGTACCGATGAGCATGCCGACAGCATCCCCATGGCAGCCAGCAGCGCGCCGCGACGCATCCACCGTTGCGTTCTCTCTCCCAGGCTTGCAGAGCGCATGCGTTCTCCCTTTTCCCGGATCGTAACGGACCTTCAGCAGCCCAGCAGCGCCGGCAGCTCAGCCATGCTGCGGAACACCTGCGACGCACCGGCCGCACGCAGGGCATCGTCGCCAATGCCCAGCGGCGCATAGGCAAACACGGTGGCGCCCGCCGCGACGCCGGCCGTCACGCCGATGGTCGTGTCTTCCACCACGGCGCAACGCGCCGGATCGGCCTGCAGCGCGGCGGCCGCGGCCAGGTACACATCGGGTGCCGGCTTGGTGTGGGGAACCTCGTGGCCGCTGAAGATACGCCCCTCGAAGTACGGCATGAGCCCCACCTTGACCAGCTGCATCTCCACCTTGAAGCGGTCGGCCCCCGAGGCGCAAGCGATGCGCCCGCCGTGGTGGGCGTGCACGCGCTCGATGGTGGGGTGGATGTGCTCGATGGCCACGAGGTGCTGGTCCAGCTCGGCATTGCGGCGGGCATAGAAGGATGCCATCCACTCGTCGGTCAGCGGCCGGCCGGTCTCGGCCTCGATGCGGGCAGTGGCGCTGCGCACCGTGCGGCCGATGAAATAGTCCATGCACTCTTCGTGCGTGATGGCCCAGCCCGCTTCGTTGAGCATGGTGCGCAGCACGCCGTTGGTGATGTGCTCGCTGTCGACGAGCACGCCGTCGCAGTCGAACAGGATGGCTTCGAAGGTCATGGATCAAGGCTCACAAAAAAGAAAGGAGTGGGTCATTGCTGGTCGCCATCGACATAGAACCAGCGCCCGTCCTCGCGCACGAAGCGGCTGGTCTCGTGCAGGCGCACGGCGCGGCCGCCCACGCGGTAGCGTGCGACGAACTCGACTTCGGCCATGTCCTCGCCCGTGCTGCGCTGGCTGCGCACCGTGAGGCCCAGCCAGCGTGCGCCGGGATCGAAGTCCAGTTGGGAAGGCCGGGTGCGCGGGTGCCAGGTGGCCTGCAGGTAGTCTGCCCGTTCGAGCACGAAGGCGCTGTAGCGCGAGCGCATGAGGCTGGGCGCATCGGGCGCAGGCGCGGTGTCGAAATGGTCGACATAGCGGCCGCAGCATGCGGCATAGGCCAGGGGTTGCTGGCGCGCGTTGGTCTGGCCGCAGGAGCAGGCGTTGGTGGGTTCAGGGGATGCCATGGGTTTTAGACTGCCATATCAGTTATCCACAATGCTGGGAATCACCCGCAGCGCATGAAACTGGCGCGGCCAAGGCCAGCGCCCCCGTGCAAGGGCCGCCCCGCCGCACCGAGGGCGTCCCCCTCCCAGATTGCGAAGCAATATGAGAGAGGGGCTGAGGGCCGCGGCTCCAAGCCTGCCTGCGCAGGCTTGGACGTGCCCGAAGAGCGGCCGCCCCTGGCGGACGCACCGAGGCGCGAAGCGACTCAAGGGGTGCTTCATTTCATTGCGCCAAATACCTTCTTGACCAAGGCACTGCCGGCGGCCGCAGGGTTCTGGCGAATGCGGCGCTCCTCCTCACCGATCATGAGGTACAGGCCATCGAGCGTGCGCCCGGTGACGTATTGGGCCAGGTTGGCATCCTCGGCCTTGAGCAGGCCGAAGCTGGCGGCCTTGCCGGCGAAGGCGTTGTACTTCTGCGTGAGGCCGACCTTCTCGGTGGCCTGGTTCACCACGGGCAGGAAGCGCTCGCCCAGCGCAGTGCGCGTCTTCTCGGCAAAAAAGGCCGTCACCGAGGTTTCGCCACCGGTCAGGATGTTCCTCGCGTCGGTCACGCTGATATTCTTGACGGCCTGCACCAGCAGGTCCTGGCCCAGTGGCACGGCAGCCTCGGCAGCGCGGTTGATGGAGGTGACCAGCTCGTCGATGCGCCGCCCCTGGCCCAGCGACTTCATGACCTTGGCGGCATCGTCCAGGGTGCCCGGCAGCCCGATGCGCACGCGCGGGTTGCCCAGGAAGCCATCGGGCCGGCCCAGGGAGGCGATGGCGGCCTGCACGCCCTGCGACAGGGCCGCCTTCAGGCCGCCCGAGGCATCGGCGGCCGACAGATCGCCCAGCGACAGGGCCTGCACGTTGCTGGCGTAGGCCAGCAGCAAGGTGCCCAGGGCGCCCAGGCTGGCTTGGTGGAATTCGCGACGCAGCATGCGTGGCCTCTCTGATCAAACACGATTAAAAATCAGGTCATCCACCCAGGCCTGCCGGCCTGCGTGGAAGCGCGATGGTGTCCGATTTTCGCCGACACTCGCACGCCGTAGACTGGCACGCATGAATATCACCACCCGAGGAGTCGAACCATGTGGGAAATGAGCGTGCCCTGGTGGGAGTTTGTGCTGCGCGGGGTCCTGGTCTACGTGTTTCTGCTGGTCTTCCTGCGGCTCACGGGCAAGCGCCAGACGGGGCAGTACGCGCCGTTCGACCTGGTGCTGCTGCTGATCCTGTCCAACGCCGTGCAGAACTCGATGAACGCGGGCGACAACTCGCTCATCGGCGGACTCATCTCGGCCAGCACCCTCATGGGCTGCCATGTGGTGCTGGCCAACCTGACCTTCCGCTTCGCCTGGCTGGAGCGCCTGATCGACGGCAAACCGCGCGTGCTGGTGGACCAGGGCAAGGTGCACACCGAGCTGATGCACAAGGAACTGCTCTCCACCGACGACCTGGAGGCCGCCCTGCGCGCCAGCGGCTGCCTGTACCTGCACGAGGTGGAGCGTGCCACCATCGAAACCAACGGGCAGATCACCGTGGTGCTGCGCAAACGCGACAGTGCCGGTTGAACCGCGTCAGCGCGGCGTATAGCACTTGCCGGCCGCAATGGCCGCAGTGACGGCAGGCCCCAGGCTGGCGGCATCGGGGAAGGCCGATGGCGTGGCCGTGTCCTCCAGCAGACACAGGTGGTTGGCCTTGCGCACCAACACCATTTTGGTCGGCCCCATGCTCGTGGCGATGTAGCGCCGGTTGCCCCAGAAAGCCGCAAGCTCGGCAGTGGCCTCGGTTCGCTCCTGCTCGAATGAGAACGTGCCGTTCAATGGGCCTGAGGACGCGGTGCCAGCGCCATCGCATTGGGGGCTGCGGTAAGACACCATTCCAGCGCCTACAGAAACAGAATTGCCGGAGCGTGAGAGGCGCCACAGATCCCGCAGCCCGGCCGATGCGCCGGTCACGGGCAGGCATTGGTCCTGCTCCCATGGGCCTTCGGACAAGGTGGCAAGAGGGGCACACCGCACCGCCACGCTGTCCACGCTGGTGGCAGCCACCGATCCGAAGCCGTTGCGCACCACGCAGCCTGAACCGGCGGGCGCAGTCTTCACGGTGATCGCGTACACCGCACCATCGACCAATGCCTTGGTGAAGGTGAAACCTCCATCCGCTGAAACGGTCAGGTCTTCACTGCCGCCATTGGTCAGTACCACCGACTGACCTGCTGATAGCCCGCTTGCCATACCGCCCAGCGTGTAGGTTGCTGCAGGCAGATTCACGCAATCGACCAGTACGCTGGCAACAGTGGAGGACAGCGTGCCTGCACCCTGCGAGACGGAGCACTGCTGGCCGGTGGGATGGGTCTTGATGGTGACGGCATAACTGCTGCCCGCAGGCCAACTGGCGGCCATCACGAAGCTGCCGTTGGCCCCCACCGTGAAATCGTCCGCGCCCTGGTTCTGCAACACCAGCGTCTGGCCGGCGGCCAAGCCGGTGACGGTGCCGCCCACCGTGTAGTGCACCGGCGCTGGCGGCGGTACGGACGGGCCCGGTGGCGTTGGAGTGGAGGGGTCGGGCGCAGCCGGGCTGTCGGCCCCACCACCACCGCCGCAGCCGCACAACAGGACAGCAGCCAGTCCCAGCGGCGCAAAGTGCCAGACAGCACGGGTATTCAAGTGGAAAGAACCGGGGACAACGCGCCGCGCGCGGGAATGAACAGACATGGGCAGCTCCTCTCAAGATGGTGGGAGCTCTGGGCGCATGGCATGCACTCTGGCCCCACCTGGTTGGTGTGCTGCCAGTGTCCAATCACCAGGTGCAATGGGCTGGTGATGCGGATCACCAGCAGTGCCCCGGGACCAGGTCCTCAAGGTATCAGGATGTAGCCACGCCTTTGCCAACCCTACTCCGGTAGGGTTTGCGCCGCACCCATCTTGCGGAACACTTGGCAGAATTTGCCTGCCACAGCGGTCTCCCCCCACCCAATGCCTCCAACGTCCCCCTACGCCATCATTCTTGACGACCATCCCCTGGTGGCGCGCGGGGTTGCAGAGTTCCTGCGTTCGCTGCGCCCTGACATGGAAATGCGGCTGGCCACCGATGCGGCCGACTGCCTGCAGCAGGTGGAGGTGCATGGGGCACCGGCGCTGGCCCTCATCGACTTCTGGCTGGTGGAAGGCGCGGCCCTGGGCCTCATTGCGCAGCTGCGTGCCAGTTGCCCCGGCACCGCCATTGCGGTGATGAGCGGCGATGACGACCCGCTCCTGGCCGAACGCGCCCGCGCAGGCGGAGCACATGGCTTTGTGCACAAGCAGGAGAGCCCGGGCACGTTTGCCCAGGCCGTGCATGCGCTGTTGGGCGGGCTGACCTGGTTCGTGCCCGCAGGGCGCGTGCAGCCCGGCGGGCTGCGCAGCCGCGAGCTGCCGGTGACCCCGGCCGAGCTGGGCCTGTCCGCACGCCAGGGGGAGATCCTTGCACTGGTGCTGCTCGGCCAGCCCAACAAGCGCATCGCGCTGGACCTGGCCTTGTCGGAGAGCACGGTGAAAGAACACATCACCGCCATCCTGCAGCGCCTGGGCGCGCGCAACCGCATCGAGGCCATCACCCAGCTGCGCGGGCGCAGGCTGGTCTTGGCAGGACCTGCGGGCTGATGGCCTCGCCGGCGGCAGCGCCCTCGGCCGAGTGGTCCGACGACGCCCCCATCAGCATGGAGGGGCGCGCCCGCCTGCTGCAGATGACCTTTGGCCTTCTGCTCACCAGCATCTTCGTGCTGCCGCTGCTGGCACTGACGCTCACGCTGTTCTATGCGCAAGGGCACGATGCGCGCTGGATGTGGGCATGGTGCGGCTTCTACGCCCTGTTTGCCGGGGTGATGGTCGTGCAGCGGCGCCTGCATCTGCGCGACCGCAAGCGCCTGGATGCCGAGGCATTGGTGCGCAAATGGAAGCCCCGGCTCGAAACATGCGCCTTGCTGCACGGAGCGGGCATCACCGCGCCCATGGCCATCGTGGCGGGCCACGCGAGCTACGACTTCGCACTGTTGCTGCTGGTGACCAACGCCGCCATCATCGTCGGCAACGCCACACTCCAGACACCCGTGCTCAGCGTGTTCATGCGCTTGTTCATGGCGGGCTGGAATGCATCGCTGCCCCTCCTGATCTGGTTGTTTCCGGACCATTGGCCTTTCATCCTGCCGTTGGCGCTGCTGCACAGCCTGATCATCTACCGCCACGCACATACGACGCACCGCTTCTTCGTGCAGCAGATCCGGCTGGAGGAACGCGGCGCGCAGATGGCGGCGCGCTACCTGGCGGCACGTGATGAAGCCCAGGCGGCCCTGGAAGAGAAGAACCGCTTTTTGAGCACTGCCGCGCACGACCTGCGCCAGCCCGTGCACGCCATGGGCCTGCTGGCCGAAGCCATTGCACGGCGCAACCGCGATGGGGGCCTGGATGCGCCCCTGGCCGACCTGCAGCGCAGCGTGCGCTCGGTGAACCTGATGTTCAACTCGCTGCTGGACCTGTCGCGCATCGAAAGCGGCCATGTAACCGCGCATGCCGGTCCCGTGGCGCTGGATGCGCTCTTCGACGATGTGCTCGCGCTGTTTCGCGAGGAGGCGCGCACGCGTGGCCTGCTGCTGCGCGTGCGCCCACCAGGCCCCCAGGCCGCCGCTCTGGCCGATGCGGACCTGCTGCGCCAGTCGGTCGTGAACCTGGTGCACAACGCATTGCGCTACACCGTGCGCGGCGGCGTGCTGCTCACCGCCCGCCCGCGCCGCGGGGGCTGGCAGATCGAGGTATGGGACACCGGTGTGGGCGTAGCCCTGGAGGACCAATTGCGCATCTACTCGCCCTTCTACCGCCCGCGGAACGCCTGGAACATCGACAACAACGGCCACGGCCTCGGCCTTGCCGTCGTCGCGCGCTGCGCCAAGCTCATGGGTGCGGACTATGGGCTGGTCTCGCGCCTGGGCAAGGGGTCTCGGTTCTGGCTGCACCTGCCCCATGCCACCCTGGTCGAGAGCGACCCCCAGCAGGCACGCTACAGAGGCCTGGCATGGGACGCAGGCGAGGGCAGCGGCCGACCCGACCTGAGTTCGCTGGCGGGCACCTGCATGGTCATCGACGACGACCCGCAGGTGGCCGCAGCCTGGTCAGCGCTGTTGCAGGCCTGGGGCATCGACGCCCGCTTTGCCAGCTGTGCCAGCGAGGCCTGGGACCTGGTGGACGGCGGCTTTCGCCCCCGCGCCATCCTGTGCGACCAGCGCCTGCGCTCGGGCGAGAGCGGCTTCGACATCCTGCGGGCGCTTATGGCGCACTGCCCCGACGCCTATGGCGCCATGGTCAGCGGCGAACTGCATTCGCCCGATCTGCAGGAGGCCGAGAACCAAGGCTACCTGGTGCTGTCCAAGCCGCTCGATGTGGTCCGGCTGCACGCCGTGCTGGCCCAGTGGCTGGCGCCCCGGTACAGCCACTGACGAAGCCCGTTGCGCATGGACACGCCAGAGCACCTGTTGGAAACCAGCACGCCCAGCGACGAAGGCCGTTTGCGGCTGCTCAGTGCCGCCTTTGCCCGCCTGCGCCTGAGCATGATGGCCATGCCCTCCATGGGCCTGCTGTTCGGAGGACTTTTGGCCTGGCTGGGCGGAAACCCCGTGGGGCTTTTCGTGTGGGGGGCACTTTACCTGCCGGCCTTGTGGGCCGTATGGCGGCTGCATCGCCGCTACCTGCGGGATCAGTCGGAACGCAAGGCCATGGAGGTGCTCGCCACCTGGCAGCCACGCTTGCAATGGCTCGCGCTGGGCCACGGAGGGGCCCTGTCCCTGTTGGTCGCGCTGTCCATCACGGGTGCGACCTATGACTTCATGCTGCTGCTGCACACCACCCTCATGGGGATCGCAGCCGTCAATGCGGCGCAGATGACCGCTCACTGGGGCATCTATCGCGCGCTGTTCTTCGGCATGGCCTGGAGCCTGGCGCTTTTGCCCTGGTCGTTTCCGGGACACTGGTATTTCATCCTGCCCATGACGCTGGTGATGAACCTGGTGATCTACCGCAGTGCCTTCCATGCGCACCGCTTCTTCGTGCGCCAGATCGTGCTCGAGGAGCGCAGCCGGGACCTGGCCGAGCGCTACCTCCGGGCCAGCCGCGCCGCAGAGACGGCCCTGGCGGAGAAAAACCGCTTTCTGAGCACCGCCGCGCACGACCTGCGCCAGCCCGTGCATGCGATGGGCCTGCTGGCCGAAGCCATTGCCCTGCATGGCCAGGGCATCCCGCGGCTGGAGGGCCTGCTAACGCAGTGGCGGCTCAGCATGCGCTCGGTGAGCCACATGTTCGATGCCTTGCTGGACCTGTCGCGCATCGAGTCGGGCGCGGTGGAACTGCGGCCCGCACCCGTAGCACTGGCCAGCTTGTTCGATGACCTGCAGACCCAGTTCTCCACGGAAGCGGCGGCCAGGCGCCTGGCACTTCGCCTGCACCGGCCGCCCCATGAGGCCACGGTGCTGGCCGACCCTGCGCTGGTGCGCCAGTCACTGGCCAACCTGGTGCACAACGCGCTGCGCTACACGCCGCACGGCGGGGTGCTGGTGGGCGCGCGGCGGCGTGGCCAGCACTGGCGCATCGAGGTGTGGGACACCGGGGTGGGGGTGGCCCTGGAAGAGCAGGGCCAGATCTACCAGGCCTTCTACCGCCCCCACCACGCATGGGAGCTGCACCGCAGCGGGCATGGCCTGGGACTGGCCGTGGTGGCACGCTGCGTGGCACTGATGGGCGCCCGCCAGGGCCTCCAATCCCAGCTCGGAAAGGGCTCGTGTTTCTGGATCGAGCTGCCTGCCACCGAGGCGCCGCCGCTGTCCGCCCAGTTGGCGCCGATGGGCGCGCAAGGGCGCCACGGCCCGCTGCAGGGGCGCTGCCTGGTACTGGACGATGACCCGCAGGTACTGGGAGCCTGGTCGGCCCTGCTCGGCACCTGGGAGGTGGAAGTGCGCCTGGCCTCCAACGCGGGCGAGGCCTTCGCCCACATCGAAGCCGGGTTCACGCCGCAGGCCATTCTGTGCGATCAGCGGCTGCGCTCGGGGGAAAGCGGCTTCGAGGTGCTGCGAGCCCTGCTGGAGCGATACCCCGATGCGCACGGCGCCATGGTCAGCGGCGAGTTCGATGCGCCCGAGTTGCAGGAGGCCGACGCGCAAGGCTACCTGGTGCTGCGCAAGCCGGTCGACGCCGCCACGCTGCACGCCCTGCTGGCGCAGTGGCTGCGGCCCACCGGCGCGTGAGCGCGACTCAGAGGCTGGGAATTTTTTGGCCGTGTCCGAAGTGCGCGTCAAAACGCCTCGGATCTAGGCGCAAAGCACAGCCATAGCTCGGGCTATGGCGAGCATTTGTAACAACGAGCCGGGGTGTTTTGGCGGGCAAGGCGGGCATGGACGAAAGATTCTCAGCCTCTTAGGCCAGGGCGCGTTGGATGATGATCTTCTGCACGTCGCTCGTGCCTTCGTAGATCTGGCACACGCGCACATCGCGGTAGATGCGCTCGACCGGGAAGTCATTCACCACGCCATAGCCGCCCAGGGTCTGGATGGCGGCGCTGCAGACGCGCTCGGCCATCTCGCTGGCGAACAGCTTGGCCATGGCCGCCTCCTTGAGGCAGGGGCGCCCGGCATCGCGCAGCGCGGCGGCATGCCAGATGAGCTGGCGCGCGGCCTCGATCTGCGTGGCGCATTCGGCCAGGCGAAAACCCACCGCCTGGTGGTTGAAGATGGCCGTGCCAAAGCTCTCGCGCTCCTTGGAATAGGCCAGCGCCGCATCGAAGGCGCTGCGCGCCATGCCCACGCTCTGCGCGGCGATGCCGATGCGCCCGCCTTCGAGCGCCCCGAGGGCGATCTTGTAGCCCTCGCCCTCGGCGCCGATCAGGTTCTCGGCCGGGATGCGGCAGTTGTCGAAGTTGATCTGCGCCGTGTCGCTGCTGTGCTGGCCCAGCTTGTCTTCCAGGCGCGCCACCACGTAGCCGGGGTTGTCGGTGGGCACGAGGAAGGCGCTCATGCCCTTCTTGCCCGCGCCCTTGTCGGTCACGGCGATGACGATGGCCACATGGCCGTTCTTGCCGCTGGTGATGAACTGCTTGACGCCGTTGATCACGTATTCGTCGCCCTGGCGCACGGCAGTGGTGCGCAACGCAGAGGCGTCGGACCCCACATGTGGCTCGGTCAGGCAGAAGGCGCCCAGCATGCGGCCCTGGGCCAGCGGCGTGAGCCAGTCCTTCTTCTGCTGCGCATTGCCATAGCGCATGAGGATGGCGTTGACGGGGCAGTTGGTCACGCTGATGGCGGTGCTGGTGCCACCGTCGCCCGCAGCGATCTCTTCGAGCACCAGGGCCAGGGTCACGTAGTCGAGGTTGGCGCCGCCCAGCTCTTCGGGAACGCAGATGCCATAGGCACCTAACGCGGCCAGGCCCTGGTGCGCCTCTTTGGGAAAGTGGTGCTCCCTGTCCCAGCGCCCCGCGTGGGGCCACAGTTCGGCCTGTGCAAAATCGCGCACGGCGTCGCGGATCATTTCCTGGTCTTGGGTCAGCAGCATGGGGTCTCCGAAAGCACTTGTTGTTGGAAAGGAAGAAAGGCGGGCACGGCTACCAGTGATCAGCACGCCGGCCGTCATGGTGCAGCAGGCGCCCCTTGTCGGCACCGGTCACGCTGGCCAGGGTGGCACGCATGCCGCGCACGCTCTCCTGCACCGTGAGCGGGGCCTCGCCGCCGCCCATCTCGGTCTGCACCCAGCCGGGGTCGATGGTGACGAGGGTGGCGCCCGGGTAGTCGTGCTGGGCCGAGGCCACGGCCATGTTGAGGGCGGCCTTGCTGGTGCGGTAGAGCCAGGAGTCGCTGTCGTCCACGCTGCCGATCTGCGACATGGAACTGGACACGAAGGCGAACACGCCCTGCGCGTCGGCCACCATGGGCGCCACCTGAGGCAGGGCCTGCATGGCGCCCAGCACGTTGGTGTGCATGACGGCGTCAAAATCCTGCTGCGTGGGCGGCGTGAGCGCGTTGGGCCTGCGGATCACGCCCGCCACGTACAGCGCCAGGTCGATCTTCTCGCCGTCGAGCAGCCAGGACAGGCCGCTCACGCTGGCGGGGTTGGCCACGTCCACCGTGAGCGGCTGGGCCCCCAGTGCCTGCAGGCGCTCACGCCCGGCGTCGTCGCGCGCGGTGGCGATCACGCGGTCGCCGGCCTCCACGTACTGGCGCGCCAACTCCAGGCCGATGCCGCGCGATGCGCCGATGATGAGAATCGTTGCCATGGGATGGGAATCCTTTTCAGATGAAAGCGCTGGTCAGTGGATGGCGAACTCGAAATAGCCCGACCAGGCGGGATCGAAGCTCGTGGTGGTCTCCAGCGAGGCGGCCTCATCGCGCAGCAGCAGCGGCGCCAGTGCCTGCTTGGCCAGCTGTTCATCGCCCACGTAGTACACGGCCTTGCGGCGCCCGCTGCGGGTCATGGTGTAGGCCAGGATGCCCAGCTGCGACAGTTCCAGCAGGGTGGCCGCCTGATCGTGCAGGTCCTGCGCAACCTGGAGCTCGTCGCGGTCACCGACGGGAATGTCCAGCGTGAGGGCATAGGCCAGGTCGGCGCGCATCGCGACCGGGTTGGCACTGCGGTTGACCATCACCAGCGCCGTGTCCTGCGGCTCGCCGGCGTCTTCGTCGTCCGACCCGCCAAAGGCCAGGGTCATGCCCCCCCAGACATGCTCGCCGCTGGGAAAGTCGCCGGTGCGCCCCAGGGTTTCGCTCCAGTAGCGGTCGAATACGGGGGGCAGCAGGCTGAGCGGGGTCCACTCGGCATCCGGGTCTGCGGACTCGTCTACGAAGTCCACGGCACCGACCTTCACGGCAAAGTCATACTCACCCAGCACATGGTCGATCATGATGAAGGCCATGTTGCGCGCATGGTCCTGAAAATCCTGCGGGATCTCGCGGCCGAAACGGATCTCGAGCGCTGCCTGGCCGTCGTCCTGGCTGCAGGCGATCAGCACCTCGGAGGTGGACAGCTCGAAGCCGTCCATGCCGATGGGAAAGTCCGGCTGCTGCGTGCGCTCGCGGAACGCCCGCAGGGTGTGGTGCTGCAGCCGGGGCGCGGCGGCCACCACCTGCATCAGGAGGGGAAAGCATTCGATGCTGCCGTGGGCGGTGACGATCATGTCCACCACCGCATCCCCGTCGCCACCGGACATCTCCAGCGCCAGGCCTTCCAGGTGCCGCTCCAGCAGCACATTGCCCTCCTCCACACGTTCGCGCAAAGGCATGGCATGCAGGGCAGCCTCGGTGTCGGCGAACTCGCGCCAGAAGGCGGTGATGGCGGCGGTGCTGGATTCCATGGCAGCGTGCTCCGGGGCGGAGGATGGTGGTGGCGAAGTCGCTATTGTTGGCCGAATATGCCGGGCTGAAATCAGACCAGTTCCAGCGCCATGGCCGTGGCCTCGCCGCCACCGATGCACAGCGTGGCCAGGCCCTTGGTGAGGCCCCGGGCCTTGAGCGCATGGATCAGCGTGACCATGATGCGCGCGCCGCTGGCACCGATGGGGTGGCCCAGGGCGCAGGCGCCGCCGTTCACGTTGACCTTGTCGTGCGGCAGGTCGAGCTCTTTCATCAGCGCCATGGGCACCACGGCGAAGGCCTCGTTGATCTCCCACAGCTGCACGTCGCCGACGGCCCAGCCGGCCTTGGCCAGCGCCTTCTGCGTGGCGCCCAGGGGGGCGGTGGCGAACCACTCGGGCTCCTGCGCGTGCGTGGCATGGCTCACGATGCGGGCGATGGGCTTGCAGCCGAGCTTCTTGGCCGTCGATTCGCGCATCATCACCAGCGCGGCGGCGCCGTCGTTGATGCTGGAGCTCGATGCGGCGGTGATGGTGCCGTCCTTCTTGAAGGCGGGCTTCAGGCTGGCGATCTTTTCGAGCTTGACCTTGCCCGGGCCTTCGTCCACCGACACCAGGGTCTCGCCCGCACGGGTCTTGACGGTGACGGGCACGATCTCGGCCGCGAACGCGCCGGACTCGGTGGCGGCCTTGGCGCGCTGCACGCTGGCGGTGGCGAACGCGTCCTGCTGCTCGCGCGTGAACTGGTACTTGGCGGCGCAGTCTTCACCAAAGGTGCCCATGGAACGGCCGGCCTCGTAGGCGTCTTCCAGGCCGTCGAGCATCATGTGGTCGAAGATGCGGTCGTGGCCCAGGCGGTAGCCGCCGCGGCCCTTCTGCAGCAGGTAGGGGGCGTTGGTCATGCTCTCCATGCCGCCGGCCACCATCACGTCGTGCGTTCCGGCCAGCAGCATGTCGTGCGCCATCATCGCGGCCTTCATGCCCGAGCCACACATCTTGGACAGAGTGACCGCACCCGCGCCCTTGGGCAGGCCGCCCTTGAAAGCCGCCTGGCGCGCAGGCGCCTGGCCCTGGCCGGCCATCAGGCAGTTGCCGAACAGCACTTCGCCCACGGCGTCGGGCGAGACACCGGCGCGCTCCATGGCGGCCTTGATCGCGGCACCGCCCAGGTCATGGGCGGACAGGCTGGAAAAATCGCCCTGCAGCGAGCCCATGGGGGTGCGTGCGGCGCCGACGATGACGATGGGATCCTGGTTCATGGTGTTGTCTCCTGAAAGGTGAGGGGGTGAGTCGCTAGGGTTGCGGTGGGATGCCACGGGCTGAAAGGGCTGGCCCGTCAGTCGCGCGGCGCTCCCGTGAAGCGGCGGTCGGTGTCGTAGGGGAATACGTCATAAACATGGCCCGCCTGGATGCGTTCCTTGTGCGACTGCCAGAAGGCGGCGTCCAGCAGGTCGCTGTGGTGCTGCATGAACACGGCGCGCACGGCGTCGTTGCCCAGCAGGAAGGGGCCGAAGGTCTCTGGAAACACGTCGCGCGGGCCCACGGCGTACCAGATCTCGCCGCTCATCTCTTCTTCTTCGTTGCGCGGCGTGGGCACACGGCGGAAGTGGCAGTCGGTGAGGTATTCGATCTCGTCGTAGTCGTAGAAAACGACCTTGCCGTTGCGCGTGACGCCGAAGTTCTTCCACAGCATGTCGCCCGGGAAGATGTTGGCCGCCACCAGGTCCTTGATGGCGTTGCCGTACTCGATGACGCTGTGTTCCATCTGCTGGCGCGCGCGGTTGTCCGACAGGCCGGTGTCGAAGGCCTCCTGCAGGTAGATGTTGAGCGGGATCATGCGCCGCTCGATGTACAGGTGCTTGATGATGACCTCGGTCTGGCCGTCGCCGTCGCGGTCGCTGATTTCGAGCTGGCTGGGTGCGAACTTCTGGATCTCGGCGATCAGCTCATCGTCGAAGCGGTCGCGGGGAAAGGCCACCTCGCTGTATTCGAGCGTATCGGCCATGCGCCCTACGCGGTCGTGCTGCTTGACCAGGAGGTACTTGGCCTTGATCTGCTCGCGCGTGGTCTCCTTCTGGTGCGGAAAGAAGTCCTTGATGAGCTTGAACACGAAGGGGAACGACGGCAGGTCGAACACCAGCATGACCATGCCCTTGATGCCGGGCGCGATGCGAAAGCGGTCGCTCGAATGCTTGAGGTGGTACAGGAAGTCGCGGTAGAACAGCGTCTTGCCCTGCTTGGCCAGGCCCAGGGCGTTGTAGATCTCGGCGCGCGGCTTGCGCGGCATGAGGCTGCGCAGGAACTGCACGTAGGCGCTCGGGATCTCCATGTCCACCATGAAGTAGGCGCGTGCAAAGCTGAACAGCATCTGCAGATCGTCCTCGCCGAACAGGGCCGCGTCGATATACAGGCGGCCCTCGTCGTCGTGCAGGATGGGCAGGGCGAACGGCACTTCCTGGAAGCCGTTGATGATCTTGCCCACCACGTAGGCGCCCTTGTTGCGAAAGAACAGGCTGGCCAGCACCTGGATCTGGAAATTGGCGCGCAGGCGCACCTTGTCCAGGCGGCCCTGCATGGCGCGCAGCACATGGCCGGTGTCACGCGGCAGGTCGGCGAAGCTGCCCTGCAGCTGGAAGTTGTCGATGATGCGGGTGAGCGTGTCGTGCAGGCTCTCGCGCGAGGGGTAGTAGGCGCGGTAGGTGGGTCGGGCGGCCGGCTCTTCGTTCTCGATGTACTCGGTGCTGACCGCAGGCCGCACGAAGATGAAGTCGTTGTGGAAGTGGGTGCGGTGCAGGATCTTGCAGGTCACCGAGTTGAAGAAGGTCTCGGCCAGCTCGGGTTGGTGGTGGTTGACCAGCAAGCCGATGTAGTGCAGCTTGACCTGGTGCCACACGTCCATGGGCTGGGTGCCGGCGTCGTACTCCTTTTCGAGCCGGCGCACGCACTCCTTGACGCGCAGGTCGTAGAACTCGATGCGCTCGCGCTGGGCGCGCTGCTGGCCATGCCAGTCGGCGGTCTCGAAGCGGTGCTTGGCACGCGCGGACTCGGTGCGGAACAGGCGGTAGTGGCGGTTGAAGCCATCCATCATCGCCTTGGCGATGTCGTACGCCTGAGGCGAGTCGAGTCGTTGCGGGAACATGGGCTGCCTACCGATCCTGCAGGGGGCCTGCGGGCTCAGCCCCGCCGGGTGGCGGCTACGCCGGCGATGGCGGCCCTGTACAGCGAGTCCAGGCCCTCGGTGCCGGCGATGGTCATGTGCAGGTCGTTGATGAGCCCGTCCTTGAGGCCATAGCACCAGCCGTGCAGGGTGACCTTGTCGCCGCGGCCCCAGGCGTCGAGCATCACCGTGGTCTGTGCGATGTTGACCACCTGCTCGATGGCGTTGAGCTCGCACAGCACATCGTGGCGCCACTCGGGTGCGGTGGCGGCAATCAGCTCACGGTGGCGGTCGCGCACGTCCTGCACGTGGCGGATCCAGTTGTCGGCCAGGCCCACGCGCGTGCCCTCCAGCGCGGCCAGCACGCCGCCGCAGCCGTAGTGGCCCACGACCATGAGGTGCTCGATGTGCAGCTGGTCCACCGCGTACTGGATGGTGGACAGGCAGTTCAGGTCGGTGGGCACGACCACGTTGGCCACGTTCCGGTGCACGAACACTTCGCCCGGCTCCAGCCCGGTGATCTGGTTGGCTGGCACGCGGCTGTCGGAGCAGCCGATCCACATGTACTTGGGCTTTTGCTGTGCCAGCAGGCCGGTGAAGAAGCCAGGGCGTTCACGCTCCATCTGGGCCGCCCATGCGCGGTTGTGGACAAACAGGTCTTCGATGGATGTGGGCATGGGTTTCTGGCTCTCAATAAGGTCAATGGGCCTGCCGTTTCAGCAGGTCTCGGCAAACAGCTCCCGGCCAATCAGCATGCGGCGGATCTCGCTCGTGCCCGCGCCGATCTCGTACAGCTTGGCATCACGCCACAGGCGCCCCAGGGGGTACTCGTTGATGTAACCGTTGCCGCCGAAGATCTGCACGCCCTCACCCGCCATCCAGGTGGCCTTCTCGGCACACCAGAGAATGACGCTGGCGCAGTCCTTGCGGACCTGGCGCACATGGTCGGTCCCCAGCATGTCCAGGTTCTTGGCCACGGTGTAGGCAAACGAGCGCCCCGCCTGGAGCACGGTGTACATATCGGCCACCTTGCCCTGAATGAGCTGGAATTCGCCGATGCTCTGGCCGAACTGCTTGCGGTCGTGAATGTAAGGGATCACGTTGTCCATCACCGATTGCATGATCCCCAGGGGGCCTCCGGTCAATACCGCGCGCTCGTAGTCCAGCCCGCTCATGAGCACCTTGGCGCCCTGGTTCAGGCCGCCCAGGATCTGCGAGGCCGGCACCTCGACGTTGTTGAACACCAGCTCGCCCGTGTGGCTGCCACGCATGCCCAGCTTGTCGAGCTTTTGCGCCACGCTGAAGCCGGGCATGCCCTTTTCGATCAGGAAGGCGGTGACGCCGCGCGCGCCCAGCTCAGGCTCTGTCTTGGCATAGACCACCAGGGTGTCGGCGTCGGGGCCGTTGGTGATCCACATCTTGCTGCCGTTGAGCAGGTAGTAGCCGCCCTTGTCCTCGGCCTTGAGCTTCATGCTGATCACGTCGGAGCCGGCGCCCGGCTCGCTCATGGCCAGCGCACCCACATGCTCGCCACTGATCAGCTTGGGCAGGTACTTGGCTTTCTGCGCCTCGCTGCCGTTGCGGTTGATCTGGTTCACGCACAGGTTGCTGTGCGCGCCGTAGGACAGACCCACGGAGGCGCTGGCGCGCGAGATTTCTTCCATGGCCACCATGTGCGCCAGGTAGCCCATGGCGGCACCTCCGTACTGCTCGGGCACGGTGATGCCCAGCACCCCCAGTTCGCCCATCTTGCGCCACAGGTCCATGGGGAACTGGTCATTCTTGTCCACCTCGGCGGCACGCGGGGCGATCTCGGCCTGGGCGAAATCGCGAACAGCGTCGCGCAGCGCGTCGATGTCTTCGCCCAGCTGGAAGTTCAGGCCTGGAAGGTTGGCGGGGATGCTCATGGTTTGTCTCCTGGTAGGAAGTAAAGATGGTGGTGAGGATTCGATCTCAGTTGTCCATAGCGCTGCGCGTCACCCGCGACGCATGAAACTGGCGCGCGCGAGGCCAGTGCCCCCGCGCAAGGGCCGCCCCGCCGCGCTGGGGGCGTCCCCCTCCCGACTCGCGCAGCGAGTCGAGAGAGGGGTGAAGGCGCGAAGCGACTCAGGGGGTGCGTCATCTCAGCCGCGGATGTTGTCTCGGCCGGTCACGGCCATCAGCGTGCAGCCCATGGTGGCCACCAGCTTGTCGCCCTGGGCGCTCAGGGCATAGGCGCGCCCTTCGGTCACGGTGATGGTGCGGCCGGGCTTGAGCACCCGGCCTTCCATGCGAAAGCGCTCGCCCTGGGCAGGGGCCAGCAGGTTGATCTTGAATTCGATGGTGAGCACTGACGCATCGTCGCCCATCAAAGTGAACCCCGCATAGCCGCAGGCGGAATCGAGCGCTGTGGCGACCATGCCGGCATGCAGGAAACCGTGCTGCTGCGTGAGGCTGGCAGCCCAATCGAACTCGATGTCCACCGCACCCGGCTTGATGCGGGCCAGGCGCGCACCCAGCGTCTGCATGGCGCCCTGCAGCGCAAAGCTGTCTCTCACGCGGTCCGCATAGCGCGGGCTTCTTACCTCGAAAGCTGGGCTGGTCACGGCAGGTTCCTGGAAGGAAATTTGATTGACGTTTACGTAAACGTCAATTATGGCTCATTTTTGCTTCTCCACCTTGTCTAGCAGTGCCCGGGCCTCCTGCTCGTGCTCTTCCACCTCTTCCAGGTTGGCCTGCAGGTCGGCCAACTGCTCCTCCAACTGCTTGCGGTGCACGCCCAGCACCTCGAGGAATTTGCGCAGTTGCGCGCCCGTGTCGCGCGGACTGTCGTAGAGGTCGATGATCTCCTTGGCCTCGGTCAGCGACAGGCCCAGGCGCTTGGCGCGCAGGGTCAGTCGCAGCCGCGTGCGGTCGCGCGCGCTGTACATGCGGTTGCGCCCGGCCGGGCCGGTGCGCTGGGGCTGCAGCAGCCCCATGTCTTCGTAGAAGCGCATGGCTCGCGTGGTGAGGTCGAACTCTTTGGCGAGGTCACTGATGGTGTAGGAGGTGGCCATGGGGCAGTCGGGAGAATGCAGGTTTCGCACTGGCGACAGTCGCTTCGCGAACCGTCCCTACAATGCAGTGAATCTGACGTTTACGTTAACGTCAATGCTAACCCAAGCAGGCACCGCATGAACCCCCTCGAACACCAAATCACCTACCCCATGGGCGACACCCTTCCCGCACCCGGGGTGGCGATGGACGTGGCACCAGGGGTGCGCTGGATCCGCATGGGGCTGCCGTTTGCGCTGGACCACATCAACCTGTGGCTGCTGCGCGACCGCCAGCGCGTGGGCAACACCCTGGTGGACGGCTGGACGGTGGTGGACTGCTGCATCGACAACCCGCTCACGCGCGCGCAGTGGGAGGACGTGTTCGCCTCCAGCCTGGACGGGCTGCCCGTGCTGCGTGTGATCGTGACGCACATGCACCCTGACCACATCGGCCTGGCGCACTGGCTGTGCGCGCGCTGGAATGCACGCCTGTGGATCAGTGCCACCGACTACTACGCTGCACGCGCAGCGATAAGCAGCCGCGACGGATTCAGTGGCGAGGCCGGGACCGACTTCTACACCTCGCACGGTGCGCGTGACGAGGCGTTCCTCAGCCATGTGCACGGCCGTGGCTCCTACTACCACTCGCTGGTGCCGGACCTGCCCACCACCTACCGGCGCATGATGGACGGCGATGCCATCGAGATCGGTGGGCGCACCTGGAACTGCATCAGCGGCTATGGCCATGCGCCCGAACATATCGCGCTGCACTGCCCCGGGCTGTCGGTCTTGATCAGCGGCGACATGGTGCTGCCGCGCATCTCCACCAATGTGAGCGTGCATGCGGCCGAGCCCGAAGCCGACCCACTGCGGCTGTTTCTCAGCTCGATTGCGCGCTACCTGGACCTGCCAGCGGATACGCTGACCCTGCCTTCGCACGGCAAGCCCTTTACCGGCATGCACGTGCGCATAGGGCAGCTGCAAAGCCACCACCAGGACCGCTTGCAGGAAATCCTGGAGGCCAGCCGCACCGGCCCGCTGTCGGCCACCGACGTGCTGCCTGTGATGTTCAAGCGCCCGCTCGACCCGCACCAGATGACCTTTGCGCTGGGCGAGGCGCTCGCCCACCTGCACTTGCTGTGGCTCGATGGGCGCTTCGACCGGGTGATGGACGTCGAAGGGGTGTACCGCTTCGGACCGGCAGGGTCCCTTGCCGCTGCAGATCAGCAGGAGACGGCCAGCGCCGCCGCAGCCTAAAGCGAAGGTAAAGGCGCCGGCCGCTCAGAGGCTGGGAATTTTTTGGCCGTGTCCGAGGGGTGCGTCAAAACGCCTCGGATCCAGGCGCAAAGCACAGCCATAGCTCGTGCTATGGCGAGCATTTGCAACGACGATCCGGGGTGTTTTGGCGTGCAAGGCGGGCATGGACGAAAGATTCTCAGCCTCTCAGGCGTCCTGTTGCCGCTGTTGTTCCTCGATCTGGATGCGCAGGCGCTCTTCCTGCGCGCGCAATGCGGGCGTGAATTCGGCGCCGAAGTCCTCGGCGTCGAAGATCTGCCGGATCTCGACCTCGGACTCCCCCAGCATCGGATTCGGGCAGCGCTTGAGCCAATCGATGGCCTCCTGCAGCGAGGCGCACTTCCAGATCCAGAAGCCAGCAATCAACTCCTTGGTTTCCGCAAAAGGGCCATCGATCACCTGGCGTGCCTGGCCGGAAAAGCGCACACGGGCGCCCCTCGAACTGGGGTGCAGCCCGTCACCGTTCAGCATCACACCCGCCTGGACCAGTTCTTCGTTGAAACGGCCCATCTCGGCCATCAGCTGTTCGCTGGGCATCACGCCGGCTTCGCTGTTGGCATCGGCCTTGATCAGTACCATGAATCGCATCGGGATCTCCTCGTGGGGTGGGAAAGTCAGAGCGCACCAAGGCTCTTTCTGCACGACGGATGATGGACTGCCATTTCGACAGCAATGGTGAAATTTCGTACGGCCATGGCGCCATGGCGTGAAATGCCGGCACCGGCAACAGCCATGATTCGCCGGCCCAAACGCAAAACCCCCCAGTCCTTTGGAGACTGAGGGGATTTGGGGCTATAAGAGCCTGACGATGACCTACTTTCACACGGGAACCCGCACTATCATCGGCGCAAAGTCGTTTCACTGTCCTGTTCGGGATGGGAAGGAGTGGTACCAACTTGCTATGGTCATCAGGCATAACTTGGAGTCGACTTGCTCTTGGAGCAAGACAACGAATTCATAGAGTGGAATCAGATTTTATGTGTTTTGACTGCGTCAACTTGGCATAACAATCTTCGAAGCTTGCACACGTCCATGAAGGAGCGTACACGGCTATCAAAGTTATAGGGTCAAGCCTCACGAGCAATTAGTATCAGTTAGCTTAACGCATTACTGCGCTTCCACACCTGACCTATCAACGTCCTGGTCTTGAACGACTCTTCAGGGGGCTCAAGGCCCCGGCAGATCTCATCTTGAAACGAGTTTCCCGCTTAGATGCTTTCAGCGGTTATCTCTTCCACACTTAGCTACTCGGCAATGCCACTGGCGTGACAACCGATACACCAGAGGTGTGTCCACTCCGGTCCTCTCGTACTAGGAGCAGGCTTCCTCAAATCTGCAGCGCCCACGGAAGATAGGGACCAAACTGTCTCACGACGTTTTAAACCCAGCTCACGTACCTCTTTAAATGGCGAACAGCCATACCCTTGGGACCGGCTACAGCCCCAGGATGAGATGAGCCGACATCGAGGTGCCAAACACCGCCGTCGATATGAACTCTTGGGCGGTATCAGCCTGTTATCCCCAGAGTACCTTTTATCCGTTGAGCGATGGCCCTTCCATACAGAACCACCGGATCACTATGTCCTGCTTTCGCATCTGCTCGACTTGTCAGTCTCGCAGTTAAGCACGCTTATGCCATTGCACTATCGTCACGATGTCCGACCGTAACTAGCGTACCTTCGAACTCCTCCGTTACGCTTTGGGAGGAGACCGCCCCAGTCAAACTGCCTACCATGCACTGTCCCCGATCCAGATAATGGACCTAGGTTAGAACCTCAAACACACCAGGGTGGTATTTCAACGTTGGCTCCATGACATCTAGCGACATCACTTCAAAGCCTCCCACCTATCCTACACAGATCTGTTCAAAGTCCAATACAAAGCTACAGTAAAGGTTCATGGGGTCTTTCCGTCTTTCCGCGGGGAGATTGCATCATCACAAACATTTCAACTTCGCTGAGTCTCAGGAGGAGACAGTGTGGCCATCGTTACGCCATTCGTGCAGGTCGGAACTTACCCGACAAGGAATTTCGCTACCTTAGGACCGTTATAGTTACGGCCGCCGTTTACTGGGACTTCAATCAAGAGCTTGCACCCCATCATTTAATCTTCCAGCACCGGGCAGGCGTCACACCCTATACGTCCACTTTCGTGTTTGCAGAGTGCTGTGTTTTTATTAAACAGTCGCAGCCACCGATTTTTTGCAACCCCGTTGGGCTCCCTCTGTTCGAGTTCACCTACTTGGGGCATACCTTCTCCCGAAGTTACGGTATCAATTTGCCGAGTTCCTTCTCCTGAGTTCTCTCAAGCGCCTTAGAATACTCATCTCGCGCACCAGTGTCGGTTTGCGGTACGGTCGTGTGTAGCTGAAGCTTAGTGGCTTTTCCTGGAAGCAGGGTATCACTCACTTCGTCTGCAAGCAGACTCGTTATCACCCCTCATCTAAGCCCGGCGGATTTGCCTACCAGGCACGACTACAGGCTTGAACCAACATATCCAACAGTTGGCTGAGCTAACCTTCTCCGTCCCCACATCGCACTACACATCGGTACAGGAATATTGACCTGTTTCCCATCAGCTACGCATCTCTGCCTCGCCTTAGGGGCCGACTCACTCTACGCCGATGAACGTTGCGTAGAAAACCTTGCGCTTACGGCGAGGGGGCTTTTCACCCCCTTTAACGCTACTCATGTCAGCATTCGCACTTCTGATACCTCCAGCATCCGTTACCAGACACCTTCACAGGCCTACAGAACGCTCTCCTACCACGTGCAATAAATTGCACATCCGCAGCTTCGGTAACTGGCTTAGCCCCGTTACATCTTCCGCGCAGGACGACTCGATCAGTGAGCTATTACGCTTTCTTTAAATGATGGCTGCTTCTAAGCCAACATCCTGACTGTTTTAGCCTTCCCACTTCGTTTCCCACTTAGCCAATTTTAGGGACCTTAGCTGGCGGTCTGGGTTGTTTCCCTCTTGAGTCCGGACGTTAGCACCCGGTGCTCTGTCTCCCAAGCTGTACTCGTCGGTATTCGGAGTTTGCATA